>NZ_FOFS01000015.1 GCF_900111015.1 Solimonas aquatica | reverse complement strand
AGACGGTGCGCAGATCGACGATCTCCACCGAGATGCCTTCACCTTCCAGCTTCTCGGCAATCGTGAGGCTGTCGCGCAGGGCGCGGCCGTAGCCGATCACCGAGACATCCTTGCCGGGCTTGACCACATGGGCCTTGCCCAGCGGGATTTTCACGCCCTTCTCCGGCGCCGGGCCGGTCTGGGTGCGGGTGACGGCGTCTTCGATGAACAGGCAGGGATCGTCATCGAAGATGCAGCCCAGCATCAGGCCGTAGGCATCGGCGGGGCTGGAGGGGATCACCACTTTCATGCCGGCGACGTGGGCAAACCAGGCTTCGAGCATGTCGGAGTGCTGGCCGGCCGTGCCCTGGCCGGCGCCGGTGCGGGTGCGGATGGTGAGCGGCACATGGGTCTGGCCGCCGGACATGAAGCGCAGCTTGGCGGCGTGGTTGACGATCTGGTCCATCGGCACGGTGATGAAGTTCATCAGCATGATTTCCGCCACCGGGCGCATGCCGACCAGGGCGGCGCCGACGGCGGCGCCGACGATGGCCTGTTCGGAGATCGGCGTGGTGCGCACGCGGCCCTTGCCGAACTTGGTCGACAGGCCCTTGGTGACCTTGAACACGCCGCCGCCTTCTTCGTCGGCGATGTCTTCACCCAGCATGATCACGCTGGCGTCCATCTCCATCGCATCGTGCAGGGCCCGCGAATAGGCTTCGGTGAAGGTGATCAGATTGCTCTTGTTGTCGGTCGCGCTCATGCCGCGGCTCCGTAGATGTCCTTGTCGATTTCCGAGACGTCCGGGAACGGGCTGTCGGCTGCGAACTGCAGGGCTTCGTCCACCAGGGCGTTGTATTCGGCCGTCAGCGCGTCCAGCTCGCTTTGCGTCGCCGCGCCGCTCTGGAGCACGCGCTCGCGCGTGGCGGGCATCGGGTCCTTGGCCAGGGCAGCGGCGTATTCGTCCTTGGGGATGTAGGCGCCCGGGTCACCGAAGTAGTGGCCCATGAAGCGGAAGGTGCGCGCTTCGAGCAGGGTCGGGCCTTCGCCGGCGCGGGCGCGTGCCACGGCTTCGCCGGCCGCACGCCACATCGCCTCGGCGTCGTTGCCGTTGACGGTCACGCCGCGCATCCCGGACCCGTAGGCAATCGCACGATCCGCAATCGTGGCGCTGGCCGTGGCTTTCTCATAGCTCGTGCATTCGCCGTACAGATTGTTTTCGCACAGGAAGATCACCGGCAGCTTCCACAGCGCCGCCATGTTCAGGGCCTCGTGGAAGGCGCCGATGTTGGAGGCGCCGTCGCCGAAGCTGCACACCGTCACCCGGCCGTCCTCCCGCAGCTGCGAGGCCCAGCCCAGGCCGTTGGCGATCGGCAGGCCCGAACCCACCACGCCCGTGGTCACCATCACGCCCGTCTCCGGATGCGTGATGTGCATCGGCCCGCCCTTGCCCTTGCAGGTGCCCGTGGCCTTGCCGTAGTACTCCGCCATCAGCTGCTTCAGCGGCAGCCCCTTGGCCAGCTGGTTATGGATGCCGCGATACGTGCACACCAGGTAATCCGTCGGCGCCAGGTGCACCCCCATCGCCGCCGCCAGAATCTCCTGCCCGCGCGGCGAGTAGTACACCGCCGCCATCCGCCCACTGCGCAGCAGCGTCCGTACCCGCTCGTCCACCACATGAATCAGCAAAGCCTTGCGGTATACCGATAACAGCGCGCTGGGTGTGAAGCTGGCCGGAGAGCTCATGACAATTCCTATAGCGTAGAGACGAGAAATGCGCCGCAGCTCGCAGGCTTTAAGCAAGCCTGCGAACCGCGGCGCACAACGGCCTTGATCAAGCGCCGAAGTGATAAGTCAGCTGTGCTCCATAAATACGCGGCTCACCGTAGATCGAGCTGCGGAAATAGATCACGTTCCAGACGTTGCTGTTGGAAATGCGATACGTGCGGTCGGTGAGGTTGGTGCCGTAAAGCTGCAGATCCACCGGCGAGTTGAGGATGTTGTTCCACTGGAAGCTGGCATTGAGCAGCCCGAAGGAACCCAGCCAGGCACCCGGCTCGGCCTGCGGCAGCGTGTACGAGGACGAATACTGGCGATCGATCCAGGAATAGGTGACCGAGGCATCCATGAAGCCCAGATCCGGATCCACCGGCAGCTCGTAACGCGCGGTACCGCTGGCCTGATGCTTGGGCGTGTACTGGAAGGGCACGCAGTCGAGCTTGGCCACGCCGCCCTGCGGCACCAGTGCCCCGGTGCAATCCAGCTGCGGATTGATGGCGTTGTTCTGCAGCTGGAACTTGTCGTACTTGCCCTGGGTATAGGCGTAGTTGGCGAGCAGCGTGAAGCCCTGGAACAGCTGCAGGGTGGCATCCATCTCAAAGCCCATGATCGAGGCCTTGCCTGCCGTGAAGATCGCGCCACCGTAGTTGGCGCCTTCCTTGTCGGTACCGGCGCGCTGCATGTCGGTGTAGTCGGTGTAATACAGGGCCGCGTTGACGCGGGCCGGCATGCCGATCACTTCGAAGTCGGCCTTCTCGCCGATTTCATAGTTGGTCACGTACTCGGGCTTGTAGGTGTAGTCCGCCGCGTTGACCGCGATCGGCGAGAAGCCACCGGCCTTGTAGCCACGGCTGATCTTGCCGTAGAGCAGCACGGTGTCGATCTTGTAGTCGAGACCGGCGGTATAGGTCATCACACCCTTGCTGTAGCTGTCGCCATGCTCGGTGCCGCCGGCATTGGAAGTGCCCGAGGAACGGTCCTTGGTATAGCGCGCGCCCAGGGTCAGGCTCAGGCCACTGAGCGAATCCACCAGGCCGCCGAGGTCATAAGTGCCCTGTGCATACGGCGCCCAGGTGCTCTGCTCGATGCTGAACTCCTGTGCCGGCAGCGTGTTGAAGATCGCCACCGGATATTCCGACTGGTCGCCTTCGGGCTTGACCTTCTGGTAGTAGATGCCGACCACATACTTGAGCTTGCTGTCCAGGCCCGTGCCCTGCAGCTGCGCTTCTTCGGTGATCTGGCTGGTGTCGGACAGGTTCTTGTTGGTCGGGTTGACGATGTCGTCCATCGCGGCGGACGACCCGTCCATGTCCCAGCGCAGCACATGCTTGAAGAAGGAATAGCTGGCGATGTTGCGGAACGTCAGCTGCTCGTTGAGATCCAGCTTGAACTGATCGGTCAATCCACCGGTGCTCAGCTTGTCCATCGGATCGGTGCTGGTGCGCACGCGGCGGATGCCACGCGCCTGCTGCTCATCGACGATGTCCTGACCGCAGTTGCTGGAACCCGACTGCAGATTGAAATAGAGGCAGCCGACATTGAGCAGGTCCGCCAGCGTCTGCGAAGGCGCGGTGCCCGTGCCCTGCGCGAGCAGGCCGTAGTTCAGGCCGCTGGGGTTGAAACCTTCGATGACCACGCCGGTGCCATTGTCATGGTTGTAGGCATAGTGACCGAGCAGGTAGTTCTCGATGTTGTCCGTCGGACGCCAGGTGATGCCCAGACGGGCATTCCAGAAATGCTTGTTGTCGTAGTCCTTGCCGGTGTCGGCGTCCTTGGTGAAGCCCTCGCGGTCGAAGTACTTCACGGCGGCGCGCATCAGCAGGGTGTTGTCGATGATCGGCGTGTTGAGCACACCTTCATAACCCAGACCGCCATAGTTGCTGCCCTCGCCCTTGAGCGAGGCCTCGAACTTGTCCTTGGGCTTCTGCGGCTCCAGCAGCAGCGCACCGCCGGTGGTGTTGCGGCCGAACAGCGTGCCCTGCGAGCCCTTGAGCACCTGCATGTTGGCGAGATCGAAGAACTTGCCCGGACCGCCCTGCCCGTTGAACACGGAGTCGGCCGGCAGCGGCACTTCGGCGAAGTAGATCACCACGCCGGGGCCGGCGCCGAAGGTGCCGCCCTGACCACGGATGGTCGGCGCTTCGGTGCTGCGCTGCTGACTGTTGGCGCTGATGGTCAGCGAGGGCACGCGACCCTGCAGGTCCTGTCCGGTATTGATCGCCTCGCGCGCCAGATCGGCGCTGCTCATGGCGGACACGGCCACCGGTACGTCCTGCAGATTTTCGGCGGCGCGACGGGCGGTCACCACCACCTCTTCCAGACCGCGCCTGGCTTCGCTCGGGGCTGCGCCGGCCGGCGTTTGCGGCCCGGCGACCGGTGCAGCAACGGTTTCAGGATAAGGTGTGGGCGCTTGCGCAGCGGCGGGCGCTTCGGCTGCGACGCCAGCTGCCGCAGCTTCGCCGGTGCCGGCTTCGCCTGCCGCAACCGGGGCGTCCGCAGCAGGCGCGGAAGCGGCTGAATCCTGCGCCCTGGCGGCTGTTCCGCAGATCAGGCCGAGACCTGCCGCAATGGTGACAGCGGATGCCACCTTACCGATCTTCATCACACACTCCTCCACGCTTCCGAATTGGTTCGGGTCAGGCCTTCACGGCCTTTGATATGAAAACCCGAATGCCATTTATTTATGAGTGAGACTGGCGGCGCTCCCATGACCGAGCGCCTGCCACAAAAAAACACCAAGCCCAGCTTGCACCCACGTCTTGAGCACAGGTTAACGACAGTGCTCTCGCGCTCACAACGGATTCTCCGCAGACAGGAAGCCGATTTGCCCACCCGGTCAAATCGAGCTTCTGCCGGCGGCAAAGGCGAATATTCGTGTCAGAAACTCGCCTCGGTTACCACACAGCGAAACGGCGAGTTCTCACTTCATCGTCGGCATCGAAAACTCGGCCTTGTGCTCAACATCACGCGGCCAGCGCTGCGTGACCGCCTTCATGCGCGTGTAGAAACGCACGCCTTCGCGGCCGTAGATGTGATGATCACCGAACAGCGAGCCGCGCCAGCCACCGAAGCTGTAGAAGGCCATCGGCACCGGCAACGGCACGTTCACACCTACCATGCCGACTTCGATGCCGGAGGTGAAAGCACGCGCGGCGGCGCCGCTGCGGGTGAAGATCGCGGTGCCGTTGGCGTAGGCGTGTGCGTTGATCAGCCTGATCGCGGAATTCAGATCCGGCACACGCGTGACGCCCAGCACCGGCCCAAAGATTTCCTCCTGGTAGATGCGCATGTCGGTGGTGACCTTGTCGAACAGCGAGCCACCCAGGAAGAAGCCGCCCGGCTTGTCAGCAAAACCCGGACGACCATCGACGATCAGCTGCGCGCCTTCCTTCACACCGGTGTCGATGTAATCGCAGACCTTGGCGCGATGTTCGCGCGTGATCAGCGGGCCCATCTCGGTGGCGCCTTCGAAAGGCGAGCCGACACGCAGCTTCTTCACGCGCTCGGAGAGCTGTGCGATCAGGCGGTCGGCATTGGCATCGCCCACCACCACGGCGATGGAGATCGCCATGCAGCGTTCGCCGGCCGAGCCGTAGGCCGCACCGAGCAGGGCTTCGACGACATCATCGATATCGGCGTCGGGCATGATCACCATGTGATTCTTGGCGCCGCCCAGTGCCTGCACGCGCTTGCCATTGGCCGTGCCCTGCTGGTGGATGTAACGCGCCACCGGCGTCGAGCCCACGAAGCTGATCGCCGCCACATCGCGATGCTGCAGCAGGCCATCGACCGCGCTCTTGTCGCCGTGCAGCACATTGAACACGCCATCCGGCAGACCGGCTTCCTTGAGCAGGCGCGCCAGAATCAGCGAAGCGGAAGGATCGCGTTCGGAAGGCTTGAGGATGAAAGTGTTACCGCAGGCCAGCGCCACCGGAATCATCCACAGCGGCACCATTGCAGGGAAGTTGAACGGCGTGATGCCGGCCACCACGCCCAGCGGCTGCCGCAGGCTGAAGGCATCGATGCCGGTGCCGACGTTCTCGCTGTGCTCGCCCTTGATCAGATCCGGAATGCCGCAGGCGAATTCCACCACTTCCAGGCCGCGCACCACTTCACCGCGCGCATCGGCCAGGGTCTTGCCGTGCTCGCGCGAGATGGCTTGGGCGATTTCATCGCTGGCGGCCTCCAGCAGCTGGCGGAAGCGGAACAGCACGCGGGCGCGGCGCAGCGGCGGGGTCGCGGCCCAGCCGGTGAAGGCTTCACGCGCCACGGCCACACACTGATCCAGCTCGGCGGGCGAGGCAAACGGCACGCGCGCGCTGACTTCGCCAGTGCTGGGATTGAAGACGTCGCCGGCGCGCTCTTTGGCTCCGATGACGGCCTGGCCGGCCAGCCAATGGGGAATCGTGGGCACAGCGCTGTTCGAGGAAGCGGACATGACAAGCCTTCGGTGAGATCGGGTTAAGGGCAATGTGGTCTACAGGCGTGACAAACGAGCGGCCCTGCCGGAACCGGCGACGCGCTTCGTCTGGCATCGAAGCGGATCCGGAAACGGATCATTGCCACAGCTCCTCCGGACCCGGCCGCCTTGTCCGTCGCGCCGCGCAGGACCGGGATTTTGCTTTCCCGCCTGACGATCGCAACGCCTTATCAACAACATTGTTGATTTATGATACGCAGGTTGCGCAGGCCTCGGCAATGTCGCCGGCCGCAGGCCGATTGCGCCAGAGCCGCAGGCCGCCGCGCGCCAGCACGACCCTTCAATCCGGAGAAAACCGCACCATGTCCGCCGTCGAACGCCTGGTCCTGCCGCTGTCCGACATCGAACTGGTCGCCGATGCGCAAGGTCCGGAAAACGCCGCGCCGGTGCTGTTCCTGCACGGCAGCGGGCAGACCCGGCAGAGCTGGCAGAAGGCGCGGCAGCAGACGGCGGCGCGCGGCTATCGCGCCATCGCCCCGGATCTGCGTGGACACGGCGACAGCGGCTGGTCGCCCGGTGGCCACTACAGCCTGGACCTCTTCGCCAACGATCTGCTGCAGCTCGCCGCGCAGCTGTCGCAGCCGCCGGTGGTGGTCGGCGCCTCGCTGGGTGGCCTGGCCGGCATTCTTGCCGCCGCGCGCGCACCGCAGGCGCTGCGCGCGCTGGTGCTGGTGGACATCACCTCGCGGCCGGAGGCCAAGGGCACGCAGGAAGTGGTGGCCTTCATGGACAGCGCGCCCGAGGGCTTTGCCAGCCTGGAAGAAGCCGCCGATGCGGTGGCGGCCTATCTGCCGCATCGTCCGCGCCCGCGCGACACCAGCGGCCTGCAGCGCAATCTGCGCCTGCGCAATGGCCGCTACGTCTGGCACTGGGACCCGGCCTTCATGCGCATGGGCCGCGATGCCGACGGCCATTACCGGCAGACCGGACCCAGCCCGCTGGAAGCCGCGGCGCGGCAGCTGCGCCTGCCCACCCTGCTGCTGCGCGGCCGGCGCAGCAACATCGTCAGCGACGAGAGCGTGCGCGAGTTCCTGGAGCAGGTGCCGCATGCGCAGTACGTGGACATCGCCGATGCCCACCACATGGTGGCCGGCGACGCCAACGACGCCTTCAACGCCGCAGTGCTGCGCTTCGTGGACGAGCAGCTGGCGCCCCTCAAGGTCAAATAGACAGCGTTGTTGATCAGCGCCAGTGCGGCGCTATACTGCCGAATCGGCTCCGGGCAGCGCCCCGGCCCGCCGCCATTCATAAGCCGCTCGAATCATTCGGGAACGCAGGAGATCACATGTCAGAAGCCTTCATCATCGATGCGGTGCGCACGCCGCGCGGCATCGGCAAGCCCGGCAAGGGCGCGCTGGTCACCGCGCACCCGCAGCATCTGGCCGCCACCGTGCTCAAGGCCATCGCCGAGCGCAATCAGCTGAACACCGCCGACATCGACGATGTGATCTGGGGCACCAGCGCGCAGAAAGGCATGCAGGGCGGCGACATGGGCCGCATGGCCGCGCTCGACGCCGGCTTCGATGTGCGCGTCAGCGGCGTGACCCTGGACCGCTTCTGCGGCAGCGGCATCACGGCGACCAGCATGGCCGCCGCACAGCTGCGCGCCGGCATGGAAGACCTGATCATCGCCGGCGGCACCGAGATGATGTCGCTGATCACCGCCCTCTCGCAGCAGGAAGCGGCCGCCGGCCTGCGCCCGCTGAGCATGGGTTCGGGCAATGCCCGTCTGCAGAAGAAGCATCCGCAGTCGCACCAGGGCGTCTGCGCCGACGCCATCGCCTCCATGGAAGGCATCAGCCGCCAGGCGCTGGACGATCTCGCCCTGCTCAGCCAGCAGCGCGCCGCGCAGGCCATCGCCAAGGGTTATTTCGCGCGCGCCACCGTGCCGGTGATCAATGACGAAGGCATGGTGCTGCTCGACAAGGAAGAGTATCCGCGGCCGCAGACCACCGCCGCCGATCTGGCCGCGCTCAAGCCCAGCTTCGTGCAGGTGGCCGACCTGCCGCTGGATCGCGAAGGCACGACCTTCCGCAAGCTGATCAACCAGCGTTATCCCGATCTCAAGATCGAACACCTGCATCACGCCGGCAATTCCTCCGGCGTGGTCGACGGCGCCGCCGCGCTGCTGCTGGCCTCGGAAAACTATGTGCGCAAGAGCGGCCTGAAGCCGCGCGCGCGCGTGGTGGCCACCGCCAACATGGGCGACGACCCGACGCTGATGCTCAACGCCCCGGTGCCGGCCGCGCGCAAGGTGCTGGCCAAGGCCGGACTCACACTCGCCGACATCGATCTGTTCGAGGTCAACGAGGCCTTCGCCGTGGTGGTGGAAAAATTCATCCGCGATCTGGGCATCAACCGCGACAAGATCAACGTCAACGGCGGCGCCATGGCCCTGGGCCATCCGATCGGCGCCACCGGCGCGATTCTGATCGGCACCGTGCTCGATGAACTGGAACGTCGCGATCTCAAGCGCGGCCTGATCACCATGTGCGCGGCCGGCGGCATGGCCCCGGCGATCATCATCGAGCGCGTGTAAGGCAGGCGCCGCAAGACAGAACGCCGCGACCGGCTGCCGGTCGCGGCGTTTTTCATGCCCTGCGCCTGCTCAGCGCGGCTGCATGCGGATGGCACCGTCCAGACGGATGGTCTCGCCGTTGAGGTAGGTGTTGCGGATGATCTCCAGGGCCATGCTGGCGTATTCCTCGCCGCGACCCAGGCGCGGCGGGAACGGCACCATGGCGCCGAGCGCTTCCAGCATCTGCGCCGGCGCGCGCGCCATGGCCGGGGTGTTGAAGATGCCGGGCTGGATGGTGTTGCAACGGATGCCCTCGCGCGACAGGTCGCGGGCGATGGTCAGGGTCATGCCGACGATGCCGGCCTTGGCCGCCGAGTACGCCGCCTGGCCCATCTGACCTTCGCTGGCCGCCGCCGAGGCGGTGTTGATCAGCACGCCGCGCTCACCGTCCACCGGCGCCAGCGTCATCATGCCGGCTGCCGCACGGGTGATGCAGCGGAAGGTGCCCACGGTGTTGAGGCGCAGCACCGATTCGAACTGGTCGGAGGGGAAAATCTTGATCTCGCCCGTGTTCTTGTCGCGACGCGCGGTGGCCACGGCATTGCCGCCGCCGGCACAGCTGACCAGCACGCGCTCCTGACCGTTGGCGGCACGCGCGGCGGCAAAGGCCGCATCGACGCTGGCGTCGCTGGTGACGTCGCACTGACAGAAGACAGCGCCGGTCTCCTCTGCCGCCTTGCGGCCGGTGTCTTCGTTGAAATCGAAAATCGCGACCTTCACGCCGGCGGCGCGCAAGGCCTTGACCGTGGCCAGACCCAGGCCGGAAGCACCACCGGTGACCACCGCCGACAGCGTGGCATCAAGCTTCATGAACTGCTCTCCTCATCAAGCGTCGCGCTGTTCTTGCGAGACTGCGTCCGCGACTGCCCTGGTGGATAGAAATGTGCGCCGAATGCCAATGTTTTTGCGCAATCGGCAGGGCATGAGTTGGTTATAATCACCAGCGTTGATTACTTCGTCAAGGGATGCGGGCGCCCATGACGGTTCACGATGGAGGAGCGACTATGACGCAGGTAATGAAGGGCGTGCGGGTCCTGGAAGTGGCGCAGTTCACCTTTGTTCCCGCCGCCGGCGCGATCCTCGCCGACTGGGGCGCGGACGTGATCAAGGTGGAGCATCCGGTACGCGGCGATACGCAGCGCGGCTTCATCAATCTGGGCGGCATCAAGGTGGACCCGAACCGCAGCCCGTTCATGGAGCATCCCAATCGCGGCAAGCGCAGTGTCGGCATCGACATCACCACCGCCGAAGGCGCCGAGCTGCTCTATGAAATCGCCAAGACCGCCGATGTGTTCCTGACCAATTACCTGCCCTCGCAGCGGCAGAAGTTCAAGTTCGACGTCGAGCACATCCGCAAGGCCAATCCCAGGATCATTTACGCGCGCGGCAGCGCCTACGGCGACAAGGGGCCGGAGCGTGATGTGGGCGGCTTCGACGGCACCGCGTTCTGGTCGCGCAGCGGCATCGGCTACACCATGTCGCCGCCGGAACTGGGCGGTCCGCTGCCGCAGGGCATTCCGGCCTTCGGCGATTCCATCGGCGGCATGAACATCGCCGGCGGCATTTCCGCCGCGCTGTTCCATCGCGAACGCACCGGCGAGGCCGTGGAGCTGGACGTGTCCCTGCTCAGCACCGCCTGGTGGGCGGCCGGCACCTCGGTGGACATGGGCATCGACTACGGCCAGGTGATGCGCAACCGCATGCCCTCCGTGGGCGGCAATCCCGGCAACCCCTTCAACGGCAACTACCAGACCGCCGATGGCGGCACCATCAATCTGTGCATCCTCACGCCGGGCCCGGTGATCCGCGACACCTTCACCCACCTGGGCATTCCGGAGCTGGCCGACGACCCGCGCTTTGCCGACACCAAATCACTGATGCAGAACTGGAAGGAAGTGGGCGAGCGGGTGGCGGCGGCGTTCGCGGCCAAGCCCTTCGAATACTGGCGCCAGCACCTGAAGACCATGAAGGGCCAGTGGGCGCCGGTGCAGAGCCTGCTGGACCTGGCCAGCGACGAGCAGGCCCTGGCCAACGACATGCTGTTCGAGGTGGAATCCGCCGACGGCGGCAAGCCGATCAAGCTGGTGCGCGGACCGGTGCAGTTCAACCACCAACCCGTTCAGACGACGCGCGCGCCGCAGGCCTCGGAACATACTGAAACCTTTCTGATGGAACTGGGCCTGGAGTGGGAGCGCATCGAGAAGCTCAAGGCCATGGGCGCCATCGCCTGAGGCATGGATGAGAGCAATATGAAACCGGGAATCAAGCTCAAGAGTACGGTCTGCGACACCGAGGTGATGGTGATTCGCGGCAGCAATGTGGTGGTGGAATGCGGCGGCGCGCCGATGTCGGAGAAGCCCGGCGAGCGTGGCACGCTCAATCCCGGCTTTGCCGAAGGCAGCAAGATCGGCAAGCGCTATGTGGACAGCGCCGGCAACATCGAACTGCTGTGCGTGAAGGCGGGCCAGGGTTCGCTGTCGATTGCCGGCGCGCCCCTGCAGCTCAAGGAAGCCAAGCCCCTGCCCTCCTCCGACTAAAAGTCCCGCCGATGAATATCTCGCTACTGCTGCAAATGGCGGCCGATGCCGAGCCGGATCGCATCGGTCTGGTCTGCGACGGCCGTCGCTGGTCCTACTCCGCGCTGTGGCGCGCCGCGCACGGCGCCGCCGCCGCCATCAAGACGGCAGGCTGCAGCCATGTCGGGCTGCTCGACGAGAGCAGCGAGGCCGCCGCCATCGCGCTGTTCGGCGCGGCCCTGGCCGGCGTGCCCTACGTGCCGCTCAACTACCGTCTGGCCGATGCCGATCTCGCCGCGCTGCTGCAGCGCATCGCCCCGGCCTACCTGATCGGCGACGTGGCGCGCGTGCAGCGCCTGAACCCCGATCAAGGCCACAAGACCGTGAGCCGCTCCGAGTTCGTGGCCGAGGCCGAGCGCCTGGGCGCCGAAGCCGGCGAGGCCGAGGAGCACGGCGAGAGCATCGCCGTGCAGATCTTCACCAGCGGTACCACCGCCGCGCCGAAGGCCGCGCTGCTGCGTCACGGCAATCTGCTCTCCTACATTCTCGGCACCGTGGAGTTCGCCTCCGCCGATGCCGCCGAAGGCGCGCTGGTCTGCGTGCCGCCGTACCACATCGCCGGCATCGCCGCGCTGATGAGCTCGATCTACGCGATGCGCAAGATCGTGCTGCTGCCGGCCTTCGATCCGGATGCCTGGCTGAACCTCGCGTCCGGCGAGCGGGTGAGCAATGCCTTCGTGGTGCCGACCATGCTGGCGCGCATCATCGCGCGCATGGACGCCGGCCTGCGCCCGGACCTCTCCGGCCTGCAGGCGCTGGCCTATGGCGGCGGCCGCATGCCGCTGGAACTGATCGAGCGCGCGCTGGAACTGTTCCCCGCCACCGGCTTCACCAATGCTTACGGCCTGACCGAAACCAGCTCCACCATCGCCCTGCTCGGCCCCGAAGACCATCGCAATGCGCAGCGCTCGCAGGACCCGGCGGTGCGTGCGCGCCTGGCCTCGGTGGGCAAGCCGCTGCCGACCATCGAGCTGCAGATCCGCGACGAGGAAGGCCGCGTGCTGC
The DNA here is from genome assembly GCF_900111015.1 of Solimonas aquatica. Taxonomy (GTDB): domain Bacteria; phylum Pseudomonadota; class Gammaproteobacteria; order Nevskiales; family Nevskiaceae; genus Solimonas; species Solimonas aquatica. The sequence continues at coordinate 107,756 of NZ_FOFS01000015.1, read as the reverse complement.
CGGCCGGCGAGCGCGGCGAAATCTATGTGCGTGGCGAGCAGGTCTCCGGCGAGTACAAGGAACGCAAGGCCCTGGATGCCGAGGGCTGGTTCCCGACCCGTGACGCCGGCTATCTCGACGCCGAGGGCTATCTGTTCCTGGCCGGCCGTGCCGACGACGTGATCGTGCGCGGCGGCGAGAACATCTCGCCCGGCGAGATCGAGGACGTGCTGATGACGCATCCGGCGATCGCCGATGCCGCCGCCGTGGCCGTGCCCTCCGTGGAATGGGGCGAGGCCGTGGGCATCGCCATCGCGCTCAAGCCGGAACAGCCGCGGCCCAGCGACGAGGAACTGCGCAACCTGATCAAGAACCGCCTGCGCTCCTCGCGCGTGCCGGAGAAGATCGCCGTGCTGCCGGCGCTGCCCTACAACGAGATGGGCAAGCTGCTGCGGCGCGAGGTGAAGAAGGTGTTCGCGAGCTAGAGCGCCGCCACCCAGCCTGCCGGCGCATAGCGTTCGAAGTCCTCGCCCTCGAAACGCCAGAGGTGCAGCCAGCCGTTGTCGAGCAACTGCTGCAGCAGCTCGTGGCGCGCGATCACGGCGCCGATGGCGGCGCGCGGCGCATCGATGAGCACGGTCAGGCGCAGCGGCTCGTGCACGAGCCGCTCGCCATCGTGCACGGACTGCCACGACAGGCCGATGCGCAGATCACCGCCATTGCCCTCGAACACGCCCAGCGCGCCGCCCACCACGTTGTGCAGCAGCTTGTTGCCGCTGCCCAGGCGCCGGGGATCGCAGCTGGAAGCGTGGTACTGCCAGTTGATCCAGTGCGTGACCAGCATCGGTGCGGTCATCAGCAGTTCCAGCACGCCGCCGTCGGCGTCCCGCGCGCTGTCGTAGTCATGCAGGAAGCAGCGGCCGTCCAGTCGCGCGCCCAGGCTGCGCTGGCGCGGCGCGATGATGAAGGCTGCGTTGCCGGCCAGCCCCCATTCCGGACGCGTCTGCGCACCGTCGTTGGCGCGCCGGCGCAGTTGCAGCAACAGCTTGTCGGCCGCCTGCGCCGGGTCCAGCCCCAGGCGCGGCGCGCGCTCCCGGCGCAGCTGGTCGCAGGCCTGCGCCAACACCGGCTGCAGTCGCTGCCAGCGCGCCAGCGCGGCCGGCGGCAACAGGTCCAGGTCGAAGCCTTCGATCTCATCCGTGGTGGTGTTGTGCAGGCAGGCCACGAAGGCGGTGTCATCGGGAATGTGCAGGCCCTGCGCGCGCAGGCCTTCGCGCAGCGCCGGCTCGTTGAGCAGACGCGCCAGCGCACGCGCGTTGACTTCACCGCTCTGGCCGCAGCAGGCACCGCAGTCCAGCGCAGCCGCCTGGGCATTGTTGGCACTCTGGCTGCCGTGCCCCACCAGCAACACCAGCGGCGCGAGATTCTGCTCCAGGCCCATGGCATGCAGCACGCGGCGCGCCAGTTGCAGCCGCGCGTCGGCATCCAGGCCCAGCAGCGTCGGCCGGCAGAGACCCTGATACGCCGACGGCAGCCCGGCGAGGTCATCGCTGTGGCGAGCCTTGGCGCCCGGCCACAGCCAGTGCCGCAGCTTGCCCAGATAGCCGACGCCGGCGGCCTCTACATAAGAGAAGGCCGCGCTGGGCCAGCGATTGCCGGCACGCCACTGCTCCGAGCGCGCGAAATGCCGCGCCCGCGCCACCTGTGCCTGCTCGTGCAGCTGTGCATCGGACTTGGCGTCGGTGGATTCGATCTGGTCGCCCACTTCCATGGCCGGCGCAAAAAAGCCCGGCAGCTGCGGGCGCCGTGCCGCCGTGCCCAGCGGCGTGTACGCAATGGGCAGGCCGAAGAAGCCGGCGAAGCCGATGGTCTGGATCGCGGGCCATACCGCTTCCAGCGCGCGGCGCAGCGGCTCGCTGCGCACATCGATGCAGAACGCGGCCTGCACTTCGATCATCGGCGCGGCCACCGTTGCCGGCGCCTGTGCCAAGGCAGCGGCCTGCAGGCGCTGGCGCAGCTGGCGCTGATAGCCAAGCTCCAGCGCCAGCTGCCAGACCTCATCCACTTGCAACAGCGATTCGGCCTGCTGCAGCAGGGCCGGCGCCTGTCGCCACTGTGCCTGCAGGGCGCCGAAGGCACGCTGCGCCGCAGCGGCGTCCTTGCATTCCAGCAGAATCGCGCCCCAGGCCAGACGGATTGCGAGCAGATCGCGCAGATGCCCATCGCTGCCACCCGCCAGCCGCGCCTGCCAGGCGCGATAGGCACACCAGGAAGCCCAGCCGTTGACGGTGAGCAGCACTGCTTCCAGATAATCCGCCCAGACCTCGGGCCGCAGCCCCAGACGCCGCAGCACCCAGCGCTCGGCCTGCTCACGGCTGGCCGGCAGGGCGCGGATGTGGCGACCCAGTTCGGGCAGACCCATCAGCACGCCGATGCCATGATCCAGACCCAGCGTCTGGCGCCAGAAGGCATACAGACCCTGGCCACGCGCCGGCCGCCAATCGGCCTGCACCTCATCGAAGTAGGCCGCGCAGGTCTGGCTCACCTGATGCGTGATCGCCTGTCGCCAGGACAGCCGCGTGTGGCGCTGCGCATCATCGTCCAGCACGTCGATCAGCAGTGGCAGGCGCGGCAGGCTGCGCGGCCGCGACAATGCCGCGATGCAGTCCGGCACGCTCAGGCCGGCCTGCTGCGCCGCCGGCAGCTGCGCCAGCGCCTGCTGCAGGTCCTCGGCGCAAACCCGGCCCTCGCCCCAGGCCTGGGCCAGATACTCGCGCGGTGGCAGCACCTGGATGTCGGCCAGCACCGCCATGCGCGCCGCCACCTCGCGCACGCTGCCGGCGATACGGCCCCAGTGCGGATTCACGGCGATGGCGCGGTCCAGCGGCCAGCTCGGCGCAATGCGCGCACAGGCCCGGACGCAGGCGGCTTCCACCTGTGCATCAAAGGCCGCATCCGGCGCGTCGTGCGCCAGGATCGGCTCGGGCCTGACCGGTTCTGAGGTGTGCATCCGCAACTCCTGGCAGCGGTTTGAAGAAGACTTCACTCGGCCCCGGGGGCAGAGGCAGCGGCCTGCAGTTTCGGGGTCTGCGCCCAGGCGGCGGCGCCGGCCCAGGGCTTGGGCCAGAGCTGCAGCGCCAGGCGCGTGTAGAACTCATCCACGTAGAAACCGGCATAGCTCCAGCGCCGCCAGGTTTCCAGCCAATGCGGCCGCCATTCAATGAGTGCCAGGCCGACATACATCAGGCCCATGCCGATCAGGGCCACGATGCCGAAGGCGGTCTCGGGCTGGTCCTGCAGCCCCAGCGGCAGCCGATGCGCCAGCCAGGCCAGCGCGGTGAGCAGTGCCACCATGCCCAGGCCCGACAGGGCGCGGCGCAGATGCGAGGGCGCCTGCGGCGGCGTGCGCGGCGCCTGCCAGAACAGCGGCGCCCAGGCCAGGGCCAGGATGCCGCACCACCACCAGGGCCAGACCGATTCGCCCAGGGCCTGCGGCAACAGCGTCACCACCAGCAGCGAGCACAGCGGCGCCAGCAGCAGGCTCCAGCCCAGCGGGGCGGCGCTGCCGCGCAGCTCGCGCAGCCGCGTCTGCCGCACCACCCCGGAGGCACCCAGGAAGCTGTGCGCCTTGTACAGGGAGTGACCGATCAGATGCAGGGCCGCGAGCGTGTACAGTCCCAGCCCGCACTCCAGCAGCATGAAGCCCATCTGCGCCACCGTGCTCCAGGCCAGCCGCACCTTGATGCTGATGCGCGTCAGCGTGACCAGGCCGGCGAGCAGCGCGGTCAGCAGACCGAAAACCAGCAGCAGCCCGCGCGCGACCGGCGCGGCTTCCAGCAGGGGCGCGAAGCGGATCAGCACGAAGCCACCCAGGTTCACCACGCCGGCATGCAGCAAGGCCGATACCGGCGTGGGCGCTTCCATCACCTGGATCAGCCAGCCGTGGACCGGCAGCAGCGCGGTGCGCAGAATCACGGCCAGCACCAGGCAGACAGCACTGAGCTGCAGGGCCGTTGAGGCGCCGCTTGCCTGCAGCTGCGCCCACAGCGCAGAAAAGGAGCCGCTGCCCACCTGCCACCAGGCCAGCACCATGGCCAGCAGCAGCAGGACATCCGCCAGACGATCGGCAATGAATTTCTTGTGCGCCGCCAGCAGCGCAAAGGGCCGCTCCGGGTAGAAACACAGCAAGCGCTGCAGCGTCTGCCCCAGCACTGCCCAGCTCAGAATCAGCAGCAGCCAGTGATTGGCCAGCAACAGCAGCTGCACGCCGGCCAGGGTGCCGGCGAAGGCCGCGACATAAGCCGGCTGGCGTGCCTCGCCCTGCAGATAGCGCGAGGAAAACACGCCGATCACCGTGCCCAGAAGCTGCACCAGCAGCGCCAGGCTGGCGCCCAGCACGCTGGCTTCCAGACCCGGCAGCGCGCCGGCGGCCGGCGCGAACAGCGCCAGCAGCAGGGTCGACAGCGCGCTGGCGCCGGCCAGAACCGAACAGACCACGAAGCGCGACCAGACCGGGCCCGGCGTGGCGTGCCTGGCACGAGCGGCCAGGGCGGGCAGCAGCATCAGCAGCACCGGCATCAGTGCCAAGACCCAGACAAGCGCAGACCAGACCGACACGGTTCCACTCCCGAGAAAACCCTGTGTGAATACTGCTTGCCGGCGATCATTCTGTGAAATACATTGTTTCTAACGTTTCAATCTATTTAATGGAACGATGAATCTGCAGCAGCTGAATTTCCATCACCTGTACTACTTCTGGACGGTCGCCAAGCAGGGGCATCTGACCCGCGCCGCGCAGGAGCTGCACCTGGCGCAATCCGCGCTCTCCGCCCAGATCCGGCAGCTCGAGCAACGCCTGGGTGAAGCGCTCTTCGAGCGCAAGGGCCGCAGCCTGGTGCTGACCGATACGGGACAGCTGGTGCTGTCCTACGCCGAGAACATCTTCGGCCTCGGCCAGGAGATGCTGGGCCGGCTGCAGGGGCGCGGCGAGGGCATGGAACGCCTGCGCGTGGGCAGCGTCGCCACCCTGTCGCGCAACTATCAGGAAAACTGGCTACGCCCGCTGCTGAGCGATCCCAGCGTCAGCCTCAGCCTCGAATCCGGCTCGCTGGAACTGCTGCTGCAGCGCCTGCTGCAACACCAGCTCGACCTGGTGTTCGCCAACGAGGCGGTGAGCGCCGACACGGACCGTCCCCTGCACTGCCGCTATCTGGGCAGCCTGTCGATCTGCCTGGTGGGACCTGCCGCCAGGTGGCAGGGGCACAGCCTGCGAGTGCCCGAGGATCTGCATCAGCTGGATGTGGCGCTGCCGGGACCGCGCAACACCCTGCGTGCGCAGTTCGATGCGCTCTGTCTCACTGCTGGCGTCAAGCCCAGGCTGCGCGCCGAAGTGGACGACATGGCCATGCTGCGATTGATCGCCCGTGACAGCGGCTGGCTGACCGTGCTGCCCGAGGTGGTGGTGCAGGACGAGCTGCGCAACGGCACGCTGGTCACCGTCGGGCGCTCGCCACAACTGCAGGAACACTTCTACGCCATCACCACCGCACACCGGCATCGCATGGAACGGCTGGAACGTCTGCTGTCCGACTCAGCGACTGCCTTGATGCCGGACCTGCCCTGAGCCCGCAGGGCACAGCCGCGGGCATCGCGATCGCGACAAGCCGAGCCGATGCCCACTGGACCGCAAGCCCCTGCATGGAGCGGCCGCTCAATGCCTCAGGGCCGTGAACGGAAACAAACCCATGATCGAAGCCTTGACCTTGCCGGTCATGGCCTCAGCCTTGAAGATGCCTTCAAGCTTCGACTTCAGCGGCAGTGGCTTGCTGATCCTGTCGATGCTGCCGTGGAACCGCGGCGGTCGCGGGATCAGGCCAGAACTCCGGCAAATGGCTCAGTAGCGTCTCCTGCATCACTTCCAGTTCCGGATGCACCAGATGCGCGCCGAGACCATGATGCGGCGCGGCCCTTGCGCGGCCCCGCCAATCCGCTCGCCGGAGCAGACAGGCAAGCACCAGCATCTGCATGCCCGTCGTCAGGGCCTCATGCAGTGGCGCCTGATGCCGCGTTCCGAGCCGCCAGGCCAGCCCCCGACGAACCGAGCACCGCCCCCAGGATTCACCCTGCAGAAACGAAAAAGCCCCTCGAAAGGGGCTTTTCATTTGTGTGGCGGAGAGGGAGGGATTCCCCTCCGGGCCGGCCGCTGCCGCAGCTTCGAATCCCTCCCTCATATTTTTACTTTTGAAAAATAAAAAAGCCCCATTCAAGGGGCTTTTTTATTTGTTTGGCGGAGAGGGAGGGATTCGAACCCCCGGTACGCTTTCACGTACGCCTGATTTCGAGTCAGGTACATTCAACCACTCTGCCACCTCTCCGTGGACCGCTTGTGCTAGCCTGCGGGGTCGCCGCCGCCAGATGCGGGGCCGCTATTCTAAATGAACCACAACGCGGCGCCTACCTCCTCCCGCAATTCCGCCGCCCGCCTGCTCCGCAGCGGCGCTCTGCTGCTGACTGCACTGGTGCTCGGCATGATCGGCACCTGCTCGCCGCGCAGCAGCGGCGTGGACGAGATCCGCAAGACCGGCCTGCTGCGCGTGGCCACCATCAACAGTCCCACGGTGTATTACATCGGCCCCGGCGGCGAGGCGGTGGGCCTGGAGTACGACCTGGTCAAGGCCCTGGCCGACCGCCTGGGCGTGCGCGTGCAGCTGGACGTCGCCGCCACGCCCGGCGAGGCACTGGAGATGGTACGCAGCGGCCGCGATCACATGGCGGCGGCCAGCGTGCTGGTGACGCCGGAGCGACAGCGGCAGCTGCGCTTCTCCAAATCCCTGCTGCAGGTGGTGCCGCAGCTGGTCTATCGCAACGGCAGCGACGCGCCGAAAAATCTGGGCGAGCTGCGGGGCACGCTGCGCATCCCCAGGCAGAGCGCGCTGCAGGAATACCTGCAGCAGCTCAAGACCCAGCAGTATCCGCAGCTGCGCTGGGAAACCAGCGACGAGGACTCCGGCGAAGAACTGCTGTTCCAGGTTGCCGAAGGCAAGCTGGACTACACCATCGTCAATTCCGATCTGCTCGCCATCAATCTGCGCTACTACCCCAAGCTGCGCGCCGGCATCGACATCGCCGCGCCGCAGGACATCGCCTGGGCCTTCCCCGATGGCGGCGATGACAGTCTGCTGCGCGAAGCCGACCGCATGCTGGAGGAACTCGGTGGCGCGGAGCTGGCCAGAATCAAGGACCGCTACCTGGGCCACATCGAGCAGGTGGACACTTACGGTGCGCAGACGCTGGCCACGCACGCCGAGACGCGGCTGCCGCAGTACCGCACCGGCTTTGAGAAGGCGGCCGCGAAATACGGTCTGGACTGGCGCCTGCTGGCGGCCATCGCCTATCAGGAGTCGCACTGGGACACCAGCGCCGTGAGTCCCACCGGGGTGCGCGGCATCATGCAGCTGACCAACTCCACCGCCGAGCTGATGAAGCTGGAGAATCGCGAAGACCCTCAGCAAAGCATCATGGGCGGCGCGCGCTTCTTCCGGCTGATGCTCAACCAACTGCCGCCCAGCGTCACGGAACCGGATCGCAGCTGGATGGCGCTGGCCGCCTACAACATGGGCATCGGCCACCTGCTGGATGCGCGCGATCTGGCGCGCAAGCGCGGCGGCGACGCCAACCGCTGGCTGGACGTGCGCAACGCCCTGCCGCTGCTGTCCAAGGAGCAGTGGTATTCCAAGACCCGCCACGGCTATGCGCGCAGTCTGCAGACCATCACCTATGTCGGCAATGTCCGCACCTACTACGACATGCTGGTCTGGCTCACCGGCGACCGCTCCACGCCGCAGCCGCAGGAAGACGCCGACGCCGATACCGGCAGCGCGGCACCGGCGGTCAGCGACAAACCCGTCAACCCGCTCAACATCAACTCGCCGGTGCTCTGAACGCCGCAGCGCCCGAGGCTCAGCGGATCAGCAGGCGCTCGACGATGCGGTTCTGCTGCAGATGCTGTTCGATGATCTCATCGATGTCCTGCTGGTTTTCGTAGCGATACCAGACACCCTGCGGGTACACCACGATGCACGGCCCTTTCTCGCAGCGGTCCAGACAGCCGGCCTGATTGATGCGCGTGCGCGTGGGGCCCGCCAGGCCCAGCGCCTTCACGCGCTTCTTGGCGTACTCGCGCATGGCCTCGGCGTTCTTGTCGGCGCAGCAGGCGCGCTCGCCCGGCGGACGGCGGTTGCCGCAGAAGAACACATGGTGGGCGTAGAAGGGCGCGGGCAGATCATTCACGGCGGCGTACCGAACGGCTGGACAGATGCCGCGCAGTATACGGATCGGCGTTCAGGCTGCCGGGGTGTCGGCGCCGGCGCGCTGTGCCCGGCAGGCAGCGGCGCCCTATCATGCGCGGATGTCACGCCCGTCCGTCCCTGCCGCTCCCTTCCCGCTCGACAAGGCCGATCTCTGCGTGAAATGCGGCCTCTGTCTGCCGCACTGCCCCACTTACGGCGAAACCCGGCACGAAGGCGACTCGCCGCGTGGCCGCATCGCGCTCATGCAAGGCCTGGCCAGCGGCCTGGTCACTGCAAGTCCGGTGCTGCAAGCCCATCTGGATGGCTGCCTGAGCTGCCGGCGCTGCGAGACGGTGTGTCCGGCCAAGGTGCCTTATGGCGAGCTGCTCGACGCGGCCCGCGGCCTGCAGGCCCGCAGCAATCCCGCATCAGGACGGCTGGCGCGCCGGCTCGCGCCCTGGCTCAGCCAGGCCAGCCTGCGCGGCCTGCTGCGCGTGCTGCTCAAGCTCGCACAGCGCAGCGGCCTGGCGCGATTGGCGCGCGGCGCGCTGCGTCGCTGGGCCAGCCTGCTGCCTGCACCGGACGCTACGATCCGCGTCGGTAGCTATCAGGCCCCCGCCCAGGACTTGCCCGTCGCGCTGTTTCGCGGCTGTGTGAATGACATTGCCGAACGCCAGACCCTGGCGGCACTGGAAACCCTGCTGCGGCGCGCCGGCTTCGCCTTGCAGCCGGCTGCGGCGCAAAGCTGTTGTGGCGCACTCGCGCAGCACGCCGGACAGACCGCGCTGCTCACACCGCTGATCACCCGCAATGTGCAGGCCTTTGCCGAAGCCCAGCACATCGTCTACGCGGGCAGCGGCTGCGGCGCCACGCTGCGTGAATACGGCCGGCTGGAGGCTTCGGCCGGCGCCTTCGCGCAGCGGGTGACGGACCCGCATCGCCTCCTGCTGCAGCACTGGCCGCAAGGCGTCGCGCTCAAGCCACTGCCGCTGCGCGCGGCCCTGCATCTGCCCTGCACGCAGCAGAACGTCTGCGGCGGCAGCGATGACATCCTCGCGCTGCTGCGCAAGATCCCGGAGCTGGAATTGCTGCCGCTGTCCACGCAGCAGGCCTGCTGTGGCGCCGCAGGCACTTATTTCCTGAACCAGCCGCAGATGGCGGATCAGCTGCTGGCGCACAAGCTCGATGAGCTGGCCGCACTCCAGCCCGCGCTGCTGCTGAGCAGCAACATCGGCTGCAGCCTGCATCTGGCCGCCGGCCTGCGGCGACGCGGTCTCAAGGTGCCGGTGCGCCACCCGCTGGCACTGCTGGCGCAGCAGTGGCCGGATGCGTGAGCGTGGCATCCAGACGCAGCATCAGCAGCTCGGCCAGCTCGCTCTGGATGAAGCTGCGCAGACGCAGTTCCTCGGCTTCCTTGGCCAGCAGCTGTGAGGGTTCGAAACTGTAATCGCGGCTGGCCACCAGATCGCCCGGCAGAATCAGCGTCTGCGTGCCGCGGAACACTTCGTAGTGCACGCGGGTGATGACGCGAAACTCCACCGCCTTGCCGTCGGTGCCCAGGGACAGGACCTCGCGCCGCTCATCGAGATTGGACAGGCGGATGGTGGTGGCCTCGTCGTTGGCCGAGGCCAGCACCTGCGCCCCGCGCCGCTGCAGAATCGCGCGCAGCTGCGCCTCCAGCGGCGGCTCGCCGACCTTGTAGGGCGTGACGGTGTCGATGTAAACCTTGCGCAAGCCCTCCGGCAGCGGCGCCTGGCCGGCGAGATGAAATCCGCAGGCACTCAGCAGCAGCACCGCCAGAGCGAACAGGACGCGCATCAGATCACCAGGTTCACCAGCTTGCCCGGCACCACGATCTTCTTCCTGATCGGCGCGCCGTTGATGAACCTGACGACATTGGCATCGGCCAGCGCCGCTTCCAGGATCTGCTCCTGGGTGGCACTCACCGGCACCGCGATATTGCCGCGCAGCTTGCCGTTGACCTGCACCACCAGATTCATCACCGCGCGGGTCAGCGCCGCCTCGTCCACCTTGGGCCAGGCCTGCGCCAGCAGCGCGCTGCCGGGCCTGAGCTGCACCCACAGTGCATGGCAGACGTGCGGCACGATGGGCTGCAGCATCAGCACCACCGCCTCCCAGAGTTCCTGCGCCACGGCGCGGCCCTGCGCGCTGGCGTCGGCTTCGCCGCGCGTGGCCTCGTTCATCAGTTCCATGATCGCGGCAATCGCGGTGTTGAAGGTGCGGCGGCGGCCGTAGTCATCGCCGACCTTGGCGATGGTCTCGTGCAGCTTGCGGCGCAGCGCCTTCTGCGGCTCGCTCAGCGCCGCCGCATCCAGCGCCGGCGCGGCGCCGGCCTCGACATGCAGCTGCACTGCGCGCCACAGGCGCTTCAGGAAGCGCGAAGCGCCTTCCACGCCATCGTCGCGCCATTCCAGGCTCTGCTCCGGCGGCGCGGCGAACATCGCAAACAGGCGCACGGTGTCGGCGCCGTACTCGTCGATCAGCGCCTGCGGGTCCACGCCATTGTTCTTGGACTTGGACATCTTCTCGACGCCGCCGATCACCACCGGCTGACCGTCGCTCCTGAGCGTGGCCGCCACCGGCTGCGCCTTGGCGTCCAGCGTCAGCTCCACGTCCGCCGGATTGATCCACAGCTTCTTGCCGTCGGCGCCTTCGCGGTAATAGGTCTCCTTGATCACCATGCCCTGCGTGAGCAGATTGGTGAAGGGCTCGTTCGAGGCCACCAGGCCCTCGTCGCGCATCAGCTTGTGGAAGAAGCGTGCATAGAGCAGATGCAGGATCGCGTGCTCGATGCCGCCGATGTACTGATCCACCGGCAGCCAGTAGTTCGCCGCCGCGCTGTCCAGCATGCCGCCCTCGTAGTTCGGGCAGGCATAGCGCGCGAAGTACCAGCTCGACTCCATGAAAGTGTCGAAGGTGTCGGTCTCGCGCGTGGCCGGACCGCCGCACTGCGGGCAGGCACACCTGGCCCATTCGGGATCGGCCTTGATCGGCGACTTCACGCCGGTGAAGGCCACGTCTTCCGGCAGCACCACCGGCAGCTGATCCTCCGGCACCGGCACCGCATCGCACTTGGCGCAGTAGATGACCGGAATCGGGCAGCCCCAGTAACGCTGACGCGAGACGCCCCAGTCGCGCAGGCGGAAGTTCACGCGGCGCTTGCCGGTGCCGGCGGCCTCGAAGCGCGTCACCAGCGCCTCGAAGGCCTGGCCGAAATCCAGGCCGTCGAACTCGCCGGAATTGATCAGGCGGCCGTGTTCGCTGTTGCAGCCGCTGCGGATCGCCTCCAGCTCGGCGAGCAGCGGCTGATTGGCCGGCGCGTCGACCAGATCATCCTCGTCGGAGAGATCACCGACCGTGGCGAGGCGCTGCATCAAGGCCTGCTCGCGCACGCTCTGGATCACGCGCTTGATCGGCAGGCCGTATTTCTTCGCGAATTCAAAATCGCGCTCGTCATGCGCGGGCACCGCCATCACCGCACCGGTGCCATAACCCATCAGCACGAAGTTGGCGGCCCACACCGGCACCTTCTCGCCGCTGATCGGATGGATGGCGTGGATGCCCAGGGGCATGCCGCGTTTCTCCATGGTTTCCATCTCGGCCTCGGCCACGCCGCTGCGGCTGGCGTCTTTCAGAAACGCCGCCAGCTCGGCATTGCCGGCCGCCGCCTTCTGCGCCAGCGGATGCTCGGCCGCCACTGCCACATAGGTCACGCCCATCAGCGTGTCCGGGCGCGTGGTGTACACGGTCAGCGGCTCGGCCTCGTTCTCGATCCTGAACTGCAGCTCCAGACCCTCCGAGCGGCCGATCCAGTTGCGCTGCATGGTCTTGACCGCTTCCGGCCAGCCTTCCAGCTGGTCCAGATCGTCCAGCAGTTCCTGCGCGTAGGCGGTGATCTTCAAGAACCACTGCGGGATTTCCTTGCGCTCCACCAGCGCGCCGGAACGCCAGCCACGGCCGTCCACCACTTGCTCGTTGGCCAGCACGGTCTGATCCACCGGGTCCCAGTTCACCACCGCGTTCTTGCGGTAGACCAGGCCCTTCTTCATCAGGCGCGTGAACAGCAGCTGCTCCCAGCGGTAGTACTCGGGCCGGCAGGTGGCCAGCTCGCGCGGCCAGTCATACGCAAAGCCCAGGCGCTGCAGCTGGCTGCGCATGTAATCCATGTTGGCATAGGTCCACTTCGCCGGCTGGGTGTTGTTGGCAATCGCCGCGTTTTCCGCCGGCAGGCCGAAGGCGTCGAAGCCGATCGGCTGCAGCACGTTCTTGCCCAGCATGCGCTGGTAGCGCGAGATCACGTCGCCAATGGTGTAATTGCGCACATGGCCCATGTGCAGCTTGCCGCTGGGGTAAGGGAACATCGACAGGCAGTAGTATTTTTCGCGGCCGGGTTCTTCACGAACCTCGAAGCTGCGCTGTTCTTGCCAGAAGGCCTGGGCGGCCTGCTCGATGAGGGAGGGCTGGTACGGCTGGGACATGGACGGACGACGGATCGGGGTTTGCAAAAAAGGCGCTTAGTGTATCAGCCGGGCGCCGGCCAGCCGCGTGCCGGCGCCAAGCTTGATCCGCTTCGCAGTTGTACCGCGATCCGGCTTGCCGCCTTCCCGCACGAGGTCTAGCGTGGGCCAGCAGTCCACAAACACGGGGGAAATGCCATGCGCAAGCAACACGGATTCACCTTGATCGAACTGATGATCGTGATTGCGATCGTCGCCATCCTGGCCGCCATGGCGCTGCCGGCGTTCCAGGCGCCCATCGCCCGCGCCAAGCTGGTGGAGGCCGTCGGCCAGCTGGATCAGGCCAAGACCGCCGTCTCGGAGTACGTCGCCACCCAGGGCAATCTGCCGCTGACGGCGGGTGATGCCGGCATCGTGGCGCCCGGCAACGCCCAGTACGTCGACACCCTGAGCTGGGACGGTGAGCAGAAGGTCATCGCAGTGAAGCTCAAGAACCTGTCGGGCAAGCTCAACGGCAAGAGCCTGTACTTCGCAGCCGACAAGAACGACAGCAACGAGGTGTTCTACGTCTGCGGCAGCGATGTGGACAGCCAGTACTTCAGCTACCTGCCGGTCGAATGCCGCAAGACCTTGAGCGCGGCGCTGACGGAGGTGAAGGGCAAGGCGCATCCGTCCCCCTGAGCGTGACGCAGTTCAAGGCGCCTGCGACCCGCTGTGAACGTCATCGCAATCGGCAGCGTCCGGCCCTGAGCAAGATCGGCACACACGGCAGCCTTGCCGTGCGTCACCGCAGGAGGAGACAAGCTCATGAAACATGCATTGCGCGCTCTGCTGACGGCCCTGGTCCTGAGTCTTACGCTGCCCGCCTGGGCCGCGGTGGACATCAACAGCGCCGATCAGAAAACCCTGGAGAAGTTGCCCGGCATCGGCCCGGCGAAAGCCAAGGCCATCATCAGCTATCGCGAGAAAAGCGGGCCGTTCAAGAACAAGGAAGACTTGAAGAAGGTCGATGGCATCGGCGACAAGCTCTATCAGGCCGTACAGAACGAGATCAGTGTCGGCGGCGGCAAGGCGGCAGCGCCGTAAGCGTCCGATCACCGGATTCCGGGCGGCCGCGAGCCGCCCTTTTTTTGCGCGGCGGCGCCGCTGATCTGGCAGCTTGCTGAAAAACGCCATCCCTGGCGTTTTTCAGGTCGCTACGCAAAAGCGTGGTTTTCCTGCGCTCCCGGCAATCAAGCGCTGGTGCGCTCGATTGCCGTTGGCACCTCCATGTGCCAAGCGCAGCGTGCTGAAAACTTCGTTTTTCAACACGCTGCTAAGCTTGCCGCATGAAGCATCTGCTCGTGATTTTCGGCGGTCAGTCCGGCAAGACCCGGCAACTCTGCGAGGCGGTCTGTGCCGGCGCCGTGGCGGAAGCTCAGGACGAGGTGGAACTGCGCTGCCTGCCGGCGGCCAGCGCCGGACTGGATGATCTGCTCTGGGCGCAGGGCCTGCTGATCGGCACGCCGGAAAACTTCGGCTACATGGCCGGCATCGTCAAGGACTTCTTCGACCGCACCTTCTATCCCGCACAGGATCGCGTCAAGGGCCTGCCGTATGCGATTTTCATCAGTGCCGGCAACGATGGCAGCGGTGCGGCGCGCGCCATCGAGCGCATCGCCATCGGCTACGGCTTCAAGCCGGTCGCCGAGCCGCTGATCGTCAAAGGTGAGGTGACCGAGGCGGCACTCACGCGCTGCCGCGAACTCGGCGCCGCCATGGCGGCCGGGCTCGCGGCAGGCGTGTTCTGAAACGGATTACCAGCCGTAGCGCGAGGCGTTGAACTCGTAGCGCAGGCCCAGATCGAAGCGATCGTCATCGCCAAACTGCACGCCGCCCTGCAGCTTGAGCTTGGGCGTGATCGGGAACAGCGCGCCCACGCGCAGCGACAAGCCGTCCTCGTCACCGGCGCTCACGTAACGCAGTTCCGGATTGAGTTCCAGCTTGGTCTGCGGCAGGGTCCAGCGCACGCCCGCGCGCAGGCCGATGCCGGTATCGCTGTTGTGGTCGTACTCCACATGTTCGAGCGATACCCCCAGCACCAGATCCATGCCGCGCTGGAAGGGCTGGTGATAAAGGCCGCCGATGCTGAACTGATCGAAGTAGTCCACGGAGTCGTATTCGGCGAACAAGGCCACCGGCTTGGCGATATCGAAGCTGCCGGCCACGCGCACGCCGCTCTCATCGCCTGGCTGGTCGCGGTTGAGATAACCGCCTTCCACGTAGCTGTAGTCATAGGCCGAAGCCAGCGCGGGAACCGCCACGGCCGCCGCCGCGATACCCTTCAGGCACGAGCGAAACTTCATGGGTTCAACTCCTTTTTCTAAGTGGTGCAAGTTCGAAAGCTTGGCCATGCCAGCCTTGCCCTGGGCTTAATCGGGAGACGACCAGTCGTCACGCGCATGGAATTTGCGGGACAATAGCGCCCCGTATCTTCGCCCCCAAGCCGCCCCTCTCTTATCCGACATGCCACGCAATATTGTTCTGCGCCGCTCCGCCATTCATGGCAACGGCGTGTTTGCCGCCCGTGACCTCCCTTCCGGCTTTCGCCTGGTCCAGTACCGCGGCCAGTTGCGCACGCACGAGGAAATCGACCAGTGCTATGGCGGCGATGTCGATTCCGGCCACACCTTTCTGTTCACGCTCAATGAAGACTACGTCATCGACGGCAACGTGAATGGCAACATCGCGCGCTGGATCAACACCAGCTGCGCGCCGAACTGCGAGACCGTGATGGAGCCGCATGCCAGCGGCGATCCGCGCCGCGACCGGGTGTTCATCGAAACCACGCGCAAGATCCGCGCGGGCGAAGAAATCACCTACGACTACTGCATCACCCTGGATGAGCCGCACACGCCGCGGCTGCGCAAGATCTGGGCATGCCGCTGCGGCGCCAAGCGCTGCACGGGCACCATGCTCAGGCCCAAGCGCAAGAAGCGCAGCTGACAAGAGCCCTACTGCAGCAGCAAGCGGCGCCAGCGCCAGCAGCGCTGGCTCAACCACAAGGCCATGCCCAGGCAAGCCAGATTGATCAGCGCCTCGCCCGCCATCTGCGCGGTGCGCAGCCGGTACATGTCGTTCCAGAGGTTGTAGCTGATATCGATCAGCCCGAGAAAGCAAAGGCCGCCGGCGCACAGCAGCGCCCAGAGCAGCCCGGCGGCACGGCGACGACGCAGCTGCAGCGCCGCCAGCACGGCGCATAGCGCCACGAAACCATCGGGCAGCGGAAAGTTGCGCTCAAAGAGGTGATAGCAAGCCGCCTGACTGGCCTGCACCGAGCCCGCGCCGAAGTAGGACAACCAGTAGGCCAGGATCAAGGCCGCGCTGAGCCATAGCAGCCAGAGCGTGGGCCGCAGACCCGGCAGGGGCGGCGCCGAAACGGGACTTTGGATCATGACCAAAACCCTCGGGCAAAGAAAAACCGCGGCCTTTGCGGGCCGCGGCTCTTACCGGCAAAAGCTGCCGAAGGGGATCGCGCCGGCTTTAGAGCGGGCGGATCGCTGCAGCCTGCAGGCCCTTGGGGCCGCGGCGCACTTCGTACTGAACCTTCTGGCCTTCCTTGAGGGTCTTGAATCCAGTGCCCTGGATCTCGCGGAAGTGAGCGAAGAGATCTTCGCCGCCGCCTTCCGGAGTGATGAAGCCAAAACCCTTGGCGTCGTTGAACCACTTGACCGTGCCGGTCGACAGATTAGACATGCAACATTCCTTCTTACGTCAATGAATGAAAAAACGGGCTTACACCCAACTAGAAGTGCAAGAAGCGATCAAGGAGCGTAGCCCTGAGGTCAAGATGCGCCGTCCTGAAGAAACGGATCCCGTGTACCGCGGCGAATACTTTCGCTTGAAGCAACTGCGTTTTCCACTGTACACGGTTCTGACTACGCCGTCGAACACTCCCGTAACCCCTCCGTTCCGGAACTTAACATCATCTGCCGCCCGGAGCGAGCCGTTAAAGCTTAAAACCTATTGCTGGGACTTGACCGTGACCCGGGTCGTCTGTTCGGGGATCGCCGCCGCCGTGCTGTTGACCTTGGTGTACACCGTGGTGTCACCCGCAAGATTGGCCGGCGTCAGCAGACCGCCGTCCAGTCCGTTGGACACTGCCAGCAAGGTGGCGTCGGCCACGGTCCAGTTGACGTAGCGGCTGATCGGCCGTTCAAAGCCCTCGCCCTTGAAGGTGGCGTAGGCATTGAGCTTGCCCAGGGCCGGGAACTGCAGGGTCGCGGTGCTGGCATCCACGCGCATGTCCACCAGATCGATGTTCTGGAAGGTGAACACGCGAGTCGCCGCCTTCAGATCGAGAACCGTCTTGTCGTACCGGACCTGGAAGGCGATCGGACTGTCCAGCGCACTGGAATTGCCCGTGACCAGCAGATACTGGTTGGGCTCCAGGCGGGTCACGCCGCCCACCGTCACCGTCGTCGTGGAGGTGGTGGAGATGGTCGCGATGCCCGGGTTGTAACCCAGAGCCTGCGCATCGGTCTCGACCTGGCCGGAGAGATTCTGCAGCGGCGCGCTGCTGTCCTTGAACACCGCATCGACACGGATCAGATCACCGATCAGCAGCGGCACATCCGAGGTGCTGGTGGGCTGCTCATAGCTCAGCTGCAGATGGTCCACCTCGCCCAGGCTCATGGTCTGCGTCACATCGCGGTCGCAGGTATAGAGCTTGGCCTCGAGCGTGAACGCGGAATCCAGCGGCTCCGTGGCAGCCTTTACCGTGGACCCCGAGCTGACCTGCGCCGCCGGCGAGGAGCCCGGCAGCGACCACACCGCACTGCTGGTCAGATCCTGCTCCAGCTGGTCGGTCTGCGCCTGCACATAGAGCTTGAAGGTGGTGTTCGAATCCGGCGCCATGCGCGTCAGCGCCGGCGCGATGCGCGCGCTGCTGATCGGCAGCGCGCTGACGCTGAAACCATTCGACAGACCGGCGTAATCGGCACGGATCACCGCGCTGCCCACGGTGCGGGCGATGACCGTCCCGGCCGGGTAATAGCTGCTGGAGCCGGGCGCCACCGGAATGTCGCCATTGCTCACGTCGATCACGCCCGGGTTGCTGCTGCTCCAGGTCACCCGCGAGGTGACAGCGCTGTCGGTCTTGCCGCGATCCCCGTCGAAGGTGGCGATCGCGTTCAGGCCGAAGGTCGCGCATTCGACAGTGCGCAGCGAGTTCACGGAAGCATCGCCACCGTACTGCACGCGCACGGACTTGGGTCCCTGCCCTTCGCCGACCGGCCCGCCTTTCTGGCAGGCCGTCAGCAGCAAGAGACCCACGGCGCCGACAAAAACGGCGCCGTGGCTCGGACGGAATCGAATCATGGAGTAAACAGCAGGACGCGGTGATTCTGACGGTCGGTGACGTACAGGGTCTTGCCAGCGGTATCCGCGGAGATGTACACGCCCGTGGGGCCGCTCAGCGTGTCCTGCGAAGGATTGTCGTCCGAGGTGCCGTTCTGGTCGCTGTCGTTGGCGGTCGCGGCGGTGAACTTGGTCTCGCCCTGGCCGTAAACGAAGGTGGCAGCCTGGCCGCTGGCGATCGGCATGGAGCCGAACTTCAGCACGCGGTTGTTGCCGGTGTCGGCGACGTAGAACGAGGAGCCGTCAGAGGTCACGCCGCTGGGCGACTTGAGCAGCGTCGCGGCGGTGCCCGAGCTGTTGCGGTTGAAGTCGGTCTGACCCACCACGAAGTCCGCCGGCGTGGCGGTGGCGGTGGGGAACACCGACCAGTACAGCACGCGGTTGTTGCCGGTGTCGGCCACCAGCAGCTGCGTACCATCGCTCCACAGCGCGCTGGGCGTGTACAGACCCGCCGAGGTGTAGTTGGTGGTCACCGGCGAGAACTGCGAGCTGAGGCTGGTCTGACCCAGCACATAGTCCGCCGCCGCGCCATTGCTGGTCGGCACCGTGTTCCAGACCAGCACGCGGTTGTTGCCGGTATCGGCGACCAGCAGCTTGCTGCCGACGATGATGGCAGCCTTGGGCGCGCGCAGATTGCTGGCGGTGGGCGTGCCGCTGTAATCCGAGGTGGTGAAATCGGCCTGACCGACCACGACGTCCGGCGGCGTGCCGGTGGCGGTGGGCACCGAATTCCAGATCAGCACGCGGTTGTTGCCGGTATCGGCCACCACGAGCTTGCTGCCATCCGAGCTGATCGACACCGAACTGGGCTGCGAGAGCGTGCCCTGCGTCGGCGGATTGGTGGAAACACGGCTGGTCAGGTTGGCCTGGCCGAGCACGAAGGTCGAGGCGCCGCCATTGCTGTTCGGAATCGGGCTGTAGCCCAGCACGCGGTAGTTGGCGGTGTCGGCGACGAACAGCGTGCTGCCGCTGCTGCTCACCGAAACGCCGCCGAAGGGACCGCTGAGCGTCGAGGCGGTGGGCGAGCCGGCCTGATTGCTGGACGTGGCATTGGCCACATCATTGGTGTAGTTGACCTGACCGAGCACCTGGAAGGCGTCGAGCAGGGTCACCTTGTTGCCACCGCCGCCGCCGCAGGCCACCAGCGCGCCGACCGCGGCCAGGGTCAACAGCCGCCGGGGCAGGTGCCGGGACAAAGAAGCGGGCAGCGCCCGGATGGCAGAACTTAAACGCATGGAGACTCCTTCAGCGTGGGAACAAGAACCCGGCGGCTTTAGATATAGGAATATCGCCGCGCAGCGGCACCTTAAATGGCGAACAGGGATGGAAAAACGTCCGGATCATAATCTGGACGGCAGGTGCAACTCAATTGCAAAGTCGCGACCGGGCGCGGCCGGCAGCAGACAGAGTCTGCCGCCTTGTTGTTCCGCAAGTCTGTTGACTATGGCCAAGCCCAAGCCCGCGCCCCCCGGTTTACGTTCTCTAGCTCCTTGGACGAACGGTTTCAGAAAATGTTCCCAATCTTTTTCGCAAATGCCGGGACCATGATCCGAAACGCGCAGAATCAGCTCCCCCTCGCGCTCGCGGGTGCTGAGCCGCACCGGCGCGGCGCCATGCGTCAGGGCGTTGTCCAGCAGATTGCGGATCGCCCGTGCCAGGGACAGGCGCCGCAGCGCCTGCTCGCGCGGCGCCTGCAGATCGAGTTCCACCACCTGATCCTGATCGCCGCGCAGCAGCTGACGCACCAGCTCATCCAGCGAGATCCGCACCGTGGGCTCGTCGCGGCCGTCGCGCACCCAGGCGATGCATTGCTCGATGATGTGATCGATTTCGCCGACATCGCGCAGCACCGGCAGCCAGTCGGCCTCGGGACGCCCGCGCAGCTGAACCGCGGCCTGGATCCGCGCCAGCGGCGAACGCAGGTCATGCGACATGCTGGCCAGCATCAGGTCGCGCTCCTCGTTGTTGCGGCGCAGCTGTAGCCCGAGCTGCTGCAGGGCCTGGCCGATCTCGCGCAGCTCGCGCGGCATCGCCTGCTCGCGCAGCTGCGGCACGCTGCCATGGCGGATGTCGCGAATCGCCTCCAGCAGACGGCGCACCGGCCGGCGCACGGTGAGCGTGCTGACCAGCATGGCCAGCACCGCGATCACTGCCAGGCTGAGCAGATTGACCAGGAAAAAATGCTGGCGCATGCCCGCAAAGGCTTCCGGTGGCAGCCTTTGTCCCGGCGCCATCTGCGCCGGCGGCGGCGGATGCCCGGCATCCGGCGGCGGCTTCAGCCCCAGGCCCATCAACAGCGGTGGCGATTCCGGCGGCGGACGCGGCCTGTCCTGATGCAGGCACAGGCCGCGTGCGTCCTGCGGCTGCTCCTTGCCGACGCAGGGACCGAGCACCAGTGGCGGCGGCGGCGGGAAGATTTCCAGAATCACGAAGGTGATTGCCGGCGCCAGCAGCGCGGACAGCAGCACCAGCAGACCCAGCAGATTGCGCAGGCTCATGTCTCGGGCGCATCCGGCACGAACATGTAGCCGCGGCCCCAGACGGTCTGGATGTAGCGCGGGCTGGCCGGGTCGGCCTCCAGCAGCTGCCGCAGCCGCGAGATCTGGATGTCGATGGAACGCGACAGCGCTTCGCTGGGCCGGCCGCTGATCAGGGTCATCAGCTCATCGCGGCTGAGCACCCGGCGCGCATGCAGCACCAGCGCCTCCAGCAGCTGGAATTCGCGGGTGGTGATGCGCACCAGCTCGCCGCCGCGCAACAGACTGCGCGACCACAGATCCAGCTCGAACTCGCCGATGCGATGGCGCTGCACGGCACCGGAACCTGCGGCACCGGGCGTCTGGCCGAAGCGCCGCAGCACGGTGAAGATGCGCGCCACCAGCTCACGCAGATTGCAGGGCTTGGCCAGATAATCATCGGCACCGACTTCCAGGCCGATGATGCGATCCACATCGTCGCCCTTGGCCGAGACGATGATGATCGGCAGCGGCATGCTGCCGCCGCGCAGCCGCCGGCACAGATCGATGCCGTCGCCATCGGGCAACATCAGATCCAGCACCACCAGATCGAAATGCTGACGACCGAGCAGACGCAGAGCGCCGGCGGCGGTACCGGCACCTTCGGATTCGATGCCATGCTGCAGCAGATATTCGGCGGTCATCTGGCGCAGACGCTCATCATCGTCCACCAGCAGAACTTTGGCTTTCATCAGGCGCGCGCGGGAGCGGTGAATTTGCGACACTGTGAACGATTCCGAATGCAGACAGCCGGAGTCTGATACAAATCCATACAAACTTTCGCCCGCCGGCAACACTCTGACAAGCTCAGACCCTTAACGTGTTGGCGCCTTACGGAATATGAAGTCATGACCGCCCCCACCCCCGCCCCATCCGCGACGCACAAGCCGGCGCGTCACCACCTCCCGCTGCTCCTGCTGCCCGCGCTGCTGCTCGGCGCCTGCCAGTCGAAGCTGCAGGTGGATCTGGCGGTATCGAGCCTGGACGGTGCCAGCGCGCTGAGCCTGGCGGTGCCCACCGTCAACCTCAAGGACAGCGGCGGCACGGTGCACAGCTACGACACCGGCTACGACAGCTCCCTGGACCTGCTGCCCTACAGCAGCGACGACCAGGATCACAGCGACCGTCTGGCCCTGCTGGACGAAGACAATGTCTCCGGCGACTTCACCGGCGTGCGTCCGGTGTTCAAGATCAGCGCTTCCTACCTGACCCTGGACGACGGCACCAAGATCCCGCTGGTGCTGGGCGATCAGGCCGACTACGCCGACCTCAGCTTCAGCCTGTCGAAGAGTTCCACCTCCGGCAATGACACCGCCCATCTGGTGCTGACCCTGGAGCTGCCGTTCTCGCTGATCCACACCAGCGACAGCAGCTACACCTTGAAGCCCGTGGTGCGGGTCGCGAAGAAGGATGAGTCGGGCAATATCAGCGGCACGATTCCCCAGGCCATCATCACCGGCTCGACCTGCGGCAGCGCCGCCGGCAGCGGCGTCGCGGTCTATGCCTACAAGGGTTCCGGCGTCACCCCGGTGGATTACTACAACGACGGCACCGACCAGCACAGCTACCAGCCCATCGCCTCCTCCGCGCTCAGCTATGACTCCAGCAACGAGGACTACACCTTCGAGTTGCGCTACCTGCCGGCCGGCAGCTACACCCTGGCGCTGACCTGCAACGCGGGCGATGACCAGCCCGACACCGACGACGCGCTCGACTTTCTCAGCGACTACACCCAGAACGTCAGCGTCAGCAGCGGCGCCACCGCCAGCGTCACGCTGCAATGATCCTGCCTTGATCCGGCGCTCAGGCCGGCCGCAGCGCGCCGCGCGCAAACAGCGCGCGGATGCGCTCGCGCAGCCAGCGATGTCCGGCATCGTGTTCGGCGTGCTGGTGCCAGTACATCAGCACGCTCATGCCGGGTAGCGGCACCGGCAGCGTCGCCAGGCGCAGCGGCAGATAACGCGCAAACCATTCACCGTAGTAGCGCGGCAGCACCAGCATCAGCTCCGAGGCGGCCACCAGATGGCAGGCCGCGTAGTAATGCTGGCAGCGCACGCGCACCTCGCGCTTGAGCCCCAGGCGCTGCAGTTCCAGTTCCTCCAGCACCGGGCCATTGCGCCGCGAGGAAACCACCACCTGCGGCACCGCCAGCCAGGACTTGAGACTGAGCCGGCGTCCGGCCAGGGCATGATCGGCGCGCATCGCCACGCACAGCGTCTCCTCGAACAGCGGCGTGTGCTGCACGGCGGCGCTGACCGGGTTGGGCACATCGATGGCCAGATCCAGGACCCCGGCCGCCAGATCCTGTTCCAGACTGCGCCGCTCGA
This sequence comes from Solimonas aquatica, assembly GCF_900111015.1. Taxonomy (GTDB): domain Bacteria; phylum Pseudomonadota; class Gammaproteobacteria; order Nevskiales; family Nevskiaceae; genus Solimonas; species Solimonas aquatica. The sequence continues at coordinate 84,771 of NZ_FOFS01000015.1, read as the reverse complement.
TGCGCGCGCTCTGCAGGCGCAGGCCCGGTGCCTCCTGCAGCAGGCCGCCGCCCAGACCGGGCAAGAGCACGAACTCCAGCACATCGCGCATGCCGATCACGAAGCGCCGCTGCGAGACTGCGGCGTCGAAGCCGCTGCCGCCGGCCAGCGCGCGGCGCAGGCTGGACAGCGCCGCCTCCACTTCCGGCGCGATCTCCCGCGCCCTGGGCGTGGGACTGATGCGCCGGCCGCTGCGCACGAACAGCGGATCGCCGAAGCGCTCGCGCAGCCGCGCCAGGGCATTGCTGATGGCCGGCTGGGTGAGATGCAGCTGCCCGGCGGCGCGGGTCAGGCTGCCGGCGCGGTAGATGGCGTCGAAGACGCGGAACAGGTTCAGGTCGATGCGTTCGACGGATGTCGAGACATTCATGGCTTGAATGAAACAAGATTCAGAAATATTAGTGGATGGAATGATAGAGCGCGCCGTAAGGTAGGCGCGAATCGACATGCCCTTCAGGAGAGCCGTCCATGGACTTTCAGCTCAGCCCGCGTGCCCAGGAACTGCGCGAACGCCTGCGCCGCTTCGTGCGTGAAGAAATCGAACCGCTGGAACCACTGCTGGCCGAGCGCCGTCGTCGTGAGGGCCATGGCGCGGACTGGACGCGCTGGACGCCGGCGCCGGAAACCGAGGCCCTGAAAGCCAAGGCGCGCGAGCAGGGTCTGTGGAACCTGTTTCTGCCGGACGCGCAGCTGGCGACGGGCCTCAGTCATGTGGAATACGCGCCGCTGGCCGAGGAGATGGGCCGCAGCCCGCTGGCGCCGGAGATCTTCAACTGCAACGCGCCGGACACCGGCAATATGGAAGTGCTGTGGAAGTACGGCAGCCCGGAGCAGAAGGCGCGCTGGCTCACGCCGCTGCTGGCCGGCGAGATCCGCTCGGCCTTCTGCATGACCGAGCCGGAAGTGGCGTCCAGCGATGCCACCAATATGCGCGCCACCGCCATCGCCGACGGCGATGAGATCGTGATCAACGGCCGCAAGTGGTGGTCCACCGGCATCGGCCATCCGCGCTGCGCCTTCGTGATTTTCATGGGCCTGTCCGATCCCGGGGCCCCGCGCCACAGCCAGCACAGCATGGTGCTGGTGCCGCTGGACACCCCGGGCGTGAAGATCGAACGCATGCTCACCGTGTTCAATGACTACGACGAGCCTTATGGTCACGGCGAGGTTTCCTTCAGCAATGTCCGCGTGCCGGGCACGAATCTGATCAAGGGCCTGGGCCGCGGCTTCGAGATCGCGCAGGGTCGCCTGGGGCCGGGCCGCATCCACCACTGCATGCGCTGCATCGGCGCCGCCGAACGCGCACTGGAACTGATGATCCGGCGCGGCCTGTCGCGCGAGGCCTTCGGCAAGCCGCTGCTGCAGCTGGACGGCAATCGCGAACGCATCGCCGATCTGCGCCTGGCCATCGATCAGGCGCGTCTGCTCACGCTGTACGCGGCCTGGAAGATCGATCAGGTGGGCGCGCTCAAGGCGCTCACCGAAATCTCCGCGATCAAGCTCGCCGCGCCGCTGGCCCTGCAACGCGTGGTGGATGAGGCGATCCAGATGTTCGGCGGCGCCGGCGTCTCCGAGGACACGCCGCTGGCCGCGATGTACGCCAATGCCCGCGTGATGCGCCTGGCCGACGGTCCGGACGCGGTGCACCGCGCGATGATCGCGCGCGTGGAGCTGGGCAAGTACGCGCCACCCCGGCACAAGGAGCCGGCGTGAGTGCGCCGCGCGTCTTCATCACGGGCGGCGCCTCCGGCCTGGGCCGTGCCCTGGCCGAAGCCTACGCACGCCGGGGCGCGCAGGTCTGCATCGGTGATCTCCATGACAGTCGCGGTGCCGAGACGCTCTCGGCGCTGCGCGCGCTGGGCGCGCCAGCGCATTACCTGCGCTGCGATGTCCGGGAGGAGGCCGATCTGCAGGCGGCCGCGCAGTGGCTGCAGACGCACTGGGGCGGCGTCGATGTGCTGATCAACAACGCCGGGGTCGCGGCCAGTGGTGCGATCGACGCCCTGCCGATGTCGGACTGGCAGTGGATCGTGGATATCAATCTGCTGGGCGTGGTGCGCGGCTGCAAGGCTTTCGCGCCGATGCTGCGCGCACAGCGCAGCGGTCACATCGTCAACATCGCCTCGATGGCGGGCCTGATTCATCCGCCGGTGATGTCGGCCTACAACGCCACCAAGGCCGCCGTGGTGGCGCTCTCCGAAACCCTGAATATCGAACTGGCGCCGGACGGCATCCGCGTCAGCGTGGTCTGCCCGGCCTTCTTCCGCACCAATCTCACCGAGGGCGCCCGCGCCGCCGATGCGGATTCCGGGCGGGTGATGAACAAGCTGATCAACAAGGCGCGTTTCAGCGCCGATGAAATCGCCGCCAAGGTGTTGCGCGGCCTCGAGCGCGGTGACTTTCACATTCTCACGCATGCCCATGAAGCGCGGATCTGGCGTCTCAAGCGCTGGCTGCCCTATGCCTGGTTTGCGCGCCTGATGCGGCGCGCGACACGCGGCATGAACCAGCGTCGTCAGGCCGCCCAGGGCGGGCCGCATTCATGAGCGCACAGCTGCCGTTCGACAGCGCCGGCACGGTCCGCGCCGGTGAAGAACTCGATGCCGCCGCCGTGACGGCCTGGCTGCGTGCGCAAGGCATCGCGCTGCAAGGCCAGCCGCGCGTCACGCAGTACGCCGGCGGCGCTTCCAACTGGACCTACCGCCTGCAGTATGAAAACCGCGATCTGATACTGCGCCGGCCGCCGGCCGGCACCAAGGCCAGATCCGCGCATGACATGAAACGCGAGTTCACCGTGCAGCAGGCGCTGCGTCCGGTGTTCCCCTGCGTGGCCAACATGGTGGCGCTGTGCAGCGAGCCGGCCGTGATCGGCAGCGAGTTTTATGTGATGGACCGCATCGCCGGCATGATTCCGCGCAAGAATCTGCCGCCGGGCGTGGTGCTGAGCCCGGAGCAGACGCGCCAGCTGTGCCTGAGCATGGTCGACAAGCTGATCGAACTGCATCAGGTCGATGTGCAGGCGGCGGGCTTGCAGCATCTGGGCAAGGGCGCGGGCTATGTGCGCCGCCAGGTCGAAGGCTGGTGCGAACGCTGGCAGCGCGCCGCCACCTGGAACGTGCTGTCCGGGCGCCGCGTGATGCACTGGCTGCGCCAGAACATGCCCGAGGATGTCGCCAGCTGCGTGATCCACAACGACTGGCGGCTGGACAATCTGGTGTTCGATGCGCAGCAAGCGTCGCGCGTGATCGGCGTGCTGGACTGGGAGATGGCCACGCTGGGCGATCCGCTCATGGAACTCGGCTGCGTGATCGCCTACTGGCTGCAGGCCGACGACGACCGCTTCATTCTCTCCATGCGCCGCCAGCCCTCGCATCTGCCCGGCATGCTGCGCCGGCGCGAGATCGTCGCCTACTACCTCGAACGCACCGGCCTGCAGCCGGAGAACTGGGTGTTCTACGAAGTCTTCGGCCTGTTCCGCCTGGCCGCGATCATCCAGCAGATCTACTACCGCTATCACCATCGGCAGACGCGCAATCCGGCTTTCGCGCGCTTCTGGCTGCTGTCGAACTATCTGGTGCTGCGCGCTGCGCGCACCATCCGCCGCGGGCCGCTGTGATGGGCACGATCTATCTGATCCGTCATGGCCAGGCGTCCTTCGGCAGCCACCGCTACGACTGTCTCTCCGCGCTGGGCGAGCAGCAGGCGCGCGTGCTGGGCGAAGCGCTGCGGCAACGCGGCCTGCGCCCGGATCGCGTGCTGGCCGGCGGCATGCAGCGCCATCACCAGACCGCCGCACACTGTCTGGCGGCCATGGCGCTGCCGCCGAGCGTGCAGGAGGACCGGCGCTGGGACGAGTTCGATCACGAAGCCATCGTCGCCGCACTGCAGCCCCGTTACCGCGATCCCGCCGCGCTGCAGGCGGACCTGGCGCAGGCGGAAAATCCGCGCCGCGCCTTCCAGGCCTTGTTCCAGCAGGCCCTGCAGCGCTGGATGTCCGGCACGCATGATGGCGACTATGCCGAATCCTGGCCCGCCTTCCGCGCCCGCGTCGAGCAAGCCCTGCTCAGCCTGCGCGAGTCGCTGTCGCGTTCGCAGACCGCGCTGGTGTTCAGCTCGGGCGGACCGATCAGCGCCGTGGTCCGCCAGCAGCTGATGCTGGGCGATGCCGCAACGCTGCGGCTCAACGCCGTGCTGGCCAATGCCGCGCTCACCAAGCTGATCTACAGTGAACGCGATCTGTATCTGTCCACCGTCAACGAACACTCCCACTTCGAGGCCGCGCCGGCGCTGCTGACTTACCGATGACCTTGCGCAAGACCATTCTCATCACCGGCGCCAGCGCCGGCCTGGGCGAAGGCATGGCCCGCCTGTACGCGGCGATGGGCCGCGACCTCGCGCTCTGCGCGCGACGCACGGACCGGCTCGAAGCGCTTAAGGCCGAGCTGCTCGCGGCGCATCCCGGCATCCGCATCTCGGTGCGCGCGCTGGATGTGCTCGACTATGAGCAAGTGTTCGCGGTGTTCCGCGCCTTTGCGCAGGACTTCGGCGGCATCGACCGCATCATCGTCAACGCCGGTGTCGGCAAGGGCCAGCCGCTGGGCACGGGCTACTTCCACGCCAACCGCAAGACCGCGGAGACCAATTTCGTCGCGGCCCTGGCGCAGTGCGAGGCGGCGATGGAGATTTTCCGCGCGCAGAAGGCCGGACATCTGGTGGCCATCTCCTCGATGAGTGCCATGCGCGGCCTGCCGCGCAATATGAACACGTACAGCGCCACCAAGGCCGGCTTTGCCGCGCTCTGCGAGGGCCTGCGCGCGGAGCTGCTGGGGACGGCGATCAAGGTCAGCACCCTCTACCCCGGCTACATCCGCTCCGAACTCAGCGCCGGCGCGAAAAAGACGCCGTTCATGGTCGATACCGCAACCGGCTGCCGCGCCCTGGTGCGCGCCATCGAAGCCGAACCCGCCGAAGCCTGCGTGCCGCGCTGGCCCTGGACGGCGATCGGCTTTCTGATGCGCAATCTGCCGCTGAAGCTGGTCGCCCGCCTGGGCTGACCCGCCCGCTCCCTTCCCACGCCGCATCGGACGAAGCAGACATGAACAAGGCCTGGATGATTTATGGCGCCAATGGCTACACCGGCGAGCTGATTGCGCGCGAGGCGGTCCAGCGCGGCGAAAAGCCGCTGCTGGCCGGACGCAATCGCGCGTCGCTGGCGGCGCTGGCCGCCGAGCTCAAGCTCGATTACCGCGTGTTCGGTCTGGACGATGCCGCCGCCCTGCGCGCCGGCCTGGCCGGGGTGGGTCTGGTGCTGCATTGCGCCGGCCCCTTCTCCGCCACCAGCGCGCCGATGATCGAGGCCTGCCTGGCGGTCGGCGCGCATTACCTGGACATCACCGGCGAGATCAGCGTCTTCGAGCATGCACAGGCACAGCACGCACGCGCGCAGAAGGCCGGCGTGGTGCTCTGCCCCGGCGTGGGCTTCGACGTGATTCCCACCGACTGTGTGGCGGCGGCGCTGAAAAAAGCCCTGCCCGATGCCACGCATCTGGTTCTGGGCTTTGATTCGCGCAGCGGCTTTTCGCCGGGCACCGCCAAGACTTCGGTGGAAGGTTTTGCGCAAGGCGGCAAGGTGCGCGAGAACGGCGTGATCCGGCAGGTGCCGCTGGCCTATGAGGTGCGCCGCATCGATTTCGGCGACGGCGAGAAGCTGGCGATGACCATCCCCTGGGGTGATGTCGCCACCGCTTATCACAGCACCGGCATCGCCAACATCCGCGTGTTCATTCCGGGTTCGCCGGCGATGATCAAGAACGCCAAACGCGCCAATCATTTCCGCTGGCTGCTGGGTCTCAAACCCGTGCAGAACCTGCTCAAGCGCCGCATCGGCAAGACGGTGAAAGGCCCCGATGCCCGGCAGCGCGCCAAGCTGGTCACGCATGTCTGGGGCGAGGTGCGCAATGCGCGCGGCGAGCAGCGCACCGCGCGCGTGCGCACGCCCAATGGCTATGCCCTGACCGTGACCGGAGCGCTGGCCGTGGTGGACTTCCTGCAGAAAAACGGCGTGGCCGGCGGCAGCTACACCCCGTCCCGGCTGTGCGGACCGGAGCTGCTGTGGCAGCTGCCGGAAGTCGGCACCCTGAGCCTGAGCTGAGCATTGCCGCCAGCATGGGCGGCAAATCTCGCCAGTTCTTGGTCTGATTGCGCAAGCCGGCCAGCTACCGTACGGCCAAGTCATTGATTTAAAAAAGCAGCAAGGCTGGCAAAGGGCTTGCTCCCTCCCCTGGCATTCACCAAGGGGAAACGCCATGCACAAGCCGATTCTGTTTGCCGCCCTGCTCCTGCTCAGCCCGGGCGCGGTCCACGCCCACAGCCAGCCCGGCTGTTCCTGCGAGTTCACCTATGACCTGCGTCTGGACGGCGAGGCCGTGGAGCTGGGCCGCGAGAATCATGTCTACCGCTTTGAAGCCGACCGACTGCTGCGCGATGGTCGCGAGCTGCCGCTGAGTGCCGGCCAGCATCGCGCCGCCGCGCAGTACCGCGAAGGCCTGCAAGAGCTGGTGCCGGCGATCAGCGAGCTTGCCGTGCAGGGCGCGATGCTGGGCCTGGAAGCGGCCAATCTCAGCATCGCCACGCTCAGCGATGACAGCCGCAGCAGCCGCGCGCTGCAGCAGCGCAGCGCGGCCCTGGCCGAGAGCGTGCATACCCGCTTCAACGGCCGCGAGCTGCATCGCGATGACGGCGACTTCGATGCCGCGCTCGAAGCGCAGATCGAATCGCTGGCGGAGGACATGGCCGCCGAACTCAGCGGCAGCATCGCCAAGCTGGTGTTCACCGCCCTGATCAATCCGGCCAAGCTGGAAGCGCGCAGCGAGATTTCGCGCGAGCTGATCGAACACCGCCTGGACGCACGCGCCGCCGAGCTGGAGAAGAAAGCCCGGCCGCTGTGCGCGCGCATGCGCGAACTCGACCGCCTGGAAGCACAGCTGGGCATCGACGCCATCCGCCTGCAGACCGAAACCCAAAAGCCCGCGCGCGGCACGCTGAGCTTCTGAAGACATTCCAGGCTTGCCGGCACGCGACGCGGCTGGCACCGTGTCGCTCCCGCCAGCCAGACCCGCACACAGCCATGCGCATCCTGCACACCATGCTCCGCGTCGGCGATCTCGATCGCGCGATCCGCTTCTACACCGAAGTGCTCGACCTGAAACTCATCTCGCGCAAGGACTATCCGGAAGGCAAGTTCACGCTCGCTTTCCTGGGTTTTGCGCAGCGCGACAACGGCGTGCAGGGTCCCGGCGCGGAGATCGAGCTGACTTACAACTGGGGCGTGGAGCGCTATGAACTCGGCAGCGCCTACGGCCACATCGCCGTGGAAGTGGACGATGCCTACGAGGCTTGCGCACGCGTGAAGGCGCGCGGCGGCAAGGTCACGCGCGAGGCCGGCCCCATGAAGCACGGCACCACCGTGATCGCCTTCGTGGAAGACCCGGATGGCTACAAGATCGAATTCATCCAGCGCAAGGCGGCTTGAAGCTTGCCAGTGGCGCGCGGCTGCGCTTAGACTTCCGCGCCTCATTGACCCAGACCCCGCAATGACTCTGTTCCAGCAGCTTGCCCAGATCGTAGTCGTGCTCGTCGTACGCGACGCGCCGTAGGGGCCTGCTGCATTCACACCAAACCCCTGCCGGCGCAAACCGGCGGGGGTTTTCTCTTTTACGGGTCTGCCTTTTTCCGCCGCGAGCACCGCAGGGTTTCACCGAGAAACCCATGGACATCAACGGCGCTGAACTGATCATCCGCTTTCTGGAAAAGCACAAGCCGGGCCCTGTGGCCGGCATCCCCGGCGGCACCGTGCTGCCGCTGTATCGCGCGCTGGCCGACAGCACGCTTACGCATGTGCTCGCGCGTCACGAGCAGGGCGCGGGCTTCATCGCGCAGGGCGTGGCGCGTGTCAGCGGCCGTGCCGGCGTGTGCATCGCCACCTCCGGACCCGGCATCACCAACACACTCACTGCGCTGGCCGATGCCAAGGCTGATTCAGTGCCGCTGCTGTGTCTGGCCGGACAGGTGCCGCGCAGCCTGATCGGCACCGATGCCTTCCAGGAAGTGCGAACCGGGCATCTGGTGGACAGCATCAGCAAGGCGCATTTTTCCGTGCGCCATGCCGAGGATCTGATCGAGCTGCTGCCCGAGGCCCTGCGCATCGCCGAAAGCGGCCGACCCGGCCCCGTGGTGCTGGAGCTGCCCAAGGATGTGCAGAGCCAGCGCCTGCATGTGAAGACCCTGCCCGATTATGTGGGCGCGCAGCGCGCGGCCGCACCTGATGCCGAGGCCATCGCCCAGGCCGCGCAGCTGATTGCACAGGCACAGAAGCCCGTGCTCTACATCGGCGGCGGCGTGGTGCAGGCACGCGCGCAGGCCCTGGTGCAGCAGCTGGCCGAACGCGCCGATCTGGCGGTGACCAGCACCCTGATGGCCCTGGGCACGCTGGCGCAGGCACATCCCCTGAATCTGGGCATGCTGGGCATGCACGGCGCGCGCTTCACCAATCTGGCGCTGGATGAATGCGATCTGCTGATCGCCATCGGCTGCCGCTTCGATGATCGCGCCACCGGGCGCCTGGATCGCTTCGCCGCCAAGGCCCGGGTGATTCATATCGATGCCGACCGTCGCGAGCTGGGCAAGCTGCGTCAGCCGCAGCTGGCCATCGAGGCCGATGCCTATCACGCGCTCGAAGCGCTGTGCGCCGCCGTGCCGCCGCAGACGCGCAGCCCCTGGCGCGCGCGCCTGGCCGAGCTGCGCCGCGATCATGGCCTGAGCACGCCGGGCGCCGACAATCCGCGCCGGCCTTATGGCCTGATCCGCGCGGTGGCGGCGCTGGCCGATCCGGCTGCCGCCATCAGCACCGATGTCGGCCAGCATCAGATGTGGGTGGCGCAGACCTATCCCTTCCAGCGCGAGGGCCGCTGGCTCACCTCCGGCGGGCTGGGCACCATGGGCTTCGGCCTGCCGGCGGCCATCGGCGCGGCGCTCCTGCAGCCCAGGGCCGGCGCGATCTGCTTCACCGGTGACGGCAGCCTGATGATGAATGTGCAGGAGCTGGCGACGCTGGCCGAGACGCAGGCGAACGTGAAGATCGTGCTGATGGACAATCAGGCCCTGGGCATGGTGCGTCAGCAGCAGACCCTGTCTTACGACGCGCGCTACGTGGGCTCGCTGTACCGTCATCCGCCCTCGCTGGCACACATCGCGGAAGCCTTCGGCGTGCCGGCCGTGGATCTGGCTTGCTCGCGCGAACCGCTGCGCCTGCTGCGCGATGCCTTCGCGCAGCCGGGCCCGATGCTGATCCGCGCCCCGATTGCCGCCGAGGAGATGGTGCTGCCCGTGGTGATGCCCGGTGCCGCGAACGTGGAAGCGGTGGGCTGAGATTGCGGCCCCTGATGCTCTAAGCTTGACCCAGCTTGATGAGGACTAGAACGATGCAAACCCCACCCAGCGGCCTGCTCGAAGCGCCCCTGCCCGCCGATTATCCGCAGCCGGAAGCACTGGTGTTCGGCCAGATTCTCGGACCGTATCTGGTGCACGCGCATCACGATGGCGAGCACTGGCACACGCCGCAGCTGAGCCCGCGCGCCGAAGCCCCGCTGCCGATGGCCAGCGGCGGCCTGCAATACGGCTTCAGCGTCTTTGAAGGCCTGAAGGCGTATCGCGATCCGCAGCAGCAGATCCAGCTGTTCCGCCCGCGTGATCACGCGCGGCGTCTGGCCAACAGCGCGCAACGCCTGGCCATGCCGGTGCCGGACGAGGAACTGTTCCTGCAACTCTGCCAGCGCGCGGTGCAGGTGCATGCGCGCTACGTGCCGCCGCATGGCCGCGGCGCGCTGTATCTGCGCCCGACCCTGTTTGCCGAGGAAGAAGGCCTGGGCTTTCGCGTTGCCCGGCGCCACGGCCTGAGCGTGGCGGTGACACCCTGCTGCGATCCGCCGCAGAAGACCATCCGCCTCTGGGCGGAGACCGAGCTGGTGCGCGCCGCGCCCGGCGGCATGGGCGAGGCCAAGACCGGCGGCAATTACGCGGCCGGCATTCTCGGCCTGCAACGCGCCCGCGCGCGCGGCTATGACGACGTGGTGTGGCTGGACGCGCGTCAGCATCGCCAGCTGGGAGAGGCCGGCACCATGAACATCTTCGTGCAGATCGGCCACGAGCTGATCACGCCGCCGCTGGACGGCACCATCCTGCCCGGCATCACCCGCGACAGCCTGATCCGCCTGCTGCGCGCCGAGGGCATGAGCGTGCTGGAACATGATCTGAGCCTGGACGAACTGGTGGCGGCGCAGATGGCCGGTCAGCTCGGCACCGCCTTTGGCGTGGGCACGGCGGCGCGTCTGGTGCAGATCAGCGAGATCGCCGAAGCCGGCCGCAGCATCGGCTTCAGCGACACCGGTCTGGCTGCCCGCGCCTACACCGCGCTCAAGCAGGTGCAGGAAGGCAGCTCGCACGCACTGCGCGAATGGCGCGTGGCGGTGCCCACGGCGTGAGGCGAAAAGGATAAGGCTTCCCGCCCACGGTCCATCATCGCGCGGCCCCATGACCCCCGTGATCCGCAGCCGCCGGCACCTGGTGACAGCGCCAGCCGCTCTGCGCTTGAACGCGCCAATCCGGGCGCTGCTGCGCGCAGCGGGCATCGGCACGATCACAGCGCGGCGCGAACACGCAGCGCGCAGCCGGCGGCGCCAGTGGCGGCAGGCTGCCGGCGATGCTGGGCAAGACGGATTGCGGCGGCAGCGCGGCGCCGGGTTGTGCGCGCAGCAGGGCCTGCGTGTAAGGGTGACGCGGCGCGCGCAGCAGCGGCGCGCTGGGCGCAGCTTCCATCATCTCGCCGGCGTAGAGCACCAGGCTGCGCTCGCATAGCGGCTCTACCAGCGATAGATCGTGCGTGATCACGATCAAGGCCAGGCGGTGACTGCGGCGCAGCTCGGCCAGCAACTCGACGATCTGCTGCCGCAGACTGATATCCAGCGCGCTGGTGGGCTCATCGGCAATCAGGAGGCGCGGCGCACCGGCCAGGGCCAGCGCCAGCATCACGCGCTGGCGCATGCCGCCGGACAGCTCATGCGGGTACTGATGCAGGCGCAGGGCCGGCTGTGCCAGGCGCACGGCATCGAGCAGACGCAGCGCCTCGGCTCGTGCGGCCCCGCCGCGCAGCTGCTGATGCAAGGCCAGCAGCTCGCCCAGCTGCGTGCCGATGCGCAGATAAGGATTGAGACTGGCCAGCGCGTCCTGCCAGACATACGCGATGCCAGCACCGCGCACGGCACGCAGTCTTGCCTCCGGCGCGCCGATCAATTCCTCTCCGTCAAAGCGGACACTGCCCTGCGCGCGCAGCCCCGGCGCCAGCAGGCCGAGCAGGGCCAGCATCGCCTGCGTCTTGCCCGAGCCGGATTCACCGATGATGGCCAGACTCCCGCCGGCCGCCAGCTCGAAGCTCAGCTCGCGCAGCACACAGGCCTGCTGCGCGTAGACGGCGAGCTCCCGCACCGAGAGCAGATTCATCGCCGCACCTGCGGCTCCAGCGCCGCGCGCAGCGCTTCACCGATCAGGTTGAGACACAGCAAGGTGAGCAGCAGCAGCAGACAGGGAATCAGCAGCGGCCAGATGCTGGACTGCATCTCGCGCGCGCCGTCGTTGATCAGCACGCCCCAGCTGGTCAGCGGCTCCTGCACGCCCAGGCCGAGGAAGCTGATGAAGGATTCCACCAGGATCACCTGCGGCACGGTCAGCGTGGCATAGACGATCACCACGCCGGCCAGATTGGGCAGGATGTGACGGCGCAGGATCTGCAGCTCGCTCAGGCCCGCCAGGCGTGCCGCCGCCACAAACTCGCGTTCGCGCAGCGCCAGGGTCTGGCCACGCACCAGCCGCGCCATGTCCAGCCACAGCACGGCGCCCAGGGCCACGAACAACAGCAGGAAATGCCGACCGAACAAGGCCATCAGCACGATCACCAGAAACATGAAGGGCAGCGCGTAGAGCACGTCCACCACGCGCATCATCAGCGCGTCGAGCCTGCCGGCGAAGTAACCGGCCAGCGCGCCGTAACTCACGCCGATGAGCAGGGCCACCAGGGTGCCGACCAGCCCCACCAGCAAGGACACGCGCGCACCGCAGAAGCCGCGCACCAGCAGATCACGGCCCAGGCTGTCGGTGCCCAGCCAGTGCGCAGCCTGCAGGCCCGGCGGCGCCGACCAGACACCGCCGAAATCGATCTGATCGCAGGCATATGGACTGAGCAGCGGCACCAGCATGGCAGCGAGCGCGAGCAGCATCAACAGCAGCAAGGCCAGCTGTGCGGAACGCGGCAGACGGCGCAGCAGACTCATGCGGCACGCTGGCGCGGGTCCAGCGCGCCGTAAGCCAGATCCACCAGCAGATTGCAGAGCAACACCAGCGCGCCATACAGCGTCACCACCCCCAGCACCAGGGTGTAGTCGCGGTTCAGCGCCGCCTGCACGAAGTAACGGCCCAGGCCCGGGATGCCGAACACCTGCTCGATGACCACCGAACCGGTGAGCAGGGCCGCGGCCGCCGGCCCGAGATACGAGATCAAGGGCAGCAGGGCCGGCTTGATCGCATGCACCAGCAGCACGCGGCTCTCGGACAAGCCGCGCGCCCGTGCCGCGCGGATGTAGGGCGCCGCCAAGGTCTCCAGCAGGCTGCTGCGCAGAATGCGGGCGATGTAGGCGATCTGCGGCAGGGCCAGCGCCGCGACCGGCAGCACCAGATCGCGCCACTGTCCGGGCTGCCAGCCGCCGGCGGGCAGCCAGCCCAGCGTCAGCGCGAACAACAGCACCAGCAGCGGCGCCACCACGTAATTGGGCAGGCAGATGCCCAGCAGCGTGAGGCTCATCAAGGCACGATCCAGCGGGCCGCCGGGCTTTCGCACCGCGAGCACCGCCAGCGCGCCGCCCGCCAGCAGCGCGAGCAGCAAGGCCGCACCGCCCAGCTGCAGCGACACCGGCAGGCCGGCGGCAATCAGTTCCTGCACGCGATAGCCCTCGTACTGGAACGAAGGCCCGAAGTCGCCTTGCGCGATGCCACCGAGATAACGCCGGTATTGCTGCCACAGCGATTCATCGAGATGGTATTCGGCCCGCAGCGCCGTCTCGACGGCCGGCGGCAGACTGCGTTCGCGATCAAACGGCCCGCCGGGCGCCAGCCGCATGAGAAAGAAGCACAAGGTCAGCAGCAGCAAGAGCGTGGGAATGCCGGTGAGCAGGCGACGCAGCACGAGATTCAGCATGCGCCAACCCCGAGGCGCATGCGCATCGCAGTCATCGTGGCGCGGCTGGGGGCGCAGCGCGTAAGCCACGCCCGCAGCTGGCGCGCAGCCTCAAGGCGCCAGCCACAGATCCTTGCTGTAGTGATAATCCAGAACATGATCCTGCCAATTCTGCACGCGCGGGCTCAGCAGATGTTTGGAGAGATAGAAGTACAGAGGAATCAGCGGCTGCTGCGCCAGCAGATAACGCTCGGCTTCTTCCAGCCTCGCGCGACGCGATGGCGCCTCCCCCTGCGCAGCGGCCTGCGCCAGCAACGCATCGTAAGCGGCATCGGCAAAGCCGGTGTCATTGCGCCCGTTGCCGCTGGCCAGCACCTGCAGGAAGCCGGCGGCATCCTGATCATCGGCGATCCAGGACGCGCGGAACACCTGCGTGATGTGACCGGCGCGACGGTTGGCGAGAAACACCTTGTTCTCCTCGCCAAGCAGCTGCGTCTGCACGCCCAGCCACTGCTTCCACATCGCGGCCACCACGATGGCGATGCGCCGGTGATCATCATGCTGGTTGTAGCGCAGCTCGATGTGCAGCGGATGCTCGCTCGTGTAGCCCGCCTCGCGATACAGGCGCCGCGCCTCGGCCAGCTGCTGCGCGCGCGGCCACTGCGCCCAGTCCGGCGTCTGCGGGCTGTAGTCGGCGGTGCCCGGCGGCACCCAGCTTGCGGCGGGCGCGGCGAGTCCGTTCATGACCTTGTCGACGATCAGCTTGCGGTCGATGGCCAGGCTCAGCGCGCGACGCAGACGCGGATCATCGAGCGGCGCACGGCGCACGTTCAAGCCCAGATAGTAAGTGCCCAGATACGGCGCCAGACGCAGCTCGGCGCCGCGCTCGCGGCGCAGCTGCGGCGCCTGCACCAGCGGAATCTGCGCGGTGATGTCCAGCTCGCCGGCCAGATAGCGCTTGAGCTCGGCATCGACATCGTCGATGGCGTAATAGCTGACCTGGGCGATGCGCACCGTGCCCGCGTTCCAGTAATGCGGATTGCGGACCAGTTCGATACGGTCATGCACCACCCAGTCGCGCAGCTGATAGGCGCCATTGCTGAGCATCCTGCCGGCACGCGCAAAGCCGGCGCCGTAGCGCTGCCAGCTCGGGCCATGCAGGGGAAAGCTCACAGGATGTGCGAGCAGCGCCAGAAACTGCGGCGTGGGTCGTGCCAGCGTGATGCGCAGCTGCTGCGCGTCCAAGGCCGCCACGCCCAGCGATTCGGGCGTGGCATGCCCGGCCATGATCGCCTCGGCCTGTGCAATGGGCGACAGCAGCTGGGCGAAGGGCGCGCCGTTGCGCGGGTCCACCGCGCGACGCAGGGCCGCGACGAAATCCTGTGCCTGCAAGGCACTGCCGTCCGACCAGCGCGCCGACGGACGCAGCGTGAAGGTGTAGACCAGCCCCGAGGCATCGCGCTGCCAGCTCTGCGCGGCAGCCGGCTGCGGCTGTCCCTGCGCATCGAGCTGCACCAGCCCCTCGTCGAGATCGCGGATGATGTTCAGCGCGCTGACGCTGGAAGCACGCTGCGGGTCCAGCGACTCGGGTTCGGCGTTGTTGCCGATGCGCAGCCGGTTCTCGCTGGCGGCGCATACGATGCCGGACAGCATCAGCAGCGCGAGCACCGCTGCAAGCCGCCAGCTCATGCCGGCTTGCGGCGCATCGCCTTGAGATTCACCGCCAGCACCGAGACCAGAATCACCGCCATGCCGGCGAGCTGCATGGCGCTGAGCCGTTCTCCCAGAATCAGCCAGCCGAGCAGGACCGCCACGGCAGGGTTCACGTAGGCGTAGGTACTCAGCTGCGCCGGCGTGGTGGCGTGCACCAGCCAGTAATAGGCGTTGTAGGCGACGAAAGAACCGAACACCGCCAGATACAGCACCGAGCCCAGCACCGCCGGCGTCCACACCCAGCGCTGCGCATCGCCGTGCAGCAGACCGGCACCGCACAGGACCACGGCGCCGACGCTCGACTGCAGCGCGGCCGCCATCATCGGTCCGCAGCTCAAGGGATAGCGCAGCGAGAGAATCGAACCCGCCGCCCAGGCGATCGGCGAAATCACCAATGCCACATAGGCCGCAGCCGGCGCCGCCGTTGCATGCAGGCCATCACCGACCAGCAGGGCCACACCGGCAAAGCCGAGCAACAAGCCAAGCACCGTCACCACATTCAGCGCCACGCCCTTGCTGCCAAAGCTGCCGAACCAGGCGATCCACAGCGCGGAGGTAGCGACGATCAGCGCGGTCTGCCCCGAAGCCACCCACTGCTCCGCCCAGGTCACCAGGCCGTTGCCACCGACCAGCATCAGAATGCCGGTGCTGGCCACGATCAGATAATCACGCCGCGCCCTGGGAAAGCGATCACCACGCCAGAGCGCATAAGCCACCATCAGGGGCGAGGCAAGCGCGAAGCGAAGCCCCGCCAGCAACATCGGCGGCGCCTCGTGCACGCCGATGCGGATGGCCAGATAGGTGGAGCCCCAGACGAGGTAGATGGTGGCGAAGGCCAACCAGAGCTGGGTCTTGCGGGAGGCGCTGCTCAATGACGCCGCCACGCCGGTGAGGCGGCATTTTTCACCGGCTTGCGGCCGGCGTATTCAAATGCGCGTCGCGCAATCCCTGCTGGCTTTGCGCCCGCATGGCATCGCGCTGCGCCTTGGTCAGGCAGACCTTGCGCGGAATATTGGAACCCGTGTTGCGCTCCAGGGTGCAGATCTTCTCTTCCGGCGGCGTCTGCACCACCGGCTGCGCTTCCGGCGCGGCCACGGGCGCCTCATCCTGCGCCATCGCCTGCCAGGACAGCAGAAGCGCAAAAGTCATCAGATACGTTCGCGACATTTTCTTCATCACACCGGCCTCATCCTCACTGCTGCTGATCACGACAACGCCTGCAGGCGTCGCCAGCACGCCTGCAGACCTTCCAGACAAGGTTCGATTTCCTCGGCATTGCGCCGCCATTTCTCGCGGTCTGGCGCCGTGAGTGTATAGCGCGACAGGGGCAGCTCATGTGACACGCGTTCACGCAAGGCCTCGTCGAAGACGATATCGGCGAAGCGACAGATGCGCTGTATCGATTCGCCGGGCTGCTCGATCAGCTGCTGGTAGGACAGCACCATCCTGCGCTCAGGCTCAATGGCCTGAAAATCTTCCAGGACGATCTCATTGGTGGCGCGCCACTGCAAGCTGGCAATTTCACCCAAAGGGCGCCCGCGCAGCTGCTGCCAGCCCGGCGGCAACAACAGGGACCAGGGTCCATCCCAGCCTTGCAGGCGCGGATAAGTCACCCAACGCCCTGACTTCCAGGCCTCGATGATGCTGCTGATGTTCTCCCGCGGATCGCGCCAGAGAAACAGGAAGCGGGCGTCAGGAAAGATGCGGTTGAAAAATGCAATCCGCAGCGCATTCTTCGGCGTCTTTTCCAGAAACCGCAACGCGAGCGGATCGCCCGGCTGCCAAGGCTTTTGCATCAGGTTCTGCAGCTTGTCCTGCACGCCGGAAAGGATGGTCTGCTGAATATCGACGCTGGCCTGCTGCGCAACCAGGCGGTTGCTGTCGACACCCGGCGCCCCCGGCCGCAGCGGCGGCAGACTCTCCACCAGCCAGTGCGCCTCACCGCCCAGGGTCCAGAACTGCGGCGTGCAGGCCAGGGTTTCGAACAGCAGCGTGCTGCCGGAGCGCGGCGCCGCGACGATGAACAGCGGCCGGTCGATACGCGGCCTGCGGGGCTGCGCAACGGGCCCCTGCACGGCGGGCTTGGCCGGCGTGGCGACGCCAGGCTCGGCACGCAGCTCCAGATTCAGGGCGTAGAGCAAACGCGCATTGACCACCCGCATGATGGGCGTGCCATTGCTGCGCACGCGCAAGCCTTGCCCGAGGCGCGCGCCCTGTTCACGCAGCACTTCCAGCATGTGGGTGTACTGGGCACCACCCGCTGCATCATCACCATAAACCGACCAGAGCTGACGCCAGTCGCGGCAGAAGGCCTGCAGCAGCGCGGAGAATGTCGAGACCGCCTGCACGGCATCGACCAGGCCGGCTTCCGGGTCGAGCTCCGGCAGCAGGTCCAGTAGCAGCTGCTCGACCTCGGAAGGCGGCATCACCCTGACGATCGTGTTCTGCTCGGTAAACAGCCGCACGCTTTGTCCCGGCCGATAACCCACAAACCGCGCCGCCTGTTCGCCGGACTCCACCAGATTCCAGAACGAGGCACTGCCGGTGGTATCGGCGACCAGATGCACGCGCTCGATCTCGCTGCGATTCTCCACGCGATGACGGCGCCAGCTATCGAAGATCCAGGCCTCGCCTTCGCGCATGTGCAGCTGCTCATCGCCGCAGTGGAAACTCACTTCCGGGCGCGTGAACACCGGAATATGCACGCGCACGCGATGCACCCAGTGATAGTTGATGTCGGCATGCTCGGGCACCACCGCGCCCGGCGCCAGTTTCATCAGCCGTGAACGGCTCCACACCGTGTTGAATACCGACAGCACCTGCTGGATGTAGGGCGAGGCCTGCAGATGGGCGGTGAGCTGCATGGGGCCGCCGGTCATGTCATCGTTTTCCCCGCCATTGACGCTGATCAGACGCACCGCACTGTTGCCGGCATATCCCGTGGGATGCCGCGACCACGCAGCGTCCGGCAGCGCGCGGACTTCCTCCTGCAGACGCTCGACATCAAAGCGCAGCGGCAGACGAAAAAAGCAGCGGGATAACTTCACGGTTCAGGTCTCTTCAGAAACGCTCGGCGGCAACTCGAAAATCACCAATTGCAGCAACCAGCTCGGCAATCATCTCGCACTCGGCGGCACTCAGGTCCGGATGCCAGAGATCGAAGATCAGCACCACACGCAGCTGTTCACTGCGATTCCAGGCTTCATGCATATAGGTGTCATCGAAGACCACCACCTCGCCCTCGCGCCAGTGATACGTCTGGTCGACGACGCGCAAGGCGCAATCCGGCGGCACAATCAAGGCCAGATGACCCACCACGCGCGTGTTGGTGATGCCCTGATGCGGCAGCAGGTGCGTGCCCGGCCAGAGCGCCGAGAACATGGTCTCCGGGGAATGGTCGCGAATCCGGCACAGCGGCAGGGTGTCGAGCAGGGCCGTGGTCCGCGGGCAGGCGAGGCGATTGTCCTGGCGCTGCTCGCCGTGGCGCTCGAAGTAAAAGCCATTCCACTTCGGATCACGGCCGTTGCCGCGCAGATTGGCCTGCTCCAGCGCGTCGTTGTGAAACACGCGTTCTGCGCCCTTGAACTGCGCCTGCAGCAGGCCTTCCAGCTCCTCGCGCACCGCCCGCCAGTTGTCCTCCAGCTGCTGGGTCTGGACGATGCGGCGCTTGTCGAGATACGGCGAGGCCGGCAGATCGGGCAGAAACAGAAAAGTCGGACGCTGATGCGGATCGGGATAATCCGGGGCGAGCTGTCCCAGATAGATGCGCAGCGCTTTTTCCACCCGCCGCATTTCGCCCATACCGTAGCGCTGCTGCCAGCGCTGGCGCATGGGCTGAAACAGGGCCTCGCGGCCGTGATCCACGGTGCGCATGGCATGCAGCACCAGCTCCCGCAGGGCACGCGGCGTCGAGTCCTGGCTGAGCCAGCGGCCCTCGCGCTGCGCATCGGAAATCGCCCGGAAATAATGCGGCAGGGCAACACCGGGCTGCCCCTGCAGCTCCAGCAATCGCGCCGCCGACAGGCGGGCGGCATATGCGCCGGGCTGAGCCTGCAGGAGCTGGCGATAGCATTGCAGGGCCGCCTCCAGATCACCGCCGGCATGATGTACCTGCGCCAGATTGCTCAGGCTCAAGGCATCCTCCGGTGCACAGCTCAGCGCCTGACGCAGCAGCCGCAAAGCCCGTGGCTGATTGCCGCCCCGCAGTGCCCACATGCCCACGGCGTTGAGCGCCTCCAGATGATTGGGCTCGGCCTCCAGCAGCGCCTCGTACTCGCGCACCGCCTCGTCCGCAGCGCCCGCCGCCAGCTTCTGACGCGCCCGCATCAGAAGCTGCTCAATACCCTCTTGCCCAGCTGAAGCATTCACGGCGGTTCCCGGTTGATCGCGCGCGCGGCGCGGCAGAGTTCAAGCATAATTCATGGCATGCAGCCTTATGACATGCGCCGCTTCATCCGGGTTTACGATGGCGATCTGGACGCCGAAATCTGCGCCGGCATGATCGAGTCCTTCGAACACTCCGCCGCACAGCACCAGCCCAATGGCCGTGGCCGCCACGCGGGCCTCGAGCGCAGCGCCTGGACCGAGCTCAACCTGAGCCGTGTCGCCAATCCCGGTTTTCTCAACCTGTTCCGCCACAAGCTCACGCATGCCCTGGCCCGTTACAACGAGGATCTGCGGCTGACGATTCCCATCCCGGACTCGCCGCAGTGTGCCGACCTCATTCTCAAACGCTATCGCCGCGGCGGCGACGAAGGCTTTCAGCTGCACTTCGACAGCATCTACGGCGTTGCCAACCGCTACCTGGTGTTTCTCTGGTATCTGAATGATGTGCAAGAAGGCGGCGGCACCGCCTTCCCGGATCTGGGCCTGCGCGTGGAAGCCCGCCGCGGGCGCCTGCTCATGTTTCCGCCATACTGGAACTACCAGCACATCGGCGAGCCCCCGCTGTCTGGCGACAAGTACATCGTCTCCACCTATCTGCTGTTTTGAGCGGCCGGCTCATCCAGATACCGCCAGCGTTGCAGATGTGCCTGCAACTCGCCGAGCAGCGGCAGCATATCGGCCTCGTAACGTCGCCAGCGGCCCACTGCCTTGGTATTGACCGGCTGCACCACCTGAGAGTAGCTCGGCGTGCTGATGAAGCCCTTGGCGCGCGCATGATCCGCCGGTCGCAGCATGGCCTCATCCCAGGGCAGCTCCAGAAAATCGGCAACTGCCCGCAGCTGCCGGTCAAAGTCGGCCACGAAGGATTCATAGCGGACTTCCAGGACCCTGGGCTGCAGAATCGCAGCCTGCTCGTACCAGTAGTCGAAAGCCTTGCGATACGCCAGCACCAGAGAAGGCAGGTCGCGGCAGAGCCGCACGAACTCCGGCGCGCGGTAATGCTGGAAGAAGTTGCTGATGATGACATCGCAGGGATGGCGAACCGCCAGCAGGATCGGCGCGTTCGGAAACAGACGCACAATCGCCGGCAGGCGCAGCATGTTCAGCGGATTCTTGTCGATCAGGCGCTGCCCCGGCCGCAGCTGCAGCTTGCTGCTCACCAGCTCCCAGTAGTAGCGACGGATGTCGGCCAGCTGATCCGGCGTCGCCTGCGCCAGGGCATCGGGGTATGACAGACCGTGCGTCTCGAAGCGCAGCACCGCCTTCTGCAGAAACGGCTGCTCATCCATGGTCTGCAGCTGCGGATGCGCATCCAGAGCCTGCTCCAGCAGCGTGGTGCCTGAGCGCGGAAAGGCGACGATGAAAATCGGACTGTGCGCGGTGTCAGGCGCGTCCGGCTCCTGCCATTGCCACACGTCCTGCGCCTCACAGCCGTAGGCGGTGATGGCCATGATCGGACGCTGCTCATCGATACGATTGCGCATCAGACTGGCCATTGCCTGCCATTGCGATTCGTGCGCCGCCTTTGCCGTATGCATGGCCTCGGCATACCGTCCGCGCGCATCCAGTGCCTTGGCCAGCGGAAACAGGAACTGCTGACGGTCCTCCTCGGCGACCGGCAGCTGCAACAGGGCCTCGTAATGCGCGGCGGCCTCGTCATGGCGGCCGGCTCGGGCCGCCAGCTGCGCGGCTACCATCAAGCAGCGCACCTGCTGTGCGGGCTCGGGCTCGGGCAGTGCCGCGAAACGCCGCTGCGCCTCATCGACACGATTGAGGCGTTCGAGCATGCCGATGATCTGCAGCTCACGTTCCAGACTCCTTTCCGGCAGCGCGTCCAGATGCGCAATCAGGACTTCGGCATCGGCCTGCTCGCCCATCTGCAGCAGCAGGCCGGCAGTGCCAGCCAGCAGTTGCGGCGTCCAGTTCTGCCATCCGCGCCAGGCGCGCAGCGCAGCCTGCGTCTCGTCGACTTCCACGCAGGCGAAGCAGACCCGCGCGTACTGATAGCCGATCTCGGCATCCTGCGGCGCGCGGCGCGCGGCCTCGCGCAGATGCTCACGCGCCGCATCCAGTTCCTTGCGATCCGCCAGCAGCAGCCCGGCATTGAAGAAAAAGTCGGCCGAGCGCTCGCCGCGCTGGTAGGCCTGACGATAGCTGTGCAGAGCCGCCTCGGGATCACCCGCATCGCGCTGCGCCGTAGCCAGATTCATCCAGTGGGCGGATTCCGCCGGCAACAGATCCACCAGCCTCTGGAAAACACGCGCCGCATCGACATAACTGCCGCGCGCATGCAGCACCGCCGCATAGGCATGCAGCGCCAGGGGTTCACGCGGCGCGGCACGGTAGGCCGGCTGCGCAAGACGCTCGGCCTGCAGCAGATCGCCCCTGCGCAGGGCGGCAAAGGCTTGCTGCGCGAGCTGTTTGGGATCAGTCATATCGGCCCGATCATAAAGAAAAAGGCCGCGGGACGAATCCCGCGGCCTTCGTCGTCAAACCACTACGATCAGAAGTGCTGCGACACGCGCACGTACAGGTAGCGGCCGACACCGTCGTAGGTTTCCACGTTGGTGTTGGCATTGAGCGTGTACTGATAGAACAACGGCGGCTGCTTGTCGAAGACGTTGTTCACGCCCACCAGCAGCTCCGTGTTGGTCTTGGCCGTGTAGCCCGCAACCAGATCGTGGTAGGTAACCGAACCCACCTTGATGCGATCAGTCGCCAGCGGACGACCCGAGCCCTCACCCACGCTGTCCGTGATTTCCACGCCGCTGATGTAACGCGTCTTCCACATCGCCTGGTAGGCGTTGAGGCGCCAGGCCAGCGAGAGGATCGAGCGGTAGCGGGCATAGTTGCCGAACTGGCCATCGTAGCGGCCCACTGCGTCGATTTTCGGCGAATCCTTCAGCACGCTGTACTCGAAGGAGTGCGTGTAGGTGGTATCCCAGGACGCCATGAACGCACCCAGATCGCTGGTCAGCTTGTAGCGGAAGCCGATATCCAGACCGTCAGTCGTGAAGCTGGCCGAGTTCAGCGTCGGCGAGTTGATGACGTTGATCTGGCCGTCGGAGTAACGCTCGATCAGGCTGCAGAGATCGGCGTCGCCCGTCGCAGCGCAGGTGCGCACGATGGTGCCCACGTCCGGCGCAATGATGGCGTCCTTGATCTTGTAGTACCAGTAATCAAGGTTGACCGAGAAGTTCTTCAGCTGGCTGGAGTCATACACGAAGCCGGCGGTGATCACGTGGCCGGTTTCGGGATCGAGATTCTCGTTGCTCTTGACCAGCTGGAAGACCTGCGGCGTGGGCGCACCCTCGAAGCTGCCGTCCGTCGGCACGTTCTGGCAGGCCAGCGCCAGATTCGGGTTGGCGGTGACGTCTGCTGCGGTCAAAGCACGGCAGGGATCGAAGAACACCGGATTGCTCGCGGCGGGCGCCGCGAAGCGGTCGGTGATCTGCGGGGCACGGAACACCTGCGCGTAGCTGGTGCGGGCCAGCAGGTCAGCGTATGGCCGGTACTCCAGCTTCACCGTGCCGTTGGTAGTGGAACCGAAGCTGTCATAGTCGGAGTAACGCAGACCCAGGGTCACGTTCAGCGACTTGACGAGGGGCTGGTCCGCCAGTAGCGGCACATACAACTCGCCGTAGACCTCCTTGACGCTGTCGTCACCGCTGGTGTCGCCCGAGCAGGTTTCCGATGACAGCTTGCAGTTCTGGAAACGGGGCGCTGCCGCTTCCACCAGATCGTCAACGTTGTCCTTGTAGTTTTCCTTGCGATAGGAGAAACCCACAGCAGCCAGTGCCGTGCCGGCGGTGGTGTCAAAGACCGAACCATTGAAGTTCAACTCGAGGATCTTGCTGGTCTGGTAGCGGCGATTCTCGTAGCCAGAGGAGATGCTCTGCAGCGAGGAAACCGTGGCCGGATCATCCGTGTTGAACAGATTGATCGGCGTACAACCGGCGATGGGCGAGCCGGAGACACCGCAGTGCGCACCGCTGCCGTCGATGTAAGACGGGCCTAGCGCATCCTGCAGGGGCTGCTGCAGGATGTATCCGGACACCGCATTGACGGTTGCCTTGCGCTGATAGGTCGCAGCCAGATCCCACTTCCACGAGGTCGACAGCAGATCGCCTCGGACACCGCCGGTGACCTGATCCGTGTTGACTTCGACCTGCGAGAAGCGGTTACCCAGCGCCACGAAACGGGTAAGGAAGTTCGGATTGGCCGGCGAGCTCGGCGTGGCCGGCGAACCACCGAAGTCGATACCGAACGGGTTGTAAACACTGTCTGCCGAAATGACGACGTTGTCGGCGCGGGCGTCGAAAGGCAGTGGTGCGATCTGGTAGCCGGACTTCGAAGTTGTATGGAACAGCTCGCTGAACACCTCGATCGAATCGGACACCGAGAACGCTGCCGTGGAGAAGATGCTGGCGCGTTCCTGCGGGGTGGTCACCAGATTGAAAGGCTGGTAGTCATAGGCATCCGAGCCGCCGCTGTAGCAGCGGTAGTCGGAGGTGGCCGCACCGGTGGTGCCTGGAATACGCGTCACGCTGCCGCAAGGATCGCCGTTGCCGTCCAGGATGCCGAACGCCGAGCTGTCCGGCAGCGAGATTCGGCCACGCGGGTTACGACTGGAACCCAGGATGGTGATGTTGTCGGTGCCGTAGTAGTTGTAGATGTACAGCGCATGCTCGGAAAACTTGCGGTCCGCTGCGCTGATGGCTTTCTGCTTGTTGTAGTTCAGGCCCAACATCACATGGCCTTTCTCACTGGCTGTGCCCCAGAGCATCTCGTAGGACTGGGTCTGGCCGTCCTGTCGCGAGGTCTGGCCCAGCTGCACCGCCATATCCAGACCGGTGAAGTCCTTGCGCGTGATGATGTTGACCACACCGCCCACGGCATCCGAGCCGTAGATCGCGCCGGCACCTTCCTTCAGAACATCGACCCGGTCCACCATGTTGACGGGGATCGCGTTGATGTCGAACTCCGGTCCGAGCCGACGACCGTTGAGCAGGACCAGGGTACGTTCTGAGCCGAGACCACGCAGCGAAACCGTGGAGGCACCGTCGCCACCGCCGTTGTTGACCTGCGGATTGGTGGCGGCGCCCGAGATCGAGGGCATGGACTGAATGATGTTGCCGATGGTGGCAACACCAGAGTCTTCGATGGCCGAACGGTCGATGGTGTAGACCGGACTGGCGGTTTCAGCGTCAACGCGGCGCAAACGCGAACCAGTGACGATCACCTCTTCCACGTTGTCGCTGCTGCCGGCAGCGGGTGCCGTCGCCGCGCCCTGCTCCTGAGCAAACGCCGGCCGGGCCGAGAAAGAGCCTGCCACTGCCGCGGCAATGGCGGTCAGCGCAAAAGCGTTCGCCGAACGCCTCCGCGTCTTCGTGTTGTCCATCTGTCACTCCCAAGTGAAAAATCTAATAGTGTTTACGGACTTCCACGAGGGATGCGGACTCCAACAAGGCAGGCTGCGTTGCCACTCGCGGACGTCATCACGACGCCCGGAATCTATTATTCGCCTGCGAACTGCGTCAAGAATTTGTAACAGTTTTGGGGGTTTTTCCTTGCTGCCGCGCAGTCATCCGGCAAAGGCGAATGACGGCTGCATGGCCCGGCGCATCCGCCGGGAACACCCGGCTTCATGCGCGACATTGAGCGACATCTGCAGCAGCGCATCGAACTGCCGCGGTGGAGCATCTGCGGCGCCGCAGACCGCGCCCACCGCTCGGCGCATCCGCGGCCCGGGCCATGGCGGGGGAATTCGACTGCGGGCTTGTCCGTGCCTGCGCGCGGCGGTGGTGTCTCTGAAGCCGGGCGCGACGGGGTCTTGTCTGCTTGCTGCGCGCCGCGCGCGGCCCCAAGCCCTGAGGGCCACGCGCGGCGTCACTTGCTTTTTCAGTGCTGCGCTTCGGGCGTGCGCACCACGATGCCGGACAGCGCGGCATTGAGCCGCACCTGGCAGGCCAGGCGCGAGCGCTCGTCGCAGCCGGCGGCCAGGTCCAGCATCGAACGCTCCTGCGCGTCCATCGCCGGCAGCTTTTCCTGCCAGGGCGCTTCCACGTAGATGTGGCAGGTGGCACAGGCGGCAGCGCCGCCACAGTCGCCGTCGATGCCGGGCACCAGGTGGTTCAGAGCCACCTGCATCAGGGATTCGCCGTCCTCGCCCTCCACCTTGCGCGGCGTGCCGTGAAAGTCGATGAAAGTCACTTCGCTCATTAGCTGTCTCCTGCGGCGCGCCGCTCCACGGCGACGCGCCTGCATCATTCAAAAATTTTCGGGAATCAAAAGAAAGTCCGCGGCGCCCCCGGTCAGAGTCGCCGCGGCCAAAGGGGGCTTTAAATTCAGGCCCGGATGCGTACCGGCAGCGACTCGTAGCCCTTGACGAAGGGCGAGAGCACGCGCTTGGGCTCGCCGACCACTTCCAGCTGCATGGGCTCCGGCCAGCGGCGCAGCAGCTCTTCCCAGAGGATGCGCAGCTGCAGCTCGGCCAGGCGGTTGCCCACGCAGCGGTGGATGCCAAAGCCGAAGGACAGATGATGGCGCGGCTTGGCGCGGTCGATGATGAAGTGATCGGCGTTCTCGATCTCGTCGCTGTCGCGATTGCCGGACACGTACCACATCACCACCTTGTCGCCCTTCCTGATCAGCTTGCCGCCCAGCTCGGTGTCATGCAGCGCGGTGCGGCGCATGTGCGCCAGCGGCGTCTGCCAGCGCACCACCTCGGGCACCAGCGAGGCAATCAGCGCGGGGTTCGCGCAGAGCTTGCGGTACTCGTTCGGATTTTCATTCAGCGCCAGCACGCCGCCGGTCATGGAATTGCGCGTGGTGTCGTTGCCGCCCACGATCAGCAGCAGGATGTTGCCCAGGAATTCCTGCGGCGACATGTTGCGGGTGCCTTCGGCGTGCGCCAGCATCGAAATCAGATCGCCACGCGGCGGCGAGTTCACGCGCTCGTTCCACAGGCGCGTCATGTACTCGGCGCACTTGAGCAGCTCGGCCATGCGCTCCTCTTCGGAGTTGACTAGGCCCGCGCCCGGCAGGGCGGTGGTGACGTCCGACCAGTAGCTGAGCTTGGCGCGATCTTCCCAGGGGAAATCGAACAGCGTCGCCAGCATCTGCGTGGTGAGGTTGATCGAAACCTTCTCCACCCAGTTGAAGGTCTGATTGACCGGCAGCTCGTCCAGCGCGCGCGAGGTGCGCTCGCGGATCAGGCTTTCCATGCGCGCCAGATTCTCCGGCCCGACGATGGGGCTGACGATCTTGCGCTGTTCGTCGTGCTTGGGGGGATCCATGGCAATGAACATCGGCAGCTGCGCCGCCGCGTTGTTGTCCATGATGGTGATGCCGCCCAGGCCCGCCTCCGAAGAGAAGATCTTCGGATGCGTCTCGACGTGCATGATGTCTTTGAACTTGGTCACCGACCAGTACGGTCCGAACAGGCTGTCGCGGCAGAAGTGCACGGGGTCTTCGCGGCGCAGGCGCTCGAAGTAAGACCACAGGGTGTTGTCGCGGAAATGTTCCGGATTGCTGACGTCGATCTGGTCCAGCGGTATGGCATAGGCCGGGCCGTCCGACGACTGGCTCTGCGCCCTCAAGGCTTGATTCATGGATTTGCTCCTCCTGTTGGTTGTGCGGCAAACAGCGCTGACGCAGCCCGAAACCTCCAGATACGCCAGCCTTTGCGCAGGCTTGGCGCTCCCGAGATACAAAATGCGTAGTCACACTACGCACATTATATAAACCCGGCGCGGGCCGCAAGGCGGCCGTTCTGGCGCAGGGCCAGGCGCGAAACGCAGGCCTTGGTGGTTCCAAGGCTTGCGTTTCGCAACGCCGCATGGCGCGATTTCTGGCGCAACCCTTACGGGACGGGGCCGTTTTGCCGCAGGGCGGCGTTGGCAGCCGCTGGCTTGGAACCACCAAGCGGCGCGTCTGCCGCCTTGCCCTGCGGCAAAACGACCTCCGTCGCAGCGCGCAAAGTAATTGTTAACAGGCCCTAAGCTGTGCCTCCTCCAGACAGACAACAGGGCTCGAACCATGAGCGTCGCGGTCAGCATTGAGGGTCCCTTGCACATGATTCAGATCCGTCGGCCGGCCGCGCGTAACGCCGTGGATCGCGCCACGGCCGAGGCGCTGGCACAGGCTTTTGGCGATTTCGAATCCGACGCGAATGCCTGCGTGGCGGTGCTGAGCGGCGAAGGCCAGAGCTTCTGCGCCGGCGCCGATCTCAAGGCGGTGGCCAGCGGCGATCCGGCGCGCATGAATCGCCTGGCAGCCGAGGGCGATGGCCCGATGGGCCCCACGCGCATGCAGCTGTCCAAACCGGTGATTGCGATGATCCGCGGCGCCTGCGTCGCGGGCGGCCTGGAACTGGCGCTGTGGTGCGATCTGCGCGTTGCCGATCACAGCGCCGAGTTCGGCGTGTACTGCCGGCGCTTCGGGGTACCGCTGATTGATGGCGGCACCGTGCGCCTGCCGCGCCTGATCGGGCAGTCGCGCGCAATGGACATGATTCTCAGCGGCCGGCGGGTAAGCGCCGAAGAAGCCCATGCCTGGGGCCTGCTCAATCGTCTCTGTGCGGCGCAGACGCTGGAGCAGGAGACCTTGAGCCTGGCCCGGCAGCTCGCGGCCCTGCCACAACGCTGCCTGCGCAGCGACCGGCGCTCGGTCCATGAACAGTGGTCGCTGTCCGAAACCGCCGCCATTCAGAACGAGTTCGCCCTGGGCCTGGCCACGCTGCAGTCCGGCGAGTCACGCGCCGGGGCACAGCGCTTCGCCCAGGGTCAGGGCCGGCACGGCGAGACGCCGGGATAGCGCCCCACCCCGCACCGGCTTGCGCAAGGCGCGGCCGGATCGGGCAATTTTTGTCCGCTCCGGCTGACCGATCATCCGCCCGGCGCTACCGCTCATGACGGTTAGGTTAATTTTTTCCTATCTGCATTTGTCGCTTTATACGTTTTTTAATCACAAACTGGCCGGCCGTGGAACCTGCGTAAACCCTGGGTTTTTTCCTGACAAGCCCGCAGCCATGCGGCAAAGCCCGAGCCTGCACCGCAAGTGACCGGGCTAAGTCTCTGGTTTGACTGGCAGTCCGCGATTTGTCCCCGTCTTATGCACAGCTTTTACCCTGCTCATGCACTGCTTTGACACAAGCGGTAGTGGCGTTTTTTTGCAAGACCCACTAGATGTTGAAAATCCGACGGGGCCAGCCTAGTCTTCACCGACCATCACGGTCAGCCCCTTCGCCGCCCCCGCGCGACAGCAAGCCCCGTGTTTTTTTCGTTCCGGGATTTGTTCTCCCACATCAGCAGGGGATAAAAGAAATGCAAACCATCACCAGCTCCGCTCCCGCAGATATTCGTCCGCCGTCCGCGCCCGCCGCCGCCAGCACCGCCGAACTCGCCGCCACCGCACCGGGCAGCATCAAGGTCATCCGTCGTAACGGGAAGGTCACCGCGTTTGACCAGCAGAAAATCTCGCTCGCCATCAACAAGGCCTTCCTCGCCGTGGAAGGCGGCGCCTCCGCCGCTTCCGCCGCCATGCGCGAGCGCCTGGAGCAGATCAGCGCGCAAGTGGTCCAGGCCCTCACCCGCCATCTCAACGGCGGCGGCACGCTGCATATCGAAGACATTCAGGATCAGGTCGAGCTCGCGCTGATGCGCTCGGGCGAGCACAAGGTCGCCCGCGCCTATGTGCTGTATCGCGAGGAGCGCGCCAAGCAGCGCGCCGCCGAAGCCGCCAAGCAGCCGGAGTCCGCCAAGCCGCGCCTCTCCGTGAAGCGCGATGACGGCAGCGTGGTGGCCCTGGACGAGGCGCGCATGCAGCGCCTGGTGTCCGAGGCCTGCGCGGGCCTGTCCGGCGTCAACGTCGATGAAGTGCTGCAGGCCGCCCTGCGCGATCTCTACGACGGCATTCCCGAGGCCGAGCTGTCGCAGGCCCTGACCCTGGCCGCGCGTGCGCGCATCGAGAAGGAACCGAACTACACCT
This sequence comes from Solimonas aquatica, assembly GCF_900111015.1. GTDB lineage: Bacteria > Pseudomonadota > Gammaproteobacteria > Nevskiales > Nevskiaceae > Solimonas > Solimonas aquatica. Next base: position 55,364 of record NZ_FOFS01000015.1, on the reverse strand, counting down.
ACGTGTCCGCGCGCCTGCTCTGCGATGCGCTGCGCCACGAAGCGCTGAAGTTCCTGGGCCTGCCCGAATCGCGCCCCACCTTCGAGGAAATGAAGGGCCTGTATCCCGAATACTTCCGCGCCTACGTGCACAAGGCTGTGTCGCTGGAACTGCTGGACCCCAAGCTCGCGCTCTATGACCTCGACGCCCTGGGCCGCGCGCTGATCGCCGAGCGTGACGGCAAGTTCGACTACCTGGGCCTGCAGACGCTCTACGACCGCTACTTCATCCACAGCAACAAGACCCGCTTCGAGCTGCCGCAGGCCTTCTTCATGCGCGTGGCCATGGGTCTGGCGATCAACGAGATCGACCGCGAAGCCAAGGCCATCGAGTTCTACCAGCTGCTGTCGAGCTTCGACTTCATGTCGAGCACGCCGACGCTGTTCAACTCCGGCACCCTGCGTCCGCAGCTGTCGAGCTGCTACCTCACCACCGTGCCGGATGATCTGCACGGCATCTTCGGCGCCATCCACGACAACGCCCTGCTCTCCAAGTTTGCCGGCGGCCTGGGCAATGACTGGACGCCGGTGCGCGGCATGGGCGGCTACATCAAGGGCACCAACGGCAAGAGCAATGGCGTGGTGCCGTTCCTGAAGGTGGCCAATGACACCGCCGTGGCCGTGAACCAGGGCGGCAAGCGCAAGGGCGCGGTCTGCGCCTACCTGGAAACCTGGCACCGCGACATCGAAGAGTTCCTGGAACTGCGCAAGAACACCGGCGACGACCGTCGCCGCACGCACGACATGAACACCGCCAACTGGGTGCCGGACCTGTTCATGAAGCGCGTGGTCGAAGACGGCCAGTGGACGCTGTTCTCGCCCGAGGAAACCCCGGATCTGCACGATCTGGTCGGCGCTGCGTTTGAAGCGCGCTACAACGAATACGAGAAGCTGGCCGACCAGGGCCGCATCAAGAACTTCAAGCGCATGCCGGCGCTGCAGCTGTGGCGCAAGATGCTGTCCATGCTGTTCGAAACCGGTCATCCCTGGATCACCTTCAAGGACCCCTGCAATCTGCGCTCGCCGCAGCAGCACGTGGGCGTGGTGCACAGCTCCAATCTGTGCACGGAGATCACGCTCAACACCAAGGCCGATCAGGAAATCGCGGTCTGCAATCTGGGCTCGGTGAATCTGCCGGCGCATATCGGCGCCGACGGCAAGCTCGACCTCGCCAAGCTGGAAAAGACCGTCAACACCGCGATGCGCATGCTCGACAACGTCATCGAGTACAACTACTACTCGGTGGCGACCGCGCGCAATTCCAATCTGCGTCATCGCCCGGTGGGCATGGGCGTGATGGGCTTCAACGACGCGCTGTACAAGCTGCGTCTGCCCTATGAGTCCGACGCCGCCGTGGCCTTCGCCGACTACTCCATGGAAGCGGTGAGCTACTACGCGATCAAGGCCTCCACGGACCTGGCCGCCGAGCGTGGCCCCTACTCCAGCTTCAAGGGCTCGCTGTGGAGCCAGGGCGTGCTGCCCATCGACTCCATCCAGCTGCTGGCCAAGGAACGCGGCAACTATCTGCAACAGGACGTGAGCGAGTCCGGCACGTTTGACTGGAGCGCGCTGCGCTCGCGCGTGCAGAGCGTGGGCATGCGCAACAGCAACACCATGGCCATCGCGCCCACCGCCACCATCGCCAACATCACCGGCGTCTCGCAGTCGATCGAGCCCACGTACCAGAACCTCTACGTGAAATCGAATCTCTCCGGCGAGTTCACCGTGGTCAACGAGTATCTGGTCAATGATCTGAAGAAGCTGGGTCTGTGGGACGAGGTGATGGCGCACGACCTCAAGTACTTCGACGGCAGCGTGCAGAAGATCGACCGCGTGCCGGCCGAGATCAAGGCCGTGTACAAGTGCGCCTTCGAGATCGACCCCAAGCGTCTGGTGGATGCCGCCAGCCGCCGCCAGAAGTGGATCGACCAGGCGCAGTCGCTGAACCTGTACATGGCCGCGCCCTCGGGCAAGAAGCTGGACGAGCTGTACCGCCACGCCTGGCTCTCGGGCCTGAAGACCACGTATTACCTGCGCACCCTGGGCGCCACGCACGCCGAGAAGACCACCATTTCCGACAACCGTCTGAACAAGGTGGGCGGTGCATCGGGCGGCGTCACCGCCAAGCCGGCCGCGCCGGTCGAGCCCATCGTCATGCCGGCCGCCACCGATGTGGGCGGTGCCAAGGTCTGCTCGATTCTCGATCCCGACTGCGAAGCCTGCCAGTAAGCCCGCCGCAAGAGCGCCCGGAGCCGGCGCCGCGTTTTCGCGGCGCCGGCCTCACACACAAGACATGAATGAAGGAATCACGAACATGCTGACCTGGGACGACGCCACCGAAACCCCGAAGACCGGCCCCGCCATCACCCTGCCCAAGGCGCAGCCACATGCGGCCGTGGTCGCGCAGGCCGTGGCCGGTGCCACGGGCCTTGAAAGCCTGGAGATGGGCGCCCGCCGCATCCAGGTGGACGACAAGAAGATCATCAACTGCCGCGCCGACCTCAACCAGCTGGTGCCCTTCAAGTACAAATGGGCCTGGGAAAAGTATCTGGCCGCCTGCAACAACCACTGGATGCCGCAGGAAATCAACATGAGCGCCGACATCGCGCTCTGGCAGGACCCCAGCGGCCTCACCGAAGACGAGCGCACCATCATCAAGCGCTCGCTGGGCTTCTTCTCCACCGCCGACTCGCTGGTGGCGAACAACCTCGTGCTCGCGGTCTATCGTCACCTCACCAATCCCGAGTGCCGTCAGTACCTGCTGCGTCAGGCTTTCGAAGAAGCCATCCACACGCACGCCTACCAGTACTGCATCGAATCGCTGGGCCTGGACGAAGCGGAAGTGTTCAACATGTACCGCGAAGTGCCGAGCATCCACGACAAGGCCGCCTGGAGCCTGCCCTTCACGCAGTCCCTGGCCGATGCGGATTTCCACACCGGCACCCAGGAAGCCGACCAGCGCCTGCTGCGCGACCTGATCGCCTTCTACGTGGTCTTCGAAGGCATCTTCTTCTACGTCGGCTTCGTGCAGCTGCTGAGCTTCGGCCGTCGCAACAAGATGGTGGGCGTGTCCGAGCAGATCCAGTACATCATGCGTGACGAAGCCATGCACATGAACTTCGGCATCGACGTGATCAACCAGATCAAGATCGAAAACCCGCAGCTGTGGACCGGCGAATTCCAGGCCGAGGCCCTGCGCATGATCCAGGAAGCCACCGAACTGGAAATCCGTTACGCCCACGACACCATGCCGCGCGGCGTGCTGGGCCTGAACGCCAGCATGTTCAACGAGTACATGAAGTTCATCGCCAACCGCCGCTGCGCCCAGATCGGCCTCAAGCAGCTCTACCCCGGTGTGGAGAATCCCTTCCCGTGGATGAGCGAGGTGCTGGACCTGAAGAAGGAGAAGAACTTCTTCGAGACGCGCGTGACGGAGTATCAGACCGGTGGCGCGCTGAGCTGGGATTGATGGCGCGAGCAGCGCGCTTCGTTGCGAGACCAAGGCCCTCATCATGAGGGCCTTTTGTTTTCAGGGCTCGGCTGGCTGATGGTGGGTTACGCGACTGCGCCGCTAACCCACCCTACGATTGGCAAAGAAGAAGTAAACGTAGGGCGGGTTAGCGCAGCGTAACCCGCCATCGCACGAAACCCAATCGCGATTCTGCGCATCAGCACACGGTTCCAACGCACGCGGCAGGCGATGCTCGCCGCATGCCTCAATACATCCGCGCTTACGTCCCCGGCGGCAGCTTCTTCTTCACCGTCAATCTCGCGGATCGTCACCGGCGTCTGCTCATCGAACATCTTGATCTGCTGAAGCGCTGCTTCGCCCAGGTGCGCGAGCGTCTGCCGTTTCACACCGAAGCCATCGTGGTCTTGCCGGACCATCTGCATTGCATCTGGACGCTGCCGCCAGGTGATGCGGATTTCTCGACGCGCTGGCGTCTGCTCAAGGCGGGCTTCGCGCGGGCGCTGCCGACCATGCCGGGTGAATCCATCCCTCGCGTGGACAAACGGGAGCGCGGCATCTGGCAGCGGCGCCTCTGGGAGCATTGCCTGCGCGATGAGGCGGATCTGCAGGCGCATGTCGATTACATCCACTTCAATCCGGTCAAGCATGGCTACGTGAAGCAGCCGGGGCTTTGGCCACATTCGAGTTTTCAGCGGGCGGTGGCGCGTGGACTTTATCCGGCGGATTGGCTGCCGGCGGAATCGGTGCGGGAGCTAGAGTTGGATTGAGATTTGCACCTGGAGGGTTACGCGGCTGTCGCCGCTAACCCACCCTACTGCAGTCAGCGCTCGCATCTGCATGTTGCTGGCGCTCGTATACAGTGCCAGCCAACTCGCTGGAGGCACTGCCCATGCACCTTCTCCTCACCGGCGGCACCGGTCTGATTGGACGCGCGCTGTGCCAGCGCCTGCTCGCACAAGGCCATCGGCTGACGGTGCTGAGCCGTGATCCGCGGCGCGTGGCGCGGTTTTGTGGGCCGCAGGTTCAGGCCTGGACTTCACTGCAGAGCTGGCGCGACGCCGATGGCATCGAGGCGGTGATCAATCTGGCCGGCGAGCCGATTGCCGATGCGGCCTGGTCGGCGCGACGCCAGCAGCTGCTGCGCGACAGCCGCGTGGCGCTCACGCAGCAGCTGGTGGCGCGGATGCGCGCGCTCCAGCAGCCGCCGCAGGTTCTGCTCAGCGGCTCGGCCATCGGCTTCTACGGCGAGGGCGGCGAGGGCGTGCTGGATGAAAGCGCGCCGCAGGGCGCGGACTTTTCGGCGCAGCTCTGCGCGGACTGGGAAGCGGCGGCGCTGCCGGCAGGCACGCTGGGCGTGCGCGTGGCGCTGCTGCGGACCAGTGTGGTGCTGAGCGCCGAGGGCGGGATGCTGGCGCGGGTGCTGCCGCCGTTTCGTCTGGGCCTGGGCGCGCGCCTGGGTGATGGGCGGCAGTGGTTCAGCTGGATACACATCGAGGATCAGCTGCGCGCCATTCTCTTCCTGCTGGAGAACAGCAGCTGCAGCGGCGCTTACAACCTCAGTGCACCACAGGCACTGCGCAATACCGAGTTCACGCAGGCGCTGGCGCGGCAGCTGCATCGTCCTGCGCGGTTGGTCACGCCGGCCTGGGCGCTGCGCACGCTGCTCGGTGAGCGCGCCAGTCTGCTGCTGGGCAGTCAGCGGGTGCTCGCGCGGCGCCTGCCGGACGCCGGCTTTGCCTTCGACTATCCGCAGCTCGCACCTGCGCTCGCGCAATTGCTGGCGCGCTGAGTGCACCGTCACGGCTGGCGTGACATCGCATTGCACGCAGCGCTCGTAAGCTGATCGTCAGCGTCGCCTGCTAGAAGAGCCGCCGCCATTCTGGCCTTGCCCTTGCTGACGATTCTTGTATGGAAGAACCTGAAATCCACGCGCATCACCATCACGCGCCGCACAGCGGCGGCCTGAATCAGCTGGTGGCGATGTTCACCGCCATCATCGCCACGCTGGCGGCCATCTGCAGCTACTTCGGCGGTCACACGCAGAACGAGGCGCTGTACTTCAAGAACGATGCGGTGCTCAGCCGGGCGCAGGCCTCGGACCAGTGGGCGTACTACCAGGCCAAGTCGATCAAGCTGGCGCTGCTGGAACAGCGCCTGGACCAGGAGCACGACGCCGACAAGGCGGCGGCGCTCAAGGCGCATATCGAGAAGTACAACGGCGAACTGGCGGCGCTGCGGCTCAAGGCCGAATCACTGGAGGCGAAGTCTGAAGCGTCCAATGCCCACGCCGAACACGCCCTGCATCCGCACGAGAAACTGGCGATGGCCATCACGCTGTTCCAGATCGCGATCTCGGCGGCCTCCATCGCGGCGCTGACGCGGCGCCGCTGGTTGCTCGCTGCGGCGGCGCTGAGCGCAAGCGCGGCCAGCGGCATCTGGCTGTATGCCTTCTTCGCCTGAAGCGCCGGTCTGCGCGGCGCCGACGGCTGTCGCCCGATAATGTCGATGGCTGATGTCAGGCAAACGCCCGGCCCGGTCGGGGCCGGTCCCCGTCCGGACGCCGCTGCCGCGCTTCCGGGGCAAGATTCGCCCGATCCGCTGCTTCGGCAATGAGGCCGCGGACAGCCCGGCATGCCATCGGCGGCCGGGCCGTGTTTTCGGGCAAAGTGCAAGCAGGTATAGTGCCCGCCATCGGGGGATTCTGATCGGGCTCAGACGGCGTGCCGTCGCAAGGCCAGACTCCACTTGAAAAAGTTCGGACGCCTAGATCCGACGCCTACACCACCACCGGAACCGAAACGAGGTTGAGTTCGAGCACAGCTCGGACCTGGGTACTCGTGTGCTTCGCTATTGGGGGAGTGGGGATGTTTCGGGGGGTCAAGAATTTCTTCCTCGCGTTCGTGGAAGAAATCATCATTCATACGCTGCGCGGGCCGTTCGTCTTCATCGCGCTGGCGCCGCTGATCGCGGCCACCGGGGCCTGGCACTATCTGGCCAGCAGCTTTGCCGCTTCCGATGCCCAGCACACCGCGGCCTGGAGCCAGGACGACGTGCGTCTGGCCAAGGTGGTGGTGGTGGCCATCGACGATGTCGGCTACCAGCATTTCTTTCAGGCGCAGTCGCCGCTGAACCGCGAGCGGCTCAGCGAGCTGCTGGGCACCATCCGCGAGCACAGCCCCAAGGCGCGGCGCATCGTGCTGGACCTGGACGCCTCGCCGATGCCGGGACAGGCGCAGGCCCAGCAGGCGCTGGACGCGCTGCTGCTGCGCGAACCCGCGCTCTGGGTGCTGCCGGCGGTGAATGCCGGCTCCGAGCAGGACATCGCCGCGCTGCGACAGTGGCGCGCCGGGCTGTGCCAGCGCGGCCTGAGCTTCGGCCTGCCCTATGTGCCCAATGAGTTCGGCTATCCCTCGCTGACCGAGCAGTACGAGGGCAGCCTTGCCGACGCCGCCTTGCAGGCGCCCGGACATTGCGTGGAACCCGCCAGCCACTATCACAAGAAGGCGATGCTGCTCTCGCCCATCGTGCTGCAGTCGGGACTGGTGCTGCCCTTCAGCGGCGATCTGCAGATGCTGGGCGAGGTGCTGAGTCAGCTGGACGCGGAGTGGATCGTGGTGGGCGGCGCCTGGGGCCAGACCGACGTGTTCGGCTCGCCCTTTGGCGACCGCTTCGGCGTGCAGGTGCATGCCGCGGCGCTGGCCGGTGGCCTCGCGCATGAACAGGAGGCGAGCCATCTGGTGGCGCTGATCGTGGTGTTCGGCTTCATCAGCCTGTGCACCGCCATTCTCAATGCGATGAGTGATCATATCGGGCGCCTGTTCGGCCGCAGCACGCCCCAGATGGTCGGCCACAATTTCTACATCACGCATCTGCAGCCGATCTTCTTCGTGTTTCTGGTGCTGGGCCTGCTGATGGCGCTCTCCGAAGGCCTGGCGATGCTGCGCGCGCGAACCGGCTACTGGATTCCCACCAGCATCGTCGGCTGCACCACCCTGGCCTATCTGCTGCTGACCTGGAACTGGGGACAGACGCGCATTTCCTCGCACGGCAGCTTCCGTCACCTCTGGCACGGTCTGGTGCTGGAACCCATCAAGCACGATCTGCGCAGCGTGGGCACCGCGCTGAAGGTGATCCGTCACGGCCCGATTCCCGGCGCCTGGGGCCTGGATCCGTCACAGCCGCCGCCCGGCCGCGCGCACGCCGCCGTGGAAGGACTGCTGGCCGCCGCCAGTCTGGTGGCGCAGACCCTGGTGCCGCCCGGCACCATCATCTACGGCCTCTTGCACGCGCACTGATGAACATCTTCCGTCTTGCGCCTGTGCTGTCGCGCCCGGCCCTGCTGAGCCTGGCGCTGCTGACGACGCCGCTGGCCGACGCGCAGACGCTCGCCGCCGATGCCCTGAACACGCCGCTGACGCTGAGCGTCGAAGGCAACAGCCTGCTGCCCGAGGCGCAGCTGCAGCAACTGCTGCAGCCCATCGCACCGCCGCTGAACATGGCGAAGATCCGCGCCCGCGCCGACGCGCTGCAGGCCGCATATCGCGAAGCCGGTTATGGCACGGTGCTGGTGCTGCTGCCCGAGCAGACGGTCGAGCGCGGCACGCTGCGTCTGCAGGTGGTGGAAGGCAAGCTCGATCAGATTTACGTGCAGGGCAATCAGCGTTTCGAGCGCGACAACATCCTGCACAGCCTGCCGGGTCTGGCGCGCGGACAGACGCCGAACCTGATTGCGGTGGACACCAACACACAGCAGGCCAATGAAAACCCGGCCAAGTCCACGCGCGTGGTGTTCCAGCCTTCCGATGTCGCCGGGCGCATCGATGCGCTGGTGGTGACACGCGAACGCGCGCCGCAGCAGTTCACCCTGGGCCTGGACAACAGCGGCAGCGAGAGCACCGGCCATTACCGCGCCTCGCTGGCTTATCTGCACGCCAATCTGTTCGGCGGCGATCAGCAGCTGGGCCTGCGCGGCGAGGTCTCGCCGGACTTCGATGCGCGCAGCAAGGCGGTGAGCCTGAGTTATCTTGCGCCCTGGTACACGCTGCATTCGGCGCTGGAGTTCACCGCCAGCTATTCGGACGTGGACAGCAAGGCCATCGCCACGCCGGCGGGCGATGCGCTGTTCTCCGGACGCGGCGATGCCCTGGGCCTGCGTTACCGCTGGTATCTGCCCAAGCACAGCGCCTGGCGGCAGAAGGTCTACATCGGCCTGGACCAGCGCCATTACCGCAACGACTGCAGCGTGGGCCTGCTGGGCGCCGCCGGCTGCGGCTCGGCCGACGCCAGCATCGCGGTGCGGCCGCTGACCCTGGCTTACGACGCGCAGCTGGGCACGCAGTTCAGCGCCAATCTGCAGCTGGTCTACAACCTCCTGACCGGCGGTGCCGATGGCGCAGCCGCCGACTTCGAAGCGATGCGCACCGGCGCGCCGGCGCATTACAGCCTGCTGCGCGGCAGCCTGGCCTGGCAGCAGGCGCTCAGCACACGCGATGTCTTCAACTGGCGCACACAGTTCCAGTACAGCCGCAATGCCCTGGTGCCCGGCGAGCAGTTCGGCGCCGGCGGCCTGACCAGCGTGCGCGGCTATCAGGAACGCGAGCTGGTGGCCGACTCCGGGCTGCTCAGCAGCGTCGAAGGCCTGCATGCGCTGCTGCGTCGCGACGACGGCGATGCCGCGCTGTATGCCGCCGCGTTTGCCGACGGCAGTCTGCTGCTCAACCAGAGACACACGCCCTGCCGTGCGCAGGACAGCCGCTGCCGCATCGGCAGCCTGGGCCTGGGGCTGCGCGGCCAGTATCAGCAGCATCTGCAACTGCGGCTCGATGCCGCGCGCGCCTACGCCGATGCGCAGCGCACCGCGCGCGGTGATTACCGTCTGCACTTTTCCCTGGCTTATGGCTTCTGAGGGCCGGCGCATGAATCTTCATCGCAAAGCGCTGCGGCATCTGCCGATCCTGCTGCTCGGCACGGTTCCCGCCATGGCCGCCGCCGGCGCGGCGCAGGGCATCGCCCTGCCCGCCGGCATCGCGCCGCTGCCCAGCGGCCTGAGCGTGATCAGCGGTCAGGCCAGCGTGACGAGCCAGGGCCATGCCATGCAGATCGTGAACACGCCGAACACGATTCTGGACTGGCAGAGCTTTTCCATCGGCGCCGGCTACAGCGTGAATTTCCAGCAGGCCAGCGCGCAGAGCCAGGTGGTCAACCGCGTCAGCAGCCAGAACCCCAGCTATCTGCTCGGCGCGCTCAGCAGCAACGGCCGCGTCTGGCTTCTCAATCCCAATGGCATTCTGTTCGGCCAGAACGCGCGCGTGGATGTGGGCAGCCTGATCGCCTCCACGCTGCGCCTGGATACGAGCGCGCTGGACAGCGGCCATTACGCGCTCGGCGCCGATGCGCGCAGCGCCGCCGGCCTGGGCATCGTCAATCAGGGCCTGCTCAGCACGCCTTACGGCGGGCAGCTGCTGCTGATCGGCCCCAGCATCCGCAATGAAGGCACCCTGCAGGCACCGGGCGGACAGATCGGCCTGCTGGCTGCCGACAGCGTGGAACTGCTCGACACCGGCCTGCCCTATCTGAGTTTCCACATCCCGCTGCCGCAGGGCGAGGTCCACAACACGGGCAGCCTGCTGGCCAGCGGCATCGATGTCTACGGCGGCGTGATCAATCAGCAGGGTCTGGTGCAGGCCGACCAGCTGAGCCTGGATGCGCAGGGCCGCATCGTGCTGTCCGCCAGCCGGCAGCTGACGGTGGCCGGGCGCGTGGATGCCAGCAACGCGCAGGGCCGGGGCGGCAGCATCGCGCTGCTCGGTGCCGGCAACATCGACATCCAGAGCGGCGCGCGCCTGGATGTCTCCGGCCGTGACGGCGGCGGCCGCATCCGCAGCGAGCTGCCGGCCACGCTGCGCATCGCCCCGGGCGCCAGCCTGTTCGCCGATGGCGGGCGCTACGGCAATGGCGGCAGCATCCAGCTGTGGTCGCTGGATCTCACGCAGGTCTACGGTCAGCTCTCGGCGCGCGGCGGCAGCCTGCGCGGCGACGGCGGCTTCATCGAGACCTCCAGTCACGGCCAGCTGCTGATCGGCCGCGCGCCGGACGCCAGCGCCGCACACGGCCGCGCCGGGCTCTGGCTGCTGGACCCGCAGGATGTCGATATCGACGACTACCTCGCCAGCGACATCATCTACGCCCTGGAAGGCGGTACCAGCGTGGAGATCAGCACCAGCCCCTGTGCTGATTGCGAAGATCCCGGACAGCTCGGCGACATCACGCTCAGCAGTCCCATCAACGTTTCACTCGGCGCCTCGGTGCGCCTGAGCCTGATTGCCGATCACTCGATCTATCTCAACCAGGCAATCAGCGCCAGCGGCGCGACTCTGGATCTGTCCTTGCAGTCGGCACGCAACGGCGATGGCCTCAGCGCACTCGGCAGCAGCGTGAACCTCAACGGCGGCACCCTGCACCTGAGCGGCGAGCTGGACCTGCGGAGCGGCAGTGAAATCAGCAATGCCCTGATCAGCGGCACGAGCGGCGCCAGTATCTGGCTGGACCGCTACAGCAGCGCCAGCTTCGATGCGGTCACGCTGGGGCCCGACATCACGATGACGCTGGACGCCGCCAGCACCCTGAACATCCGCCATGATCTGTTGCTGGACGGCGCGGTGCTGCGCCTGAGCACCTTCGGCATCGTCGATGAGGGCATCTCGCCGGGCGCCACCCTGCACTTCAGCAGCGGCGTGCAGTTTCTGGCCGGCAACGGCACGCTGCTGGCCGGCAACTACGGCAGCGGCAACAGCGCTTATCTCGGCGTGATCGACGCCGACGATGGCTTCCGCATCGGCGCGGGCATCGTGCTTTCGCATACCGCCGGTGATCTGTACCTGGATCATCTGCTGAGCAATCACGGCCTGATCAACAGCCAGATCTTCGATCCGGATTTCGGCACCTTGTACATCAATGCCGATAGCAGCGGCAGCTGGAGCAATACCGGCGAGATTCGCGCCAACGGCTCGGGCAGCAGCATCAAGCTGTACGGCAGCTGGAGCAACAGCGGCGTCTTCAATGCCAATCAGGGCGTGATCGTCTTCGGCTCGGATATCAGCGGTACGAACCTGGGCACGATGCGGCATGGCGACACCGGCCACTTCGTGCTCGACACCGGCATCAGCTGGAACCTGCAGGGCGGCAGCTTCGACCTCGACGGCATGGGCCGGCTGGAACTCGCCGGCGGGTTCTGCGAGGGCAGCTGTCCCAGCACGCTGCGCAACGGCACCCTGTTCAGCAGCAACGGACAGGCGCGGCTGGATCTGGGTCATCAAACCGTGCTCGATGGCATGACGCTGGGCGCGGGCCTGCAATCGACGCTGGCCAACGGCGGCGGCCTCGATGTGCAGAACGGCCTGCGACTCGACGGCAGCCTCAGCGCCTTGACCAATAGCGTGCTGAATATTCATGGCGGGCTCACCGTCAACGGCACCTTGTCGCTGGCGAGCAATGTCTATTCCGAGCTGGATCACGGTGCGCGCCTGATTCTGATCGGCGACGCCACGCAGCACTTGCAGGGCAGTGGCCAGATCATCGCCAGGGCCATCGCCGATCCCGACGCCGAAGATCCAGCTCAAGCCGGCGGCGCCACGATCAGCACACAGGCACAGAGCGCCGATCGCGACGCGCCACGGCTCGACATCGGCAGCGGTTTGCAGATCAGCAGCCAGGAGCATGTGCTCACCCTGGCCTCGCTCGGCAGCAATCAAGGCCAGCTCAGCGCCGACGGCGGTCGCCTGGAACTCTCCGGCGACGACTGGCAGAACGACGCCGGCGGCAGCCTCGGCGCGAGCGCCGGCGTGCTGGACATCAGCGGCCTGAGCCGCAATGCCGGCAGCATCCTGGCCAGCGGCGGCAGCGTGGTGGTGCACGATCCGGGCGCTGCGGGTCTGAGCAACAGCGGCCTGGTCTCGGCGCAGGGCGGTGATATTTCACTGGCGAATCTGGGCAGCAACAGCGGCACACTGGCGGCCAGTGCCGGCACGCTCACGGTCGATGGCAACAGCGCGGGTCTTTCCAGCAGCGGCAGCATCGATGTCAGCGGCGGCACGCTGCATCTCACCAAGCTGGGCAGCAACAGCGGTCTGCTGCAGCTCAGCGCCGGCAGCCTGGAGATCAGCGCCAGCAGCTGGAATCAGGAAGACAGCGCGCAGCTGCTGGTCAGCGGCGGCAGCGCACAGCTCGGCGGACTGGACCACAACGCCGGCAGCATCTCACTCAGTGGCGGCACGCTGGAACTCGGCGGCCTGCGCCAGAACAGCGGCAGCATCGATGTGAGCGGCGGCAAGCTCACGCTCACGGGCGCCGACACCGGACTGAGCAATACCGGCAGCCTCTCCGGCCGCGGCGGCACGCTGAGCCTCGGCAACTTTCTCAGCAACAGCGGCACGCTGGCGCTCAGCGGCGGCACCCTGAATCTCAGTGGCAGCAACTGGCACAACGACAGCGGCGGGCAGATCGTGGTGAGCGGCGGCCTGGCCCAGCTCGAAGGCCTGAGTGCAAATTCCGGCGTGCTGAGCAGCAGCGGCAGCGGCTCGCTGCAGGTCCAGGATCTGGCCAGCAACAGCGGCAGTCTGCTCGCCAGCGGCGGCCAGCTCAGCGTGAGCGGAGCCAGCGGCAGCGGCCTGATCAATACCGGCGATGTGTCCGTCACCGGTGGCCAGCTCAGTCTTGCGAACTTCAGCCGCAACAGCGCGCGCCTGTCGCTCGGCGCCGGCACGCTGGAGGTGAGCGGCGACGGCTGGCGCAATGCCAGCGGCGCGCAGATCCTGATCACCGGCGGCACCGCGCATCTGGACGGCTTCGCGAGCAACAACGGCAGCCTGAGCCAGAGCGGCGGCCAGCTCACGATTCAGGACATGCGCGTGAACAGCGGCAGCCTCATCAGCTCCGGCGGCACGCTCGATCTGCGTGGCTCGAGCAGCGGCGGCTTGCTCAACACCGGGCAGGTCTCCTTGACCGGCGGCACGCTCGACATCACCAATTTCGCCGCGAATCAGGGCTCGCTGCAGATCAGCAGCGGCAGCCTGGATGTGAGCGGCAGCTGGCAGAACCAGGCCAGCGGACAAGTAGCCGTGACTGGCGGCGACGCGCAGCTCTCCGGCATCAGCGGCAATGCCGGTCGCGTGACGGTCAGCGGCGGCACGCTGCTGGCACGCGATCTGGCCACGAACAGCGGCAGCCTCAGCGCCAGCGGCGGCCAGCTCACCGTCGATGGCGCAAGCACCGGCCTCCACAACAGCGGCAGCCTCAGCGCAGGCGGCGGCAGCGTGACGCTGAGCCGCTTCAGCACGAACAGCGGCACGCTCAGTGTCAGCGCAGGTTCACTCGATGTCGGCGGCAGCGCCTGGCAAAACCAGGATGGCGGCCAGGTTCTGGTGAGTGGCGGCAGCGCGCAGCTGTCGGGCATCAGCAGCAATGCCGGAACCGTGGAGCTCAGCGGCGGAGCACTCACGGCAAGCGGCGCGAGCAACACCGGCCTCAGCAACAGCGGCAGCATCCAGGTGCGCGGCGGCAGCGTGACGCTGACGCGTTTCAGCGCGAACAGCGGCACGCTCGATATCAGCTCGGGTTCGCTCGATGTCGGCGGCAGCGGCTGGCAAAACCAGGATGGCGGCGAGGTCCTGGTCAGCGGCGGCAGCGCGCAACTCTCCGGCATCGACGGCAACGCCGGCAGCGTGGCGGTGAACGGCGGCACGCTGCTCGTAAACGATCTGACCCGCAACAGCGGCAGCCTGAACGCCAGCGGCGGTCAGCTCACCGTCAATGGCGCAACGGCAGGCCTCGACAACAGTGGCAGCATCAAGGCCAGCGGCGGCACCGTGTCGCTGACGAACTTCGGCGGCAACAGCGGCACGCTCGATATCAGCTCGGGCTCGCTCGATGTCAGCGGCAGCAGCTGGCACAACACAGACGGTGCTCAGGTCTCCGTGACCGGCGGCAGCGCGCAGCTGTCGGGCATCGCCGGCAATGCCGGCAGCGTGGATGTGCGCGGCGGCGTGCTGCTCGTGAATGATCTGGCCCGCAACAGCGGCAGCCTGAGCGCCAGCAGCGGCCAGCTCACCGTCAACGGCGCGACGGCGCGGCTCGACAACAGCGGCAGCGTCAACGCTGATGGCGGCACCGTGTCGCTGACAAACTTCGGCGGCAACAGCGGCACACTGAATGTCAGCTCGGGCTCGCTCGATGTCAGCGGCAGCAGCTGGCACAACGCAGACGGCGCTCAGGTCTCCGTGGCCGGCGGCAGCGCGCAGCTGTCGGGCATCGCCGGCAATGCCGGCAGCGTGGATGTGCGCGGCGGCACGCTAGTGGTGAACGATCTGGCCCGCAACAGCGGCAGCCTGAATGCCAGCGGCGGTCAGCTCACCGTCAATGGCGCAACGACAGGTCTCGACAACAGCGGCAGCGTCAACGCTGCTGGTGGCACGATGTTGCTGACGAACTTCGGCGGCAACAGCGGTACGCTGAATGTCAGCTCGGGCTGGCTCGATATCAGCGGCAGCGCCTGGCAAAACCAGGATGGCGGTCAGGTCTTGATCAGCGGCGGCAGCGCGCAGCTCTCCGGCATCAGCAGCAACGCCGGCAGCGTGGATGTGAGCGGCGGCCATCTCTCCGTCAACGGCATAACGGCC
Organism: Solimonas aquatica; assembly: GCF_900111015.1. Taxonomy (GTDB): domain Bacteria; phylum Pseudomonadota; class Gammaproteobacteria; order Nevskiales; family Nevskiaceae; genus Solimonas; species Solimonas aquatica. The sequence goes on along the minus strand of NZ_FOFS01000015.1, from coordinate 40,182 downwards.
GGCCTCAATAACAGCGGCAGCATCAGCACCAGTGGCGGCGCGTTGGCGCTGACAAACTTCGGCGGCAACAGCGGCATGCTCAATGTCAGCTCGGGCTCGCTCGATATCAGCGGCAGCGCCTGGCAAAACCAGGATGGCGGACAGGTCCTGGTCAGCGGCGGCAGCGCGCAACTCTCCGGCATCGACGGCAACGCCGGCAGCGTGGATGTGCGCGGCGGCGTGCTGCTCGTGAATGATCTGGCCCGCAACAGCGGCAGCCTGAACGCCAGCGGCGGTCAGCTCAGCGTCAATGGCGCAACGGCCGGCCTCGCCAACAGCGGCAGCATCAACACCAGCGGCGCAGCGGTAACGCTGACGAACTTCAGCAGCAACAGCGGCACGTTGAATGTCAGCTCGGGTTCGCTCGATGTCAGCGGCAGCAGCTGGCAGAACGAAGACAGCGGCCGGATTTCGGTGAGCGGTGGCAGCGCTCAGCTCGCCGGCATCGCCGGCAATGCCGGCAGCATCGAGCTGAGCGGCGGCAGCCTCGCCATCGCCGATGTCAGCAGCAGCGCCGGAATCACCGTGGCCAAGGCCGGCGGCGCCGGCTGGAGCAATGCAGCCGGCGGCACGCTGACGGTCTCGGCGGGCACCGCGCAGTTCTCGGGTCTGCGCCAGAACGCCGGCACGATGGATCTGCAAGGCGGCAGCACCACGCTCGCCGACGCCGGCAGCGGCGGCCTGAGCAACACCGGTCTGATCCGCCTCGGCAACAGCGCCACGCTGGTTGCCGCCGAAGGTCTGCGCAATGACAGCGGCGGCGTGATTCGCGGCGACGGTCGCATCGATCTGAGCGGCGCGCTGCTGCGCAATCAGGGTCTGATCGCGCCAGAGGATGGCGGCGGCGGCGTGGCCACGCTGCAGCTGCTGGGCGATTACCAGCAGCTGGCCGGCGGTGTGCTCGCCATCGATGTGGCCGGCGCGGGTCTGCAGGACCAGCTCGGCCTCAGTGGTCAGGCCACGCTGGCCGGCACCCTGCAGCTGTCGTTTGCCAGCGGCTACAGCGCCGCCAGCGGCGACAGCTTCACGGTGATGCGCTATGCCGGGCACAGCGGCAGCTTCGATCTGCAGAGCAGCGACAGCAGCGTGCAGCAGCGCTATCAGAACGATCAGCTGCAGCTGAGCAAAATCAGCAGCGTGCCGGATGGCGGGCTGCCACAGGTTCTGTCCCGGCAGCTGAGCAAGCCGATGCCGGCGCGCGACAGCGGCGGCGATTCCGGTCTGGTGAATGCCACGCAGGGCAGCACCCTGAGCGCGCTGTTCACGCAGGCCGGCGTCAGCGGCGACAGCCGCGTGACGCCGCAGTCCTATCTGCTGACCGATGGCGAACAGACCTACTTCCGCAACATCTCGGTGCAGGAACTGCCGCGCGAACAAGTGAGCAAGCTGCTCAGCGCGCGCACGGCCTTCAAGGCGGCGGTGCTGGCCGAGGCACGGGCGCAGCTGGAGGAAAATCCGCAGCTGGCGGATCTGCCGCAGTGCCAGTCGCTGCAGGAAGCGGAGAAAGGCGTGTGCATCCTCAGCGAGGATCTGCAAAAGCAGCTGCTGAAGAAGCGCCGCCAGGCACCGGCCGCGCGGTTGCAGATGGTGGCGGCGGTGCCGGCCATCGCCCGCAAGCGCGCCCTGGTGATCGGCCTCAACCATTACGCCGATCCGCGCGTGCCGCAGCTCAGCAGCGCGGTGCCGGATGCTCGCGCCATCGCCGGCGAGTTGCAGTCGCGTCTGGGCTATGAGGTGCTGGCGCTGGAGAATCCCGATCGCGCGCAGATCGTTGCCGCGCTCAACCGCCTGACGCTGGAGATGCGCGAGGACGACAGCCTGCTGGTGTACTTCGCCGGTCACGGCGAGCTGGTGGAGAAAACCGGCCTGGGCTACTGGATTCCCTCCGATGCCAGTGCCCGTGATCCACGCGGCTGGATCTCCAACGCCGATGTCGCGCGCTGGCTGCGGCTGATGCAGGCCAAGCAGGTCGCGCTGATTCTCGACAGCTGCTACTCCGGCAGCTTCGTGGGCACCGCCCGCAAGCAGGAAAGCACGGCACAGCGTGAACGCGAGGCGCAGTCCTATCTCGGTCAGCGCTCGGTGATGGCGATGACGTCGGGCTCCGACGAACCGGTGGCCGACTCCGGCAACAACGGCCACTCGGTGTTCGCCTGGAGCCTTCTGCAGCAGCTGCGGCGCCTGGATCGCTGGGCGCCGGGCAATACCCTGTTCTTCCAGGTGCGCGATGAAGTGGAACGCGAGCTGCCGCAAACCCCGCAATACGGCAATGCACTGGCCGACAGCGGCAGCGCGGATGCCGACTTCCTCTTCGAACGACGCAGCCTGTTACCCTGATTGGCATCACGGAGATCTGTCATGAACACGCTTCCCTCCACGCCCGCGCGTCTGCTCGCGTCCCTGCTGCTCGGCGCCGGTCTGCTGGCCAGCGGCCAGGCCCAGGCCTTGTCCTGCATGGTGGTGGGCGAGAAAAGCGCGCGCGTGAAATCCGACGAAGGCGAGGCCTCGCCGGTGTTCATGAGCAATGCCTGCGAAAGCCTGAAGCTGATCAGCGGCAAGGCCATGGTCAGCTGGATCTCGCGCGACGGCAAACCGCATTTCTCGCCGATCACCGCCACCGGCGTCAGCAGCCTGCCGGCCGCCGGCGGCGAAGAGCGCTCGGCGCGGGTGGTCTGGTCGGAACTCGCCTCCACCCGCGAAGCCACCCGTCCCGCCTTCATGCGCGCACTCGATGAACAGCATCCCGCGCGCATCTTCATTCCGGCGCAGGGCCTGGTGTTTCCCGCCAAGGCCGGCGCGCGGCTGAGCCTGTATCGCCGCGACGAACAAGGCGGCGAGCAGCTGGTGCAGGAACTGCAGCCGCCGGCTGATCAGGCGCCGCGCCTGGCGCGCGAGCTGTTCGTCGCCGGCGCGCTGTACAGCGTGCGCCTGAGCGGCACGAGCCAGGAGCAGTGGCTGCTCAAACCGGTGAGCGATACCGAGAGCGCGCAGATTCAGGCGCAGCTCAATGAGATTGCCGCCGCCGAGGTGGAGAACGATCAGCGGCGCATCCTGCGCGCGATGCTGTTCGAGCAGCTCAAGCTGCCGGTGAACATGCAGCTGAGTCTCGCCGCCGGCGAGTAAGCCGCGGCGCGCTCAAGGCGCGCGCGGCTGCGCGTAGCGGGCAATGGCCTCCAGCCAGGGCGCGCCCGCCGGCAGCAGCCGGGTGCCCTGCGCGGAGATTTCGTAAACGCGATCGTCATCGCGCTGATACGCCGGCCAGGGCGTGGCCTGCGCCGCCGCCGGCTGCGTCTGGCGCGCAAACGCGGTCCACAGCTCGCCCATCAGGCTGGCCTGGGCGCGATCCTGCTCGCTGACATCGGCATCGGCGGCTTCGGGATAGCCGAAGATGTAGGCCACATCGGAGGCATGCGGCGCACCGCGCCACTTGCCACGCTGCGCCTGCGGCACATAGTCGTAGCGATACAGAAACACCGGCTGGCGCGCCGAGGCATGGCGCGCAATGCGGCGCGCCGGCTCCACGAAACCGAAGTCGCTGCTCAGATTGCGCTCGTAGGCCTCGGCGCTGGGATAGGCGGCGATCAGCTGCGGCAGCTGCGCGCCGAAGCGCGGCGTGAGCAGCTGGTTCATCGCGCGCAGCACGAAACGCGGCAGCGCGCCCAGCTCATCGCCATTGCTGCCCAGCAGCAGCGGCACATGCGCCTGGCGTGCGGCGGCATAGCCCTCCAGCACATCGCCCTGCACCAGCTGGCCGTCGATGCAGACTGCGGTCCAGGCCTGCCGGTCCCATTCGATCAGACTCAGATCACCCAGCACCGTGGCGGCCGGCAGCGCACGCAGCGCGGCGGCATCCTCGCCGTGCACACCGGCGCGTTGCGCGAAACGCTGGCCCAGGGTCTGCGCCGAAGGCAGGTCCGGCTGATCCTCGCGCAGCCGGGGCAGCAGCGCGCGACCTCCGCCGGACTGGCTGATGGCGGCGGCGAACAAACCACGCGCCGGTGGCGCGAGCATCAGCTGATGCACCGCATCGCCGCCGGCGGATTCACCGAAAATCGTCACGCGCGCAGGATCGCCGCCGAAGCGCGCGATATTGCGCTGCACCCAGTGCAGTGCGGCGATCTGATCCATCAACCCGTAATTGCCCAAAGGCCCTTCGCGACTTTCCGCGCTCAGCGCCGGATGCGCGAAGAAACCGAAGCGCCCGAGCCGGTAGTTGAGCGTGACCAGCACCACGCCGCGCCGCGCCAGGCGGTCGCCCACCGTCAGCGGCGAGCTGCCCGAACCGCTGGCATAGGCGCCGCCGTGGATCCAGACCATCACCGGCAGGAGCTTGTCGCCGCGCAGGGGCAGCGGTGTCCAGACGTTGAGATACAGGCAGTCCTCGCTCATCGGCTGCGCGGACATGGCGCGATCCCAGGACTTGCGGTTCTGCCAGCAGTCGTTGCCGTAACGGCGCGCCTCGCGCGGTTCCTGCCAGGGCTGCACCGGCGCCGGCGGCCGCCAGCGCAGCGCACCCACCGGCGGCGCCGCATAGGGGATGTTCTTGAACACCGCGACACCGTCGAGCACGCCGCCGCGCAGCGGACCGTCGGCGCTGCGCAGTTCCAGCGCCTGCTCGGCCACGCGCTCCTGCGGCACCGGCGCGCTGCAGGCCGCCAGCAGCAGAAGCAGTGCGCAGCTCAGCCACTGCGGCCAGCGCGCCACCCGGAACTGATCCGTGATTTGCGCGCGCTGGCCTGTGCAATTCACGGATCAGTTCTAAGGCTTGCCCGCTGCCGGATCGGCGGCGGCATCCGGCGCCGGCAGCGTCTGCGCCTCCAGCGTCACGGCATTGATCACCGAGGGGTCATCACGCAGGCGCAGGTAGAGCCGGCCCTCGCTGGGATGCGGCACCGGCAGGCTGCTGCCGGGAAAACCGTCGGAGACGGTCACCGCCTGGCTGAAATCAGCCTGCCCGGACAGCGAGTCGATCAGGAACAGATCCGAGCCGGAGAGCTTGCAGGCACGCGTGGTGTCGGCAGGACAGAGCAGGGTCTTGAGCTGCGGCAGGCGCACCAGATGCGCCAGCGGCTGCCAGTCGCCGGCGATGCCGCCGATGCGCGGGCGGAACTTCAGCGGTCCGAAGGCGGAGAAGCCGAAGGCCTGCGCCGGCTCCAGATTCAGCAGCGCCACCTTGTTGTTCTCCAGCTTGATGCCGCCGTTGGCCAGGCTCAGGGTGCTGAGAAAGCTTTCATCCTCGGTGGCCACTTCCACGAACAGCTCGCGGCCGAAGCTGGCCGGCGTCTGCGCGCGGATCGAGAAGGTGAGCCGCGCATCCTGCGGCAGCTGATCGCCGCTGCCGGCCTGAATTCCGCTGTGTCCGGCCGAGGCCGAGGCCGACACGTTCTTGCCGATCAGGCTCACGCGCGGACGCGGCGGATCGATGCTGGCGTTCATGCTCAGCACGCGGCCGTCCTTGAGCGTGACGCGCGCGGGTGCGCTGGCATCGGGCTTGAGCTCGCCGGCGGCCTGCGCGTCCTGCGCCACCAGGCTCAGCTGATCGCCGCCGGCACCGGTCTGCAGCTCGCCCGGCAGAAACGTCAGCCTGTTCAGCGTCAGGCTCGCCACCTGATCCAGGCGCTGACCCTTGAGCGTGCCCTGCGTGTCGCCCGCGTAAATCTGGAAGGCATCCAGACGCGCGGCACTGGCAAACACCTGGATCGGCAGCGGATGCGGATCATTGAGTCCGGACTGACGGATCAGCAGGGTCATCTCGCCGGGCCGCGCGTCCTGCAGCGGCAGCTTCACTTCCACCACGCCGGCCTGCAGCGGCTTCCACTCGGCCTTGAGCTCCTTGCCGGAAGGATCGCGCAGCATGATGTTGTCCACGCAGCTGGCGTTGTCGGAACGCAGATGCACGGTGTCGGGACGGCCCACCACCAGCGCGTCCTCGTCGCCCTGTGCCAGTGCCCAGGCATTGGCGCGCGCATTGCGCAGCGTGAAACCCGGCCCTTCGTAGGGCACGAAGCCCCAGTAGCCCTGCAGCGAACCGCGCACGCTGTCGCCCAGGTCGACGTTCTTCAGATTCGCGGTGTTCACCACATAACCGCCCTGCGCGGCATCGGCCCAGGCCGGCAGGCGCACGGTCTTGCCGTCCTTGCCCTGCAGGGTCAGCGTGATGTCGTGCGCATAGCGTGTGGAGAAGGCCAGCGGCGCCCCTTCCACCGGCAGCACCAGATCGTCACGGCTGGCGCAGTAGATGTCGGCGGGATTCACCGCGCGCAGCGGCGGCAGATGCGGCTTGTCGATGGCCGGCAGCGCCACCACCATCACCGACATCGGCGCGTGAAACGAGGGCGGCGTGTTGAGTGTGAGCGCCAGCTTGCCGTTCTTGTGCGAGGTCAGCGCCGGGATGTACTGGTAGGTGGCGGTGCGGAAGGAATCGAAGATGCGCACCAGATCCAGCACCGAGGCGATGTACGGGCTGTACACGCCGTAACCCAGCTCCGGCGTGGCGCTCACCGCCATCACCAGATCGGCGGCGACACCGGTGGTGAGCGTGGCTGCGATCGACATGCTGTGACCGTCGTTGAGAATCAGCGCTTCCTGCCCCTGCGTCAGGCAGGCCGCCTGCAGCTGCGGAATCTTGTCCAGACATTTGTCATCGACCTTGATCGCCAGACTGCGCGCCAGCAGCGGCGCCACCTGCCGCAGCACCGCCGGATCGCCGGGCTCCAGTGCGTGCACCACTTCCAGATAGCGCTCCAGACGCGAACGATCCAGCGTCGCCTGATTCAGATCTTGCGTGGCGCGCACGAAGGCGCCCGGCCGGCCGCGCACGGCATCGACGATGCCCTTGACGTCGCCGCTGGTCTCCGGCGCCAGGAAGATCAGCGCCTGCTGCGCGCCCTTGGGCACGGTCACGCTCAGGCCTTCGCGCGCGCAGCGTCCCGTCCAGGTCTTGCAGGGAAAGAACCAGCTCTCCGGCGGCGGATTGGTGGAGCCACTCAAGAACGCCGCCACCATCAGATAGTGCGCCGACTGCGTGGCGGGAAACTCGGGCCGGATCCAGATGCGGTCGCCTTCGGCCAGATTCGGCACTTCCGACGCCGGCAGAATCATCTTGCCGCGCGTGATCACCACATCCAGCGTGGGGCCTGCCAGATCGAAGGGCGCGGGCGTGGCAGCCTGCGCCGCGCCTCCGAGCAGGAGCGTCAGCAACAGAAGGAATCGCGGCAGCATGAAATGGTTTTTTGCGGTCATGCGAAGAACTGATCGCAGCTTGGAACGAAGCGGCGCGGCGAAGTTCGCCGCGCGATGCTCAAGGCTGGCCGGCCGGAGCCAGCTGCGCATACTCGTAGCGGCTGGCGATGCCGTTCCAGGCCTGCTGGGCCTGCTGCAGCAGCGCCGCAAAAGCCGCCTGCTCGGCCTCGCGGCGCTTGTCGTCCAGCGCCGCAGCGCTGGCCAGAGCCGCCGTCAGCTCGCCGAGCTGCGTGCGCGCCTGCACCTGCGCGTACTGATAGCCCGTGCGCACATCGATGAACAGCGCCAGGGCCTGCGACTGGATCACCAGATCCTGCGGCGGCGACTTGGGGTCGAGCTTGAGTTCGGCGCGCGGTGCATAAGGCTCGCCGTGCCGCGCAAAAGCGGTGTCCAGGGTGTAGACCATCAGCACGTCGGCCTGGGTCTTGGCTGCGGCCAGACGCAGATCTTCCAGGGACTCCAGACGCGAGGGCAGCAGCGTCAGATCCAGCGGCGCGGCGGCGGCGACTTTCGGCCAGCTTGCGACGGCGGCCAAAGGCTGCGCATCCGGCAACCCGGGCACCGGCAGCACCGAGTAGCGACCGCTCCCCAGCGCCTTGCCGGAGAAGGATTGGTAGGCGGGCGCCTGCACCCGCACCAGGCTCAGCCGCACGGGAAAGCGCGGCGAAGGCGGCTGCGCGATCAGCAGCTGCGCCTCGCTGCGGCCGATGTCCGCCAGCGGCGCCGGCCCGCCGGGCGTGCGATAGGCAGCCGTGCTGCAGGCGGCGCAGAGCAGAGGGAGCAAAAGCAGGGCGAGTCGCACGACAGACGAATCCCGGAATCAGGCGAAGCCGGATTTTAAAGCGCGCGCGTGGCCGGTGAATGAACGCCGACTGAAGCGCAGCTGTCCTCACCATCGCCGTTGCACTGACCGGCGTCAAGCCGCGACCGCACGCGGCAGCCGAAAATCGCGCGATGTCCGAAGCCGCCGCCAAAGTCCAGCCCGCACCGCCCACGCCCTACGAGATGCTCGGCGGCGAGGCCGCCGTGCGCGCGCTGGCCGATGCTTTCTACGATGCCATGGATGCGCTGCCGCAAGCCGCCACCATCCGCGCCATGCACGGCGAGTCGCTGGCGGAGATCAAGGAAAAACTCTTCGAGTATCTGTCCGGCTGGCTGGGCGGACCTCGGCTGTATTACCAGAAGTACGGCAGCGTCTGCCTGGGCCATGCCCATGCGCCCTACGCCATCGGCCGCGCCGAACGCGATCAGTGGCTGGCCTGCATGGAAGCCGCGCTGCAGGCCGTGGATGCCAGCGAGGAAGTGCGGCAGATTCTGCGCCATCCCATGTACCGCATGGCCAACGCCCTGCGCACGCGCGACGATTAACAAGGTGATGCAGAAGGTCATCCATGACCTTTTGCCGCTCGCTGACGAAAAGGCGCGGCTTTTCTACGCTCCCGAACATCCCGGTGCCAAGCACGAGGTGATGCAAAGCGAGTTTTGCATCACCCCGTCAGCCACCCAGCTCCACGCGCAGCAGCCAGAGTTGCGCCAGGGTCTGCAGCTGCGCATTGCCCTGGATGCCGCGCAGCGTCGCTGACGCTTCCTTGTTCTGTCCCGCCTGCAGCTGCGCATAAGCCAGCTGCAGCTGCGCCTGCTGCGCGTCGCGCAGCGCCGCTTTGGCCAAGCCTTGCCGCATCAGGGCCAGGCCGCTTTCGTAATCGTGCAGGCTGACGCGGCGCAGGCCCAGGCGCAGCAAGGCCTCGCCATCGCGCTGCGCGAGGGCTTCGTGTTCCAGACGTTCGCGCTCGGCCGCATCGGCCTGCAGCTGCGCCTGCACCCGCGCCTTGAGCCGCTCGTGGCGGCCGGCGGCATCACCCTGGCCCAGCTGCCGGGCGGCATAACCGGCCTGCAGATACTGCCCGGCCTCGGCGGGAAATCCGGCCTGCAGCGCGCGCTGCGCGGCGAACAGGTAATCGTCCGGGCTCTGCATCGCACCGGTGGCGTAGCGCAGACGATCGATCTGCAGCGCCAGCGGATCCCAGTACGCTGCCGGTTGCAGACGCGCGGCCAGCAGCTTCTGCCAGTACTCGGCCGAGGGATAGTCGCGCAGCAGCTGCGTGAGAGCGGCGGTGTAGGCGGTGGCGTCCTTCTGCATCAGCGCGCTGGCGGCCGCCAGCCGCAACAGCGCCTCGCCGGGTTTGACGCCGGCAGCCTGCGCGTGCGCGATCTGCGACTGCGCCAGCTCGGCGGCACGTGCGTACTGCCGTGTTTCGTAGTAGGCCTGCGGCAAGGCCAGCAGAATCTCCGGCTGCGTGCCGCCGCCATCGGCATAGAGCTGGGCGTACTCGATCACCTTGGCCTGATCCGCGCTGGCCCGGCTGAGCTTGACCAGGGTCTCCAGCGTCTGCTGCTTCTCGGCCTGCGGGGTATAGCCTGCGCGCAGCACCGCGTCGAAGGCGCGGATCGCGGCCGGCTTGTCGTCGAGCCCCATCGCCGCCAGACCGCGCAGATGATGGATGGTGTAGTACTCGAAGGGACTGAGATCCCCCAGGCCTTCGGCCGTCTCCAGGCGATGCAGGGCATCGGCATAACTGCGATTGGCGATCAGGGTATTGGCCTGCTGCACGCTCTGCTGCAGCTGCGGCCGCAGCACTGGCGCCTGCGCCGCCGCCGACAGGCTGCAGCCGTACATCAGCAGCGCCACCACCATGCCGCTCGTTCGCATCGCATCACCCCTCATCGGCCCGGCGTCTATTCAATCAGCTTGGCGGCGGCGATGAAAGACAGCCCGGGCATTCACGGCTTGGAGACATGCGGATTGCGGGCGATGTAGAAGCGCAGCAGACGCCGCGCCCAGACGCCGGCGTAGTCCACACCGATGCGCGGCCGGCGCACGATGCGCAGTGGCGGCGGGTTCTGCTCCGCCGTGATGTACAACGACGCGCCGCACAGATCCACGCCGTTGTGACTGCGGTCGATGGCCATGGCCTTGCACAGCAGGCCGGGCCCCTGCGCGCGCAGGCTCAGGGACTGCACTGGCTCCAGCGCGCGGATCAGCACTGCCGAGGCATGGCCCTCGGCCTGCGTGACGACGTTGAAGCAGTGATGCATGCCGTAGATCAGATACACATAGGCATGTCCGGGCGGACCGAACATCACGCGGGTGCGTTCGGTGAGGCCACGCGCGCTGTGCGCGGCCAGATCGTGCGGTCCCAGATAGGCTTCGGTTTCAACGATGCGGCCGATGCGTGTTTCATCGCCGAGCCGATGCACCAGCAGCTTGCCGAGAAGTTCACGGGCCACCAGCGTGGTGTCCCGATCATAGAATTCGCGTGGCAGCGCTGGCATGGGGCGCGCATCATGCCCTGCGCCGAAAGCTGGCGTCGAGGCTGCGCGAGGCACGCTAAAATCGGCGGATGAACGCGCTCGTCATCATTGCCGGTCTCATCGGCTTCTTCGTCTACGGCTGGACCGGACTGCTCATCGGAGCGCTGCTCGGCTACTTCCTGGCCCCACGCCTGCAGCTGCGCGTGGTGCGCGGCCTGGGCGAGCTGCAGAACCAGTTCTTCAACAGCACCTTCGCGGTGATGGGCGCGGTGTGCAAGGCCGACGGCCGGGTCAGCGAAGCAGAGATCCGGATCGCCGAGCAGATCTTCGACCGCCTGCACCTGCACGGCGATGCCCGCGCGGCGGCACAGCAGGCTTTCAATCGCGGCAAGGCTGCGGATTTCGATCTGGACGCCGAAGTCGCCCGCTTCGCACAGGCGGCGCGCGGTCAGCCGTTCCTGTTGCAGATGTTCCTGCAGGTGCAGCTCTCGGCCATCGCCGCCGATGGCCAGCTGCACGAGGCCGAACACGCGCTGCTGCTGCGCATCGCCCGCGGCCTGGGCCTGCCGCCGGCCGAGCTGCAGCGCCTGGAAGCGCTGCTGCGCGGTCAGCAGGGCGGGACCAATGCCGAGCAGCAGCTGGCCGACGCCTATCAGGTGCTGGGCGTGCCACCCGGCGTCTCCGATGCGGAGCTGAAGAAGGCCTACCGGCTGCTGATGAGCCAGAACCATCCCGACAAGCTGGCGGCCAAGGGCCTGCCGGAGACCATGCGGGAAGTCGCGGAACAGAAGACCCGCGAGATCACCGCCGCCTACCAGCTGATCGAGCGCAGGCGTCAGGCCGCGGCCTGACTTGGCCTGGACCGGCGCGTCAGCGCCTATTGCTGGCCGCGCTCCACGCGCAACACGCGTCCGCTGTCGCGGTCCAGCACCGCGATCAGGCCCTTGCCCAGCTCGCCCTTGCTGGCGCGGCTGGCCACCAGCCAGAGATTGTTCTTGCGATAGGAGCGGAAGGGTTCCTGATGCGCCACGGCGGCGGCGCCGTACTGCGCGGTCCAGACCTCGCGCGCCGCGTCGATGGCATCGATGCCATTGCCGATGGCACCGCGCGACTCGGCATTGGCCACCGCCTCGTCGGGCTTCACGCCCTGCAGATATTGCTGGGCCCAGGCCCGCCATTCGATGTCGCCGGCGGCGCTGGAATGCTTCAGGGCCGGCGCTTTCTCATCGGCGGCGGGACTGCCGCTCTGCGCCAGCGCCGGCAGCGCGGAAACGCCAGCCGACAGCAGTGCGGCCATCAGGATCTTTTTGGTGTGCTGGTTCAAGCCCGACTCCTGGAAACAAACGGGGGAAGGGCAAGCTTAGAACCTATCCGTGAATTGCGCGCGCCTGCGGGTCTGGCGGCCGTGACGCGAGGCCGGACCCTGCCATCAGCCCGCGCCGGGCGGAACGGTGCAGCGACAGGAAAAAGGAACCAGGCCGCCAGGCACTCAGGGAGCCTGACGGCCAGGAATGAAACGAAGGCTGCGGGCCTCAGTAAGCCTCGCGCTCCTGCTCGTCGAGCAGCAGGTCGAGCTGATCGGGACGCGCCCAGCCCACCTTGCAGGTGCTCAGCGACAGCACCTGCTGGCGCCAGGAGTACTGGCCCTTGCTGGGGCCGATCAGCTGCAGCTCGGACAGCACCAGCACCGGCCGGCCGCGCAGGGGCTCGTAGTGTTCATTGAACTGAGCCTCGGGATTGAAGCGCAGACGGACGCCAACCGGCCACTGGCGTAGCGGGCGGGTCGGAATAGGCGTGGCGCTGGGCTGGTTCGTCGACATCTGCGGTCCCTCATGTAGGTCCATGAGCCCATTGTCGAAAACGGCCGCCTTCGCCACATCGGGGCCGGCCCCGACCCACCTGTCAGCCCTTGCCGACAGGCCACGTCAGCCGCCGCGCACGCCTGCTTTGCGTTCCCCAAAAAACCGAGCCCCGGTAGGGGAACCGGGGCTCGGCACAACCCGTCACCAGGGGTAGCGACGGAGGGCCGTGAGTGGGATTGAGGCAGCAATCCACTGTGGAGGGTGGCCCTGAGCAAAATCGTAATGAGCCCGGCTCCTGCCTGCAGTCACGAACGCCGGGCAAGTTGTATCGGTTTGTATCAAGATCTGCGGCGAAACCCTCACCCGTCGGGGATTCCGGCAACCTGCCATGAGCGACGTCGTCAATCTCAACAAATTCCGCAAGCAGAAAAATCGTGAAGCCGCGGAAAAGCAGGCGGCGGAAAATCGCCTGCGCTTCGGACGCAGCAAGGCCCAGAAGCAGCGCGACGAGGCCGAGGCCGCCGAAGCCCGGCGGCGCCTGGATCAGCTGCGCCGCGAAACGCCGGCCCCGCCCGAAACGCCCGAAGCGGAGTCCTGAGCGCTTCAGGCGCGCAGAAACTCCAGCACCCGCTCGGCAAACCAGGCTGGATTCTCGGCCTGCATGAAATGTCCCATGCCCGGCGCCGGGCACAGCTGCAGTCCGCCGGGAAACAGCTGCTCCTGGGCATCGAACATTTCCGCGCCGATGCAGCCGTCGTCCGTGCCGTAAATCATCCGTGTGGGCTGCGGAATCGGCGCCATCACCAGCCGCCGCTGCGCGGAATCCAGCAGCGCGCCGGGCAGGTTTCGGTAATAGGCCAGCAGCGCGCGACGCCGCTGCGGATCCCGCAGGCAGGCCTTGACCGGCGCCAGATCCGCCTCGCGGTAATGCCAGCCCGGCGACCAGCGCCGGATCAGCACCTGCTCCAGCCAGGCGTGATCCTCGCGACCCAGCGCGGCTTCCGGCCAGCGCGGCAATTGGAAGCGGAAGATGTAATGCGAGCGCGCGATCTGTCTGAGACTGGGAAACAGGAAGAAGCGGCGCAGATGCGGCACCGCGCAGAGCACCAGGCGCGCAATCGCTTCCGGCCGCTGCTTGGCCGCCAGCTGCGCCGCGACGCTGCCCCAGTCGTGGCCCACCACGGCCGCCGCGCGGCCCTGCCCCAGCGCCTCGATCAGGGCCAGCAGATCCTGCGCCAGGGTGACGGCGCGGTAATCGTCGTCGGCCGCCAGCGCACTCGGCGCGTAGCCGCGCTGGAATGGCGCCACCGCGTGATAGCCGGCCGTCGCCAGACGTTCCAGCACCGGCAGGAAGCTGTAGGCCGTATCCGGAAAGCCATGCACGCAGAGCAGCAGCGGGCCCTTGCCACGCTGCAGATAAGCCAGGCGTGTGCCGCCGACATCAAGGTAATGGAGTTCTTCCGCGGGCAAGTGGCTCATGACGCTGCGCAATCCAAAAAAGGGGGCGCAACGATACCAGCCCGCGTCAGGGTCGTGAGCGCGTGTGCCCTGCTTACGGTGCCGCAGCGGCTGCCGGCGGACGCTGGATCTGCGCTTCGAGATTGGCCTTCACCTCGCGCGCATCGAAAGCCTGCGGATTGTTGTCCGGCTTCTTGCCCTTGAACACCAGAATGTCGGCGCTGGCCGTGTATTGCAGCTGCTGGCCGCCGCCGGTGCTGGTACCCACGCCCATGCCCACGCCACCGTGTCCGCCGAAGCTGAAGCCGCCGAAACCGAAGCTCAGCGTGGGCGCATTGCTGCCGCTGCTCTGCGTACCGCCGCCGGCGATGATGAAATAGTCGCTGCCGCTGCGCAGGGTCAGCTCGGCGGCCTGATAGAGCATGTAGTTCTCGACGGTCTGGCGCGGGGTGGCCGAGCTGCCGGCGAAGCTGACCCGGTAGCGATTGCTCTCGATCAGCTGCGCCGAATATCCGTAGCCATCATGCAGCGGCTGATAAGGCGTGACGGCGGCGCAGGCACTGAGCAGCGCGCTCAGCAGCAGGCCGGCGGCGGGCGCGAAGCGCTTCCTCATTTGCTTTCCTTCTTCACGCGCTTGAGTTCATCGATGGCCTTGATCGGGCATTGATCGGTGAAGCCGATGGCGCGCACCACGATCTTGTCCAGGGTGGTGACCTCCTGGCCGGTGCTGGTGAAGCCGATCTGATCGGCACCGCGCAGCGCCGTGCACGGCGTCAGGGTGGTGATCAGATAGTCCCGCGAGGGCCCGGCCGTGAACACCAGATGGGTGTCATCGACAAAGTTCCAGCCGTCGATGCGGTAGTTCTGGATGCGCTGCACGCTGCCGTCCTGGCGATACCCCTGCTGCGCCAGCTTCTTCTCCAGGCCATCGTCGGCGGCGGGCGCGTGCGTGGCACAGGCATGGAGCAGAAGCACACTGCCGCTCAAGGCGATGCCGGCGAATATCCTGCTCATGGGCGCTCCGGAAGGAATCTGCACGAAATCATCGCATCGCCCCGCGCGGGCCACCAGTGCTCGCAGCAGCGCCGCGCCCCGCGCAGATGAACTGCACATGAACCATGCGCCGCTATTGCTGCTGGCCGCGCCTGATGATCTCGGCGCGGATGGCGCGCAGCTTCGCCATCACGATCGCCGCGTAGTCCGGCCCCATGCGCAGCAAGGTCTTCTGGCCCCAGGACAAGGCCTCCAGGTTCGGATCGGCAAACTCGTAGAGCACCTTGGGCCGCACCAGCTCGATCGGACCTTCGACGACCGGCGTGGCGAGCAGGTGATCGATGATGCCCACCAGCCGCGTGTTGAAGGAGCGGCCGCGATAGCCCAGCTGCTGATAGGCGGCCTGGCACAAGGGGTAATGCCGGAAATAGACATCCACCATCCGCGCCGGCTCGGCGGCCTGCAACAGCGCGACATAGGGCTGATAGCGACGGACGTTGTCCGGGCTCCACCACAGGCCCGCTTCGCTGCGCCCCACCAGCGGCAGGCCCGGCACATTGCGCAGCGGACGATCACGCAGCTGCACCGCCTCACCGTCGAGGCTGTCGACCGTGACCACGAAATGGCGCACCAGCTCCTGGGGCAGGAGCAGGGGCAAGAGCCGCTGCTGGCCGAACAAGGCCATGACGGCGGCGAGTACGCGGCTGTCGCTGTCGTTGAGCGCCGGCAGCGGCGGCGCGTCGGCTGGCGGCGGCGGCACCGGATAGTCCGGCTGTGGCCGGGGCTGCGCGGGCTCGGCCGGCGGCGGCGCCACCCGCGCCAGCTCGCGGTTCTCCTGCATCTTGAGATGGTGGAAATAAAGGATGCCGCCGGTGGCCGCCGCCAGCGTCAGCACGAATGTCGCCCAGATCCGGATCTTCATCTTCACTTCCTTGCCCAAGGACCAGTCTTACGCGAGCGCCATGCCAGTCCGGCTTCGCAATCAGGTTCCTGCCTCCTCCGACCGGAGGAGTTGGGGGTTAAGTTCCTCTGCTACAAGAGGGCCTGACTCATTTATTGGACAGCCGCCGTGAACATCGCCGCCGATTCCCTGCCCTTGCGTCCGACGCCGAAAGTCCGTGGCCTGCCCTGGTTGGGCAGCGTGCTGGCCATGGCGCGCGATCCCGCGCAGTTCTTTGTGAACTGCTACCGCCAGTACGGGCCGGTGTGCCGCCTGAACGTGCTGGGCAATCCTTATGTGCTGATCGCCGGTGTGGAAGCGGCGAATTTTCTCGGCACCCGTGAAGGCAAGGAATGCCTGCGTTCCAAGGAATTCTGGGAAGGCCTGGTGGCCGAATACGGCGCCACGCGCACGCTCACCGGTGTCGACGGCGAAGCCCACAAGCAGCTTCGCGACATCATGCGCAACGGCTATTCCAAGGAATCCATCAAGGGCCGCTACCAGGAGCTGCTCGCGATCACCGACCGCTGCTTCACGCGCGACTGGCCAGTGGGCCAGCTGGTGCCGGTGGTGGAAGGCATGCAATACATGGTGGTGGACCAGCTCGGCACCATTCTCACCGGTGCTGCACCGCTTGAGTACGTGAAGGACATACGCACCACCATCCTGCACATCCTCAATGTGCTGGTCACCCGCCAGCGTCCGAAGATTCTGCTCAAGCGCCCGAAATACAAAAAGGCCAAGGCGCGGGTCTTCGAACTCGGCTACCAGATGATCGAGCAGGCCAAGCGCCGCTACGGCAAAGTGCCCGAGGCGGAACGCAATCTGATCGATGACATCTACGCCGCGCACAAGGAAACGCCGGAGGTGATGCCGGCCAGCGATCTGATCGTCTCGCTCACCGGTCCCTATGTCGCCGGCCTGGACACCGTGGCCAACACCACTGCCGCCATCGTCTACACCGTGCTCAAGCACCCCGAGGTGAAGGCGCGTGTGCTCAAGGAAGTCGATGAGCTGTTCGCCGGCGGCGACAACATCGACGAAACCGCGCTGATGAAGCGCATTCCTTCACTGCAGGGCGCGATCATGGAGACCATGCGCCTGTATCCGATCGCGGTGGCGCAGATGCGTTGCGCGACCAAGGACTTCGTCTTCGAAGGCCATCAGATCAAGGCCGGCGAGATGATTTACATCGGCACCTCGGTGCCGCATTTCATGTCGGAATATTTCCCCGAGCCCATGAAGTTCGACATCGACCGCTACGCAAAGCCGCGCGCCGAACACATGGCGCCGGGCGCCTATTCGCCTTATGGCCGCGGTCCGCACACCTGCCTGGGCAAGAGCCTGGCGGAAGTGCAGATCGCGCTGTCGATGGCGCGCGTGTTCTACAAGCTGGATCTGGCGCTGGAGCCGGAGAACTACACGCTCAAGACCAAGACTGCGCCCACGCCCGGCCCGGCCATGGACTTCAAGGTGCGGGTGAAGGGTTACCGGCACTGAAGTTTCATAAAAAACCGCGCGCAGCCAGAAGCTGCGCGCGGTTTTTTTGTGCCTGCCGTTGTTCAGAACGGAATATCGTCGTCCTCGAACGGCGCGTCGGCCGCCGGTGCCGGCGCGGCGCTGCGCGCCGGGGCACTGCTGCGCGAGGGAGATGGCGCCGAGTAACTGCCGCGCTCCTCGCCCATGCTCGCCGAGCCGCCGCCCGGCTTGCCATCGAGCATCTGCATGTCCTGCACGCGGATCTCGGTGACGTAACGCTTCTGGCCGTCCTTGTCGTAGGAACGGGTGCGCAGGGAGCCCTCGACGTAGACCTTGGAGCCCTTCTTCAGATACTTGCCGGCGATCTCGCCGAGCTTGCCGGGGAACACCACGTTATGCCACTCGGTGGCTTCCTTCTGCTCGCCGCTCTGCTTGTCCTTCCAGGTTTCCGTGGTGGCAATGGTGGCATTGGCCACCGCATCGCCGCTGGGAAAGTAGCGGACCTCCGGGTCCTTGCCGAGATTGCCGATCAGAATGACTTTATTGACGCCGCGAGCCATGGTGCCTCCCATTTCGAGTGTTCCGGCACGCCTACCGCGCCGGCAGAGCGCGCATTAGACCATAAAGCCAGACCGCACCGCCCTGGGGCAGTGCGTTCAGTGGCCGGAGCTGGACTGCAGATGCCGCAGCGAGGGCGGCGGCTGCAGGGTCACCGCGAAGGTGAACCAGATCAGCGGCAGGCAGGCGGCCACCGCGAAGGTGCCGCCCACGCCCCAGTGACCGCTGGCGAAACCGCCCAGGGTGCCGCCGATGAAGCCGCCCAGGAACTGGCTGCTGGCGTAGACGCCCAGGGCCGCGCCCTTGTGCTCGGGCGGCGCGCGCCGCGAGATCAGCGAGGGCAGCGTGCCTTCCAGATAATTGAAGCCGGCGAAGAACAGGAACAGGGCCAGCCACAGACCGATGGCATTGCCATGCAGCTCCGAGGCGGTGAGCAGGGCCAGTGCCAGCAGCCCGATGGCGCCGAGGAAGGCGCGCTTGACCGCGCCGCGCGCCTCGATGCGCCGGATCAGCGGAAACACCGGCAGCAGCGACAGCAGCAGCACCGGCAGATAGACCTGCCAGTGCTGGGCGCTGGGCAGATGCAGGGTGTCCACCAGGGCCTGCGGCGCGGCGATGAACAGCATGGTCATGGTCGCATGCAGCATGAACACGCCGCCGTCCAGGCGCAGCAGCTGGCCGTCGAGCAGGGTTTTCATCAGGCCTTCGCGCTGGGTCTTCATCACCGGCACGTCGGGCACCAGGAACAGCACCGCCGGCACCGCCAGCAGGGCCAGCACGCCGGTGAGATCGAAGATGCCATCGACATTGATCAGGCCGCTGACGATGGGCCCGAGAATCAGCGCGATGACGAAGGCCAGGCCCATGCCGGCGCCCATCACCGCCATCGCCTGCGTGCGCACCTGGGGACGCGTCACGTCCGAGAGCAGGGCCGAGACCGCCCCGGAGATGGCGCCGGCGCCCTGCACCGCGCGCCCGAGCAGAATCCAGTGGATTTCCTCGGCGTGTCCGGCGATGAAGCTGCCTGCGGAAAAAATCACCAGGCCCAGCACGATCACCGGCTTGCGGCCGATGCGATCCGACCACATACCCAGGGGGATTTGCAGACAGGCTTGTACCAAACCGTACAAACCGATCGCCAGGCCCACCTGCATCGGCGTGGCGGCCTGCGGCAGGTGTTCGGCATACAGGGCGAACACCGGCAAAATCATGAACATGCCCAGCATGCGCAAGGCCTGCAGTAGCGACAAGGCTGCGGTCGCCCGCCATTCAAGAGCGTTCATGTCAGCAATTTTACCGGTTGGGATGCGTATCGATGGGAACCGCGGCGCAAAACGCTTGCCAGTCACGAGTCATGGACCGGGTGAAATCCATCCTGCAGCGCAGGCCCGCGTCCGCATATAGTACTCCGCTGCCCTCAACCCTTGCTTTGGCATGGACACGATCCGCATCCGCGGCGCCCGCACGCACAATCTCAAGAACATCTCCCTGGACCTGCCGCGTGACAAGCTGACGGTGATCACCGGCCTGTCCGGCTCCGGCAAATCCTCCCTGGCCTTCGACACGCTCTATGCCGAGGGCCAGCGCCGCTATGTGGAGTCGCTGTCCGCCTACGCGCGCCAGTTCCTCGGGCAGATGGACAAACCCGACGTGGACGCCATCGAAGGTCTGTCGCCGGCGATTTCCATCGAGCAGAAATCCACCAGCCACAACCCGCGCTCCACGGTCGGCACCGTCACCGAAATCTACGACTACCTGCGCCTGCTCTACGCCCGCGTCGGCACCGCGCGCTGCCCGGACCACGATGTCGCGCTGGAGGCACAGTCGGTGTCGCAGATGGTGGACCAGGTGCTGGCCCTGCCCGCCGACTCCGCCTGGCTGCTGCTGGCGCCGGTGGTGCGCGGCCGCAAGGGCGAGCATCTGGAATGGTTCGAGCAGGCGCGCGCGCAGGGCTTCGTGCGCGTGCGCGTGGACGGCAAGGTCTACGAACTGGACGAGATTCCCACGCTCAACCGCAAGCTCAAGCACGACGTGGAAATCGTGGTGGACCGCTTCAAGGTGCGCGCCGATCTGCAGCAGCGCCTGGCCGAATCCTTCGAAACCGCGCTGCGCCTCTCCGAGGGCCTGGCCTATGTGGTGCCGCACAGCGGCAGCGCCGCGCCGCTGAGCTTCTCCTCGAAGATGAGCTGCCCGCACTGCGGCTACTCGCTGCCGGAACTGGAACCGCGCCTGTTCTCCTTCAACGCCCCGCACGGCGCCTGCGCCAGCTGCGATGGCCTGGGCCAGCTGCAGGTCTTCGATGCCGAGCGCGTGGTCGCCAATCCCGAGCTGTCGATGGCCGACGGCGCGATCCGCTCCTGGGACAAGCGCAATCCCTATTACTGGCACTTCATCAAGTCGCTGGCCGCGCATTACCGCTTCGATCCGGAAAAGCCCTTCGCCAAGCTCAGCGAGAAGGTGCGCAACGTGTTGCTCTACGGCAGCGGCGAGGAGAAGCTGGCCTTCCAGTATCCCGACGAGCGCGGCCGCTTGCAGACGCGCACGCACAAGTTCGAAGGCATCATCCCGAACCTGGAGCGCCGCTATCGCGAAACCGAATCCGACGCGGTGCGCGAGGAGCTGGCCAAGTACCTCAGCAACAAGCCCTGCCCCGACTGCGGCGGCGAGCGCCTCAACCGCAGTGCGCGCCATGTGTTCGTGGCCGAGCGCAATCTGCCCTCCATCACCAATCTCTCGGTGCGCGAGGCCGAACAGCACTTCGCCAGGCTCAAGCTGCCCGGCCACAAGCAGGCCATCGCCGACAAGATCATCAAGGAGATCGGCGCGCGCCTCGGGTTTCTCAACAACGTGGGCCTGGACTACCTGACGCTGGCGCGCTCGGCGGAAACCCTGTCCGGCGGCGAGGCGCAACGCATCCGTCTGGCCTCGCAGATCGGCGCCGGCCTGGTGGGCGTGATGTATGTGCTGGACGAGCCCAGCATCGGCCTGCACCAGCGCGACAACGAGCGCCTGCTCAAGACCCTGTTCCGCCTGCGCGATCTGGGCAATACCGTGATCGTGGTCGAGCACGATGAAGACGCGATCCGCCACGCCGATCATGTCGTGGACATCGGCCCCGGTGCCGGCGTGCATGGCGGCGAAGTGGTGGCCGAGGGCACGCCCAAGCAGGTGGAGAAGAACAAGAACTCCATCACCGGCCGTTATCTCTCCGGCAGCGCACGCATCGAAGTGCCCGATCTGCGCACGCCGCGCCAGCCCGGCAAGCATCTCACCATCCGGGGCGCACGCGGCAACAATCTGAAGAACGTCAGCGCGGAAATTCCGCTGGGCCTGATCACCTGCGTCACCGGCGTCTCGGGCTCCGGCAAGTCCACGCTGATCAACGACACGCTCTACGGCTATGCCGCGCGCACGCTCAATGCCGCCTCCACGCAGTATGCGAGCTGCGACGGCATCGACGGCCTGGATCAGCTGGACAAGGTGATCGACATCGATCAGTCGCCCATCGGCCGCACGCCGCGCAGCAATCCGGCCACCTACACGCAGCTGTTCACGCCGATCCGCGAGCTGTTCGCCGGCGTGCCGGAGTCGCGCGCACGCGGCTACGAGGCCGGGCGCTTCAGCTTCAACGTCAAGGGCGGACGCTGCGAAACCTGCGAGGGCGACGGCGTGATCAAGGTGGAGATGCACTTCCTGCCCGACGTCTACGTCACCTGCGATACCTGCAAGGGCCGCCGCTACAACCGCGAGACGCTGGAGATCCGCTACAAGGGCAAGGGCATCGACGAGGTGCTGGGCATGACCGTGGAAGAAGCCCTGGCCTTCTTCAAGCCGGTGCCGGCGATTGCCCGCAAGCTGGAAACGCTGATGGATGTAGGCCTGTCCTACATCACGCTCGGCCAGAACGCGACCACGCTCTCCGGCGGCGAGGCGCAGCGCGTGAAGCTGGCCAAGGAATTGTCCAAGCGCGATACCGGCCAGACCCTGTACATCCTCGATGAACCCACCACCGGCCTGCACTTCCACGACGTGGCGCAGCTGCTGCGCGTGCTGGAGCGTCTGCGCGATCACGGCAACACCGTGGTGATCATCGAACACAATCTCGACGTGATCAAACGCGCCGACTGGATTCTCGACCTCGGCCCCGAAGGCGGGGCCGGCGGCGGCGAGATCATCGCGCAGGGCACGCCCGAGGACATCTGCAAGGTGGCGCGCTCGCACACGGCGCGCTTCCTGAAGCCTCTGCTGCGAAGCTGAGCGCCGGAGCCTGGGACAAAGCAGCTCGGGCCTTGTCTCAGCAATCAACCATCACGCGGCACGGGGAGCGGCACTTGAAAACGGGGATAGCGGCGGGTTTGACGGCGGTGCTGCGGGGCCACCGGGTGGAAGACGATCCCAAGGTCGGCGACGGCGCGTTCAGCAGCGCCGGCTTCTTCGGCTTCCATCCCTGGATCAGCGCCGGCCGCAGCAGCTATGGCCTGATCGCCGGTCACGACCGCAGCGCCAATACCTATGCCGCGTCCGTGTATGGCGGGCGTCTGAGCCGCAAGGCGTACGCCACGGGCCTCAGCCCGTGAGCCGCGCCCATGCCGCCACCTGGCTGACGCTGCTGTGCCTGCTGCTGACGCAGGGCGCAGGCGCGCAAACCCAGTCGACACGCATCGCCGCCGCGCGCAACGCCGCCCTGAACCAGAAGGCCTGCCAGAAGATTCAGCCGTTCTGGTGGGAAGTCGGCGACGGCACGGGACTGATCGTCGGCGAAGGCTCGCCGCAGTCCGAAACGACGTATGCGCGCAGCACAGGCCTGCTGATCGCCTCGGCCAGCAAATGGTGGTTCGGCGCCTATGTCGCCGAACTGCATGGCGGTGTGCTCACCGCCGCCGATCTGCAGGCCACGCGCATGCTCAGCGGTTACCGCAACGAGTCCTACACCTCCTGCACCCGGAGCAATGCCGCCACACAGGCGGCGCTGACGGTCGGGCAATGCTTCCAGGCCGGGATCAATGATCGGCAGACCCCGGGAAGCATCGGCTACTTTTACTACGACGCCGGTCATCTGCAGAAATACGCGGCGCTCGATCTGGGCCTGGGCAGCGCCAACAGCGCGCAGCTGGGCACGGAACTCAATGCCAGACTCGGCAGCGAGCTCGGCACCGCTTTCGACAGTCCGCAGCCGGGCGGTGGCGGCCTGAGCGATGCAGCGCATTACGCGGTGTTTCTGCAGAAGCTGCTGCGCGGCACACTCAAACTCAGCAGTCTGCTGGGCAGCAACTCGGTGTGCGCCTGGGAGGACCACAGCACGCCGGTGCCCGCGAAGAAGAGCTGCACGGCGCAGTACACGCCGGTGCCGACCAGCATGCACTGGCGTTACTCGATCGCCCACTGGGTGGAAGACGATGGCAGCTACAGCAGCCCCGGCGCCTTCGGCTTCTATCCCTGGATCGATGCCAGCCGCCAGTTCTACGGTCTGCTGGTGCGCGAGGATCACAGCCTCAGCGCTTACGTGGATTCGGCCGCCTGCGGGCGCCTGATCCGCCAGGCCTATCTGAATCCGCCTGCGCCCTGAGCACCCTCAGGCCGGCAGCGCCTGCTCCAGCCACTGCGCGATGCGCCGCTCCAGCCAGTAATCCAGGCCGCCGTTGCGGGCACGCGCCACGAAGCCGACATGGCCGCCGCGCTGCGTCAGCTCCAGCGTCACGGCCGGCGCCAGCGCTTCGGCGCGCGGCAGCAGACCGCGCACCATGAAGGGATCATCGCGGGCATTGATGATCAGGGTCGGGGTTTCGATGCGCTTGAGATACGGCCCGCACTGGCAGCGCGCGTAGTAATCGCGGGCATCGGCAAAGCCGTGCAGCGGCGCGGTGTAGGCATCATCGAACGCGAAGAAATCCTGCGCGCGCAGCGCCGCTGCCACGTCCACACCGGCCGGCAGCTGCACGCTGGCGTGCTTGCGCCGCACCAGCTCGTGCAGACCTTTCATGATGTGCCGCTGGTACACGCGCGCGAAACCGGTGCCGAGCTTTTCCGCGCAGGGCTGCAGCAGAAACGGCGCGCAGGACGCCACCGCCACATCCACCGGCGAGCGCGCGCCCTCCTCGCCCAGCGCCTTGAGCAGCACGTTGGCACCCAGCGACCAGCCCACCGCCGCGATGCGCCGCTGCGGCGCGCGCGCCTGCAGCTGCTGCCAGAGAAAGCGCAGATCGCCGGTGTCGCCATGGTGATAAGTGTGGGCGCTGCGATTGGGCAGCTCGCCGCCGCCGCGCAGTTCCAGCATCGCCACGCGCCAGTCCTGCGCCACCAGCAGCAGCGCCAGGCCACGCAGATACTTGGAGTCGAAGCCGCCGGTGAGGCCATGCACCAGCACCGCGACGCGTGAGGCCTCCGGCGCGCCGCACCAGCCGAGGCGCACGAAGTCGCCGTCGGGCAGCTCCAGGGTCTCGATGGAAAAATCCAGCGCCGGCAGCGGTCGCAGCAGGCTGGGAATCAGGGTCTGCGCATGCGGCCCGCGCAGCCAGGGATGGGGACGGAACTCGGATTCAATGATGCGGCCGTGCGCCGCATGGGGCATCTCGCTCATGGCCGCATGATAGCGGCCATGAGCGAGCGCAAGCGAAGCGAAAGCTTTTAGGCCTTCTTCGCGTAGGCGCGGCACCAGCCCTTGGCGTTGACCAGCTTGCCGCCGAAGGCGCCGCAGGGCGCGTAGCCGCCAGCGGCCTGGGCTGCAGCGTAGAGCATGCAGTTGGCGCAGGCGGAGCCGGCCTTGAACATGGTTTCCTTCTTGGCGTCGATCTTGCCGGCGTCTTCGGTGTAACCCAGACCGACGGCGGCGGGATCGCTGACCGCGACCTTGTCCGCGGCCTGCGCGGCCGGGCTCAGCAAGAGGCCGCCGCTGGCAGCGGTGGCGAACACGGCCGTAGCCGTTTTCAGAAATTGACGACGATCGCAACGATGGCTCATGACCCGTCTCCTGAGGCCCCCGAGGGCGCAGAACGTGGTGGATGGAAAAAGGCCAGCGCAAAGGCTGGCAGCGCCTATGATGCTATCGATATGTCGAAATGGCCATGATCCCGGTCATGGTCATGGCGACCGCGCATCGCCGCTGTCCCATTCCAGCCACAGGCGCGCATCGCGAAAGACACGATCGTCAGCCTCGCGCAGTCCGGTGCGGGATTCCTTGATCTGGCGCAGCAGATACGCCGGCGGCTGCAGCGGCGCCTCGCGTCCCAGCGCAAAGGACTGTTCGCGCACCAGCGTCCGATACGCCTTGTCCAGGGCCAGCGCACGTTCGCGGCTGGGCAGCAGCAGCGTGCGAATATCCTGATCGCCACCCACCGCGATGCGGCGCAGCGCGGCCGTATCCAGCGCGCCATTCGGAAAATAGCGCCTCAGCAGCTCGGCATTGTTGCGGTACTCGTCGCCCGCGCCGGCGCGCCGCAGATACAGCGCGTACTCCGGCGTGCGGCTGCCGGCCTGCGGACGATCCTGCAGCCCGGCCAGCGACTGATAGCCCCAGCCCGCCGCGCCCGGCGGCTTGCGCGGCAGCGCGAAGCTGGCGTCCACGGTGATGCCGATGCCGCTGTGGCAGCCCATGCAGCTCATCTGTTCCTCGCGCGTCTGCAGGCGCAGGCGGCCGTCGGCCTGCTCGATATAGGCCTGCAGCTGCCAGCCGCGTTCGCTGAAGATGCCGCTGAAGGCATCGCCGCCGAAGTAGGGCCAGCCGCCGGCCGTCTGCTCGCGAGCCTCCTGCGCATCACGCAGCTGCGTGTGCGCCGCGTCCAGCGCAAAAATCTTGCGCGCGTAACGCAGCTCCTTGAAGCGCGTGGCGCGCATGTCGGCCGCATCGGGGTCCAGGTAACGCAGGCTGTGCAGAAACTCCGTGCCCACCGGATAGCGATAGCGCTCCAAGACCACGTCGCCAGCCGCACCCGCGTAATGCGGCGGCAGGCGCTGGATGCGCTGCGTGAAATCCAGACGGCCATCGCCGTCCAGATCGAAACCCAGCAGGCGCTCGTCCACGGCTTCCACCGCGCGCTGCAGCTGCGCCGCCTCGCGCGTGTCCGGCACCGCCACCGCCGCTTCCAGCAGCGCCAGATTCAGGGCATACACGGCGCGCGATTCCTGCTGCTGCGCATCGCGGCGAAACGCGGGCGGCAGGCGGATCAACACATCATCGCTGCTGCCATTGGCGGGCCAGAAACTGCCGGGAAAGGGCTGGTAGCGAAACGCGCGCCAGCCACTGCCATCGCGCGCCCAGCCCTGCGCATCGAAGCCTTGCGACCAGTCCAGATCGGGAATCCAGCGCGGCCGCTGCGCCGCCGGCAGCTGCAGCAAGGCCTCGCGCAAACCCACGCTGTTGTCCTGCCGCACATAGCGCAGGATCTCGGCGTCGCGGATCTGCGCGATGGGCGCGCGGCGATCCACGAACAGATTGCGCCAGTGATTCTCGCGGCCCAGGGCATTGAAGGCGTAATCGGCCTGCAGCTGCCAGTCGTCGATGCCATTGGCGCGCGTGGCGCCGCTGTGGCAGACCCAGCAGGGATTGGCGCGGCCCTGGGTGTCGGTGTAGCACTGCGGCGGAATGTGCGCGAGCACATTGCCGATGCGGCCGCGCGCCTTCTCGGCGCGCGCCGCCGCAGTGGGATCGTAAGCCGCGGGCCGGAAAGCAGCGAGCAGCGCCGCTGCCACCGGCAGGAGCAGCAGCCAGCGCCGGCGCATGCGCGCGCCTCAGCCGGCCGGACGCGCCGGCAACTTCGGCGTCCGCGCGGTGTAGACATCCGCGCCAAAACCGCAGGGCTGCTGGCCGTCATCGCAGCTGGATACCGCGTTGGCGACATCGCCGTCCTTGGCGTGCCCCAGATACGCCAGACCAAAAATCTCTTCCACACTGCGCAGCAGCGAGTAATGGTTGTAGCGACGCGTGGAGACCGAGCCGGCCTTGATGAAGGGCGAGATCAGCACCGCACCCACGCGCCCACCGCCGGGCCCGACGATGCCGGGCTGCAGCAGGAGCTGATAGGCCGTGCCGCTTTCGCCGCAGCAGGCCTCGGCATCCGCCGGATTGCTGACCTGATTCGAAGACTCATCGTAGGTGATGATCAGCAGCCCGTCTTTCTGGAACGCAGGCGAGGCCAGAATCTTCGGCACCCACTCACTCAGGAAACGATCGATGCCGGTGAGTCCGCCGACGCTGCCGTCGGCGCAGTTGGCATCGTGACCATCGCTGCAGAGATTGGGCGTGATGAAGCTGAAAGCCGGCGTGCGGTCTACGGATTTCAGATCCTGCGCGAAGGCATCGGCCAGATTCACCACATGCTCATCGCAGTAAGCCTGATCATCGATCACGCTGCGAAAGTACATGAAGGGGTTGTGGCGCATGGCGTACTGATCCGTGGCGGTGGCCGCCTGCGTGTGATCCTGCTCGCCCACCGCGGCATGCCCGCAGCGGCGCGGACCATAGGGCCGCGCGCTGCTGGCGGCCAGCGCCGGATCGTAGCGGGACGGATCATTGCCCATGTCTTCCTGATAGGCCTTCCAGGAAAGGCCGGCGGCGCGCAGCTGATCCGCCAGATTGGGCACGGTGACCGGATACAGGCAGGAACTGCCGCGAATCTGCCCATCGCTGTCGATGCCCAGATTGAAGCTGTACGTGAACACCGGACAGTCCGCCTGCGTCTGCGCATTGGCACCCTGGCCGCTGATCAGCGAAACGTAATTGCCCAGACTGGCGTGGCTGGTGGCGTAGTAGTTTTCCAGCAGCAGACCCTGCGCCGGCAGGGTCTTGCCCAGATACGGCGCAGCGGTGTCGGAGCCGAAGCTCAAGTCGTAGCTCTTGTTTTCGAGCACGATCAGGAACACATGACCGATGCTTTCCGCCTGCGGCTGCGTGCTGTTGCCACAGGCCGCCAGCAGCACCATCGCCAACAGCGCCGTCAGGCGCCAGACCCAAGACTTCATCGCAAGGCCCCGAATGTTTCGATTCACGTTGCGACAGGGCCGTGGCCGGCGTCAAGCGCCAGCTGCACCAGGCTCTGCCATTCCGCGCGATGTTCGCGATGCCGACGCTCCACCTCGGCCAGACGCGCGGCATCCAGGCGCTTGGCTGCCTGCGAGAGCTGCGCCGCACAGGCCGTGCCGTAGGAAGGATCATCGGGCACGTCGAAAACCGGCGCATCGAGGCGGGGCGCGGATTCCAGATCCAGCACCTGCGCAAAGTTCATCGAGCTGGCGCCACGTGCGCCCAGCGGCGCAAAGCCGAAACGCCAGGCGATCAGATTGAGGATGGAATTCGGGTCCAGCTGTCGCGACTCGATGTAGCCGCGCCGCGCGCGCGGACCGATGGCGAAGCAGGGCACGCGAAAGCCCAGCCGGCCATCGTTGCCGGTGGCCTTGAACTCCTCGTAGCCCACCGGCGCGATCGGCGGCGGCACGTGATCGAAGAAACCGCCCCACTCATCGTAGTTGATGATCAACAGCGTCTTGCTCCACTGCGGGCTGGTGCGCAGGGCCTCGTAGATGGAATTCAGGAACACCTGGCCGGCGCGGATGTCGGCCAGCGGATGATCGTCATTGGAGGTGCCTTTCTCTTCATTGAGCATGGCCGGATCGACGAAGGCCACGTCCGGCAGATTGCCGCTGGCAGCATCGCTCATGAAGCGCGACAGCGGCAGGATGTTGGCCGCGCCGGGATTGTGGCCGGCGAGCAGCACCGAGACGAAGGCATAGCCCGCCGCGTCGCTGTGATAGTAGCGGCCCTCGGCGTTCACGCTCTTGAGCGCATCCCAGACCGTGGGCTGCTTGAACAGCGCCTCGGTGTTCTCCAGGCGATCGGTCTGCCCGGCGTGCATGTACAGACGGTTCGGATACGTGGGCCCCATCAGACCGGTGTGGTAGCGGTCGCAGACCGTCCAGTGCTCCACCAGACCCTTGTAGAAGGGCAGATCGTCGGCCGTGTAGTAACCGATGGGGAACAGATCGCCCGCCGGCTGCGTGAGCAGAAAGCCGTCGCACTGACCGTTGTTGAAATGCCGGCGGCCGGCTTCGTAGCTGTGATCCGGATCGGCCAGCGCACAGTTCTGGTAGTCCTGCAGATGATGGCTGCGCTGCGTCTGTCCTTCGCTGTCCTGGTAGCCGAGATTCGCCTGCCGGCCGTTGGCGCCCGGCACCCAGCCCAGGTAATGATCGAAGGAGCGGTTCTCCATCATCACCACCACGATGTGATCGATGCCCGAATCCGCCGGCAGCGGCAGCGACTTGATGCTGACCGTGCCCGGCGCCTCGCTGCTGCCACAGGCCGACAAACCCGCCGTCGCCGCGAGTCCCGCGAGCAACTGCCGACGCCTGCGATCCACGCCGGCTTCGTCCGACTGATTCATGGTTTCATATCCCCGAAAGTGAAGCGCGGAGCTTATGAAGCCTGGGTTGCAGGTCTTTGACAGAGGCCGGCTGGCGTGGCTGCCCAGGCATGGCGCAGAGCCGTGCTGCACACCCTTATGAAGTGAGGGCTTCGTCAGGAATTCCCTTTCCTCCGACGGGCCGGGAGAAGGCGTCAATTCACGCGATAATCCGCAGCGCACGATCCGACACGGAAGCCACGCATGCCGCCACACACCGCCATCCTCTTCGTCTGCCTCGGCAACATCTGCCGCTCACCGCTGGCCGAGGCTGCGTTCCGCGCGCATCTGCAGGCGGCGAGTCTGGCGCTGGAAGTGGATTCCGCCGGCACCGGCGACTGGCACATCGGCAAGCCGCCCGATCATCGCGCGCAGGCCGTGGCCCTGCGTCACGGCGTGGACATCAGCGGCTATCGCGCACGTCAGGTGCAGCGCGCGGACTTCGCGCGCTACAGCCACATCGTCGCCATGGACCACAGCAATCTCGCCGCGCTGCAGGCACTGAAACCCGAAGGCGCGCGTGCCGAGCTGAGCCTGCTGCTGGATCATCTCGACGCGCGTCGCGGCGAGGCGGTGGCCGATCCTTACTTCGGCGACGCCCGCGGCTTTGAGATCACCTGGCAGGACGTGTGGGCCGGCACCGCCGCGCTGCTGCAGCGACTCACCCAGGTCTCGGCTTGAGGTCCGGCAAGCAGCGCCGAGCAAAGCGGCAGGGCGGCTGCTGATGCCGGGCTTGGTCGAAGGTGATGATCGGCAGGCCGTCCTGCTGGAAGGCCGGTGTGCTGGCCAGGCTCTGCAGATCGGCCTGCCGGCTGTCTTCCAGATTCACCGCAGGCTCGTCGCAGATGGGGAGCGTGCAAAACAAAAAGCCCGGGGCCTGGCGGCCCCGGGCTGCTTTTATCAGCGCGCCGCGCTTCTCAAATCGAAGCCAGCGCCGCGTTGAGCACCTGGCTCGGGCGCATCACCGCATTGAGCTTGGCGCTGTCCGGCAGGTAGTAGCCGCCGATGTCCACGGCCTTGCCCTGCACCGCAGTCAGCTCGTCGACGATGGCCTTCTCCTGCTCGGCCAGGGTCTTGGCCAGCGGCGCAAAGCGCTGCTTGAGCTCGGCGTCCTCGTCCTGCTCGGCCAGGGCCTGCGCCCAGTACAGGGCCAGGTAGAAGGAGCTGCCGCGGTTGTCGAGCTTGCCGGTGCTGCGCGACGGGTTCTTGTCGTTGTCGAGCAGCTTGCCGGTGGCGGCGTCCAGCGTCTTGGCCAGCAGCGTGGCCTTGGCATTGCCGGTCTTGAGGCCGAGGTCTTCCAGGCTCACGGCCAGGGCCAGGTATTCACCCAGCGAATCCCAGCGCAGATGGTTTTCCTCCACCAGCTGCTGCACGTGCTTGGGCGCCGAACCGCCGGCGCCGGTTTCGTACATGCCGCCACCGGCCATCAACGGCACGATGGACAGCATCTTGGCGCTGGTGCCCAGCTCCATGATCGGGAACAGGTCGGTGAGGTAGTCGCGCAGGATGTTGCCGGTGACGCTGATGGTGTCCTGCCCGCGGATCACGCGCTCCAGCGTGTAACGCATGGCGCGCACCTGCGACATGATCTCGATCTTCAGGCCCTTGATGTCGTAGTCCTGCACGTACTTCACGACCTTCTGGATCAGCTCGTGCTCATGCGGGCGATAGGGATCGAGCCAGAACACCGCCGGCATGCCGGACTGGCGGGCACGCGTCACGGCGAGCTTGACCCAGTCGCGGATCGCGGCGTCCTTGACCTGGCACATGCGCCAGATGTCGCCTTCTTCCACGTTCTGCGAGAGCAGCACCTCGCCGGTTTCCAGATCGGTGATGTTGGCCACGCCGTCTTCGGGGATCTCGAAGGTCTTGTCGTGCGAGCCGTATTCCTCGGCCTGCTGGGCCATCAGGCCCACGTTCGGCACCGTGCCCATGGTCTTGGGATCGAAGGCGCCGTGGGTTTTGCAGAAGTTGATCATCTCCTGATAGATGCGCGCGAAGGTGGACTCCGGCATCACCGCCTTCACGTCCTTGAGGCGGCCATCGGCGCCGTACATCTTGCCGCCGGCGCGGATCATGGCCGGCATCGAGGCGTCCACGATCACATCATTGGGCGAATGGAAGTTGGTGATGCCCTTGGCGGAATCCACCATCGCCAGTTCCGGACGGTGCTCGTGGCAGGCGTGCAGATCGCGCTTGATCTCGTCCTGCTGCGAGTCCGGCAGCGTGGCGATCTTGTTGTACAGATCCACCATGCCGTTGTTGACGTTGACGCCCAGCTGCTTGAACAGCGCGCCGTGCTTCTCGAAGGCGTCCTTGTAGAAAATCTTCACGCAGTGGCCGAAGACGATGGGATGGCTCACCTTCATCATGGTGGCCTTCACATGCAGCGAGAACATCACGCCGGTCTTGCGCGCGTCTTCGATCTGCTGCTCATAGAAGGCCAGCAGCGCCTTCTTGCTCATGAACATCGAATCGATCACTTCCAGCGCCTGCAGCGCGACCTTCGGCTTGAGGACGATGTTCTTGCCGCTCTTGGTGATCAGCTCCATCTTCACGTTGCGCGCCTTGTCCAGCGTCAGCGACTTCTCACCGTGATAGAAGTCGCCGTGGTGCATGTGCGAGACGTGGGTGCGCGAGGCCGGGCTCCACTCCGCCATGCTGTGCGGATGCTTGCGCGCGTAGTCCTTCACCGCCTTGGGCGCGCGGCGGTCGGAATTGCCTTCGCGCAGCACCGGGTTCACTGCCGAGCCCGTGCACTTGGAGTAGCGGACCTTGAGCGCCTTTTCCTCGTCGCTCTGCGGGTTCTCCGGGTAGTCCGGCAGCTTGTAGCCCTTGCCCTGCAGCTCCTTGATCGCGGCCTTGAGCTGGGCCACCGAGGCGCTGATGTTGGGCAGCTTGATGATGTTGGCCTCGGGCTGCAGGGTCAGCTTGCCCAGCGCGGCGAGGTTGTCCGGGATGCGCTGCTGCTCGGTCAGGAACTCGGGGAACTCGCCCAGGATGCGTGCGGCCAGGGAGATGTCGCTGGTCTCGATCTTGATGCCGGCCGGCGCGGTGAAGGCCTGCACGATGGGCAGCAGCGAGTAGGTGGCCAGCAGCGGGGCTTCGTCGGTCAGGGTGTAGGTGATCGTGGGCGTTTTTGTGCTCATATCGGTTTTATGGACGTCGGGTGTGTTGGGGGGCGACGGAAACGCAATCCTCGATTCGGATGTTACGCCTAGAAGGCGTCACCCGGCACGTGCACAAACCCGCTCATCAGCACCCGCGCCGAGCGGCTCATGATCGCCTTCTTCACCACCCACTGGCCCTTCTCCTGGGCTGCCGCCGCGCCCACCCGCAGGGTGCCGGAGGGGTGGCCGAAACGCACCGCCTCGCGCGCGCCGCCGCCGGCCGCCAGGTTCACCAGAGTGCCCGGAATCGCCGCCGCCGTGCCGATGGCCACCGCCGCCGTGCCCATCATGGCGTGGTGCAGCTTGCCCATGGACAGGGCGCGCACGTTCAGGTCGATCTCGCCGGCCTTGATCTGCTTGCCGCTGGAAGAAACGTAATCCGCCGGTGGCGCCACGAAGGCGACCTTGGGCGTGTGCTGGCGC
This sequence comes from Solimonas aquatica, assembly GCF_900111015.1. GTDB lineage: Bacteria > Pseudomonadota > Gammaproteobacteria > Nevskiales > Nevskiaceae > Solimonas > Solimonas aquatica. The sequence goes on along the minus strand of NZ_FOFS01000015.1, from coordinate 7,376 downwards.
TTGGCGGCTTCGGCGATGTCCTTGATCAGGCCCATGCGCAGGGCACCGTAGGCGCGGATGGTCTCAAAGAACGCCAGAGCCTCGGGCTTGGTGTTGATGGCCTCGCGCAGCTCGGTGCCGGTGTAGCCGATCTCGGCGGCGTTGACGAACACCGTGGGGATGCCGGCGTTGATCATGGTGGCCTTCAGGGTGCCGATGCCGGGCACTTCCAGATCGTCCACCAGATTGCCGGTGGGGAACATGGAGCCGCCCTCGTCGCCGTCTTCGGCCGGGTCGAGGAACTCGATCACCACCTCGGCGGCCGGGAAGGTCACGCCGTCGAGTTCGAAGTCGCCGGTTTCCTGCACCGCACCATTGGTAATGGGCACATGGGCGATGATGGTTTTCTGGATCTGCGTCTGCCAGATGCGCACCACGCAGACGCCGTTCTGCGGGACGCGCGCCGGGTCCACCAGGCCGTTGTTGATGGCGAAGGAGCCGACAGCAGCGGTGAGATTGCCGCAGTTGCCGGACCAGTCCACGAAGGCCTTGTCGATGGAGACCTGGCCGAAACGGTAATCCACATCGTGATCGGGCTTCTCGCTCCTGGACAGGATCACGGTCTTGGAGGTGGACGAGGTGGCGCCGCCCATGCCGTCGATCTGCGCGCCGTAAGGATCCGGCGAGCCGATCACGCGCAGCAGCAGCTTGTCGCGCGCCTCACCCGGCACGCGGCAACGCTCGGGCAGATCATCGAGCTTGAAGAACACACCTTTGCTGGTGCCGCCGCGCATGTAGGTGGCGGGGATTTTGACTTGGGCTACGTGGGCCATGGTTTTCAGCTCCAAAAAAACAAGGGGCGGCACGTTGCCGTACCGCCCCGAAGAGTGACGTCGATAATGCGAATCCGCGCGGCCTTACGCCGCCTTGTTGGACTCGAGGAAGTCCTGTGCGAAGCGCTGCAGCACGCCGCCGGCCTGGTAGACCGACACCTCTTCGGCGGTGTCGAGGCGGCAGGTGACGGGGATTTCCACCTTGCTGCCGTCCTTGCGGTTCACCACCACCTTCAGATTGGCGCGCGGCGTGAGTTCGCCGAGCACGTCGAAGGTTTCGGTGCCGTCGATGCCATAGGTCTTGCGCGTTTCGCCCGCCTTGAACTCCAGGGGCAGCACGCCCATGCCGATCAGATTGGTGCGGTGGATGCGCTCGAAGCCTTCGGCGACGATGGCTTCCACGCCGGCGAGGCGCACGCCCTTGGCGGCCCAGTCACGCGAGCTGCCCTGGCCGTAGTCGGCGCCGGCGATGATGATCAGCGGCTGGCCACGATCCATGTAGGTCTCGATGGCTTCCCACATGCGCACGGTCTTGCCTTCCGGCTCGATGCGCGCCAGCGAACCCTTCTTCACCTTGCCTTCGGCATCCACGCACATCTCGTTGAGCAGGGTGGGATTGGCGAAGGTGGCGCGCTGCGCGGTGAGATGGTCGCCGCGATGCGTGGCATAGGAGTTGTAGTCCTCTTCCGGCAGACCCATCTTGTGCAGGTACTCGCCCGCCGCGCTGTTGCCGAGAATGGCATTGGACGGCGAGAGATGGTCGGTGGTGATGTTGTCGCCCAGCACCGCCAGCGGGCGCATGGCCTTGAGCGTGCGCGGACGCGCGGCGAGCGCGCCCTGGCCTTCCGTGTCCCAGTACGGCGGACGGCGGATGTAAGTGCTCTGCGGACGCCAGTTGTACAGCGGGCTCACCTTCTGCGTGTTCGCGGCGAAGGTGAACATCGGGTCGTAGACCTTGCGGAACATCTCCGGCTTCACGCTCTTGGCGATGATCGCGTCGATCTCCTCGTCCTTCGGCCAGATGTCCTTGAGCGTGACCGGCTTGCCATCCTGGTCCAGGCCCAGCACGTCCTTCTCGATGTCGAAGCGCACGGTGCCGGCGATCGCGTAGGCGATGACCAGCGGCGGGCTGGCCAGGAAGGCCTGCTTGGCATACGGATGGATGCGGCCGTCGAAGTTGCGGTTGCCGGAGAGCACGGCGGTCGCATACAGATCGCGGTCGATGATCTCCTGCTGGATCTTGGGGTCCAGCGCGCCGGACATGCCGTTGCAGGTGGTGCAGGCGAAGGCGACGATGTCGAAGCCCAGCTTCTGCAGGTCCGGCAGCAGGCCGGCTTCTTCCAGATACAGCTGCACGGTCTTGGAGCCGGGCGCCAGCGAGGTCTTCACCCAGGGCTTGCGCACCAGCCCCTTGGCCACGGCATTGCGCGCCAGCACACCGGCGGCAATCACGTTGCGCGGATTGGAGGTGTTGGTGCAGGAGGTGATGGCGGCGATGATCACCGCGCCATCGGGCATCAGGCCCTTGGCTTCTTCCGCACGCGCCTGCTCCAGATTGCCGGCGATGCCGCGCTCGGCCAGTGCCGAGGTCGGCAGACGCTTGTGCGGGTTGGAGGGGCCGGCCATGTTGCGCACCACGCTGGACAGGTCGAACTTGAGCGTGCGCTCGTACTCGGCGGTGTTCAGCGCATCGGCCCACAGGCCGGTGTGCCTGGCATAGGTTTCCACCAGCTTCACCTGCTCATCGCTGCGGCCGGTGAGCTTGAGATAGTCGATGGTGTTCTGGTCGATGAAGAACATCGCCGCCGTGGCGCCGTACTCCGGCGCCATGTTGGAGATGGTGGCGCGGTCGCCCAGGGTCAGGCTGGCAGCGCCTTCGCCACGGAATTCCAGATACGCGCCCACCACCTTTTCCTTGCGCAGGAATTCGGTCAGCGCCAGCACCACGTCGGTGGCGGTGATGCCCGGCTGCGGCTTGCCGGAGAGTTCCACACCGACGATGTCGGGCAGACGCATCCAGGAGGCGCGGCCCAGCATCACGTTCTCGGCTTCCAGGCCGCCGACGCCGATGGCGATCACGCCCAGGGCATCGACATGCGGGGTGTGCGAGTCGGTGCCCACGCAGGTGTCGGGGAAGGCCACGCCGTCCTGCGTGTAGATCACCGGGCTCATCCGCTCCAGATTGATCTGGTGCATGATGCCGTTGCCCGGCGGAATCACGTCCACGTTCTTGAACGCGAGCTTGGTCCAGTTGATGAAGTGGAAACGGTCGTCATTGCGACGGTCTTCCACCGCACGGTTCTTGGCGAAGGCGTCCTTCTCGAAACCGCCGTACTCCACGGCCAGCGAGTGATCGACGATCAGCTGCACCGGCACCACCGGATTCACCGCCGCCGGATCGCCGCCTTCCTTGGCGATGGCATCGCGCAGACCGGCAAGGTCCACCAGCGCGGTCTGGCCGAGGATGTCGTGGCAGACCACGCGCGCGGGGAACCAGGGGAAGTCCAGCTCGCGCTTGCGGAATACCAGCTGCGCGAGATAGTCATTGATCTTGGCGCTATCGGCCTTGCGCACGATGTTCTCGGCATGCACGCGGGCGGTGTACGGCAGCTGGTCCCAGGCGCCGGGCTGGATGGCCTCGACGGCGGCGCGGGCATCAAAGTAGTCGAGCTGGGTGCCCGGAAGGTTCTTGCGGAAGGCGGTGTTGGTCATGTCGGTTTACCGGGGTGCTGGCGGGTTCCCTCCATTCCCAGCGGCTCTCCCACAAGGAGAGAGCTGCTGTTGAACCCTCTCCCCTTGCGGGAGAGGGTGGCGCGTAGCGCCGGGAGAGGGGCTGCTTGCGCGACTGCTTACTTGCGATCCTTGATCGGCACGAACTTCTGGTCTTCGGGACCCACATAGTTCGCGGACGGACGGATGATCTTGCCGTCGATGCGCTGCTCGATGATGTGCGCGCTCCAGCCGCTGGTGCGGGCGATGACGAACAGCGGCGTGAACATGTCGGTGGGCACGCCCATCATGTGGTAGCTCACCGCGCTGAACCAGTCGAGGTTCGGGAACATCTTCTTGATTTCCCACATCACCGATTCCAGACGCTCGGCGATGTTGTACATCTTCATGTTGCTCTGCTCGGCCGAGAGATCATGCGCCACCTGCTTGATCACCTTGTTGCGCGGATCGGCGACGGTGTACACGGGGTGACCGAAGCCGATCACCACCTCCTTCTTCTCGACGCGGGCGCGGATGTCGGCCTCGGCCTCATCCGGATTGTCGTAGCGCTTCTGGATTTCGAAGGCCACTTCGTTGGCGCCGCCGTGCTTGGGGCCGCGCAGCGCGCCGATGCCGCCGCAGATCGCCGAGTACATGTCCGAACCCGTGCCCGCGACCACGCGCGAGGTGAAGGTGGAGGCGTTGAACTCGTGCTCTGCGTAGAGGATCAGCGAGGTGTGCATGGCGCGCACCCAGGAGTCACGCGGCTTTTCGCCGTGCAGCAGATGCAGGAAGTGACCGCCGATGGAGTCGTCGTCCGTCTCCACCTCGATGCACTTGCCGTTGTAGGCGAAGTGATACCAGTACAGCAGCATGGAACCCAGGCAGGCCATCAGCTTGTCGGCGATGTCGCGCGCGCCCGGATGGTTGTGGTCGTCCTTCTCCGGCTTCACGCAGCCGAGCACGGAGACGCCGGTGCGCATCACGTCCATCGGGTGCGCGGAAGGCGGCAGCTGTTCCAGCGCGCTCTTCACCGCGGCGGGCAGGCCGCGCAGCGACTTGAGCTTGGTCTTGTAGGCGGTCAGTTCGGCCACCGTGGGCAGCTTGCCGTGCACCAGCAGATGCGCGATCTCTTCGAATTCGCAGCTGGTGGCGACATCGAGGATGTCATAGCCACGGTAGTGCAGATCGTTGCCGCTGCGGCCGACGGTGCACAGCGCGGTGTTGCCGGCGGCGGTGCCGGACAGGGCCACGGACTTCTTGGGCTTGAAGCCGGTGGCGGCGGGCGTTGCTTCGCTCATCGTTGACTCTCCGTTTGCTTTTGTCATTCCCGTGGCAGCGGGAATCCAGGTTTCATTTCACTGCTGTTCAAATCTGCGCAAGATCCCCGCCTGCGCGGGGATGATGCTTCGCATCACTTCTTCTTGGCCGCGAACAGCGCGTCGAGCTTGTTCTCGAACGCGTGATAGCCGATGCGGTCGTACAGCTCGGCGCGCGTCTGCATCATCTCGAGCACGTCTTTCTGATGGCCGTTCTGGCGGATCGAAGTGTAGACGGCTTCGGCGGCCTTGTTGGCGGCGCGGAAAGCCGAGAGCGGATAGAGCTGGATGCCCACGCCCACGGACGCCAGTTCCTCGCGCGTGAACAGCGGCGTGGCACCGAACTCGGTGATGTTGGCCAGCACCGGCACCTTCACCGCTTCGACAAACTTCCTGTAGGTGGGCAGGTCGTAGGCGGCTTCGGCGAAGATCGCATCGGCACCCGCTTCCACGCAGGCGATGCTTCGCTCGATGGCGGCCTCCACACCTTCGGCCTGGATGGCGTCGGTGCGGGCGATGATGAAGAAGTTGTCATCGGTGCGCGCGCCGGCGGCGGCCTTGACGCGGTCCACCATCTCGCCCTGGCTGACGATCTCCTTGCCGGGACGATGACCGCAGCGCTTGGCGCCCACCTGGTCTTCGATATGGCAGGCGGCGGCGCCGGCCTTGATCAGGCTCTTGATGGTGCGCTCGATGTTGAAGGCCGAGGGACCGAAGCCGGTATCGATGTCCACCAGCAGCGGCAGATCGCAGACATCGGTGATGCGGCGCGTGTCGGTGAGCACATCATCCATGGTGTTGATGCCCAGGTCCGGCAGACCCAGGCTGCCAGCCGCGACACCGCCGCCGGAGAGATAAATGGCCTTGAAACCGGCGCGCTGGGCCAGCAGGGCGTGATTGGCGTTGATGGCGCCGATGACCTGCAGGGGTTTTTCGGCGGCCAGCGCGGCGCGGAAACGGGCGCCGGCGGATGTTGCAGTGCTCATGAAAGCTCCTCGAAGCATTTCTCAGCTGTTTTGGGGGCGGCCCGGATCACACTCTGCCGCCATCGCGGGCGCATACTCTGGCACCGCGACACCTATTGATCAATCTTGATTGTGTCAGTCAATATATGGGCATGAGCACCCCTGCCGACGACGGCGCCCTCAGCAGCGAATACCTCAGCGCCCGCGAGGCCGCCGCCCGTCTGGGCGTGAGCGTGGCCACGCTTTACGCCTACGTCAGCCGTGGCCATGTGCATTCGCGCGCCGGCGAAGAACCGCGCAGCCGTCTGTATCTGGCGCAGGACATCGAGCGGCTCATCGAACGCCGCGGCGCCGGGCGCAGCGCCGCGCAGGGCGCCGCGCACAGCCTGGCCTGGGGCCTGCCGGTGCTGGAGACGCGCATCTGCCTGATCCGTCCGGAAGGTCATTACTACCGGGGCCGCGCCGTGGCGGAGCTGGTGGCCAGCGGCCAGAGCCTGGAAGACGTGGCGCGTCTGCTCTGGGACTGCGGCGAGCACGATCCCTTCGCGCTGCCGGCGCCCGAAGCCTGGCCACAGGCGGTCCGCGCGCTGCTGGCGCAGCGCGAGCTGCCGGCCCTGGACCGCACCGCCGCCGCCCTGCCCCTGCTGGCCTTCAGCTCGCTGCGCGATCTGTCCACCGATCCGGCGCGTCGCCGCGAAAGCGCCGCCGCCCTGCTGCGGCAGACCACCGCGCTGCTGGCCGGCTGCGCGCCGGAAGCGCGGCCCGCGCATCAGGTGCTGGCCGACAGCTGGCGTCCCGGCGATGCCAGCCTCGCCGAGCTGCTGCGCTGCGCGCTGCTGCTCTGTGCCGATCATGAACTCAATGCCTCGGCCTTTGCCTCGCGCGTGGTTGCCTCCACGGGCGCCAGCCTGCATGCGGCGGTGGCCGCCGGCCTGGCCGCACTATCCGGCCCCGAGCACGGCGGCGCCACCGCCCGCGCCTACGCCTTCCTGCACGAGGCGCGCAGCGCCGCCTCCGCGCAGCGTCATGTGTTGACGCGCCTGCAGCGCGGCGAGAGCCTGCCGGCCTTTGGTCATCCCCTGTATCCGCAAGGCGATCCGCGTGCCGCGCTGTTGCTGCGCAAGCTCGGCGAAGCGCGGCCGCGCGCCGCTGGCTATGCGCGGGTGATGGCGCTCATCGAAGCCGCGCAACAAGCCAGCGGCAAGGCACCGAGCACCGATCTGGCGCTGGCCGCGCTGGCCGAGGTGTACGAACTGGGCCCGCAAGCCGCGCTGATTCTCTTCGCCGCCGGCCGCGTCGCCGGCTGGCTCGCGCATGCACTGGAGCAGCAGGCCGCCGGCGGCCTGATCCGCCCGCGCGCCAGTTACGTGGGATTGCCGCCCGAAGAAACCCGCCCCGAACCCTCAGCCAAGCGCCGCAACGCACGCAAGCTCTGAAGTCCGCGCAAGCCAGACCATCACACGCGATTGCTGTTTTGGTTGCCCCTGCCGTCCCGCCGCCGAATCCAGCCCCGTGATCGTCGCGAGCAAGGCGCTGCGGTTGCGGCTGCAGTGAAGCGGCGCCGAGCGCGG
>NZ_FOFS01000021.1 GCF_900111015.1 Solimonas aquatica | reverse complement strand
GGACTCGAACCCACGACTGCCTTGGTGGCGCCATCCCTGGCGCGACCTTCACTCCCGATTGCGCCCCGGCCCGGCCCTCCATGGCCGGGCGTTCGACTCCCCCAGCCCCGCGCAAGCGCTCAGCTTGCCGCCGGCGCCGACAGCTCCTCATAGGCCGCCAGCGCGTCCGCTGCGTACATCAGCGAGGGCCCGCCGCCCATGTATACCGTCATGCCGAGCGCCTCTTCGATCTCGGCGCGCGTGGCGCCGAGGCGGATGAGGGCCTGCACGTGAAAGCCGATGCAGGCATCGCAGTGCGCGGCCACGCCCAGGGCCAGCGCAATCAGTTCCTTGGTCTTGGCGCTCAGCGCGCCCTCCTTGCCGGCGGCCTGCGCCAGCGCGCTGAAGCCTTTCGTCACATCCGGAATGCCGGCGCGCAGCTTGGCCAGGGAGGCGGAGGTGGACCGGGTGATCTCGCGATAGTTCTTAGCCACGGCTCATGCCTTGCGCCTGGTAGTGATAGGCGTAGTAGACGACGGGAATGACGAACACGGTGAGCAGGGTCGAGACGAAGATGCCGAAAATCAGCGACACCGACAGGCCCGAGAAAATCGGATCATCGAGGATGAAGGTGGCGCCGATCATCGCCGCAAGGCCCGTGAGCACGATCGGCCGCGCGCGCTCGGCGGCGGCCTGGATCACCGCTTCCTGCAGGTCCACGCCGCGCGCCACGGCCTGGCGCACGAAGTCCACCAGCAGGATCGAGTTGCGCACGATGATGCCGGCCAGCGCGATCATGCCGATCATCGAGGTCGCGGTGAACTCACGCCCCAGCAGCGCATGGCCCGGCAGGATGCCGATCAGGGTCAGCGGAATCGGCGCCATGATGATCAGCGGCAGACCGTAAGAGCCGAACTGCGCGACCACCAGCAGGTAGATCAGCACCAGGCCCACGGAATAGGCCAGGCCCATGTCGCGGAAGGTTTCATAAGTGATCTGCCACTCGCCATCCCACTTCAGGCTCCAGGCCGTGGGCAGCTCCGGCTGCGAAATCAGACGCTGCTCGATGCGCTGCGCCTGATCCAGCGACAGCTGGTCCAGATGCCCGGAGATCGCGGCCATGCCGTACAGCGGGCTGTCGCTGTGTCCGGCCATGTCGCCGAACACCATCACCACCGGCAGCAGATCCTTGTGATAGATCGACTGCTCGCGCTGACTGCGTTCGATGCGCACCATCTCGCCGATGGGCACCAGCGCGCCCTCGCGCGAGCGCACGCGCAGGGCCTTGAGCGCGTCGATGTCGGCCTGCTCGCCCAGCGGCAGCTGCACGCGCACCGGAATCGGATACTTGCTGTGCTCGCTGTGCAGATAGGACAGATCCGCGCCGCGCAGCGCCATGTTCAGCGCATCCACCACCACGTCCTGCGTCACGCCCAGGCGCTGTGCGCGGGCGCGATCGACGTGGAAGATCAGCTTCTGCTGCGGCGCCTCGATGGTGGAATCGATATCGACGATGCCTTTGGTCTTGCGGAACACCTGCTCGACCTGCGCCGCCACGCCCAGCTGACGCGCATAGTCCAGGCCATAGATTTCCGCGACGATGGGTGAGATCACCGGCGGCCCCGGCGGCACCTCCACGATCTTCACTTTCGCGCCCAGCTGCTCGCCGAGCTTCTGCAAGGGCTCGCGCAGCGCGCGCACGATCTCATGGCTCTTGCGCGTGCGGTGGTGGCGATCCAGCAGATTCACCTGCAGATCGCCCTGATAGGCCTCGCTGCGCAAGTAGTACTGCCGCACCAGTCCGTTGAAATTGATCGGCGCCGCGGTGCCGGCATAGGCCTGCACATCGGTCACTTCCGGCACGCGGCGCAAGGTGTCGGCCAGGGTCATCAGCGTACGCTGGGTTTTCTCCAGCGAGCTGCCGGCCGGCATGTCCACCACGACCTGGAACTCCGATTTGTTGTCGAAGGGCAGCATCTTCAGCACCACCAGTCCGGCCACCGGCAGCGCCACGGACAGTGCAATCGCGCCGATCACGCCCAGCAGGAGCTTGACGCGCGCGCCGCGTCCCTGCCGCGCCCGCAGGAACGGCGTCATGCGCTGTCGCAGCAGGCGCAGCAGCCAGGAGTCCTTTGCGGTCTCGCCGCCGTGCGTGCCGCCCGGCACATGGCGCCCGAGCAGCTTGAGCGACAGCCAGGGGGTCAGCACGAAGGCCACCGCCAGAGAGATGAACATGCCCATGCTGGCGTTGATCGGAATCGGCGCCATGTACGGCCCCATCAGGCCGGAGACGAAGGCCATGGGCAGCAGCGCGGCAATCACCGTGAAGGTGGCAAGAATGGTGGGGCCGCCCACCTCGTCCACCGCTGCCGGAATCGCCTCGCGCAGCGAGTGTCCGCCCATCTGCATGTGCCGATGGATGTTCTCCACCACCACGATGGCATCGTCCACCAGAATGCCGATGGAGAAAATCAGCGCGAACAGCGAGACGCGGTTGAGCGTGAAGCCCCAGGCCCAGGACGCGAACAGGGTGATCACCAGGGTCACGATCACAGCGCTGCCGACAATCACCGCCTCGCGCTTTCCCAGGGTGAACAGCACCAGCAGCACCACCGAAGCGGTGGCGAACATCAGCTTGTGTATCAGGGTCTGCGCCTTGTCCTCGGCGGTGAGACCGTAATTGCGCGTGACCGTGGCCCGCACCGCATCCGGCACCAGCACGCCGCGCAGCTGCTCGAAGCGCTGCAGCAGCTTCTGCGCCACCACCACCGAGTTCTCGCCCGGCTTCTTGGCCACCGCCAGCGTCACCGCCGGATGACATTCGCCTCCGGCAGCCTGGTCGGCGGCGCCGCCGCAGTAAGTGCTGTAGCGCAGCGGCGTCTCGTCGCCCAGCGTCACCTGCGCGACATCGCTCAGGTACACCGGCCGGCCGGCGTGCATGCCGATCACCAGCTCGGCCACTTCCTCGGGCCGCATCAGGAAACTGCCGGCCTGAACCTGGATGTCCTGGTCCTCGCGCACCATCACGCCGGCATCGGCGGAACGATTGGCGGCCATCAGCGCCTGCCGCAGATCACCCGGCGCCAGACCGTATGCGGCCAGCCGCTGCGCATCCAGGCGCACCTGCACGATGCGCTCCGGACCGCCGATGGTGTAGACATTGCGCGTGCCCGGCACGCGCTTGAGTTCGGCTTCCAGGCTGTGCGCCACGCGCAGCAGCTCGCCGCCACCCAGCTGCGGCTGCTCGCTCCACAGCGTCAGTGCAAAGATCGGCACATCGTCGATGCCCTTGGGCTTGATCAGCACCGGCCCCACGCCCACCTCGCGCGGCAGCCAGTCCTGATGCTCGTAGAAGGCGTTGTACAAGCCGACGATGGCTTCGGTGCGCGGCTGCCCCACCTTGAACTGCACGGTGAGCATCGCCAGTCCCGGACGCGACACCGAGTACACATGATCCACGCCGCTGATTTCCGAGGCGACCTGCTCGGCGCCATTGGCCACCAGCTGCTCCACCTCGCGCGCACTGGCGCCGGGAAACGGAATGAAGACATTGGCGAAGGTGACGTCGATCTGCGGCTCTTCCTCGCGCGGCGTGACCAGCAGCGCGAACACGCCCAGCAGCACGCCCGTGATCGCCAGCAGCGGCGTCAGCCGCGACTCCAGAAACAAGGCCGCGATGCGTCCGGCGATACCCAGCTTTTCCCGCGGGGTCTCGCTCACGAGCGCACCTGCGGGCTCAGGCTGCGGGCTGCGGCGAGCGGATCGAGCGCGATGCGCTCACCGGCGACCAGACCCGAGAGAATTTCGATGCGGCCATCGGCCAGCGTGGCGCCAGAGCGCACCGCGCGCAGCTCCACACCGCCCTTGGGCCTGGCCACGTACAGCGCGGTGAGTTCACCGCGACGCACCAGCGCGCCGGCTGGCACCGCCAGCCCTGGCGCCGCTTCGTAGCCGAACAGCACCTTCACCAGCTGGCCGGGATAGACGCCATGGGCACCGGCGTCCGGCAGCTCCACGCGCGCACGGAAACTGTGGCTGTGCTCATCGGCATAAGGGAACAGCTGCACGGCGGCGGCCGGCAGCACCGCACCATCCGGCAGCTGCACGCGCGCCTTGGGATGGCTGCGCACGCCGGAGACAAACTGCTGCGGCAGATCCACCACCACACGCAGCTTGTCCAGTGACAAAAGCTCAACAACCGGCCGGCCCGGCACCGCCAGCTCTCCGACCTCGATGCGACGCGCGGTGACGATGCCGGCATAGGGCGCGCGGATCACCGCATTGCTTTCCTGCTCGGAGGCTGCATCCAGCGCAGCACGCGCACGGTCACGCGCGGCGGTGGCGCGTTCCATCTGCGCTTTGGCCACCAGCTGCTGCTCGTACACCGTCTTCACGCGTTCGTACTGCGCCTGTGCTTCTGCGTATGCCGCCTGCGCCGCCGAGCGTTGCGCGCGCGGTTCGGTGTCGCGCAGGCGCAGCAGCACCTGCCCTTTCTGCACGGTGTCGTTCACATCCACCGCCATTTCCACGACGCGTCCGCCGGTCTGCGCCGCCACCGTGGACTGGTTCACCGCCTCCAGTACGCCGTCGAAGGCGCGTTCACGCGTGACCGCCGCAGCTTCGATCTTCTGCAGCTGCAGCGGCGCCGCCACCTTTGCCTGCGACGGGGGCGTCGCTTCCTGAGCGCCGCAGGCACTCAGCAATACCGTGGCGGCAAATATGAGGGCCTGGGTGCGCATCGATGCTCTCCTGAATTTTCTCAGCGCGCCGACTTGCAGGCGAAGGCCGCACCGGTCTTCACACCCAGGCGCGACAGAATCATCGCCAGCGGGCACAGGCCCGTGAACGAAGCCTGCAGCATGTTGGCGCCGACGAAGGCGGTGAACCACAGCCAGCGCGGATCATGCAGCTGCGCCAGCGCCAGCGACAGCAGCACAAAGCTGCCGGCGAAGCGGAAGACCAGCTGATCGATGCTGGCGCCGGATTGGGTCGTGTCGGATGCGTTCATGGTGAGTCTCCTCGTGCAATTGGAAATGAGCGACGGCCTCATGCCGCCTTGGGCTTGCGCTTGCGCGGCGCCGGCTTGGCCGGGGCCGCACAGCAATAGGTGGAATGCAGGATGCTGACGATCTGCAGCGCCGGACCATCCGGCACCGAGTAGTAGATGGTCTGTGCCTCGCGGCGCGTCTGAACCAGACCATCCTCGCGCAGCACCGCCAGATGCTGCGACAGCGCCGACTGCGAAAGACTGACGCGCTCGTTGAGCGCGCCCACCGACAGCTCGCCGTCCACCAGCGCACACAACACCATCAGACGATGGCGGTTGGCCAGCGCGCGCAACAGCCGCTCGGCATCGCCGGCGTGCTGCTCCAGCTGCGCCAGTTCGGTTCCCGTGATCCTGGCCGCTTTCACCATGGCTTTGTGTCCTCGCATTTCATATTTGACAATACTACATTAGATATGTCTAAATTAAAAGCGTCGAATATTCAGGGCAAGTCTGCGCGGCGGCAGGCGCCACTGGCTTGATCGGCATCAACTGCGCTTACCCCCACACGGCGCAGGATGAAAAAAGACAGTGCGGGCGCTTGTTGGATCTGGAGAGTGAGTCATGGCCAAAATCGTCGTCATGGGTGCTGGTGTCGGTGGACTGCCCGCCGCTTACGATCTGCGCAAGACCCTGGGCAGGAATCACGAAATCACCGTGGTCAGTGCCCAGGATCATTTTCAGTTCACGCCATCCAACCCCTGGGTGACCGTGGGCTGGCGCACACCGGAGGAAATCTGTGTGCCCCTGGCGCCGGTGCTGAGCAAGAAGGGCATCGCCTTCATCCCGCAGGCAGTGCAGACGCTGGACCCGGCCGCCAACAGCCTGACGCTGGCCGACGGCGGCAAGCTGGGCTATGACTACCTGATCATCGCCACCGGTCCCAAGCTCGCCTTCGATGAGATCCCCGGCATGGGGCCGCAGGCGCACACGCAGTCGGTGTGCACCACGCCGCACGCGGCGCACGCCAAGCAAGCCTATGAGGCCTTCCTCAAGAACCCCGGCCCCATCGTGATCGGCGCCGTGCAGGGCGCCAGCTGCTTCGGCCCGGCCTATGAGTTCGCGCTGATCGTCGACGCCGACCTGCGCAAGCGCAAGCTGCGCCACAAGGTGCCGATGACGTTCGTCACCAGCGAGCCCTATATCGGTCACATGGGGCTGGGCGGCGTCGGTGACTCCAAGGGCATGCTGGAAACCGCCATGCGCCAGCGCCACATCAAGTGGATCACCAATGCCAAGCTGCTCGAAGCCAAGCCCGAGGCGGTGCGCGTGGCCGAGCACAACGACAAGGGCGAAGTCATCAAGGAGCACGAGCTGCCGTCGAAGTTCAACATGTTCATTCCCGCCTTCAAGGGCGTGGATGCGGTGGCGGCGGTCAAGGAGATGTGCAATCCGCGCGGCTTCGTGCTGATCGACGAGTTCCAGCGCAACCCCAAGTATCCGAACATCTACTCCGCCGGCGTCTGCGTGGCGATTCCGCCGGTGGAGGCCACGCCGATTGCCACCGGCGCGCCGAAGACCGGTTATATGATCGAATCCATGGTCACCGCCATCGTCGAGAACATCAAGGAAGCCATCGAGGGCAAGGCGCCCACGCATCGCGCCACCTGGAATGCAATCTGCCTCGCCGACATGGGCGATGAGGGCGCGGCCTTCGTGGCGCTGCCGCAGATTCCGCCGCGCAACGTGACCTGGGCCAAGCAGGGCAAGTGGGTGCACCTGGCCAAGATCGCCTTCGAGAAATATTTCATCGCCAAGATGCGCAGCGGCAACAGTGAGCCGGTGTTCGAGAAATACGTGCTCAAGGCCCTGGGCATCCTGCGCCTGCAGGACAAGCACTGAGACGCGAGCGCATCATGAACCCGGCATCGTCCATCCGCAGCTGCCCGCATTGCGGGCGCGGCAATCGCATTCCCCTGCGGCATCTGGCTGATCAGGGCCGTTGTGGCGCCTGCGGCGGCGCGCTGCCGCCGCAGGATCAGGCCCTGGAAGTGGACGAGGCGCAGTTCGATGCGATTCTGGCGCAGGCCCGCGTGCCGGTGCTGGTGGACTTCTGGGCGCCCTGGTGCGGTCCCTGCCGCATGGCGGCGCCCGAGGTGGCGCAGGCGGCATCCGCGCTGGCCGGCCGCGCCCTGGTGCTCAAGGTCAACACCGAAGCGCAGCAGAATCTGGCGCTGCGCTACGGCATTCGCAGCATTCCCTACTTCGCGGTGTTCCGCGACGGCCAGCCGGTCTGGCAGCAGGCCGGTCTGATGCCGGCCGCGCGTCTGCAAGCGGCTGTCCTGCAGGTGGCCTGAACCATGCGCTTTGGCAACACCCTTCTGTCACTGGCGCTCGGCGGCACGCTGCTGAGCCAGAGCGCCGCGGCGCTGGCCAATGAGATCGGCGATCTGCTGCGCGAAACCCTCGCCCATCCCGCCATCGCCGCCCAGCAGCAGCAGGCGCTGGGCGCGCAGCATCAGCTCGATGCCGTCAGCCTGCGCTACCTCGGTGCCGGCGCCGCAGGCGTGGATGCCGCGCATTATGAAGACCCGCGCTTCCTCGGCGTGCTGAGTCCGCAGAGCCTGGCCACGCCGCCGTTTGCGCGCGAGCAATTCCGTTACGGCGCCAATTACCAGCTGCCCATCGATCTGTTCGGGGTGATTGCCGCCGGCCGTGAAGCGGCGCAGCAGGATCTGCGCATCGCCGAACTGTCCCTGCGCCAGCAGACCCTGCTCAAGCTGCACGAGGCGCTCAGCGCCTACGCTGATCTGCAGTCGCTGCAGACCCAGCTCGCGGCGCTGGCACTGCAGGAGCAGCGTGTGGACGCGACGCTCAAGCGCGTGAGCGTCGAGGTCAAGACCGGCGAGCTGAGTCTCACCGAACTGCGCATGGCGCAGAGCGAAGCAGCGCGCGTGCAGGCCGAGCGCGTGCGCCTGCAAGGTGAGCAGGAGCAGACCCTGGCCGTGCTCGAAGAGGCCAGTGGCCAGCGCCATCTGCCGCAGGCCGAGCCGCTGTCGATTCCGGCCTGGCCCAAGCTGAGTGCCGCCGACACCCTGCCGGTGCAGATCGCGCAGGCGCAGGCGCAGGCCGCCGAGGCGCAGGCCCGCGCCCAGAAGCGCGCGCTGCTGCCCTCGCTCTCCGGCGGCGCCGACTACTACGAATTCCAGGGCAACAGCGAAAAGCAGGACAGCTGGAGCATCACCGCGCACTTCACCGTGCCCCTGGATCCCGGCGCCTATCAGCGCAGCAACAGCGCTCAGGCCCAGGCACAGAGCGCAATGCAGCGCAGCGCCGCGCAGCAGCGCCAGACGCAAAGCCAGCTCAAGGCGCTACAGGCGGGCTATCAGTCGGCGCTCGCCAATATCACCGCCCTGCAGCAGGAACTGCTGTACCGCGATCAGCTGGTGGCCCAGCAGGAAGCGCTGCAGAAGGCCGGGGCGCTGAGCGTGGAGGAAAGCCTGCGTCAGGAGCGTGATCGCGCCGAGGCGCAAGCGCGCCTGGCCCAGGCACGCGCCCAGGCGCTGCAGGCCTGGTCGGCCGCGCAGCTGCTGGCCGGCAGCGAGCCGCAAGCCCTGATCGCGACGCTGGAGTCGCGCTAGCATCGAACAGCGCAGCAAGTTCGCCGCCTCTGCGACAGGGCGGCGCAAAAGATCAGGACCCCGCGCCGGCATCACCCCGTCAGGGCGCGGGCTCGTCCTTGAACATCACGTTGACCAGCTGCGGTGCCGCACCTTTCTGCGCCAGGGTGAAATGCTTTTCCTGGCCACGATACGCGCAGTTGATCTGATAGTGCCCGGCCGGCAGCTGCACCAGCAGGAACGGTCCCTCGCTGCGTGTGCGCATCAGCACCTTGCCGGCGGCGTCCTGAATCAGCACATCGACATCGGCCACGAACATCGCCTTGGCCGCTTGCACGTAAAACATCAGGGTCAGTGCATAGTGGCGGGACTCGGCGCGCATCGCCGCCGCCTCGCCGCTGCCGATGCCGCCGCTGACATAACGAATGCCTTCGCTTTCCAGTACCGCCGGCAGCACCTGTGCCTCGGCGGGGGCATCGGCATCCTGCGCCAGCGCGCAGCGCGGCAGCGTCGCGCCATACAGACCGAGCGCGGAGAACAGCAGCACTGGTGAAAGGAGTTTGCGGTTCATGTTCATGAGCTGCTCCCTTGAACGGACCGCGGCGCCGGGATGGCAACCGCACAGCACGCATGCTAGTACGCCCAGGTGCCGGCTCATTGATCAGGATCATGAGCCGCAACGCCCAGCACTGGCCGCACGGCGGCTGGCGGGCGCACACTGGCAACATGCAGGCATGACTGCGGAGTGCGAACATGATGCAGGCAATGGTGTTGCAGGCTCGCGGCCAGCCGCTGGTCGCGCAGGAGCGGCCGCTGCCGCAGCCCGGACCCGGTCAGGTGCTGATCGAAGTCGCCGCCTGCGGCGTGTGCCGCACCGATCTGCATCTGCTCGACGGCGAACTCGATCCCATTGCCTATCCGATCGTGCCCGGACATCAGGTGGTGGGCCGTGTGCTGCAACTCGGCGCCGGCGTGACGCAGCTGCGCGGCGGGCAGCGCGTGGGCCTGCCCTGGCTGGGCCATACCTGCGGACATTGCGTGTACTGCGCGCACGACGAGGAAAATCTCTGCGAGGATGCGCGCTTCACCGGCTGGCAGCGCGACGGCGGCTATGCCACGCACTGCCTGGCCGAGGCCGACTATGTTCTGCCGCTGCCGGAGGGCTATGACGATCTGGCGGTGGCACCGCTGCTCTGCGCGGGCCTGATCGGTTATCGCGCGCTGCGCTTCTGCGCAGAGGCGCGGCGCATCGGCTTCTACGGTTTCGGTGCGGCGGCACATGTGATCGCGCAGCTGGCGCGCTGGCAGAAACGCGAGGTGTATGCCTTCACCCGCAGCGGTGACAGTGCCGCGCAGCAGTTCGCGCGCCGGCTCGGCGCGATCTGGGCCGGCGGCTCGGATGAGCCGTCGCCGGAAGCACTGGATGCCGCCATCATCTTCGCCGCCGCCGGCGAACTGGTGCCGGCGGCGCTGCGCGCGGTGCGCAAGGGCGGACGCGTGGTCTGCGGCGGCATCCACATGAGCGACATCCCGAGCTTTCCCTACGCCGATCTCTGGGGTGAGCGCAGCATCCAGAGCGTGGCCAATCTCACCCGTCGCGACGCGCGGGAATTCCTGGCTCTGGCGCCCCAGGTGCCGATACATACGCAGACCCGCTGCTATCCGCTGGCGCAAGCCAATCAGGCCCTGGCGGACCTGCGCGCCGGACGGCTGCTGGGCGCCGCCGTGCTGACCATGAAATAGACGGCGGTGCACCAGCGCGCCGGCAAGGTCTTGATGGCCATCAATCGGCCCGCAAACATTTGTCCGCAAGCTTCACGGCATGATCCGGACGCGGCGCGACGAGCCCGCCTCATCCTGTTTGCGGAGAACCCAAGGCATGAATCTCAAGCGTGACGCGCGGCTGAGCCTGGCGGCCCTGGGCATCGTGTTCGGCGATATCGGCACCAGTCCGATCTACGCGCTGCGCGAGTGTTTCAGCGACAGTCACGGACTGAGCCCCAGCGTGGACAATGTGCTGGGCCTGCTGTCGCTGATCGTGTGGGCGCTGATTCTGGTGGTCTCGGTCAAGTATCTGATCTTCGTGCTGCGCGCCGACAATCATGGCGAAGGTGGCATTGCCGCGCTGGTCGCGCTGCTCAATCCCTGGGGCGCGAAGCGCGGCTCGCTGCGCTATGTGCTGATGCTGATGGGCCTGTTCGGCGCCGCCCTGCTCTATGGCGATGGCACGCTGACACCCGCGATCTCGGTGCTCAGCGCCGTGGAAGGCCTCAAGCATGCGGCGCCGGCCTTCGAAGCCTATGTGCTGCCGATCACCCTGCTGATTCTCGTCGCGCTGTTCTGGCTGCAGAAGCGCGGCACCGCCGGCATCGGCGCGCTGTTCGGGCCGGTGATCGTGCTCTGGTTCGTGGTGCTGGCGGCGCTGGGCCTGCACGGCATCGCGCAGGACCCGCGTGTGCTGATGGCGGTCAATCCACTGTTTGCCACCGGCTTTCTGCTGCACCACGGCCACGCCGGCTTTCTGGTGCTGGGCTCGGTATTCCTCGCCGTCACCGGCGGTGAGGCGCTGTATGCCGACATGGGGCACTTCGGTCGTCGCCCGATCCGCCTGGCCTGGTTCATCCTGGTCCTGCCGGCGCTGCTGCTGAACTACTTCGGCCAGGGCGCGCTGTATCTGCATACCGCCGGCGGCGCCAGCGATCCTTTCTACCAGCTCGCACCGGACTGGGCGCTGTATCCGCTGATCGGCCTCGCCACCCTGGCCACCATCATCGCCTCGCAGGCGGTGATCTCCGGCACCTTCTCCCTCACGCACCAGCTGATCCAGCTCGGGCAGATGCCGCGCGCACGCGTGATCCAGACGTCCGCGCACGAGCGCGGGCAGGTCTACATGCCCTTCGTGAACTGGACGCTGATGCTGGCCACCGTCGCCCTGGTGCTGGGCTTTCGCAGCTCCAGCGCGCTGGCTGCGGCCTACGGCATCGCGGTGGCCACCACCATGGTCATCACCTCGGTGCTGGCCTTCTTCGTCGCGCGCCGCTTCGGCTGGCATCTGCTGCTGGCCGCTGCGGTGGTGACGCCCTTCCTGCTGATCGACTCGGTGTTCTTCGCCGCCAATCTGTTCAAGGTCGCCGACGGCGGCTGGTATCCGATCAGCGTCGCGGTGGCGATGTTCGTGATCATGACCACCTGGGCGCATGGCCGCCGGCTGCTGCTGCAGCACTGGGGTCGCGAGGCGCGGCCGGTGGCCGAGCTGCAGCAATGGCTGAGCAGCGAAGAAACGCGCCAGAGCCTGCACCGCATTCCCGGCACCGCCGTGTTCTTCACGCCCAATGGTATGGCGCCTCCGCACATGCTGCGTCATCTGCGGCGGCATCTCGTGCTGCAACAGACCGTGGTGCTGCTGACGGTCTGCTATGAGGCGCGACCTCGGGTGCCGGAAGCCGAGCGGCTGCGCCTGATCGACGTCTCGCCCGAACTCAGGCAGATGAGCCTGCATTACGGATTCATCGAAACCCCGGATATTCCCCTGGCGCTGCGTGGCTGCGCGGCGCTCGAACCGACGGCGACGAACCAGATCAGCTATTACGTGGGCCGCGAGACGGTCATTCCCAGCGCCGAAGTGCGAGGCATGGCCTTGTGGCGCGAGGTGCTGTTCGCCTTTCTGCTGCGCAACGCCCTGCGCGCCACCGCCTTCTTCCAGCTGCCGCCGGATGCGGTGGTGGAACTCGGCTTTCTGGTCGTGATCTGAGCCGCGCTGACGTGTTGACGCGCCGCGACGGATCACGGATAAGAACCGGGCAACTGGAGCGCAGCTGCCATGGACCCGATACCGAGCGACCCGCCACCACCCGAGAGCGCGCCGGAGGAAGCCAGGCCTTTTGCCGCGCCCTGCGTGCGGCTGCCGGCCGGCGCCGCCTGGCACTGGCTGCGCCTGGGCTGGAACGATCTGCGGCGCGCGCCGGGTCAGAGTCTCTGCTACGGCCTGGCGATGCTGATGCTCAGTTACCTCATCACCGGCCTTGCCTGGCGGCTGGGTGATGCCGGGCTGTACCTGGGCCTGCTCAGCGGTTTCGTGTTCATCGGCCCCTGCCTCGCGCTGCAGCTCTATACCGTGAGCATGCGGCTGGAACGGGGCCAGTCCACGAGCTTCGGCGCCAGCCTCTCCGACATCCGCCGGCGCCTGGGCGACACCATGGTTTTTGCCCTGGTGCTGACCGTGGTGTTTCTGCTCTGGGCACGCGCCGCAACGGTGCTTCACATCTTCTTTCCGGAGCACGGCCGTTATCAGTTGCGCGATCTCGCCCTGTTTCTGGGCATCGGCAGTCTGGTTGGCGCACTGTTCTGCAGCATCGTCTTCGCCGCCAGCGCGTTTTCCCTGCCCATGCTGATGGATCGCAAGGTCGATGCGGTCACGGCGGTAGTCAGCAGCGCCAACGCGGTCTTGCGCAACAAGCCTGCGATGATGCTATGGGCCAGCATCATCGTGGCCTGCGTGCTCATCGGTGTGCTGACGGCCTATCTGGCCTTCCTGGTTCTGCTGCCGCTGCTCGGACACGCCACCTGGCATGCCTATCGGCAAACCCTGGATCCCTCGGCCTGGCCGGCGTCCGGCAGCGGATGAAGTCGGGTCGACTCGTTGCCGGTTTCTAAGCCGGCAGCGCCTCGCGCTCGTTGTGCACGCGGCCATCCTCGCCGATGGTCTGCAGCCGCACCTTGAAGCCCCAGAGCCGCGCCAGATGCTTCATCACCTCGACGGCGTCGTCGTCCAGCGGACGGCCGCGGAACAGTCGGTGCTGCAGGGTCAGCGAGCGGTCGCCGCGGTGGGCGTAATCCACGATCTGGATGTCGGGCACCTGGCCATCGCGGTTGTATTGCTGCGAGAGCAGCTGGCGTACGCGCCGGTAGCCCTGCTCGTTGTGCGTGGAATCGACCAGCAGATGTTCCTTCTCGCTGTGATCCGCCACCGCGAACAGATGGAACTCGCGGATCAGGTTCGGCGACAGGAACTGGCCGATGAAGGACTCGTCCTTGTAGTTGCGCATGGCGAAGTCCAGCACCTTGAGCCAGTCGCCACCGGCGATGTCCGGGAACCACTCGCGATCCTCGGCGGTGGGTTTTTCGCAGATGCGGCGCAGGTCCGTCATCATCGCGAAGCCCAGGGCATAGGGATTGAGTCCGCCGTAGCCGCGCTGGTCGTAACCGCGCTGGGTGACGACATTGGTGTGCGACTGCAGCACCTCCAGCATGAAGCCGTCGTCCACCAGGCGCTTGTCATGCATCCGGTTGAGCAAGGTGTAGTGCCAGAACGTGGCCCAGCCCTCGTTCATCACCTTGGTCAGACCCTGCGGATAGAAATACTGCGCGAGCTTGCGCACGATGCGCACGATCTCGCGCTGCCACATCTCCATCTTCGGCGCGTGCTTCTCGATGAAGTACAGCAGGTTCTCCTGCGGCTCGGGCGGATAGCGCAAGACATCCTCGGCGCTGTCGCGGCCCTGATTGCCGCGCGCCGGCAGCGTGCGCCAGATTTCGTCGTACTGCTTCCAGGCGTATTCGGAACGTTCGCGCTGACGGGCGCGCTCCTCCTCGGCCGACAGCGGCGTGGGCCGGCGGTAGCGGTCCACACCATGGCTCATCAGCGCATGGCAGGAGTCCAGCACTGACTCCACCGCTTCATGGCCATAACGCTCTTCGCACTGCATCACGAAGTTACGCGCGAACACCATGTAGTCGATGATGGCATCGGCATTGGTCCACTGCCGGAACAGGTAATTGCCCTTGAAGAAGGAATTGTGTCCGTAGCAGGCGTGCGCGATCACCAGAGCCTGCATCGGCAGGCTGTTCTCCTCCATCAGATAGGCGATGCAGGGATTGGAATTGATCACGATCTCGTAAGCCAGACCGCGCTGACCCTTGCGGTAGGCCTGCTCGTTGCGGATGAACTCCTTGCCGTAGCTCCAGTGCGGGTAGCCGATGGGCAGGCCCAGCGAGGCGTAGGCGTCGAGCATCTGCTCCGAAGCGATCACCTCGATCTGGTTGGGATAGGTATCCAGGTGAAACTCGTTGCGGGCGATCTCGCCGATGGCGCGGTCGTACTGTTCAAGCAGTTCGAAGGTCCATTCGGCGCCGGTGGAGATCGGCCCTTCCAGACGCGCGGTCATGCGGCCTCCTTGTGGAACAGCTCGCGCAGCACCGGATACACCTCGCTACGGTCGCTGACCGTGGACATCGCAAACTTGTCGCTGTCGATGCGCTGATAGGCAAAGGCCAGCGGACTGGTGCGGTCGCTGTCGTCCGGCACCTCGATATAAGTGAAGTAGCGCAGCTTGGGCAGCAGCTGCTCGGCAAGACAGGCGCGGCTCTTTTCCGGATCGGCGCCGAAGGCATCGCCGTCGGAAACCTGCGCGCCGTAGATGTTCCAGGCCTCGGCGGGATAACGATCCGCGATGATCTCCTGCATCAGCTTCAGCGCCGACAGCACCACCGTGCCGCCGCTTTGCGGATCGTGGAAGAAATGCTCCTCGTCCACTTCCTCGGCATTGTCGGTGTGGCGGATGAACACCAGCTCCACCTGCTCGTACTTGCGGCTCAGGAACAGGTACAGCAGGGTGAAGAAGCGCTTGGCCAGATCCTTCTTGTTCTCGTCCATGGAGGCCGAGACGTCCATCAGGCAGAACATCACTGCACGCGAGATCGGCTGCGGGATCTTGACGCGATGCCGGTAGCGCAGATCGAACTCATCCAGAAACGGGATGCGATCCAGGCGCCGCTGCAGCTCGGCGATTTCCTCGTCCGGCGGCACCTCGCGCTGCTGCAACTCGGCCAGCTCGCGCTTGAGGGGCGCGCCGATGGCGATGCGACGCGCCATGGCATTGCGCAAAGAACGCACCACCGAGAGATTGGCCGGCACGCCGCTGGGCGTGTAGCCGGCACGCTGCATCTTGTACTCGCGCACCTCGCCCAGCACATTGCGCACCAGATGCGGCAGCTCCAGATCGTCGAAGAACAGATTCATGAACTCGTCGCGCGACAGCGAGAAGGTGAAGTCATCCTGACCCGGATCACCCTGCCCCTCGCCGGAGCCATTGCCCTTGCCGCCACCACCTTCCGGGCGCGGAATCTTGTCGCCCTTGGCGTACTTGTGATTGCCCGGCAGCACCATCTCGCGATCGCCGCCCTGGCCGTGACCGAACTGCGGCTCGCGGATGTCCTTGGCGGGAATGCGCACCTGTCCGCCACGATCCATGTCGGTGATCGAACGCTCCGCCACGATGTCCGACACTGACTTGCGGATCTGCTCCTTGTACCGGCGCAGGAACCGTTCGCGGTTGACCGCGCTCTTGTTGCGGTCGTTGAGGCGACGGTCGATGATCGTGGACATTCAATCCGCTCCTGGCCTTGCTCAGGCCGACTTGCGCACCCGCAGATACCACTCGGACAGCAGACGCACCTGCTTCTCGGTGTAGCCCTTCTCGACCATGCGGCCGACGAAGTTCTCGTGCTTCTTCTTGTCCTCGACCGAAGCCTTGGCATTGAAGGAGATCACCGGCAGCAGTTCCTCGGTGGACGAGAACATCTTCTTCTCGATCACCTCGCGCAGCTTTTCATAGCTGGTCCAGCGCGGGTTCTTGCCGCCATGCTGGGCGCGGGCGCGCAGCACGAAGTTGACGATCTCGTTGCGGAAGTCCTTGGGGTTGGCGATGCCGGCCGGCTTTTCGATCTTCTCCAGCTCGCTGTTCAGCGCGCCGCGATCGAAGGATTCGCCGGTTTCCGGATCGCGATAGTCCTCATTCTGGATCCAGTAATCCGCGAAGGTGACGTAACGGTCGAAGATGTTCTGACCATATTCGGAGTAGGACTCCAGGTACGCGGTCTGGATTTCCTTGCCGATGAACTCGGCATAGCGCGCGGCCAGATAGCCCTTGATGAATTCCAGGTAGCGGCGCTGGGTTTCCTCGGGCAGCTGCTCGCGCAGGATGCGCTGCTCCAGCACATACATCAGGTGCACCGGGTTGGCGGCGACCTCGGTCTGGTCGTAGTTGAAAACCGCCGACAGCACCTTGTAGGCAAAGCGCGTGGAGGTACCGTTCATGCCTTCGTCGATGCCGGCGTAGTCGCGATACTCCTGATACGACTTGGCACCCGGATCGGTGTCCTTGAGGCTTTCGCCATCGTAGACGCGCATCTTGGAATAGATGTTGGAATTCTCCGGGTCCTTCAGGCGTGTCAGCACCGAGAACTGCGCCATCATGTCCAGCGTGCCGGGCGCGCAGGGCGCGCTCGCCAGCGAGCTGTTCCTGAGCAGCTTGCGGTAGATGTTGACCTCTTCGGACACCTGCAGGCAGTACGGCACCTTGACGATGTAGACGCGGTCGAGGAAGGCCTCGTTGTGCTTGTTGTTGCGGAAGGTCTGCCACTCGCTCTCATTGGAGTGGGCGAGGATGATGCCGTTGAAGGGAATGGCGGAAAAGCCTTCCGTGCCCTTGAAGTTGCCTTCCTGGGTGGCGGTCAGCAGCGGGTGCAGCATCTTGATCGGCGCCTTGAACATCTCCACGAATTCGAGCAGGCCCTGATTGGCCTGGCACAGACCGCCGGAATACGAATAGGCATCCGGATCGTCCTGTGAAAAAGCTTCCAGCTTGCGGATGTCCACCTTGCCGACCAGCGAGGAGATGTCCTGGTTGTTCTCGTCGCCCGGCTCGGTCTTGGCGATGGCCAGCTGACGCAGCACCGAAGGCTGGATGCGCACCACGCGGAACTTGGTGATATCGCCGTCGAACTCGGCCAGCCGCTTCAGCGCCCAGGGTGAAGCGATGCCGGACAGCACGCGGCGCGGAATGCCGTACTCGGCTTCCAGCATGGCGCCGTCACGCTCGGGCGAAAACAAGCCCAGCGGCGATTCATTGATCGGCGAGCCTTTCAGCGCGTAGATCGGATAGGCCTCCATCAGGCTCTTGAGACGCTCGGCGATGGAAGACTTGCCGCCGCCCACCGGACCCAGCAGATAAAGCACCTGCTTGCGCTCTTCCAGGCCCTGCGCAGCGTGCTTGAAGAAGGCCACCACCTGCGCGATGACATCCTCCATGCCGAAGAATTCGCGAAACGCCGGATAGCGGCGGATCACGCGGTTGGAGAACAGACGGGATAAGCGCTGATCGTTGCGCGTATCGATCAGCTCCGGCTCGCCGATGGCGGCGAGCATGCGCTCCGCCGGCGTGGCGTAGGCCAGCGGGTCCTGCTTGCAGAGCGCCAGATACTCTTCAAGCGACATCTCTTCCTGACGCGCCTTCAGATACTGCTGGCGGAAACTGTCCAATACGCTCATCGCCCATCCCTCCGTTGGCTATCGCTAGCCACTGAATGCAGTGTGCCGCGTCCGACCAAACCTCAGCTGTACGCGATTCCACATAAACACCTTGACGCAGATCAAGGCTCTTGTCTGGGACCGTCCATGACGCGAGCCGTTCAGCTTGCTTGCACCATAAGTAATGCAAGGCCCATGCAAGTTCCCATCGAGCCTGGGCATCCGGTAGGTTTTTCCCAACGAACGGTGAACGCCTGCTGCCGACGGATGGGGCCAGCCGATGCTTGGCGCTGGGCTCAGGCAGGCAGGGCTGCCACGAGGTATGACAAGGGCGCCGGACGTCAGAATTTGGCCGCGTGCCATGCTTCACGATCCGTCACCGTCATCATCCTGACGGCATCGACGCGGCGCTCCGACAAATACTCGACATCGCGCTGGCACAGACAAAGCCGGCGTGAAGGCGGGCAAGCCGCTGGCGTGGAAAGTCAAAGAAATGAAAGCTGCGGCCAGCGTGCCAGGGAGGCGGCTGTCTCGCCCATCTACCGCTGGCTGGCCGTAGCCCGCAGAGCGCGAGCGTTAGCGAAACCTTGCCGGCATCGGACCGGCCGTTGTCAGACGCGCGCAACAGGCGCGCAACTCGGCGGTGCTTCCACTGCGACATGACGGGCAGTACTGGTACTCCTGAAAAACCCGTTGCGTTACGGTTTCAGTGTACCGATAAAGCTTCGCTTTGCAGCTACCGGTCGTCGGCAAGACCGCGCGACGCCTTCGCATACGCCGCGTGCAGTTGTGCGCTATGGCTGACGTGCGGCCGCCGCGATGATCAGATCGGCAAGGTGCTCATAGTTGCCGTCGAAGTGATGCGCGCCGGGCAACTGGATCAGATGAATCTTCTTGGCATCCAGTTTCGGGCACAGCGAATCATCTTCCTTGACCCCGTAGATGCACACCGGATTGCCCTCGACGATGCGCTGCATCTCCGGTGCGATCGGCAGGCCGCTGTCACTCTCGCTGACCCAGTTGCTGACGTGGAACTCGAAGTCGGCGCGTTCACCCAGGCCCATCAGCACGGTGACCGCCACCTTGCCGCGTGTGGCGGAGGGCAGGCGGTTGAGGGCAAACGGCAGCACGTTGGCGCCCTGCGAATAACCGATCAGCAGCACGCGCTGCTTGTGCCAGCGCGTCATGTAGTAACGGACGATGCGGTCCAGATCGCCGGCGACGCTGGTGGGCGTGCGCTCGTTCCAGAAATAGCGCAGGGAGTCCACGCCCACCACCGGAATGCCGCGCGCCTGCAGCACCGTGGCCACGCGCTTGTCCAGATCCGCCCAGCCGCCATCGCCCGACAGCAGCACCGCGAAATCCTCGCTCTGATCCTTGACCGGCTTGAGTTCGATCAGGGGCAGATCGCTGAGCGAGCCCGGCAACGCCGGCTCCTCGGGTTCCAGCTTGGCCACCAGCAGGCGGTAACGCTGCAGCAGCAGGCGATCACGATCCGCCGCGGCGGCGCTGAGCCGCTGCGCCTGCTCGTTGTCGGCAAAGCTGGCCGGCGCCTCGCAGGCCTCCGCGCCTTCCGGATCGATCCAGGTCCAGGGCGCGTGCAGCGCAGCCGCCGGCGCCAGACTCAGCAGGTTCTTGTTCTTGGGCTTGATCTTGCCCGGATAACGCACGCCCTTGCCGGCACAGAAGGGCTTGCGCAAACCGGTCTGCGGACAGAAGCCCAGGGAGATGGTGCCGGTCCACTGATCGGCCTCGCCCTGCGCGTTCATGGCATACGCCAGATTCGCGCCCAGTCCCTCGCCGACCAGAATCGGCGGGTAATACGTGGGCAGGCGATAGTAGGCCTGCACGTAGCGGCTCAGGTTTTCGAGGTCACCGCTGGCGTAGTAGCAGTCGCCGGGGTCCTTGCTCATCTCGCGGTAAAACTCGCGCAGATCGATGCCGGCCACCAGCGCACCTTCACCAGCCAGCAGCTTTGCGATATAGGCGTCGTGTGCCTGCCAGCCGCCGGCGCCGGAGAAAGCCATGACAAAGCTCTTCACCTGGCCCTTGGGCGGATACAGGGTCACGGTCTCGAAGCGGCCATGCGAAAGCGTCTGCTCCGCCTGTGCCACGCCGCAGAGCAGCGGCAACAGCATCGCCGCCATTAAACGCCAGCCCGACAAAACCCTCATTTGCTGATGACTCCCTTGATGCCGCCGCTGACCAGCGCGGCGATGTCCGCCAGGGCCAGCAGCTGGCCCGTACCACCCGCCGCCACCAGATAGCGCGGCTCCCAGCTGGGCGCGAACTTTTCCTTGAACGCGCGCAACCCCTGAAAGTTATAGAACTGCTGACCGTGCGCAAACAGCAGGCGGGCAAAGCGATGCCAGCGCGAGGCCAGGGGATGCTCGGCCATGCCCGACATCGGCGCCATGCCCAGGCCGAAGCTCTGGTAGCCCAGGGACTGCAGATGCGTGAGCGTGCGCGCGAACAGAAAATCCATGGCACCGCGCGGCGCGTCCGGCCGGTACCGCATCAGATCCACCGCCGATTCGATGCGCGTGTCGGTGATCATCACGCTCAGGAACGCCGCGATGCGGCCGCTGCCTTCACGGGCCAGGGCGATGCCGCCGCTGCGCAGATAGGCCTCGTCGAAACGGCCGAGCGAGAAGCACTTCTCGCGGGTTTCGTGTTCCTGCAGCCAGGCGTCGGAAATCGCGCGGAGTTCGGGCAGCAGCGGCGTGATCGCCTCGCCCTCGGCCCACTCGAAGCTCAGGCCCTCGCGCTCGCCGCGGCTGGCGCCGTGGCGCAGATTGGCGCGCGCGCTGCCCTTGAGCGTGAACTCCGGCAAGGCCACGTCGGCATGCTCGCCGAGCTTGAGCATGCGCAGACCGGCGTCCAGATACATGGGCAGAGACTGCGGGCGCACCTGATAGAACACCGGCCGGTCACCGTGCGCGGTGGCCATCTCGATGAAGCGCCAGACCAGCTCCGGCCACTCCTTGGCCGGGCCCACCGGATCGCCCAGCGCCACCCAGGAACGGCCGCGCTTGCCGTACATCAGAAAGCTGTTGCCGGAGGCGGAGAACATCAAGCCCTTGTCGGCGGTCATCGCCAGCAGCGCGTCGGCGCGGTTCTGCTTGCGGATGACGCCCAGCGCACGCTGCAGTTCTTCGGCGGTCGGCAGCTGCACACGCCCGGACACCGGGCGCATCAGCCGCCACAAGGCGATGGCCAGCGCGATGACCGCGATGGCGGTGATCGCACGCAGCGAGCGCGGCGCATTGCCGTTGAAGGTGAACTGCCACCACAGCTCGTTGCCGTAGGACACGTCGCGGTAGGCGAAGAACAGCACCCAGAACACCGCCGCGATCACGCAGGCCACCGCCAGCAGCCAGCCGGTGGAGAAACTCACCGTGAGCAGCGAGGCGCGCCGGTAAAACTCCTTGCGCGATACCGCCAGCGCGCCGCCCAGCAGCGCCAGCACCATCATTTCGGTGACCGCCAGTCCCTTGGGCAGGGCCAGCCAGAAGCTGATGAAGGTCAGCAGCAGCGCCGCCCACCAGGCGGCATCGACGCGATACAGCAGGCCACGGGCGATGAACAGGAAGGCGATGCCGGCGATGCTGCCGATGAAATGCGAGGCTTCCACCAGCGGCAGCGGCACGCGCGCCGCCAGCAGTTCCGAGGCTTCGTCGGTGGCGGGCGTGGCGCCCGACACCAGCAGCATCACGCCCACCACCAGGGTGAAGGCCGACAGCGCCACCGGCGTCAGCCGCGCCGCCGCGCGGGTCACCGGCGCGCCCACGCCGGAGCGCATCTCGATCAGCGCCAGCAGGCCCACCGCCAGCAGCATCGGCAGCAGGTAATAGACGCCGCGGTACAGCACCAGCGCGCCGGCCAGCTGATCCAGCGGCAGGCGATGCGAGAAAGCCAGCAGCATCACCGCCTCGAACACGCCCAGACCACCCGGCACATGGCTGATCAGGCCCAGGGTGATGGCGATGGCGTAGAAGGCGATGAAGCTGGGAAAGCCGATGCCGGAATGCGGCAGCAGGAACCACAGCGCCGCCGCGGAGAACACCAGTTCGAGCACCGAGATGCCCAGCTGCTTGAGCACCAGGCCCGGCTCCGGCAGCTTGATCTGGATGCGCGGGCCGAGGCTGAACTCGCGTCGCGCCGCGCAGATCGCCACGAAGGCCGAGACCAGCATGAGAATCAACGCCGCCAGACCGCGCAGCAGCTCCGGCGGCAGATGCGCGATGCGCGCCACCTGCCCCGCGCCCCAGAGCAGGCCCAGCGCGCCCAGCGTGGAGATGCCGATGCCGAAAGCCAGGGCATTGAAGGCGATGGCGCGGCCCACCAGCGGCGCCTCCACGCCGGCGGCCGTGTACATGCGCAGGCGCACCGCGCCGCCGGTCAGTACGCCCAGGCCCACGGTATTGCCCAGGGCATAGGCGATGAAGGACGTGAGCACCACGATGCGCGGCCGCACCGTGCCGCCGACATAGCGCAGGCTGGAGAAGTCGTAACCGCTCAGGGCCAGGAAGCTGGCGGCGGTAGCCAGCACCGCGAGCAGGATGCCGCTGCGCGGCGTGCCACGGATCGCATGCAGCAGATCGGCGTAACGGATTTCCTCGGTCAGCCGCTGCAGCGCGTAGATGATCAGGGCCGTCATCAGCAGCGCGGCGAGCACGGTGGCGACGGTCTTCCAGCGCTGCCAGCGCAGACTGCGTTCGCCGTCTACCGGCCGTGCCGCTTCCGGCGGCGCGGGTGATGCTGGATTGGGCTTGGACATCGCTGAAGGATCAAAAGTGACCGGCGTCCGCAGGCTTGCAGCTTACCGCAGGCCAGACGGGCCCGGCGCGACCCACACGGGCCGCGCCGGAAAAAGGCTTTTTAAAAGGCTTTAGCCGCGATGCGCGAGGCCGCCGCTGTCCGGCGATTCCAGGCGCTGCGCCAGGGCATCGGGCGGCAGATAGCCGTTGACCACGCTGCCGTCCTCCAGCACCAGCATCGGCGTGCCGCGCAGACCCAGATCATTGCCCAGATCCCATTCGCGACGCACCGGATTGTCGCACTGCGTATTGCCGTTGACCGCGCCGCCGAGCTTGGCTTCGGTGAGCGCGGTCTTGCGGTCGGCCGAGCACCACACCACCTCGGCCTTGCGGAAGGAATCGGTATCCGGGCCGGTGCGCGGATAGAACACATAACGCACCTCGATGCCCCGGGCGTTGTAGTCGGCGATCTGGCTGTGGAACTTGCGGCAGTAGCCGCAATCGACATCGGTGAACACCGTCACCACATGCTTGGCCGCGCCCTGCGCCGGGAACACGATCATGTTCTGCTCGCCCAGGGTCTTGAGCTGTGCCAGACGATTGCCGCGGCGGGTGACTTCGGTGAGGCTCTGGCCGGAGGCCAGATCGACCAGATCACCGGTGATCAGATACTTGCCGTCGGCGGTGACGTAACCGAAGTTGGCGCCGTCCTGCACCTCGTACAGACCGGCCGCCTGCGCGGGGCGCACGTTTTCGGGCTTGAGCCCCGGCAGCAGCTTCGCCAGCTTGGCCTGCACCTGTTCGGCGCCGCTCTCCTTCTTGCCGGCGCAGCCGCCGATGGCCAGCGCCACCAACACCAGACCCAGACTTAAGCCAGCCTTCATACGCGAGATTTCCGCAGCAGAAATTGAGGGACTTGCATTATGACAGCAAGCCCGGGCGCCGGTTCAGCCGCGCGGATGATGCCGCTGATGCAGCTCGCGCAGCCGCGCCTTGGCCACGTGCGTGTAGATCTGCGTGGTCGACAGGTCGGCATGGCCCAGCAGCGCCTGCACGGTGCGCAGATCGGCGCCGTGCTCCAGCAGATGGGTGGCAAAGGCATGGCGCAGGGTATGCGGCGAGAGCGCGGCACGGATGCCGGCCGCAGCGGCGTGCAGACGGATGCGCTGCCAGAAATTCTGTCGCGTCATCGCCGCACCGCGCGCGCTGAGAAACAGGCTGTCCTCGCCGGCCAGGGCCTGGTCGGGCCGCACTTCCTGCAGGTAACGCTGCAGCCAGTGCACGGCCTCTTCGCCGGTCGGCACCATGCGCTCCTTGCCGCCCTTGCCCAGCACCCGCAGCGCGCCGCGGCGCAGGTCCACGCTGGACAGCTTGAGGCTGATCAGCTCGCTCACGCGCAGGCCGGAGGCGTACATCAGCTCCAGCATCGCGCGGTCGCGCAGACCCAGGGCCTCTTCACAGTCCGGCGCCTCCAGCAGCGCGCTCACGTCGATCTCGCTCAAGGTCTTGGGCAGGCGCAGGCCCAGGCGCGGCGCTTCCAGGCGGGCGCTGGGATCATCCTCGCGCTGGCGATCGGCATGCAGGTGCCGGTAGAACTGGCGCAGCGCCGAGAGCAGCCGCGCCTGGCTGCGCGGCTGCCGCGCCTGCGCCGCCAGATAGCCACGCAGATCCGCCTCGCTGGCCTCGGCGAGGCTGGCGCTGCGGCCATGCAGCCAGCGCGCCAGCAGTTTCAGATCGCTGCGATAAGAGGCCTGGGTGTTGCGGGACAAGCCGCGCTCCAGCCAGAGGCGGTCGATGAAGCGCTCGATGGCGGCCTGGTCTTCGGCGGCCAAAGCAGTGGTTTCGTCGGCTGCAGGCTTTTTTGCGGTCACGATTCCTATAATAACGGCCCATGCGCCGCCTCCTCGATTGTTTCTACGCCCCTTACGCGGCCCTGGTGCTGGTGCTGCTCATCCCGCCGGTCTGTCTGGCCGTGATTCTCGGCCCGACGCTGGCCCTGCGCCGCGAGACCGGACGCCTGGCCGTGCGCCTGATGCTGCTCTGCATCGGCGTGCCGCTGCGCGTGCGTGGCCTGCAGCACCTGCCTGCCGGGAGCAATCTGGTGGTCTGCAATCACGCCAGTTATCTGGACGGCATCGTGCTCACCGCCGTGCTGCCGCGTCATTACAGCTTCGTGGTGCAGGACGGCGCCGGTCGCTGGCCGCTGGTCGGCCAGTGCCTGAGCCGCATGGGCGTGGTGTTCGTCAACCGCAGCGATTCGCGCGCCGGCGCCGCCGCCACGCGCAGCCTGATGCGCAAGCTGCACGCCGGCGAAGCCCTCACCGTGTTCGCCGAAGGCACGTTCGAGGATGAAGCGGGCCTGCTGCCGTTCAAGCTCGGCGCGTTTCTGATGGCTGCCCGCTGTGGCGCGCCGGTGGTGCCGGCGGCGATCCGCGGTTCGCGGCGCCTGTATGGCGGCGGCCGCAAGCTGCCGCGCTGGCAGCCGCTGGAAATCCACATCGCCCCGCCGCTGCATCCCGAGGCGGGCGATCACCGCACCGTGGCCGTGCGGCTGCGCGAGCGGGTCCGCGAACAGGTGCTGCGCCTCTGCGGCGAACCGGATCGCGACGCCGCCGAAGCCCTGGAGCAAGCCGCATGAATCCCCTGTTCCGTCTGCATCTGGCGCCACCGGCAAGCAAGCCGCAGTGGCGCAACTGGGCCGGCACCACGCAGTGCGAACCCAACCACACCGCCGAACCGCTGACCCTGGAGGAAATCCAGGCCGAGGTGCTGCGCGCCGCCGAGGAAGGCGAGCGCCTGCGCGTGATCGGCAGCGGCGCCTCTTACGCGCCGCTGTGCTGGACCGACGACAACCACATGTCACTGGCGCGCTTCACCGGCATCGATTCGGCCGATGTGCAGCGCCGCCGCGTCTGGGTGCGCGCCGGCACCACGCTGGCCGAGCTCACCGAGCAGCTGGCCGAACGCGATCTGGCCCTGGAAACCGCGCCCAGCACCGACGGCCTGAGCATCGGCGGCGCCATCGGCACCGGCACGCATGGCAGTGGCATGGCCTTCGGCAATCTCTCCAGCATGGTCACCGGTCTGCGTCTGGTGCTGGCCGACGGCTCGCTGCGCAGCTGCTCGCGCGAGCAGCTGCCGGAGCTGTTCGACGCCGCGCGCGTCTCGCTCGGCGCGCTGGGCGTGATCACGCATGTCGAGCTGCAGTGCGTGGATCATTACCGCCTGCGCGTGGGCGAAAAGCGCGTGAGCTTCGGCGAGGCGCTGACCCGCCTGCATGAGCTGCGCAGCGAACATCGCAGCCTGGATCTGATGTGGTTTCCCTACGCGCACACCGTGCGCCTGCATTTCACCGACGAGACCCGCGAGACGCCGCCCTCGCAGCTGAGCTGGCAGACGCTGCGGCGGCAGTTCTTCAGCCAGGTGTATCTGCGCGGCATGCGCGCCCTGGCCAAGCGCTCACAGAAATCGGCCGAACGCGCCAGCGCCATGCTCGCCACGCGCCGGCGCGAGGAAGTGCTGATTCTCAACGCCGAGCACGCCTACGCCGCGCCGCGCCGCACGCCGGTGGAACATCTGGAATACGCCATCCCCGCGCCGCGCCTGCCGGAAGTGCTGCGTCAGCTTGACCGGCTCACACACGCGCTGGCGCTGCGCGTGCATGTACCCGTCGAAATCCGCTACGTGCGCGCTGACGACGCCTGGCTGTCGCCGCAGTACCAGCGCGACAGTGCCTGCATCTCGGTGCCGGCCTATCGCGAACAACCCCACGCCGACTACTACGCGGCGGTGACGGAAATCTTTGACCGCGTGCAGGGCCGTCCGCACTGGGCTTCGCCGCACGACAAGACCGCCGCCGAGCTGCGCACGCTCTATCCGCGCTTCGACGACTTCTGCAAGCTGCGCGAGGAACTCGATCCGCGCGGCCTGTTTCTCAATCCGCATCTGGCGCGGCTGTTTGGCGCGCGCCTGCGCTAGGAATCTCTTTCATGCCGCTGCGCAACACCATTGCGCCTTTGGAACGTTATCGCCGCGATCTGCAGCGTGAGGACTTCACGCACGACGCGGCGCAGGAGCAGGCGATCAAGGCCCTGCAGCAGGTCTACGAGAATCTGCTCGAAGCCAAGCCGCGCCGCTGGCTGCGCCGGCACGACTGGCCGCCGGTGCAGGGCCTGTACATGTGGGGCGGCGTGGGTCGCGGCAAGACGTATCTGATGGACTGCTTCTATGAAGCCGTGCCCTTCGCCGCCAAGCTGCGCACGCACTTTCACCGTTTCATGCTGGACGTGCATGAGCGGCGCAAACGCTATCCGGACGAACGCGACCCGCTGAAACTGGTCGCCGCCGAATACGCCGCCGACGTGCGCGTGGTGTGTTTCGATGAGTTTTACGTTTCCGACATCGCCGATGCCATGATTCTGGGCCGGCTGTTCGAAAACCTGTTCCGTCACGGCGTGACCCTGGTGGCGACCAGCAACATTGCCCCGCAGCGGCTCTACGAGAACGGCCTGCAGCGCACCAATTTCCTGCCTTTCATCGATCTGCTCAAGCGTCACGTCGCGGTGCTGAACGTGGACGGCGGCATTGATTACCGCCTGCGCCAGCTGACGCAGGCCGATATCTACCATCATCCCTGCGATGAAAAGGCCGAGGCCAATCTCGCCACCTGGTTCGACCACATCGCGCACAGCGAAAACGCCGAGGCGGTGGACCTGAAGATCAACGACCGCGTGATCCGTGCGCGACGCGAGCAGGACGGCGTGATCTGGTTCGACTTCGATGAAATCTGCGAAGGCCCGCGCGGCGCCGCCGACTACATCGAGATCGGCCGCACGCATCACACCGTGCTGCTCTCGCGCGTGCCGCAGCTGACGGTGTTTCGCGAGGACGCGGCGCGGCGCTTCATCAATCTGGTCGACGAGTTCTACGATCGCGGCGTGAAGCTGCTGATCGCCGCCGACGTACCGCGCGAACAACTCTACGCCGGCGAGCGCCTGCGCTTCGAATTCCAGCGCACGCTCTCGCGTCTCACTGAGATGCAGTCAGAAGAATATCTGGCAAAACCACATCTGGCCTGAAGCGCCGCGCAGATCTGCGAACCCGTAGGGCGGGTTAGGCGCGCCAGCGCCATAACCCGCCATGGCTTTGCTGTTAGTTGCGTTGCGTTGTGCTCGATCTATTGGCTTCTTCCGCCGCCCTCCGGCGGCGGACTTACTTCTCTTTGCTTGTGCAAAGAGAAGTAAGCAAGAGAAAGCACACCCCGGCTCTGGCGCCCGCT
>NZ_FOFS01000028.1 GCF_900111015.1 Solimonas aquatica | reverse complement strand
GGCCTGATGCTGGGCTGCATCTTCGATGACGATCCCTGCCTGTTCATCGAAGACGCCGTCACCCGCACCCAGACCGGCCCGGCGCCGGAGAAGGGCGTGAAAATCCCGCTGGGCAAGGCCCATGTGGTCAAGCCCGGCAAGGATGTCTCGGTGATCGGCTACGGCCGCGCCCTGCGCGACAGCCTCACGATTGCCGAGAAGCTGGAAGGTGAAGGCATCTCGGTGGAGATCGTCGATCTGCGCACCGTCTCGCCGCTGGACAGCGACACCGTCATCCAATCCGTGGCCAGGACCGGCCGCGCGGTGGTGGTGCACGAAGCGCCCAAGAGCTTTGGCGTGGGCGCCGAAGTGGTGGCGCGCATCCAGGAAGCCCTGTACGGCCAGCTCAAGGCCCCGGTGCTGCGCGTGGCCTCGCGCGATGTCACCGTGCCCTTCACCAAGGTGCTGGAACAGGCGTATCTGTACCAGCCCAGCGCCATCGAAGCGGCGATCCGCAAAACGCTAGAGAAATAAGTCATGAGCACCGAAGTCCGTATTCCGCAGATTGGCTTCTCCGCCCAGGAAGGCACGCTGACCGAATGGCTGGTGGCCGACGGCGGCAAAGTCGAAGCCGGCAAGCCGCTGTACACCCTGGAGCTGGACAAGTCGGTGCAGGAAGTCGAAGCGCCGGCTTCCGGCACGCTGAAGATTCACGCCGCCGCCGGTGAGGTGTATGCGGTGGGCGCCCTGATCGCTGAAATTCTGTAAGCAGCCGGCCACAAGTCGGGAGGAGCGAGCGTATGAACGACCTGGCACCGGCCCCCTGGCCCGAGAGCTGGCGTACGCTGGAACACGGGATCCGCAGCGGCCGTTACACCGACCCGGCGTTTGCCAGGCTCGAGCAGGACAAGCTCTGGCTGAAGGTCTGGCAGGCCGCCGCACGTCTGGACGAGATTCCCGAGCCCGGCGACTACACGACTTACGAGATCGGCGATCAGTCCGTGCTCATCGTGCGCGTGGACGCCGACACCGTGAAGGCCTATCACAATGTCTGCCTGCACCGCGGCACGGCCTTGAGCCCCGGCGGCAGCGGTCATTTCGAAAACCAGAAGATCATCTGTCCCTTCCATGGCTGGCGCTGGAATCTCGCCGGACAGAATGAATACGTGCTGGAGCGCGGACAGTTCCGCGGCGGCCAGCTGCGGGACAGCGATGTCGCCCTGCGTGAAGTCCACCAGGTGGTGCACGCCGGTTTCGTGTTCATCAACTTCGACAAGAACCCGGGTTCCTTCGACGACTACATCGCGCCGGTCCGGCAGCTGCTGGAAGATCTGGCGATTGGCCAGATGCGGCATTACTGGTGGAAGGCGCTGCCCGTCGAAGCCAACTGGAAGGTGGCGCAGGAAGCGTTCTTCGAGGGCTATCACGTGCCGGCCACGCATCCGCAGCTGGAGCCGGATGCTGCCGAGATCATCTACCAGGGTCAGCC
>NZ_FOFS01000011.1 GCF_900111015.1 Solimonas aquatica | reverse complement strand
CGCCGCACAGCTCAGCGCCAGAGACGGGGACCCCAACATCAAAAGCCACGGCAGCTTCGCGCGATGAGCGCGGCTGCGCTGTGCTTTGCTGTTGCCTTTAACCCCCTTTGCCTCGCACCGAGCAGCGCAGCGAGCGCAGCGGGAGAGCCGAACAGGAAGTTCGGCTCAGTTGCAGCCGCGCCATGGATGGCGCGTCTGCAACGGCCCCGAGCACGCGGGGCGGGGTTGGCTGCCGGCGCCGCGTGAGCGGCGACGGATGCGAGGCGTAGGGCGTGCTTTCTCTTGGGTACTTCTCTTTGCACGAGCAAAGAGAAGTACCTCGGGCGCCGACAGGCGCACGAAACCACAACCAGATCGAGAACCACACGCAGTAAAGCCCTGCGGCTTACGGTTGGGGCTTAGCTGCCGCGTGGTTCTCTGGGCATGCCCAAACCGCGCTCGGCAATGAGATTGAGCTGAATCTCGTTGCTGCCGCCATAGATGGTGTCGGCGCGCGAGAAGAAGAACAGCTTCTGCAGCGCCGCGCTCAGCTCGTCCGTGCTGATCACGGCGGCGTCTTCGCCCAGTACGTCCATCGCCAGCTTGCCCAGCTCGCGATGCCAGTTCGACCAGTAATACTTGTAGATCAAGGCCTCGCGCCGCAGGCCCAGCTCGGCGCCGTCGGCGAGCATGCGCAGCGCGTTGTACCGCATCACGCGCAGACCGCTCCAGGCTTGCGCCAGACGCGCGCGGATCGCGGGCTCTGCGATGCGGCCGCTGCGCCGCGCCGCCGTGCAGACCTGCTCGAACTCGTGCAGGAAATGCATCTGCTGACCCAGCGTGGACACGCCACGCTCGATGTCCAGCAGGCCCATCGCCACCTTCCAGCCTTCGCCGGGCTTGCCGACCAGATGCCCGGCCTCGGCACGCGCGCCGTCGAAGAACACCTCGTTGAATTCCGAACCGCCGCCGAGCTGCCGGATCGGACGGATCTCGATGCCGCTCTGGCGCAGCGGCAACAACAAAAAGCTCAAGCCCTTGTTGCCTCGGCTGCCCGGCTCGCTGCGCGCCAGCACGAAAATCCAGTCCGACTCATGCGCCAGCGAAGTCCAGATCTTCTGGCCGCTCACCCGCCAGCTGCCATCGCGCTGCGGCTCGGCGCGGGTCTGCACATTGGCCAGATCCGAGCCGGCATTGGGCTCGGAATAGCCCTGCGCCCAGAACTCGCGGCCCGCCACCACCTGCGGCAGAAAACGCCGCTGCTGCTCGGGCGTGCCGTAGGCGATCAGCGTCGGCCCCAGCAGGCCCTCGCCAATATGCCCCATGCGTCCCGGTCCGCCGGCGCGGGCGTATTCCTCGTGGAAGATCACCTGCTGCGCAATCGACAGCCCGCGCCCGCCGTGCTCGCGCGGCCAGCCCACGCAGGTCCAGCCGCCGCTCGCCAGCTCGCGCTCCCATGCCTTGCGCAGTGCGGGATCGGCTTCTTCATCGCCGGGTCCGCCGCGATGGCGCAGCGCGGCGAAGCGGCCTTGCAGATGCTCGTGCATCCAGCCGGCAACCTCGTGACGGAAAGCCTCATCCGCCCTTGCGGCCACGGGCTTGCCCGCGAGCGAGGCTTGCGCAGCGCCCGCCGTCGCGGGCAAGCCTGCGCCCACAACATTCATCACCGTCTCGCGCAAGGCTTCCGGATAACCCAGCCAGGCGTTCAGCGCCTGCGCGCGCTTGAAGTGCAGCTGCGGATCGTATTCCCAGGTGAAGCCCACGCCGCCGTGCAGCTGGATGGCTTCCTGCGCGCAGTGAAAGTAAGTCTCGGCGGCCTGCGCCTTGGCGGCGGCACATTCGGCGAGCAGGGCGTCGCCATCGCCGCCTTCGGCGGCCAGCGCTGCGGCGCCGGCGACCAGCGAGCGCAGCGCCTCGATTTTCACCATCATCCCGGCACAGCGATGCTTGATGGCCTGGAACGACGCGATCGTGCGGCCGAACTGCTTGCGCTCGCTGATGTAGGCCAGCGTGAGATCCAGACACTGCTGCGAACCGCCCAGGGCCTCGGCCGCCAGATACAGGCGCGCCAGGGCCAGCGCGCGCGCGGCACCGCTGCGCGCGCGCGGCGGATCGTCGATGCGCCGCGCAGGCACAGCCGCCAGCTGCAGCCGCGCGCAGCGGCGTGTGCCGTCCCAGTTGGGCGCGGCTTCGATCTGCAGGCCTTTCGCATCGGCGCGCAGCAGGAACCAGGCGAGCGCGCCGTCGCCCGTGCGCGCGGGCAGCACGAAGGCCTGCGCACTGCC
The DNA here is from genome assembly GCF_900111015.1 of Solimonas aquatica. Taxonomy (GTDB): domain Bacteria; phylum Pseudomonadota; class Gammaproteobacteria; order Nevskiales; family Nevskiaceae; genus Solimonas; species Solimonas aquatica. The sequence goes on along the minus strand of NZ_FOFS01000011.1, from coordinate 198,197 downwards.
CGCATCCGGGAGCGCGCCGATCTGCCCGCTGAGCTGCCAGCGCTGATCCTGTTGCGCGGCGCACAGCGTGCTGTCCTCACCGTAGTGGAAACTGGCGCTGCTGCTCAGCGGCGCGCTCAGGCGCAGGCTGCCGGCGGCGATCTCCGGCAGGTATTGCGCCTGGGTTTTCTCGTCCGCCAGTTCCTGCAGCAGACTGGCGCTCAGGCAGACGGTGGAGAAGAACGGCGCGCAGAGCAGACGCCGTCCGGCCTGTTCCTGCAGCAGCGCCAGCTCCACGGGGCCCAGACCCATGCCGCCATGTGATTCGCTGATGCTCAGCGCCGACCAGCCCAGTTCGCCGGCCAGACGCTGCCAGAGTGTGGCGTCGAAGCCGCTGTCGCTGGCAATCACGGCGCGCACCGCCGCCGAGTCGCTGGCGTCGGCCAGGAAGCTTTCCGCAGCCTCGCGGATCAGACGCTGGTCATCGGAGAGAAGCAGGTTCATCGTCGCAGGGTCTGGCTTGTAGAAGCCCGATTATCGACAGTGCCTGCGCACGACTCCTCACCCGTTGGGATGACGGGCCAGCCGATGGCTAGGGCCTGTTCACCTTCATCTTGCCCACTGCCCTGCTGCCAGAAAGCACAGCCATTCGCTGGACCCGAAGCGCTCGACGCGCGGCTCGCCGGCCGGCGGCGCAGCGCGCCGCTCAGGTTCCGTAGACTTTCTGCGCGGGCGGCGCGTCCGCGAGCAGACGGCCGACCACCTCGCCCAGTTCCTGCGGCTGCCAGCGCGCTTTCTTGTCGATGGCCACGCCGCTGTGCCAGCCGCTGGCAATCGCCAGCTTGCCGCCTTCCACCTCGAACACCTTGCCGGTGACCTTGGCCGACAGCGGGCTGCACAGCCAGACCACCAGCGGCGCGACATTGGCCGGGTCGTAGTAGTCGAAGCTGCCGTCCTCGGGCTTCTTCATCATCGCCGCGAACGGGCCTTCGGTCATGCTGGTGCGCGCGGCCGGCGCCAGCGCGTTGGCGGTGATGCCGTAGCGCGCCAGCTCTGCCGCCTGCACCAGGGTCAGCGAGGCGATGCCGCCCTTGGCCGCCGCGTAATTGCTCTGCCCCACGCTGCCCATCAGACCGGCGCCCGAGCTGGTGTTGACGATGCGTGCGTCCACCTTCACGCCCGCCTTGCTCTGCTCGCGCCAGCGCTGCACCAGCACGCTGGCGAGGCAGAAGTGCCCCTTGAGGTGCACCTTGATCACCAGATCCCAGTCTTCTTCGCTGAGCGAGGCAAACATGCGATCCCGCACGATGCCGGCATTGTTGACCACGCCCTGCACATCGCCGAAGGCCTCGACGCCGGTGGCGACGATGGCACGCGCGCCATCCATGCTGGTGATGTCATCGCAGCTGGCCACCGCCTTGCCGCCGGCCTTCCTGATCTCATCGACCACGGCCTGCGCGGCCTCGCGACGGATGTCGTTGACGATCACGCCGGCGCCCTCGGCGGCCAGGGCCAGCGCGTAGGCGCGACCCAGGCCGCCACCGGCGCCGGTGACGATGATGCTGCGGTCGTTGCAGATGCGGTTCATGTGTTTGCTCTTGGTTGCGGCGGCTGGAGAAGCCCCCCTCTCCCCAACCCCTCTCCCGCGAGGGGAGAGGGGCTTCAAGTCAGTTACCACCTTTGTCCCTCAGCTCGCACAGGAGAGTGGTTTCAAAAGACAGGTGACTGCTGCCTTCCCCTCTCCCCTCGCGGGAGAGGGGCCAGGGGAGAGGGGGGACTTTTTACAGCCGCTCGATGATGGTCACGTTCGCCACGCCGCCGCCTTCGCACATGGTCTGCAGACCATAGCGGCCGCCGCGACGCTCCAGCTCGTGCAGCAGCGTGGTCATCAGCTTGGCACCGGTGGCGCCCAGGGGATGGGCGAGTGCAATGGCACCGCCGTTGACGTTGGTCCTTTCATGCGGATAGCCGGTTTCCTTCAGCCAGGCCATCACCACCGGCGCGAAGGCTTCATTGATCTCGACCAGATCGATGTCGTCCATCTTCATGCCGGTCTTCTTCAGCGCCTGCCGCGTGGCCGGGACCGGCGCGGACAGCATCATGATCGGATCATCGCTGTACACGCTCATGTGGTGGATGCGGGCGCGCGGCTTCAGGTTGTAGCGCTTGAGCGCACGCTCGGAGACGATCAGCACCGCGGCCGAGGCATCGCCGGTCTGGCTCGACACGCCGGCGGTGATGGTGCCGCCGGGCGCCAGCGGCTCCAGCTTGGCCATCTGCTCCAGCGAGGTGTCACGCACCGACTCGTCCATCTTCAGGCCCGCAGTCTCGATCAGCTCGCGATCGAAGTGACCGGCCTGCTGCGCGGCGCGCGCACGGCGATGCGATTCCAGCGCAAACACTTCCATCTGCTCGCGGCTGATCTGCCAGCGATCCGCCATCATCTGCGCACCGACGAACTGCGAGACCGGCTGCTCGCCGAAGCGCGCCACCCAGCCCTTGGAACCGGAGAACGGATCCTTGAAGCCCAGGGCTTGCGCCGCGATCATCGCCGAGGAGATCGGAATCTGGGTCATGGTCTGCACGCCGCCGGCCACCACCACATCCTGCGTGCCGCTCATCACCGCCTGCGCGGCGAAGTGCACGGCCTGCTGCGAGGAACCGCACTGACGGTCGATGGTCACGCCCGGCACGTGCAGCGGCAGACCGGCCGCCAGCCAGCAGGTGCGCGCGATGTTGCCGGCCAGCGGGCCGATGGCATCCAGGCAGCCGAAGATCACGTCTTCATAGTCCTCGGCGGGAATCGCATTGCGCGCCACCAGGGTCTTGAGCGCATGCGCACCCAGGTCCGCACCGTGCATATGCGCCAGACTGCCCTTGCGCTTGCCCGTGGGGGTCCGCAGCGCATCGACGATATAAGCCTCAGCCATCACACTCTCCGAAAGACAGAATTTGGTTTTCGATTATGCCGGCGCCTTGCCGGCACCGGAGATTTCCGCCCAGGGCGGAAATCCGCATGCCTTGCGCGCGCAGACAAGGCCTTGTCTCGCGCTGCGCTTCACGCGAATGTCGCGCCCGGCCCCAGCAGCGTGGCCTCGTCCAGCAGATGCCCGGCGATCCGCGCCTTGAGCACCGGCGCATCGCCCCAGGCCGCATCCAGTGCCCAGGCGCGTTTGGCGTACATCTGCAGGTCTGCTTCCCAGGTGTAGCCCATGGCGCCATGCGCCTGCAGGCTCTTGCGCGCGGCCAGACGCGCGGCCTCGCCGGCGGCGAGCTTGGCCTGTGCCACGTGCACGCTGCGCAGCGGCCGCTCACCGGCCACCGATTGCGCGGCGCGATGCAGCACCGGCTCGGCGAATTCGATCTTCACCGCGACATCGGCCAGCTGATGCTTCACCGCCTGGAAAGAGCCCACCGGCTTGCCGAACTGCTTGCGCTGTGCGGCATGGTCCACGCCCAGATCCAGCATGCGCTGCGCCAGGCCCAGCAGCTGCGCGCTGGCGGCCAGCGCGGCGCGGTCCAGCACGCCGGCCCAGAGCTCGCGGCCATGACTCGCCGGACAGATGCGCGTCTCGCGGCTGGGCGTCCATTGCAGCGCGTAAAGCCGACGCGACAGATCGATGCTGGGCTGGAACTGCAGCTGGCAGTGCTCGCGACGCAGGGCGTGAATCTCGTCCTCGTGCCAGGCCAGGATCAGATCGGCCAGCTCGGCATCGGCCACCAGCGGATTGAGCGGATGCGCCACCGCGATGCGCGCCTTGCCCGAGGCCACGCGCGGCAGCCATTCACGCTTGAGCGCGACATCGGCCGGCAGGCGCTTGAGCAGGTCCACCGCCAGATAGGCGCTGTCGGTGAGCGAATCGGGAATCGCGAAATAACCCAGCTCCTGATGCACCAGCACCCAGTCCAGATCGCCCAGACCGATGCCGCCGAATTCCTCCGGCACCGAGAGCGCGGTGAGGCCCTGATCCGCAAGCTTGGCGCGCAGCTCGGCCGAGCGGCCGCTGCGCGTGGTTTCCCAGATTTCGCGCAGCCATTCCGGCGCCGCTTCCACCATCAGGAATTTATGGATGGCGCTGCGGAAAGCCAGCTGTTGTTCGTCGAAGGTGAAGTCCATGGTGCCTTGGTCCCGGATGCGCGGCGCCCGCCTCAGGAGCGCGGCAGACCGAGCATGCGCTCGGCGATGATGTTGCGCTGGATCTCGTTGGTGCCGGCGTAGATCGGTCCGGCCTGCGCAAACAGGAAACCATCCAGCCAGTGATCCAGCTCGGCGTCGTGCTGCTGCGGCATCAGCTCGGCGCGCGGCCCCAGGATGCGCATCGCGGTCTCGTGCATCAGCAGATCCAGCTCCGACCAGAAGATCTTGTTGGTGCTGGCCTCGGCGCCGATCTTGGCGCCCTTGTTCAAACGCCCGGCGGTGCGGTACGTGGCCAGGGCATAGGCCTCGGCCTGCATCCAGCTCTGCATCACCGCCTCGCGGATGCCGGGATCGGCATCGGCGCGCGCACGGTGGCGGCGATACAGCTCGACGAGCTTGTGCGCGGTTTTCTGGAAGCGCGCCGGCGAGCGCAGCATCAGGCCGCGTTCGAAGCCGGCCGTGGCCATCGCCACGTTCCAGCCGCCGCCTTCCTCGCCCAGCAGATTCGCCACCGGCACCTTCACCTCATCGAAGAAGATTTCGGCAAAGCCCGGCAGGCCGTTGAGCTGCTTGATCGGGCGGATGCTGATGCCCGGCAGGTTCAGCGGCAGCAGGATGAAGCTCAGACCATGATGGCGCGAGGATTCGGGATCGGTGCGGAACATGCCGAACAGCCAGTCGGCCCAGACCGCGCGCGTGGACCAGGTCTTCTGGCCATTGATCACGTAATGGTCGCCCTGGCGGATGGCCTTGGCGCGGATCGCGGCCATGTCCGAACCGGCGCCCGGCTCCGACCAGCCCTGCGCCCAGATGTCCTGGCCCGAGGCCATGCGTGGCAGGAAGCGCGCCTTCTGCTCGCTGGTGCCGTATTCCATCAGCGTGGGCGCCAGCAGGAACACGCCGTTCTGATTGACACGCAGCGGCGCCGAGGCGGCCCAGTACTCCTCTTCGAAAATCAGCCACTCGATCAGATCGCAGCCGCGCCCGCCGTATTCCTTGGGCCAGGTCACCGCGCTCCAGCGGCCTTCGAACAGCGTGGCCTCCCACTGGCGATGCGCCTCGAAACCTTCCGCCGTGTCGAAGCTGGGCAGCGGCGCCTTTGGCACATGCGCCTGCATCCAGCTGCGCACTTCCTGACGGAAGGCTTTTTGTTTTTCGGTGTATTCGAGCTTCACATGTACGTCCTGTATCAGACCACGCCGTGCGGCGGGCAAAACATTCGCTGTCTGTCTTGCTGAGCCGCCGCACCGGCGCGGACTTTCAAATGGAGGGGGCGCGGGTCCATCACGCCTTGGCCTGGAATTGGGCTTCGCGCTTTTCGACGAAGGCGCGGCGGGTTTCCGCGGAGTCCTTGGCCTGATAGGCCTGCAGGGTGAAGCCCTGTTCCCAGCGATACTTGTCTTCCAGATTGCCGTCCTCGATGCCGTTTAAGGATTCCTTGGCCAGACGGATCATGACGCCGCTCTTGGCGGCGATCTTGCGCGCGATGGCCAGCGCGGCCTCGCGCAGCTGCTCACGCGGCACCACCTGCTCCAGTGCGCCGAGCCGGTAGGCTTCGGCGGCGCCGATCGGCTCACCGGTGAAATACATCATGCGCACCTTCTGCACCGGGAACAGGCGCTGCAGATGCGCGCCGCCGCCCATGGCGCCGCGATCCACTTCCGGCACGCCAAACGTCGCGTCCTCGGCTGCGATCACGATGTCGGCCGCGCCGGCCAGACCGATGCCACCGCCCAGCACGAAGCCGTGCACGGCGACGATCACCGGCAGCGGATTGCGATGCACGGCACGGAAGGAGCGGTAGTTGCCGGCATTCACCGAAACGATCTTCTCGGGATGGCGGTCCAGTTCCTTGATGTCCACGCCGGCGCAGAAGCCGCGCCCCTCGCTGCGCAGCACGATCACCCGCGCCTCGGGCAGCGCGCCCAGACGTTCGATCTCGTCGGCCAGGGCGTGCCAGCCGGCATCGTCCAGGGCGTTGACCGGCGGGCGGCTGATCACCAGTTCGGCGATGCCGTCGTGCAGGGTGCTGCTGAAGCCGTGACTCATGATGGAATTCCGGATGCGGAGCAAAAGCCCCTCTCTCCCCTGACGCCTCTCCCGCAAGGAGAGAGGGGAAGGCGGCCGTGGGACCTGGATCGAGCCGTATGTTTCATATCGATTGCGCACTCAGAGCCCCTCTCCCCTCGCGGGAGAGGGGTGGGGGAGAGGGGGTAGGCGCTACCGTTCGCGCTCATCGCAAGCGCCCCCTCTCCACTGGCCCCTCTCCCGAAAGGGGAGAGGGGAACAAGGCCTGCAAGCGCAGCTCGGCCTCGGCCACGATCTGCGCGATCAGCGTTGCCACATCCGGCAGATCGCCGATCACCGCCGCCACCTGGCCCGAGGGCAGCACGCCTTCATCGGGGCGGCCTTCGACCATGGCGCGCTGAATCAGCATCGGCGCATTGGCGGCCATCAGGGTCTGGATCGCGCCATCGCCTTCGGACAAGGCCGCGAAAAATGTGCGCAGCATCTGCGCCGGACTCATGCCGGTATGCGCACGCCAGCGCCAGGCGCTGCCCAGGGCCACGAACAGGCGCCGCAGCAGGCCACCGGCTTCCAGGCGCAGCAGCAGCGGATTGTCGATCATGCGCTGCGGCATGCCGTCCACGGCGGTGGAGGCGCGGATCTGGCCCGGCTCCTTCACTTCCAGATATTTCTGCAGCGTGGCACGCGGCACCGGCGACTGTGCGGTCATCAAAAAGCGCGTGCCCATGGCGATGCCGCAGGCACCGAAGGCCAGGGCGGCGGCGAGACCGCGCCCACTGTGAAAACCGCCGGCGGCAATCACCGGCACCTTCACCGCCTCCAGCACCTGCGAGAGCAGCAGGGTGCTGGGCACCGAGCCGGTGTGGCCGCCGCCTTCGGCACCCTGCACGGTGATCAGGTCGGCGCCCAGTTCCACGGCCTTCTGCGCGTGCTTGAGCGCGCCCACCGTGGGCATGCAGAGAATGCCGGCGTTCTTGAAGCGCGCGATGGTTTTCGCATCCGGCCCACGCCCGTAAGACACCGCGCGCACGCGTTCGCGGTTCTCCAGCACCAGCTCGATCACCTCGCGGGCATTGGGCTGGAACATGTGGAAGTTCACGCCGAAGTTGTGCGGCGTGGCGGCGCGTACTTGCGCGATGGCCTCGCGCAGCTGCGGCGTGGACATCGTGGCCGCCGCCAGAAAGCCGAAGCCGCCGGCATTGCTGGTGGCCGCCACCAGGCGCGCATCCGCCACCCAGCCCATCGCGGTCTGCACGATGGGATAGCGGCAGCCCAGGCGGCGGCACAGCTCGGTGTCCAAGGCCGGATGCATGGGCTTTCAGTTCTCGCCGGCCTGACGCTTGTTGGCGGCGGCCATGGACTTGCCGTCCTGCCCGCCGAGGCTGTTGCCATGCACCAGATCGCTCTGCGCATGCGCGAAGTGATGCATGTGAAACACCGCATCCATGGCCGTGCGCTTGCCGCGCAGTTCCTCGACGTGATTCACCGCCTGCTTGGTGAGCCAGAGGCCGAGCCGGCCCTTGGCGGCGAGATTGGCGCAGATGCTGCGCACCTCGGCCTCCAGCTGCTCGCGCGGCACGACGCGGTTGACCATGCCGAAGCTGTAGGCGCGCTGCGCGCTCATGCGCTCGCCCAGCAGCAGGAATTCCTTGGCCACGCGCGGCGGCAGCTCGAAGGCATGCGCGAAATACTCCACGCCCGGAATGCCCATGCGCTGCACCGGGTCCTGGAAATAAGCGTCTTCACTGGCGACGATCAGATCGCAGACCCAGGCCAGCATCAGCCCGCCGGCGATGCAGGCGCCCTGCACCATGGCCACCGTGGGCTTGCTGATGTCGCGCCAGCGCCGGCACATGCCCAGGTACACCTCCTGCTCGCGGGTGTAGAGCAGCTCGGCGCCGGGCTTGTTGCTGTGATCGGGCAGCAGATGCGTGCGCTCGAAGCTTTTGTGCAGATCGCGCCCGGGCGTGCCGATGTCGTGGCCGGCGGAGAAATGCTTGCCGCTGCCGGCCAGCACGATGAGCTTCACCGCATCATCGCTGACCGCACGCTGGAAGGCCGCGTCCAGCGCATAGGTCATCTGCGAGTTCTGCGCGTTGTTGAACTGCGGCCGGTTCAGGGTGATCCAGGCCGCCTCGCCGCCCTCGAAGGCCTCGGTGCGATACAGCACCGGCTCCTCGGTCTCGTAGACGATATCGACCTTCCGGGGTTCGATGAGATCGCTCATCCTGCGCTCCTGACCGCAGGCGGGTGAGCCGGAAATTGCGATGTTGCCTTGAAGGGCAACATCGCCCGGCGAACGCCGCGCCAAGGATGGCGCGGCAGGGCCAGGCTCATCGCCTTGAAGTCGCGCCAGGGATGGCAGCTCATGCTGCGCTCCTCACCGCAGGCGGATCATTCTTGATCACCGCGCCACGCAGATTGTGCGGATCGAGCTTGCGGATGATCGCCAGCTGCTCGGCTGTCGGCAGCGGTGTCTCACCCAGATTTGGCGCGCGCGCCAGCTCGAAGCCGGTGGCCGCCTGCACCTGCTCGAAACTCACGCCCGGATGCAGGGAACGCACGCGGATACCGCGCCCGGCCCATTTATCGGGACCCAGGAAGTCCAGCACGCACAGATCCGTGACGATCAGGCGCAGATCCACGTAGTCGTGCTTCATGCCAGCGGACCAGCGCTGCGGCTGATAGCCCACGCCGGAGACCATGTCCACCTCGCCGGACACGAACACGCGCGGCGAGTGATTGGGCACGAAGAAGGAATTGGCGTGGCAGATGCTGTTGCCCGGCAGGCCGCGCACGCCCAGCACCGCGGACTTCGGTCTTTCATACGGGCCGACCACGGAGAGATTGGTCTGCCCCCAGCGGTCGATCTGCGTGGGACCGATCATGGCGTGACGCTTGCCGCCCCAGACGCATTCGAACACGCGCTCGAAGCCCAGATAGCCCTCGTACCGGGGCTGGTAGTCGCCACGCGGTCCCAGCGGCACCGGCTCGCTGACCAGATAGGCTTCGCTGTCGGTCATCAACAGCTCGGGGCTGTGCGTGAGCTTGGCCAGCGAGGCCCCCAGGCGCGGAAGGGTGGTGATGCCGGAGGCCAGCAGCTCGCCGTTGTCGCGCCAGGCTTCGGACGCGGCCACCGCCATCAGCTCGGCCAGGGTTGCTGCCGTCATGCGCAAAAGCTCCCGAATTTGACGCCCTCTGCCCCACGTCCCCGGGAGAGAGGAAAACCTGCCGCTGCCTTGATGAGCGTGCGCATCTTCAAAACACCGGTTGCTTGAGCTTGGCCAGGCGCTCGGCGCCGCCAATCTTCTGCTGATACGTGGCCTCGCCCGGCTGCACGAACTCTTCGCAGTAACGCTGCCAGCCGCCGTCCTCGCTGGCCGAGGCGTTGTAGCGCTTGAGATGTTCCAGGTCCCAGCCGTAATCGGGGCCCAGGTACGTGGGATGCGCGCCGCCCGGCGCGTGCACCACCTGCTGCACCAGATAGCGCTCGAAGGCGTTGTGCCGCGCCTGCTCGGCGCTCAGCTCCAGGCGCTCATGAAGCACTTCGGTGCTGACGATCACCTGCTGCGCCGCACGCGCGTAGAGATGATCAAAAAAGAGATCGGCGCCGCGCAGCAGGGTATTGCCCAGACGGTCGGCCTCGTTGACATGCAGCAGGGCGGCGTCGAGCTGGAGCGCCGGCATCGCCACATAGACCTCGCCATCTTCATACGGCGAGGCGATGGTCTTGAGCTGCGGGTTCCTGGTCAGCACGTCGCTGGCCAGGCCCACACGCGTGGGCAGGAAGGACATGCGCATGCCGGCGGCGCGCAGGCCCCATTCGAACATGCCCTCGTCCAGCTCCATCACCTCGATGGCGCCGGACTCGCGCGCCTTGCGGTAGTAAGGCTCCAGCGGAATCGCGTCCAGGGTGACGAAGGCGAAAATCAGCCTGCGCACCTTGCCGGCCGCGCAGAGCATGCCGACGTCCGGACCGCCGTAGGACACCACGGTGAGATCCTTGAGCGGCGAACGCAGGATCTCGCGCAGCAGGGCCATGGGCTTGCGCCGCGGCCCCCAGCCGCCGATGCCGATGGTCATGCCGTCGCGCAGGCCGGCGATGGCCTCTTGCGCGCTGCACTGCTTGTTCAGCGCCATCAGCGGAAACCCACGGAGAAATCGTGACCCCAGATGCTCACCTGCTTGGTCTGCGTGGTCTGCCAGCTGGCGGGATCGACAATCAGGCCGCCGTAACCGTATTCCACCGCGAAGTTGCCGGGTGTCATCATGTAGAACGAGGTCATCTGATCGTTCTCGTGCTCGCCCAGCGTGGCCATCAGCTTCACGCCGTGCTTCTGCATGCGGTCATGCGCCAGGCCCACCTCCCGCATGTTCGCCACCTCCACCATCATGTGCACGCAGCCGGCGGGATTGGGCATTTCCGCCAGCGCCAGGCTGTGATGCCGGCCGCTGGCGCCGTGCAGGAAATGGAGACGGATCACCGGCGCGTCCGGGCCGGGCTGGAAGTTGAAGACATCGGAAACGCCCATGCCCAGCACCTCGCAGAACAGGCGCCGCGTTTCATCGAAGGGAATCGCCGGCAGCACGGTGTGGCCCAGGCCGAACACGCCGGTCTTGAAACCGGAGACGCCGATGGGCGAGACGAAGGCGCTGCTGGCACCGGTATAGCCCCAGCTCAGCTCATGGCGATTGCCGGCCGGATCGCTGAAGGCCACCAGCTCGCGCACGCGGCGCTGCTGTGCCAGCTCGCCGCTGCCGCGCGTCAGCGCCACGCCGGCGCGATCCAGGGCCGCCAGCGCCTGGCGATAGGCGGCCTCGTTCACCGCCTGCCAGCCGGAGATCAGATAACGGTCCGTCGCACCCGGCTGCACCGCGATGCGGAACTCGCGCTCGTCCATCTTCAGCTGCAAGCCGCCGTCCGCCGCGATGGCCTGCATGCCCAGCACCTGCTCGGCGTAATGCCGCCACTGCGCCGGATCGCGGCTTTCCACCACGATGTAGGCCAAAGCCTCGATTGTCTGCATGGGACTGCCCAGGGGTGTTTTTCCTGGCTGCAGTATCGGCTTGAGGCGGCGCCGCAAGCTTCACCCGATAGGATGAGCCGCTGCATCCCGGCGCCGGGGCCAACGGACAGAAGCATCACGCAAAGGCGCAAGGAAGCGCCAAAGGCGTTTCATGGCTGTCTTGCGCCTTTGCGCCTTTGCGTGATGCTTGGCCGGGCCGTGGCCGCCCCGAAAGATCGCGCCGCGCGTTCATCCCAACGGACGAAGCTCGCCCCCCGCCCGCGCTCGAATAATGCGCGCATACCAATGCAAGAGCAGGGGCAGCGATGGGACGCGTACAGGACAAGGTGGTGATCGTGACCGGCGCCGCCAGCGGCGTGGGCAAGGAAGATGCGCTGCTGCTGGCCCGCGAGGGCGCGCGCGTTGTGCTCACCGACATCGACGAGGAAGCCGGCCGCGAGCTGGCGCGCAAGATCGGCGACGGCGCGCTGTTCCTGCGCCAGGACATCAGCCAGGAAGCCGACTGGCAGCAGGTGTTCGCCGTGGCGCAGGAACGCTTCGGCGGCGTGGATGTGCTGGTCAACAATGCCGCGATCCTGGCCTACGGCACCATCGAGGACACCTCGCTGGAACTGTGGCAGAAGATCCAGCGCGTGAATGCCGAGAGCTACTTCCTCGGCTGCAAGTACGCCGTCGCGGCGATGAAGCAGCGGCCCGCCGGCTCGATCATCAACATGTCGTCCATGGCCGGCATCGGCGGCGTGTCCAGCTTCTGCGCCTACAGCGCCTCCAAGGCGGCGGTGGCGGGCCTGACGCGCAGCGTGGCCGCGCACTGTCGCGCGCAGCTCTACAAGATCCGCTGCAATTCCATCCACCCGGACGGCATCGCCACGCCCATGGTCAGCAAGCTGCACGCCGACAAGAACGCGCCCAGCGCCTATATCCGCGAGAAGGACCCCAAGCAGCTGCAGGCACGCTTTGCCCTGCCCAGCGATATCGCCAATCTGGTGCTGTTCCTGGCCAGCGATGAATCGCGCTTCATGAACGGCGCGGAGCTGCGCATCGATAACGGCTATCTGATGTGGGCGGACTAAACGCTCCGCGTTTAGTCCGCATGTGTACGTCCTGGTACAAGACCGCGCCATCCCTGGCGCGGACATTCAACAAAGAAATGTCACTTCAGGAGTGATGGTTTGCAGCTGAGCACCACCGCCGCCTTTGTCGCATCGGCCGCTGCGCATGCGCAGCGCGTGGCGGTGCGCACCGAGGACGGCCGCGACTTCACCTACGCCGAGCTGGACGCGCTGCGCCGGCAGGCGGCGCGGGCCCTGATGGCAGCGGGCGTTGCGCACGGTGATCGGGTCGCGATCTGGGCGCCGAATTCCCTGGAATGGATCATCGCCGGTCTGGCCATCCACAGCGTGGGCGCGGCCCTGGTACCGATCAACACGCGCATGCGCGGCGCCGAAGCCGCCTACATCCTGGACAAGAGCCGCGCCCGGCTCTGCTTCTGCGCCGGCCGCTTCCTGGATCAGCATTACCCCAGCCTGCTCGGCGCGCAGCGCCCGGCGGGTCTGCAGCAGCTGGTCGTGCTGCACGGCGCCGAGGCCGGCGATCTGCGCTGGGAGGATTTCCTGCAGGAAGCCGAGGCCGTCAGCGAGGCCGCGCTGAGCGAGCGCAGCGCCCGGCTGCGCGGCGAGGACGTGCTCGACATCCTGTTCACCTCCGGCACCACCGGCCAGCCCAAGGGCGTGGTCAGCACGCATGCGCAGAACCTGCGCGTGATCGCGCAGTGGTCGCGCTGCGTGCAGCTGCGCGCCGATGATCGCTATCTGGTGGTGAATCCCTTCTTCCATTCCTTCGGCTACAAGGTGGGCTGGCTGGCCGGGCTGCTGGCCGGGCTCACGGTGCTGCCGCAGGCGGTGTTCGATGCGCGCGTGATCCTGCGCCGCATCGCCGCCGAGAAGATTTCGGTGCTGCCCGGACCGCCGACCCTGTTCATCAGCCTGCTCGATGATCCCGAGCGCGCAAGCACCGATCTGTCCTCGCTGCGCGCCACCATCACCGGCGCGGCGGCGATTGCGCCGAGCCTGATCGAGCGCATCCGCGCCGAGCTGGGCTTCCAGCTGGTGCTCACCGGCTACGGCCTCACCGAAACCTGCGGCGTGGTCTCGCTCTGCGAGGCGGGCGATGATGCCGAAACCATCGCGCTCACTTCCGGCAAGGCCCTGCCCGGCATCGAGCTGCGCTGCGTGGACGCCAGCAACCGGGCGCTGGGCCCTGGGGAATCGGGCGAGATCGTGGTGCGCGGCTACAACCTGATGCAGGGTTATCTGGATGATCCGCAGGCCACGCGCGAAACCATCGACGCCGAGGGCTGGCTGCACACCGGCGACATCGGCCATCTCGACGCGCGCGGTTATCTGCGCATCACCGATCGTCTCAAGGATCTCTACATCAGCGGCGGCTTCAACTGCTATCCCGCCGAGATCGAGCGCATGCTCGCCGCGCATCCGGCCATCGCGCAGAGCGCGGTGATCGGCATTCCCGACGAACGTCTGGGCGAGGTCGGCAAGGCCTATGTGGTGCTGCGTGCCGGCCAGGCGCTGGATGAGAAAACACTGATCGCCTGGTGCCGCGAGCAGATGGCCAACTACAAGGTGCCGCGCCGGATCGAGTTCGTGCCGTCCCTGCCCTGCAATGCCTCGGGCAAGGTGATGAAGTTCGCGCTACGCGCGCCGCCGCAGTAGGAGCAGGCCCAGCGACAGCGTGCAGAACAGCGCGCCGGCCACAAAGGTCTGCGTCGCGCCGTAGCGGTCCCAGAGCAGGCCGGCGATCAGGCTCGCCGGCAGCATGGCCAGACCCGAGCAGAGATTGAAAAAACCAAACGCCGTGCCGCGCAGCTGCACCGGTGCGCAATCCGCCACCATGCGCGCGAGCAGGCCCTGGGTCATGCCCAGGTGCAGGCCCCAGCAGGCGACGCCGGCCCAGGCCAGCGCGCCCGCGCCGGCTGCGGCCAGCAACAGGTCGGCCGCGATCAGCAGCAGCACGCCCAGCGCCAGCAGCCGGCCATGCGCGAGCCGGTCGGAGAGCCAGCCGAAGGGATAGGCGCTGAGCGCATACACCGCATTCATCGCCACCAGCACCAGCGGCGCATAGGCCAGACCCAGGCCGCCGTCGCTGAGGCGCAGGATCAGGAAGGCTTCCGAGAAGCGCGCCAGGGTCAGCGTTACGCCAATCGCCACCACCCACCAGAACGCCGGCGGCAGACGGCGCAGCTGCGCGCGCGCCAGCGGATTGTGGCGTGGCGCCGGCTCGCGGCGCGGCGGCTCGCGCACCGCCAGCTGCAGCAGCAGCACGGCCAGAAGGCCCGGCACGATGGCCACCGCAAACACCGCGCGCAGCTGATTGTCCCAGAGCAGCATCAGGGCGATGGCCAGCAAGGGCCCGCTGAAGGCGCCCACGGTGTCCAGCGACTGGCGCAGGCCGAAGGCCGCGCCGCGCAGCGCGGGCGGCGTGAGATCCGCCACCAGGGCATCGCGCGGCGCGCCGCGCAGACCCTTGCCGATGCGGTCCAGCACCCGCGCCACCAGCACCAGTCCGGGGCCCGAGGCCAGCGCGAACAGCGGCTTGGACAGCGCGCCCAGACCGTAGCCGAACACCGCCAGCGGCTTGCGCCGGCCCAGGTAGTCCGACAGCGCGCCGGAGAACATCTTCACCACCAGCGCCGTGGCCTCGCCCAGGCCTTCGATCAGACCCAGCAGCCAGGCACTGGCACCCAGGGTGCCGACCAGGAACACCGGCAGCAGGGCGTGAATCATCTCCGAGGAGACATCCATCAAAAGGCTGACGAAGCCCAGGGCCCAGACTGCAGAGGGAATGCGGGCGGCGGCGGGTCGGTCCATGCCGCTACTGTAATGCGGCCGGCGCGGGCATTCGCTCATTCGGATGAGGCTGTGCCGGCCGCGATTGGGCAGGCTGGATGACAACTCTTTCGTGAACACGCCGCCGGCGTCGAGGATGGATCATGAGCAAGCCCCTGCAGAACACCGTGGCCGTGGTCACCGGCGCCTCGCGCGGCGCCGGCGAAGGCATTGCCCTGGCGCTCGGCGCGCAGGGCGCGACCGTGTACGTCACCGGCCGCTCGCTGAAGGAAGGCGATGCCGCGCTGCCCGGCACCATCGGCGCCACCGCACGCGGTGTGAGCGAGGCCGGCGGCCGTGGCATCGCGGTGGCGGTGGATCATCGTCGCGACGAGGACGTGAAGCAGTTGTTCGCGCGCATCGCCGACGAGCAGGGCCGCGTCGACATCCTGGTGAACAACGCCACCTTCCTGCACGACCAGCTGATCGAGAAAGGCGGCTTCTGGGAAAAGCCGCTGGCGCTGGTGGACATCCTGGACGTGGGCCTGCGCTCGGCCTATGTCGCCAGCTGGCATGCCGCGCCGCTGATGGTGAAGCAGAAGAACGGGCTGATCGCCTTCACCTCCTCCTTCGGCGCCAGCTGCTACATGCACGGACCGGCCTACGGCGCGCAGAAGGCGGGCGTGGACAAGTTCGCCAAGGACATGGGCGTGGATCTGCGTGCGCACAACGTGGCGGCGGTGTCGGTCTGGATGGGCATGCTGCGCACCGAGCGCACGCGCCGCGTGATGGCCGCCGAACCGCAGAAGTACGCCGGCTTCTGGGAGATCGCCGAGACGCCGCAGTTCACCGGTCATCTGCTCGGCGCGCTGTATCGCGACGCCAAACGCGCGGAGAAGTCCGGACAGGTGCTGATCGGCGCCGAACTGGCCCTGGAATACGGCATCACCGACGAGGGCCGCCAGCCACCTTCGCACCGTGCCATGCTCGGCGGCCCCACGCAGGCGCATCCAGCCATCGTCGAATGAATCCGCGCCCGTTTCGGGGCCCGTTCATCATCGTGGCATTAAGATGCTGGCGCGGACTGCGTCGGGCAGCCGTCAGATCGCCACTACCGGCGAAGCTTTCAGGAGAATTACATGAAGGGGATCATCACGGCAGCCTCCGCGGCTGCGCTTCTGCTGTTGGGTAGCAGCGCGGCCTTTGCACAGACGACGCCGGGCGAGCGGGCACAAAGCCGCCAGGAACTGCGTCAGAACCTGCGCGATCAGCGTCAGGGGCAGCGCCAGGATTCTCGCGACGTCCGCCAGGATCAGCGCCAGGACGATCGCGGTGCGCGTCAGGACCTGCGTCAGGACTCGTCGGCGCTGCGTCAGCAGCAGCGCAGCGACATCCGTGCCGAGCGTGCCGCCGCCGGCGGCACCAGCCCCGCGCTGCGTCAGGACCTGCGCGACCAGCGCCAGGACCTGCGCGGTGATCTGCGCGATGCGCGTCAGGGCCAGCGCCAGGATCTGCGCGACGGTCGCCAGGATCAGCGTCAGGACCTGAGCGCCGGCCGTCAGGACCTGCGCCAGGACGCCCGCGCGCAGCGCCAGCAGACGCGGCGCAAGCTGCGCAGCGGGCAGTAAGCGTTCGCACCGCCGCTGCGCGCCCCCCCTAGGCCTGCGCAGCGACGCCAGAAGCAGAATGCTCCCGGATCACCGGGAGCATTTTTTGTTGGCGGACCGGCACGGACCACTCAGTGCCGGTAGCCCTTCACGCGGACCTTGAAGTCCATGGCCGGCCCCGGCGTCGGCGCGGTCTTGGTCTTCAGCACATAGCCGGGCGGGTCCAGTTCCAGATCCAGGCGATGGAACAGACAGGCCATGGTCAGCGGCAGCAGAATCTCCGCCGCGCTCTTGCCCAGACAGGTATGCGGACCACGACCGAAGGGTGAGTAGGCGCCGGACTGCATGTGCTCCGCGCGCGCCTTGCTGTAGCGGTCGATGTCGAAACGCTTCGGGTCCGGAAAATACTCGGCCATGAAGTGCGGCACCGAAGTGGCGATGTACACCATCTCGCCCTTGCGGATCAGATGGCCTTCGAACACGAAGTCGCGGGTGGCGGTGCGCATCTGCGCCACCGCAATCGGATACAGGCGCATGGTTTCCATCACCGCGCCCTGCAGCGCGGGAATGCGCTTGAGCAGATCACCGTTCTCCAGATTGCCTTCGGCGAACAGCGTGTCCACTTCCTGCAGCACACGCGCCTTGACCTCGGGATGCTTGAGCACGGTGTACAGAATCGCCGCCGTGGTGTTGGCCACGGTGTCCAGACCGGCGACATAGGGCCCGGTCAGCGAGACGATCAGATCCGAGGCGGGCATGATCTGCGGCGTCTTCAGATGTGCCTCGTAGATATCGTCGACCAGAATCCGCTGGTCTTCGGGAATCTTGCCGGCGCGCGCCGCGACATCGCGGATCATCTTCTCGCCCAGCTCGAAGACGCGCGCCTTGGCTTTCTTGTAGCGCGGGTCCTTGAGCAGAATCATCGGCCGCTGCCGCGTCACCAGCACATTGAGGATGTAGAGAATCATGGTGCGGATGTCCTGGATGTATTCCAGCGGCGCCGAACCGGTGACGATGGTGCCCAGCTGTTCGGTCACCATGTACTGCATGGCCTCCACCACCGGCACGCTTCGCTGCAGCGGCCAGTCGCGTTCGATGGCGCGCCGGGTGAGTTGCACCAGCTGCTCATAACGGCCCTTCAAGGCATCCTTGGAATAGCCGTGGCGCATGATGTCGCGCAGCTCCTTGTGTGATTCACCGTCCTCGCCGGTAAGCACGCGCGTGGCGCCGTACTCCTTGACCAGACCTTCCCAGAATTCCTTCGAGCGCAGGCTGTCCTTGCCGGCACGCGTGCCCAGAAAGTTCGCCGCCTCGATGCCGGCGATGGCCACGTAAGGACGGCCCAGCACATTCATGCGGAACACCGGACCGTACTTGCGGTAACAATCCACGAAAAACTGCGCCGGGTCCTTGGCCAGCGCCGGCAGACAGCCGATCAGTGGCCAGCCGGGAACGGTGGGCGTGCGGACAAGCGCGTGCTGCGGAGGAGCCTGATGGGCGGCAGTGTTCATGTGCGGGCCTCTTGGGATGAAGGAATGGACAAGAATGAAACGAGGTGCTGATGCGAGGGTTCTGGCGCAGGTCGTGCGCGGCGTTTCAGCCGAAGCCGACCGAGAAGTCGTGGCCCCACTGGCTGACGGCGGTGGCTTCGAACACGCTGTGCCGCGTCCAGTCGATCACGGCGCCGCCGCAGCCGAACTCCAGCGCAAAGCCGGAGGGCGTGAGCATGTAGAAGGAAATCATCTGGTCGTTGACGTGGCGGCCCAGCGTCGCCATCAGCTTCACGCCATGACGCAACATGCGGTCGTAGGCACGGCCCACCTCGTCCATGCTGGCGACCTCCACCATCGCGTGCACGCAGCCGCTGGGCACTTCGCCCTCGTATAGCGCGAGGCTGTGATGGCGGCCGTTGGCACAGTGCGTGAAGTAGATGCGCTTCAGCGGCTCCTGCGGGTCCTGCGTATAGCGGTGCCGGTACAGATCCGCGAGGCCGAAGCCGAGCACCTGCTGCGCAAAACGCCAGGTGGCATCGAAGTCCGGCGCCGGCAGCACGGTATGGCCCATGCCCAGCGCGCCCGTCACGAAGCCCGGCACGCCCTGCGGCGAGACGAAGCGGCTGAAGTCGGACTGAAAGCCCCAGACCAGTTCGTGACGGTTGCCGGAGGGATCACGCAGCAGCAGCATGCCCTGCACCTTGCGCGCGGCGCACAGCGCCGGCGTGGCACGCTCATGCGCCACACCCGCCGCTTGCAGACTCCGGGCGGCAGCTTCAAAGGCGGCTTCGTCGGCCAGCTGCCAGCCGGAGGCCAGATAACGGTCGTCCGCACCCGGCTCGATCAGAAAGCGGAAGGCGCGCTCATCCATCTTCACGTAGAGCGCACCATCGGCCGCCGGCGCGGTCGCCATGCCCAGCACCTCTTCGGCAAACGGACGCCAGCGCGACACCTGCCGGCACTGCGCGACGATGTAAGCGAGCTGTTCGATGCGAATCATGCGCGCACCCTTCAGATGAAGAAGTCGGTGTTGGCGCGCCCGAGCAGCACGCCGCCGTAGTTGCGGGCGAACAGATCCGGATTGTTGGCGTAGTGCGTGCGCCCGGCGTGGATGTCCAGGAAGTGGCGCACCAGCGGATTGTCGTTGAACAGACCACGCGCGCCGGAGCTCACGAACAGGCGGTACACCAGCTGCGCGCAACGCTCCACCACGCTGGCAGCCTGATAGCGGTAGTGCAGCCGCGTTTCGATATCCATCGCGACGCCGCGCTCGGCCGCATCCATCAGCTGCGCGAAATTGCGCTGCAGCACCAGCTTCATCTCGTCGATGGCGGCGGCGGTCTCGGCCACCGCGACCTGCACCGAGCCCTGCTCGGCCGTGCGCGTGCCCATGTCGCCCACCCGCTCGCCGGCGAAATCGCGGAACACCTCCAGCGCGCCCTGCAGCGCACCGATGGCCGAAGACGAAACCGCGCGCACGAAGATCTGTCCGAACGGCAGGCGATACAGCGGCGCGCTGTTGATCGCCAGTCCCGGACTGGTGCCGGCGAAACCATCCGCCGATCTGTGCGTGCGATGCTCGGGCACGAAGGCATCGCGCACCAGCACATCGTGACTGCCGGTGGCACGCAGGCCCATGGTGTCCCAGGTGTCGAGCACCTCGATGTCGCGGCGCGGCAGCAGGAAGGTGCGGTACTCCGGCGGCTCGCCCTCGCGCAGCGCCGGCACCAGGCCACCGAGCAGCACCCACTGGCAATGGTCGATGCCGCTGGAATAGCCCCAGCGGCCGCTGAAGCGAAAGCCGCCGTCCACGCGTGTGACCTGCCCTTTTGGCATGTAGCTGGAAGCGATCAGCGCCGAGGGATCGCGCGCCCACACCTCCTGGCTGGCGCGATCATCGAGCAGGGCCATCTGCCAGTTGTGCACGGCGATCACGCCGTAGATCCAGGCCGTGGACATGCAGGCGCGCGCCAGCGTCATCTGGATTTCGTAGAACACCTCCGGCGGCATTTCGTAGCCGCCATAGCGCCTGGCCTGCAGCACGCGGAACAGGCCGGCGCGACGCAGATCCTCCACGGTCTGCTCCGGCACGCGGCGCTGACGCGCGGCCTGTTCGGCGCGCTGGCTCAGCGCCGGCAACAGGGCGCGGGCGCGTTGCAGCAGGAGCTGTGGCGTCGGGATGTCGTCGGCATCGGCAGTCGCGGGCTTGGCAATCGTCAGGGTGCTGTTCACACAAGTTCTCCATTCGGCGAGGCGTGGTACTTATCTCCGCAGCGCTGCTGCCTGGACTCATCCGAAGTGAGTACCGCGGTTTTGCCGAAAAGCTGCGAAGCCCCGTGGACGACGTTCACAAACGCTTGTCGTGAATTGATTTTTTTCGATGCCGCGCGAGCGCCTGCGCGAATACGGCAAAGCCGCCGTGCATTTCATTGATCTGGATCAAGCCCCAAAAACGCCAACTCACTCGAACGGAGGAGGATGCCGCCGCCCCCTACGCCGGACATTGCTCACCACGCCAACAACGGAGTTCCAACATGGCCTCTGCACTTCGCGCATCGAATGCGAACAAGAGCCCTTATCAGATCGAAGCCGCACCGCTGCCGGATCGCTACGCGCGCGGCTGGCATTGCCTGGGCCTGAGCTGCGGTTTCGACGATGGCAAGCCGCACAGCCTCAATGCCTTCGGCACGCGCATCGTGGTGTTCAAGGGCGCCGACCAGCGCTTGCGTGCGCTGTCGGCCTGGTGCCCGCACATGGGCGCCGATCTGGGCATCGGCCATGTCGAAGGCAATCGCGTGGTCTGCCGTTTCCATGGCTGGGCCTTCGGCGGCGAAGGCGCCTGCGAACACATCCCCTACAGCAAGACCATTCCGCCGAAGGCACGCGTGCGCAGCTGGCCGCTGCAGCAGCGCAATGGCCTGCTGTTCATCTGGAACGACGAACAGGGCCAGCTGCCGCCGCCGGAGCAGGACATGCCGCAGCTGGCGGAGTACGGCACGCCGGACTGGTCGGACTGGTCGCTGTCGCACTGGGTCATCAACAACAACTGCCGCGAGCTGGTGGACAATCTTGCCGACCTCGCACACTTCGGTCCGGTGCACGGCTCGTCGAACGTCAAGTACTTCGCCAACATCTTCGAGGGCCATCGTGCCACGCAGGTGATGGTGGGCATCAACGAACGTCTCGGCGGCACGCGCAATCACCTCACCACCGTGGCCACTTATTTCGGTCCGGCCTGCCTGATCTGCCGCATGAGTGGCGAAGCCGATGGCATGCCCGTGGAATCGATTCTGCTGGTCACCAACCTGCCGATCGACCAGTCGCACTTCCAGCTCGGCTTCGGCGTGATGGTCAAGCGCATCCCGGCGCTGAGCGAGGCTCAGAACCAGGCGATGATCAAGCACTACGTGGATCTGAGCATTCAGGCCTTCACCGAAGACGTGGCGGTCTGGCACAACAAGGTGCGCGTGGACAATCCGCTGCTTTGCGCCGGCGACGGTCCGATCCGCCAGCTGCGCGACTGGTACGCACAGTTCTACAAGGACGTCGAAGCCGTGCCGGCGCAGCTCGGCCAGCGCCGCGTCGTGGAAATCAATCTCGGCCTGAACACGCCGGCGCCTGCGCTGCGGCACGCGTTTTCCGGCTGAACGTTCCGCTCTTCAAACCCCGCATGACTGGAGTAATCACGATGTCCGCCACACAAGCCGTTCATGAGCGACTGGTCTCGGTCGATTCGCATGTGCATTTCACCGACGACTGGATCAAAGCGCGCCTGCGCCGCGAGCTGCACGCAGTCTGGGACGAGGCCAACCGCAAGGCCGAGGAATATGCCGCCAAGGTGCTGCGCGGCGGGCAGAAGAATCTGGAGCTGGAGGATTTCGTCGATCCGGAAGCGTCCAAGGACCCGGGCCATTTCAATCCGGAAGGCAAGCTCAAGGCCATGGACCTGGACGGCGTCTACGCGGAAGTGATCTTCCCCGAGCTGGCCGGCGCCAAGATCGTCAACCCGAGCCTGATGGGCAGCGACTGGAAGGAAGTGTTCCAGGGCTACAACAATGCCATGGCCGATTTCGCCAGCCACGATCCGCTGCGCCTGATGACGGCCTATCAGCTGCCGCTGTACGACATCGAGTTCGCGGTGAAGGAAGTGCAGCGCCTGGCGCGCGACAAGAAGGCGCGCTGCGTGCAGGTCACGCCCTTCCCCGCCGACTACGGCCTGCCCGACGTCTACGACGAGCGCTATGTGCCGCTGTGGAAGACCATCGAGGAAACCGGCCTGACCGTGCTCAACCATCTCGATCTGAAGGCCGAGCTGTGGAACGTGTTCCGCCGCGACCCGACGCCGCAGAAGGGCATCTTCACCGGCCTGGCCTGGGCGCCGATGGCCGAGAGCATCAGCATGTGGATACTCACCGGCACGCTGGAGAAGTATCCGAAGATGAAGGTGCTGTTCGTGGAGCCCGGTCTGGGCTGGCTGCCCTGGTTCTTTGAAACCCTGCTCGATCCGCGCATGCACCAGCACTACGAGTTCCCGGGCGTGAAGCGTCCGCCTTCGGAAACCTTCCGCGCGCAGTGCGGCGCCACCTTCATGTACGAACCCATGGGACTGAAGGCCGCCTACGACTACTTCGGCGCCGACTGCCTGTACTGGTCCACGGACTTCCCGCATCCGGCCACCTGCTGGCCCAACTCGCAGCGGCAGGTGCTCAGCCAGTTCAAGGAAGCCGGCATTCCCGACGCCGACCGCCGCAAGATCACCTCGGAAAACGGCCTGCGCACTTTCGGCCTGAAGTAAGCCGGCGCCGCCGCACGGCACGAGACCCGCGCACAAGGGTCTCGTGCCGTGGCGCTTCAGTTGCCGATGCGATTGCCCACCAGCTCGAACTCCACGGCGATCTCGTCCTGCACCGCCAGCAGGCCGCCGAGCACGGACAGCGGCTTGATGCCGAAATCACTCTGCCGCAGCACCAGCTGGCCATCCGCCACCAGCTGATCGTCGCTGTGCTGCACCTTGAGCATCACGGTCTGCCGGTGCGAAACACCGTGCAGGCTGACGTCGACATCGGCGATCAGCACCGGCCAGTCGCCGGCGATGCGCACGGAATTGATCACCAGCTCCGGATACTGCCCGGCGTCCAGGGACTTGAGCATGTTGCGGCGGGTGTCGGCGATGTCCTGCTCGCTGCGCGGCGTGCTGAAGTTGCCGCCCACGCTGCTGCGTAGCGCGTCCCAGTCCAGCTGCAGCTGATCGAAGCGGAAGCACAGCGAGAAGCTGGCCTTGGCCGCCTCTTCGCCGGCCAGCAGCACGCGACCTTCGAAGCTGGGGGCATTGAGCACATGATTGTGCCCGCGCGAGGCCGCCGCGCCGCCACGGAAGACGTAGATGAGGGTCTTGGACGCCGA
Organism: Solimonas aquatica; assembly: GCF_900111015.1. Classification (GTDB taxonomy): domain Bacteria; phylum Pseudomonadota; class Gammaproteobacteria; order Nevskiales; family Nevskiaceae; genus Solimonas; species Solimonas aquatica. The sequence continues at coordinate 174,680 of NZ_FOFS01000011.1, read as the reverse complement.
AGGGTCCAGCATGTACAGCGTGCCGCTGCCGAGGTTTTCGCGGTAAGGCTGGGCCGGCGGCCGCTGGCCTTCGCGCGGCGCGTTCGACTGACAGGCACAGAGTGCGGCGGCGAGCAGCAGCGGGGCGCAGAGAGAGATTTTCGGGTGCATGTGGGACAGCATGCCGCGCCGCGGGCGAGGCGGGCAAGCGGCGCGCGGGAAGGGGCTGGGGTCTGTGCATCGCAGTCTCGGTTATGCTGGCGCGGCGCGGCCCCGGTCTGAAGTCCGGCGGGCGGCGCCTGAAGCAAACAACCCAGGGGAACCTTGACCGTGTCACAGCCCAACGCGCTCGCCGCGCCCTTCACCCTGCCCAATGGCAGTGTGATCAAGAACCGCATCTGCAAATCCGCCATGAGCGAAACCATGGGCGACGAGGACGGCGGCCCCAAGCCGGAACTGGCCAAGCTCTACGGCGCCTGGGCCGACGGCGGCCTGGGCCTGTGCATCACCGGCAACGTCATGATCGACGCCCGCGCCCTGGGCGAGCCCGGCAATGTGGTGATCGAGGACGAGCGCCATCTGCCGCAGCTCAAGGCCTGGGCCAGCGCCGCCACGCGCAATGGCATGCAGTGCTGGGTGCAGCTCAACCATCCCGGCAAGCAGTCGCCCAAGGGCCTGAACGCGGAAACCGTGTCACCCTCGGCCATTCCGTTTCGCAAGGACATGCAGGCCATGTTCGCCACGCCGCGCGCGCTGCGCGACGAGGAGGTGCTGGACATCATCGCGCGCTTTGCCAATGCCGCGCGCATCGTCAAGGCCGCCGGCTTCTCCGGCGTGCAGATTCACGGCGCGCATGGCTATCTGGTCAGCCAGTTCCTTTCGCCGCATCACAACCAGCGCCAGGACCAGTGGGGCGGCAGCGCCGGGAACCGCCGCCGCTTCGTGCTCGCCGTGCTCAAGGCCATGCGCGAACAGGTGGGGCCGGACTTCCCCATCGGCATCAAGCTCAACTCGGCGGACTTCCAGCGCGGCGGCTTCACCGAAACCGAATCGCTGGACACCATCCGCGCCCTGGCCGAGGCCGGCATCGACTGCATCGAAATTTCCGGCGGCACCTATGAAGCGCCCGAGATGGCCGGCCTGAAGGAAAGCACGCGCCAGCGCGAGGCTTACTTCCTGGACTTCGCCGAGCAGGCGCGCAAGCTGGTGAGCGTGCCCCTGATCGTCACCGGCGGTTTCCGCAGCTTTGCCGGCATGCAGCAGGCCGTGGCCAGCGGCGCCGTGGATCTCGTGGGCCTGGCGCGGCTGCTGGCGGTGGAGACCGATGCGCCGCGGCGTCTGCTTGCCGGCCAGGACCCGGCGCAGAAGATCAGCCTGCGCCGCACGGGCCTGCGCATGATCGACGACTCCGGCATGGTGGAGATTTCCTGGTACGCCGATCAGATGAAGCGCATCGCGCGCGGCGAGGCGCCTGATCCGGGCATCTCCACGCGCTGGCTGATGGCCAAGACCATGGTCAAGCTGATGTTCGCCGGACGCGGACGGCCGCAGCGCCTGCGCGCGCGCTGAGTCCGCGCTACTTGAGCAGTGCCGAGGGGCTGTAGCTGAGGCTCAGCAGGGAGCCGGTTTCATTGCTGTCGCCGCCGACCGCACGCTGGCGGCCGACGCGCAGATTCAGCCACAGCCCTTCGCGCACGCGCAGGTCCAGGCCCGCCGCCTCCTTGAACGCCCGCTGCGAGGCGGTGATGTCCCGGCTGCGGGCGTTGCTGAACTGGGCCAGCGCGCGGATGCGGCTGTTGCCGCCGGCCAGCTGCCCGATCAGCAGCGCGCTGCTTTTCCTGTCGGGCGTGCCGGCCGCCAGCGAGCTGAGCACCGGTTCGGCCCAGGTCTGACGGTAAGTGAGCATCAGGCCCAGCCGCTCGCGCAGCGAGGGCAGCGACTCGAAGCCGTAATTCAATGAAACCACCAGCGTCTGGCCCAGGCCTTCCTGACGACCGCCGCCGCTGGCGGGCTTGATCCAGCCGGTTCCGTACATCAGCGCCAGCCGCGAGCGGTTCCAGCGCACCCGCTTCAAGGCCTGGTCGAAGCAGGCCTTGTAGTGCGCCTGCTTGGCCTGCGACAGCGCGTTCTCCTGCATCACCACCGTCACCGGCTGCGGTTCGGTGCCGGGCGGATAGTGTCCTTGCGCGATGGCCTTGGCCATTGCCAGATCGGCCTCATGCTGCTGCGCTTCGCGCGCCTGCTCGTACACCTTGCGCGCCGCCTGCACATCGTCGAGCTGATCGACATCGCACTCGGTGCCCCGGGGATTTTTCAGCGTGTCGCCGATGATCACCAGCTCGTCGTCGCCCTCGTGCAGCACCAGACTGGTTTCCACCGACAGCGCGCGGCGCGCAAAACTTTTCTCCTCGATGTCGGCATCGCCCTGCGCATAGGCGAAAGTGGTCGCCGCCCACAGCCGCGCCAGCGCCGAGCGCCGGTAACTTGCATACGGCACCGGCGCGATGCCGGTGCGGCCCGGCGTCACCGACAGGGCCAGCGTGCCCCGATCACCGCCGCTGCCCAGCCCCTGCAGACCCAGCACCACGTCGCGGAGGTTTTCCACCGGCGTCACCGACTCGCCGGAAATACCCAGCAGGCTGGCGGCCGACACCGAACCGGAAGCCGTGTCGGCCAACAGGTCTTTCCAGTCGGTGACATGGCTGGCTTCCTCGAAGATCTGCACCCAGTCCGGCGCCTGCTCCGCGGCGCGCAGCGACGGCGCGCACAGCAGCGCCGCCGCCAGGCAGAGCACGCGGCTCAGCCGGCTCATGACTGCCCCGCCGGTTTCACCACCAGCAGAAAGTCCTGCTGCGCGACACGGGTGTCGTGCGGATCGGCGCTGGTGTTGACGTCACCATGGCTGGTGAACAGGTCCGTGCCGTTGACCGCATAACGGTAGTCGTAACGGCCGCCGTTCTGGTTCTCGATGACGGTGAACTCCACGAACACACGGTAGAGCCCCGGCGCCAGCGCCACCGGCATCGGCGACTGCGCGCCGAAGTTGGACAGGCGCAAGGGCTCGCCGACGGTGTCATACCCGGTCTCCGTGGGCGTCTTGATCACGCTGCGCGCCTCGACGAAGGCGGAACTGTCGGTGGCGTTCAGGGAAAACGTGGCCGGGCCGGTGATGGTCTTGAGCATGCGGATCTCCATCTCAGCAAGCGTGGACGAGGTCGCGACGACAGGATGCCGCAGAAAACGCCGTCGGCGATGCGTGACGGCCGCGACCCGGGCAACGACAGGACACATTCTGCACAAGCCGGCGTCGTGCAGGCGAGCGCCGTGTCACAAGTAGCGCAAAGCGCAGGGGCCGGGATTGACGCGCCCCGTCATTTCAATAATCATTGAAACATGAAACTCGATGCCGCCGTCGAAAAACTCGCCGCCCTGGCGCAGGCCTCGCGCCTGAGCATCTTCCGCCTGCTGGTGGCCAAGGGCCCGGACGGCATGGCGGCCGGCGAAATCGCCGAGCGCCTGAAGATCGCGCCCAATGCACTGTCCTTCCACCTGAAGGGCCTGAGCAGCGCCGGTCTGCTGAAGTGCTGGCAGGAAGGCCGCTTCGTGTATTACGCGCCGGACTTCAAGGCCATGAACGGTCTGCTGGCCTATCTCACCGAACACTGCTGCGAAGGCAGCGCCAAGAACGACGCGGCCTGCGCGCCGGCCAAGACCTGCAAGGAGTGCTGAACATGAAACGCTTTCACGTGCACATCGCCGTCGAAGACCTCGCCGCCAGCCTGCGCTTCTACAGCAAGCTGTTTGCGATGCAGCCATCCGTGGTGAAGGACGATTACGCGAAGTGGATGCTGGAAGATCCGCGCGTCAACTTCGCCATCTCGCAGCGCGGCGGCAAGACCGGCCTCAACCATCTGGGCTTTCAGGTGGACAGCGCACAGGAGCTGGCCCTGATGCGTGAACAGGCCGAGCGCGCCGAGCTGTCGGCCGTCGACGAAGCCGGCGCCAGCTGCTGCTATGCACGCTCCGACAAGCACTGGATCGAAGATCCCAGCGGCATTGCCTGGGAGGCCTTTCACACCCTCGGCGAGATTCCGGTGTTCGGCGAGCCGGCGGTGAAGGACAGCCCGGCCGCGTCCGTGTGCTGCCCGCCACAGGCGGCGGCCACCAGACCGAAATGCTGCGGCTGAAGCCCTCCTCACGACTGAACGCAGGCCACGATGAACACCCGTCGCTACCACATCCTGTTTCTCTGCACCGGCAACTCCGCGCGCTCCATTCTCGGCGAGGCCATCGCCAATCATCTGGCGCCGAACGCGCGCTTCATCGCCTACAGCGCCGGCAGCAAGCCGCGCGGCGAGGTGAACCCCGCCGCGCTGGAGCTGCTGCAACGCAAGGGTCTGCCCACGCAAGGTCTGCGCAGCAAGAGCTGGGATGAGTTCGCCGCGCCGGGCGCGCCGCAGCTGGACTTCATCATCACCGTCTGCGATCAGGCCGCCGGCGAGCAGTGCCCGTACTGGCCCGGGCAGCCGATGAGCGCGCACTGGGGCATGCCGGACCCGGCCGCCGTGCAAGGCTCGCCCGAAGAAGTGCGCAAGGCTTTCGAAGACACCTTCGTCGTGCTGCGCCGGCGCATCGAACTGCTGGCCAGCCTGCCGCTGGAGACCCTGGAGCGCATGCGCCTGCAGCAGCGCATGAAGGACATCGGCCGTGACTGAGAGGCCCGCACGCCTGGGTTTTCTCGACCGCTATCTCACGCTGTGGATCTTCCTGGCCATGGCCGCCGGCGTGGCGCTGGCCGTCACCGTGGGCGATCTGCCGCAGATGCTGTCGCGCCTGGGGCTCGGCGCCGAACTGCCGATCGCCATCGGCCTGATCGTGATGCTGTATCCGCCGCTGGCGCGCGTGCGCTACGAAGAACTGCCGCGCGTGTTCCAGGACAAGCGCGTGCTGCTGCTGTCGCTGATCCAGAACTGGCTGATCGGTCCGTTTCTGATGTTTGCGCTGGCGCTGATCTTCCTGCGCGACGAGCCCGCCTACATGACCGGCCTGATCCTGATCGGCTTGGCGCGCTGCATCGCCATGGTGCTGGTCTGGAACCAGCTCGCCTGCGGCAGCGGCGCCTACGCCGCCGGCCTGGTCGCCTTCAATTCGCTGTTCCAGATTGCCTTCTTCAGCCTCTATGCCTGGTTTTTCATCGGCGTGCTGCCGCCGCTGTTCGGTCTGCAGGGCAGCGTGATCCAGGTGAGCTTCTTCACCGTGGCACGTGCGGTGCTGATCTATCTGGGCATTCCCTTCGCCGCCGGTTTCCTCAGCCGCCGACTGCTGCGGGCGTACCAGGGTGATGCCTGGTACGAGACGCGCTTTCTGCCGCGCATCGCGCCGCTGACCCTGCTCGCGCTGCTGTTCACCATCGTCGCCATGTTCAGCCTCAAGGGCGAACAGCTGCTGGCGCTGCCGCTCGACGCCCTGCGCATCGCGACGCCGCTGGCCCTGTACTTCCTGATCATGTTCGCGCTCAGCTACGCGATGGGCCGCTACATCCAGGCCGACTACCCGCGCACCACCGCCATCGCCTTCACCGCCGCCAGCAACAACTTCGAACTGGCGATCGCCGTGGCCATCGCCAGCTTCGGCCTGGCCTCGCCGGTGGCCTTCGCCACCGTGATCGGCCCGCTGGTGGAAGTGCCGGTGCTGCTGGCGCTGGTGCATGTGGCGCTGCGGCTGCGAGACGGCACGACAGCCGCCGCCGAAGGCCGTCCGGAATAAGTCTTACGTTTTGGGCTGGCGTCTGCGGGAACTACGTGCAGCCATACCAAGGTCTGGGTGCCTGGCGGCAAGCCACTCCTAGCATGAATTCGTGGCTTCGCCGCTGGCATGTCACGACCCATGATGAGGAGACCCAAGATGGCAAATCAGCAAACCCAGGCGCGCGTGCCGCCGGCCGACGCCCATTTCCGGGAAATGACCCGAGCCCCCGGCTTCGCCTGGCCCACCGCGATTCTGTTCGTGGCCAGCATGGCGGGCATCGCCACCTCCAGCTACTTCGCCCTGGCAGGCCGTATCCCGCTGTGGGCCGGCACGATTCTCAACGGCCTGTCGATCTACTTCCTGTTCAGCGTCGTGCACGACTCGTCGCACGGCGCAATCTCCCGGAACAAGTGGCTGAACGAAGCCTTCGGACACATCGGCATGCTGTTCTTCGGACCGCTGGCGCCTTTCAATCTCGCGCGCTGGATTCACATGCAGCATCACCGCTTCACCAACGATCACGTGAAGGATCCCGATGCCTTCGGCCACAAGATCGACCTGCTGACGCCGCTGCGCTGGCTCAACTTCGACTACTTCTACACCCGCTTCTTTCTCGAACAGGCCGGGCCGATGCGCCAGAAATTCATGGGCCGGCTGATCGTGCAGATCCTGTTCGTGCTCGCCGTGGCGAGCGCCTGCACCTATGCGGGCCACGGTCTGGAGATGCTGATGCTGTGGCTGCTGCCGACGCGGATCAGCTCCGCGCTGTTCGTGGCGGTATTCATCTGCATGCCCCACGCGCCGTTCAAAGCCACCTCGCAGCAGGACGAGTATCAGGCGTCGAACATCCGCGCCGGCTGGGAGTGGCTGCTGACGCCGCTGATGGCGTATCAGAACTACCACCTCGTGCACCACCTGTATCCGACGGCGCCCTTCTACCGGATGCTGAAGATCTGGAACGCCCGCCGCGAATACCATCTCAGCAAGCGTCCGTTCTTCGTTCGCACCTTTTCCATCGGCCGTGCCGCCGCCTGAGCTCCGGAGCCTGCAATGAAGAAATGGCAATGCCGGTTCTGTTCGTTCATCTATGACGAAGCCAAGGGACTGCCCGATCAGGGCATCCCGCCGGGAACACCTCTGGCACAGCTGCCGGACGACTGGATGTGCCCCGAGTGCGGCGCGACCAAGGACGACTTCGAGGAGATTTGAGGGGCGACGAAACGCCCGCATGGCGCCGCGCATGCAGGCCGCGCGTGTACTTTGCATGGTACATACTCCGACAGGGCAGAGCGCGGCCTCACTCTCGACATCCGTTTCTATCGGAACCGGCTCGTCGGCTTGAAGCTCTGGTCAACGCAGACCGTCAGACTTTTCATTGCCTTCACCTTTGCTATCTGCGCCCAGATGATCCAACTCGGCGGTTGGAGATTCTTCCTCATGGCCTCCGTATCCTGACGAGCTATCACGCTTATTGAAGTGACCGCCAATAGCCCCTCCTAGCACCATGGCTATGGTCACGAAGAAATAAAAGCTGAGTTCTGCACCTGGGAAATCTGTGATGACCTTGTAGCCGAGGCTGGCTGCCGCAAGAAGAACGGCTGCCAAGACAGCCGGACCACGACGACCTTGACGATAAGAGGTGCGCCTGCCTGGTAGCTGATCCGCGAGAGTGGACTTTCTATTTTTCATTCGCTGCTCTTGGCGCTAACGAGGCTGTAGAAAAACTCGGAACGCGTGGCTATCGGTCTCGCAGCCCTGACTTTCGCTCGCGACAGTTCGCTCAAAGCCCAGCCGAGTGCGATGAAACTGATTTGAGGCGACTGTCGCGAGCATTTATCAGTAGAGATTTTCGAGCTATGTGTTTTTCTACAGCCTCAATCGAGATAGGGGCGGACCTTACGGCCCGCCCCCTCTCACACCACCGTACATGCGCGTCACGCATACGGCGGTTCGAAGTGTTGAAGCGGATTTCATCGTGCTTCCAGCGTCGGCAAGCCCAGGTCCGTAAAGTAACGGTTCGGCAGTGCGATTGTCAGCCCCGGACTTTGCGAGAGTCGCCAGGGTCCATGCGCGGACTTGGCCGTGTTCCAGGCCAAGTTCCGTGAAACCCCGCGCTTTCTCAGTTGCCGGTAGCCGGACCGGTTCCACTGCTTCCAGATGTAGCATCGCAATCGCCTTCGCACCCATTGGTCCAGTTCTCGCAGAGGGCTCTGCACCTCGGCAATGCCGAAGTACGCTTTCCATCCAAGCAGGAGTTCTCTTAGCTCTTCGATGATCTGGGTCAGCCGACGGCCTCGTGTGCGAACGCTGATCGCCCGGACTTTGTCCTTCAGCGTCGCAATGGCCTTGTCGGCCACCTTGATCGCCTTGTCCTTGCGGCTCAGCGTAAACCCCAGAAACTTGCGCTCCCAGGGCCGGTCCACAGCGCTCTTGGCCTCGTTCACGCTGAGCCGTAGCGTGCGTTCAAGGTAGCGCCGGAGGCTTTGCATCACCCGCGTTCCCGCCGACTTGCTTCTCACAAAGACGTTGCAGTCGTCGGCGTAGCGGACAAAGCGATGGCCGCGCCGGGTAAGCTCCTGATCGAGTTCGTCAAGTACCACGTTGGCCAGCAGCGGGGAGAGCGGGCGCCTTGCGGTACGCCTTCTCTCGTGGGTTCCACGTGTTCGCCGATCTGCACGCCGGCTCGCAGGAACCGCCCGATCAGGCGCAACAGCGCCGGATCGTCGATCTTCTGCTTAAGACGGTGCATCAGACGATCATGGTTCACGCGATCAAAGAAGGCTGCAAGGTCGAGGTCCACCACCCAGCCCCATCCCGCCTTCACTTGCGCCCGGGCGTGACGCACCGCCTGATGCGCGGAGCGTCCCGGTCGGAAGCCGTAGCTGTGCGGGTGAAACATCGGCTCATAGACGCGCTGCAGCACTTGGTTGATGGCCTGTTGGATGAAACGGTCGAGCACGGTCGGAATTCCGAGCTTGCACTGGCGTCCGTCCGGCTTGGGAATCTCGACGCGCTTCACCGCCTGCGGCCGGTAGCGTTCGTGCAGCAGTTCGTCCTTGATGCCGAGCCAGTGGTCTTTCAGATACCCGGAGAGTTCATCGACGCTCATGCCGTCGACGCCCGGGGCACCACGATTGCGTCGGACCTGCCGGAGCGCTTGCAGAAGGTTTTCCTTCTCCAGCACGCGCTCAAACAGCGATGTCACACGCTCGAATTCAGGATTCGGTTGCGTACCCGCCACGGGTTCATCTTCCGGCGCATTCGCGCCGGATGCAGTGTCATCTGCCTGTTCGGATGCCGTCCCGTGTCGCCGCGCCACCGCCCTTCATCCTCCTTCGTGCGGACCTTCAGCGCCGACAGTTGCGCCTACTACGTCCTTTGCTGACTTCTGCGCGGCGATCACCTCCCTCTCGAAAGGCTCAGCTCGTCCTTGAGCACCGTGCAGATCTCCCGGGGTAAGACCCATGACGTTCGCGGCATGAAACGCTCGATTTACAAAATGCATCCCCTCGCAGATAGAGGACTTCGCGGTCACGTGCCCGCTCGTCCCGAATGCATCACGCCTCATATCGAGTTCTTGTCCATCGCCACCCCGCCTCGGCTTCCGCTTCTTTCAGACCCCGTCTCGCGACGGTGACCCTTGCGGTTCGCCTCTCCTTCGGCTCTGCAAGCCTGGAATGGGGACTTGCACCCCACACGTCACGGGCCATGCCCGGCACACACGTTCGACATGAGCGGCGGCTTGCCGACGGCGAAGCCGGCGGTAAGACGTCCGCTCGATGGAAGGGTTAGCCGTCAGTCGCTCAGCCATACGCGCAGAAAACGTGAGTGCTTGTTGCTCCAGAAGTAGAGCGAGGCTGCGCTTTCGGGCTTGAAGTAGACGAGGCTTGTATCGCGCAATTTGAGCTTGGGCCGCCCTTTGGGTGGACGGAAGTCGCATTCTCTCGCAGAGTCAAAGCAGGCGTACGTCACAACGCCAGGTTCTTGCGTGGCGATGGCCATAGCAAGGCCAACTGAGCTGTATTCCTTTGGCCACTTGATCTGTTCGATCTGAATCCAACGATGGCCCCCGCTTGGTTCTGATAGCCAGACCCACAAAGCCTCGCCACTGAAGCGTGTACTCTTTAGTACATGGGCGATGTCACTGATGCCGTCGCCATTGAAGTCGCCCTCTGCCTTCGTGTAGCGCGTGGGAGAGTCTTGTCTTGCCTCGTCCTCCACTTCGGATGGCAACGCCTGACGCCACCCGGCTGGAAGCTCTTGGGCACACGCAAACATCGAAGCCAGGAGCAGCGCAAGCAGCACGACGACCTGACGGACCTGGCTCATGACGGCTAACAGCTAATCAACGGACGGGCATCCGTATATTCCGAATTCGAGATGACAGTGGTCTGGTGTCCTAACTCACTGAATTGCATGCCGAGCTCCCTCGATGTGTCCGCATAACAATTAATCGTCCGGGCGCCTATCCGGGTCTCCGATCTTGTCCGTAATATCAAGCCTTTTACCACCACACACAAGGAGTGAAGCTTATGGGGTCTGCAGCCCCCTCGCCTGCTGGAGCAGGTTTCAATCGTCTGCCGTCGCCGCCATCTAAGCCCTGGCACTGAAGAGTCGTACCGGCACTGGATCCGCAGGTTCATCCTGTTCCACGGCAAGCGGCATCCCCAGGAGATGGGGGCCACTGAAGTCGCGGCGTTTCTGAACGATCTGGCGGTGGCTCGACAAGTGGCTGCTTCAACGCAATCCCAAGCACTGAACGCCATCGTATTCCTCTATGACGCGGTGCTGGGCCAAGCACTAGTGTCGTGAGTCAGAAATTCGCATGCGAATTCGCCGGTCTTTTTCGCGTCTGGCGGCGTTGCGCCTCCTCGCCATAGTCACCACTATGCCTCGTCGGCGCGCCTTGCCAGCCACGAAAAATCCTCGGCGACTTCATCAAGGAACTTCTGACTCACGACACTAGGCGAGATTTCCAATCTGCGGAGGGTGCAAAAGCGACATCGGGTGCCGGTGGTCCTGACCCCGGAAGAGGTTCAGGCAGTGCTGTCCAGGATGCGGGGAACGACGCTCCTCATGGCGCAGTTGATGTATGGATCGGGTTTGCGTGTGTCAGAGTGCGTAACGCTGCGAATCAAGGATGTGGAGTTCGGATCGAACTGCATCGTGGTCCGGAATGGGAAAGGGGCGAAGGATCGGACGACGGTGTTGCCCAACCGATTGCGGTCCGATCTGCAGGCTCAGCTGACGCTGGTGCTGGCACTACACAAAGCAGACCTGCTCGCCGGTTCGGGCCACGTCCCGATGCCGGGAAGCTTGCAACGCAAGTATCCGTCAGCCTCAAGATCCTGGGCCTGGCAGTTCGTGTTTCCATCGGCCGCGCAGCGGCCGCATCCCGAATTGGGCATCTGCTCAGATGGCATGCTTCAGAATAGCCCCTGCGGCACATATACCATCCACGGGACAAGCCTTCACACTACAATCCCGCGCCTTACGCATTCCGCCGCCAATGCCTTCCCATCTCGTCGCCGCCCTTTACCACTTCGCCGACCTGCCCGATTACCTTGCGCTGCGCGAACCGCTGCGCGCGGTCTGTGCGCAGGCCGGGGTGAAGGGCACGCTGCTGCTGGCGAGCGAGGGCATCAATGGCACCATCGCCGGCTCGCGTGAGGGGATCGATGCGGTGCTGGGCTATCTGCGCGCGGACGCGCGGCTGGCCGGCCTGGAGCACAAGGAGTCGTTTGCAGACACGCCGCCGTTTGCGCGGCTGAAGATCAAGCTCAAGCGCGAGATCGTGACCATGGGCAAGCCGGGCGTGGACCCGCGCAAGCTGGTGGGCACTTATGTGGAACCGGCGCAGTGGAATGCGCTGCTGGATCAGCCCGATGTGCTGCTGATCGACACGCGCAACGACTATGAGGTGAAGGTCGGGACGTTTCGCAATGCCGTTTCGCCGCAGACGCAGAGCTTCCGCGAATTTCCAGCCTTCGTGGATCAACAGCTGAGCGCCCAGAAGCAGCGCCCGATTGCCATGTTCTGCACCGGCGGCATCCGTTGCGAGAAGGCCACGGCCTATCTGCGCGAGCAGGGTTTCGAAAACGTCTACCACCTGCGCGGCGGCATTCTGAAATACCTGGAGCAGATTCCGCCCGAGCAGAGCCGCTGGCAGGGTGAGTGCTATGTCTTCGACGAGCGCGTGGCGCTGGGCCATGGCCTTACCCCCGGGCGCACGCGCCTGTGTGAAGCCTGCGGGCAGCCGCTGTCACTGGCGGAGCAGTCCGCTCCGGATTACGCACCCGGCCTGCATTGCCCGCATTGCGTGAACACGCAAAGCGAGGCGCGGCGCGCGGCGCTGCGCATGCGCCGGTCGCAGCGCGAATCCTAAAAAGCCCGATTGCCGCTCGCGCGGGATCACGGCGTTTCTGCAGCCGGCGCGGCGCTTGTCTCAAGACGCCGGAAAACCCGGCAGACCTGGCACGTGCTCCAGCGCCTCATCCCAATCCGCCTTGCTGGCCATGAACAGGTGCGCGTCGGGCCTCGTGCGCAGCGGGCTGTCCAGGCTGCCGGCTGGCACCACCAGCTGCCCGGGTTCCGCCAGCCTCGGCAGCGCCGAGCCGCAGCGCGAGCAGAAGGCTCGGGCATGGCGCGTGCCCGGCAAGGTGAAGACGCTGACGCGATCCTCGCCGCTGAGCCAGCGCAGGCGGGCGCTGGATGAAAAGAGATTGGCGCCATGCGCCGAGCCGCTGTCCTTGCGACAGTAGCTGCAGTGGCAGAGATAGAAGCGCTCGAACTCGCCTTGCACTTCAAAGAGCACCTCGCCGCAGAGGCAGGAACCGGTGTGTCGGCTGTCGTGCATGATCAGGCCCCAGGCGCATATCCCGTGAATTTCATCGTCTTGTTCAAGCCTGCGCGGCGCGGCGGTGCGAGCCGCGCCAGACCAGGCGCCAGATCAGCACGCAGGACCAGGCATAGAGCACCAGCTTGATGCGGGTGGCGGCGCTGGCGATGGCAATCAAGGACGCATTCAACGCAAGGCCTGCGGCATGGTGTGCGAGCTGCTGCAGATGGATGCTGTTTTCCAGCCAGTCCGCGAGCACGGTCAGACCCGGCGCCAGCAGCCAGAGCCCACGCGGTGCCTGACCCAGCAGCCGCCAGGCCAGCAGCAGGCAGGCGATCAGTACTGCACCGTAGAGAACCGGAAAGCCGAGGTCCATGAGCAGAAAGCGGCGCTCGGCGGCCTGGCCCGCAGCGCCCAGCCACTGCCAGTACGCGCTGACATCCGCCAGCTCATAGCCCTGCAGGCGCAGGTTCAGCGGCAGACTGACCGGATCGGCCGTGCGCTCGTAGTGCGCGCGGCCGCTGAGCTGCTCCATCAGCTTGCCCGGCCCCAGCAACACCAGCAGTGGCAGCAGCGCGATCAGCAGCGCAATCAGACGAGGCTTCATGGGGCGCTCCGCGTGGGACCTTCCACAGTTTAAGCCGGCCGTCACCGACGCGACGCAGAGCGGGTTTACACTGACCGCCTCGTCATTGCCAGAGCCCTTGCTCATGAACACCGTTCCGGAGCTGCGATCTGGCACCCTCATTGCGCAGCGCATCTTCGATGTGGCCTTCGCCATCGATCTGCCCGCCGTGGAACAGCTCTGGGCCGCGCGCAGCGGCCCCAGCAGCCGGCGCGGGCGCCTGAGCAACACGCAGCCCAAGGCGGTGGCCTTCGACGTGCCGCCGGTGGTGCTGGACCTGGAGCCGCTGCAGCTGTCGCTGGCGGACGAGATGTTTTCGCTGGCGGTGCAGGCGCGCTTCTACGACTTCGGCGTGCTGTCGCTGGCCCTGCAGCTGCCGGTGAGCCATTGCAGCTGGACGCGTTACCGGCAGCTGCTGGAAGCCCTGGATCAGGCCGTGGGCCCGCGCGCGCAGAGCACGGCCTGGCCGGAGCTGCTGGACAAGCTGCGTGTGCTCACCGGCTCGGCCTATCAGCGACCCACCACGCGCTATGTGCAGGAGGATTATCTCTGCGCCGTGGTGCATGAATTCGCCGCACCGCTGCGCGCCGAGGAACTGCTGGAGCGTGTGGACCTGGCCGCGCTGCTCGCCGGCGAGACGCGCCCGCTGTCGCCCGGCGCGCAGCGTGATCTCCTGAGCCGGCGCTTCTCCTACTACGAGGATGATCTGGTGGTGCTGAGCTGGGAGCGCGCCTTCATCTACGATCCGCGCGGCGACAGCGACGTGGCCGATGTGCTGGAGATTGCCAACGCCCAGCTGCTGGAGATGCGTTACTACGACGAGCTGCTCGACGAAGAGCTGCCGCGCATGTACGACCTGGTGGAGGCCACGCAGCGTTCGGTGTGGCCGGTGGCGCCGGCGCGCTATGCACGTCTGGCGCGCAAGCTCTATGCGCTGGTGGCCGAGGTCACCGAGCTGAAGGAGAAGGTGGACAACGCCCTGCAGGTGACCGAGGACGTGTACCTGGCGCGCGTCTACAGCGCGGCCCTGGACCAGTTCCGCGTGCCCAGCGTCAGCCAGGCGGTGGACCGCAAGCTGGCGATCATCCGCGACACTTACATCGCGCTGTATGACGAAGCCTCCAGCCGGCGCGCGGAGCTGCTGGAAGTGTCGATCGTGCTGCTGATCGTGATGGAGCTGGCGCTGGCGCTGCTGCGGCACTGAGCGGCGGATCTTGCCCGCTCCCGCTCCCCCATCGCGGCGCGATGAGGGAGCGGCGATCGTTTACACCGCCAGCTTCTCGCATTCCTTCGCGCAGGCCAGGCAGGACTCGGCGCAGGCCTTGCACTGCGGGTGCTTGTCGGCATGCTTGCGGCATTCCTTTTCGCAGTCGCGGCAGGCTTGCAGCGCCACCTTGGCCATTGCCGGCAGATAGGCGGACTTCTGCACGGCGAGCTGCTGCAGGGCGGCGCAGATCGGCAGCATCTGCTGCACGCTGCGCGCGCAGCCCACGATGCTGGTATCGCCCTGGCCGAGCAGGCTCAGGCAGTGATCGATGCACACCTGTCCGGTCTTGATGCAGTCGGCGGCGGTGGCGGCGATGGGCGGATAGGCCTCGGCCATGTGGTGGTGATGATGCATGCCGGCCTCGTCCGGCATCTTGTCCTCGGCCCAGGCGGCGCTGATCACGCTGGAGGCCACGGCTGCGGTGGCAGCGGTCAGGAACTTTCTTCTTTGCATGGTCTTCTCCCTGTCTTGAATGGCGCGCAAACCCTGCGCCGTACGGGGAGCATGCCACGGCTTTGATGAAAAGAAATGCCTTGCGTCATGCTCGCGACCGCGGGGCTGTGCCACCGCGGAGGCGCCGATGGCGGGCGGCGCAAGAACGGTCAGGACGGGCGCGGGCGTCTGCGGCAAGCTAGGGCGCATGGACTGTCCTCCGCCACCCAGCGCAGATCGCATCGCCCGCAGCCTCGCATTCATGGAGGCGCATCTGTTCGGGCCGCTGACGCTGGAGCATCTGGCGCAGCAGGCCCAGCTCTCCGCATATCACTACGCGCGGCTGTTCACGGCGCACATGGGCCGCAGCCCGATGGCGCATCTGCGGGGTCGGCGGCTGCTGGCTGCGGCGCGACGCCTGCTCGATCAGCCGCAGCGGTCTCTGCTGCATCTGGCCCTGGACTGCGGCTTCGAGTCGCCGGAGGCCTTCAGCCGCGCCTTCAAGCGTCAGTTCGGGGTCGCCCCCGGACGCTTCCGGCGCGGCTTTTCACTCACCCCCTTGGAGGGACAGTTCCCTATGAGTCTTCCCGAATCCGTACAGCCGCAGGTGGCGCTGCTGCCTGATCGCCAGACGCTGCCGGCCTTCACGGTGGCCGGTTACGCGCGCGACTTCGACGAGAGCAACAAGGCCGATATTCCACAGCTCTGGTCGCGGCTGCTGGCGCAGCTGCCATTCGAGGGCCAGCTGCCGAGCTGGAACAGCTACGGCGTGGTGTCCTGCGTGTCGGCCGAGAATGGCAGCTTGCGCTATCTGGCCGGCGTGGCGGTGCAGGCCGATGCGCCGCTGCCGCCCGGCTTCGAGCGGCTGCACATTGCCGCCGCGCGCTATGCGGTGTTCCGCATCACGCTGGGCGGTGGCGGCATTCACCTGCAGATCAAGGCGGCGATGGCGAAGATCTGGGGCGAGCTGCTGCCGGCCTCGGGCCTGCGGGTGGCGGCCGGGCCGGACTTCGAACGCTATGACGGCCGCCAGGCGCTGGATCAGGCGGGCGCGGTGATCGAGTTCCTGGTGCCGGTGGAGGCCTAGTGTCGTGAGTCAGAAATTCGCATGCGAATTCGCCGGTCTTTTTCGCGTCTGGCGGCGTTGCGCCTCCTCGCCATAGTCACCACTATGCCTCGTCGGCGCGCCTTGCCAGCCACGAAAAATCCTCGGCGACTTCATCAAGGAACTTCTGACTCACGACACTAGCGCCCCTCCGCCCTTGCGACAGAGGGGCGCTGTTCAGCTACCAGCGCACCACGCCGGTGATGCCATAGGTGCGCGGCTCCTCGAAATTGGCCACGGTGAGACTGCCGAAGCCCGGGCCGAAATCGATGAAGTTGGTGGCACTGTCGTCGTCCAGCACATTGCGGCACCACAGCGCGACCTCGCCGGAGGCGCTGCTGCCCAGACGCACATTGGCCAGGGCCAGGCGTGCATTGAGAATGCCGTGGCCGTTCACCTTGCTGTCACGGGCCAGCTGCTGCGCCGGGTCCGTGGGCTGCAGCTGATAGGCGTAGGTGTAGAAGTCGCTCTGATACGCGTAATCGAGCAGACCGCGCAGCTCGCCCAGGCTCAGGCGCCAGAGACGCGCATCCACATAGGCATTGAAGCTGTTTTTCGGCGCATGCACGAAAGCGCGGTTGTGGGCCTGATCCGTGCCGCTGGCGTCAATGAATTCGTCGTAGCGGGGATGCAGATAGGCGTAGTTGAAGCCCAGGCGCGAACCCGGCGCGAACGCCCAGGCACCTTCCAGCTCGGCGCCGTAGATGGTGGCCTTGCCGGCATTGCGCACCGCACTGGCGGCGCCGGCGCCGCCGAGGAACAGCGATTCCTGCAGGTCCTTGGCCTTGTTGTAGAACAGCGCGGTATTCAGCTGCAGACGGCTGTCGAACAGATTGCTCTTCACGCCCCATTCAAAGGAGCGCTGCTTCTCGGGCTTGAAGGGCGTGTTGGTCTGACCGATGTTGTACGCGGCATCCTGCGTGGGATCGGCAAACTCGCCGTTGAACCCACCGCTCTTGAAGCCCTCGGCATAGCGCAGATAGGTGTTGAGCTGCGTGCTGAGCTGGTAGGCGATGCTGGCCATCGGCGTGGTGGCGCTGAAGGTCTTGTCCGGGCTGGTGCCTTGCGGAATCAGATAGGCATAAGACTGCCCCGGGCCCGGCGTGCAGTACGTGGGATACACGAAAGGCGCATTGCAGCCGAACACGCGATCCAGCTCCTTCTTCTCGCGCGTGTAGCGGATTCCGGCGCTCAGGGTCAGCGGCTGCAGCGGCTTGTAGTCGATCTGCCCGTAGCCGGAGACCGCACTGCTCTTCGTGCCATAACGCGAGTCCTCATCCACGGCATTGTCGAAGAAGTGCAGCGGATTGTTGGTATTGCCCTTGTCGCCGAAGTAGTAGACACCGGCCACGTATTGCAGCTGCTCGCGGTGACCCAGCCACTGCAGATCCTGCGAGAGCTGGTGATAGTCGGTGAAGCGCTGCGTGAACACCACGTTCATCGGCGAGCCGTCGATGTCCAGGGAGTCGTCCCAGTTCAGCTGGCGGAAGCCGCTGATGCTCTTGAGCGTGTTGTGCTCGTCCACGTCCCAGCTCAGGGTGAACGAGTGCCCGGTGATGTGCGCGCGCTCGAACATCGGCGCGTCCAGATCGGCATGCTCCTGGCGCTGCTGCGAGGCGTAGCTCGGCAGCGTGGGGTAACCCACGAAAGTGAAGAAGCCGGCGCTGGCGCGATACAGCTGATCCCAGTTCGGCGTCTGATTGACGTTGCTGCGATCAAAGCGGTACTGGCCGAGCAGGCCCGGCGCGAAATCGAAGTCGGCGGCCAGCCGCAGGCCATCGTTGTGGCGGTTGTTGAGTTCGCCGGTGGAGCTGCTGCTGGCGGTGTGCACCCAGCCGTCGCGCTGCTCCTGGCGCACCGCCAGGCTCAGGCTGACGATGCCCATCTTCGGCAGATCCACCGAGGCCTTGCTGAGCACCGCATTGAAATTGCCGATCTCCAGGCTGGCGCTGCCGGCAAAGCTGCCGGAAGGCTTGCGCGTGATCAGATTGATGGCGCCGGCCAGGGTGTTGCGGCCGTAGAGCGTGCCCTGCGGGCCGCGCAGCACTTCCACGCGTTCAAGATCGACGATGTCGAAGATGCCGCCCTGCGCCTTGCCGATGTACACGCCGTCCACGTACACGCCCACCGCCGGGTCCCAGTAGATGGCGGGATTGATCTGCGACAGGCCGCGGATGGTGATCTGCGAGATGGTGGAATTGGACGCGGTCTTGCTGATCTGCAGGCCCGGCGCCAGCGCCGAAAGATCGGCCACGTTCTGGATGCCGCGATTCTCCACCTGCTCGGCGCTGAGCGCGGTCACCGCGATGGGCACTTCCTGCAGCTTTTCCTCGCGCCGCTGGGCGGTCACGATCACCTCCTCAAGCTTGTCGCCTTCGGCGGGCGCTGCGGCGTCCTGAGCGGTGGCGGACATGGCCAGAGGCAGCAGGCCCGGCAACAGAATCAGCGCCGCAGCGCGGTGCTGGTTTTGGATCGGCATGTGAGTCTCCTCTTTGAAATCCCGGACACCGTGTGCAGCGGCGTCTCCGTCCCTTATGCTCCGGCCAAGCGCGCACAGGGCCATCGTCCGGACGGACGAGAGGCGGTTTCGCCCGGATGGAGGAGGCTTGCGCTTTGCCGCGATGCCAGCATCATGGCCGGATACGAGTTCAAATCACGGAGCACACCATGGGCCGCCTTCAGGACAAGATCGCCATCGTCACCGGAGGCGCGCGCGGCATGGGCGCCGCCACTTCGCGGCTGTTTGCGCAGGAAGGCGCACGCGTGCTGATCGCCGATGTGCTGGAGGGCGAAGGTCACGCCCTGGCGGCGGAGCTGGGCCAGCGGGCGCGCTTCGAGCGTCACGATGTCAGCGATGAAAACAGCTGGCGCAAGCTGATCGATGATGCGGTGCGCAGCCATGGGCGCATCGATGTGCTGGTGAACAATGCCGGCGTGCTGATGTTCCGCACCCTGGCGGAGACCAGCCTGGCGGATTTCGCGCGCGTGATCGACATCAACCTGATCGGCTGTTTCCTGGGCGTGAAGCTGGTGGGCGAGCAGATGGTGAAACAGGGCAGCGGCAGCATCGTCAACGTTTCATCCGTGGACGGCATGAAGGGCGCCAACGGGCTGGGCGCATACAGCGCCTCGAAGTGGGGCATTCGCGGCCTGACGCGCGTGGCGGCGATGGAGTACGGGCACAAGGGCGTGCGCGTGAACTCCATCCATCCCGGCGGCATCGATACCGCGATGGGCAACCCTTACGGCGAGCCCCGGAGCGAGGTGAACAAGCGCTACGGCATGGTGCCGCTGCAGCGCGTCGGCGAGCCCGTGGAAGCCGCGCGCGTCTCGCTGTTTCTGGCCAGCGACGAGGCCTCCTATCTCTGCGGCGCGGAGATCGCCGTGGACGGCGGCATGCTCACCGGCCAGTACTACGTCGGCTTTCCGGGCGCGCCGGGGGTTTGATCGCGCGCAGCGCGCGCTGCGTTCAGGCGGCCTCCGCCTGACCCAGCAGCAGGCGTTCCAGTTCTTCCAGGGCCTCGCCGGCATAGACCGAGAGCTTCTGCATGCTGGGCAGCGCGTCGCGGCAGCCGGTGAAGCCGACGTTGAACTGTCCGGCGTAGGACACCGCCGTGATGTTCAGCGCCTGGCCGTGCGAGAGCAGCGAGATGGGATACATCTGCTCCAGCGGCGCGCCGTTGAAATACAGCTGCCGGTCCGGGCCCGGCACGTTGGAGAGCGTGACGTTGAACATCGGCCGCGTGTGGCCGCCCAGGCCGGAGAGCAACTGCGCCATGTACGGCGCCATGAACAGCGTGGTGTAGTTGTTGATGTCGGTCTTGGCCAGTTGCTGCAGATGGCGCTTGGCCAGCTGCGCGGAGTCGTGAATCGCGGCCAGACGCTCCAGGGGATCGGCGATGTGGGTGTTGAGGCTGGCGATGATGAAGCTGATGGCATTGCCGGCGCTCTGATCGTCGGCCGGACGCACCGACACCGGCACGCCGGCGGTGAGCGGCGCGGCGGGCAGCTGGCCGATCTCCAGCAGGTAGCGGCGCATGGACGCGGCGCAGATTTCCATGAACACATCGTTGACGCTGACCTTGCCGGCGCGCGCCACGCGGCGCACGCGCTCCAGCGAATAATGCTGGGTGGCGAAGCGACGCTGTCCGGACACCACGCCATTGAGCACCGAGCGCGGACCGGCAAAGGGCAGGGCCCAGTCCTTCTGCTGATGCTGGACCGCCTCGCGGGCGAGCTCGCCGAAGGCGCGCGTCACCGCCGGAATGCTGCGCAGCTGGCCGCGCACACCCTGCAGCAGATCGCGGATCGGCTGCGCCGGCTCGCTGGGATCGGGTTCCACCTCGCGATGCCGCAGGCCGGCGCCGACCGACCAGGGCGGCAGCAGATCCTGGGTGGCCGGGTCGGGCGAGAGCATGCGCTGCAGCATGCGCATGCCGCCGATGCCGTCCACCAGCGAGTGGTGCATCTTGATGTACAGGGCGAAGCGGCGGTTCTCCAGACCCTCGATCAGATGGCATTCCCAGAGCGGCCGGCTGAAATCCATGGCATTGGAATGCAGGCGCGAGATCAGCACGCCCAGCTCGCGCTCGCCGCCCGGCGCCGGCAGCGCCGAGTGGCGGAAGTGGTAATCCAGGTCGATCTGGGTCTCGATCTCCCAGGCCGGCAGCAGGAAGCGCAGGCGCGGCGACGCCAGGCGCAGATTGAAGGGCGAGGCGAAATGGCGGGCGGCGCGGAAGGCCTCCACCTGGCGGCGCAAGAACGGCGCGCCGGCGCGGGCCGGCAGGGAAAAGATCGCCAGGCAGCCCACCTGCATGGGCGTGGCGCGGGTGTCCACGTACAGCCAGGCCGCATCCAATGGCTTGATCAGTTGCATGAGCGCTCCCCTTATAAATTTCTCGTCCGGCCAGTCTAGGGCCTGCCTTGCGGCTTTCACAGAACCCGGGTCCGCTCCGGACTGTCCCGCCGGCCATTCCCTGCTGGCCCGCAAGCCGGCCTATACTGTAAGAACCAAACCGGGCGTTTAATTTGACCCGAGACCTTTTCCCTTCGGGACTGCAGGAGATCTCCGCCATGAATACCGTCGTGTCCTTTCTGCCCAATGCGCACAGCGCCAGCCTGGACGAGATCCGCCGCGTGTTCGACGCGCAGTGGCCCACCGCCCTGCGCCTGCGCATGTCCACCGCCGCCGAGCGCATCGCCAAGATCCAGCGCCTGCATGATGCGATGCTGGCCAACCGCCAGGCGCTCTATGACGCCGCCTACCGCGACTTCAAGAAGCCGCCCGCGGAAGTGGACCTGGGCGAAACCCTGCCGGTGATCTCGGAAGCCAAGCACACCATGCGCAGCCTGAAGCGCTGGATGAAGCCGCTGCGCGTCTGGCCTTCCCGCACCACCATGGGCACCAGCAGCCATGTGCAGTTCGAGCCCAAGGGCCGCTGCCTGATCATCTCGCCGTGGAACTACCCGGTGAATCTCACCTTCGGTCCGCTGGTGTCCTGCATCGCGGCCGGCAACACCGCCATCCTCAAGCCTTCGGAAATGACGCCGAACATGTCGGCGCTGATGGTGCGCATCGTGCGCGAGATCTTCTCGCCCGATGAAGTGGCGATCTTCGAAGGCGAGGCCGATGTCTCCACCGCGCTGCTGGCCCTGCCCTTCGACCACATCTTCTTCACCGGCTCGCCGGCAATCGGCAAGGTGGTGATGGCGGCCGCCGCCAAGAACCTCACGTCCGTGACCCTGGAGCTGGGCGGCAAGTCGCCGACCATCGTCGATGAAAGCGCCAACATCAAGGCTGCGGCGCGCACCATCATGTGGGGCAAGTACACCAACAACGGCCAGACCTGCATCGCGCCGGACTACATCTACGTGCACGAGAGCGTGAAGCAGGCTTTCGTTGACGAGTGCACCGCCGTGCTGCGTGAAAGCTATGGCAAGGACATGGGCGCGCAGCTGGCCAGCCCCAATCTGGCACGCGTGGTCAACCAGCGCCACACCAAGCGCGTCGCCGGCCTGCTGCAGGACGCGCAGCAGCGCGGTGCGCGCGTGCTCTGCGGCGGCGGCGTCAACGAGAACGAGTGCTTCGTGCAGCCGACCCTGCTCGACAACATTCCGGCCGACGCCAGGATCCAGAGCGAGGAAATCTTCGGACCGCTGCTGCCGATCTTCGCCTACAGCGATCTGGACAAGGCGATTGCCGCCATCAACGAGCAGCCCAAGCCGCTGGCGCTGTACATCTGGAGCCGCAACGAGCGCAACATCCAGCGCGTACTCAAGAGCACCAGTGCCGGCGGCACTTGCATCAACCATGTGGTGATGCAGTTTGCGCAGGGCAATCTGCCTTTCGGTGGCGTGAACAATTCCGGCATCGGTTCGGCGCATGGTCACTACGGTTTCCGCGCCTTCTCGCACGAACGCGCGGTGGTGCGCACCCGCTTCAACCTCGCCACGCTGCTGTTCCCGCCGTACAGCAACTTCACCCGTCGCGTGCTCGACATGATGGTGAAGACGCAGTAAGGCCTGCAGCCTGTCTTGAGCCTCACAGACGAGGGCGGTCGCAAGACCGCCCTTTTTTCATGACGCAAATCCTGCCGGAGCCCGCTTTCATGAATCCGCATCCTGTCGCCCTGTGGCATCAGCTCGTCGCGCAGCGCCAGTTCGCGCTGCTGGACGAATTTCTGGCCGAAGACGTGGCCTTTGTCTCGCCGGTGGTCCACAAGCCGCAGCAGGGCAAGGCGCTCACCAAGCTGTATCTGCACGCCGCGTTTGCGGTGCTGTTCAACGATTCGTTCCGTTATGTACGCGAGATCGTCGGCGAGCAGGACGCGATGCTGGAATTCACCACGACCATCGATGGTGTGCAGATCAACGGCGTCGACATCCTGCACTGGAATGCCGAGCAGCGCGTCGTGGAGTTCAAGGTGATGCTGCGCCCGCTCAAAGCCATCCAGCTGGTGCAGGAACGCATGGCCGCAATGCTGCAGCAGCACAAGCCGCAGACGTAGGGCGGCTTAGGCGCGATGGCGCCGTAACCCGCCATGGCTTTGCTGCTGCTTGCGACGTTTGTCTCTCGATCTATTGGCTCTTTCGACCGCCCTTCGGCGGCGGCGAGAAGCTCCCCCGCAGTTCGCTTCACGCTTTTCCTTGCTTGTGCAAAGAAAACGGCTCTGGCGCCCGCTGCGCGGGTGCCTGCGCTGTGCAAGGTGCTCGGGGCCGTTGCGGACACGCCATCCCTGGCGTGACCGCAACTGAGCCGCCCTTGCCAAGCGGCTCTCCCCTGCGCTCGCCGCACAGCCCAGCGCCAGAGACGGGGGCCCCAAACTCAAAAGCTACAGCGCAGCGACGCTCCGCGCCCGAAGCCGCTGTTGCTGTTGTCGTGGCTTTGCTTTTAACCCCCTTTGCCTCGCACCGAGCAGCGTAGCGAGCGCAGTGGGAGAGCCGAACAGGAAGTTCGGCTCAGTTGCAGCCGCGCCAGGGATGGCGCGTCTGCAACGGCCCCGAGCACGCGGGGCGGGGTTGGCTGCCGGCGCCGCGTCAGCGGCGACGGATGCGAGGCGTAGGGCGTGCTTTCTCTTGGGTACTTCTCTTTGCACGAGCAAAGAGAAGTACCTCGGGCGCCGAAGGCGAACGAAACCAAGGCGAGATTGGGAACAACGCGAAAACACAGCAGAAAAGCCCTGGCGGGTTACGGCGCTATCGCGCCTAACCCGCCCTACGGATCACGGATCACGGATCACGAAAAAGCACGCGCGCTCAGCTCAGCACGCGTACCGCCTTGGCCGCTGCCGAGGCGCGGTTGGCGACACCCAGCTTCAGGAAGATCTGCTCCAGATGCTTGTTCACCGTGCGCGGACTGATGCCGAGAATCTCGCTCATGTCACGGTTGGACTTGCCGCGGCTGATCCACAGCAAGACCTCGGCCTCGCGCGCCGTGAGCGAGAACTGCTGCTGCAGGATCTGCGTCTGCTGCGCCAGCGCCTGCTCACGATCCGCCACCGTCTCGGTGATGCGATAGAGATACTCATCGGCGCCCGTGGAGCTGACGAAGGAAAACTCCAGACGCTGCCCCGGCAGCTCCAGCACCACCGGCACACTGGCATCGCGACGCAAACGCAGCAGCTGCTCGGCAAGCGCCGCCGGGAAACGCAGCCGCCCCTGCTGCGCGTCCGGCGCCAGCACCGCGCTCAGCAGCTGCTCGGCGCGTGGCGTGCACCAGCGCAGCTGGCCTTGTGCATCGGTGGACAGCAGGAAGCGGCCGGTGGCGTCCAGCGCCAGACGCGAAGCCTGTGCCGCGCGGGCATTGGCCAGATGCACGCGGATGCGCGCCAGCAGCTCATCGACCACGATGGGCTTGGTCACATAATCCACGCCGCCGGCGGACAAGCCCCGCAGCACATGCTCGGTATCGGACAGCCCGGTCATGAAAATCACCGGCACCTGCGAGACCTGCGGCAGACGCTTCATGCGCCGGCAGGTTTCGAAACCATCCAGGCCCGGCATCACGCCATCCATCAGCACCAGATCCGGCGTCACCTGCTCCACCAGACTCAGCGCGCTCTCGCCATCCACCGCCACCAGCACGGTCACGCCGGCCGCATCGAGCGTGTCGGTGAGAAAGCTCAAGGTATCTGGCGTGTCGTCCACCACCAGCACGATGTCGCGGCGCTCGGACTCAGCCATCGGGCATCACCTTGTCGAGCACCGCCAGATAAGTCTTCAGATCGAAACGGCTGACCAGGCTGCGCAAGCGCATCACCAGCGCGCGGCTGTCGGGATCGGCGCTTTCCAGCTCGCGCAGCTTGGCCTCGATGGCGCGCACATGGCCGATGCGACCCAGCTGGCGCAGCTCCTTGAGGAACTGCTGTGCCTGCGCCGACAGCGGCGCCTCGTCCTCGCCGCCCTGCGCCTCGCTGCCGGCCGCCGGCGCCTCGTAGCGCCATTGCAGACGCAGCAGGCCGCCGATGCGCTCGATCAGGTATTCCAGATCGATGGGCTTCATCACGAAGGCATCGTGCGGCACGCCGGCCTCGCCGCCGGCGTGATAGTCATGGGCATTGGCCGAGGCCATCAGGATCTTGAGATTCGCAGGGCCTTGCGCGCGCAGGCCCTGCGCCACCTCCCAGCCGTTCATGCCGGGCATGGCGATGTCGAGCATCACCAGATCCGGCTTTTCCTGCGCCGCGATGCGCAGCGCCGTGGCGCCCTCGCTGGCGCGCAGGATGCGAAAGCCCAGGGGCTTCAACATCGCCTCGGCCAGATCCAGATGCACGGGATCATCGTCCACCATCAGCACGCTGCGGGTTTCACCTTCGTAACCCAGCACGCGACGGCGCTGCTGGTGCTGTGCGTCCGGCGGCACGGCCTGCGACAGCAGCATGCGCACGATGAAGGTACTGCCCACGCCCGGCTGACTGCGCAAGAGGATTTCGCCGCCCATGATCTGCACCAGCACCTTGGTGATGGTCAGGCCCAGACCGGCGCCGGGCAGATTGCGCGCACCGGGCATGCCGCCGCGTTCGAAGGGTTTGAAAATCTGCTCGTGGTCTTCGTTGCGGATGCCGATGCCGGTGTCGGTGATCTCGAACTCGGCGATCTGGCTGTTGGGATAGCGCACGGTGAGCCCGGTGCATCCGGCGCTGGTGAACTTCACGGCATTGGACAGCAGGTTGATCAGAATCTGCCGCAGGCGTTTCTGATCGGCGTTGACGTAAGCCGGCAGGTGCTCGGGACGCTTGTAGTCGAAGCCGATGCCCTTGGCCGCGGCCTGCACGCGGAACATGTCCGCGATCTGATCGAGAAACTCCGGGAACGCGACCTTGTCGCGGCTCAGGCGGAACACGCCGCTTTCGATCTTGGAGATGTCGAGCAGCCCTTCAACGAGGTTCGACAGATGCTCGGCGCTGCGGCGGATCACGCGCACCGCGTTCTCCGGCGGATTCTTGGGCTCGCGTTCCAGCAGCTGCGCATAGCCGAAGATGGCATTGAGCGGCGAGCGGATTTCATGACTGATGCCGACCACGTAGCGGCTCTTGGCCTCGTTGGCGCTTTCCGCCGCTTCCTTGGCCTTCTGCAGCGCCGCGTCCGTGCGTTGATGCGCCTCGATCTCGTCCATCAGCATCGTGGTCTGGCGCGTGGATTCCAGCTGCGCGGCATTGCGCGATTCATGCGCCAGCACCAGCAGCCAGCAGGCCAGGCCCGAGAGCACGAACAGCGCCAGATACACCACCCACAGCGTGGTGCCGATCACCTGCCGGTGTGCCGGCTCCATGCCGCTGTACTGGAAGTACACCACCGCCAGCAGCAGGCCGATCACCGCGTTGAACAGCAGCAGGATGCCGAGAAAATGGCCGACGCTGGAGTCGATATAAGGCTTGAGCGTTTTCGGCAGCAGGCGGCTGAGCAGCGCGGTGATCTGCTGGCCGAAGCGGCTGTTCTCCTTGCACAGATCCTGGCAGCGCGCCTCCAGGGTGCAGCACAGCGAGCAGATCGGTCCCGAGTAGGCCGGGCACAGTGCCATGTCGCGACGCTCGAAATGGTTTTCGCAGATCACGCAGCGGATTTCGGCGGCGGTCTCGGGCAGATCGGAAGGCTGGCGTGCGAGGTAGTAGCGACCCTTCGTGGCCCAGGCGATCAGCGGCGCGGCACAGAAGGCCACCGCCAGGCCGATGAAGGGCGAGAGCGCGGCGGCCAGCGGACCCAGCAGGCCCATGAAGGCCAGGGTGGAGATCAGCACCGAGATCGCCATGCTGCCGACGCCCACCGGATTGATGTCGTACAGATGCGCGCGCTTGAATTCGATGAAGGACGGGCTCCAGCCCACGCGCTTGTTGATCACCAGGTCGGCGGTCAGCGCGCCGATCCAGGCCACCGCGAAATTGGCGTACAGCACCAGGATGTTTTCGATCAGGCGCAGGATGCCGATTTCCATCAGCAGCAGCGCCAGCAGCACATTGAACACCAGCCAGACCACGCGGCCGGGATGCGCGTGCGTCAGCCGCGAGAAGAAATTGGACCAGGCGATGGAGCCGGCGTAGGCATTGGTGACATTGATCTTGAGCTGGCAGGTGATCACGAACAGACCGGTCAGCGCCAGCGCAAAGCCCGGCGAATGGACGATCCTGTTGAACACCACATAGAACATTTCCGTGGGCTGCGCGGCCAGCTCGGGCGTCGCGCCGTTGCGCAGCGCCAGGAAGGCGAGAAAGGAACCGACCGCCAGCTTGAAGCCGCCCATGAACACCCAGCCCGGCCCGGCGGTGAGCATGGCCAGCCACCAGCCGCTGCGGCTGACACGGCTGCGCTCCGGCAGAAAGCGCAGGTAATCGGCCTGCTCGCCGATCTGCGGCAGCAGGGCCAGCAAGGTGGAGCCGGCGGCGGCGAGCAGCGGCAGTTGCAGCCCGGCGCCGCCCTGTTCGCCGCCGAAGTGGGTCCAGGCCCGCACTTCCTCGCCGCCATACATCGCCACATAGATCAGCGGCGCCAGCTGCAGCAGCAGCCAGATCGGCTGCGTGAGCATCTGCAGGCGCCCGATCAGGCGGATGCCGTACAGCGCGATGGGAATCACCACCAGGGCACTGATCAGATGCGCGATGGACAGCGGAATGCCGAAGGCGATGTTGAGCGCCGCCGACATGATGCTGGCCTCGATCGCGAACAGCAGGAAGGTGAAGGAGGCATAGACCAGCGAGGTGATGGTCGAGCCCATGTAGCCGAAGCCGGCGCCGCGCGTGAGCAGATCGATGTCCAGACCGTAGCGCGCCGCGTAGCGGATGATGGGCAGGCCGACGAAGAACATCAGCGTGCACACCGCGACGATCGCCAGCATGGCATTGGCGTAGCCGTACTTGAGCGTCAGCCCGCCGCCGATGGCCTCGCAGGCCAGAAACGAGATTGCGCCCAGCGCGGTATTGCCGACCCAGAACGAAGACCATTTGCGCGCGCGATCCGCCGTGTAGCGCAGCGCATAGTCTTCCAGGGTCTGCGTGGCCACCCATTTGTTGTACTGGCGGCGTTCGCGCACGATGCGCTGGCGCTGATGCGGCGCGCGCGCCGGCATCGGCCGCGCAGGCGCGGCCTTCAGCTGGCTGAGCTTTACCGCGTCGGACATCGCATTGCTGTGGTCAAAGCCGCCCCCTCTCCCCTGCCCCTCTCCCGCGAGGGGAGAGGGGAACCGTGTCGTTTCGCTCTGAAACTTTCAATCCCGATCCGGCTAATGCCCCTCGCCCCACCGAGATAGGAACCATGATGTTTCACCTTGAAACTCTCAGTCCCTATCCAGCCAAAGCCCCTCGCCCCTCGCGGGAGAGGGGTTGGGGAGAGGGGGAGCGGCTAGCTCACACCGTCTGCGGCAGCGCGCGGAGTTCCAGGCCGCCCGCTTCGATGATGAAGCGCGCGATCTCGTGCAGGCCGCGATTCTGCTTGAGATTGCTGAAAATGAAAGGCCGCGCGCCGCGCATGCGTCGGGCGTCGCGGTCCATGACTTCCAGCGAGGCGCCGACCAGGGGCGCCAGATCGATCTTGTTGATCACCAGCAGATCGGAGCGCGTGATGCCGGGGCCGCCCTTGCGCGGAATCTTGTCGCCGGCGGACACGTCGATCACATAGATGGTGATATCGGCCAGCTCCGGCGAGAAGGTGGCGGAGAGATTGTCGCCGCCGCTCTCGATGAACAGCAACTCCAGCGAGGGGAAGCGCTCGATCATCGCGTCCACTGCCGCGAGATTGATGCTGGCGTCCTCGCGGATCGCGGTATGCGGGCAGCCGCCGGTTTCCACGCCCATGATGCGCTCCGGCACCAGGGCGCCGGCGCGGGTCAGGAATTCGGCATCTTCCTTGGTATAGATGTCATTGGTGATGGCGGCCACGTCATAGTGCTCGCGGAACAGCTTGCACAGACGCTCGGTGAGCGCGGTCTTGCCGGAGCCCACCGGACCACCGATGCCGACGCGCAGCGGGCCATGCCAGGTGCCGGCGCTGGTGCCGTCGTCAGGGGAAAGCATCGTCAGATTCATGAGCGGAACAACCTCGTGTACTGGGTTTCATGTTTCATGGAGCAAAGTTCGAGCCGGGGTGCGGCGCTGCCCAGATCCTCCAGGGCGCAGCCTGGCGCGGCCCGCGCCACGTCTTCCACCACCGCCGCCAGCGCCGCCGTGGCGCGCTGTCCGTCAGTCTGCCCGAGCGGCACCAGGCGCACGCCGGCGGACACCAGATTGGCGGCAAAGCCATGCAGGTAGGCACTCAGTGCCGGCGCCAGGGCGATGCCGTGCGCGGCGCAGGCCAGGGCCATGACCACGGCATGCGCACGCGGCTGTCCCTGGCTGCGCTGCGCATAGGCGTCCAGCAGCGGATGCGGCCAGGCAGCGCGCGTGACCTGCAGGAACGAGGCGCCCTGCTGCTGGCTTTCCAGCGCGGTCTCGGCGCTGCCGCGAAACGCGCCGGCGAGTTCGGCGATCTCGTCGAAGGCCTGCGGTTCATGCGCGACGCGCCAGGCCTGACAGAACAGCACCGCATCGATCCAGGCACCGCCGCGACGCAGCGCGGCTTCGATGTAGGCGACCAGGGTTTTGACATCGCGCACGTTGCCTTCTTCGATGGCCCATTCCAGGCCATGGCTGTAGCTGAAGGCGCCGATGGGATAGGACGGGGAGGTCCAGGCGAGCAGGCGGTAGAGCGTGGCCTCGTTGAGCGCGCTCATGCAAAGCCTCCTGCGCGCTGTTCGCCGCACAAGCTGCAGGGCGGGTTAGACGCGATAGCGCCGTAACCCGCCATAGCTTTGCCGTTCTGCGCTTTGCGCTGCGCTTGATCTATTGGCTTCTTCCACCGCCCTTCGGCGGCGGAGTCCGCGAAGCCTCCCCCGTAGGTCGCTTCGCTCTTTGCTTGTGCAAAGAGTAGTACCTCGGGCGCCGAAGGGCGCACGAAACCAAGGCCAGATCGAGCAACACCCCAAGCAGCGACAGCAAAGCCCTGGCGGGTTACGGCGCTCACGCGCCTCACCCGCCCTACGGTGTTGGTGGCGGCGATGCGCACCGCGCTCAATGTCCCTGCCTGCTGGTGAACACATAGGCATGCGCACGCTCGCCGCCTTCGCGGCCATGGCCGTGCGCATAAGCGCCCGATTCCGGCGTGAACGGCGCGAATACCGGCCGCACCACCGCCCCCAGGCCTTCCAGCATCGCCGCAATCACATGATCTTCACGGATCAGGATGCGATCCGCCGCCAGCTGTGCCGGCAAGTGCCGGTTGCCGATATGCCAGGCCAGGCGCACCAGCGCTTCGGCGCTGCCGGCGCGCACTTCCAGCAAGGCTTCCGGCGCGGCGGCGATCTGAATCACGCGGCCGTCGTCGAGCTTCAGGCCATCGCCTTCCTGCAACACCGTCACCCGTGGCAGGTCCAGCAGGAACTGCGTGCCGCCCTCGGCCACGTAGCGGAAACGGCGACGATGCCGCTCGTCATAGTCGAGCGTCAGACGATCACAGGCCAAGGCCGGATTCCAGCTGCCGGCCACCAGGACTTCCGAGGCACTGAGCATGACGAGGCCTCAGAACAGGAAGTAACGCTGCGCCATCGGCAGCACCGCCGCCGGTTCACAGCGCAGCAGCTCGCCGTCGGCGCGCACTTCATAGGTTTCGGGATCGACTTCGATATGCGGCATCGCGTCGTTGAGAATCATGCTGCGCTTGGAAATGCCGCCGCGCGTGTTGCGCACCGCCGCCAGCGGCCGCGCCAGACCCAGCTTCGCGGCATTGCCGCTGCTGATGAAGGCATTGCTGACGAACAGCAGCGAGCTTTGCACGCCGGCGCGACCCAGGGCGCCGAACATGGGCCGGTAATGCACCGGCTGCGGCGTGGGAATGCTGGCATTGGGATCACCCATGGGCGCGGCGGCGATGCTGCCGCTCTTGAGCACCATGTCCGGCTTCACACCGAAGAAGGCCGGCGACCACAGCACCAGATCGGCCAGCTTGCCCGGCTCCACCGAGCCCACGTACTCGCTGATGCCGTGGGCGATGGCAGGATTGATGGTGTACTTGGCGATGTAGCGGCGCACACGCAGATTGTCGGCATTGCCATCACCGGACAGCGTGCCGCGCTGCAGTTTCATCTTGTGCGCGGTCTGCCAGCAGCGGATCACGGTTTCGCCGACGCGGCCCATGGCCTGGCTGTCGCTGCTCATCATCGAGAACGCACCCAGGTCATGCAGGATGTCCTCGGCGGCGATGGTTTCCTTGCGGATGCGGCTCTCGGCAAAGGCCACGTCCTCCGCGATCTTCGGGTCCAGGTGATGGCAGACCATCAGCATGTCCAGATGCTCGTCCAGCGTGTTGACCGTGTACGGCCGCGTGGGATTGGTGCTGGACGGCAGCACATTGGCCAGCCCGGCGACGCGGATGATGTCCGGCGCATGACCGCCGCCGGCACCTTCGGTGTGGAAGGCGTGGATGGTGCGGCCCTTGAACGCGGCAATGGTGCTTTCCACGAAGCCGGATTCATTGAGCGTGTCGGTGTGCAGCGTGGCCTGCACGTCCAGCGCATCGCAGACCGACAGGCAGCAGTCGATGGCTGCGGGCGTGGTGCCCCAGTCTTCGTGCAGCTTCAGGCCGCAGGCGCCGGCCAGCACCATTTCCTCCAGGGCCTGCGGCTGGCTCGCATTGCCCTTGCCGAACAGACCCAGATTCATCGGCAGGCTTTCCGCCGCCAGCAGCATGCGCGACAGATGCCAGGGGCCGGGCGTGCAGGTGGTGGCGAGCGTGCCATGCGCGGGGCCGGTGCCGCCGCCGAGCATGGTGGTGACGCCGGCATTGAGCGCCTCCTCCACCTGCTGCGGACAGATGAAGTGGATATGCGTGTCGATGCCGCCGGCGGTGACGATGCGGCCCTCGCCGGCAATCACCTCGGTGCCCGGACCGATGATGATGTCCACGCCCGGCTGCACGTCGGGATTGCCGGCCTTGCCGATCTTCTCGATGCGGCCGTCGCGCAAGCCGATGTCGGCCTTGACGATGCCCCAGTGATCGATGATCACGGCATTGGTGATGACGGTGTCCACCGCGCCCTGCGCGCGCGAGCGCTGGCTCTGGCCCATGCCGTCGCGGATCACCTTGCCGCCGCCGAACTTCACTTCCTCGCCGTACACCGTGTAGTCGCGCTCGATGCGCACGAACAGCTCGGTGTCGGCGAGACGGATGCGATCCCCCGTGGTGGGGCCATACATGCCGGCATAGGCGCGGCGGCTGATCGAATGGCTCATAGCGGCCCCATCAGCTCGGCGCGGAAACCGATGACCACGCGCGCGCCCACGTAAGGCACCAGGCGCACCTCACGGGTCTGGCCGGGCTCGAAGCGGATCGCGGTGCCGGACGGGATGTCCAGGCGCATGCCGCGCGCACTCGCGCGATCGAAGCTCAGCGCGGGATTCACTTCAAAAAAATGGTAGTGGCTGCCGACCTGCACCGGACGGTCGCCGGTGTTGGCCACGGGCAGGCTGATGGCGGCGCGATCGGCATTGAGCACGATCTCGCCTTCTTCGGTGAGCACTTCGCCGGGAATCATGGGCGCCTCGCCTCTCTTAGCGGATGGGTTGATGCACCGTGACCAGCTTGGTGCCGTCGGGGAAGGTGGCCTCGACCTGGATCTCGTGAATCATCTCGGCGATGCCTTCCATCACCTGCGCGCGGCTGATCACCTGCGCGCCCTCCTGCATCAGCTGCGCCACGCTCTTGCCGTCGCGCGCGCCCTCCACCACCGTGTCGGTGATCAGGGCCACGGCTTCCGGATGATTGAGCTTGACGCCGCGCTCCAGGCGGCGGCGCGCCACCATGGCGGCCAGTGCCACCAGCAGCTTGTCTTTTTCACGCGGCGTGAGGTTCATGCGGTCTCTCGAAAATGGGGCTTAGCAATACCAGACGCGCGGCAGCTGCGCGGCCAGACCAGCAGCCTGCGCGCGCAGCTGCGCCACCGCCTGCATCAGTGCCGCGCGCAGCGCCTGCGCATCGGCGGCCAGCAGGCGCAGCAGCAGCAGCTCGCCGATCAGGCTCACCGCCGCCGGCAGCTGCAAACCCGCCGCCAGCTCGCGCAGGCCCTCGCGATGCTCGGCGGCATCCGGGCCGGTGTAAATCAGCGTCGCGCAGCTGGCGGCGCCGTCAAAGCCGAAGGGCAGATCCCGCTGCGTCCGCAGCGCGCCCTGCAGGTGCATCGCATCGGCCCAGATCAGCCGCCCGCCGCGACGGATGCGCCAGGCGTCATGCAGCAGGCCTTCGCTGCAGTCCTCGCCCATCGCCGTACGCCCGAACACCACGCTCTCCACCGCCAGCAGCCGCGCATCCGGCGCCAGCTCCGCCGTGAATGAGCGCCGCAAGCGCGCGCGGTTGAAGAGGATGGTTTCCTGCGCCAGATACTCGGCCCAGGCCTGCGCGCCGACACTGAGACGGACGTCGATGCGGGTGTCGTCTTCTTCCGGCACAGCACGATAGAGCTTCTCCGCCGCCTGCGTGCCGATGGTGGCGGCGGCGCCATCGCCCACCTGCAGATCCAGACGCAGGCGATCACCACCGGTGAGTCCGCCGCTGGTGGTCAGCAGCACCGCCTGCGGCGGCTCGCCGCGCTCGACTTCGGGAAACAGGATGCGACAGGGCGCGCGCTGGTATAGATCGGCGAGTCGCGTGACCCCGTCCGCGTCGCGGCGAAAGCACAGGCGTGCCGCGCCATCCACGCGCTGGGCTCGTCCAGCGGCATGAGCGCCGGCAACGCCGCCCAGGCCTGGCCCGGCAGCAGGACAACTGGCATCAGGTGTCGGCAATCCCATGATCGGTTTTGAGCAAGGCCCATGCCGCCATCATCGGCAGGGCAGGGCGTGGGCGGACATACGTCAAATGCCCCATTGCCGATCATAAGCGCCCCGCAACGGCGATGGCGAGAACGGCTCTACGTCAAATGACGCATACCCAAGCCGATGCGCTACGCCTAGCCTCGGTTGCGCGTTCGCGCCCTGCGCGACCGGACTACACGCAATCAATCATGCATATAGGGAAATCACGATGAACAGGATCAACAAGCTGACGCGCTGGGCATCAGCGCTGATGGCGGTGGGCGCGGTGGGCGCCATGCCGGTCGCCCACGCCGAAATCGAGATCGGGAAGGGCCTCAGTGTCACCGGCTTTCTCGACATGTCGTACTCGTCGGTCAAGCCGGACGGCGGCTCCAGCTCGAAGAGCGCCGGTATCGATCAGTTCGAAACCGACTTCCTGTATGCCGGTTCGGGGGGCGTATCCGCCGAGGTTGACGTCGAATACGCCGGGGCCGGTAAAGATCCGGTTTATGGCGACAACGTCACCTTCGTCGAGCAAGCTTTCGTCACCAAGGCCATCACCGATGCCTTCAGCGTGAAGGTCGGCCGCTTTCTGAGCTACAGCGGCTGGGAAGCCGAAGAGCCCACCGGCCTGTTCCAGTACAGCGGCACCGGCTATGCCAAGTATTTCTATGGCTACTACCAGAACGGCGTGTCGGCTGCCTACAAGGGTGGCAAGTTCGCGGTCATGGGCTCCGCCGTCACCAGCGCCTTCAATCCGAAGGACCGCAATGAGATCAAGACGGCCCCCGACAAGAACGACAAGATGGGCTACGAGGGTGGTCTGGCGGTGATGCCGATCGAAGGCCTGACGGCGAAAGCGTTCTACATCACCGATGGCGACAGCGACACCGACATCATCAACACCTGGGTGTCCTACGCAGTCGCAGGCTTCACCTTCGCGGGTGAATACAACAACGTCAACTACGGCTCCAGTGCAGCCAATGCCGATGGTGATGGCGACGGCTACCTGCTGATGGCCAACTACGCCACCGGCCCTTACGGCATCACGCTGCGTTACCACGACTTCGAGATCAAGGATTCCGCTGGCGCCACGGTCGATGATGGCAGCGCCTTCACCATCTCGCCCAGCTACAAGGTCGGCGACAACTGGCTGATCGTCGGCGAGTACCGCATGGACAAGTCCGACACCAACGGTGATTCGAACTCGTACGCGCTCGAAGCCCTGTTCACCTTCTGAGTCCGGATTCCAGATCGCCTCAAACTGCTCCGGCCACAGCTGGCCGGAGCAGTCACCTACCTCTCAACAAGGGACTATCTGTCATGAAACTCAAAACCATTCTGACGGCCGCCGCGCTCGGCGCCGCCAGTTTCGCGGCGCAGGCCGCCGACACCATCAAGGTCGGCGTGCTGCACTCGCTGTCCGGCACCATGGCCATCTCGGAGACCACGCTGAAGGACACCGTCCTGATGATGATCGAAGAGCAGAACAAGAAGGGTGGCGTGCTCGGCAAGAAGCTGGAGCCGGTGGTGGTCGATCCGGCCTCCAACTGGCCGCTGTTCGCCGAGAAGGCCGAGCAGCTGCTGGTGAAGGACAAGGTTTCGGTGGTGTTCGGCTGCTGGACCTCGGTGTCGCGCAAGTCGGTGCTGCCGGTGTTCGAGAAGAACAACGGCCTGCTGTTCTATCCGGTGCAGTACGAAGGTGAGGAATCGTCCAAGAACGTGTTCTACACCGGCGCCGCGCCCAACCAGCAGGCGATTCCGGCGGTGGACTATCTGATGAACGAGGTGAAGGTGAAGCGCTGGGTGCTGGAAGGCACCGACTACGTGTATCCGCGCACCACCAACAAGATTCTCGAAGCCTATCTGAAGTCCAAGGGTGTGGCGGAAGCCGACATCATGGTGAACTACACGCCCTTCGGTTTCTCCGACTGGCAGAGCGAGGTCTCCAAGATCAAGGCCTTCGGCTCGGCCGGCAAGAAGACGGCGGTGGTCTCCACCATCAACGGCGACGCCAACGTGCCTTTCTACAAGGAACTGGGCAACCAGAAGATCTCCGCCGAAGACATTCCGGTGGTGGCGTTCTCGGTGGGTGAGGAAGAACTCGCCGGCCTGGACACCAAGCCCCTGGTCGGTCATCTCGCGGCCTGGAACTACTTCCAGTCCATCGACACCCCGGCCAACAAGGCGGCCATCGCCGACTGGCACAAGTTCATCAAGAACGACAAGCGCACCTTCAATGACCCGATGGAAGCCACGGTCATCGGCTTCAAGCTCTGGGTGAAGGCCGTGGAGAAGGCCAAGACCGCCGATGCGGCCAAGGTCATCGACACCCTGCCGGGCCTGGAGACGCCGAACCTCACCGGCGGCATCGCCAAGGTTCTGCCCAACCACCACATCACCAAGCCGGTGTACATCGGCGAAGTGCGCGAGGACGGCCAGTTCGACATCGTCTGGCAGACCAAGGGCACGGTGCCGGGCGACGCCTGGTCCGACTTCCTGCCGGAAAGCAAGAAGATCGAGGCTGACTGGGTGACCCTGAAGTGCGGCAACTACAACAAGGAAACCAAGCAGTGCTCCGGCCAGAAGTACTGATCGGCTAGCAGCTTGCGGCAGGGCGGTGTTCGGCACCGCCCTGCCCACTTGTTGAATGAACGCGGTTTGCAGGTGGCAGGAATCCTGCTGGTGCTGACAGCAAGGCCCAATCGACCAGCGTGGACCCTGCCATCTTTTTTCGCTACGCATCCCGAGTGAGTGTGATGTCCCAGATGCGGTATCTGAAGTTCTTGCTGCGCCGGTGCCTGCCGCTTGCCGCGCTGTGCTGCGCCCACGCCTCTGCGGGCGTGGCGCTGGCCCAGGACACGGCAGCGGCGCCGGCCGCCACGGTTCCCGAGTCCGTTGCGGCCACACCGGCGCAGCCCACCTTTTCCGAGCTGCTCAAGGCCCTGCCCGAAGCCAGCTACAGCGAAAAGGCCGGGCTGATGCATCAGCTCATCGCCTCCGGCAATCCCAGCACCAAGGCGGTGCTGCAGGCCCTGCTGGAGTCCCATCTTTACCAGATTGACGATGCCGCGCGCGCCGATCACGGCAGCGTGGTCATCACCGGCGAAGGCAGCGGCGAGCTCGCGCTGACCGATCCCGCCACGCTCAAGCCTGCCGGCAGCGCCAGGGAAGAACAGCTCAAGCGCATCGGCACCAACAACAGCCTGCGCAAGACGATCAAGGGACTGCTGGCACAGCTGGCGCTGTCGGACAGCGATCCCAAGGCACGTCGTGCCGCCGTGCAGGAACTGCTGCGCAATCTCGACGAATCCACCGTCACGGTGCTGCGCGAACGCCAGAAGACCGAGACCGATGCGCAGGTGCGGCGCGAGATCGAAGTGGGTCTGTCCCTGTCCGATCTCGACAGCAGCGATACCGCCACGCGCCTGGCCGCCGTGCAGCACCTGTCCGGCGAGCTGAGCCCCGAGGTCTACAACAAGCTGCAGCCTCTGGCGCAGAGTGACGCCGACTCCGCAGTGCGCAATGCCGCGACCCGCGCGGTGGAGCGCATCGAATCCTGGCGCAAGTTCTACGATGCCCTGTCCACGCTGTTCTTCGGTCTGAGCCTGGGCTCGGTGCTGGTGCTGGCCGCCACGGGTCTGGCCATCACCTTCGGCGTGATGGGCGTGATCAACATGGCGCATGGCGAGCTGATGATGATCGGCGCCTATACCGCTTATGTCATGCAGCTCTTGATGCCGCAGCACATCACCGCCTCGCTGTGGCTGTCGATTCCCGCTGCCTTCGTGGTCGCCGGTCTGTTCGGCGTGGCCATCGAGCGCGGCATCGTGCGCTTTCTCTACGGCCGGCCGCTGGAGACCCTGCTCGCCACCTTCGGCCTGTCGCTGATTCTGCAGCAGCTGGTGCGCTCGATCTTCTCGCCGCTGAACCGCTCGGTGCAGACGCCGGAGTTCATGAGCGGCTCGCTGGCCTTCAACGACGCCTTCTCCATCACCTACAACCGTCTCTACATCATCGTCTTCACGCTGATCGTGTTCGCGCTGCTGCAACTGGTGCTGAAGAAGACTTCGCTGGGCCTGAAGGTGCGCGCGGTCTCGCAGAACCGGGCGATGGCGCGGGCCATGGGCGTGCGCAGCGAATGGGTGGACGCCGCCACTTTCGGCCTGGGCTCGGGCGTGGCCGGCATTGCCGGCGTGGCGCTGGCGCAGCTGACCAATGTCGGTCCGAACCTGGGCCAGGCCTACATCATCGATTCGTTCATGGTGGTGGTGTTCGGTGGCGTGGGCAATCTCTGGGGCACCTTGATCAGCGGCATGTCGCTGGGCGTGGTGAACAAGCTGCTGGAGCCCTGGGCGGGCGCGGTGATGGCCAAGATTCTGGTGCTGGTGTTCCTGATTCTCTTCATCCAGCGTCGCCCTCGCGGTCTGTTCCCGCAGAAAGGCCGCGCGGCGGAGAATTGATCGTGCCACTCACAAGCGGCTTTGCTCCCCTCTCCCCTTGCGGGAGAGGGGTCGGGGGAGAGGGGGCGGCGGCCTCCGCTCGCGCTCCAACCGTAGGGCGGCTTAGGCGCGCTGGCGCCGTAAGCAGTCCTTCGTGGCTTCGCTATTCGCGGCCTCGTGTTGCGCTTGATCTATTGCCTTCTTCCACCGCCCTTCGGCGGCGGAGTCACTTCTCTTTGCTTGTGCAAAGAGAAGTAACCAAGAGAAAGCACACCCCGG
The DNA here is from genome assembly GCF_900111015.1 of Solimonas aquatica. Classification (GTDB taxonomy): domain Bacteria; phylum Pseudomonadota; class Gammaproteobacteria; order Nevskiales; family Nevskiaceae; genus Solimonas; species Solimonas aquatica. The sequence continues at coordinate 136,158 of NZ_FOFS01000011.1, read as the reverse complement.
CTCTGGCGCCGGCTTCGCCGGTGCCTTCGCTGTGCAACGTGCTCGGGGCCGTTGCAGACGCGCCATCCATGGCGCGGCTGCAACTGAGCTGCCCTTCCTGGGCAGCTCTCCCCTGCGCTCGCCGCACAGCTCAGCGCCAGAGACGGGGACCCCAAGGTCAAAAGCAACAGCGTAGCAACGCTCATCGCTCGAAACTGCTGTTGCCGTGGCTTTTGACCTACTCCCCTTTGCCTCGCATCGAGCAGCGCAGCGAGCGCAGTGGGAGAGCCGGACACGAAGTCCGGCTCAGTTGCAGCCGCGCCATGGATGGCGCGTCTGCAACGGCCCCGAGCACGCGAGCAGCGCAGGCTGCCGGCGCCGCGTCAGCGGCGACGGATGCGAGGCGTAGGGTGTGCTTTCTCTTGGGTACTTCTCTTTGCACAAGCAAAGAGAGCAGAAGCGACCTACGGGGGAGCTTCTGCCGCGGGCGCCGAAGGGCGCACGAAACCAAGGCTCAATTGAGCGGCACGCCAAGCAGCAACAGCAAAGCCCTGGCGGATTACGGCGCTGGCGCGCCTAACCCGCCCTACGGCCGTGCCCGAGGCGGCGCGCACCTCGCGCCAGCGCAACAATTTTCATGGACGCTCGCATGAGCCCTCAGCAATCCCTCATCGGCCGTCTGCTGCTCAACGAGCGCGGCAGCCGCTACTTCCTCATCGTGCTGCTGGGCTTTGCGCTCATCGTGCCCGCCCTGCATCTGCTGATGCCCGAAGGCTCGGCGCTGCAGATCTCCGGCTACACCATGACCCTGCTCGGCAAGTACATGTGCTATGCCCTGCTCGCCATCGCCATCGATCTGGTCTGGGGCTATTGCGGCATCCTCAGCCTGGGCCATACCGCCTTCTTCGCGCTCGGCGGTTACGCCATGGGCATGTACCTGATGCGCCAGATCGGGACGCGCGGCGTGTATGGCGATCCCATCCTGCCCGACTTCATGGTGTTCCTGAACTGGAAGGAACTGCCCTGGTTCTGGCATGGCATGAATCACTTCCCCATCGCCCTGTTCATGGTGCTGGCGGTGCCGGCGGTGCTGGCCTATGTCTTCGGCTGGCTGGCCTTCCGCTCGCGCGTCACCGGCGTGTATCTGTCCATCATCACGCAGGCCCTCACCTACGCCCTGCTGCTGGCCTTCTTCCGCAACGAGATGGGCTTCGGCGGCAACAACGGCCTCACCGACTTCAAGGAACTGCTGGGCTTCGAACTGCAGGCGCCGGGCACGCGCGTCGCCCTGTATCTGGCCTCCGCCCTTGCGCTGGGCCTGGGTTATGCGGCCTGCCGCTACATCGTCTCCTCGCGCTTCGGCCGCGTCATCGAGGCGATCCGCGATGCCGAAAGCCGCGCGCGCTTCATCGGCTATCGCGTCGAGGACTACAAACTCTGGGTCTGGGTGTTCTCGGCGATTCTCGCCGGCATCGCCGGCGCCCTGTACGTGCCGCAGGTGGGCATCATCAATCCCGGCGAGTTCGCGCCCATCAACTCCATCGAAGTGGTGGTGTGGGTGGCGGTGGGCGGCCGCGGCACGCTCTACGGCGCGGCCCTGGGCGCACTGCTGGTCAATTACGCCAAGACCTGGTTCACCGCCGTGCTGCCGGAGATCTGGCTGTATGCGCTCGGCGCCCTGTTCGTCGGCGTCACCCTGTTTCTGCCGCAGGGCGTGGTGGGCCTGGCGGCCAAGCTCAAGCGGAGCAAGTCATGAGCGTCACCGAAGCCTTTGCCCGCGTGCTCAGCCGCTCGGGTGGCTCCTCGCGCGCGCCGACGCTGGATACCAGTCATAACATCGTGCTGTACCTGGAAGACATCAGCGTCAGCTTCGATGGCTTCAAGGCGCTCAACAGTCTCAATCTCTACATCGAGGCCGGCGAGCTGCGCTGCATCATCGGCCCCAATGGCGCCGGCAAGACCACGATGATGGATGTGATCACCGGCAAGACGCGCCCGGACGAAGGCTCGGCCTGGTTCGGCCAGACCATCGATCTGCTGCGCCTCACCGAGCCCGAGATCGCCAAGGCCGGCATCGGCCGCAAGTTCCAGAAGCCCACGGTGTTCGGCAGTCACACCGTGTTCGAAAACCTGGAGCTGGCCATGGCCGGCGACAAATCGGTGTGGAAGATTCTGTTTGCCAGGCTCCGGGCCGAGCAGATCGCGCGCATCGAGGAAGTGCTGGAGACCATCGGCCTGAAAGACCATCGTCAGGTGCTGGCCGGCGGACTCTCGCACGGCCAGAAGCAGTGGCTGGAGATCGGCATGCTGCTGATGCAGGACCCCGAGCTGCTGCTGGTGGACGAGCCGGTAGCGGGCATGACGCCGCAGGAAACCGAGCACACCGCCGAGCTGCTGGTGGGCCTGGCCGGCAAGCGCTCGGTGGTGGTGGTGGAACACGATATGGAGTTCGTGCGCTCGATTGCGCGCACGGTGACCGTGCTGCATCAGGGCAGCGTGCTGGCCGAGGGGAGCATGCAGGAAGTGCAGAACGATCCGAAGGTCGTCGAAGTCTATCTGGGAGACTGATGATGCTTCAGATCAAGGGACTCAATCAGTTCTACGGCGGCAGCCACACGCTGTGGGACATCGACATGCAGATCCGGCGCGGCTCGCGCACCTGCCTGATGGGCCGCAACGGCATGGGCAAGACCACGCTGCTGCGCTGCGTGATGGGCCTGGTGGCGGCGCGCTCCGGCGAGATCGTGTTCGACGGCCGGACCGATCTGTGCAAGCTCTCCGCCGATCAGCGCGCGGGACTGGGCATCGGCTTCGTGCCGCAAGGCCGCGAAATCTTTTCGCAGCTGAGCGTGGAAGAGAATCTGCGCATGGGCTTGATCGCCAGGCGCGAGCGCCCGGCCGATGCCCTGGAGCGCGTGTACCAGACCTTCCCGGTGCTCAAGCAGATGCTGCGCCGGCGCGGCGGTGATCTCTCCGGCGGTCAGCAGCAACAGCTGGCCATCGGCCGCGCCCTGCTGCTGCAGCCCAGCCTGCTGATTCTCGACGAGCCCTGCGAAGGCATTCAGCCCAACATCGTGCACGAGATCGGCGATCTGCTGATCCGGCTCAATGCCGAGCTGGGCCTCACGGTGCTGATCGTGGAGCAGAAGCTGCCGTTCGCGCGACGTGTGGCCAGCGACTTCTGCGTGCTCGACAAGGGCCGCGTGGTGGCCGGCGGCGCGATTGCCGGTTTGAGCGAGGAGATCGTGCGTCAGCATCTCACCGTGTAACTTCTCCGAGCGTACAAAAGAAAAAAGAAAAAGGCCGCTGAACGCGGCCTTTTTCCTTGCATGCTGCTCAACCAGGCAGCAGGCACAGACCCAGCAGCGAGAGCGAGCAGCCCGCACCGGAGCTGGTGTTGGAGCCGCTGCCGCTCAGCGACAGCAGGCTGGCCAGCGCGGTCTGCACCAGGGTGGTGGCCAGCGTCAGCGGACTGCTGGCGCCGCTGACGCCCGAGAAGCTGGAGGTCAGCTCCGGCACCAGGGTGTCCAGCAGGGAGGTCAGCGAGGCAAAGCCCACGCCGCCGAGCGGATTGCTGCCGAGCGCGGTGGTGGGATTGGTGCCCAGCGTCGCGGTGAGCGTCGCCACGGCGGCCTGCAGCTGCGCCAGCACATCCGTGGAAGCGCCGGAACCCGCCAGACTCTGCAGATCGGCGACCGGCAGCACCTGCGTGAGCAGATCATTGAGCAGGGTTTCGGCCAGGTTCTGCAGATCACCGGCCAGCACCACACCATTGGCGCCGGACGCGGCATGCGTGGCGATGGTGCTGAGCTGCGCGAGCGAGTCCTTCACCGCGAGCAGCACGCCATTGAGCACCGGGGCACCGGCGGTGGCGCCGCTGATGCTGGTCATGGCCGTGTTCATCGCCGTGCTGATGGAGGCCAGAATGCTGGCCAGCTGCGTGGCGCTCAGCGTGCTGGAGCCGCCCAGCTGCTGCTGCGCCGAGGTCAGCACCGGCAGCAGTTGCGTGCCCAGCGCCGCCAGCGAGGTGCCGGTGAGCGGATTGTTGCTCGGCACCGTGGTGGAACCGGTGGCGGTGCCGCTGCAGGCGGTATTGGCAGAGGTGGCGGCCAGCGAGTTGAGCAGACCCACCAGATGCGAGACCAGCGCGCTGAGCGCGGCCTGCGCCTGCGCCGGCGTGGTGCTGGTCAGCGTCGTCGGATTGGCCAGACCATTGGCGAAGGCGTCCGCGATGTCCAGCGCGTTATAGGTGACGATGGAATTGGCGCAGAGCAGCACACCTTCCAGCGCGGTGCCGGACGTGGCATCGACCAGCGGCGCGATCACGGTGTTGCTGACATCCGTCTGCACGGTATCCAGAGGACCGGTGATGCTGGCGGAGCTGGGCGTCGTGTTGCCGCCGCCACTGCCACTACCGGATGAGGAGCCGCCGCCACCGCCGCCACAAGCGGCAAGGGAAACGCTCAGCGCCACAGCAGTGGCCAACGAAAGCTTCTTGAACATGAGAACACGACCTCCGGATCGCTTGAGTAATGCGATCGGGCACCGATCGCGATGTGGCGACCTTAGTGGCAGGCCGGGCTCGCGTGGGTTGCAGCACCGATGGAAGGCAAGGTTCGCGGCGATGATCGGCTCGCCTTGCATTTCGCCCTCATCTGCGTCGACGAGCAATTTGCATTGCGACACGCGTCACTTAATTGACGCAAGCCAGGGCGACATTCGTTTGACGTTCAGACTGCCTGCCTAGAATCAATCGGGCGATGGACAGGGGACGCATGGCGTCGGGCCATCATCACCATCACCAGGGAGTCTTGACCATGAAGAAGCTGATTTTCGGCGCGCTGGGCGCGTCGCTGCTGAGCGCTGTGTGTGTCGCCAACGCCGCGCCGCGCGTTCACTACGCTGATTACGGCGCGCAACGCGATGCGGTGCACGACAATGTGCAGACCCGTCGTGACGACCGCCAGGATGCTTACGCCCGTCATCAGGCGCTGCGTCAGGACGTGCGTGAGCGCAGCGTCGACACTCTGCAGGACAACAGCGCCGCGCGGCGCGATCTGCGCCAGAGCTATCGCGGCGAATTCCGCGACGCGCCGACCGCGCGCGACAAGGCCGATGTGGCGCAGGGCTATGCGTATGATCGCACGCAGCTGGCGCGCGACAATGCCCGCGCCTCCTACGGCACGCATCGCGACAACATGAGCCAGGCTGCCGCCACCGGCCGTGCGGATTACCAGCAGTGGCACAGCACCAACCAGGGCAATCGCCAGCGTCTGCGCGACGCCCGCTGAAGAAAAGCGCGCTGGGGTGCCGCAATGAAAAAACCCTCGGCCGTGGCAGCGGCCGAGGGTTTTTTTGCGCGCGAGGCTTCAGGGCCTGGGCAGCGCCATGAGCTGCAAGCCCGATTCGCCCGCCAGCAGCAGCTGACCCTTGAACAGCGTGGCGCCGGTCCAGGTGCCGGCGCGTCCGGCCTCATCGCCCTTGCCGGCGATCAGGCTCACACCCTCTGCCGCGATGCGGGTGACGGTGCCGTTGGCACCGACCAGCGCCACGGAACCATCCGGCAGCGGCGTGCCGCCGAACAGCGAGGCCGTGCTCTGCGTCTCGATCTTGCGCCACGGCGCCTTGCCGACCTCCTCGCAGGCGAAGATGTTGCCGAGCAGGCCGTAGACGATGGCGCCGTGCTCACCCCAGGGCTGCACGCCGAACAACGAACCCTCGTAGACCGCATCGAGCTTCTGCCAGCTGACACCGTCGGCGGACACGCCCATCAGACCGGTCTCGCCCACCACCATCAGGCGCTGGTCGCGCAGCTTGGTGATGGCAAACAGATGCGACTTGGCGCTGCGCACGGGATCGGCTGCGGCATCGGCATCGCGCCAGTGCTCGCCACCGTCCTGCGTGAGCTTCATGGTGCCGAATGCGCCGACCGCGACCACGGTCTGCTTGTCGAGCACCGCCACCGAGAACAGCGGCGCGTTGAGCGCCGGCTCGAAGCTCTGCAGCTTCCAGCTGGCGCCGCCGTCGCGGCTGTGCAGAATCACCGCGTCATGACCCACCGCCCAGCCCTCGCGGGCATCGGCGAAGCTGAGCCAGGTCAGCGCGGTATCGACGGGGCTGGCCACCTGCTGCCACTGCCGGCCGTCCTGCGAGCGCAGGATGTTGCCGTAACCACCGACCGCCACCAGGCCGCCATCGACGGCGCTGACATCGAACATCACGCCGCTGCTGGCCTTGGCCACCATCAGTGCGGCCTGCGGCTTGGGCTGCGCCGCCGGCGTCTGCGCGTCCTGCGCATGGACTGCGACGCCGCCGAGCAGCGCCAGGGCCAGCGTCGTTTTCAGCATCGTGCTCATGGTTTTGCGATTGCGCTTGGTCTTGGGGCTCATGCCTGCGCCTCCTGCAGCTGTGCCGTGGACGCCTTCTGGCGCATGAGGAAGGCCGAGAAGGCCGGCAGCATCACCAGCGCCGCGACGGCGTTGGCGGCGAACATCACCGTCAGCAGGATGCCCATGTCGATCTGGAACTGCAGACCCGACAGCACCCAGGTGGCGACGCTGGCCGACAGCGCCAGCGCGGTGACCACCACCGCCTTGCCGGTCTGATGCAGGGTGTCGGCGTAAGCCTGACGCAGCGGCATGCCCTTCACCTTCACGTTCTCTTCCAGCACGCTGAAGATGTAGATGCCGTAGTCCACGCCGATGCCTGCCGCGAAGGCCGCCACCGGCAGCGTGGCCACGGTTTCACCGATGCCCAGGAACACCATGATCGCGTAGGTGTAGACCGAGACCGCCGCCAGCGGCACCAGCACGCAGACCAGACCGACCAGACCGCGGAAAGACACCAGCACGCAGAGCGCGATGGCGGCGTACAGCCAGCCCAGCACGGTGTACTCGGTGTGCTTGATCACCTCGTTGGTGGCCGCCATCACGCCGACGTTGCCGCCGGCCAGCTGCAGCTGCAGCGCGTCGTCGTCGGGCGTGTCCTTCTTGTACTGCTCGATCGAGGCGATGATCTTGTCGATGGTGGTGGCGCGATGGTCCGATGTGAACAGATACGTCGGCATCACACTGCAGTCATCGTTGAGCAGACCCGTGGAGGTGGTGAACTGCTGTCCGGCGAGCACCAGGCCGTCCTGCAGACGCGGCAGCTCCATCCAGCGCGGATTGGACTCGTTGTAAAGCGCCCAGATCACCTTGTCGAGCGTGGCCATGGACGTGGTGGACACCACGCCTTCCACGTTCTGCATGTACCAGTTGAAGCGCGCGATGCGATGCATGATGTCGTAATCGATGCAGGCATTGGTCTTGGTGGCGGCGTAGATCTGCAGGATGTCGACGCCGATGGCGTAGTTGCTGGCGATCTTCTCCGAGTCGCGGTTGTAGGTGGAGTCCGGCTTGAGCGCCGGCACGCCGGCGTGCAGCTCACCGATCTGCAAATCCTTGGCGACGATGTCGGCACCGATCCAGGTAGCCGCGGTCAGGACCAGCACCGTCAGCGCCACCGGCTTGGTGGTCAAGCCCGACATGCGATTCCACAGCGGCTGCAGCATGCGGTCACGGCGCTGCTGATACTCGCGGAATTTCTGCGGGTTCTTGATGTTGACGTACGACAGCAGGCAAGGCAGCAGAATCTTCTTGCAGACGATCACCGCCAGCAGGCCGAACATGGCATTGATCGCCATCTCGCGCACGATGCCGATCGGAATCAGCAGAATGGTGCCGAAGCCGATGATGTTGGTGATCAGCGCGGTGATGCCGGGAATGACCAGACGCCGATACGTGGCGCGTGAGGCATCGAAGCTGTTCAGTCCGTGATCGGACACTTCCAGCAGCCAGAAGCTGGTGATCTGGATGCCGTGCGAAACGCTGATCGCCAGCACCAGGAAGGGCACCAGAATCGCGAAGGGATCCAGGGCGTAACCGGCCAGCTTGAGGATGCCCAGCTCCCAGACCACGGCGAGCAGGCCGCAGCTGAGGGGATACAGGGAGACCCAGAACGAGCCCATGTAGTAGGACAGCACCAGCCAGACCAGCAGCACGGTCAGGGCGAAGAAGCTCACCACTTCGAAGGAGGCATCGGCGACGTCACCGATGACCTTGGCGAAGCCGATGATCTCCACCTCGACGTTCGGGTTGTAGTCGGGATTGGCCTGCTTCTCGATTTCCAGATCGCGCAGCGCGAAGCTGCGCTCGATGGTTTCACCGCTCGGCCCGATCAGGGTCGCGTCGATCTTCCTGAAGAAGCTCAGCGCGCCGGCGGGATTCTCGTAAGCGGTGGAGACCACGGTGCCGGCGGCGAACGGAGCGCTGTCGGCCTTGAGCTTGAGCTGATAAAGCTCGGTTTGGGTGAGACGCTGACGCACCTTTTCATACAGATGCGCGGTCTTGATGTAGTCCAGCTTCTCGCCGGTGCGCGGGTTCTGATCCACCAGCTCCGACACCACCATCGCCGAGGTCTGGTCATTGGACACCAGACGGCCGATGACCTTGGCCTTGAGCACGTTCTGCTTGACCTGGGCCAGGCTCTCGGGCTCGGGCTTGAAGCCGGAGGGAATCACGTTGCCGCCGCGAAAGCCGCCTTCCACCGATTCGATGTAGCGCACATTGGGCGTGAACAGCGAGCTGATGCGCGTGCGGTCGACACCGGGCAGGAAGAACACCGCTTCCGTCGCGGTCTTCAGCGAGGCCAGGAAGGCGCCGTTGTAGATGTCGCCCTGCCCCTGCTTCTGCGAAATCGCCAGCAGCACGGTGTTGCCGCCGCCGAACTGGTCCTGGTACTTCTTCAACACCTGGATGTAGGGATGGTCCTTGGGCAGCTGCTTTTCGAAGCCGGAATCCAGCTTCAGGAACGAAGCCTGATAAGCGAAGAAAGCCGTGAGCAATGCGACCACCGTCAGCGTGATCGGACGCTTGGAGAAAATCAGCGGCTCGGTGATCTTGACAAAGAGTGTGGCAAACCAGCCACGGGAATCGCCATGCATGAGAAGAATCCTGGCGCCCGCGCGTGGCGAGGGCGGCCGGTTGACTGACTCAAAAAAAGACGCGACGCAAAAGGCGAAGTGCCCGCCGCGTCGCAGCGGCGGCGGGCACTGTCCTTCGCGCGGATGAAGCCGCGGTTTACTTGGTGGCGCGCTGCTGCACGGCCTGATCCGTGAAGTAGCCAGCCGGGAACTCCGCCGCGTAGTTGTTCGGGCGGCCCTCGGCCTGCAGCGCGGTCAGGAAGTAGCGGCCCGAGTCGAAGTGATAAATCACTTCCGGCACGGTGAACGCGGTCAGCACGTTGAACTGCGGCGTGAGCATGCCTTCCTGGAAGTTGAACAGGCCGCCCTGCGCGTCATAGCAGTCCACCATGACGATATCCCAGGAGTCCTCGTCCACGTAGAACACGCGCTTGGCGTAGGTGTGGCGTTCGCCGGGGCGCAGCGTCGCTTCCACCACCCAGACGCGGTGGTATTCGTAACGCGGCAGATCCTGGTTGACGTGACCCGGCGCGACCAGATCCTTGTACTTGGCGCGCGCGATCTTGTAGTTGTCGTAAGGCACGATCATGTCGCGCTTGCCGACCAGCTTCCAGCTGTAACGCTCCAGCACGCCGTTGAACATGTCCACCTGGTCGTAGAACTGCTGACCGTCGGTGCCTTCATACGGGTTGTCGCAGCACACCGCCGGCGCGCGGCGGATGCGCTTGAGTGCCGGCGAGTACAGCCAGGCCGCGCGACCGGTGGCGCCGGTGCCGCCGCTCTCGTTGACCAGAATCATGGTGCCGGCGGTGCGCGGCGGCGACATGATCTTGGACAGGTAGTACAGGAACAGGCCCTTGCCCTTTTCCAGCGGCACCGGGTTCTTTTCGTTGGCGTAGAGGAACTGCACCTCTTCCACCAGCTGCGCCAGCTGGAAGTGGCCGTTCTGGTCCACGATCATCTGGTCGTTGTTGCGCACCACGTTGTTGCCGCGCCACTTCAGACGGTGATTCCAGATCACCTCGGCGCCGTTCTGCGGAATCGGATAGGGGAAGCCCAGCGCGCACTTGTCCGGATCATCCGTGCCGGAAAGCTCGCAGTCGGTGGCGTTCTTGGCGGTGGCCTTGTAGATGAAGTCCGGCCAGGCCACGTTGCGGTGGCTGGGATAGACGTTGAGCTTGTAGTCCTTGAAGGTCTTGAGCAGGTACTTGTGACCTTCGCTCAGGTTCGCCGCGTACTGCGCCATGTTGGCCGCAGTGATGGTGAACTTGATCGGCTCGGCTTCCACGGCAGGGTTTGAGGCATATTCGCCGGCCAGCTTGCCGACCTTCTGCCCCGGTTCCCAGGCGGGAATCAGGCCGTCCTTGCTGCCGGCCTTCTCCGCGCCCACCGGCGTCAGGTCCTTGCCCAGGCGCGCGGCCTGGTCGGGGGCTGCCTTGGCCATCGCGGCACTGCTGGCAAGCAGTACGCACGTCGACACCAGCAGGTGCTTCAGTTTGATACCCATCGCTTTACTCCTCATTACGCAACACAAAAAGATTGCCCGACATCAGAAGGCATACTTGACGAACAACTTGGCCGCATCGCGATCACGGAACAGGTTGGCGTCGCCGCCGCCCGCCCACATCTGATAGCCGAGCGTCATGCTCATGTGGCTCTTGTAGCGAACCTCGATATTGGTATCCCAGAGCAGACGCCCCTGCACATAGTTGGAGAGATAGCCGGGCGAATGACCGTAGGCGTCGTACTTGATGATGATTTGCGGATCGATGCTGATGTCGGGAAGGATGTCGTCCCAGCGGATCAGGATCACCGAACCCACGCCGCCGGAGAAGCGCGTCGGATACAGGTTCAGCGGCGCCTGATGCGGGTTGAAGCGCAGACCATCCGGACCGTAGTTGCAGGCCAGGTTGGTGGAGCAGGCCTGGCGCGAACCATCGGCGCCGGAGCCGTCGGCGCCCGCGGTCGGGCTGGTGTAGGTGCCGGGCACCGCCAGCGCCAAGCGGTTCTGGTCCGGCAGATCGGCGATCACGCGACCGCCGGCCTCGAACAGCCAGATCACCTGATCGGCGTGCAGCATGCGCGGGGTGAAGTCGGTGTTGCCCTCGACGTAGGTGGCGCCGAGATCGAAGGACAGGGTCTGGAAGTATTCCCAGCCACGGATGTAGCTGTTGGCCGGATTCTGTCCGATCACGCCGCCGCGGTAGGGAACGATGAAGTTGGGGAACGAGCGTCCCGAACCCGGCAGCTGTCCGACCGCCAGATCGAAGGTGTCGGGAAACTCGCCGGTGCCGTTGGCCGTGCGGAAGTTGCTGCTGCCGTAGACGCTGATGCCGCCATTGGCATTGGTGCCCAGGCCCGTGGTGCTGCCGGTGCAACCCGGCGGCTGGTCGCAGCTGTTGAAGGAAGGACCCAGAGCCGCGAAGGCCAGATCCACGACGTCCACCTGCAGCGGATCACGCGGACGGTAGGCCACTTCACCCTGCATCGAGACGTCGCCGAAGCTGGTGTTGAAGCTGAAGCCGTACATCTGGATGTTGCGCGGATATTCCAGACGCACCTTGATGCCGTCCAGCGACACCACCGTGTCGGTGGCACCGGCCGGGTCGTTCGGCGTGACGATGCCGTGCAGCAAGGGGATGTCGGGGCAGTCCGTCAGCAGGAAGGACAGCGTGTTGGTGGTGTGCTTGGAGCAGCTCTCCGGCGTCGACCACATGCTCACCATCGGCGTGCGCGAGGTGTAGTTGGAGAAGTAGAAGCTCAGGTTGGTGCCGTCATTGAGCCAGTCGGCCTGATAGCTCAGCTTCACGCCGTAGTTGCCGGTGGTGGCGTTGGGATGATCATCGCGCAGGCGCTGCGCGCGCGAGGTGGTGTTGGTGATCAGCGTCAGCGGATTGTCCAGCAAGCGGCCGACGCCATCGGCGTCCGGCGTGGTGTTGGCAAAGCCGATGGTGATGTAGTCCGGACCGCCATCCTTGGTGCCCAGGTTCACCGGCGAGTAGAAGCCGCCTTCCGCAGGCAGCTCCAGGGGCTGGAATTCCAGCGCATACCAACCCGAGACCTGCGTGGTGTCGGTCAGCGTGGTGCCCATGCTGATGGCGTTGATGGGCTGATAGAAGTCATCCAGACCATTGCCGCCGAGACGGAAGAAGTTGTTGAGGTTCGGCGGGTTCATCACGTTGATGGAGTCGAAGAACTCCAGCGTGGCCTCGCCCCAGATCACCTGCTGGCGGCCGGCGCGCACGCGCAGCGCGCGATCACCGCCGAGCGGAATGTCGCCGGACAGGTTCACATCCAGCAGCTGCAGGCCCAGACCGATCTCGCGCAGGGTTTCCGAATCCTTGCGCTCATTGCGCACCACGCCACCCGGACCGTAGACGATGCCGCAGGGCTGGCCGGAAGGATTGCGGCTGGCCGGACAGGGCGTGGAATCCGAGCGCACGCCCAGACCCGGAATGGCCAGCGGATTGGACAGCAGCTGCGTGAGCACGTTGTTGCCCAGCGGCAGCGCCGAAATCAGCGGTGCCAGACCGGAAAGGTTCTGGCCCAGGCGGATGATCTCGGTGCCCGGCGTGGACAGATAACCCACCTGCTGATAGTTGTCGCGGGTGATCAGGTTGGGGTGGTATTCCTTGAAGCGGTAGTTCACCGGATCGTAGTAACCGATCGCCTTGGCGAACAGCGTCCAGCCCTTGTACTGCAGCTGGATGTCCTGGTTCACGCGCAGACCGCTCTGCGTCACGTCCCATTTGTTGTAGTTGAGATTGCCGTGATCGAAGTTGTCGCTGAACTGGCCCGGGGCATCGCTCAGATGCTGCGCCATGAACGACTGGTCGCGGAACAGGCCCTGGCAGGTCTGGTACCAGACCTGCCCTTCGGGCGTGCGGCCGCAGACGTTGGGGTTGAGATTGTTCTTGCCGATCGCGCTGGTGTTCTGCTTCTCGGTTCGCACCGAGACGCCGCTGATGAGCGTGGTGTTGGTGTTCACCTCCACCGTTTCATCAAACAGGCTGAAATTGAACGAGGCGGCACCGGACAGCCCGGGGGCCGCAAGCATCCCGATGGTCAAAGATGTCTTGATTGCCGCAACCACACTCGACCGGAGACGGTCCCTGTTCAACATGCTCTTCTCCCTCCTCCGCTTGTTTGAATAATCCTGGACTCGCCGCAGGCCGGCCGTCATGGCGCCGGCGCTGCGACCGTCCCACGCCGTCGGCATGGGCTCCAGCTGTTCATCCACTCCGTTGCCGCGCCGAGCTCACGGGGCGGTGCGTCCTTGCACGGCCCTGCGGCGTCGGCACCATCCTCAAACCCTCACAAAATCGACCTTGTCACGCACCGCGCAATCGGGGCAGGACCAATCGCGCGGCACCAGCTCCCAGGCGGTGCCGGGGGCGATGCCGTCGCCGCGATGTCCCTGCACGGGGTCGTAGGCATAGGCACAGTTCGGGCACTGGAAGCGCGCCGGCGCAGCGGCCGCAACCGGCGCTGCGCTCACGGCTTCGCGTTCGCTCGGCGCCGCGGCTTTTGCTGCCGGCGCCGGCACGCTCTCGCCCATCCAGCGGCGCAGCAGCTGCTTGCGCTTGCGCGGCAGCAGATTGGCGCGGCGCAGATCGCCCTGGTGATGCGCCACCACGCGCCGATCCATCAGCGCAAACCACAGTGGCGGCAGATACGCCACCAGCACCATGGCGGCATAACCGGAGGGCAGCTGCGGCGTGTTGTCGAAGTGGCGCAGCGCCTGATAGTGGCGCGTGGGATTGGCGTGATGATCGGAATGCCGCTGCAGCTGATACAGCACCAGGTTGGTGATGATGTGATTGCTGTTCCAGGAGTGATGCGGCTGGCAGCGCTCGTAGCGCCCGCTCTTGGCGTCGAAGCCGCGCAGCAGTCCGTAATGCTCCAGGTAATTCACCACTTCCAGCAACGAGGCGCCGTAGGCTGCCTGAATCAGCAGGAAGGGCAGGGCCGCCCAGCCGATGCAGGCGCCGAGCGCCACGAACAGCAGCAGGCTCAGGCTCCAGGCCTGCAGGTTTTCGTTCTGCAGCGACCAGACGCGGCGACCCTTGCGCTCCAGGCGCACCTTTTCGATGTTCCAGGCCGAACGCAGGCTGCCGATCACGGTGCGCGGCAGAAACTCCCAGAAGGTTTCGCCCATCCTGGCGCTGGCCGGATCGTGCGGCGTGGCGACGTTCTTGTGGTGGCCCTTGTTGTGCTCCACGAAGAAATGGCCGTAAGCCACCGGCGCCAGCGTGAGCTTGGCCAGCCAGCGCTCCAGCGTGCCGGTCTTGTGGCCCAGCTCATGCGCGGTATTGATGCCGATGCCATTGATCATGCCGACGCTGACGGTCAGGCCCAGCAGCTGCCACCAGACCATCCCGCCATGCACCCACAGCCAGGCGCCGCCGATGGTCACCAGATACTGGCTCGGGATGTAGGCGTAGACGATGTAGCGGTAATAGCGGTCGGCGACCAGCTGCGGCACCGCCGCTTCCGGGGCATTGACCGGGTCGGCACCGATCAGCCAGTCCAGCGCCGGCACCACCACATAGAAGATGAACGGGAAGGCCCAATAAAGCGCGGCTTCACCGGTGGCATACGCCACCAGCAGTAGGCCCAGACCCACCAGCGGCAGAGCCGGGCTCAACAGCCACAACCAGCGCTTGCCATCGCGCCAGCCAGCAGCGGTCGGCAGTGCGCCGCCAGCACACTGAGTGGTAGTCACAATGGGCCCTCCTCCCATCAATCAAAGATGCCGCAACTTCTAGTTGGCATCGCCACTACGGGGCGAATGTCCTATTTGTACCGCTTAGACGACGACGCAAAGCCGTAAAAAAGGAGGGGGAGCGTTTGCTTCCTGCACCTGCCGGCCCCGATCTCGGGCCGGCGACTGGCAGCGACGAATGCGCCCACCGCCATGAGGTTCCTTCCTCTTATGACTGGGATATTGGAAGTGTCTCCTTCTGACAACTTGTCTATTTGCGCCATCATGTTGTCATAATGCGTCGAACTTTCCGGATGCCCCGACCCGCGATGCCGATGCAAGACCTGCTGGTTCCCGCCCGCTACTACCGGCGCCTGGACGAGATCCTGCTGCGCCATGGCGTGGAATTTCGCGACCTGCTGCAGCAGATGTCGCTGCCGGCCGATGCCCTCGATGCGCCGGACTGCAGCCTGCGCCTGTCGCAGGTCGAACGCCTGATCGCCCTGGCCGAACGGCTGAGCGGGCGCAGCGATCTGGGCTTCGATCTGGGCAGCCTGCTGACCCTGAGCACCCACAGTTTCGTGGGCTTCGGCATGCTCGCCAGCCCCACCGCCTATGAGGCGCTGCGCTTCGTGTCGCGCTACTTCGCGCTGGTGATGCCCAGCTTTCGCCTGAGCATCGTGTCCAAGCCGCGCGGCGAAGAGCTGCGCTTCACGCCCGCCATCGCGATGAGCCATCAGTGCCTGTCCTTTCACATGGAGGCCATCGCGATGGCGGCACTGCGCGACATCTCGGATCTGGTGGGCCGCCCGCTGCCGACGCGGCTGTTGTTCTCGATGAATGCCCCCAAGCACGTCGAGCGCTACGACAAGCTGCGCGACGTCACCGCTTTTTTCGGCGTGAGCAGCGAGCCCGGCATCACCCTGCAGTTTTCCTCGGAGCTGCGCGACTTCAAGCTGCCGATGCAGGACAAGAACGCGCTCAAGGTGGCCGAGCAGCGCTGCCAGGAGAAACTGCACCAGACGCGCAGTGCCAGAGGTTATTCGGACTGGGTGTCGATGACGCTGCGCGAAGTCGGCAACGGCGGTCCTTCGCTGGTGGAAATGGCACGCCTGCTCAATCTCTCGCCGCGCACGCTCAACCGCTATCTGCAACGCGAAGGCAGCAACTACCGGGCGCTGGCCGCGCAGGCGCAATACGAAATCGCCTGCGAGCGCCTGGGCACCAGTCTGCTCAGCGTCACCGAGATCGCCTACTCGCTGGGCTACACCGACCTGTCCAATTTCACACGCGCCTTCCGCCAGTTCGCCGGCTGCAGTCCCAGCGATTTCCGCAAGGCCTCGCAGCTCAACAAAAGCGAAGCCGCCGCCGGCAAGCCCGCGCCCGAACGCACGCGCCGTTCGCCGCGCTGAGCGCTGCGCACCCAGGTCGCGGGCGCAAAGCGGACACGGGCGCCACGGCGCCAGCATCTGCGATCCGGGGATGGCGCGCCAACTCAAGCGCCGGGAAACAAACGCTTCGGCCCGCGTGGCGGCGCGGGCCGAAGCATTCAAGCCACTATGGCGAGGTCCGCTGCATCAGATGATGCTGCCGACATCGTTCTGCACGATGCGGTCCAGCGCGCGTTCGCAGATCGCGGCGATGGTCATCGAGGGATTGCAGGCGCAGGTGGTGCCGGGCATCAGCGCACCGTCCAGCACATACAGACCCGTCTGTCCCTTCACGCGGCCTTCCAGATCGCAGACCACGTCCAGGCAGGCGCCGCCCAGCGGATGCCAGGTGGTGTTCTTGGTGGTGCTGTCGATGTAGAGCTTGCCTTCGCCACCGGTGATCGCGGTGAGGCGTTCGTTGATGCGCTTGGCGATGGCGGCATCGCCGTCGGCCGGCCACTGGATTTCAAACTTCTTGCGCAGCGTGTTGTAGACGAACTGCCCGCGTCCCGCGCTGATGCCGTAGCCCACCAGCGTGGTGGCATTGGCGCCGTGCCCGCTCAGGGTGTTGAGCAGACCGCCGACACCGCCGAGCACGCGCTGGAGCAGCGGCGAGCCATCGACATCCTTGGCCGGCGGCGGCAGCGAGGCCTGAATCACGGTATTGGCCAGCTGCGTGGGATCGTTCCACTCCTTGCTGCCGTAAATCACCGGGCCGCCCTGCGGCACCACCAGATCCTTGTTGGTGCTCTCCCAGGTGTAGATCTGATCGCCATTGGTGCCGAAGCCCTTGCCCAGACCGTCCGGCAAATCGCTGATGGTGCCGTCGCGCGCCGCGCCCATCAGCAGGCGCGTGGAATTCATGGTGCCGGCGGAAAGAATCAGCGCCTTGGTGCTGATGATCTTCTGCTCCAGCAGCGTGCCGGTTTCATCGGTGCGGTCGGCATACACCAGCCAGGAACCGTCGCTGGCGCGCGCGATGCTGGTGACATTGTGCAGCGCCGCGACCGTGACCTTGCCGGTGGCCACCGCCTGCTTGATGTAGGTGACGTCCACCGAATTCTTGCCGCCGTTGTTCACGCCCAGCGCGCAATCGCCATTGGTGTACGACGGATTCATTTCACCGCGCAGTTCCGCCAGCGCGTAATTCCAGTCGATGGGCATCGGAATCTTCGACAGCGCATAACCCGCCGCCAGCACGCCGGAGGCGAACAGACGTGCCGGCGCGTAAGTGGCGCTGTTGATCAGGGCATCCGGCGCGGTCTGCACCTGCAGCATCTGCGCCACGCGCGGATAGTAGGTGGCGTTCATCTGCGCGTAGTCGATGCCGCTGGGGAACCAGGCGTTGAACAGCTCCTGCGTGGGCTGCAGCGTCATGCCCTGATACACCAGCGAGCCGCCACCGACACCGGCCGCCACCATCGCGGTGAGGTTGTCGCCCTTGCACTGTTCGAGCAGACCGGCATAAGGCCCGAGCGTCAGGCCATCGGTGCCGTAAAACAGCACGCGCTTGTCCGGATAGCCCGCGTGCGGAAACGTCTCCGCGTTCGGCCCGGTGGCCCACCAGCGGCCGCGCTCCAGCAGCAGCACCGGCACGCCGGCCTGCGCCAGCCGCAAGGCGGAAACACCACCGCCGAAGCCGGAACCGATCACCACCACGCGCTCGCTCGAACGCGTCAGCGGAACGCGCGCCAGCGCGGCGCGTGGCAAGGCCGCAGCGGCGGCCGCAGCGGCGGCGCCGCCAAGAAAATCACGTCGAGTAACACCTTTGATCGATGACACTGACCTTCCTCCTTATATTGTGAGCGGGGGAACGGCAACCCGGCCGCATCCTCACGATGCGCCTCGCTGCTGCTTGAAGCCCGTCTTTATTGAAGTCGGCAGGCTGCCGCTGTCGTCGTTTGCATATTTGCGATTGACGACGACGCGGCGAGTCTAGGTGGGGTCTGCGTTTTTGAAAGCAGCGCAATGACTACAAGCAGATAGCAAGCGTCCGACACGATCCCGGCATCAGGATTGACGTTGGCGCATCCGCGGCAATGCCGGACGCGCCCGCGCGCGCATCGCGTTTTTTCGGCGTTTTCCCTGGGAAAAGCCCGCCGTCCGGCGAGGCGATCAACACCCGGCCGTCCTGAGCTGCGGCAGCAAGGACCTCTTCTGGATGCCGGTCACTTGTTGGCGCGGGCAAGGCCTTCAGAGCAGGGCGGGACTACGGTTATTGGCAACAATGATTGCCAACCGAGGCAATTGGCTTTCGCCCTCCGGGCCTGCACATCGCAGGCCCGGCGCCGGGATCAGGGTCGCAGGTGCTTGTACACGGTGGTGCGCGACACGCCGAGTGCGCGGGCCGCCGCACTGACATTGCCGCCGTGCATCTCCAGTGCGCGACGGATGGACTGTCGCTGCTGCTCCTCCAGGCTGCTCGGCGGCGGCGGCGCGGCGACGCCCAGCAGCTCGGCCGGCAGATGCTCCTCGCGAATCTCCTGGCCGCCGCCGGCGAGCAAGCTCGCCACCGTCAGCACGTGGCGCAGCTGCCGCACATTGCCCGGCCAGCGCAAGGCGCAGAGCCGCGTGCGCAACTCGGGCTCGATGTGACACGCGGCCTGTCCCGACGGCGCGCAGGCGGCCAGCACTTCGTCGATCAGCGCGGCGATGTCTTCCCGCTCGCGCAGCGGCGGCATCATGATCTGCAGGCCGTTGAGCCGGAAGAACAGATCTTCGCGAAAACGTCCTTCCGTCACCAGACGCGCGAGATCGCGATGCGTGGCGGCGATCACCAGCACATCGAGTTCCACCTCACCGCCGCCGCCGACGCGGACCAGCCGTCGCTCCTGCAGCACCCGCAGCAGACGGCTTTGCAGATGCAGCGGCATGTCGCCGATCTCATCCAGGAACAGGGTTCCGCCTTGCGCCTGCT
Organism: Solimonas aquatica; assembly: GCF_900111015.1. GTDB lineage: Bacteria > Pseudomonadota > Gammaproteobacteria > Nevskiales > Nevskiaceae > Solimonas > Solimonas aquatica. Next base: position 117,166 of record NZ_FOFS01000011.1, on the reverse strand, counting down.
CGATGCGACCCTTGGCACCCCCGCGCCGGCTGCCGGTGAACGCACCATCGACATGCCCGAACAGTTCCGATTCCACGATGCCTTCGGCCAGCGACGAGCAGTCGACGGGCACGAAAGGCTTGCCGGCGCGATGCCGCTGATGCAGCTGCTGGGCAAACCACTCCTTGCCCGTGCCGGTCTCGCCGGTGAGCAGCAGCGGCAGGCCGTGCGGGAACACGCGGTCCGCCTTCTCGAAGGCCGCCACCAGACGCGCATCGCGCGTCTCGCGCAGCGCAGTGCCGGCCATCACGGGGCTGCGCCTCGGCTGCGCGCCGCGCCGCACGTCCACGAACAGGCGCGCGCCGTGATGCGAATACACCGGCGCGGTCCAGGATGATCGCCGCGCCATCTGCTCGCGGCCGAGCGCGGAGACGTCCAGCCATTCGTCGATGCGCACCGGCTGGTCGGGAACCGCACCCTTCAAGCCCAGCATCGCCTGCGCCGCACGGTTGGCGGAGGTCACGATGCCGTCCTCGCGCGCCAGAATCACGCCCTGCGCCGGCGTGCCGATGAAGCGCGGATCTTCATGCAGCCGGATGATCATGTCGCTCTTGGCTCGCTCATAGGCGCGACACTCGATGGACTGCACGGCATTGATCACACGGTCCAGCCGCCGCATATCGCCCGAGGCATGAATGCCCGTCACATCCAGCACCCCGATCAGCTGTCCGCTGGTGTCGAAGATGGGCGCCGCCGCGCAGAAGAAGTTCTGCAGCTCATCGAGAAAATGCTCTTCGCCGTCCACCGCCACCGCCTCGGCCTCGATGCTGGCGATGCCCGGCGCGGTGCTGCCCATGTCCGCCTCGCACAGCCGCCGCCCGCAACGCAGCGGCGACAGCTCGCGCGCGGCCAGACAGCTTTCGCCGATCGAGTGCACGATGACGCCCTGCGCATTGGTGAGCAGCACCACCCAGTGCGGCGAGCGGATCGATTGCCACAGATGCTCCATGTCCGGCGTGGCCAGCTCGATCAGATCGCGGTGCGCCTCGCTCAGGCGCCTGGCGTCGCCCACGGACACCCAGTGACTGAACAGGATGTCGTCGCTGGGCCGCATGCCGCTGGCCCGCACCCGTTCCCAGGAACGGCGCAGCGGCTCGCGCAAGACCCCCTCCGGCAGAGCCGCGCCGCTGGCCAGCGCACGCCGCGCCAGGGACAGTTCCGCCACCGATCTGATATGGGCTGTCATCGACTGCTCTCCCGCAATGACCCGGCGCCGCGCCAGGCGCCTTTAGGGTTTGACCGTGACCGTGATCGACCGCACCGTCGACTCCAGCGTGCGATGCTGGGCGTCGGACCAATACAGGCGGATGGTGTTGCGTCCTGGCTTGGCCGGCAGATCGAACAGATACAGGTAATTGTTGCTGCCCAGATCAATCAGCTGCTGGCGTGTGGGCATCAGCGCCATGCCCGCGATCTCGATGTGCAGATGCACGCCGATCTTGGCCGCGCTCATGGTCATCCCATCGAGATCGGCCGGCGTCTTCAGCACCACCGCGACCTGTTGCCCCACGGTATCGCCATCCCGCGGCATCTGGATCTCCAGCGGCGGCACCGCGGCCGGTGCCGTGGCTGCGCCGGCGGCGGCCATGTCGTGGTGATGATGGTGCTCGTGCTCGGCCTGCGCGACGGCCGATCCCGCCGACAACATGGCGCAGGCGGTGAGCGATAACACGGTTTTCCAGTGCCGCATGTGAATCCTCCTGATTGAATGTCTCGCCCGGCGCATCGCGTGTGTGCGGTGGTACCGGGCCTTAATGAACATGGTCGTCCGGCGGCGGCAGGATGCGCGGCTCGCGGTACAGCGCCTGGACTTGCGGCAGCAGCGCAGCGGGATTCTCCCAGCCGGCCGCCGACTCACCGGGTATCCAGCGCGCGCGGATGTAACCGAAACGGTCGATCAGAAATTCCATGTGCTCGCGCTGCATGCCGAGCTGCAGGCCATCGCCGCGGTTGCGGATGGTTCTGGACAGCAGATCGTAGGCGCGGCGGATCTCCCCGCCGTCGTCACGCAGCAGCTGCAGACCTTGCAGCGGCCCGGCCTGCGTGGAGACCAGCAGGATTTCCAGACCGGCGGCGCGCAGGCGCGGTGCCCAGTCCGCCAGCTGCTGCGCGCGCGCCTGCGCCGCTTCGCCGCGCGGCGGAAACACCAGCAGCACATTGCGGCTTTCGCGATAGTCCTTGAGTTCGCGCTCGCGTCCGGACCCGTCCTCGAAATAGAAGTTCGGCGCGCCCAGCCAGGGGCTGCCGGCCAGCACCGAGGTGTCGAGCACGCGGGACTGGAAGCCCTGCGAGAAGGCGCGGAGAAAATTGATGGTGTCCCAGCGCGCCTGCTCATCGAGCCGCGTGGCGAAACCCGGCATGCCGCTCTCGGCAATGCCGTGCGTCAGCCACCAGAACATGTCGCCGGAGGTGTGCAGCGCGGTGTGCGGCTCGCTGAGGTTGGCGGGACGCCTGGGCAGCGTCTTGCCCAGCGCGCCGTCACCCAGTCCGCCAGGGCCATGACAAGGCGTGCACTGCTCGCTGAAATGACGCATGCCCTCATCGATGGAGACGGTCAGATACGGCACCGTCGAACGCCGGTAGGTATCCGGATAGGCCGGCACCGAAAGCTGCCACAGCGCCGCGCCGCCGCCGGCCACGGCCAGCAACAGCAGCGGCCAGCGCCAGCGTGGCTGGCCTCTCAAGAGTGCCAGCGCCAGCAGCGACAAGGCGGTGATCGCCAGTGCCGCCATCACCAGCAGCGGCGTGCCGGGCACCAGCCAGCTCGCCGCCAGCGAGACCCGGCGGCTGAAGGGCCACCAGGCGGGTTCGTGATTGGCCGGCGTGGATTGCGCGAGAAACGCCGCCAGCAGCACGATGGTGGTTGCCAGCAGCAGCTCGATGCTCGCCCATCTGGCGGCCCAGGGCAGCCTGACGCGGGCGCTGCCCGCAGCCAGCGCCGGCAGAAACTTTCTGCGCAGACGGTTGGCGATCAGCAGCACAGCGCCCAGCAGCAAGAGCTTGGCGCAGAGCAGACGTCCGTAGCGGGTTCCGAACAGATCGCCCTGCGTGTCGATATAAGTCCAGGCCACGGCGAGCCCGGAGGCCGCCAGCAGCAGCATGCAGCTCATCGCCAGGCGCGAGAATCTCGACAGCGTGATGCGCAAGCCCGCCAGCGTTTCGCGGCCGGCCTGCACCCGGAACACCTCGGCGATCCAGAACGGCAGACCGCCGATCCACAGCGATACCGCCAGCAGATGCAGCATGTGCAGCGCCAGCAGCCAGCGCCGCGCCTCATCTGCCGCTGCATGGCCGGCCAGGGGTCCCAGTGCAGTGACGATGGCGGCGATCAGCAGCGCTGCCAGCAAGGCGATGCGTTGCTGGCGCGCCTCCCCGGCGCGGGAGGCCACGGCCAGCGGCAGCCCGAGCGTGCTCGCCACGGCCAGCTTGAGCATGGCCACGCGCCCGACATGCGTACCCCAGGCATAGGCCGTCATCTGCGTAAGCTCAAGCCCGTGCCCGGCGCCATCGCCGAGCTGCGCCGCACGCATCAGGAAGGCCAGCGCCGCGCAGAGCAGATGCAGCAGCCAGAACGGCAACAACAGGCGCTGCGGCGCCGGCAGGCTGTGCGGCGCGCGGCTGCGGCAGAAGAGGAGAAACGCGGCTCCGCCCATGATCAGCGCGAGCGCCATTTGCTCCGCGGCTCGCAGCAGAGCGCCCAGTACCTCCATCGCGCTTACTCGGCGGCCGGCCGCAGAGTGAAGGTGTATCCGTATTCGACAACGTGCCCATCCTGCGACAGCACCTTGTACTTCACCGTATAGACCCCGACCTGATGCAGCGCCGGCAGACTCGCCGCGAGGCAACGCTTGCTGCTGCCGAAGCCGCTGGCGCCGACAGGCACCGCCGCACCATCCGGCGCCAGAAGCTGCACCGTCGAAAACTTCAGCTCGATCTCTTCATTGAAACAGAGCTCCAGCTGGGCTGGCGCCCTGCTCAGCGAAGCCCGGCTGCCCGGAACCGACTTCACCAGTCCGGCGTGCGCCGAGGCCAGCTCCGTCATCATCATCGCCGCGACGCCCAGGGCGCCGGCCGCTGCGAACTGCCAGGACTTCGCTGTATTCATGACTCACCGCGCCCCTGTGCATCGACTTTGAATGCTTGCCGCCGCGACTACGCCAGCTGCGCCTGTGCGGCCTTGGCGCGGCGACGCGCCGAGAACCAGAGCATCGCCGAAGACAGCAGCACGACCACGGCGATCATGCTGTAAAAGCCATACTGCGGCTTTGGCACGGCCACGCTGAAGGGAAAGCGCGAGACGAACTGCTGCTTGTCGCCGGCCGTGACCAGACCGACGAAGCGCCCCGGCTTCTGGAAATCGAACTCCAGCGGCACCGTGCCGGATGGATAGACCTTGGCCGGCAGCTCGATCACCGTGCTGCCGTCCTTGCCGTCGCCGGCGTCGTTCACGATCTGCACTTTCAGCGGCAGGCCGCGCAGCTCCTGATCGATCGCATCCATCACGATGATGGTGTTGCCGGTGGCGGGAATGTCCTCGCAGAACTCGTTGTTCGGACTGCCCGAGCGCACCTGATAACCGGTGAAGTGCATGTAGTACGGGCCGATCCGCAGCTTGCACATGTCCTTGTCCATGGACAGACCGCCATGTGCCCATGCGGCGCCCGGCACCGTCGCCGCGGCCACCACCGCCAGCGCGATGCCGATGGCCACGTCGCGCGCCTTTCGAAACCCGTTCATGCCGTCACGCCTCCTTTGGTACAGCCGCCATCTCGTATCCCGATTTTCTTTTTTGTTGGAGGGTGGCTTGCCGCGTTCGTCCCGCCCGGACGTCGCGAACGCGGCAAGCCCCGCCAGCACTACATGCTCATGTGCGTGCCGTGACCCTTGATCACCGGCACGATGGGGCCGTGCAGCTCGCTGACGTAGCGCTCGCCCTTTTCATCCCAGAAGAACACCAGGCCACCGATACGGCTGTCGACGTCCGAGAGGAAGCTGACCAGCCGCTCGACTTCCCAGACCGCGTCGGTCGCCTCGATATAGACCGAGCGCGTCTCGCCGGGCGCGAGCAGATCGTTGTCGACCTTCAGACCCTGCCCGGGCAGCAGCTCCTGCGGATATCCGGGCGTGACATTGGCAACCGCCGCCGGCAAGGCCTTGTTGATGAAGCGCAGCTCCGCCGTCATGAACTCGCCGATGCGCACCGGCTTGTCCAGGGTGTTGGTGATGTTGGCGCGCATTCTCAGACTGCGACCCGGCACGTCGTATTCCGCATGCGTCAGATCCACCCGCACCTTTTCTTCCGGCAGCGGCTGCGTCGGAATCTTCGTCCAGCCGCCGCGCAGCGGCACGGTGTACGGATAGGCCTGCGTGGCGTTGTGATAGCCCACCACCGTGATCAGCAGCATCACACCCACCATTGCCGCGGCCACCTTGTCATCGATCGGACGCACCAGCAGATCGCTGCGTCCTTTCTGAATGGCCAGCCAGCGCGGAATGATCAGCGGACGACGCAGCCACCACAGCAGCCAGGCCAGTGCGAAAGCGCCCAGGAACAGGTGATAGCGCTGCGCATCGGCCACCTTGTAGGTCTGCAGATCGTCGATCTTGTTGCCGGTCATGGTCTCCAGCGATTGCTTGTAATCGCTGGCGCTGCCGGTCACCTCGATCCACTTGCCCGGTCCCACGATGGCGCCCGCGCCTTCCACCTGCACGATGGTGTGCACGTGCCAGCGGCCAGGCACGCGGCCTTTCATGGTGATCTCGAACTCATAGTCGCGGCCGAGTTCACCGCCACGGAACGACTGCTGCGCGGGAAGGCCGTTGAGCCTGCTCTCCACGCGGGTCAGCACGGCACCGGGACCGTAGGCCGAGACGTACAGCAGCTCGGGGCGTGCTGCGGCGTCCGGCCAGTCGGAGAAGAGCCGGAACTTGCCCTTGATCGTGTAGGTGTCGTTGACCGCGATGCTGTCCTTGGACCAGGTCATGTCGTACCAGTGCACGGTACGGGTACGGATGTACGGCTCCGTGGCGCGTTCACCGTGCGCCTCGACCATGGCCGGCAGCAGATCGCCGCCACCGCCCAGCACCGCGCTCAGACCCAGACAGGCCACCAGCAGGCGTTTGATCAGCTTTTTCATTTCGTCGCCTCCGCGGGCTTCATGCCGAACAGCAGCTTGAAGCGATCGCCCGTCGGCACCGAGGCCGCCTTGCAGGCAAAAGCACCGATCAGCCACCAGAGCATGTACATGAAGATGCAGATGAAGCAGGAGAAGAACACCGACACCCAGGTCGAGGAATCGGAGAAGGTTCTCAGCGTGCCGCGCTCGATGATGCGGATATATTCCGGCGTGCCGGCGCGGGGGAACACATAACCGATGACATCCGCCAGCGAAGACAGCTGACCCATGTTCTCGACAGGCTGGAAGTAAGGCGCGAAGACGATCCAGTTACTGGCGTAGAAGGTGATGCCGAACAGCGTGCCGCCGAACAGACCGGTCACCAGCCAGGCGCGGCTGACGGTCAGGATGCCGTCCAGAATCATGGCGCCGACCATGAAGGTGCCGGGCACCACCAGGGTGAGCGGAAAGTGCGCCATGCCCATCCAGCTGTGATAACGCACCAGCCAGACGCCGAGGCCGAACAGAAAGGCACTCGCAGTGGCACCGAATGGCAGCCGGAACAAGGTCCAGAACACCGCCTGGAATGCCGCCGCCATCATGATCTGCACGATCGGATAAATCACGACCCAGTACTGGCGATCCTTGAAGTCCGTAAAGAAATCCCAGTCGCCCGCCAGCAGCAGAAAATTGATGTACGTGACCGCGAGCACCAGAAAGGCCGCGACCACAATAATCAGGTAATCGAATGTGCGGGACCACCGTGCTGTATCGCCGGATAGTCCCGCTACCCGGAGCACTTCCCTGTCGTTCTCTGTCACCGCCATCTCCTCATCACTTTCACGAACCGATCGTCAATACCGAGCCCCGCTTCTTCCCCAACCAAGCGCAGGCCCTTCCAAAACTGTCGCACCGTCCGGCCTTCCGATCCGTTCATCCAGCCGGACCGGTGCGACACACATCCTTGTTGCGCTTGCTGTTTACTTCGCCGTCAGCGAAGCGGCAGGCGTGAACACCTTGAACAGCTCCGAGACGCGCCGCATCACCTGCAGCAGCACGCCGCCGATTGCCAGCGCAGTCCAGCCCAGCACCGGGAAGCCCCAGTGCAGCGGATGGCTGAAGGTCTCTTCCGTGAACCAGAAGGCGTGACCCCACTCGTTGTAGCCGAGGTTCGGCAGGATCAGGCCGGGGCCCACCACCACCATCAGCAGCGGCACCGAGTAGCTCTTGGCAAAGGCCGGGATGCGCGTGGTGGCGTAGATCAGCGTGCCGACGCCCACGACGATGTAGGTCGGGATGCAGGCATAGAACAGCACGATATGGCTGGGCGTGAGCGCGGTATCGCGGATCACCGTCTGATGCCAGGTGGCGTCGCCTTCACCGAAGAAGTTGGCGACCCACAGGAAAGAGAAGGTGTAGACCAGGAACCAGCCGATCAGCGTGAAGTAGCGCTTGAGCTCGGTGCCCGGCGAGATGTCGTTGATGCGACGATCACGCGTGAACCAGAGATAAGCCCAGATCACCGCGCCGATGCCGAAGATGGCCGGCACTTCGATCTTGAACAGCGCCTTCCAGTAAATCTCGAAGTCAGGCGAGGTGGAGTCCAGGCCGAACTTGAAGGCGAAGGCCTGCTGGTACAGACGCAGACTCACATAGAAGGCGAGCATCACGCCCCATGCGATCGCCACCGGCAGAATGTTGAAGACACGCGCGGGCTTTTGCGGATCTTTTCCCGTTGTAGAAGCGACTTGAACTGACATGGCTACCTCTCCTGTTAACGATGAAAAGCCAGCCCCTGCGAACACAGCGGGCTGCTGGCAGATGTTTCGGAGCCGCTTGCCGCGAGGCTCCCCGACTTCGGGCTGACTGCTTGTGCGTGAACACCGCGCTGCAGGCTGCCAAGCCATAGGCCCACCAGAAAGAATGGGCCGGCAAGAGCAGTGGCGATCACTGTTTTTTTGAAATCCTGGTTCATTGCGATGCGCTGTCGCCGGTCCTTGCATGAAAGGCGCTGCAGCCGCCTTTCCTGTTTTCCATCGGCAGCGATACCGCCCGATGGATCCAGACCCGCTCTGGCCTCCTCTGAACTCGTTCTTCTCCGGCCTGGAGTCAATCCCTCCGGGCCGCTCCTTGCGCAACACCGCTCCTGAGCTGTGCTCTGGCAAGGCCGGCGCCGGCAACAGACCGCTTGCCGTCGGCGAGCCACTGCGCGATATGCTGGAGTTCCATCTCCGCCGCGGGCGCCTGTCGGGCCAGGAACGGGAACGCGTGGTGCATGCCATCCACCACCGAGAGGCAGGCATCGACACCGGCCTTCACGGCGCGGGCATGCAGCTTCTGCGCACGCTCCAGCAGCAGGTTGTCGAGAAAGCCGTCGACGGCGCCGACGTTGATGTACAGACGCGGAAAGCCGCGATAGCTGGCGCGCAGAATGTCCTGCGCCGCCGCCACTGCCGGCGCCTGCTCATAGGCAATGGCGCTGGGCAGCGTCAGGCAGCCTTTCTGCATGGGGCTGCGGCTGTCGTGCTCGGACTCCGCATCCAGCCAGGGCGTCATGGCGATCACGTTGCCGGGCATCGGCAGATTGAAGGCGCGCATGCCCAGCACGCAGCAGAGCACCACCTTGGCGCCCAGCGAATCACCCGCCATGGTGATGTCCTGCGGCGCATAGCCGAGATCGATCAGACCTTTGTAGGCGGACAGCGCATCGCGGATCTGCGCCGACAGCGGCCGGGCGCTCGGACAATGGCAACCCACCACCACCGCCTCGCTGCGCAGCACGCCGGCGAGATTCGACGCCACCTTGCGGCAGCCGAAGGAGTCGCCGATGTCGACGCCGCCGCTGTTCACGTACAGGACGATCCGTGCCGAATCGGCATTCGCGGGACGGATCCAGAACGCTTCCACGCCGCCCAGCTCAGGCTTGCGGTAGCTGTCTTCCTGCTGCGCGGAAGGCGGATTCTCCCAGGCGTCGAACATGCTTTGCAGCATCGGAACCGCGCCCTGCGCACCCGAGACCCTGGGCTTGCGCAGTTCATTGCTCAGAAACCGGAGAAACTCGATTTGCGGCGCCACGTCAGCGACGATGTCGTGACGGTCTTGCGACAGGGATCTCCTGCCCGACGCCTTTTCCAGATTGCCGCTGGCCGGTGCTCTCGAGACCAGCTTGCGATAAGCGGGCCTTGCACAGGCAGCCGCTTGTGTCTTGCTCTTTCCCATCGTTCCCCTCCTCCTGCTCGATAGATCACGGGCTATGCGCCCAGAGTTTTTCGTAGCGTTAAGGCATTTCGTTTCCAGCTTTACCTCAAGCTGCAAGTCCAGCCATGCCTTTCTATGGTTTAAAGACTTTCTGGTTATATTCGTGCCGCAATACGACCAGTCCGTCTCGGTAGTGAATGTGCTACGAGTGATGGGACCCAGGCTTGGTTATTTGTGACAGAGATTTGGCGAATCGTGCCAATCTGAAATCCCATCGGAAAACGACGTGCCCGAGGCCTTTGCATTGCGCGCTGCAGCAAAAAATGACGCTGCGGACTCCCTGTTCTGCCGAAGAGAAAAGCCTCGCCGCCGGCAGCTTCGGAAAGCGCCAAGAACCAGCGACACGCCTGCCTTCCATGGCCTGGCGTGCCGCCGGTGAGGCTTGAAACGGACGTCATTGCAGATCGCATGGCGCGTGCAGATCCGGCCCTCGAGAAGCGCTTCGCCTCAGGCGAAGTCCGCGTCCAGCACGATGCGGTATCGCGCCTTGCCGGAGCGCAGATGGGCCAGCGCCTCATTGAGCTGCCGCATCGGGAAGCGCTCCACCTGCGGCGCAATCCGGTGCCGTGCCGCGAATTCGAGCATGCTGGCGATGGCGGCTCGCGAACCGGAAGGCGAAGCCGAAACGCTCTGCTGTTTCATGAGCATGCCCATGGTGTTGACCGGCATCGGCTCGGTCAGGGCGCCGACGATATGCAGCCGGCCCTTGGGCGCGAGCGTGGCCATCAGGCTGGTCCAGTCGAGCGGCACATTCACCGTATCCAGAATCAGATCCAGCGAACCGGCGATGGCCTGCAGGGCCTGCGCGTCATGCACGGAGACGACGCGGTGCGCGCCGAAGCCGCGGATCTCGCCATGCTTGTCGGCGCTGGAAGTGAAAGCCGTCACCTCGCAGCCCCAGGCATTGGCGAACTGCAGGGCCATGTGGCCCAGCCCGCCGATGCCGACGACACCGACGCGGTCGGTGGGCTTGATGCCCAGATTCAGCAGCGGCGAGAACACCGTGATGCCGCCGCACAGCAAGGGCCCGGCCGTGCTTGCGTCCAGATCTTCCGGCAAGGGCACGGCCCAGGCCCAGTGGGCGCGGACGCGTTCCGCAAAACCGCCGTTGCGGCCGATGGCCGTGGGCTGCAGCTGTGCGCACAGATGCTGATCGGCGCCCAGACAGGATTCGCAGTGCATGCAGCTGCCCGCGTTCCAGCCCAGGCCGACGCGCTGCCCGAGCTTCAGGCCCTTGGCCTGACTGCCCAGCGCCGCCACGGTGCCGATCACCTCATGGCCCGCCACCAGGGGAAAGGCGCTGATGCCCCAGGCATTGTCGAGCAGGGACAGATCGGAATGGCAAAGCCCGCAGTGCTCCACGGTGATTTCGACCTCTTCAGGGCCGAGCGCCCCGGGATCGAATACGTATTCGCCAAGTGGCTGCGCCGCCGCACGCGCCGCCCAGGCTCTGATGGCCGTCATGATGTTGTTCTCCAGATTCAAGATGAGTCGCTGACGCAAACCCGCGGCTGGCGTCGCTGTTGTTTGGCCGCCGGTGTGGCGAGGGCGGGACCACGCGCCCTCGCCACCTTGGCGCCAGGGTCTGTTAACGCTATGGACGATCACTGCGTTGCTGCGCCAAAACAGCCTCGGGCGCAGCGACCGCCATAGCATTTACAGGCTCTAGTTGGCCTTGGGACGCACCGCATCGGCGGTGCCCTGGATGAAGGCCTTGATCTTCTCCACGTCCTCCTTGCTGAGCTTGCCGGTGAAGTCCGGCATGCCCAGCGGCATCATCGGGCCCTTGAACACGAACTTGTCCAGGTTCTCGATTTCTGCAGCGGGCACGTAGCCGAGATTGCGGATGTGGCCACCCTTGTCCACGCCCGGCACGCCGTGGCAGAAGACGCAGTGGCTGACATACAGCGCGGTGCCGGCCGGCACATCCGCCGGGTTGTACTTCACGCCCGTGAGCAGACCGGACATCTGGTACTGCACGAAGTCCGGCGCCTTGGCGGTGCCGCCCAGTGCGAAGGTGTAGACGGTTCCCGGCGTGTTGCGCTCGGTGGCACGTGCGGCCTCGCCATACACACCGCCCCAGCCCACCGCGATGGACACATACTGCTTGCCGTCCACCTCATAGCTCGACGGCGCCGCGATCACACCCGTGCCCACCGGCGTCTCCCACAGCGACTCGCCGGTGCGCGCGTCATAGGCCGCGAAGCGGCCATCCGCGGAACCCTGGAACACCAGATCACCGGCCGTGGCCAGCGTGCCGCCGTTCCACGGCGAGACATGGTTGTGGCGCCACACCTCGCGCTGCTGGATCGGGTCCCAGGCGATCAGGCGACCGAACGGCAGGCTCTTGGGCGGACGCGTGTTGAGATGCATGGCGGTGTTCCAGCCGATGCCGCTCATGGGCTGGCCCGGCTTGTTGGAGCCGAAGCTCCAGCTCGGGTCGTGCTGCATCACCAGCGGAATGTTCTGCACCGGGATATAGGCCAGGCCCAGCTTCGGGCTGAAGGACATCGAATGCCAGTTGTGGCCGCCGAAGGGGCCGGGCACGGCATCGAACGCGGTGGTGGTGGACCGCGCTTCCGCCAGCTCGATGGGACGACCGTTGCTGTCATAGCCGGTGGCCCAGTTCACGTCCACGAAATTCTTCGCCGAGATGAACTTGCCGTTGGTGCGATCGACCACGAAGAAGAAGCCGTTCTTCGGCGCGTGCATCAGCACCTTGCGCGGCTTGCCCTCGATTTTCACGTCCGCCAGGATGATGTCCTGCGTGCTGGTGTAGTCCCAGTTGTCCCCCGGCGTTTCCTGGTAGTGCCAGACGTACTCGCCGGTATCGGGATTGAGCGCCACCACCGAGCCCAGGAAGAGATTGTCGCCACCGGCCGGGCTGCGCGCCTTGTGCGACCAGGGCGAGCCATTGCCCACGCCGATGTACATCAGGTTCAGATCGGCGTCATAGGCGATGGAATTCCACACCGTGCCGCCGCCGCCGCCCTTCCAGTATTCGCCGCTCGGATCCCAGGTCTTGGCGGCCATCTCCATGGCCTTGTTCTCGAAGGGCTGGGCGGGATCACCCGGCACCGTGAAGAAGCGCCAGGCCTGCTTGCCGGTTTCGGCATCGTAGGCAGTGATGTAACCGCGCAAGCCCAGTTCGGCGCCGCCGTTGCCGATCATCACCTTGCCCTTGATCACGCGCGGCGCGCCGGTGATGGTGAACGGCAGCTTCGCGGACAGGCGGGTGTCCTGCTCCCAGACCTTCTTGCCGCTGTTGGCATCCAGCGCGATCAGGCGGCCATCGAGCGACGCCACGAACACCTTGCCGTGATACAGCGCCACGCCGCGATTGACCACATCGCAGCAGGCGATGGCGGCGGTTTCCTTGGGCACCTTCGGATCGTAAGTCCACAGCGCCTTGCCGGTGCGCACGTCGATGGCGTGCACCACGCTCCAGGACGCGGTGACGTACATGACGCCGTCCACCACCAGCGGCGTGGCTTCGACGCCGCGCGTCGAGCCCAGGTTGTAAGCCCAGACCAGGCCCAGATTCTTGACGTTGCCGCCGTTGATCTGCGCGAGTCGGCTGTAGCGGGTTTCCGCGTAGTCCAGGCCCACGCTGGGCCAGTCGCGCGTCTCGGCGGCATTGCTGCTGATGAAGGCGCCGTCGACGCGGCTCACCGCGCTGGTGTCGGCCTGCGCGAACTGCGGTCCGGCGATGGCCAGCGACAGGCCCAGGGCCAGCGCCGTCTTCTTGCTCGCGCCCTTGAACAGGCCTGGGCGGCTTGTGTACTTCGACATTGAACAATCTCCTTTTGTGGTTCTCAGCGACGGCTTGCACTCGAGCGACAAGACGCGTCCTTGTTGACGGTTGCGATGGGCGATGCAGGCAAGCCGGTCTCGGGATCGCGGCCGGGCCTGATATAGTTAATTAACAACTGTTTGTTTGAATTCCTGGGTGGCACGCAGTCATATGAAATTCCAATTGCTCGGCATCGCGGTTCTGTGCCTAGTGGCAGCCCTGATGGCGCCGCTTTTTTTTCACTTCGGCGAGGCGCTGCGGCCCGCCGCCGCAACTTATCCGGCGCCGCGCAGCGCAAGCCTTGGCTGCCCGCTCGGCCAGCGCAGCGGCGCGGGCGGACGCATGCAGGGCAAGAGCGCGCAAGGCGTGCCCTTTGCCGTGGTCACGCCGCTGAACTACCGCGCTGATGTCGCCCATCCGCTGCTGGTGGTCTATGCGCCGGCCGGCTTCAGCCCCGGCTTGTCCGAGCGCTATGCCGGGCTCACCCACGCCGCCACTGCGGCGGGTTTCGTGGTGAGCTACGTGGGCAGCCTGCGCATGAGCCTTGAAGCCGTGGACCGCATGGCGACGGTTGCGGACGAGGTGCTCAAGACCTGGTGCATCGATCCTTCGCGCGTGTACGCGACCGGACATTCCGATGGCGGCACGATGGCCACCGCAGTGGCCACCCTGCCGCGCTATCGCGAGGGCGTGCGTGGCATCGTGGTCAGCGGCATGGGCTGGCAGAAGCTCGATTTCGATGCGACGCAGTGTCCGGCAGCCAAGCCGGTGATGATTCTGCACGGCGCGCAGGACACGCACTTTCCCGGCTTTGGCCGGCAGGCGGCGCAATGGTGGTCGGCCTGCAACCGCTGCACCGACGCCGGCGAACCCGGCCTTGCGCAGGACGGCGACGAGCGCTGCCATCACTACCAGGGCTGCGCGGCCGACACCGTCTATTGCGAGGCGCAGCGCAGCCATTGGCGCTGGGCTGGAGAACCGCAACAGGTGGTCGAGTTTCTGAGTCATCGGGATCGGGCTCTGCAACCCTGAGCGCGGTGTCGCGTCCACGCTAGGGCGATCACTGCGATGGAGGTCGTTTTGCCGCAGGGCAAGGCGGCAGACGCGCCGCTGGGTGACTCCAAGCCTGCGGCTGCCAACGCCGCCCTGCGGCCTTGCGGGGCGCCATTTCCGGCAGCAACGCAGCGATTGTCCATAGCGTGAACAGGCCCTAGTGGCGCACGGCGGCGCCGGAGTAGAGATAGGTGAGCAGGCGCGGCCCCGGGTGATAGCGCTGCTCCAGACGCTCGATCTCGAAGCCCGCTTCCTCGATCATCCCGTCGATCTGGCGGTTCAGATGGCAACCGCCCGCCAGCGGCCGCCAGTACGGCGTGATGCGATCCTGCCAGCGCTTCACATTGGCACTGGGTGCCGCGCCGTGTTCGAGAAACAGCAGGCGCCCGCCCGGCACCAGCACGCGATGCATTTCACGCAGCGCCGACTGCACATCCGGAATCGTGCACAGGGTGAAGGTGGACACCACATAGTCGAAGGAATGATCGGCGCAGGGGATGCGCTCCGCCGACAGCGGCATCTGCTCGACCTGGATGCCGGCCTGCTGCGCGCGCTTGCTGGCGCGCGGATGCAGGCCCGGATCGATGCCGCACAGGCAGCTCAGTTGCTCGCTGTTGTAGTAGGGCAGATTGCGACCGGTGCCGATGCCGACTTCCAGCACTCTGCCCTTGGTCTGTCCCACCACATCGGCCCGGCCCTTCTCGAAAGTCGGCAGACCGCAGATGAAATCGATGACATACGGCAGCACGCGCTTGTCGTAGAAATTTTCCATCGCCCCAACTCTCCTCGCTGACCTGTCTTTTCGGCCTGAGACCGCGCTCACGCGCAGCGGGCTCCCCTATCATTTTCTGGTTCTGCGGACTGCTGCGACAGATGGCAACGATTCATCGCCTGAGCTGTCGCGCAGTCGGTTTTACGCCACTCGCATAATTCTAACAACTGTTAGTTTATGCCTCAACGCCGGCCCGGGACGCGTCGCCCGGGCGCCCGGATAATGCTTGCCGCTCATCGCGCCGCTTCCCCTTCCGCCAGGGCTTCGGCCTTGGCAGCGGCCTGCTGCTGCAGCCAGGCCAGGGCCTGTTCACGCAGTTCCACCTTGCGGATCTTGCCGGTCACGGTCATGGGAAAGGCCTCCATCACGCGCACGTAGCGGGGAATCTTGTAGCGCGCCAGCTTGCCTTCACAGAACGCGCGCAGGCTGGCGGCGTTGAGCGGCTCGGCGCCTTCGCGCAGACGCAGGCAGGCCATGAGTTCCTCGCCGTATTTTTCATCCGGCACGCCGATCACCTGCGCATCGATCACATCCGGATGGCCGTAGAGAAACTCCTCGATCTCGCGCGGATAGATGTTCTCGCCGCCACGGATCACCATGTCCTTGATGCGACCGACAATCGCGACATAGCCATCCTCGTCCATCACGCCGAGATCGCCGGTATGCATCCAGCCGTCCTCGTCGATGGCCTCGCGGGTCTTGTCCGGCTGGTTCCAGTAGCCGCGCATCACCGAGTAACCACGGGTGCAGACTTCACCGGCGGTGCCGCGCGGCACGGTCAGACCGGTGACCGGACTGACGATCTGCACCTGGACATGCGGCATGGCGCGACCGACGGTTTCCGTGCGCCGGCGCAGATCGTCATCGACGCGGGTCATGGTCGACACCGGCGAGGTCTCGGTCATGCCATAGCAGATGGCGACCTCGCGCATGTTGAGGCGCTCGATCACCTCGCGCATCACTGCCACCGGACAGGGCGCACCGGCCATCACGCCGGTGCGCAGCGAGCTGAAATCCAGATGCCGGGCTTCCGGCTCGGCGAGGATCGAGATGAACATGGTCGGCACCCCGTACAGGGAGGTGCACTTTTCCGCCACCACGGCGCGGGCGGTGGCGATGGGATCGAAGTTGGCGCCCGGCACGATCACCGCCGCGCCATGGCTCATCGCCGCCAGGTTGCCGATCACCATGCCGAAGCAGTGATAGAACGGCACCGGCACACAGACGCGATCGCGCTCCGTGTAGTTGATCAGCCCGCCGGCGAAGTAGCCGTTGTTGAGGATGTTGTGATGCGTCAGCGTGGCGCCCTTGGGCGCGCCGGTGGTGCCGGAGGTGTACTGGATGTTGATGGGATCGCCGAAGGAGAGTTCGTCGGCGCGGCGCGCCAGCGTCTCTGCGGAAACCGCATCGCCGGCGCGCATCAGCTGCTCCCAGCTCGGATCGCCGATGTAGATCACCTCGCGCAGTTCCGGCGCCTCGCCTCTGACTTCGGCGACCATGGCGCGGTAGTCGGCGCCGCGGTTGCCCGTGGCCGCGACCAGCAGGCTGACGCCGGCATGGCGCAGCACATAGCTCAGCTCGTGGCTGCGGTACGCGGGGTTGATGCAGACCAGGATGGCGCCGATCCGCGCCGTGGCGTACTGCAGCAGCGCCCACTCCGGACAGTTGGGCGCCCAGATGCCGACGCGCGCGCCCTTTGCCACATCCATCGCCAGCAAGGCCCTGGCCAGACGATCGACCTCGGCATTGAGTTGCGCATAGGTCCAGCGCCGCCCCTGCGAGACATCGACCAGCGCATCGCGATCCGGAAAGCGTGCCGCGATGCGGTTCAGGCAGGCGCCGATGGTTTCCCCGAGCAGCGGCACTTCGCTGCAGCCACTGGCATAAGCAATATTCACCGTATTCTCCACTTCTTGTTTGATGCGACGGCAGGCCCGGCAGGCGCCGCCGCCGAGGCCAAGGCCCGTGCCGCCGGCTCAGGCGTGCCGCCACCATCGGCCGCCCTCGCCGTGTGCGCTCCGGCCCGGCCGGACGCGGCGGCGTCGGCCTCAAGCCGACCGTTTCCCGTTCCCGCCCTCGGTGAACGCCGCTGTTTCACCGGGCTTTGCAAATGCCCTCAGGGGCATAAAATGTGTCATCCTTATCGGCATAACTAACAAACCTTTGTTTTAAGGAGCGCTATGAGCACCGCTCGTGTCGCGCGGCCCAGGGGCCGCCCCAAGTCGGATGCCAATTCGCAGGGTGGCGCGGATACCCGCGAGCTGATCCTTCAGGTTTCGGCGCGACTATTCCTGTCCCAGGGCTATAGCGCCACCACGCTGCGTCAGATCGCCGATGCCGCCAAGATCAAGGCTGGCAGCATCTATTACCACTTCAGCTCCAAAGAAGAGATTCTTCAGGAGATTCTCGACACCGGCATCAATGCCGTGCGTCAGTCGGCGCAGGAACGCGTGGCGGCCCTGCCCCGCAACGCCAGCTCCAAGGCCAAGGTCGAGGCGGCCATGATCGGGCACCTGGAAGGCCTCACCCGCCATGGTGGCGAGTTCAGCTCGGCCAGCACCCGCGTCTACGGCCATCTGCCTGAACATCTCAAGAAGCAGAATCAGAAGCTTCGCAACGAGTACAGCAAGTTCTGGGACGGCCTGCTGGCGGAAGCCAAATCCAAGGGCGAGCTGAGGCCTCATCTGACCACCAGCGTCGCGCGACTGGTGGTGGTGGGCGCCATCAACTGGACCACCGAGTGGTACGACCCCAAGCGGGACAAGCTCGATGAGGTGGTGCCGCAGATGGTCAAGATGCTGTCCGATGGCCTGTTCATGTCCGCCGGATGAGAAAGCACGCTTCCTGAAAAAGCTGTCCACGTGCTTCCCATCCTGCCTGTCACCGGGCTCAGGCCGACGCGGCAGCCTTGCGGATGACGGTCTGGACGTTGCAGTACTCGGCCAGGCCGTGCAGCGAGTTCTCCACGCCGACGCCGGACTGCTTGTGACCGCCGAAGGCGAGGCCCGGCGAGAACACGTGGATCTGATTGACCCACACGGTGCCGGCTTCCAGACGCGACGCCACAGCCTCGGCCCTGCTCACATCCTTGCCCCAGACTGAGGCCGCCAGGCCGTAGCAGGTGTTGTTGGCGCGACTGATCACATCCTCGATATCGCGATACTTCAGCAGCGGCAGCACCGGACCGAAGGCCTCTTCCACGACCACGCGCGAATCCTCGGGCGGGTTGTCGACCAGGGTCACCGGAATGAAATAGCCCTTGCCGCCGGGCGCTTCGCCGCCGAGCAGAACCTTCTGGCCATTGGCCTTGATGTCCTGCAGCAGGTTGAGCAGCTTGTCGTACTGCATCTTGTTCTGGATGGGGCCCAGCTCGACACCGTCGGCCAGACCATCGCCCATCTTCACGGTCTTGGCATAAGCCACCAGCTCGGCGGCCACCGCATCGTAGATGTCTTCGTGAACGTACAGGCGCTTGCAGGCCGCGCAGAACTGCGCGCTGTTGGCGAACGAAGCCCAGAACAGATCCTTGGCGATGGCCTTGGGATCGGCGTCCGGCAGCACGATGGCCGGGTCGTTGCCGCCCAGCTCCAGCGTCAGGCGCTTGAGATTGGTCGAGGCGCTGGCCATGACCTTGCGGCCGGTGGCGGTCGAACCCGTGAAGCTGATCTTGCCGATGTCCGCATGCTCGGTCATCCACTGTCCCAGCTCGTTGCCACCGGAGATCACGTTCAGCACGCCAGGCGGCAGCACCGACTGCGCCAGCTCGCCGAACCACAGCGTGCACAGTGGCGTGAACGGCGAAGGCTTGAGCACCACGGTGTTGCCCGCCACCAGCGCCGGCGCGACCTTCCACACCGCCAGCAGCAGCGGGAAGTTCCAGGGCGTGATCGCACCCACCACACCGATCGGCGTGTGACGCGTGACGATCTGCTCATCGCCCTTGTCCACCACCACCTCGTTGGGCAGCGACTGCTTGGCCACTTCCTGCAGCCAGTGGATGGAACCACCGATCTCCCACTCGGCGGCCGCGCGGCCCTTGCCCTGCTCGGTGCTCAGCAGGCGGATGAAGGATTCCTGATTTTCCTGAATCAGGTCCGCCAGCTTCGCAACCAGCGCCTGGCGCTCGGACAGCGGACGGTCACGCCAGCTGATGAAGGCCTTCTGCGCCGCCCGCACCGCATCATCGAGCTGTTCGCGCGAGGCCAGCGGATACGCACAGATCTGCTTCTCGGTGGCCGGGTTGATGACCAGATCGACATTGCTGGTGAATACGCGGGCGCCATTGATGGTCATCGCGTGAGGGACTTCGTTCATACACTCTCCTCCCAGATTGATTGATGCAGCGAGTACAGGCCAGTTAGCAACCGCAGTGCCAAAGCGCCAACTGCCGGAAATCCTTGAGTTCAGTGACAGCGAAAGCCGCCACCGCGCTGCGTTTTGTCTGCTTTCTGGACAGGCTGATCCACACAAGGTGTCCAGATAGTGGACAGGGGCTGCACAGCGCGCCGGCGCAGGTGCGGCGCGGTCCTGTTCCTGTCAGCCCAAACGACACAAGCCGTCCGCAGCATCCTGTTCGATGCCGGGGACGGCTTGTGGGCATCGCGCCAATTGCGGCGCGATGTTTGCGGGCGCGATGGCGCGCTGCCCTAGAGGGTATAGGCCTCGCCGTCGGCCGGAATGCGGACCTGCTCGCGCAGGCCGGCTTCACTCAGATGGGCGGACAGCTGCGCCCGCGTCAGCGTGGCGTGATTCACCGCCTCCATATGGCTGGCGATCACCGTGGCTTCGGGCGCCGCCTTGCAGACCGCACACACATCTTCCTTGCTCATGATGATGGACATATCACCCAGCTGGTCTTCGAAGACTTTTGCATCACAGCTGTTCAGCACGATGACCGCAGGCTTATGGCGCTCGATGCTGCGCTGCACACCTTCGTACCAGACCGTGTCGCCGACGATGTACAAGGTCTTTTCGTCCGGATGCTTGAACACCAGGCCGCAGACATCGCCCAGTACCTCCTTCCACAAGCCGCTCTCGACAATCTTGTCGCCGCCATGCTGACCCGGCGTCTTGTGAATGCTCAGCGCGCCGAAGCTCGTGATCTCGCCCAGCACGCTGACATTGGTGAAACCTTCGCTGCGGATGGCTTCGGCATCGCGCTGGCTCTGGCAGAAGATCGGCTTGTCCTTGGGAATGAGCCGGGCTGCGGCTTCATCCCAGTGATCGGGATGGATGTGCGTGGCAATCACCGCGTCCACGTCGAACAGCTGCGACACCGGCACCGGCAGCGGCGCGGTGGGGAAGCGGATATGACTGTTCACCGTGCCGGGAAAGCCCGGGTAGGCGTCCTTCTCCGCGAGCATCGGATCGATGAGAAATTTGTGGCCGGCGAATTCGATGATGACGGTGGCGCTGCGAATCTGGGTGAAGCGCATGAAGCTCTCCTCGCGATGGATGGCGGGCCATCGCCAGACCGGCGTGGCTCCCGATGGTCTTGCTACCTGACCGGGCCATTATCGGCCGCGCCTGCCGCCTCGATGTCCCACGATAAAACAATCCCGGATTGCGTAAATGCAATCGCTGTCGCCGCTGGAGCGGCAATGAGACGGACATGGCCAAACGCGTTGCCCGCATAGACTGGAACGACATCTCGCTGTTGCTGGCCGTCGCACGTGACCGTCAGCTGCGCACGGCGGCGCTGCGCCTGGGCGTCGATACGTCCACGGTGAGCCGGCGCCTGGCCGCTGCTGAAGAACGTCTGGGCACGCGGCTGTTCTTGCGCAAGCCCGACGGTTATGTGCCGACACAGGCCGGGCATATGTTTCTGGAATCAGCGCAGACGATCGAAGGCCAGGTGCTGTCGATCTTCAATGCCACGCGCAGCGCGTCCGAAGAAGTGCAGGGACCGGTGCGCATCACCTCGGTGGACACCTTGCTGGGCGACTGGCTGGTGCCACGCCTGCCTGAGCTGCTGGCCCTGCATCCGAAGCTGGAGATCAGGCTGCTGCCCGAGCACAAGAATCTCTCCTTCACCCACAGCGAATCCGATCTGGCCCTGCGTCTGGCGCGGCCCGAGCAGGACGCGGCGCTGCTGATGCGCCGTGTCGGCAGCTTCGGCATCTGGGTGTATGGCGCGCCTCAGTTCCGTGGCGTCACGCCGGCACAGTGGCCGGAGCTGCCCTGGATCACGTACGAAGACGATCTCGCCGACCTGCCGCAGATGCGCTGGCTGCACGCGATGGCGCCGAAACTGCGCTGCCATCTGCGCACCAGCGCCACCGCCATCATCACGCGCGCCTGCGAGGCCGGCCTGGGTCTGGCGCTGCTGCCCGCGATCGCAGCCCGCGACGCCAAGCTGGTACGTCTGAGCGATGCGCCCGTGCATCAGCGCGAGATCTGGCTGCTCAAGCACCGCGCCACCGCCCGCATCGCCAAGTTCCGCGTGGTGGCCGACTGGCTGGCCGAGTGCATCGCGCAGGATGAGAAGCTGCTGCTTGGTTTGTGATGAGCGCGCCGGCGCCCATGCATTTATGCAAGGCGCCATTGCACAAGCCGCCCTCGTCCCGCCATGGCGGCCTGCCGATAATGCCCGCATCCTGATCAAGCGGAGCGGGTTCATGTCTGTCGAGGAAAACAAGAATCTGGTGCGCCGCTTCTATGCGGCCATCGAGCGCGGCGACTTCGAGGCGCTGCATGAAATGGTCGATGAGGACTTCGTCTTCTTCAACCAGGTGGATACCACCTATCGCGGCGTGGCGGGCCTGGTCGCCGCCGAGAAGAAAAACTTCGATGCCTTCGAGTCGTTCCGGTTTCCGATCATCGATCTGCTGGGCGAAGGAGATCGCATCTGCGCCTACATGCATTTCGAAGGGCACAACTATCGCTCGGATGTGTTCGGCGTCCCCGCCTCCGGCAAGAACCTGCGCATCTCCGTGATGATGTACCTGCGCTGCAAGGCAGGAAAGATCACGGAGAAGCGCGCCCACTTCGATGTCGGCGACATCCGCCGCCAGCTGGCGGCGTAATCGCAGCGGGCGGGTCCGCGATCAGCGCGGCGTCAGCGGCACCACTTCGATGCCGTAGCTCAGCTGCACCCGGCAGCTTTCGCCGCGACCGGCGCCTTCGGTATTCACTCCGCGGCAGAACAATCTGCCGCCTTCGCTCCTGGCGCGCCCGCGTGCGGCATCATCCACCGCGCGACCGAGATCGAAGCCGCCGCCCGCGCAGCTGCGCGAAGGACAACGCAGCTCGAAGAAGGCCTGCATCTCGCCGGTGAAGATCTGCCGGTACGGCGACAGCAGCGGCACTTCGTCGCCCTCGGTGAAGCGCAGCTCCAGCAGCAGCTCCTGCACCTGCGGATAGCGTGCAGCCAGCGTCTGCGAGGCGTTGTATTCCCGCTGCCGCTGCTCGCGCAGCTGCGCATCATTGATGCGGGGCTTCATTGCCATCCTGATCCAGCCTCCGGTGGTGTCTTGCAGTGTGAAAATTTGCCGTGGACCTGGCCGCCACATCCGACACGCAGCAGATGTCGCGCGGCGGGCGGGCTCACGGGCTGGCGCTTTCCAGACGTGTCGCCAGCACCCAGCCGGTGTTCCGGCCCTTGCGCAGCACCGTCCGGCATTCGCGGCAGGCATACAGCTTCTGATTGAGCGAGGCCGCATAACCCAGCGTGCGCGCCGAGCCCGGCGATTCCAGCTTCTTGTGTGCGCGCCACTCCGCCGGAAGGCCGATCTGCTCGGAGCAAAGCTTGCAGGGCGTCATGGTGTCACTCCTGGCGCTGCTGGCGGCGGATCGCCGGGATCAGACAGGCTTGATGTACGTGAACGAAACGGCCACTGTCACGCAGCGCGTGAAGACCGGCAGCGCCGTGACACGGGGTACGGCCCGCAATCCCGCCCCGGGCGATGACGGACAAGATGCGGCTTCTTCCGGAATCCCGATCCAGCAGGATTGCCGATGATTCCTGCGCCCGCGAGCACAAGGATCTACCGCGGTGATACGCGCGCTGCGCGAGGAAGAGCGTGCGGGGACAGCTCTCAGCGACAAGGCCTGCCGCGACAGCTCCGAGCCTCTGCGCCCCGGAGCACGGCCGAGCACTATACGCCTAAATCCCGGTCCCGGTTGGAAAAACGCAGCGCGCGGCCTGCCTGCAGCCTCGGGCGCAGCGAACCTGCCCCTCAGGGTCCAGACTCGGCTTGCAGCGCTTCGTAACGGCGCCGGTACTGCAGGGCGAGTTCGCGCGAGCCACTGCGCTCGGCGAAGGCGCTGGCCGCCTGCAGCAGTTCGGGCGAATAGGGCGAGGCCTGCAAGGCCTGGCTCAGCACCCGCAGCGCGGCTGGCGCGCGTCCGGCTTCATGCAAGGCCACGGCATACACGTAGGCATAGTGCGCCTCGCCGGGTGCGGCGCCGGCTGCCTGTCCCAGCAAGGCCAGCGCCTGATCGAGCTGGCCCTGTCGTACCCGCTGCAGGCCGGACAGATGCAGCAGCGCGGCATTGCCCGGCTGACGTTGCAGTCCTTGCGTCAGAACCGCGCTCACCTGATCCTCACGATGCTGCGCGCGATACAAGTCGGCAAGATGCAGATAAGCCGGCACGAAATCGGGATCGAGCTTGAGCGCGGTTTGATACTGCGCAGCCGCCTGCGGCGCATCGCCGCGCAGGGCATACACGCTGCCGAGATTGAGGTGCGCCTCCGGACGTTCGGCCAGCCCTTCCTGCGCCTGCCGGTATTGCCCGAAGGCACGCTCACGCGTCTGGCGCTGCGCGGACGTGAGCACCGCATCCGGCACATCGGCCAGCGCGCGTCCGGCCTTGATGCGCACCAGCCGCGTCGCATCGTCCACCAGCGGCAAGGCTGCGGCAGCGCGCTGCTCCGGCGCAAAGGCCAGCAGGCTCTCCAGCGCCGCGGCACGCATCATCGGATTGGCGTCCCGCAGCGCCGCCTGCAGGCTCGACAGCGTCGCCCGCGAGGGATAGGCCGCCAACTCCGCCAGCGCGGTGGCACGTGCGATGTCCGGCGAGCTGCCATCCGCTGCCAGTGTCCGCAGCTGTGCCGCGGCGCCCGGCACGCCGAGCCGCGCATCGGCCAGGGCCTGCACAAAATGCTGATAGCCCTTGCGCTGCGGACCGTAGTGCTTTTCGATCACCGCCGCCGCCCAGGCGGCATTGCGATCGCGATGGCAGTTGTTGCAAGCATTGGGCACGCCGTGACGCAGGCTCAGATCCGGACGCGGCACGCGCAGCGAATGATCGCGACGCTCGTCGACACTCATGTAGACCCGCTTGGGCATATGACAGTCGGCGCATTGCGCCCCGGCACTGCCGCTGGCATGCAGATGATGTGCCGGAGTGTCGAATTTGGCGGCGCTGTGACACTGCGCGCAGACGGCGTTGCCCGGCGCGCGCAGCTGCATGCTGTGCGGCTCATGGCAGTCACTGCAGCTCACGCCTTTCGCATGCATCTTGCTCTGCAGGAATGAGCCGTAGACATACACCTCGCCGTCCTGCTGCCCGTCGGGAAAATAAAGGCCCGCGCGCAGCAGCGCGGGATCGAAAGCATCGAACAGATGGCCCGCCGCCGGCGCCTGCGCCCCGAGCGTGGCGCCGCGCGCATGACAGTTGGCGCAGGTCTCGATTTCGCGATGCGTGTGCAGCGGCACGCTGCGCGTGGAGTTGCCGGTGGCGGGATCGAGCTGCCAGTGCACGGCGCGTCGCTCGTCGAGCGCGATGGACAGCCCCTTGCCGGCATCGGCCGCGCGCGCCGCAGGCGCCAGCTGCGCCCAGCTCAGATGCCGGGAGCCGGCGCCATGGCAGCTTTCGCAGGCAACGTTGAGATCACTCCAGCGGCTGGCGTAGGTATCGTGCGCGGCATCGTAGCCGCGTTCCAGATTCGTGGAATGACAGCTCGCACACATGAAGTTCCAGTTCTGTTCGAGCCGCGTCCAGTGCAGCGGATCGCGATGATCCAGACCCTGTCCGGCATACAGATGAAACCAGCGCTGACCGCCTTGCGCGGCGGGTCGTGCATCCCAGGCAATCGGCAGGGCCTGCAGGCGACCATCGGGAAACGGCACCAGGTATTGCTGCAGGGGATAGACGCCAAAGGTGTAGCGCACCGGAAACTCGGCGAGCCGGCCATCGGGCCCGTCAGTACGCACGAAATAGGCACCGTCCCTGCGCAGGAAACTGGAGACGGTCCTGCCATCCTTGAATTGCGCATTCTCGAAATTGCCCAGCACCGTCTGCGCATTCGCCTCCTGCATGGCGAGAGCGTGCTGCGAGCGCCGCCAGGCCGAGGTCTGGGCCTGATGACAGCCCGCGCAGGCCGCCGCGCCCACATACTGCGCCGCCGCGCTCTGGACCGGCACAGGCGCGTGCGGGCGCAGCAGCGGCAGCACCGCGACGAGCAGCAACAGTGAAGCGAACAGGCCCAGGACGGGCCGGATTTTTGGCATATGCTTAGTTCAATCGTCTTGAGTGCGTAAGCAAGCGAGATGAGTTTGCTAGTCTCGCCGCGCGCCGCCAAAACATCATAGGCGCTCGGGGATTTTTATGAGCTTGCGTGTTCGCCGGATCGGCGCGATTGCTTTGCTGCTTACTCTGCTTGCGGCCTTGGCCTGGCCGCATGCGCGTGATTATCTGGTATTGCACATCGTCGGCTGGACCGCGCCGCATGTCAGTGAATCGCGCGCGGTGAACTGGGCGAGCGGCCCGGCGTCGCAAGCGCCAGGCGGCAAGCGAGCCCCGAATATCGTGCTGATTCTGGCTGACGATCTGGGTTACAACGATCTGAGTCTGTCCGGGGGCGGCGTTGCCGAAGGCGCCGTGCCCACCCCCAGTATCAATGCCATTGCCCAGCAGGGCGTGAATCTCACCCAGGGTTATGCCGGCAACGCCACCTGCGCGCCCTCGCGCGCCGCGATTCTCACCGGCCGTTACGCGACCCGCTTCGGCTTCGAGTTCACGCCGGTACCCACGCAATTCGCCAAGGTGATCGGCCGCTTCCCCAATGAGCCCGGACGGCCGCCGGTCATCTATCACGCCGAGCGCGAGGCCCAAGCCATTGCCCTGGACGACATGGGCATCCCGACTTCCGAAATCACGCTCGCAGAACTGCTCAAGCGCCAGGGCTATCACACCATTCATCTGGGCAAGTGGCATCTGGGTTCAGCGCCACAGTTCCGGCCGCTGGCGGCGGGCTTCGATGAGTCGCTGGGCTTTTATCCGGGCGCTTCGATGTATCTGCCGGAAGACTCGCCGGAGGTGGTGAATTCCAAGCAGGACTTCGATCCCATCGACAAATTCCTGTGGGCCAACCTGCCCTTTGCGGTGCAGCTCAACAACGAGGCTTATTTCAAACCCACGGGTTATCTGACGGATTATCTCGGCGATCAGGCGGTGGCGGCGATTCAGGCCAATGCCAAGCGCCCCTTCTTTCTCTACGTGGCGTTCAACGCGCCGCACACGCCGCTGCAGGCGCTCAAGTCAGACTACGAGGCGCTGGCACAGATACCGGATCATCGCTTGCGCGTATATGCGGCGATGATCCGGGCTCTGGACCGCAATGTCGGCAAGATCACGGCGGCACTCAAGGCACAGGGCCTGGATGACAACACCCTGCTGCTGTTCACCACCGACAATGGCGGCGCCAATTACATCGGCCTGCCCGATATCAACCGCCCTTACCGAGGCTGGAAAGCCAGCTTCTTCGAAGGCGGCATCCATGTGCCCTTCTTCATCAAGTGGCCGGCGCAGCTGGCGGCCGGCGGTCGCTACGAACAGCCGGTCGCGCACGTGGATATGTTCGCCACCGCGGCGCGTGCCGCTGGCGCGACGCTTCCGGCTGATCGCGTGGTGGACGGCGTCGATCTGATTCCCTATCTGCAGGGCCGCGAAACGGGACGTCCGCACCAGACTCTGTACTGGCGATCCGGCGATTACGCCACACTGCTCGATGGCGACTGGAAGCTGCAGGTCTCCGGCACGCCGCGCAAGGACTGGCTGTTCAATCTCAAGGACGACCCCACCGAGCAAGTGGATCTCGCCGCGCGCAATCCAGAGAAGCTGGCCGAGCTCAAGGCGCGTCTGGCCGAATACAACGGTCAGATGGCCAAGCCTCTGTGGCCGGCGCTGCTGGAGGCACCGATCCGCATCGACTATCCGCTGGGCGTGCCGGCGCCGGCCGATGCAGCTTATGTGTACTGGTCAAACTGATCCCGAAAATCCGCACTGCGGCTGCGTCTTACCTTAGACCAAGATATCACTTCATTCCCGCTCGCCGGCTCGCGATGATCATCGCTCTGACGGGAAGCCCGCGCACGGCAAACGGGGTGCCGGCGCGGCGACAGGGACATCATGATCATCAAGCCGATGCCAGGCAGCCTGCGCGCTGCACTGGCCATCATTGCGGGCACCAGTCTGGCGCCCGCCTGGGGACAGACGAACGAACAAGCCGGAGCGCCGCTGAGCAGCATCGCGGTGAATGCAGCGCCTGCGCTGCTGCCGGAGCGCAACGCCAGTGCGACGACGGATGAGCAGCTGCCCACCGTCGTCGTGGTGGCACGGCGCCGTAGCGAGCGTTCACAAGATGTGCCCACGGCCATCTCAAGCGTCAGCGGTGAACAGCTGGAAGCGCAGGGCATCGCCGAGGTGCAGAATTTTCAGCAGCTGCTGCCGAGCCTGAATGCGGCCTATGGTCAGGCGCGTCAGTCCAGCCTGGCGATCCGCGGCATTGGCAACAACCCCGCCAATGAAGGGCTGGAGCCGAGTGTCGGCATCTATCTGGACAACGTCTTTCTCGGTCGTCCGGGCATGGCGGTGCAAGACCTCGTCGATATCGAACAGGTCGATCTGCTGCGCGGCCCGCAAGGCACGCTGTTCGGCAAGAACACCACCGCCGGCGTACTCAACATCCAGTCGCGTGCGCCCAGCTTCGCCACGGAAAGCAAGCTGGAAGCCTCGTATGGCGCGCGCAACAGCCGCATTCTGCGCGGCCTGTGGTCCGGCGCCCTGAGCGAGCGCTGGGCCGGGCGCATCGTTCTGGCCAAGACCGATGATGAGGGTTGGGTCAGCAATCTCAACGGCGGCGGCCGGCTCGACAGCATCGACCGCTATGGCCTGCGCGGCCAGCTGTTGTACACCGGAGACGGATACAAGCTGCGCCTCATCGCGGACTATGCCGAGGAGCAGGACTCACAAGGCTCGGCCGTGATCAGCGGCGCGGGTCCGGCCCGGCCACACTTTCGCGATCTATCCGAGGTGGAGGCCGCCACCGGCGCTGATCTCAGTCCGGTGAACCCCGACCTTCGCCAGACCCGCATCGACGGCGTACAGCGCATGCGTTCCGGCCAGGGCGGCGGCTCGGCGCAGCTGGATGTGGACTGGGGCGATTTCACCCTGAGTTCGATCAGCGCCTGGCGCTTCTGGAACTTCACACCGCACAACGATGCCGACTTCACCAATGCGCCGATTCTTGACGATTACGGCGTCAGCGTGCGCGACCGCCAATGGTCGCAGGAGCTTCGCCTGGCCTCGCCCAGCGACGGTCGTCTCGACTACGTGCTGGGCGCTTACTGGTTTCACCAGGCGGTGCGCAACCATCTGCATATCGACTTCGGGCCGCAAGCCGATGCCGGCCTGTTGCCCACTGAAACCCCGCTGGCCACCGCCGCCGGCACGGTGTGGCTGCCGATCAATCTGGCCGACGGCGGCTATCAGATTCTCAGCAGTGCCTTGTCCGACAGTTACGGCAAGGTACTCACCGACAGCGGCGCCTTGTTTGCTCAAGGCAACTGGAAAATCACCGAGCAGCTGATCCTCACCGCCGGCCTGCGCGGCACTTATGAAGTGAAAACCGGCCATGCCGAGCGCGAGGAGCCCGTGGCCGCGGTGCGCTGGACGGTGCCGCCGTTCAGCAATGTGCAGAACGCCCAGATCGGCCCCTGGAATTCCAGCGACTACGGCCGCCTGCGCCTGCACGAGCTGAGCCCCTCGCAGCTGCTGACCCTGAGCTGGCAGCCGGCGAGCGCGCAGCTGCTCTACGCCACGATCTCGCATGGCGAGAAGTCCGGCGGCTTCAACGTCAACGGCGTGGGCTCGGGACCGGCGCTGGGCATCGAGTCGCTGAAGGTCGCGCCCGAGCGTTCCAACAACCTGGAGCTTGGCTACAAGAGCAGCTGGCTGGGACAACGCCTGCGCGCCAACTTCAATCTCTTCGACACTCGCGTCAGCGACTACCAGGCTTCGGTGAATCGCACGGTCTCCGGTCAGGCGCTGCCGGTGCAGGTGCTGACCAACGTCGGCAAGCTGGAAAGCCGGGGTGTGGAATGGGACCTGCTCACGCTGCTGGCGCGCGGGCTGGTGCTCAGCCTCAATGGCAGCTGGAATCATGCGGTGTATCGCAGCTTCGACAATGCGCCCTGCCCGGCGGAAACCAATCCCGAGGAACCGGTCTCCTGCAGTCTCAGCGGCCAGGCGGTGCAAGGCGCGCCGCGCTGGACCGTCAACAGCGGCCTGCTCTACAAGGCCGACTGGCGCCCCGAACTCAGCCAGCAGTTTGCGCTGAACTACGCCTGGCGCTCCGCCGTCAACGGCAGCCTCGACAATTCACGCTACGCACGCATCCAGGCTTACGGCGTGCTCAACGCTTCGACCACACTGCAATGGACGCGCGCGCACGACACTCTGGAACTGTCACTCTGGGCGCGCAATCTGCTGGATCAGCAATACCTGCTCACCGCGGGCGCCATCGTCAATGCCATTTATGTTGGCATGCCCGGCACCCCGCGAACCCTGGGCGCAACGCTGCGCTATCGCTTTCCTTGACTCATGCCGCCGGCGCAGCCGCTTCCAGCGGCAGGCGGCAGAGGCAAGCGCGCGGGCCTCACTCCTCCTGCGCCGCCACGCGGCCACGCTCGCGCGCCAGCGCCTCGCGGCGTGCTTCCTCGATCTGATCCAGCACCGCGCCGACATCGGCGGCGCCCGAGTCATCGACGAAGCGGCCGGTGAGCGGCGTATCCGGCTGCAGCTCGGCGCGGGCGTAGAGCTGCCAGATTTCGCGCGCGTACTGCGTCTCCAGCAGCTCCGGCGCCACGCGGCCGAAGCTGGCGCGCATGTTGTCCACATCACGCTGCAGCATCTGGAAGGCATTGTTGTTGCCGGCCGCGCTCACCGCCTGCGGCAGATCGATGATCACCGGGCCATCACGATCCACCAGCACGTTGAACTCCGACAGATCGCCGTGAATCAGGCCGGCGCAGAGCATCAGCTGGATCTGGCGGACCATGAAGCCATGCCAGGCGCGCGCCTGCTCGGCGCTCATCTCCACTTCATTGAGTCGCGGTGCCGGCCGGCCCTGCGCATCGAGCACCAGCTCCATCAGCAGCACGCCATCGTAATAACCGCGCGGCTGCGGCACGCGCACCCCGGCTGCGGCGAGCCGGTACAGCGCATCGACTTCTGCGCTCTTCCATTCCTCTTCCTGCACACGGCGGCCGTGGCGGCTGCGCCGATCCATGGCCCGCGCCTCGCGGCTGCCGCGCGCCTTGCGCCCTTCCTGATACGCCGCGAGCTTGTGAAAGCCGCGCCGCTCGGCCTCCTTGTAGACCTTGGCGCAACAAGCCTGCCCCGCGCAGTCCACCACGAACACCGCGGCTTCCTTGCCGCTCTTGAGCTGGCGCGTGACCGCGCTGATCACGCCGTTCTCGACCAGGGGCTGCAGCGACGGCGGAATCTTCATGCCGCATCCGCCGCAGACGTCGGTTCTTCCGGCGAGGCTTCGGCCGCATCGCGGATGCGCTTCTTCTGGCGCTTTTCCTCCTGCGCCTTGGCTTTCTTCAGCTCGCGCTGACGCTTGTCGAACTGATAATTGGGCTTGGCCATGACGCATACCGGCAAAAACGGGCAGCTAGTCTAGCTGGCATTGCCTGCGGAGGTGATGGCGCCGGCCATCAAGCGAGTGCAGCGATGCTGCGTGCGCTCTCGGCCTCGCTGTGAACGATCACGGCGCTCTGATCAGAACCAATCATCGTCGACAGAGCAGAGTGCGCGAGGCATTCAGCAATTACATCAAGCTGTTAACCGATAACATCCTGTACCGCCGGCCATGATTGCGTTCAGCACGGTCTGCATCAATGCGTGATGCTTGCGCGCGAGAACAGACCCCATCTCAGACCAGCCCCCTCACTCCACCGTCACACTCTTCGCCAGATTCCTCGGCTGATCCACATCGGTGCCCTTCAGCACCGCGACGTGATACGCCAGCAGCTGCAGCGGGATCGTGTATACCAGCGGCGCCTGCAGCGCTTCGATGTGTTCGGGCATGGTGATCACTTCCACGCCGTCGGCTTCTTCCAAACCGGTGTTGGGGTCGGCGAAGACGAAGAGCTTGCCGCCACGCGCACGCACTTCCTGCAGATTGGATTTGAGCTTTTCCAGCAGGGCGTTGTTGGGCGCCACCGCAATCACCGGCATGTCGTCGTCCACCAGCGCCAGCGGGCCGTGCTTGAGTTCGCCGGCGGGATAGGCTTCGGCGTGGATGTAGGAAATCTCTTTGAGCTTGAGCGCGCCTTCCAGGGCAATCGGGTAGCTGGGGCCGCGGCCGAGAAACAGGGCGTGATGCTTGTCGGCAAAGTGCTTGGCCCATTCACGGATCTGGCCGTCGAGCTTGAGGGTGTGTTCCACCATCTCCGGCACCTGCAGCATCTGCCGCGCGAACAGGGCGATGCGACGGCGATCCTGCAGCTGCGCCTGGGCAATGGCCAGACCCAGCAGGCCCAGCGCGGCCAGCTGCGTGGTGAAGGCCTTGGTGGAGGCCACGCCCACTTCGGGGCCGGCGCGCGTCATCAGCACCAGATCGGCTTCGCGCACCAGCGAGGATTCCGGCACATTGCAGATGGCGCCGGTGGCCAGATAGCCCAGGCGCTTGGCTTCGCGCAGCGCAGCGAGCGTGTCGGCGGTTTCGCCGGACTGCGAGATGGCCAGGAACAGCGTGCCGGGCAGCACCACCGGATCGCGGTAGCGATATTCGCTGGCCACTTCCACGGTGCAGGGAATGCGCGTGCCCTGCTCCAGGTAGTAACGCGCCACCAAGCCGGCGTGGTAGCTGGTGCCGCAGGCCACGATGTGCACGCTCTGCACCGCCGGCAGAATCTCGGCCGCCATGGGGCCGAAGGCCGCTTGCAGCACGTGATCACCGACGATGCGCTCGGAGAGCGTATCGGCGATGGCGCGCGGCTGCTCGTAGATTTCCTTGAGCATGTAGTGCGCGAATTCGCCGCGCTCTACGGCGTCGGCGGACAGCGAGGACTCATGCAGCTTGCGCTGCACGCGCCGGCCCTGTGCGTCGTAGATGGTGACGCCTTCGCGGCGCACATCGGCCACATCGCCTTCTTCCAGGAAGTGGAAGCGCCGCGTCACCGGCAGCAGGGCCTGCACGTCGGAGGCGACGTAGTTGGCGTTCTCGCCCAGGCCGATCACCAGCGGGCTGGCGATGCGCGCCACGCAGATGCGGTCCGGCTGCTGTGCGTCGAAGACCACGATGGCGTAAGCGCCCTTGAGCCGGCGCACCGCCTGCTGCACGGCGGCGGTGAGGTCCAGGCCCTTGGTGACCTCGGCGTGAATCAGATGCGCCACCACCTCGGTGTCGGTTTCCGAGGCGAACACATAGCCCTGAGCGCTCAGCTCGGCTTTCAGCTCCACATAGTTTTCGATGATGCCGTTGTGGATTAGCGCGATACGCCCGCCCGAGACATGCGGATGGGCATTGGCTTCGGTGACGCCGCCGTGCGTGGCCCAGCGCGAATGCGCCACGCCCAGCACGCCGGCGCAGGGCGCGCTGGCCAGCTTGTCCTGCAGGCGCGTCACCTTGCCCACCGCACGGCGCAGCGCCAGGCCGCCGTGGCCGTCGCTGAGCGCGATGCCGGTGGAGTCATAGCCGCGATATTCCAGACGCCGCAGGCCCTCGATCAGAAGAGGCGTGACATCCGTTTGCGCGATGGCGCCGACGATTCCGCACATGGGGTTTGAGCCTGGCCTTGCCTGAAAATGATGACGGCCATTTTACGGCCTCCGCCCTGACCGGCGCCTAACGAGCCCCCGACCGGCATGTCTCCGGGCCGCGGCGTATCATTTCCATTCCCATAAAAAGACCGCCGCATGGAGGATTCACCCCATGGTCAAACTCAGCATCAACGGCAAGCCGCAGCAGTTCGACGGCGACCCCAACATGCCCTTGCTGTGGTTCCTGCGCGACGAGCTGTCCCTCACCGGCACCAAGTACGGCTGCGGCATGGCGCTGTGCGGCGCCTGCACCGTGCACCTGGACGGCCAGGCGATCCGCGCCTGCATCACGCCGGTGGCGGCGGCGGCCGGCAAGGACGTGCGCACCATCGAGGCGCTGCAGCAGGACCCGGTAGGCAAGCGCGTGCAGGAAGCCTGGCGCAAGCTCGACGTGGTGCAGTGCGGCTACTGCCAGTCCGGACAGATGATGTCGGCCACCGCCCTGCTCAAGCAGACGCCGCAGCCCAGCGACGCGCAGATCGACGCGGCCATGAGCGGCAACATCTGCCGCTGCGCCACCTATCAGCGCATCCGCGCTGCCATCCACGACGCCAGCCAGCCGGCCAAGGCCTGAGCCAGTTCCGGGAGCATCGAGCATGGGCATCATCGAACGTTTCGCCAAAACCGCCGCCGTGGACAGCGCGCCGGTGAATCTGAGCCGTCGCCGCGTGCTGCAGGGCGCCGGCGGTCTGGTGCTGGGCGTGTATCTGTCGCCGTTTGAATCCGCGCAGGCGACGGCCCAGCAGGCGCCGGGCGAGTACGCCGCCAACGCCTTCGTGCGCATCGGCAGCGACAACCGCGT
Organism: Solimonas aquatica; assembly: GCF_900111015.1. Lineage (GTDB taxonomy): Bacteria > Pseudomonadota > Gammaproteobacteria > Nevskiales > Nevskiaceae > Solimonas > Solimonas aquatica. The sequence goes on along the minus strand of NZ_FOFS01000011.1, from coordinate 83,276 downwards.
CACCGTCATCGCCAAGCATCTGGAAATGGGCCAGGGCACTTATACCGGCCTGGCCACGCTGCTGGCCGAGGAGCTGGACGCCGACTGGAGCCAGGTGCAGGTGGAAGGCGCGCCGGCCGACGCCAAGCGCTACGGCAATACCCTGCTCGGCGGTATCCAGGGCACCGGCGGCAGCAATGCCATGGCCAATGCCCACGAACAGATGCGACGCGCCGGCGCCAGTGCACGCGCCATGCTGGTTTCCGCCGCCGCGCAGCGCTGGCAGGTGGACCCCGCACAGATCAGCGTGAGCAATGGCGTGGTGCAGCACGCCGCCTCCAGGCGCAAGGCCAGCTTCGGCGAACTCGCCGAGGCCGCCGCACAGCAGCCGGTGCCGGCGCAGGTGAGGCTCAAGGAGCCGTCGCAGTTCAAGCTGATCGGCAAGCAGAAGCTCAGCCGCCGCGACAGCCACGACAAGACCGACGGCAGCGCCCGGTTCACGCAGGACGTGCAGCTGCCCGGCATGCTGGTGGCCGTGGTGGCGCATCCGCCGCGCTTCGGCGCCAGGCTCAAGTCTTTCGACGACGCCGCCGCCAAGGCGATCAAGGGCGTGGTGGACGTGGTGCGCTTCGAAGGCGATGCCAAGCGCTTCAGCGGCGTGGCGGTGCTGGCGCACAACACCTGGATCGCGCGGCAGGGCCGCGATGCGCTGAAACTGGAATGGGATGAGAGCGCGGCGATGAGCGTCGGCAGCGCCGAGCTGATGGCGCAGTACCGCAGCCTGGCCGACCAGGCCGGCACCGTGGCGCGCCAGGAAGGCGATGCCGCCGCCGCGCTGGCCCAGGCGGTGAAAACCGTGCAGGCCGACTACGAGTTTCCCTATCTCTCGCACGCCGCCATGGAGCCGCTCAACTGCGTGGTGCACATCCAGGAAGATGGCTGCCAGATCTACAACGGCGAGCAGTTCCAGACCTTCGATCAGGCCGGCGTCGCCAGGCTGCTGAACCTGCCGCCGGAGAAGGTGCAGATCACGCAGCTCTATGCCGGCGGCAGCTTCGGACGTCGCGCCAATCCCAATGGCGACTACGTGCTGGAGGCTGCGGAGATCGCCAGGAATGCCGCCGCGCAGGGCCATCGCGTGCCCATCAAGATGGTCTGGACACGCGAGGAAGACACCCGCGCCGGCTACTACCGGCCCCTGTTCCTGCATCGCGTGCGCGCCGGCCTGGATGCGCAGAACCGCATCCTCGCCTGGCAGCAGCGCGCGGTGGGGCAGTCGATCATGAGCGGCACGCCGCTGGCTGGCCTGGTGAAGAACGGCATCGACGGCGCCTCGGTGGAAGGCATTCTGGCGGCCTATGCCGCCGCTAACGTGCAGGTGGAACTGCACTCGCCCGTCAACGGCGTGCCGGTGCAATGGTGGCGCTCGGTGGGGCACACGCACACCGCCTTTGCCACGGAATCGATGATCGATGAACTGGCCGCCGCCGCCGGCCAGGACCCTTACCAGTTCCGCCGCGGCCTGCTGGCCCAATCGCCGCGCCATCTCGGCGTGCTGGATCTGGCCGCGCAGAAAGCCGGCTGGGGCAAGCCGCTGAAAGCTGGCGCAGGCGTGAAGCGCGGACGCGGCATCGCCGTGCATGAATCCTTCAACAGCTTCGTGGCGCAGGTGGTGGAAGTCAGCCTGAAGAACGGCCAGCTGAAGGTGGACCGCGTGGTCTGTGCCGTGGACTGCGGCCTGGCCATCAACCCCGACGTGATCCACGCACAGATGGAAGGCGGCATCGGCTTTGCGCTCACCGCCGCGCTGTACAGCGCGATCACGGTGGACAAGGGCGCGGTGCAGCAGCGCAATTTCGACGGCTATCCCATGCTGCGCATGAACGAGATGCCGAAGGTGGAAGTGCACATCGTGCCCTCCGCCGCGCCGCCGACCGGCGTGGGCGAGCCCGGCGTGCCGCCGCTGGCCCCGGCCCTGGCCAATGCCATCTTCGCCGCCAGCGGCCAGCGCATCCGCAAGCTGCCCATCGCCAGTCAGCTCAGCACATGAGGCCAGCCGCCGCGCGCCGGGTGCGCGCATGAACACGCCGCAGGAATTCGCGCCGATTCTCGCGGCGCTGCGTGCGCTGCCGCGCGAGGGCCTGGCCATGGCCACGCTCACCCGCACCAGCGGCTCCACCTTCCGCCGCGCCGGCGCGCGCATGCTGGTCTACGCCGACGGCCGTCTGCTGCGCGGCCTCTCCGGCGGCTGTCCGGAACGCGACATCGCCCTGCACGCGCGCGAGGCGCTGGCCGTCGGCCAGGCGCGGCTGCTGCGCTACAACCGTCAGCAGAATTTCGATGTGATGCTGGAGATGGGCTGCGGCGGCGAGCTGGAAGTGCTGATCGAACCGCTTCTGCGCCGCAACGACATCGCGTTTGCCGAAGCCGCACAGCGCTGCCTGCTGCAGCGTCGCAGCGGCGTGCTGGCCACGGTGTTCACGCGCGATGCGGTCTGTCTGCCACGGCCCAGGCATCTGCTGGTCGGCGGTGACGCGTTCGACGAGCTGCAGGATCGCGCCCTGGCCGGCGAGATCCGCGCGCGCATCGCGCAGCTGCCGCCGCGCAGCAAGCCGCAGGTCGAGCTGATCGATGGTCACGAGGTGTTGCTGGAGCCGCTGGAGCCGCCGCTGCGCGCGCTGCTGGTCGGCGTCAACGCCAGCGCCTTCGCCCTGGCCCGCCTGCTCAGTCAGCTGGGCTGGGCGGTACAGCTGATCGATCATCAGCCCGAGCAGCCGCGCCCGGAGACGCTGGCCGAGAACGTGCCGTACGAGGTGATGAGCCCGGCACAGCTGGGCGCAGTGGAATTCGACGAGCGCAGCTGCGTGCTGGTGATGACGCACAATCTGGAGCGCGATCTGGACTACCTGCGGCCGCTGGCGATCAAGCCGCTGCGCTACCTGGGCGCACTGGGCGCGCGGGCGCGTGTGCAGCGCTTGCGCGAGGCGCTGGGGGAGATCCGCGCCGCGTTCTTCGCCCCGGCGGGCCTGGACATCGGCTCGGAGACGCCGGAAGAGATCGCGCTGTCGATTGCTGCGGAAATGCTGGCGGTGAGCAACGGTCACGAAGGTGGCCTGCTGAGCCGCGTGGCCACGCCGATTCATCGCTGAGGCGGTTCGTGAACCTCGCCGGTCGCCCCCTCTCCCCCGCCCCTCTCCCGCAAGGGGAGAGGGGAGCAAAGCAGGGCACGATCGCATCGCTGCACTCGCTGTGGCAGACGCGCTGCCGACGCGCCGTCAGTCACCGCCATCTCCCAAACAATCAGCGCGCCATTCCCCTCTCCCCTGGCGGGAGAGGGGTCAGGGGAGAGGGGGCGCCTGCAGGGTGACGCCGCCGTGAATCCACGCATCCACACCCTGCTGCTCGCCGCCGGACAAGCCTCGCGCTTTGGCGCGCCCAAGCAGTTGCTGCAGCTTGATGGCCAGAGTCTGGTGCGGCGCGCGGCAGGCGCAGCGCTGGCTGCGGGCACGCAGCTGACCGTGATCACCGGCGCTCATGCAGAAGCGGTTGAAGCCGAGCTGCACGATCTACCGCTGCGCCTCTTGCGCAATCCGCAGTGGCAGCACGGCATGGGCAGCTCGTTGGCTTTGGGGGCGCAGAGCCTGCTCGGGGATTCGAGCCTCGATGCTGTGCTGATCACACTCGCCGATCAAGCGCTGGTCGATGCGCAGGCACTGCGCGCCTTGTTGTCAGCGCATCAGGCGGATCCGCAGCAAATCATCGCCGCCGACCACGGCGAGACGCTCGGGCCACCTTGCCTGTTTCCGGCACGCTTTCTGGCGGAACTCGCGGCGCTGCGCGGGGATCGCGGTGCACGCACCCTGCTGCAGCAGCATCACGACAGCCTGATCCGCATCGTCATGCCGCAAGCGGCCATCGACATCGACACGCCACAGGACTGGCAGCGTTTGCAGGAAAAGCAGTAAGCGCAGGCATGCCCGTCAGCTCGGGCGCGCGCGGCGATGCCTCACGCCGCACGCCCCGCCGCTCACTCGCGCTTCTGCTTGCGCGGCCGCTTCCAGCCTGGCACGGTTTTCTGTTCGCGTGCGCGTGCAATCGTCAGGCCGCCGGGCGGCACGTCGCGGGTGATGGTGGAACCGGCGGCGATGGTCGCGCCGTCGCCCACACGCACCGGCGCCACCAGCTGCGTGTCGGAGCCCACGAACACGTCTTCGCCAATCACGGTCTGGTGCTTGTTGGCGCCGTCGTAATTGCAGGTGATGACGCCGGCGCCGATATTGGTCTTGCCGCCGACCTGGGCATCGCCCACATAAGCCAGATGATTGGCCTTGGCACCGGGGCCGAGCTTGGCATTCTTCAGTTCCACGAAGTTGCCGACATGGGCCTCGGCGCCGAGCACGCTGTCCGGACGGATGCGCGCGAAAGGACCGATGCGACAGTCCGGCCCGATCTCGCAGTCTTCCAGCACGCTGTGCGTGTTGACGATGCTGCCGGCGGCGATGCGCACATTGCGCAGCACGCAGCAGGCGCCCAGCTGCACGCCATCGCCCAGCTCCACCGCGCCTTCCAGCACGCAGCCGACATCGATCTTCACATCGCGCCCGGCCTTGAGCGTGCCGCGCAGGTCGAAGCGCGCCGGATCGGCGAGGCTCAGGCCGTCGCGCATCAGGCCTTCGGCCTGGCGCAGCTGGTAATAGCGTTCCAGGCGCGCGAGCTGCAGGCGGTCGTTGGCGCCCTCCACTTCCTCGGGCGTGGCGCCGACGCTCTGCACCTTCATCCCGCCCTTCACCGCCATCGCCACGATGTCGGTGAGGTAGTACTCGCCCTTGGCGTTGTCGTTCTTCACCTTGGGCAGCCAGCGGCGCAGCGGCGCGGCCGGCACGCTGAGCAGGCCGGTGTTGATCTCGCGGATCAGCTTCTGCTTCGCGCTGGCTTCCTTGTCTTCGACGATGCCGGTGATGGCGCCGGCGCGGTTGCGCAGGATGCGGCCGTAGCCGCTGGCATCGGCCAGGGTCACGCTCATCAGCGCCAGTGCGCGCGTGCCGGCCGCGCAGAGATTCTGCAGTGCGCTCAGCGACACCAGCGGCACATCACCGTAGAGCACCAGCACCTGGGCCTGCTGCGGAATCTGCGGCAGGGCCTGCAGCACGGCGTGCGCGGTGCCCAGCTGCTGCGCCTGATAGGCCCAGTGCAGCGGCGCGTCCTTGCCGTACTGCGCGCGCGCCCAGTACTGCACCTGCTCGGCGCCATGGCCGATGACGAGGTGGATGCCGGCCGCGCCCAGCGCCGAGGCGGCGTCGATGACATGGCCGAGCATGGCCTTGCCGGCGATGGGCTGCAGCACCTTGGGCAGCGCGCTCTTCATGCGCGTGCCCTGTCCGGCGGCGAGGATGACGACGTGCAGAGGGGCGGGTGCGGATTTGGCCATGCCGGTGAGTTTAAGGGGTTTGTGCGGGACGTTGAGAAGGCGGCCGGCGCCGGAACGCCAAGGCCCGCGGGCATACGGGAACGGCCCTGGATTGCCGCTTGCGCGGGAACGACGGCAAAACAAAAAGGCGCCTGACGGCGCCTTTGGCAATGCGGTGCTGCAGCTGCTTTTTTTAGTGTGACCCGCCCTTGATCTTCTTGACGAACTCCAGGCGCGCGGCGGCCTCGATGAGTTCGGACTGCGCCTTGGCCAGATCCATATCGGTCTTGGCACCGGCGAGCTTCTCTTCAGCGTCCTGCTTGGCCTTGAGCGCGGCGGCCTCGTCGGCGTCCTTGGCGCGCAGCGCGGTGTCGGCGAGCACCGTCACCAGATTCGGCTGCACTTCGAGAATGCCGCCACCGACGAAGAACGGCAGCACTTCGCCGCTCGGCGTCTTGACGCGCACCGTGCCGGGCTTGAGCGTGGTCAGCAGCGGCGCGTGACGCGGCGCGATGCCCACTTCGCCCATGCTCGCCGGAGCGAACACCATCGCCGCTTCGCCGGAATGAATGGCGCCTTCGGCGGAGACGATGTCAACGTGTAGTTGTGCCATGACTTGATTCCCGTAAGACGTAAGTTGCGAGGCGTGCGCGCGGCTGCGCCCACGCCTCGGCGCTTACATCAAAGCTTCTTGGCCTTCTCGACGGCCTCGTCGATGGTGCCGACCATGTAGAAGGCCTGCTCCGGCAGGTGGTCGTACTCACCATCCACCAGGCCGCGGAAGCCGCGGATGGTTTCCTTGAGCGAGACGTACTTGCCCGGCGAGCCGGTGAAGATTTCGGCAACGTGGAAGGGCTGGCTCAGGAAGCGCTGGATCTTGCGCGCGCGCGACACGACCTGCTTGTCTTCTTCGCTCAGCTCATCCATGCCGAGGATGGCGATGATGTCCTTGAGTTCCTTGTAGCGCTGCAGCACGCCCTGCACGTCGCGGGCGGTGTTGTAGTGCTCGGCACCGATCACGTTCGGATCGAGCTGGCGGCTGGTGGAGTCCAGCGGGTCCACGGCCGGGTAGATACCCAGGGCCGCGATGTCACGCGAGAGCACCACGGTGGAGTCCAAGTGCGCGAAGGTGGTGGCCGGCGAGGGGTCGGTCAAGTCGTCGGCGGGCACGTACACGGCCTGGATCGAGGTGATCGAGCCCTTCTTGGTGGAGGTGATGCGCTCCTGCAGCACGCCCATTTCCTCGGCCAGCGTCGGCTGGTAGCCCACGGCCGAAGGCATACGGCCGAGCAGTGCCGACACTTCGGTGCCGGCCAGGGTGTAGCGGTAGATGTTGTCGACGAAGAACAGGATGTCGCGGCCTTCGTCGCGGAAGTATTCGGCCATGGTCAGACCGGTCAGGGCCACGCGCAGACGGTTGCCCGGCGGTTCGTTCATCTGGCCGTACACCATCGCCACCTTGGACTCGCCGAGGTTCTTCTCGTTGACGACGCCCGATTCCATCATTTCGTGATAGAAGTCGTTGCCTTCACGGGTACGCTCACCCACGCCGGCGAACACGGACAGACCCGAGTGCGCCTTGGCGATGTTGTTGATGAGCTCCATCATGTTCACGGTCTTGCCCACGCCGGCGCCGCCGAACAGGCCCACCTTGCCGCCCTTGGCAAACGGGCAGAGCAGATCGATCACCTTGATGCCGGTTTCCAGCAGCTCGGTCGAACCGGCCTGGTCTTCATAGGTGGGCGCCGCGCGGTGAATGCCCCAGTGCTCCTTGGCATCGACCGGACCGACTTCGTCGATCGGCTCGCCGAGCACGTTCATGATGCGGCCCAGGGTCGCAGGGCCCACCGGCACGGAGATCGCCTTGCCGGTGTTGGTGGCCAGCAGGCCACGCTTGAGACCTTCGGTGGAGCCCAGCGCGATGGTACGCACCACGCCGTCGCCCAGCTGCTGCTGCACTTCGAGCGTCAGCTCGGTGCCGCCGACCTTGAGGGCGTCGTAGATATTCGGAATCGCATCACGCGGGAACTCCACGTCCACGACCGCGCCGATAACCTGAACAATCTTGCCAGTGCTCATAGCTCTGCTATCTCAATAGTTCCGCTTCAAATTCGACCGTGAGAGGTGAGACCTGAGACGTGAGGCACCGCCAAAAGGCGCCACGTCCGCTTCGTCTCACGTCTCACACCTCACGTCTCACATTCCTCAAACCGCCGCCGCGCCGCCGACGATTTCCGCCAGTTCCTTGGTGATGCTGGCCTGACGGGCCTTGTTGTACTGCAGCTGCAGCGCATTGATGATCTTGCCGGCGTTGTCGCTGGCGGCCTTCATGGCCACCATGCGCGCGGACTGCTCGCAGGCCGCGTTTTCGATCACCGCCTGATACACCTGCGATTCGACGTAGCGCTGCAGCACGGTGCCCAGCAGCTCCTTGGCGTCGGGCTCGTAGATGTAGTCCCACTGCTCCAGCATGCCTTCGGTCTTCACCGGCAGCACGGGCAGCAGCTGCAGCACGTCGGCCTTCTGCGTCATGGTGTTGACGAAGGTGTTGCCGACCAGGAACACGCGGTCGATCTTGCCTTCCAGATAGGCGTCGCTGAGCACCTTGATGCTGCCGAGCAGCTGGTCCAGATGCGGACGGTCGCCCAGATGCGTGGCGGTGGCCAGCACCTTGCCGCCGATGCGGCGGAAGAACGACACGGCCTTGGCGCCGATCAGCACCAGATCGACCTCGACGTTCTTGCCCTGCCACTCGCGGATCGCGCGCACGGTCTGGCGGAACACGTTCATGTTCAGGCCGCCGCACAGACCACGGTCCGTGGACACGATCAGGAAGGCGACGCGCTTGGCTTCGCGCTCCACCGTGAACGGATGCTTGTACTCCAGCTTCGCCTGCGCCAGATGGCCCAGGGTGCGACGCAGCCGCTCAGCGTAAGGACGCGCGGCCGCCATGCGCTCCTGCGCCTTGCGCATCTTCGACATCGCCACTTTTTCCATCGCACGCGTGATCTTCTGCGTGTTCTTCACGCTCTTGATCTTGGTGCGGATTTCCTTGGCGCCGGCCACGTCAGGCTCCTTGGCTTATCAGATCGCGGACTGCTTGACGTAAGCGTCCATCGCGGCCTTCAGGCCCGCTTCGAGCGCGTCGTTCCAGTCGCCGGTGTCGAGCTTGGCGAGCAGGTCCTTGTGGCCGTTGGCGATGAACTGATGCAGGCCTTCTTCCCAGGCCAGCACCTTGTTCACCGGCACCTTGTCGATGTAGCCCTTTTCCACGGCGTACAGCGAAGCGCCCATCAGGCCCACGGACAGCGGCGCGTACTGCTTCTGCTTCATCAGCTCGGTGACGCGCTGACCGCGTTCCAGCTGCGCACGCGTGGCGGCGTCGAGGTCCGAGGCGAACTGCGCGAAGGCCGCCAGCTCACGGTACTGGGCCAGGGCCAGACGCACGCCGCCGCCGAGCTTCTTGACCAGCTTGGTCTGGGCCGCGCCACCGACGCGCGACACCGAGATACCGGCGTTCATGGCCGGACGGATACCGGCGTTGAACAGGTCGGTTTCCAGGAAGATCTGACCGTCGGTGATCGAAATCACGTTGGTGGGCACGAAGGCCGACACGTCACCGGCCTGGGTTTCGATGATCGGCAGCGCGGTCAGCGAGCCGGTCTTGCCCTTCACGGCGCCGTTGGTGAGCTTTTCCACGTACTCCTCGTTGATGCGCGCAGCGCGCTCGAGCAGACGGGAGTGCAGATAGAACACGTCGCCAGGGAAGGCTTCGCGGCCCGGAGGGCGGCGCAGCAGCAGCGAGACCTGACGATAGGCGACGGCCTGCTTGGAGAGGTCGTCGTAGATGATCAGCGCGTCTTCGCCCTTGTCACGGAAGTACTCGCCCATCGAGCAGCCGGAGTACGGCGCGATGAACTGCAGGGCGGCGGATTCGGAAGCCGAAGCGGCGACCACCGTGGTGTAGGACATGGCGCCGTACTCTTCGAGCTTGCGCACCACGTTGGCAATCGAGCTCGCCTTCTGGCCGATGGCCACGTAGACGCACTTAATGCCCGAGGACTTCTGGTTGATGATGGCGTCGATGGCCAGCGCGGTCTTGCCGGTCTGACGGTCACCGATGATCAGCTCGCGCTGACCGCGGCCGATCGGCACCATCGAGTCGATGGCCTTGTAACCGGTCTGCACCGGCTGGCTCACCGACTTGCGGGTGATCACGCCCGGGGCAACCTTTTCGATGGGGCTCATCGCGCTCGCGGCGATCGGGCCCTTGCCGTCAATGGGGCGGCCCAGCGCGTCCACCACGCGGCCGAGCAGCGCCTCACCGACCGGCACTTCGAGAATGCGGCCGGTGGTCTTGACGGTATCGCCTTCCTTGAGGTGCTTGTAGTCGCCGAGCACCACCGCGCCGACGGAGTCACGTTCGAGGTTCAGCGCCATGCCGAAGACGTTGCCCGGGAATTCGAGCATTTCGCCCTGCAGCGCGTCGGACAGGCCGTGCACGCGGACGATGCCGTCCTGCAGCGAGACGATCTGACCCACGTTGCGCGACTCGGAGGACGCATCGAAGTTCTTGATGCGCGCCTTGATCAGGTCGCTGATTTCGGAAGGATTGAGTTGCATGGGAAGCGATTCCTAATAGTTTCGACTTACCGCGCCAGGGCGGTCTGCAGACGTTCGAGCTCACCGGACAGCGAGCCGTCAATGATCAGATCGCCGGCGCGGATCACCGCACCGCCGACGAGCGCCGGATCGACATGCCAGCGCACTGCGACATCACGATCCAGCCGCTTGCGGATGGCATCGGACAGGGCCTGCTGCTGCGCCGGCTCCACTGCGGCGGCCGAGGTGACGTCCACCTCGACACGACGCTGTGCTTCCGCCCGCAGGGCCTCGAACTGCGTGACCAGCGAGCCCAGCGCGCCGAGGCGGCCGTTCTCGATGAGCAGCTGCAGCAGGGCCAGGGGCTCCTTGCCGATCTTGCCGCTGAGCGCGGCCGACAGCGTGGCCGCCAGATCCGCGCGCGCCAGCGCCGGGTTGCTGACCAGCTGGGCAACCTGCGGATCCGTCACCAGGCCCGCGATGGCCTGAAGCGCATCGCTCCAGGACTGGTAGTCGCCCGAATCGCGCGCCAGCTCGAAAGCCGCTTTCGCGTAAGGACGAGCCAGGGTGCTGAAATCCGCCATGATCGTGCCGGCTCCCGTTTAGATGCGCGCCGCCAGATCGTTCAACACGTCGGCATGCGCCTTGGCGTCGATCTCGCGCTTGAGGATCTTCGCGGCGCCGACCACGGCCAGCTCGCCGACCTGCTTGCGCAGCTCTTCGCGGGCATGGCCGACTTCGCGGGCCACGTCGTCCTGTGCCTTGGCCACGATGCGCGCCGCTTCCTGCTGGGCCGTGTTCTTGGCCTGCTCGATCAGCTGCTGCGCCTGCTTGTTGGCGGCGGCCAGGATGTCCTGCGCCTGCACGCGGGCCGCGCTCACGGCCTGCTCGCTCTTGGCGGTGGCGTCGGCGAGCGCAGCGGCGCTGCGGTCAGCGGCGGCCAGACCATCGGCGATACGCGCCTGACGCGCCTGCATGGCGGCGATGATCGGCGGCCATGCGATGCGCCACATGAGCAGCACGAAAATCAGGAACGTGATGCTCTGAACGATCAGAGTTGCGTTTAAGTCCATCGGATCACCCTAAAGCGCGATGAGCTTTTCAAAAGCTCCCGCGATTTGCCGGATTGCTTAGTGCAGCTGGCCCAGGAACGGGTTGGCGAACACGAAGAACATGCCGATACCGATACCGACGAAGGTCACGGCGTCGAGCAGACCGGCGACCAGGAACATGCGGCCCAGCAGCATGCCGCCCAGCTCAGGCTGACGCGCGGTGCCTTCGATGAGCTTGCCGCCCAGCAGGCCGAAGCCGATGGCCGTGCCGGCGCCGCCAAGACCGAGGATCAGGCCAACGGCCAGCGCGGTGTGACTGAGAATTTCCTGCATTGCAATGACTCCTAGTTTGTAGCGTTTGCGCGGTGGAAAAGGGGTGAAGCGTCAGTGGTCCTCACCGTGGCTCTGCGCCGCCGAGGCGAGATACACGATGGTGAGCACCATGAAGACGAAGGCCTGCAGCGGGATCACCAGCAGGTGGAAGGCCGCCCAGAGGAACTGGATCAGGCCGCCGAACAGGCCGAAGCCGATGAAGCCGGCGACACCATGATTGAAGGCGTTGCTGGAGAACACGGCGATCAGCACGAAGATCAGTTCACCGGCGAACAGGTTGCCGAACAGTCGCAGCGCCAGCGACACCGGCTTGGCCAGGTCTTCCACCAGACGCAGCACCACGTTCACCGCCATCAGCGGGATGTTGACCAGCGCGGCCGGACCGTGGGCGTGGATGTAGAAGGGATGGGTGAGGAATTCCTTGCCCAGGCCGATGGGGCCTTTGTAGACAAAGCTGAAGATGTACATCAGCACGAAGATCGAGATCGACATGCCGAAGGTGATGTTGACGTCGGTGGACGGCACCACGCGCAGATGCGACAGGCCGAAGACGTGCTCGCCGATGTAGGGGAACCAGTCCACGGGGAAGATATCCATGATGTTCATCAGCAGCACCCAGATGAACACCGTGATGCCCAGCGGCGCCACCAGCGAACCGGCGCCCGGGAAGACTTCCTTGACCTGATTGCTGACGAACTCGACGCACATCTCGACGAAGTTCTCGACGCCGGTCGGCACGCCGGAGTTGGCGCGGGCGGCGACACGCAGGAACAGGAACAGGAACAGGGCGCCGAGGACGACCGAAAAGACAACGGAATCGATATTGAGCACCCAGAAGCCGGTGGCGTGCTCGTTCAGCGTCATGGTCTGCAAGTCCAACTTGAGGTTGGTCAGGTGGTGGACCACGTAGCTGCCGGAATCGTGCGTGCCTTCTTCGGCTGCCATAACTCGCCTGCTATCCTTGTTTACGATCGAATCCGACCCGCGCCATCACTAGCCAATAGGCCAGAAGACAGGCTGCGTAAGTCGCCATCAGCGCGAAAAACTGTTTGGCAAAAATCATGACGCCCACCCAGAACAGCACGGCCGTCAAGCCCAACTTGCCAATTTCCCCACGGAATAAGGCGCCGACCATCTGCTGCGGCGTGGCATCTGCTGGCCGCACAAAGATCCGAATCGCGAAATAAAGCGTGGGTGCCACTGCCGTCAACCCGCCGAACAGAGCGGCGTATGCCTGTGGCCGGCCGACGTAAACGCCGAATGCCAAGGCCATCATGCCCGCGATACCCAGCTGCACGAGGCATACCGCTCTCGCCAGCAAAAAATCCCTTTTTGATATCTGCATCGCTGTCCGCGCACCGCGACGATCCCCATCGTCGGCCTGCGGGCTGATCAACGGGCGGCGATTTTATGTTGTTGCAGGAACCCAGGTCAATCAAAAATTTGTAGCGCGCAAGCACATTTCAGCTGCATGAATCAGCTCTGACACAATCAAGCGAGCCGCTGCAACAGCGCCCGTAATTCCTCGGCGCTGGCAAAGCTCACCGTGAGCTTGCCCCGGCCCTGCTCGTCCTGACGCAGGCGCACCGGCAGTCCGAATTTGCGGCTCAGCTCCTTTTCCATGCCGCCGGCGCGCGCCGCCGGGGCGGTCCTGGGCTTGTCGGCCTGCTGCAGGGCGAGCAGCGCTTCGAGCTGGCGCACGCTGAGCTGACGCTCCAGCACCTGCTGCGCCAGCGCTTCCTGACGTGCCGCCGGCGCGCCGAGCAGCACCTTGGCATGGCCCAGGCTCAGGCGCCCGCCGCGCAGCAGCGTCTGCACCGCCTCCGGCAGATCCAGCACCCGCAGCAGATTGCTGATGTGCGCGCGCGAACAGCCCACGGCCTCGGCGGCCTGTTCGTGGGTGAGGCCGCATTCCTTGATCAGCTTGTGCAGGGCCTGGGCTTCTTCCAGGGCGTTGAGATCGGCGCGCTGGATGTTCTCGACCAGGGCCACCGCCATCGCCGCGCGCTCGTCGAGCGCGCGGATCACCACCGGCACGGTCTTCAGCAGCAGCTGCTGCGCCGCGCGCCAGCGGCGTTCGCCGGCGACGATTTCATAGCGATCCGCACCGATGCTGCGCACCACCAGCGGCTGCACGATGCCTTGTGCGCGGATCGAGGCGGCCAGGGCATCCAGGGCGGCGGGGTCGAAGTCACGGCGCGGCTGATGCTTGCCCGGCTGCAGGCGGTCCAGGGCGATCTCGCGCAGCTCCTCGCCGCCCTCCTCGGCCGCCGGTGCCGCCACACTGCTGAGCAGCACATCGAGGCTGCGGCCCAGTCCACGCTTTTTCACGCTCAAGACTTTCGACTCCAAGGCTCTCTTAGATCAATCCCCTCTCCCCCCGTCGCGAAGCGCCGGGGGGAGAGGGTTAGGGTGAGGGGGGACGCCCTCATTCGGCAAGCACGCCGCCTTATCTCTGGCCGCTTCCCCCTCACCCTGCCCGCTCCCCGTGCCGGGGAAGAGGAGGCATCTTTCTTCAAGCCGGCAACCGCAGCTGCCCGCCGTCGTGGCGGCGCAGCACCTCGCCCGCCAGCGCCAGATAAGCCTTGGCGCCGGAGGAGCCGGCGTCGTACATCATCACCGGCAGACCATGGCTGGGCGCTTCGGCCAGGCGCACATTGCGCGGCACCAGGGTGCGATAGACCTTGTCGCCGAAATGCTGGATCAGCTGATTGCTGACATCGTTGGCCAGGTTGTTGCGCGGATCGAACATGGTGCGCAGCAGGCCTTCGACTTCCAGCCGGGGATTGATTACGCGCTTGATCTTGCCGACGGTGTCCACCAGCGCGCTCAAACCTTCCAGGGCGTAGTACTCGCACTGCATGGGAATCAGCACGCCGTCGGCGGCGACCAGGGCGTTGACGGTGAGCTTGGACAGCGCCGGCGGACAGTCGAGAATCACGTAGTCGAACTGATCGGCCACCTCGGCCAGCGCGGTCTTCAGCGCGAAATCGCCCAGGGCCACCTCGCGCAGCTTGATCTCGGCCTCGGTCATGTCGGCATTGGCCGGCAGCACCCAGAGATTGAGCGCATCCAGATGCTGGATCGCGGCGCCGATCTTGACCTGCTCCAGCAGCACATCGCGCGAGCTGTACTGCAGGGCGCTCTTGTCCACGCCCACGCCCATGGTGGCATTGCCCTGCGCGTCGAGATCCACGAGCAGCACGCGGCGCTTGGTCGCCGCCAGCGAGGCGGCGAGATTGATGGCGGTGGTGGTCTTGCCCACTCCGCCCTTCTGATTGGCAACGGCGATGACGTAGCTCATGTCTTCACACTGGCGATGAGGGCGTGGCGGTCCTCGCGCAAACCCGGCACCTGCAGGCGGCGACTCTCGCGGATTTCGATGTCCGCCGGCACCGCCGCCTGTTCGGCATCGTCTAGTTTGCCTTTCATGGCCACCCAAACACCACCCGGCGCCAGCGCGTGCCGGGTCAGGGCGAAGAAATCCGCCAGGGCGGCGAAGGCGCGGCTGACGATGACATCCTGCGGCGCGCTCGGCTGCCAGTCCTCGGCGCGGCACTCGGCCACCTGCACGTTATTAAGGAGCAGCTGGCGCTGCACATGGCGCATGAAGCGCGCCTTCTTGCCATTGCTGTCCAGCACCGTCACCGACCAGGCCGGCCGCGCGATGGCCAGCACGAGGCCCGGCAGGCCGGCGCCGGCGCCCACGTCCAGCAGCGCGCCGGAAGGCGGCATCTGTTCGTCGAGCAGCGGCAGCAGCGCCAGCGAATCGAGCAGATGGCGCGTGACCATCTCGCTGGGCGTGCGGATCGCGGTGAGGTTGTAGGCGGTGTTCCACTTGCCCAGCTCGGTCTGATAGGCCAGCAGCTGCGCAAGCTGCTCCGCGTCCAGCCGCAGGCCCAGTTCCTCCAGGCCCCGCGCCAGCTGCGCCTGCAGGGCAGCGCTCACGACACACTCCGGCGATGACACATGGGAAACGGACACCTTGAGCAAAACGGCGCGCAGTATAAGAAGCTAGCCGTGAACTGCGCACGTCTGCCTTGCTGCCGGAAATCGCGCCGGGCAAGGCGCGAAACGCAGGGCTTCAACGTCGCGACAGCGAGCCCAGCAGGCCGCGCAGCAGCTGGCGACCGATCTCGCGGCCCACGGTGGAGGCCACGCTGCGCGTGGCGCTCTTGATGGCGGCGTCCATCACCGTGTCGCTGCGCCTGGCGGCGCTGCGGCGGCTCGCGGGCGCGGCGCTGCCACGATCCCACCAGCCGCGATCCTGTTCGCCGGCCTGCGCCTCCGGCGCCGGCGCCTGACTGCGCGCGGCGAGTTTTTCATAGGCCGATTCGCGATCCACGGCCTGTTCGTAACGCCCGGCCAGCGGCGAACGCGCGCGGATCAGCTGGCGCTGCGCGGCCTCCAGCGCCCCGATGCGGCCGCGCGGCGGCGCCATCAGGGTCTTCTCCACCACGCCCGGCACGCCCTGCTCGCCCAGCGTGGACACCAGGGCCTCGCCCACGCCCAGTTCCTGGATCACCGCCGCGACATCGAGTTTCGGATTGGCGCGGAAGGTCTGCGCCGCCGCCTTCACGGCCTTCTGGTCTCGCGGGGTGAAGGCGCGCAGCGCGTGCTGCACGCGATTGCCCAGCTGCCCCAGCACCGCATCGGGCAGGTCCAGCGGATTTTGTGTCACGAAGTACACGCCCACGCCCTTGGAGCGGATCAGGCGCACCACCTGCTCGATCTTGTCCACCAGCACCTTGGGCGCGTCCTTGAATAAGAGATGCGCCTCGTCGAAGAACAGCACCAGCTTGGGCCGGTCCAGATCGCCGGCCTCGGGCAGCTGCTCGAACAGTTCCGAGAGCAGCCAGAGCAGCACCACCGCGTACAGACGCGGCTTTTGATACAGCACATCCGCAGCCAGCAGGCTGACGATGCCGCGCCCGCTCAAGTCCACGCGCATCAGGTCGGCCAGTTCCAGCGCCGGCTCGCCGAAGAAGGCTTCGGCACCATCGGACTCCAGCTGCAGCAGCGCGCGCTGGATCGCCGCCACCGAGGCGCTGCTGATCAGGCCGTAATCGGCGCCCAGGCTTTTCGCGTTGGCGGCGACGTGATTGAGCGTGGCGCGCAGGTCTTTGAGATCCAGCAGCAGCAGGCCCTGGTCGTCGGCGTACTTGAACACCAGGGCCAGCACCGCTTCCTGCACCTCGCTCAAGTCCAGCAGCCGCGACAGCAGCAAGGGCCCCAGCTCGGAAACCGTGGCGCGCAGCGGATGCCCTTGCGCGCCGAACACATCCCAGAACACGGTGGGCGCCGCCTGCGGCGCGTAATCCGCCAGGCCCACGGCAGCGGCGCGCTCGGCCAGCTTGGGCCTGGCCTCGCCAGGCTGCGCGATGCCGGACAGATCACCCTTGATGTCCACCGCGAACACCGGCACGCCGGCGGCGGAAAAACCTTCGGCCAGCACCTGCAGGCTGATGGTCTTGCCGGTGCCGGTGGCGCCGGCGATCAGGCCGTGACGATTGCCGTACGCCAGCAGCAAACGCTGCGGCGTCTCGCCCTTGCCCAGCACGACCGCCTCCGTCATCCGCCCGCTCCCTTTTTCGGCTTTCCGATGCGGGCTATCTTCGGCCAAGGCGTGCCGCAGGACAACGCGCTCAGGCCACGCGTGCGTGCAAGCCGGCCTGCTCGATGCGCTCGGCGCTTTCGGCTGCGAAATCGCCGGCCAGATATTCCTTGCTGAAGTCGTCGGTGAGAATCACCTCGTAGCGCGCTTCGTCGTAACGGCGCGCCTGCGCCACCTCGGCCGCCGTCAGCAGCTGCCGCGCCAGCGCATCGTCGAGTCGCTCGGCGACGCTGTCGCCGCGCAGCGCATCGGCGTTGGCCAGATGAAAGAACTTCAGATACGCGCGCTCGCATTCCTCGGCCACCTGCCAGGCCTGCTCCATGCGTCCCACGGGATCGTGTGGTCCGCCGTTCTTGAACACCAGGCCGCCGAGCCGCTCGCGCACATCGCTGGCTTCCAGCAGCAGGTCGGCCACTTGCGCGTTGACGCGGTCACTCACCGGCGCATACGGATTGCCCAGCGGCAGCAGCAGCAGACGCAGCAGCCAGCGGGCTGGCGCGACGGGGAAGTTGCGCACGAAAGCGCCGAGCGCCTGACCGATCTCGTACAGGCAGTGCTCCAGCGCCCAGCGCGCATGCGCCAGCTCGGCAGGCGAGCGGCTGCCCTCCAGATAGAACTTCAGCACCGCCGAGGCGATGTACAGCTGTGAAAGCACATCGCCCAGCCGCGCCGACAATCGCTCCATGAACTTCAGCCGGCCGCCCAGCACGCCCATGGTCAGATCCGAGGCAAAGGCCAGCGCCGCCGAGCAGCGTTCCAGCTGCCGGAAATAAGGCGCCAGCTCACCGCGCAGCGGCGAGCGCGCCAGACGCGCACCGCTCAAGGCCAGCGTGAACGCGCGCACCGCACGGTTCACGGCAAAGCCCAGATGCGCAAACAGCAGCCGGTCGAATTTCTTCAGATCGCCGGCATGCGCCGCCTCCATCTCCTCGAACACATAGCGATGGCAACGGATCGCACCCTGGCCGTAAATCATCAGATTGCGCGTGAGAATGTTGGCGCCTTCAACCGTGATCGCCACCGGCATGACCTTGAAGCCCGTGGCCATGAAATTGCGCGGTCCCTGCTGGATGGCCTTGCCGGCCAGCACGTCCATGCCGCTGCTGACCACGATGCGCATCAGCTCGGTCATCTGGTACTTGGCGATGGCCGTGGCCACGCTGGGCGCGCAGTGATCCACTGCGGAGGCCGTGAGCAGCCGCATCGCCTCCAGGGTGTAGGTGAATCCGGCGATGCGCCCGGTGGCTTCCTGCACGCCCTCGAACTTTCCGATCGCCACCTTGAACTGGCGGCGCATGCGCGCGTACACGCCCACCATGCGATAGCCCAGCTGGCCGGCAGCGGTGGACAGCGCCGGCAATGAAATGCCGCGCCCGGCGGACAGGCATTCGCTGAGCATGCGCCAGCCTTTGCCGGCCATCGCGACGCCGCCGATGATGGCATCCAGCGGCACAAACACCTGCCGGCCATGGATGGTGCCGTTCATGAACGCCGCGCCCGGATAATGCCGCCGGCCGACATGCACGCCGGGATGATCCGCCGGCAGCAGGATGCAGGTGATGCCGTAGTCGATCCGCGCCGGATCCCCCAGCAGGCCTTGCGGATCGCGCAGCTTGAACGCCAGGCCGATCACCGTCGCCACCGGCGCCAGGGTGATGTAGCGCTTGGAGAAGCTGAGATACAGGCCCACGATGCGCTGGCCCTGGTGCTCGCCGTAACCCACCACGCCCAGATCCGGCATCGCGGTGGCATCCGAGCCCACCTCCGGACCGGTGAGGCCGAAGCAGGGAATCGCCTCGCCGCTGACCAGCCGCGGCAGCCACTGCGCGCGCTGCGCCTCGGTGCCGTAACGCATCAGGAGTTCGCCGGGCCCCAGCGAATTGGGCACCATCACGGTCACCGCCAGTGTCACCGACTTGCTGGCGAGCTTGGTCACCACCGCCGATTGCGCCAGGGCGGAAAACCCCAAGCCGCCGAATTCCTTGCGGATCAGCATCGCGAAGAATTTCCTTTCGCGGATGTAATCCCAGGCGGCCTGCGGCAGGTCCTTTTGCTCGTACTCGATGCGCCAGTCATCGCAGAGCGCGCACAAGGCCTCGCACTCATGATCGAGGAAGGACTGCTCCTCGGCGGTCAGCGCCGTGTATGAAAAATCCAGCAGCTTCTGCCAGTCCGGACGGCCGCGGAACAGCTCCGCCTCCCACCACACGTCGCCGGCTTCCAGCACCTCGCGCTCGGTGCGCGACATCTCCGGCAGCACTTTGCGGAACACCCTCAGCGCCGGCGCCGAGAGCACATTGCGCCGCAGCGCCGGCAGATGCAGCAGCAGCGCCAGCAGCGCCCCCAGCGCCGCCAGAACGATCAGCGCGCCGGGACTCAGGGCGTCGAACAGCGCCAGCAGCAAGAGCAGCAGGGCGCCCCCCAGCGTCCACGACCAGAGCGCGGCGCCGACGAAAGCCAGCAGCCAGGCACAGGCGAAACCGAGCAGGAGGATCGTGACGGTCATGCACATCGCTCCTTCATCCGGGGGACCGCGAGGGTTGGATCAGCCTCCCGCGTCAGCAGATGCCGTGCCCGCCTCGTGCGGAATCAGCACGCGGATCATCAGCTTCACGTATTCGCTGAACTCGGCGCCATTGGGCATCAGCTCCGGCGTGTCGCGACCGATCTGCAGATTGCCCATGAAGGTGGCGTAGGCAAAGCGCGCCCAGTGCCGCGCCTGCGGCTCCTCGAAGCCCAGGGCGCGATAGCAGTCGTAGAGATAGCTCATGCGCCGCTCGGAGACGCGCCGCACCACTTCCTGCACCATGGGCTTGTCTTCGGCGGCGGCGATGGCCAGATACAGTCGGCCCGAGCGATAGCTGGCGTTGGCGGCCTTGAACAGCTTGACGATGCGCTGGTAGGGATCAGGCTCCGGCCCCACGCGCTGCAGGATGTCGTCGGTCTCGCTGCGCTCCCAGAGCGCCAGGGCCGCATGCAGCAGGGCCTCGCGATTGGGGAAGTGCCAGTAGAAGCTGCCCTTGGTCACGCCCAGGCGGCGCGCCAGCGGCTCCACCGCCACCGCCTCCAGGCCGCCGCTGGCCATGGCCTCCAGCGCCGCCTGCGCCCAGGCGTCCACGCTCAGGTTCTGGCGGGCTTCGCCGCCGCGCGCGCTGAGCTCGCCGGTGCTGGCGGCGGCAGGCAGTTTCTCGGGCGCGGTGTCCATGCCTCGCAGTCTATCCCGATGCCGTGACAATGCCAGCGAGGCGCCTCAGGCCTTGCGGCACAGCCAGAACACCTGCGAATTGCCCCAGTCGCGCAGCCAGGGCAGCGGCGAGAAATGCTCGGTCTCGATCACGAAACCCTCCTGCGCCAGGCGCCGGCGCAGAGCCCGATGATCAAAACCCAGGTGCGCGTAGATGTAGCGGCCTTGCGCCGGACGCGGCAGCTCGCGCACGCGTCCGAATGCGGCGGCCAGCACATGGCGCAGCGGCGTGCGCCGCGCCTGGGCGCCACGCATGCGCACCAGATGCTTGACCAGGGCCACCGGCCCCACTTCCACCGGCACCGACAGCAGCAGACGCCCCTCTGCATCGAGCAGCTGCCGGAAATCCGCGAACACCTGCGCCAGCTCCGGTTCCTGCAGATGCTCCAGCACCTCGCAGCAGACCAGCTTGTCGCAGCGCTGGTTTTGCAGCTCCTCGCGCGTGCAGAACAGGGACGCCTCCGGCATCTGCGCCTGCAGCCGCGCGCGCGCCTGCTGCGCCATCGCCGGATAGGGCTCGTAGGCGCTGTACCGCGCCTGCGGCTGCCGGGCGTGCATCAGACACAGCAGATAGGCATCGCCGGCACCGTAGTCCAGCACGTGCTCGCCGGCTTGCGGCGCCAGCAGGCGCTGGGCCAGATCGAAGCGCGCGCGATGGCTGAAGCGCCCCAGCCAGCTGCGATGCTGGACCGTCAGCTCGGCATAGGAAACCGGAGGGCTCGAAGGGTCTTTGGCGGCGTTCAAGAGGGGTTCGGGGGATGGTGATGAGGCCGCCTAGGGCGGGCTGGAGAAGGGCAGCAGCGGCAGGTCGGCGGCGTTGACGACATTGGCCATGGTCGCCAGTTCGAAGTCCCAGGCATAGCGCGCCTGCTGCGGCTGCGGCACCTGTGCGCTGCGCAGCACGATGCTCTCGCCATCGATCCGCGCATAAGCCGGCTTGAACACCCCATCGGCGCCGGCGATCTCGAAGCCGGTGGCCTGCTCCTCGTTGCGCACCTGCAGGCCCTGGGCGTCGACGAACCGCAGGCGCAGCACGCCGCCTTCGCGACTGAGGCCGCTCAGGCGCGGCCCTTCCACCAGGCCCTCGCGTCCGTATTCGCGCGCCAGCACCAGCCGGAGAAAGCGCTGCGCCACCTCGCGCTTGCGGCGCGGATGCACGTTCAGTTCCGGGTTCAGATCCTGGGTGGGCACGATGCCGGTGCCGGGCACGCGTTCACGCACCCGGGTCTGCACCTGCCACAGCGGCGGCAGCTTGGCGCCGCCCAGCTTTTCCTCGAAAGGCGCCAGCTGCGCGTAATAGAACGGCAGCTGCGGCGCCTGCCAGGCCGCGCGCCAGCCGCGGATCAGGGTCAGAAACTTGGGCAGATAGCGTTCGCCGTTCTTCACATTGGACTCGCCCTGGTACCAGAGCACACCGTGCAGGGTATAGCCGGTGAGTGCATGGACCATGCCGTTGTACATGCTGCCCAGCCACAGGAAGCCGCCGCCCATGTCGCTGGGCTTGAGTTCGCCGGCTCGCTGGGTCTGCAGCCAGGCGTCGCGCGGAATCCAGGGTTCGATATTGCTGCCGCCCCAGGTGGCCTGGATGATGCCGACCGGCACCTTGAGTTCCTGCTGCAGGGCCTGACCGAAATAGAAACCCACGGCCGAAAAGCCCGCCACGGTTTCCGGCGTGGCCGGCGCCCAGCGCCCCGGCACGTCGCTGACATCGGCCTTCACGCGGCGCTGGTGGCCGATCAGCATCAGGCGCAGCTGCGCATTGGCGGCGCCGGCGATGTCGTCCTTGCTGTCCGGCAGGAAATTCAGCGGCCACTCCATGTTCGACTGCCCGGAGATCAGCCAGACCTCGCCGGCCACCACGTCGCGGAAGCGCAGTTCCTCGTCCGCGCAGCGCACGCTGACCTCGAAGGCCGCGCCCGGCTCCGGCGGCGGCAGGCGCAGCTGCCAGCGGCCCTCGCTGTCGGCCTCGGTGCTGCCCTGCGCCGCACCGGCCTGCACGCGCACCGTGGCGCCGGACGGCGCCGAGCCGTAGAAGACCATGGGGCGATGCTGCTGCAGCACCATGTGATCGCCGAACACTCCCGGCATGCTCAGCCGTGCGGCGCTGGACTGCGCCAGCGTCAGCAGCAGGGCGAAGCTGAGGCGACGCAGCCATTTCATGGCAAGGGGCTCGGGGCTGCGCAGCGCGCGGCCGTCGCGGGGCCTGGCGCCGCGATCAGGATGGACATGCTGGGTGATAATGATCGGGAGATGGTCGGCAGGTTGCCGCAGCGCGGTGCCATTGGCAATCGTCGTGCCCGCGCGGCTGGGCGGCTGACGGGCACTGTGCGAGGATAAGCGCCGGCGCGGCTGTCTTCATGGGGGAAACGGCTGCCGCCTCTCCAACACGGGTTCACACTTGAGCGCCACCACAGCGACGCCTCGCGGCTATAACCCATACATACACGGACTGCGCGGCGCCGGCGCCTTGATGGTGCTGGTCTATCACGCCTACCTGGGCGCCGCGCAGACCGGCGCGCTGGTCGTGGCGCCCGGCAGTTTCGCCGATCACGTCTTCGGCAGCCTGCGCATCGGCCTGGAGATGTTCTTCATGATCAGCGGCTATCTGATCACGGAGACCCTGATCCGCAAGGCCAGCGTGCCGGGCTTTCTCATCGACCGCCTGCTGCGCGTGTATCCGGCTTACATCGGCGTGCTGATTCCGCTGTGCGTGTTCGGCATCTGGCGGCACGTGGAAATGTTTGCCGAGACGCCGGCCTGGAGCTGGCCGCTGCACATCCTGGCCAATCTGCTGTTCCTGCCCGGCGTGTTCCAGCTGCCGATCGTGCTCAACGTGTCCTGGTCGCTGTCCTTCGAGATGGCGTTCTATCTCGCGGCCGCCTGGGCCTTCGTGCTCTATCACCGCGGCCGGCCGGCGGCGGCGGCGGCGTTTGCCCTCGCCGTGGGTTTCCTGCTGTTCTCGCGCTCGGCCACCGCGATGTTCTTCTTCGCCGGCATCGGCATCTGCCTGTGGCGCGAACAGCTGATTTCGCCCTGGATGCGGCGCGTGCCGCCGGCGCTGAGCTTCGTGGCGCTGGTGGTGGTCTGGCAGACCCTGGTGCTGGACTACTCGCGCGCGCAGGCCCATCTGAATGCCTGGTACGCGGCGCTGCTGGTGCTGTCCTTCTTCCTGGGCCTGATTTTGTTCGACGCGGTGGTTGCCGGACGCGGCCTGCTGATCGCGGCGCTGCGCTGGCGGCCCATCCAGTTCACCGCCACGGTCAGCTACAGCTTCTATCTCTGGCATGCGGTGCTGATGTGGCCGCTCAAGCGCAGCCTGGTGCCCAAGCTGCTGCCGGTGCTGGGTCCGGAGCTGACGTTCGTGGTCTTCACCCTCGCCAGCCTGCTGCTGAGCTGGGCGGTGGCCTGGGTCAGCTATGAGTTGCTGGAGTCGCGCCTGCGGCAGTATCTGGCGCGACGCTGGAGTCCGCGCAAGCCCGCAGACGCACCGGTGGTCGTGTCATGAGGCGCTATTTCGAACCCGAGCCGTCCTGGCTGCGCGTCTTGCTGCGCAGCGCGCTGGCCTATGGCCTGCTGCCCGATCTGCTGATGAATCTCATCGCCCGTTATCTGGGCGTGAGCCACACCCTGGCCAATCTCGACTACCTGGCCCTGGGCATCCTGATTCCCTGGCTGCCCTGGTGGCTGGGCCTGCCGGCGCTGGCCCTGACCCTGATCGCCGATCTGGCGATGACGGTGGCACCCACCTACCAGTTCGATCTGAGCAAGGTGCTGGAAACCACGCAGGAGCTGTTCAATCTGGCGCCGTCCTTCGTGCTGCCGATTGTCGCGGTGGTGCTGCTGGGCTCCACCGCGCTGGCCGGGCTGATGCTGCGCCTGCGCGCGCCCGGCGCGGCACGCGTCCGCGAAAGCAGCTGCGCACTGCTGCTGACACTGCTGGTGCTGGGCGCGGATCTGGCGCTGTCGCCGAACCTGCTCACCGGCATGGACCGCGCCGTCACCTCCGTGAACGTGGCCGGCTCGCCGGGCGCCTTCATCCTGCGCGAGCTGCGCCACCAGCTGGGCAACTCGCAGCCGCTGACGCTGAGCCCGGCGCCGGAACGCGCCAGCGCGCCCATCGTCGCCGGCCTCGCGCAGCAGCAGCTGCCGCCGAAGCTGGTGCTGGTGGTGGTGGAATCCTGGGGCTGGTTCAAGGACGAGCGCGCGCGCGCGCTGATCACCGCACCGCTGACGCAGCTGGCCGCGCAGCGTCCGGACCTCCGGCTGGAGCTGGGCGAGACCCTGTTCCAGGGCTCCACCGTCAACGGCGAGCTGCGCGAACTCTGCGGCCTGCGCAGCAGCTCCATCCGCCTGCCCGATCCGCGCATCCAGCTCGATCACTGCCTGCCCCATCAGCTGGCCGCGCTGGGCTATCACAGCGTGGCGATGCACGGTTATCGCGGCAGCATGTTCAACCGCCTGCACTGGTATCCGCAGCTGGGCTTCACCGAGCGCCTGTTCGACCGCGAGCTGCTCACGCGCCTGGGCCGCGAGTCCCGCTGCGGCGCCACCTTCCCCGGCGTCTGCGATGGCGACGTTCCCGCGCTGATCGGCCGCCAGCTCGACGATCCCGCGCACGCCAGGCAGTTCGTGTACTGGCTGAGTCTCAATGCGCACCTGCCGATTTATGAAAGCCAGGACCCGCGCGCCGCCGTGGACTGCAGCCAGAGCCCGACCACGGCCGGCGACGAACAGGAATGCCGCCTGGCCAAGCTGCACCATCTGCTCATGCAATCGCTGGCCGAGATGATGGCCAGGCGCCACGATACCGCCCTGGTGGTGGTGGGCGACCACGCTCCGGCCTTCGTCGCCGGCACCCGGCGCGAGCAACTGTCGCCGGATCATGTGCCGCATGCGGTGCTGTGGCCCAACACAGCTGTAGGTCCACACGCAGCTGCGCCGGCCCGGTAGCGGCGCGACAGTGTCTGCGGCTGTCTTGGCCTGCGCTCACATCGTGCAGGAAAGTCCGTCATTCGTAGGGCGGGTTAGGCGCGTGAGCGCCGCAACCCGCCTGGGCCTTGCTGTAACTTCGTTGTTCAACTCTTGATCTGGCCTTGGTTTCGTGCGCCCTCCGGCGCCCGAGGTACTTCTCTTTGCTCGTGCAAAGAGAAGTACCCAAGAGAAAGCACGCCCTACGCCTCGCATCCGTCGCCGCTGTCGCGGCGCCGGAAGCCTGCGCTGCTCACGTGCTCGGGGCCGTCGCATACAGGCCATCCATGGCCTGTATGCAACTGAATCGAACATCCTGTTCGATTCTCCCCTGCGCTCGCTGCGCTGCTCGGTGCGAGGCAAAGGGGGGAAGGTCAACAGCAAAGCAACAGCGCAGCGATGAGCGTCGCTACGCTGTTGCTTTTGACTTTGGGGTCCCCGTCTCTGGCGCTGAGCTGTGCGGCGAGCGCAGGGGAGAGCCGCCCAGGAAGGGCGGCTCAGTTGCGGCCACGCCAGGGATGGCGTGTCTGCAACGGCCCCGAGCACGTTGCACAGCGAAGGCACCCGCGTAGCGGGCGCCAGAGCCGGGGTGTGCTTTCTCTTGCTTACTTCTCTTTGCACAAGCAAAGAGAAGTGAGTCGGCCGCCGAAGGGCGGTCGAAAGAGGCAATAGATCGAGAAACACGCGCAGCAACAATTAGCAAAGCCCTGGCGGGTTACGGCGCTAGCGCGCCTAACCGCCCTACGGGTGCTGCAGTTGCTACGGTCGCCGCGTGGTGAGCGTTATGCGCGCCGCGCCAGCGCTCCGCTCAATCCAGCCGCGAACACGCCTTCCCGATCGCGTGCACCACGCCGATCAGGCGCACGTAGGCGGCCGGCTCCAGTGACTTGCCGGTGTTGAGCAGGGCCACGGAGATGTCGCGGCTGGGGTCGGCCCAGGCCAGGACGTTCACGAAACCCAGGTGCCCGAAGGCGCGGCGGCTCTTGAGACCGAACAGGCCGAACGGGTTTTCGCCCAGCATGAAGCCGGCGGAGTAACGCATCGGCAGCAGCAGGGTACGGTCGAGCTGCATCGCACCGACAGGGCGCAGGGCTTCGCGCACGGTCTGGGCCTTGAGCACGCGCCGGCCGTCCAGCTCGCCACCATCCAGCAGCATCTGGAACACGCGGCTCACATCGTCGGCGCTGGCGTAGATGTTGCCGGCCGGCACCACGGCAGAGAGGAAGGCGTCATCGTTGGACGCATGGATGGCGGCGTCGAAGCTCACGCCCACCACGCGCTCGATGTACCGGGTCGCCGGCCAGTAAGGCTTCACGCCGGTCTGCACATTGGGCGGCGCCAGGTGGCGCAGCTCGGGCTTCAGGCCATACGTGAGATAACGCAGCTGCAGCGGCTCGGCGAGCCATTCCCGCATCAGCTCGGGCAGCTCGCGTTTGGTGACGCGGCGCAGCAGCTCGCCGGTGATGAAGCCGGCGGACAGCGCGTGATAGGCCTGGCGCTCGAAATGCCGGTCGAAAGGCCGCTCGGCGCAGAGCAGGGCAATGATCTTGTCCCACTGCCGCAGCAGCTCGGGCGCAGGCTCCACCTGCGGCACGGCGGGAATGCCGGCGCGGTGCGCGAGCAGATCGCGCACGGTGACGGCGGCCTTGCCGGCGGCGGCGAATTCCGGAATGTGATCGGCGATGTGGTCGTGCAGCTGCAGCAGGCCCAGCTCGGCGGCCTTGTGGACCAGCAGCGCCGAGATCGACTTGGATGCCGAGAACAGGCTGATGGGCGTGTCCGGCGTAAGCGGCTCGAAGTCCTGCTCCTCGCCCGGCAGATTGCCGCGCACGCAGCCGATGGAACGCTTCATCAGCACGCGGCCCTGGCGACGCATCACCAGGGTGATGGCCGGCTGAAGGCCGGTGCGGTAGAAGTTCTCCACCGCGCTCCAGATCCGCGCCACGCCTTCGTCGCTCATCGCCACGCGCTGCGGTTCGCACTCGGCGGCGTGGTCGATCTGCGTGACCGCGCTCAAGTCATCCGGCACGTGCACGCGCGTGCCCAGCAGCGCACGCAGAGGATGGGGCAGCACCGCCGGCAGGCGGCGCTGCAGATCAAGCAGGCGCATCAGGCGGCGATTTCCTTGAGCGGGATGCTGTCATCGGCCAGCTTGTCGGGATCCAGCACCGCGTGCGCGGCCACCAGCTTCTTGGCCAGCATGAATTCCTGCGGACGGTTCACGGTGTCCACGGCAATCAGCTTGCCGTCCTTCAGGTAAAACGCGACGAAGGCGCGGCCCTGGGCCAGATCACCCCGGATGATCACGCGGTCGAAGCCGGTGGACACGCCCACCATCTGCAGCTTGAGATCGTACTGGTCGGACCAGAACCAGGGCACGGTGCGGTAGGGCTCTTTCTTGCCCAGCATGCTGCGCGCGGCGATGCGGCCCTGCTCCATGGCGTTCTGCACCGACTCCAGACGCACGCGCCGGCCCAGGAATTCGGAGGGATGATTGGTGACGTCGCCGGCGGCGACGATGTCGGGGTCCGAGGTCTGCGCGAACTCATCGACCACGATGCCGTTGTCCAGCGCCAGGCCCGCGGCCTCGGCCAGCTCCACGCCGGCCACCAGGCCGATGCCCACCACCACCACATCGGCGGGCAGCATCTCGCCATTGCCCAGCTTCACATGGCTGACCTTCTCGTCGCCCTCGAAGCCGGCGATCTGCACACCGGTGCGGATGTCCACGCCGGCTTCGCGATGCACGCGCTCGAAGAAGGCCGAAACTTCCGGCACGGTGACGCGCGCCAGCACGCGCGGCAGGCCTTCCAGCACGGTGACCTTCATGCCCAGCTTCTTCACCACCGCCGCGGTTTCCAGGCCGATGAAGCCGCCGCCGATGATGACGATGTGCCGGCCTTCCGCCACATAGGGCTTGAGCTTGGCCACGTCCTCGATGCTGCGCACCGCCAGCACATTGGGCTGGTTGGCGCCGGGCAGGTTGAGCATGCGCGCCTGGCCGCCGGTGGTCAGGGCCAGCTTGTCGTAGGCAATGCTGCGGCCGTCCGACAGGCTCACGGTCTTGGCGGCGCGGTCGATCTTGGTGACGCGCGTGCCGCCGATGAATTCGATGTTGTGCTTGGCCAGGCTCGCGGCCGGGGTGATGTACAGGCCTTCCTCGCCAACCGTACCGGCGAGATAAGCCTTGGACAGCGGCGGGCGGCGATAGGGCACATGCGGCTCTTCGCCGATCAGCAGCACGCGGCCGGTATAGCCCTGCTTGCGCAGCTCCACCGCGACTTCGCCGCCGGCCTGGCCGGCGCCCACGATCACAAACGTCTGTTCAGCAGCACTCATGATTCCTGACCCGATTGAGGTTGATTGATGCGATGTTTTGTCCGCAAGAACGCAGCATCATGCGGACCGGTTTTACGCGCAGCAAGCGCCCGGGGTTCAGGCTGCGGCTGCGGGCAAACGCGTGTTCTTTTCCGGCGCGCTATCACTCCCCGCGGTAGCGAACCCAGTTTTTCTCGGTCTCGTGCAGGCAGACCTCGTACAGCAGCGCGCCGAAGCGCTCGTGCAGCACACGCCAGAACACCACGGCGATGTTCTCCACCGTGGGATTGATGCCGTGCATGAGCTGCGAATCGTGATTGAGATGGCGATGGTCCACGTCGGCCAGAATCCGCTCGCGGATCACATCGCGCAGCTCGGTGATGTTGACCACCACGCCGGTCTTGGCATCGATGCCGCCGCGCAGGGTGACTTCCAGCACGTAGTTGTGGCCGTGCCCGTAATCGCGGGCGCAGGGGCCGAACAGCTCGCGGTTCTCCGCCTCGCTCAACTCGGCCGACCACAGGCGGTGCGCGGCGGCAAAGGTTTCGCGGCGCGTGAGGTAGACGACCGGCTCGCTCATGCGCGGCCTCGCGACCATTGCCTGTCATTCCCGCGCCAGCGGGCATGACAGGTCTTTTCGTCTCGGCGCATGGGCAACACCCGGTCTCCTTATTCCTGGGCCGCCAGCGCCGCCGCGATCTCTTCGAGAATGCGCGGATCGTCGATGGTAGCCGGAACATTGTAGGGCTGATGATCGGCAATCGCGCGCATGGTGGCGCGCAGAACCTTGCCTGAGCGCGTCTTCGGCAGGCGCGCCACGATCAGCACCTTCTTCAGCGCCGCCACCGCACCGATCTGTTCGCGCACCCGCGCCACCAGCTCGCGGGTGATGGTCTCGGGCTCGCGGTCGACGCCGGCCTTGAGCACCACCAGACCCACGGGCAGCTGGCCCTTGAGCGCATCGGCCACGCCGATCACCGCGCACTCGGCCACGTCCGGATGGCTGGCCAGCACTTCCTCCATCTGGCCGGTGGAGAGGCGGTGGCCGGCGACATTGATGATGTCATCGATGCGCGACATCACCCAGAAATAGCCGTCGGCGTCCTGATACCCGGCATCGCCCGCGAGGTAGTAGCCGGGATAGCGCGTCAGGTAGTTGTCGATATAGCCCTGCTCATTGCCCCACATGGTGGACAGGGTTCCCGGCGGCAGCGGCAGCTTGATGGCGACGTTGCCGATCTCGTCGGCGCCCACGCGCTTGCCGTCCACGTCCAGCACCTGCACATCGAAGCCGGGCACCGGCAGCGCGGCGGAACCCGGCTTCACCGGATACGGCTCGATGCCCATGGGATTGGTGATGGCCGGCCAGCCGAGTTCGGTCTGCCACCAGTTGTCGATCACCGGCACCTTGAGCTGGGCCCGCGCCCACTCGATGGTGTCGGGGTCGCAGCGCTCGCCGGCCAGATACAGGGTGCGCAGGCAGGAGAGGTCATAGCGCGCGCGCAGCTCGCCCTTGGGATCTTCCTTCTTGATGGCGCGGAAGGCCGTGGGCGCGGTGAAGAAAGTCTTCACCTGATGCTGCTGGATCACGCGCCAGAAGGCGCCGGCGTCCGGCGTGCCCACCGGCTTGCCTTCGTAAAGAATGGTGGTGCAGCCGGCCAGCAGCGGGCCGTAGACGATGTAGGAATGGCCCACCACCCAGCCCACGTCGGAAGCCGCCCAGTACACCTCGCCCGGCGCGGTGTTGTAGACGGTGCGCATGGAATAGGCCAGCGCCACGGCGTGGCCGCCGTTGTCGCGCACCACGCCCTTGGGCTTGCCGGTGGTGCCGGAGGTGTAGAGCACATACAGCGGATCGGTGGCGGCCACCGCCACGCACTCGGCCGGCGTGGCGCCGGCTTCGGCTTCCAGCCAGTCCAGATCGCGGCCGGCCTGCATCTCGGCCTTGCACTGCGGGCGCTGCAGAATCACGCAGTGCGCCACCGGGTGCGCGGACATCTTCAGGGCCTGATCCAGCAGCGGCTTGTATTCGACGATGCGGCCCGGCTCGATGCCGCAGGAAGCCGAAACCACCAGCACCGGCCGCGCGTCTTCGATGCGCTTGGCCAGCTCCGGCGCGGCAAAGCCGCCGAACACCACCGAATGCACCGCGCCGATGCGCGCGCAGGCCAGCATCGCGATCGCCGCTTCCGGCACCATCGGCATGTAGATCACCACGCGATCGCCGGCCTTCACGCCCTGCGCGCGCAGCACGCCGGCAAAGCGCGCCACGCGGCCGCGCAGCTGGCGATAGGTATAGGTCTGCACCGTGCCGGTGACCGGGCTGTCGTAGATCAGCGCGGCCTGATCGGCGCGGCCGCTGTCGATGTGACGGTCCAGGGCGTTGTAGCAGGTGTTGAAGCGCGCGCCGGCAAACCAGCGATACATCGGCGCGCGGCTGTCATCCAGTACGCGGTCCCAACGCCGCTCCCAGTGCAGGGCTTCGGCCTGCTCGGCCCAGAAGCCGGCGGGATCGCGCAGCGAGCGTTGATAGATGGACGGGTACTGACTCATGGTTCGCCTCCGGGGCTCTGGGCCGGCATGGCAGCCGGGTTGTGGGCCTGTGTCTGTTAGGCAGCGCGACGCGGTGCCGCGAGCTTGTCCTGCAGGAACGCCGCGATATCGTCCAGCGCCGCGCGGGCCTCGCGCAAGCTTGCCGCAAACAGCGGGAAGGCATGCGGCAGCACCGGCCAGATATCGAGGCGGACTTCGACCCCGGCCCGCCGCGCCCGCGCGGCCAGCAGCACCGCATCGTCGCAGAGGATTTCGGCATCGCTGGCCAGCAGCAGCAGCGGCGGAAAGCCCTGAAAATCCGCATACACAGGCGAGACCTGCGGATCACTGGCATCCGCCGCCCCGACATAAGACTCCCGGATCGCGCTCAAGTCCTTGACCGACAGCAAGGCGTCCCGCTTGCGGTTGCGCAGCCGCGAGGGCGGCGCATGGGCGCGGCTCAGCTCGGCGGCCGGCGACAGCGCCACGGCGGCGGCGGGCATCGGCAGGCCGGCGGCGCGGATGCGCTGCAGCAGGCCGAACAGCAGATTGCCGCCGGCCGAGTCGCCGCCCAGCACGATGCGCCCGGGCGCGTACCCCAGCTCCAGCAACAGGCGGTAGGCGCGCTCGCAATCGTCCAGGCCGGCGGGAAAGCGGGCGTGCGGCGCCAGGCGGTAATCCGGGACGAAGCAGGCCACGCCCAGGCGCTGGCAGAGCCGCGACAGCGTGGCCAGATGCGCGCTGGGCGCGGCCGGCAGCAGGAAGGCGCCGCCGTGCAGCCAGAGCAGCACGCTGCCGCCGGGCTCGCCCAGCTCGCCGAACACATGGCCGGGCACCGGCTGCTGCGCGCCCAGCAGCTCGTAACGCGGCTGCAGCGGCAGGCCGCGCGGCAGGGCCTGGGCGGCGGTGAGCAGCTGCGCGCCGATCAGCGACGCCGACTTGCCGGTGACGATGCGCGCCAGCCAGGGCCGCAGCAGGCAGCGCATGAGCCAGATGATGAGGCGGCTGCGCAGGCCGATCGCGACCTCGCGCACCGTGTAGTCGAGCTGCGGCTGCATTCTGTCCCCCGAAAAAAGAGCCGCAGTGTAAAGCGCGGCCGTGATCTGACGTCAGCCGTTCAGAGCAGTTCGGCGGCGCTATCGGGCCCGGCCTCCAGCGCTGCCAGCAGCTGCGGATCGCCGAGAATGCGCTGACGAAACCAGGCCAGGGCGCGGCCTTCGTCGCCGGCGCGCCAGCCCAGATTGAACAGCGCCGGTGCGCGCGGCGCCTGCGTCTGGCGCAGCACCAGACCGCCGTCGGCCAGATGCGGCCGCACCATGTACTGCGGCAGAAAGCCCACGCCCAGACCGGCGCGCTGCGCGGCGAGCTTGGCGGCCAGCGTGGGCAGCACCAGGGTGTCCTGGCCGTCGAGCACGCCGACCGTGCGCGGCGAGAGCTTGCGCGAGGAGTCCGCCGCCACCACCGCGCGATGCTTGCCGATCTCGCTCAGCGGCAGCGGTTCCGGCAGCGCCGCCAGCGGATGCCGTGGCGAGAGCGCGAACACGAAGGGCAGCGCGCACCAGCGCTGGCTGGCCAGGCCGTGGCCCAGCGGCATCTCGCCGGCGGCGCCGATGGCCAGATCGGCGCGCCGGTCCACCAGCGCGTCCCAGGCGCCGTGGAAGGTCTCGCGCGTGAGGCGCAGGCGCGTGCCGGTGTGCTGCGCGTCGAACTCGGCGATCAGCGGAAACAGCAGCTCCAGCGGCACGATCTCGTCCACCGCGATGGTCAGCTGCAGCTCCCAGCCATGGGCGACGCGCTTGACGCAGTCCTCCAGGCTCTCGGCCTGGCGCAGCAGATCACGGCCGCGCAGCAGCAGGGCGCGACCGGCCTCGGTGAGCGTGGCGCGCTTGCCGCGCCGGTCGAACAGCTGCACGCCCAGATCCGACTCCAGCTTCTGCACGGTGTAGGTCACCGCCGAAGGCACGCGATGCAGGGCCTCGGCGGCACGCGCGAAGCTGCCGTGCTGGTCGATGGCATCCAGCGTCTCCAGCGCGTCCAGGGTCAGGCGCATCGTGGTCTCATTCCGCCGGGCCGGCGCCGGGACTCAGCTGAAATGGCCGGCCACCAGTGCCAGCGCCGCCGGCAGCGCCTGCACGAAGAAGATGCGACGGCTGACGGTGAGCGCACCGAAGACCCCGGCCACCACCACGCAGATCAGAAAGAAGCTGCGCACCGGCAAACCGGGTTCGCCCAGGCTCAGCGACCACAGCAGACCGGCCGCGAGAAAGCCGTTGTAGAGGCCCTGATTGGCGGCCAGGCTGCGCGACTGCGCGGCGTATTCCTCCGTGAGCTTGAAGGTCTTGCGCCCCAGCGGCTTGTCCCAGAGGAACATCTCCAGAATCAGGAAATAACTGTGCAGCAAGGCCACGAGCACGGTCAGCAGTTTGGCGAGCATGTCCCCTCCTGGTGCGCCGGTCGCGGCGCGCGGCCATCAGACGATGGTGTAGACCATGATAAAGGCTGCCAGCGTCATGCCGGTGAGTGCGATCAGAAACAGCGTGTCAGCCACCGTCACCAGCAGCCCGGCCACCCGCGAGGTGCCGCTCTTGAGCGCCCAGAAGCTGACGTAGATGCAGAGCAGGAACACCGCCGCGCAGATCGCGAACGCATCGTCGGCGATCGAGACGTCGCTGCGGCTCTTGTCGAAGGTGTTCATGAACGCCACCACGGTGATGCACAGACCGGCCAGCGTGCCCGAGGTGGAGAGCAGGCTCAGCAGTTCCTCGCGCCGCGCCGGCGCCGTGCTGCGCTCATCGCGCATGGCGCAAGCTCCGCAGCGGCCGCGCGTGTCGCGGCCTCATCGCGGCACCGCCGTGCCCTGGTGATAGAACAGCTGCCAGCCCTGCGGCGTGCGCCGCCAGATCGAGGCGCGCAGCGCGGTCTGCGTGCCGTCGCCCTCGCGATGCAGCGACTG
This sequence comes from Solimonas aquatica, assembly GCF_900111015.1. Taxonomy (GTDB): domain Bacteria; phylum Pseudomonadota; class Gammaproteobacteria; order Nevskiales; family Nevskiaceae; genus Solimonas; species Solimonas aquatica. The sequence continues at coordinate 49,274 of NZ_FOFS01000011.1, read as the reverse complement.
GTAGCACAGCAGCGCGCAGTCCGGCCCCAGCGCCTGCAGCACATAGTCCTGCGCCGCCAGCGCCGTGGGGCCGCGGGCCTGGGCCAGATGCGCGATCACGGTGTCGCGGTCGTAGCGCCGGCCGGAGCGGCCCACCTCATGAAACTGCGGATGCAGCAGCTGCGCCAGGCGCTCGCCGGAGCAGGCGACGCCGGGATGATGCAGTTCCGCCTCCAGCGTGCGGAGGTGTTGCAGCAGATCAGTCATAACAGGACAGCGTGCGTGGGGCCTTCAGCATACGACCACCCGAAGCCCGGACAAATTCCGACAGCGCTGCTCTTGCACAAGGCCATACGCATGAGTGACATTCCAAGCTGCCGCACCAATGCCTTGCGATGACCGCTTGCCGCCGGCTCGCAATCCCCCAATCCAGAACAAGGCAGGCAGATGGGAACATTTTCTTTCGTGCAGCCCAATCCACATTATCTGGGCCGGCTGCTCAGCGCTGCGGAACACAAACCCATCCTGGCTGGCGAGGACATCTACAACCAGCACGGCCTGAAACTCTGGGCCGCCGGCAAACCGATCTCGGTGACGCTGCGCGACCGTCTGCTGGAAAGCCGCCTGCACAAACCGCTGGAAATCTGCATCCGTCTCGAAGACGGCGTGCGCAGCGCGCATCTGTGTCAGGACCTGGAGCGCCTGCTGGCGCAGCTGCCGGCGCTGCCGAAGCTGGGCGGCCCGCATCTGGGCGAGGTGCGCGCACAGTTCGCCACCCTGGAGGTTTCCGGCGTGCCGGAGCTGCAGCTGAGCACGGTGGCCTTCGACGGCAGCGGCGGCTACGAGCACGCCCTGCTCGCGTCGCTGATCGCGACGCTGCTGGCGCGACGCATCGGCCTGCCGGAATCCGAGCTGCCGGCGCTGATTCTCGCCGGGCTCTGCCACGACTTCGGCGAGATGTACGTGAACCCCGACATGCTCGACCGGCAGAAGCCGCTGAGCGTCGAGCAGTGGCGGCAGGTGGCGGTGCATCCGCGCATCGGCGCGCTGCTGCTGGCCGACTGCGCGAGCATGCCGCCGCGCATCGTGCGCGCGGTGCAGGAGCATCACGAGCGCCTGGACGGCAGCGGCTATCCGCTGGGCCTGCAAGAGGACGCGCTGTCCGTGCACGGGCGCCTGCTGATCGTCGCCGACGTGCTGGCGGCGATCTTCGCGGAGGAAGCGCAATCCGAGGCGCAGGCCCTGCTGGCCCTGCGCCTGGTGAGCCGGCAGTTTCCGGCCGATCTGGTGTCTGTGGTCTGCGAGACCCTGGGCCATCCGGTGCCGCCGCCGGCGACGCAGCAGGACCCGCGCGAACTCTGCCGCGCGGCGCAGGACATCTACCTCCGCCTGCAGAACTGCAAGGACGCGGCGGTGCAGACCCACAGCAACCACGACATGCCCTGGTCGGTGCGCCATTTCGCCGGTCGCGTCAGCGAGCTGTGCACCACGCTGCTGGTGGCGCTCAACGCCAGCGGCGTGATGTTCCTGATTGCCGATGCCGAAACGCTGGGCGCACTCGACGAGGAGATCGCCGCCGAGTTGCAGCTGAGCCTGCGCGAGCTGCGCTGGCGCAGCACCATGCTGCTGCGTCACATCTGGCTGGAGGCCGGCCGCCAGGAGCTGGGGCTGATGCATTTCGAAGCGATGCTGCAATGCCTGCTGCCGGTGCAGGACGCCGACGCGGTTTAAGAACTTATCCGCGAATTGCACACGCTTGCGTTGCTGCCCAAAATCGCGCCAGGCAAGGCGCGAAACGCAGGCCTTGGTGGTTCCAAGGCTTGCGTTTCGCAACGCCGCATGGCGCGATTTGGGCGCAACCCTTCGGGACGGGGCCGTTTTGTCGCAGTGCGGCGTTGGCAGCCGCTGGCTTGGAATCACCAAGCGGCGCGCCTGCCGCCTTGCCCTGCGGCAAAACGACCTCCGTCGCAAGCGCGTGCAATTCGCGGATAAGTTCTAAGGCGCGATTTCGCCGCTGTCGTAGAGCTGCAGGGTTTCGGCATCCGGCGCCAGCCGCACGCTGCCCGTGCAGACAAAGCCCAGGCGCTGCAGGAGACGCGCCGAGCGCTCATTGTGCGGCGCGGTGATCGCCAGCAGGCGGCGCAGGCCCAAGACCTCATGGGCGTGGCGCAGGGTCAGTCGCGCGGCGGCGCAGGCCAGGCCCTGGCCCCAGTATTCCGGCAGCAGGGCAAAGCCCAGATCCGGCAGCGGCAGCACCTCGCGCCGGAACAGGCCGCAGACGCCCAGCGGCGTCTCGTCCTTGGCGCGGGTCAGCGCATACATGCCGTAGCCCTGTGCCTCATACGCAGGCCGGATCTTCTCCGCGATGAAACGCTCGGCATCGGCCAGACTGCGGATACCGCGATCACCGATGTTGGCGAGCCAGGACGGCTCGTTCATCAGGCGCTGCAGAAACGGCGCGTGCGCCCGGGTGAGGTGATGCAGGGCGATGTGTTCATCGGCGGCGATCATCGGCCAAGCCTAGCCGGCTGCGGGGATGCCGGCGACTGCGCAGATCCCCCAGCTAGGCCGTGAGCAGCGCGATCAGGCCCAGCACGATGCCGGGCACGTTGGCGACGATGATCGGCCAGTCGCGACGCGCGCGGGCGGCGCCATACACCGTCCACAGCATGCAGTTGACGACGGTCGCCCCGGCCTGGATCGCCGAACCCTTGTGGCCCTGCAGGTTCAGGCGGATCTGGTCGATGTAGGCGAAGTACATGGCCAGCGCGGCGCAGGACGCCAGCCAGCCGATGGCGCGCAGCAGACGGGAGTCCATCGCGGCGGCGCTCAATGCCAGTCCACCGCCAGATGGATCGAGAAGTCCGGCGAGGATTCGATGATGGGATCTTCCTGCGCGCCCAGCCACAGCGAGGTCTGCGGTGTGGGGCGGTAGCGCAGGCCGAAGGCCAGCTGGCCGCCGGGGCGGCGCAGCGCGGCCAGCTCCGAATCGCTGTACAGCGGGCCGTGCAGATAGAACTGCGCGCCCAGTTCCAGCCTGGCCAGCAGCTGATAGCCCAGCGAGGCCCAGCCGAAGGGAATGAACTGGCGCTGCTGATCCTGCAGCGGGCCATCGGCACGCACCGCCGCGACACCGGCGGCGAGCGCGCCGCTCCAGGCGCCGCCGGCGGCAAAGGCGTACGGCCGCTCGTACCACAGCGCGCCGCCCAGGCCGCCGCCCATGAGCCGCTCGGCATCGCCGGTGGGCAGCTGCAGCAGGCCGCGCCAGCAGCCGGCCGCGCCGCAGCGCGCCAGCGACAGGCGCGCATCGCCGATGCCGGTCTTGCCGCTGTCCAGATCGAGCAGGGTCTGGCCGTTGCGCTGGTAGACATCGCGATACTGCTTGCGCGGCTCGTCTTCGCGATTGCCATTGGGCAGCCCGAAGAACTGATGCCAGCTCTCGATGGGACTGTCGAGCACGCCGCCCGAGGTATTGAGCACGGGCAGCTCGGCGCCCAGCAGCCAGCCGCGCCAGTTCCAGCGCGCCGCGAGATTCAGGCGCAGGGTCTCGCCATCCAGCAGCAGCGCCTCGGTGCCGCGCTGGTCGAGCACGAATTCATTGGTCCAGTCCAGGCTCAGGCGCAGGCCGCTGCCGGTGGCGTCGGCCTGCGGCGTGGGCAGCGGCGCGTGCCGCGCCAGTGCCGCCTGGTTGCTGGTGCCCAGCACGAAGGGCTCGGCCTGTACGGCGCCGCTCAGCAGCAGGGCGAGGAGCAAGACGGATCGGCGCAGCATGGGCTTGGGCATCCTGGGCGAAAGGGGCAGATTGGGCGGCATTGTGCCTGAGGCAGGGCGCGTCTCCGCTATCGCCGCCATAGAAAAAACTCAGCGCAGGCCCGGGTGAGCAGGCCCGGCAAACCTGCTAGCATCCCGGCCCCATTTGGGGTTACACAGGTTTTGTGTCATGCGCGTCGTCACCGAAAACACCCGAATCAAGTCCATCAGCGGTGTCTCCACGCCCGCCCAGGTGCAGGCCGAGCTGCCGGCCAGCGAGCGCGCGGCGCAGACCACCTTCGATGCGCGCCGCGAGATTCAGGACGTGCTGCACGGCCGCGACGACCGCCTGCTGGTGATCGTCGGCCCCTGCTCCATCCACGATCCCAAGGCCGCGCTGGAATACGCCGAGCGCCTCAAGACCCTGCGCGAGCAGCTGTCCAAGCATCTGCTGATCATCATGCGCGTGTACTTCGAGAAGCCGCGCACCACGGTCGGCTGGAAGGGCCTGATCAACGACCCGAACCTGGACGACAGCTATGACATCAACAAGGGCCTGCGCATGGGCCGCGAGCTGCTGCTGCAGCTCAATGACATGGGCATTCCCGCCGGCGTGGAATACCTGGACATCCTCACCCCGCAGTACCTCACCGATCTGGTCGCCTGGGGCGCCATCGGCGCGCGCACCACCGAATCGCAGCTGCATCGCGAGCTGGCCTCGGCGCTGTCCTGCCCGGTGGGCTTCAAGAACGGCACCGAAGGTTCGGTGAAGGTGGCGGTGGACGCGGTGATGTCGGCCAGGCATCCGCACCGCTTCCTGTCGCTGACCCAGCAGGGTCAGGTGGGCATCTTCGAAACCACCGGCAACGAGGACTGCCACGTGATTCTGCGCGGCGGCAGCTCCGGCACCAATTACGACGCCAAGAGCGTGGACGCGGCCTGCGCGGCGCTGAGCAAGGCCGGCCTGCGTCCGCAGGTGATGATCGACTTCTCCCACGCCAATTCCAGCAAGCAGCACAAGAAGCAGATCAGCGTGGGCCAGGACGTGGGCCACCAGATCGCCGGCGGCGACGAGCGCATCATCGGCGTGATGATCGAATCGCATCTGGTGGAAGGCCGCCAGGACATCGGCCCGGCCATGTGCTACGGCCAGTCGGTGACCGACGCCTGCATCCACTGGGACGACACCGCCGAGCTGCTGCGCAGCCTGGCTGGCTCGGTGGAACAGCGCCGCCTGCGCCATGCGCGCAGCGCCTGATCCCGCACCTTGAGGCACGAAAAAGCCCGCCTGCACGGCGGGCTTTTTGTTGCAGCGCTCCAGCCTTCTGCCCCGACTGCGTCGCGGGAGCCTCCGGCCGGCACCACAGCGCGCGGCACGCGCAGCCGCTTGCCTAGAAGTACTCGCCCTTGAAGATGTTGGCGAACACCACCTGCTCCAGCGTGGGCTTGGCGCCTTCCTTGCGGCCCTTGGAGGCTTCCGAGGACGGGAACAGGTGGAAGCCCTTGTTGAGGATGTAGTCGTTGAGCTTGGGCCACAGCGCATACGAAAGCTGCGCGGCGGTGCCCAGCGGCGTGGCGATGGACTTCGGGCGCTTGAGCAGGGCATGCATCACGGTGTCGCCGGCCTTCTCCGGTGACCAGGTGGGCACGTAGTCGTAGATCTTGGTCGGCGCGATCATCGGCGTGCGCACCAGCGGCATGTAGATCGCGGTGATCTCGATGTTGCGGTGCTTCACTTCCGCCGACAGGCAGCGGCCGAACGCGTCCAGCGCCGCCTTGCTTGCCACATAGGCCGAGAAACGCGCGGCATTGGCCAGCACGCCGATCGAGCTGATGTTCACGATATGGCCGTTCTTCTGCTTGGCCATCGACGGCAGGAAGTTGAGGATCATGCGCACCGCGCCGAAGTAGTTCAGCTGCATGGTGCGTTCGAAGTCATGGAAACGGTCCAGCGACTCGAACACCGCGCGGCGGATCGAACGGCCGGCGTTGTTGATCAGGATGTCGACATGGCCGAAATCCTTGAGGATGTCCTGCGAGCAGCGGTCGATGGCTTCCATGTCGTTGAGGTCGCAGGGGTAGACATGCGCCTCGCCGCCGGCGGCCTCGATCACCTTCTGCAGCTCTTCGAGCTTCTCGCGCTTGCGCGAGACCAGCACCACCTTGGCGCCAGCCGCCGCGAGCTTCTTGGACACCACCATGCCGATGCCGCGCGAGGCGCCGGTCACCACCGCCACCTTGCCGCCCAGCTTCTGCACCGCACCGCGCGGCACCTTGGTGTCGATGTCGAGGAACTTCTCCCAGTACTGCCAGAGCTGCTCGGCGTAATCGCGGAACTCCGGGCACTGGATGTGCGAACCCTTCAGCGCCGCGCGGGTCTTCTTGTCGTCGAACACCGTGCGGTTGCCGACATAGGCCACCACCGACAGCGGCACGCCGATCAGCTGCGAGAACTTGGTCTCCACGCTGTTGGGAATGCGGCTCTTCACCTGCCCGGCGATCTGGCGCATCGCCGACGGCAGCTTGGGCAGCTCCAGCTTGCGCGCGAACTCAGGGCCGTGCGCGACTTCCAGCAGGGTCTGCAGCAGATCACCCACGCTGGGCTGCTTGGACTGCACCAGGCAGAAGCAGCCGCCGTCCAGGCCGTCCTTGTGCGCGATGTAGTCCATGGCCGCGGCCACGTAGTCCACCGGCACCACCGGCACCTTGCCGCCCTCGATGCCCAGCAGCGGCAGCCACTTGGGGATGGCGAAGCTCAGCTTCTGGATGGCCTTGAAGAAGTAGTAAGGCCCGTCGATCTTGTCCATCTCGCCGGTCTGCGAGGCACCGACCACGGTGCCCGGACGGAAGATGCGAAACGGCACCTTGGTCTCGTTGCGGACGATGGCTTCGGACTGGTACTTGGAACGGTAATAGGGGTGATCGACGTTCTGGCCTTCGTCGAACATCTCTTCCGTGAAGCGGCCCACGAAGCTGCCGCCGGCCACCGCGACGCTGGAGACGTGGTGCAGCCTGACCTTGCCGCCCAGACCGTTGACGAATTCGACGAGATTGCGCGTGCCGTCGATGTTGATGCGGTCGGCCTGCGTATCGTCCATGTTCATGTCATAAACGGCGGCCAGATGGAACACATGGTCGATCTTGCCGTGCAGCTTCTTGCGGTCGGCGTCGCTGACCAGGCCGGGCTGGGTCACGTCGCCAGTCACTGCGATCAGGCGGTCACCGGCCTCGCCGAAGCGCTCCTGCAGCAGCTCGAACTTTTCCTGGGAGCCCTCGCGCACCAGCGCATAGACACTGCTGCCCTCACGCTGCAGCAATTTCTCGATCAGGAACTTGCCGATGAAGCCGGTGGCGCCGGTGACGAAATAATTCATGTTGCCGCTCCCCGCCCTGTGTTTAGCCTTAGAGTGCCCGCGATCTTACCGGAGCGCCATGATCACAAGCGATGCTCCGGCAAACACAGGGTGGCTGACGGCGCAGCCAGCGGCGCGCCGTCAGCGGCGGGATTTTTCAGCGCGGCGCGGGCAGCTCGCTCTCGCGCAGCCAGCCGGAATTGAGCTGATGATCCACCAGCCACCAGGGGCCGATGGCATTGAGCATGCGCGAGCGCAGCGTGACCACGGTGCCGGCCGGCAGGGCTTCCACCGTCTCGCCGGTGGGCGAGGGCGCGCTGCGCAACTCCACGGCCTTGGCCACGGCCACCCGCTCGCCCGCCTTGAACGGCGTGGCCAGTCCCGGCGGCAAGGCCACGCCGGGCGGCGCGCCCGGCCCGCCATAAGCGCAGACCTTGCAGGGCGGCGGCTTGGGCGGACCACTCTGACAGGCGGCCAGCAGCAAGGCCGCGACAGCAGCAAGCGCCAGGCTCTGGCGGGCTTTCATGACTTCTTCCTCCGGCTGTTTGCGGGCAACATAGGCACCGCAGGGATGATGGCGCGTTTATACGGCGCGCCATGCCACCAGAGCAATGAGACAAGTCAGGCGGTGGTCCGGCTCAGGACGAGCGGCCCTTGAATTCGTCCATGGTGTTGTAGACGCGGAACACATGCCGCGCCATCCAGTCGAACAGGCGCACCGGCAGCAGTCCCTTGAGCGCATTGGACAGATACACCGTCCAGGGCAGGATCAGGCGCACGCGGCCCGCCTTCATGCCCTGCCAGACCGCGTCCACCACCGACTGCGGGGTGAGGATGGGCGTGAACAGCATCTTCTTCACGCCCTCGAACATACCGGTGGCGATATACGTGGGGCAGACCGTGAGCAGCTTGATGTGCGCGTGGCCGGCTGCCTCCAGCTCCAGGCGCACCGAATCGCTCCAGCCGGTGCAGGCCCATTTCGAGCCGCAGTACACGCTCATGCGCGGGTTGGAGACCATGCTCGCCGCCGAGGAGATGTTGACGATGCGCGCCTGGCGATCACGGCGCGCGATCATGCCGGGCAGGAACTCGCGGGTGATGTACATCGGCGCCAGGGCGTTGATGGCCATGGTGGCGTAGATGTCCTTCTGCGGGTCGTGCTCCCAGAAATACTTGCCGCGCACGATGCCGGCGTTGTTGATCAGCACATCCGGCTCGCCCACCTCGCGGCGCAGGGTCTCGGCGGCGGCGGCGATCGCCGGCTGCTGCGAGACGTCCACCACCTGCGCATGCACCTTGCCGCCGCGACCGCGCAGCTCGGCGGCGGTCTTGTCGAGTTCAGCGGCATTGATGTCCCAGAGCACCACGGCGGCCGCGCCTTCGCGCACCGCATGCTCCGCGTAGAGACGGCCCATGCCCATGGCCGCGCCGGTGATCAGCACGCACTTGCCCGCCACATTGTCCATTGCCGCCTCCTGCCCGAGAACGCGGCACTGTAGAGAGCCGCGGCTCGCAGCGGCAAGCGCCGCTCAGACCTGCAGGGGCAACAGCGCGGTCAATTCGCGGCGCAGCAGCGCCAGGCAGTCATCGGCCGCCGCCTCAAGATACGGCTGCGCAGGGTGCCTGCCCCAGACGGGCGCCGGCCAGGCCGGATCGCCGACGCGGCGCACGATGTGGTGCAGATGCAGCTGCGGCACCATGTTGCCCAGCGCCGCCACGTTGAGCTTGTCGCCGGTGAACAGCCGCATGAGGGTGCTGGCCAGCAGGCAGGATTCGCGCATAAGCTGTTGACGCTCCCCCTCCGGCAGCTCATAGATTTCGCGCAGGCCGGGGCGGCGCGGCACCAGAATCAGCCAGGGATAGTGCGTGTCATTCATCAGTAGCACCCGGGACAGTGGCCAGTCGCCGACGGCCAATGTGTCCGCACGCAGTTGGGGATGTAGTTCGAAGCCTGGGTGCAAGGTCATGGCGCTCGTAGCGGGGAACTGATATTTCATGTTTCCTCAGGGATATATAGGGCGGCAATCTCGATGACAAGTGCAAAGGCATGAACCGGGTCGCACTGATCGCCGGCGCCAGCGGCCTGGTGGGCCGCGGCGTACTGCAGCGCCTGCTGCAGGACCCGGCCTATGCCCAGGTGCGCGTGCTGACGCGCCGGCCCCTGAACCTGAGCCACCCGCATCTGCGCGAAATCGTCACGGACTTCGCCGGGCTCGAGGCGCTGGGCGAGTCGCTGCGGGTGGACGATGTGTTCTGTTGCCTGGGCACCACGCTGCGCACGGCCGGTTCGCGCGCGGCGTTTGAAGATGTGGACTACCGCATGGTGGTGGAACTGGCGCGGCTGACGCACGCGGCCGGCGCGCAGCAGTTCCTGGTGATTTCCGCAGCCGGCGCTTCCGAGCACGCGCCGAGCTTCTATTCACGCGTGAAGGGGCGCATGGAGAAGGCGGTGTCGGCGCTGGACTTCGAAGCCCTGCACATTCTGCGGCCCTCGCTGCTGCTGGGCGCCCGCAGCGAACACCGGCGGGGCGAAGCCTTCGCACAAAAACTCTCGCCGCTGCTGGCCATGCTCTGCGCCGGCCCCCTGCGCCGCTACCGGCCGATCCCCGCCGAACAAGTCGCCGAAGCCATGGTGCGTCTGGCCGTGCGCGGCGAGAGCGGCACGCACATCCACTATCTGCCGCTGCCGGAAGACGCGACGGAAGAAGAAGACTGAGCCCCGCGCCGCGCCCGCCCGACCGCGGTCCGGTGTTCAGGCCGGGCCGGGCACCACGTAGAAGAACACCGCGAAGTACTGCAGCACGCTGCCACCCAGCACGAACAAGTGCCAGATCGCATGGTGATAGCGCAGCCGCTCCCAGGTGTAGAAAGCCACGCCCCCGCTGTAGACCAGGCCGCCCGCCGCCGTCAGCAGCACGCCGCCGGTCTCGAGGTTCTGCAGGATGGGCTTGACCGCCACCAGCGCGCACCAGCCCATCGCCAGATAGATGAACAGCGAGAGCTTTTCGAAACGGCCCGTGGCGTAGATCTTGAACACCACGCCGGCCACCGCCAGGCCCCAGGTCACCGCGAACAGACTCCAGCCCCAGACCCCGTGCAGGGTCACCAGCGTGAACGGCGTGTAGGTGCCGGCGATCAGGAAGTAGATCAGCGAGTGATCGATCACGCGCAGCACGCGCTTGGCGCGCGGCAGCGGGATGCTGTGATAGAGCGTGGAGGCGGTGTACATCAGCACCAGCGTGGCCCCGAACACGCTGCAGGCGATCACATGCCAGTAGGTGCCGTACAGCGCCGCGCGCACCACGATCGCCACCAGGCCGACGATGGCCAGCAGCGCACCGACGCCGTGGGTGACCGCGTGCGCGATCTCCTCGCCGAGGCTGTAGAGCGTTTCGGGGATTTCGATGCCGACGATCTCGCCGCGATGCGCGTGCAGGCCCTGCGGCGTGTGCTGCTGGGCGCTCATTTCGTCAACGGTACTGCTGTGCATGGCAAGGCTCTCATCGCAGGGCTTCGACCTTGAGCGTTGCACCTTCCGTGCCGGTCACGCGCACCGCGCTGCCGGACGGCAAATCCGGACCGACGACGCGCCACTGCGTGTCATCCACGCGCAGCTCGCCGACGCCGTTGACGATGGCCTCGCTGAGCGTGAAATGGCGGCCCACATAGGACTCGCCGCGGCGGTTGAGCGCGGGCTGATCCTCGGCGTCCGCCTGCGGCTTGAAGCGGCGCCAGGCGAAGAAGGCGATCAGGGCCAGCACCCCGAACACGATCAGCTGCGCAGCCAGCGCCAGCTGGGGCATGAGCAGGAGCAGCAGGCCGACCACGGCGGCCGACACGCCCATCCACAGGAACACCGCACCGGGCGCGAAGGCTTCCAGCATCAGCAGCAACAGGGCGGCGACCCACCAGTGCCAGTACAGCAGCTCATGCAGTCTCATGCGCGGCTCCGGCTGCGGATCGATCAGGACTTCACCGCGCCGGCCTTCTTGGCCAGCTCGGCGATGCCGCCGATGGCGCCGATCACGCTGGCGGCCTCCAGGGGCATCAGCACCAGCTTCTCGTTGGGGCTGCTGGCGATCTTGCCCAGCGCCTCCACGTATTTCTGCGCGACGAAGTAGTTGATCGCCTGCACATCACCCTTGGCGATGGCCTCGCTGACCATGGTGGTGGCCTTGGCCTCGGCCTCGGCACCGCGCTCGCGCGCCTCGGCATCGCGAAACGCCGCCTCGCGCCGGCCCTCGGCCTCCAGCACCGCGGCGATCTTCTGCGCCTCGGCGGCGAGGATTTCGGCATTGCGCTCGCCCTCGGCCTTGAGAATCGCCGCCTGGCGGAAGCCTTCGGCGTCGAGGATGTTGGCGCGCTTCTCGCGCTCGGCCTTCATCTGCCGCGCCATCGACTCCACCAGCGCCGGCGGCGGGCGGATGTCCTTGATCTCGATGCGCGTCACCTTCACGCCCCAGGGCGTGGTGGCCTGATCGACCACCGACAGCAGCTTGAGGTTGATGTGGTCGCGCTGGCTCAAAAGCTCGTCCAGATCCATGGATCCCATCACCGTGCGCAGATTGGTCATGGTCAGCTGCAGGATCGCGTATTCCAGCTGCTGCACCTCGTAGGCGGCCTTGGGCGCGTCCAGCACCTGGAAGAACACCACGCCGTCGACGCCGACCATGGCGTTGTCCTTGGTGATGACTTCCTGCGAAGGCACGTCCAGCACCTGCTCCATCATCGACAGCTTGCGGCCGACGCTGTCCACGTAGGGCACCAGCCAGTGCAGGCCGGGGCGGAAGGTTGCGCGGTACTTGCCGAAGCGCTCGACGGTGTATTCACGGCCCTGCGGCACCATCACCACGCCCTTCCAGAGGGTGACGATGACGAAGGCGACAAAAACCAGTGCAATGACTTCCATGGTGCAGCTCCTTGGGAAAACCCGCCTGATTCTAGGGCCGGCGCAACGCGGCGCTTGTGACAGGGGCTCGCGGCAGCCTCAGGCCTCCTGCGCCGCCAGCGCCTTGATGCGCTCCACCATGGCATAAAAACCGTTGCGGCGGTTCATGGAGATATTGCTTTCCAGCCCCAGACGCTCGAAAGCCGAGCCGATGTCCAGATCCAGAATCTCGCGGGGCGTGCGCCCCGACGTCAGGCTCAGCAGCACCGCAATCAGGCCCTTGACGATGTGCGCATCCGAATCGCCGCGAAATTCCAGGGTCTTGGGCGGGCCGGGCAGCACTTCCTGCGTCAGCCAGACCTGCGACATGCAGCCGCGCACCTTGTTGGCCTCGTTGTGCGCGCCCTCGGGCAGCGGCGGCAGCTTGCGGCCGAGTTCAATGAGATAGCGGTAGCGCTCCTCCCAGTCGCCGAGAAATTCGAAGGTTTCCGCCAGTTCGTCCAAAGTCATTGCCGCGCGTCCAATCGTCATGCCAGTTCGTACCACGCATATGGTAAGGCCGAACGGCTTGTCGCAAGCTGCGGTCTTGAATGCTCCTGCCCGCTTTTTCACCGAGCTGATCATGCTGATACGCATCGCGCCGCCGCATCTGCTGCGGGAAACCGAGATCACACCGCCCGAGGTCTACGCCAGCCGCCGCCGCTTTCTGCAGCAGCTGGGTCTGGCCGGCATCGCCCTGGCCGCGCCCGGTCTGGGCCGCGCACAAAGCCCGGGGCCCGGCGCGCTGAAAATCAGCACCCGCCGCGAGAGGGCCGGCGGCGAGAAGCCCAACAGCTTCGAGGACGTGAGCAGCTACAACAACTATTACGAGTTCGGCACCGCCAAGGACGAGCCCGCGCGCAATGCCGGCAAGCTCAAGACCCGGCCCTGGACGGTGGTGGTGGACGGCGAATGCGAGGCGCCGGCGCAGGTCGATATCGACAGCCTGCTGGCCGGCGCACTGGAAGAGCGCATCTACCGGCATCGCTGCGTGGAAGCCTGGAGCATCGTGGTGCCCTGGCTGGGCATTCCGCTCGGCGATTTCCTCAAGCGCTTCAAGCCCACGTCCAAAGCCCGATACGTGGCCTTTGAAACGCTCTACGACGACCAGCAGATGCCGCTGGCACGCTTCAGCGGTCTGCAGCTGCCGTATCGCGAGGGTTTGCGCATCGACGAGGCCATGCATCCGCTCACGCTGCTGAGCGTGGGCATGTACGGCCGCGTGCTGCCGAATCAGAACGGCGCGCCGCTGCGCCTGACCGTGCCCTGGAAGTACGGTTTCAAGAGCATCAAGTCCATCGTGCGCATCCGCTTCACGGAGAAGCAGCCGGCCACCACGTGGAGCGCTCTGGCGCCGGACGAGTACGGGTTCTACGCCAATGTGAATCCGGCGGTCGATCATCCGCGCTGGTCGCAGAGCCGCGAGCGGCGCCTGGGCGAGCTGTTCAAGCGCGACACCCTGATGTTCAACGGCTATCCGGAAGTGGCGTCCCTGTACAGCGGTCTGGATCTGCGGCGCTACTACTGATGTCGCCGGCGCGCGTCTTGCTGTGCTGGCGGCTCGCGGCCTGGACGCTGGCCACCGCGCCGCTGCTGCAGCTGGGCTGGCTGATTCTGCAGGGCCGGCTGGGCGCCAATCCCGTGGAGTTCATCGAGCACCACAGCGGGCAATGGGCGTTGCGCCTGCTGCTGCTCACCCTGGCCATGAGTCCCCTGCGCGAGCGACTGAAGCGCAGCGAACCGCTGCGCATCCGTCGCCTGCTCGGGCTCTGGGCTTTTGCCTGGGCCTGCCTGCACTTCAGCATCTATCTCACTTTCGATCTGGAATTCTCCGCGCGACAGCTGGCGGCCGACCTCATCAAGCGCCGCTACATCACCCTGGGCTTTGCCGCGCTGCTGCTCCTGCTGCCGCTGGCGCTGACCTCCACGCGCGGCTGGCAGCAGCGCCTGAAACGGCGCTGGGCCACCTTGCACAAACTCATCTATCCCGCCGCGCTGCTGGCGGCACTGCACTTCGTCTGGCTGGTGAAATCCGATCTGCGCGAGCCGCTTCTGTATCTGGCGCTGCTGCTGGGCCTGCTGCTCTGGCGCCGGCCCTGGCGCGTTATACTCCGCGCCCGCAAGCAGCCTGTCATTTCCACGTGAGTTCTTTCACCCGCGTCTCCGGCCGTGCGGCCGACCAGCTTCGCCCCCTGCACATCACCCGCGGCTTCACCAAGCACGCCGAAGGCTCGGTGCTGATCGCCTGCGGCGATACCCGCGTGCTGTGCACCGCCAGCGTCGAAGAGCGCGGCCCGGCCTGGAAGAAGGAAGGCGGCTGGGTGACGGCCGAATACGGCATGCTGCCCCGCGCCACGCATGACCGCAGCCGTCGCGAAGCGGCGCAGGGCAAGCAGTCCGGGCGCACGCAGGAAATCCAGCGCCTGATCGGTCGCTCGCTGCGCGCCTGCGTGGACCTCAATGCCATCGCCGGCTACACCGTCACCATCGACTGCGATGTGCTGCAGGCCGACGGCGGCACGCGCTGCGCCTCGATCACCGGCGGCTATATCGCGCTGGCCGAAGCCCTGCGCAGCATGCGCAAGCGTGGCCAGATCAAGAAGGACGCCCTGTTCGGCCAGATCGCGGCAGTGTCGGTGGGCATCGTCCAGGGTCAGCCGGTGCTCGACCTGGACTACAGCGAAGACTCCGGCTGCGAGTGCGATATGAACGTGGTGATGAACGAAGCCGGTCAGTTCATCGAGGTGCAGGGCACCGCCGAAGGCCATGCCTTCCGTCGCGACGAACTCAATGCCCTGCTCGATCTCGCCGCCAAGGGCATCGCCGAACTCAGCGCCGCCCAGCGTCAGGCCCTCGATGCCTGAGGCCGTGCAGATCCGGCGCTTCGTGCCGGACGATGCCGGCGCGGTCATCGCGCTGTGGCAGGCCTGCGGCCTGACGCGGCCCTGGAACGATCCGCAGCGCGATATCGCGCGCAAGCTCGCGCAGCAGGCCGAAGGCTTTCTCGTCGCCGTGCAGGATGCGCGCATCGTCGGCAGCGTGATGGCCGGCTATGACGGACATCGCGGCTGGGTGAACTATCTGGCCGCCGATCCCGCGCTGCGTCACCAGGGCCTGGGCCGGCAGCTGATGGCTGCTGCCGAAGCCTATGTCGCCAGCCTCGGCGCCCCGAAGATGAATCTGCAGCTGCGCGAGGACAACACCGGCGCGGCGCTGTTCTATGAACGTCTCGGCTATCGCCGCGATGCGGTGCTGAGCTACGGCAAGCGCCTGGTGCTGGACGGCGCCGCGCCACCGCCCGCGCCCCTCGCGCAGACCCTGGTGCTGGCCTCGCGCAACCAGAAGAAACTCGCCGAGCTGCAGGCTCTGCTCGCGCCACGCGGCTACGCGCTGCGTCTGGTCAGCGAGTTCAGCGATGAAGACGTCGAGGAAACCGGCGAGAGCTTCATCGAGAACGCCCTGCTCAAGGCCCGCCACGCCGCGCGCGTCTCCGGACTGCCGGCGCTGGCCGATGACTCGGGACTGGAAGTCGCGGCACTGGGTGGCGCGCCCGGTGTGCGCTCCGCGCGGTATGCCGCAGAGCGCGCTTCCGATGCCGCCAACAATGAAAAACTGCTGCACGCCCTGGCCGGCCTGCCGGAGGCGCAGCGCAGCGCCCGCTTCGTCTCCGTGCTGGTGCTGCTGCGTCATGCGCAAGACCCTGTCCCGCTGATCGCACAAGGCTTCTGGCCCGGCCGCATCCTCGAAGCCGCGCAGGGCGCGAACGGCTTCGGCTACGACCCGCTGTTCTATGTGCCCGAACTGGCGCGCAGCGCCGCCGAGCTGCCCGCCGAGCTGAAGAACCGCGTCTCGCACCGCGCCCGCGCCATGCACAGCCTGCTCCGCCAGCTGCCGGCATGAGCCTGCCGGCCTCGGGCCCGCGCGCGGAAGCGCTGCCATTGTCGCTCTACCTGCACTTCCCCTGGTGCGTGCAGAAATGCCCCTACTGCGACTTCAACTCGCATGGCCTGCGCGAAACCCTGCCGGAAGAAGCCTATGTGGACGCACTGCTGCGTGATCTGGATTACGAGCTGAGCCAGGCGCCGGAAGCGCGGCCGCTGGTTTCGATCTTCATGGGCGGCGGCACGCCGAGCCTGTTTTCCGAGCGCGCCATCGGCCGGCTGCTGGAGGCCGTGGCCAGGCGGCTGCGCTTTGCACCCGATATCGAAATCACCCTGGAAGCCAATCCCGGCACCGCCGAGGCCGCGCGCTTCGCCGGCTATGCGGCGGCGGGCATCAACCGCCTGTCCATCGGCGTGCAGAGCCTCGACGATGCCATGCTCAAGCGCCTGGGCCGCATCCACGACAGCGCCGAGGTGCGCCGCGCGGTGGACATGGCGCGCGCCGCGGGCATTGCCAACTTCAATCTGGATCTGATGTTCGCCCTGCCCGAGCAGACGCCGGCGCAGGCCCTGGGCGATCTGCGCGCGGCCATCGCGCTGCAGCCCACGCATCTGTCCTATTACCAGCTGACGCTGGAGCCCAACACCGAATTCGCCGCGCGCCCGCCGCCGCTGCCCGACGAGGACAGCGCCTGGCAGATGCAGGAACAGGCGCAGAGCCTGCTCGCCGGCGCCGGCTACGCGCAGTACGAGGTCTCGGCCTATGCGCAGGAGGGCCGGCGCGCGCGGCACAACCTCAACTACTGGCAGTTCGGCGATTACCTGGGCATCGGCGCCGGCGCACATGGCAAGCGCAGCCTGGCGGAGGGCGTGCAGCGCCGCGCGCGGCACAAGCATCCCAAAACCTATCTGGCCCAAGCCGGCGGCCCGGGCGCGATTCAGGAGCAGCGAACGGTGGGCGCGCAGGACCTGCCCTTCGAATTTCTCATGAACGCCCTGCGCCTCAACGCAGGCTTCGCCATCGCCGATTACGAAGCGCGCACCGGCCTGCGCTGGGCGGCGCTGGCGCCCGCCCAGACCGCGCAGGCGCGCGGCCTGATCGAAGAATCCCAGGGCCGGGTGCGCCCCACGGCGCTGGGCCACCGCCATCTCAATGGCCTGCTGCAGCTGTTCCTGTAAGCTGGACTGATGCTCGAAGAAGTGACCGTCACCTGCCCCGCCTGCTGGGAAGCCATCCAGCTCGACATCGATCTGTCGGCCGGCGAGGTGCAGGACTACACGGAGGACTGCCCGGTCTGCTGCCGTCCCATGGCGGTCCATGTGCAGCTGGGCGAGGAGGGCGAGCTGCCGCTGGTGGACGTGAGCCCGGAAAGCGAGTGAGCGGCCGCGCCGGCAAATCGCGCGGGGCGCTTGCGGTAGCCCACCCGCTTCATTAAACTTCGCGCCCTTTTTAAGTTTTCGCGGACAGCTTCCCATGAAAGACGGCATCCATCCCGAGTACCGCCCGGTTGCGTTCAAGGACGGCGCGGCCGATCACGTCTTCATCATCCGCTCGACGGTGAAGACCAAGGAAAGCATCGAGATCAACGGCGAGAAGTATCCGCTGGTGCAGCTCGATACCTCCAGCCTCTCGCACCCCTTCTACACCGGCAAGCAGAAGGTCGTGGACACCGGCGGTCGCGTCGGCAAGTTCAAGGCGCGCTACGGCAAGAAGTAAGCGTCGCAGACGAAACGCTGTACCGGCGACGACACGTCGCTTGGCTGATGTGACAGGGCCGCGCACCATGCGCGGCCCTTTGTTTTGGGCGGTGTGCGGCGGACAATTCCGCCCCCTTTTGCCAATGCCCGCGGGCCCGCAGCGCCGCGCAGCCGCCATGAACACGCCTTTGAATCTGAGCCAGGCCGCACTCGACTATCACG
Organism: Solimonas aquatica; assembly: GCF_900111015.1. GTDB lineage: Bacteria > Pseudomonadota > Gammaproteobacteria > Nevskiales > Nevskiaceae > Solimonas > Solimonas aquatica. Next base: position 31,464 of record NZ_FOFS01000011.1, on the reverse strand, counting down.
AACATCCTCGCCCCGGAAAACTGGGCATCAGCATCACCAAGCCGGTGTCCGGCCCCGGCGATCTGTCCCTGGCTTACAGCCCGGGCGTGGCCGAGCCGGTGCTGGCCATCCAGGCCAATCCCGAAAACGCCTACCGCTACACCGCCAAGGGCAATCTGGTGGCGGTGATCTCCAACGGCACCGCGGTGCTGGGCCTGGGCGATTGCGGCGCGCTGGCCGGCAAGCCGGTGATGGAAGGCAAGGCGGTGCTGTTCAAGAAATTCGCGGACATCGATGTCTTCGACATCGAGGTCGATACCAGGGACTCGCGCGAATTCATCGACACCGTGACGCGCATCGCGCCCACCTTCGGCGGCATCAATCTGGAAGACATCGCCGCGCCGGCCTGCTTCGAGATCGAGGCCGAGCTGTCGCGACGCCTGGACATTCCGGTGTTTCACGACGACCAGCACGGCACCGCCATCGTGCTCTGCGCCGGCCTGCTCAACGCCCTGGAGCTGCAGGGCAAGCGGATCGAAGACGCCCGCATCGTCTGCCTGGGCGCCGGCGCCGCCGGCATCGCCTCGATGCGCCTGGCCGTGGCCCTGGGCGCGCGCCGCGAGAATCTGCTGCTGGTGGATCGCAAGGGCGTGATTCACACCGGCCGCGAGGATTACCCGGGCCTCAATCCGGAGAAGCGCGAGTTTGCGGTCGAGCCCTCGGAGCGGCGCAGCCTGGCGGGCGCGCTGGCCGGCGCCGACGTGTTCATCGGCCTGTCCGGTCCGGACCTGGTGCGCGAGGAGTGGCTGATGCTGATGGCCGAGCGCCCGATCGTGTTCGCACTCTCCAATCCGGTGCCGGAAATCCGTCCGGAGGTGGCACTGAACGTGCGAAGGGACCTGATCATGGCCACCGGCCGCAGCGACTATCCCAATCAGGTCAACAACGTGCTGTGCTTCCCGTTTCTGTTCCGTGGCGCGCTCGACGTGCGCGCCAGCTGCATCAATGACGCCATGAAGGTGGCGGCGGTGCGCGCCCTGGCCCAGCTCGCCCGTGAGCCGGTTCCGGGCGAAGTGCTGGACGCTTATGGGTTAAAATCCTTGTGTTTCGGCCCGGACTACATCATTCCAAAGCCGCTGGACCCCCGCCTGCGCAATCTGGTCGCGCCGGCCGTTGCCCAGGCGGCGCTGGACAGTGGCGTCGCGCGCCGTCGCCCCGCTGCCGCTGCCTGATCCGCTCATTCCAATCGCCCGCCTTCACTGAAATACAGCCCATCAAGAGGAATCCATGAGTACGCCCAGCTACAGTCTTCTCAACAACGCGACCGGCGAGAAGCTTGATCTGCCGGCCATCGGCGGCACGCTCGGCCCGGTGGGCCTGGACGTCGGCAAGGTCTACGACAAGACCGGCGTGTTCACCTACGACCCCGGTTTCTCCTCGACCTGCTCCACCAAGTCGGCCATCACCTACATCGACGGCGATCAGGGCATCCTGCTGTATCGCGGTTACCCGGTGGCACAGCTGGCCGAGCACTGCTCGTTCCTGGAAGTCGCGTACCTGATCCTCAACGGCGAGCTGCCCAAGGGCCAGGAGCTGCAGAATTTCGACAGCAGCATCCGCAAGCACACCATGATCAACGAGAACCTCAACCGGTTCTTCGAAGGCTTCAACTACGACGCGCATCCCATGGCCATGCTCACCGGCGTGGTCGGCTCGCTGTCGGCGTTCTATCACGACACCACCAACAACAAGGATCCGCGCCATCGCGAAATCTTCGCGCACCGCATGATCGCGAAGATCCCGACCATCGCCGCGGCGGCCTACAAGAAGTACTACGGCCAGCCCTTCATGTATCCGCAGAACCATCTGGATTACTGCAGCAACCTGCTGCACATGATGTTCGCGGTGCCGGCCGAGCCGTATCACGTCAATCCCATCGCCGCCAAGGCGCTGGACATCCTCTTCACCCTGCACGCCGACCACGAGCAGAACGCCTCCACCTCCACGGTGCGCATGGCCGGCTCCACCGGCACCAATCCGTACGCCGCGATCGCCGCCGGCATCGCCGCGCTCTGGGGCCCCTCGCACGGTGGCGCCAACGAAGCCGTGCTGACCATGCTCGATGAAATCGGCGACGTGAAGAACGTGCAGGGCTTCATGGACAAGGTGAAGGACAAGAACTCCGGCGTGCGCCTGATGGGCTTCGGCCATCGCGTGTACAAGAACTTCGATCCGCGCGCGACCATCATCCGCGAGCAGTGCCACAAGGTGCTGCAGGCGCTGAAGGTGGACGATCCCAAGCTGGAACTGGCGATGAAGCTGGAAGAGATCGCGCTGTCCGATGACTACTTCAAGGCGCGCAAGCTCTACCCGAACGTCGACTTCTACTCCGGCATCATCTACAAGGCGCTGGGCATTCCCGTGAACATGTTCACGCCGATGTTCGCCGTGGCCCGCACCGTGGGCTGGGTGGCGCACTGGATCGAGATGGTTTCCGATCCCGCCATGCGCATCGCCCGTCCGCGTCAGGTCTACACCGGCGCCGCCGAGCGCACGGTCTCGCCGATCGCGCAGCGCTAAAAGCAGGCTGCAGCAAGGAGAACCCCGCGGCTCGCACCGCGGGGGTTTTTGTTGGGCGCGGAACGCTGCGCTTACGGCGACTTCACGCAGAGCGTGTAGGCCCCGCCGCCGAAGTAGGCGTCGATGTGCACCCGATAGCTGCCGGCCGCGCCGTTGTAGCTCAGCTCCTTGCGATTGCCATACGTGAAGCTGCTGGCGGCATAGATCCAGGAGCTGTAGTACGGGCTCTGGTATTTCTTTTCCAGGGTCAGATTGAAGTTGCTGCCGTTGTCGCCGATCAGAATCACAGACTGCGGACCGGCCGCCGCGACATAGCCATCGACACCGGGCTGATACGCCGCCACGTACTGGCTCATCACGCCGTCGTACTGCTTGTAGCCGGTGGGGCAGCTGGCCACGCCGCCGAGATTGGCATTGGCCGAGGCCACCGCAGCCGCTGCGTCGACGATGCCGAAACCGCATTGATCGCAGCTGGCGGTGAACGGCCGCGCGGTGCGCTTGAGCAGGGACTCGACGCGATCCGGGCTCAGCGCCGGATTCCTCGACAGCGCCAGCGCCGCGACGGCGGCGACATGCGGCGTCGCCATCGAGGTGCCCTGGTAGAAGGCATAGCTGTCTTCGGCGGGCGTGCTCAGACCGGCGTTGAGCGTGGAGAGAATGCCGTTGGGATCATCGACCGAGGTCTTCTCGCCGCCCGGCGCGGCGATGTCCACCACCGGACCATAGTTGGAATAGGCCGCGCGCGCACCGCTGCGATTCACCGCCGCCACCGTGATCACACCGCTGCAGCTGGCCGGGTTGAAGTAGCTCGCATCGGCCTTGCTGTTGCCGGCGGCCACCACCACCACCGCACCGTTGCCGCGCGCGGTGTTGATCGCGTTCTGCATGGTGCGGTCGCACATGCCCTGTCCGCCCAGCGACATATTGATCACGCGGGCGCGATTGGCATTGTCGGGCACGCCATCGATATGTCCGCCCGAGGCCCAGGCCACGGCATCGGCGATGTCGGACATGTAGCCACCGCACTTGCCCAGCGCACGCACCATCAGCACCCTGGCGTTGAAGGCGATGCCCGCCACGCCGAGCCCGTTGTTGCTGCGCGCGGCGATGGTGCCGGAGACATGCGTGCCGTGCCAGGTGCTGCGCTGTTCCTTGGAGAGCCAGCCGCATTCGCCGGCCGCCACGCCATCGCCCGGATCGATCGGATCGGGATCGCGGCCATTGCCGTCGTTGGCGATGGTGGCGTCGCTGATGAAGTCATAGCCGGGAATGATCTGCCCGGCCAGATCGGCGTGCGGGCGGTAGCCGTTGTCCACCACCGCCACGACGATGCCGCTGCCGGTGGCCTGATCCCAGGCGCGCGGCGCGTTGACGCCCGCCACTGACTCGAAGAAATCCCACTGCTCGTTGTAGCGCGGATCGTTGGGCACAAAGTTGAGCTGCAGCAGATGATCCTCTTCCACGTACTCGACATTGGGATCGGCAGCCAGCTGCGTGAGCAGGGCCGACAGCTCGCGGCCTTCCAGCTGGCGGCCGGACAGGCGCAGCAGGTCGGCGCCGTTGTGCAGGGCGCGCAGGCGCGCCAGCTGCACGCCCGCGCGTGCGGCCGGCGTGGCCCATACCCCGCGGTCGGCACCACGCAGGCGCGCGCTCAGCGGCAGACTGTTCTTGTACTTGATGATCAGTCTTTGCGGCGGCGGCGCGGCCTGCGCCGCAGCAACCCATGAAGCAAGCAGAAACAGGCACAAGAACATCCGGACCGCGGCTGTGCGAGCCGCAGCAATGCGACGAGTCATGAAGAACGCTCCTCGGTGTTGGGGGATACCGCGCTTTCCCTCGCGGTGGCGGTACGGTAAGGATTTCACCTACAAGCTTGCAAGTGGTGGATTACACCCAGTAGGCGAAATGCTGATAAAGCCCGGCACGAAGGCAATAAAAAACCCGCGGCATTCCGGCCGCGGGTTTTGGTGCTGCAGCAGTTCGCCGGCGCTTACGGCGTCTTCAGGCAGACCTGATAGGCGCCGCTGCCCTTGGTCGCAACCACCTTCACGCGATACACGCCCTTGCTGCCGGTGTAGTTGATCGATTCGGAGGCTCCCACGCCGCCGGTGGCGGCCGCCGTCACCTGCGACCAGGCCCCCGACACCTGCTTGTGCAGATACAGATCGAAGTTGCCGGTGGCCGGCACGGTGAGCAGCACCGAATGCAGGCCCGAGGTCGCCACCGAGTAGCCGCTGCTGGTCGGCAGATAGGCCGAGCCGCTGGCGCTGAGCGTGCCGCTGTAGGCCGTGTAGCCGCTGGCGCAGGACCCGCTGTTGCTGACGTTGGAAGAACCGCCGCCACTGCTGCCGCCGCTGCTGGCGGGCGCGCCGCCGATCGCCGCCGTCACCGCCGCGTTGGCATCGACCAGGCCGGCGCCGCAAGCGCTGCAGGTGGCCGGGAAGGCGCGCGAGCTGCTCTTGAGCAGGGTCTCGACCTGATCCGGCGTCAGCGCGGAATTTTTCGACAGCATCAGCGCCACCACGCCGGCGACATGCGGGGTCGCCATCGAGGTGCCCTGATACAGCGCATAGCTGTCGCTGCCCGGCGTGGTGCTGCCGGTGTTGAGCGTGGAGAGAATGCCGTTGGGATCGTTGGCCGAGGACATCGCGCCGCCGGGCGCGGCCACATCGACGATGCTGCCGTAGTTGGAATAGTAGGCACGGCCGCCGCTGCGATTGGTGGCGGCCACCACCACCACGCCCGAGCAGTTCGCCGGATTGCTGTTGCTGGCGTCGGTGTTGCTGTTGCCGGCCGCCACCACCACCACCGCGCCGCGTGCGCGCGCCGTGTTGATGGCGTTCTGCATGGTGCTGCCGCAGGCGCCGCTGCCGCCCAGCGAGAGATTGATCACGCGCGCGGGATTGGGATTGCTCGGCACGCCGCTGACCGTGGCCCCGCTGGCCCAGGCCACGCCGTCGGCGATGTCCGAGATATAGCCGCCGCATTTGCCCAGCACGCGCACCGGCAGAATCTTCGCCGCATACGCCACACCGGCGACGCCGATGCTGTTGTTGGCGGCGGCGGCGATGGTGCCGGCCACATGCGTGCCGTGCCAGCTGCTGCCGGAAGCCGCATTGCCGTTGCCGCATTCGCCCGCCGAGACCGCGTCGCCCGGATCGCGTGCGTCGCTGTCACGACCGCTGCCGTCATTGGCGATCAGCGCGTTGCTGATGAAGTCATAGCCCGAGTAGAGATTCACGGCCAGATCGGTATGCGGGCGATAACCGGTGTCCACCACCGCCACCACGATGCCGGCGCCGCTGGCCTGATCCCAGGCCGCCGGCACGCGCATGCCGGCCGTGGTATCGAAGAAATCCCATTGCTCGTTGTAGCGCGCGTCATTGGGCGTCATCTGCGGCTGCAGCAGCCGGTCTTCCTCGGCGTATTCCACGTTCGGATCCGCCGCCACTTCACGCGCCATCTGCTGCAGCTCCGTGCGCGACAGGCGCCGGCCCGAGAGACTCATCAGCTGCGCACCGTTCTGCAGATCGCGCAGATGGCTGGTGACCACCCCCAGGCGCGCCGCCGGATTGCGCAAGGCCTGCAGCCCGACCGGGCCGTCGGCACTGACATTGGCATTGCGGTATTTCACGATCAGCCGCTGCGGCGGTGCGTCGGCCAGGGCCGCGCCTGCGAGCAGGCTCGCGCTCAGCGCGAGCAGCGCGCCGAGACACGAAGAAGACGGTTTCCCGACACGGATCATGGGCTGGCTCCTGAGTGCGTCCGACGGCCGGACGCGGCTGATTCAATGAGCCATGAAGCTAGGAGCACGCGGTGCGCCGCCATGGGCAGGCACGACCAAACCGCGCAATGCAGCCGCCGAACGGCGGCACCGGCCTACGCGCTACAGAAAACGCCTGACGGGGTGAAACCCCGACTCGCGCAACAGCAAGCCATCATGGGCCGCGATTCTGGCGGATCGCGACCCATGATGGCCGACAGCTTTTTGACGCGGCCTCGCGCGCTGCGGCTCAGGGCGAGCCGGCAGCAGCCTCGCGATGCAAGTCCTGTGCGCGCGCGATCAGGTACTGATGAATCGCTTCCACGTCTTCGGGCTTGAGCACGTCCATCAGCGAGGGCATGCCCTTGTCGATGTAGGCACCGGCGACGATGCCGGCGAAGATCTGGTGCTTCTCTGGCGTGAGCTTGCGCAGGTCCGGCAGCACGCCGCCGCCGATGGCGCTGGCGCCGTGGCAGACGCCGCAGTGCTCGTTGTACAGATCACGGCCCTTGGCAACCACGGCGGGCTTGGCGGTGAGCGGCGGCGGCGGGGGCAGCGCGACCGCGGTCTTGGGCGCCGGCAGGCTGGCAGTGCCGCCCAGCTTGTAAGTGAGGATGCGCGCATCGGCACGGGTGCCCGGCGCGGCCAGCGCACCCGCCGCCAGCGGCAGCGCACCACCCCAGCCGGCGGCCACGCTCACGTATTGCACGCCGTCGATTTCATAGCTCATCGGCCCGGCCATCACGCCGGTGTTGGCCGGCGTTTCCCAGAGCTTGTCGCCCTTGTCGGCGGCATAGGCCACGAAGCGGCCGTCGGCGGTGCCCTGGAACACCAGATTGCCCGCGGTGGCCAGGGTGCCGCCGTTCCAGATCGCCGCGTAGTCCTGGCTCCAGGCCACTTTCTGCGCCACCGGATCCCAGGCCAGCAGCTGGCCCTTGTAGAGGCCGGCGATGCCTTGCAGCTCCTTGTTGTTTTCCGGCACCGCCAGCGGCGCCGAACCGGTGTGCCAGCGGCCACGGCCGGAATAACGCTGGGCGTTGTCGGGCACGTAGAGATACGGCGCCTGCTGCGCCGGGATGTACACCAGTCCGGTCTGCGGGCTGTAGGACATGGGCTGCCAGTTGTGCGCACCCAGCGGGCCCGGGAACACCAGCTTGGGCTGGCTGGTCCAGTCGCCGTCCGGCGACTCCACCGGCCGGCCGCTGGCCAGGTCCACCTTGCTCGCCCAGTTCACGGTGACGAACTTTTCCGCCGAGATCAGCTTGCCGGTGACGCGGTCGACGACATAGAAGAAGCCGTTCTTCGGCGCCTGCATCAGCACCTTGCGCGTCTGGCCCTCGATCTTCAGGTCAGCCAGGATGATGCTCTGCGTGGCGGTGAAGTCCCAGGTTTCGCCCGGCGTGGTCTGGTAGTGCCAGACGTATTCGCCGCTGTCGGGCCTCAGCGCGACGATGGAAGACAGGAACAGATTGTCGCCCTTGCCCTCGCTGCGGACCTTGCGGTTCCAGCTGGAGCCGTTGCCGGTGCCGATGTAGAGCAGATCCAGCTCGGGGTCATAGGCCATGGAATCCCAGACCGTGCCGCCGCCACCGAGCTTGTAGTACTGGTCGCCGAACCAGGTCTTGCGCGCCATCTCCATGGCGGCGTTCTCGGCGGGCCGGGAAGGATCACCCGGCACCGTGTAGAAGCGCCAGGCCAGCGCGCCGGTCTCGGCATCGTAGGCACCGATATAGCCGCGCACGCCCAGCTCCGCACCACCGTTGCCGATGATCACCTTGCCCTTCACCACGCGCGGCGCGCCGCTGATGGTGTAGCTGCGCTTGTGGTCGACGATGGTGTCGGTCTCCCAGAGCTTGGCGCCGGTCTTCAGATCCAGCGCAATCAGGCGACCGTCGTAGGCACCGACATACACCTTGTTCTGCCAGACCGCGACGCCGCGATTGGCGGCATCGCAGCAGCCGTCGCGGTCGAGATCGCGGCGCACCTTGGGATCGAACTTCCACAGCTCATGGCCGTCGCGCGGGTCCAGCGCGGTGACGATGGAGAATGCGGAGGTCACCAGCATCACGCCATCGACGACGATGGGCGTGGCCTCGGTGGCGCGATCCACATCGAGCTTGTAGCTCCAGGCCAGACCCAGCTGCGCGACATTGCTCTTGTTGACGGCGGCCAGCGGCGAGTAGCGCTGCTCGCTGTAGTTGCGGCCGGTGCTGAGCCAGCTGCCGGGCTCACGGTCGGCGGCGATCAGACGCGCGGCATCGACGGGACCGCTCGGCACTGCAGCCGGCGCTGCGGTCGCGGTGGGCTTCACTTCGGCGGCGCAGGCCGCCAGCAGCGCGGCAGCGCACAGCGGCAGCAGCCGCTTGCTCAATTCGGGCATGGTTCTCCTCTCTATGTTCGGGCTCACGGGGCATGGCGCACGCAGTGTTGCGCCAGCTTGCGTCGAGGCTAGCGCAGCGGCATTGCCGAAACCCCAACCGTCCGGAGAGGGTGGGCCTTACAGGCGGAACACGCCGTAACGCGGATCGGCGATGGGCGTGTTGAGCGCCGCCGAGAGCGCGATGCCCAGGGCATTGCGGGTGTCCACCGGGTCGAGCATGCCGTCGTCCCAGATCTCCGAGGTGGACCAGTAGGCGCTCTGCTTGCGCTTGAACTCGCCCAGCACCGGATCGCGGATCGCGTCGATCTGTTCCTGGCTGAGCTTCTTGCCCTCTCTGGCGAGCTGACGGATCTTCACATCGGCCAGGGTGTTGGCGGCCTGCTCGGCGCCCATCACCGAAATCTGCGACTGCGGCCAGGAGAACAGGAAGCGGCTGTCGAAGGCGCGGCCGCTCATGCCGTAATTGCCGGCGCCGAAGCTGCCATGGCACATCACCGTGAACTTCGGCACCTCGCTGCAGCTCACCGCCATCAGCATCTTCGCGCCGTCCTTGGTGATGCCGCGCCGCTCGTACTCGCGGCCGACCATGAAGCCGGTGATGTTCTGCAGGAACAGGATCGGCGTCTTGTTCTGATTGCACAGCTCGATGAAGTGCGCGCCCTTGAGCGAGCTGTCGTTGAACAGCACGCCGTTGTTGGCCAGGATGCCGATCTTGTAACCCCAGAGATGCGCGTAACCGCAGATCAGGGTCTTGCCGTAATTGGGCTGGTACTCGTGAAAGCGCGAGCCGTCCACCAGACGCGCGATCACTTCCTTCATGTCGAACTGCTGCTTGATGTCGCGCGGCAGCACGCCGTACAGCTCGCCCGGATCGTAGTAAGGCGCTTCCGGCGGCAGATATTCGATGAGGGTTTTCTGCGGCCGCTTGAACTGCGCGACGATGTCGCGGGCAATGGCGATGGCTTCTTCCTCGCTGGAGGCCGGATAGTCCGCCGTGCCGGAGACGCTGGTATGCATATCGCAGCCGCCCAGCTCCTCCACCGACACTTCCTCGCCGGTTGCGGCTTTCACCAGCGGCGGGCCGGCAAGAAAGATCGCGCCGGTGCCGCGCACGATCACGTTGTAGTCGGACAGACCCGGCACATAGGCGCCGCCGGCCGTGCAATGGCCCAGCACCACCGAAACCTGCTGCACGCCCATCTTCGAGAGGATGCACTGATTGCGGAAGATGCGGCCGGCGTAATACTTGTCGGCGAACAGCTCCGCCTGCAGCGGCAGGAAGCCGCCGGCGGAATCGCACAGATGCACCACCGGCAGGCGGTTCTCGATGGCGATGTCCAGCGCGCGCACCGCCTTCTTCACGGTCAGCGGATACCAGGCACCGCCCTTGACCGCGCCATCGCCGGCATTGATCAGCACCTCGCGTCCGGAGACGATGCCGATGCCGGTGACCACCGCCGCGCCCGGCACCTCGCCGCCGTAGGCCTCGTTGGCCGCCAGCGAAGACAGTTCCAGAAACGGCGTGCCGGGGTCCAGCAGCAGCTCCAGACGCTCCCGCACCAGCAGCTTGTTCTGCTGGCGCAGGCGGTCGATATCCCGCTGCGGGCGGTCGTGGCGCACGGCGCGCTGCTTTTCGCGGAAGGCTTCGGCCAGGCGCCGGTTGTGCGCAGCATTGGCGGCGAATTCGGATGAGGCGGTGTTGAGCTTGGATTCGATGCGCTTCATGGGGTTCTCGGAGGTGTCGTTCCCGCGTAAGCGGGAATCCGGCAGCTGACGGTTCGCGAATTCCGTGGATTCCCGCGGGCGCGGGAATGCGCGATTCGCCGTGAGGAGATCAGGACAGCGGCTCCAGACTCAGCAGCACTGCGTCACGATCAAAGGTCTGTCCCTTCTCGTAACGGATCGCGGCGATCACACCGTCGCGCGGTGCACTGATGGTGGTTTCCATCTTCATGCTCTCCATCACCAGCAGGGTCTGGCCCTTGCTCACCGCCTCGCCGGCCTGCACGCTCAGCGCCACGATGCTGCCCGGCATGGGCGCGCGGATGCTGTCCTCGGCGCCGCCGTGCGCCTGCGCGGCGAGCCGGTCCAGCGGGTGCTGGTAGCGCAGCGCGTAAGCCTCGCCCTCCAGATGCACGAACACCTCATCACCGCGCGTGGCGATCACCACCGGCAGATGCCGTTCACCCACCGTGAGCCAGGCACGGCCATCGGCGCCGGTTTTCAGATCGATGTCGATGAGCTGCCCGTCCAGATGCAGGCGATAAGCCTTGGCCGAGCGCGACAGCGCCAGATTGTGCTCGGCCTCGCCGAGCTTGAATGCGTGTTGCATCAGATCGTCTCCTGGTCTGAAGCGAAGTCCTGTGGGCGGCACCGCCCCCTCTCCCCCAGCCCCTCTCCCGCAAGGGGAGAGGGGAGTTGGCTTTGATGTTCACGGCAGGCCTTCTTTCTCCCCTGGCAGTAAAGCCCCTCTCCCCTCGCGGGAGAGGGGTTGGGGAGAGGGGGACGCTCAGGCCTCAATTCCGCCATCCGCCCATCGCCGCCTGCATGTCCGGCACCGTGTCCGCGACATCGCGCATGGGTCGCGTGCTCAGTGCCGCAGCGGCCAGCAGGGCCTGCAGGCTCTCCTCGCGCAAGGCGGGTTCGGCGGCGATCTGCGGATTGGCATCGAGAAAGCCGGTGTGCACATCACCCGCAACAAAAGCCGGATGCGCGATCAGGCGGCGCAGGAACGCGGTATTGGTCTTGCAGCCCAGCAGCACGGTGTCGCGCAGCGCGACATCGGCGCGGGCGATGGCCTCGCTGCGGTCGCGGCCGCGGATGATCAGCTTGGCGATCATCGGATCGAAAGCCGAGGTCACTTCACCGCCTTGCAGAATGCCGCTGTCCCAGCGCACGCCCTCGCCCTGCGGCGGATGCAGCAGCAGCACCGGACCGGTCGTCGGTGTGTAACCGCGCGCCGGGTCCTCCGCATAGATGCGGAACTCGATGGCATGCCCGCTGGACTTCACGTCCGTCTGGCCATAGCCCAGGGCTTCACCGGCGGCGATGCGCAGCTGCTCGTGCACCAGGTCGATGCCGGTGATCTCTTCCGTCACCGGATGCTCCACCTGCAGGCGCGTGTTCATTTCCAGGAAATAGAACTCGCCGCCCTGGCCAAAGATGAATTCGACGGTGCCGGCATTGCGATAGCCGATGGAGCGCGCGATGCCGGCTGCGGTTTCGCAGATCTTCTCGCGCAAGGCCGCGTCCAGCGCCGGCGAAGGGGTTTCTTCCACGATCTTCTGGAAGCGCCGCTGCACCGAGCATTCACGCTCGAAGACATGCACCACAGCGCCCTGCCCATCACCCAGCACCTGCACTTCGATATGACGCGGGTTCTCGATGTAGCGCTCGGCATACAGGCGGCCATCGCCGAAGTAACGCTGCCCTTCCGAGCGGCCGCGCTCGATCTCCTGCGCCAGCAAGGCGAGATCCCGCACGATGCGCATGCCCTTGCCGCCGCCACCGGCGGAGGGCTTGATCAGCAGCGGCGCACCCACGGCGCGGGCGCGTTCGACGAAGCTGGCGGGGTCATCATCCTCGATGGCCGAGGGCGCCACCGGGAAGCCGGCCTTCTGCACGAAGTTGCGCGCGCGCACCTTGTCGCCCATCAGCTCGATCTGCTGCGGCGTGGGACCGATGAAGCGGATGCCGGCGGCTTCCACGGCCTCGCAGAAACTCTTGTTCTCGGACAGGAAGCCATAGCCGGGATGAATGGCGCCGGCGCCGCAGGCCTGCGCGGCGGCGATGATCTGCGCGCCATCCAGATAACTGGCCACCGGCGTGGCGCCGGTGATCTCGATGGCGACATCCGCCATCTTCACCGCCGCGGTGTTGCGATCCGCCGCGTGATAGACCACCGCCCCCTTGAGTCCCAGCTTGCGCACGGTGCGCAGCACGCGCACCGCGATCTCGCCGCGATTGGCGACCAGCACGGTATGAAAGGGCCAGTTCTGGATGCTCATGACTTCTTTCCTGTTTTGGTGTGGCCGGCGCGCGCGGGCTTGGTGATGCCCTCGCAGAGCACGGTGATGATTTGATCGGCGACGCCGTCGACATCCAGCTCGCCGCGCCCGCAGACGTAGTTCCAGCCGTGATGCTCGATGCCGCCGTAGACCATGGAACGCAGCAGCTCCGGCGCGATGTCGCCGCGAAACTCGCCATCGGCCACGCCGGCGCGGATCACATCGAGCAGCAGCTGTGTGTAGCGGCGGTTGAGATCGTGCAGCACCGTGCCTCGGTAATCGCGCTCGGACTGCACCTCGCGGAACATCAGCCGGCAGAGCTTGGGCTTATCACGCAGCGAGCGCAGATGCCGCCAGACCAGCAGGCGCAGACGCTCGCGATGCGCGTGCACGCCCGCCAGATCGCGCGTGTAGTCGCCAAACATCTCCTCGTACCAGTGTTCCAGCACGCGCAGCAGAAGATCGCGCTTGGTCGGGAAATACTTGTAGACCGTGCCTTCCACCGCACCCATGCGGGCCGCGATCTCGGCCACCGCCGCCGCTTCGAAGCCCTTCTCGCAGAACACCTCGCGTGCCGATTGCAGAATCTCGTCGACGCGTTGCTCGCGCGCCAGACGCGGCGCGTGCACGCGCTGCACCTTGCGCCTCACAGGCGGACCAGACCCTGATCGATGAGGCGCTGCGGCACGGCGATGGGGAAGTCCATCAGGATCTGCGCCATCATCTTGCCCTGCGCATCATGTCGCAGGCTGGCGATGCCGCCGCCGCCCAGCGCCTCCTGCATCAGGAAATTGAAGCCCTGCAGGCCGGGCACTTCGTAGCGCGTCACCGCGCCTTTGACGCAGTGCGCGTAATAGCGCTTCACCGCCTCGGGCGTGAGCTGCGCACGCAGCAGCGGCAGAAATTCCGCGCGCCGCGCCATGATGCCGACATTGGAGGCATCGCCCTTGTCGCCGGAGCGGCCGTAGGCCAGCGCAATCAGCGGCACGGTCTGCGTCGGACCTTCGCTCTGCGCCACTTCCCCGCCCGCGCTGCCGGCATCGGCCGGCGGCGCGCCATCGCCATAAGCGAGCGCCGGTGCCTGGAACGCGGCGCCGTCCACGGTGATCGCCACGCTGCTCTTGGGCACCAGGCAGGAGAACAGGCGCACCAGCGGCGCCGGCGTGGGCCGTCCGCCGGCATAGCCGGTCACCCCCTGCGCCATGCTGGTGGCCGGCGGAATCACCTCGCGTGCGAAGACCTCCAGCGCCGCCTTCTCGGCGTGATGCACGGCGATCTTGAGAATCACCTCGCGCGTATCGCGGCGCCGTGCATTGGCGCCCCAGTTGGCCTCTGCACCGAGCACTTCGACGTCGGTGCGCAGATAGTCGGCCAGACCACGCTCGGCGAAGATGCGCCGCGTGCGCTTGAGGATCGCCGCCGCCACCGCCTCGGCCTTGCGCACCGCCGCCACGCCACCAATCATCATGGTCATGGTGCTGCGGAAGCCATCCTGATAGGTGGCGGAAACCTTGTAGTACGGCGTCGGCGCACGGCCGCGCGCACCCGTGACTTCGACGCGATCCGGCGCCACCTGCTTGAGCTGCACCTGCCGCCAGTCGCAGCACACATCCGGCAGCAGATAGGTGGAAGGGTCACCGATTTCGTAGACGATCTGCTCGGCCACGGTATCGACCTCGACGCGGCCGCCGGTGTTGGCCGGCTTGCCCACGGTGAAGCTGCCGTCGGCGCGGCACCAGGCGATGGGGAAGCCCATGTTGTCCCAGCTGTCGGCGGCCTTTTCCCAGTCGGTGCTGATGCCGCCGGTGGCCTGCGCGCCGCACTCCAGCACGTGCCCGATCAGGCTGCCGGCGGAAAGCTTGTCGAACTCATCGGCACGCCAGCCGAATTCGTGCACCAGCGCGCCCAGCATCAGCGCGCTGTCCACGCAGCGGCCGGTGATCACGATGTCGGCGCCGCCATCCAGGGCCTGTGCAATCGGGAAGGCGCCGAGATAGGCATTCATGCTCCACAGCTTCTCGGGCATCGCCGCACCGCTGAACATCTCGCGCGTGTCGGCGTACTCGCGCTGACGCGGCAGCAGATCATCGCCGGTCACCACCGAAACCTTCAGTTCGATGCCGGCGGCCTTGAGCTTGTCATCGATGAGCTGCTTGCAGGCCTGCGGATTCACGCCGCCGGCATTGCACACCACCTTGATGCCGCGCGCCTTGAGCTGCGGCGCCAGCGTGGCGACCACCTGCGGAAAATCGGTGGCATAACCCAGGGCCGGGTCCTTGGCGCGCGCGCGCGCCAGGATCGACATGGTGACTTCGGCCAGATAGTCCAGCACCAGATAGTCGATCTCGCCGCTGGTCACCAGCTGCTTGGGCGCCTCGGGCGAATCGCCCCAGAAACCGGCGCCGCAACCGATCCGCACTTCCGCCTTTCGTGTCTTGCTCATGAGGGGCTTTATCCGTCAGTTGCCGCTGAAGCGCGCCGGACGCTTTTCCTGAAACGCCGCCATGCCTTCGCGGGCGTCCTCGGTGGAGGACATCACCGGCACCATCACCTGCGCATACTCCAGCGACTCGCGCAGGCTCATGTCGCGCATCGCGTTGTAGGCCTGCTTGCCCAGACGGATGGCGGTGGGGCTCTTGTCCGTCACGCGCGCCAGCAGCCAGTCGAGCTTGGCGTCCAGCTCGGCGCGCGGCACCACGTAATTGACCACGCCCCAGTCCAGCGCTTCGCGCGCGGTGAACTGCTCGCCGGTGATGCACATCTCCTGCAGGCGCCGCGCCGGCAGCACGCGCAGCATGTAGGGCAGGATCATCATCGGCGTGACACCGATCTTCGATTCCGTGGTGCCGATGCGGATGTCGTCCGCCGCCACCGCCATGTCGCAGGCGCAGAGCAGGCCGAAGCCGCCGGCCATGACATGACCGTTGACGCGCGCGATCACCGGCAGCGTGCATTCCTGCAGACGCTTGAACAGATCAACGATGTAATGCTTGGGCCGCGCGAAGTCGGCGGCAAAGGCGAAGCCCTTGGTGTTCTTGGCCAGATCCGCGCCGGCGCAGAAGGCCTTGTCGCCGGCGCCGGTGAGCACGATGGCGCGGCTGCGGCCGTCGGCGTTGGCTTCCGCCACCGCGCGGTCGATGCTGCGCACCACTTCTTCATTGAGCGCGTTGCGGCGCTCCTCGCGATTGATGGTGATCCAGAGAATCTGCTCGCGGTGCTCGACCAGGACTTGCGACATGCTGCGCTCCAAAAAAATGACGGGTCCGCGGCCACGGCCACGGCCAATGCCGGCCCGGGGTGACGATCGGGGGCCAAGCCTAACCCGGCTCTGGTGAGTCTGTCTCACCCATTTGCATTACTTGAGTTATTTCAGGCACTTTGCGAGGTGCGCCCGGGCGTTTTGTTCACTATGCTGAACAGCGCCCGCATATTTGCCGCCAAGCCTGCCCAGCCGATGCCCATCCAACCGCCACCGCCGCGCCCGCGCGATCCCCTGGAGCTGCTGACGGCGATGCAGACCGGCGAGCTGCCCTGCTCAGCGCTGCAGGAGCCGCTGCTGGTGCTGGACGCGCACCGCGACTGGCAGGACGCGGCGCTGCACACCTGGCTGCGCCGCCTGCCCTGTCCGGTGATCGCGCTGGGCGGGCAGGACAATGCCCTGAGCCGCGCCTGCGATCTGCGCCTGGACGATGCCGCGCCACTGGCAGCGCTGGCAGCGCGTGTCCGCCGCTGGCCGCTGGCCTCCACGGTGTTGGTGCAGCTGCTGCGTCTGCAGCGGCATCTGCCCCTGGAAGACGCCCTGCAGGCGGAGTCGCTGGCCTACGCCACGCTGCAGGGCGGCGTGGAATATCGGCGCTGGCTGCAGGAGCGCGGCACACCCGAGCCGCTGGCCGACGATGAGGACGGCCCGGAGCTGCTGCTGGCGCGTGACGATGAAACGCTGCTGCTCACGCTCAACCGTCCGCAGCGACGCAACAGCATGACGGTGGCGATGCGCGATGCCCTGAACGAGGCGCTGGCGCTGGTGCAGGCCGACCCGGGCATCACACAGGTTCAGCTCAGCGCGCGCGGCAAGTGTTTTTCCACCGGCGGAGAACTGCGTGAATTCGGCAGCGCCAGCGATCCGGCCAGCGCGCATATCATCCGCAGCCTGACGCTGCCGGGTCGCCAGCTCGCACGCGTGGCCTCACGCGTGCAGGTGCAGCTGCACGGCGCCTGCATCGGCTCGGGCATCGAATTCCCCGCCTTCGCCGCGCGGCTGATCGCGCGGCGCGATGCCTGGTTCCAGTTGCCGGAACTGCAGTACGGCCTGATTCCCGGCGCCGGTGGTACGGTGAGCATCGCGCAGCGCATCGGCGCCCAGCGTCTGGCCTGGATGGTGCTGAGCGGCAAGCGCATCGACGCCGACACCGCCCTGGCCTGGGGGCTGGTGGACGCGATCACGGACTAGGGCCGGATGAATTTTCTCGCGCACCTGTGGCTGGCCGAACGCACCGGCACCTCGATGGCCGGCGCGATACTCGGCGATATCGTGCGCGGCCGTGATCTCTCGGCCTATCCGGCCGCGATTGCCGAAGGCATTCAGCTGCACCGTCGCGTGGACGCAGCCACCGACCGTCATCCGCTGATCGTGCGCACGCGGCAGGGTTTCGCCGAAGGCCAGCGCCGCTATGCCGGCATCGTGCTGGATCTGGTCTGCGACCATCTGCTGGCGCGCGACTGGGCGCGTCATAGCGAAGAGCCCTTGCCGGCATTCGCGCAGCGCGCGGCCCTGGCGCAGGCAGAGGCCGGCGACTGCTATCGCCTGGCCGGCGCCGCGACACCCGATGTCCCGCGCTTTGCCGCGCTGCTGCGTTCCTACGCGCACAGCGAAGGTCTGGAAAAAGCCCTGGCGCGCACGCAGGCCCGGCTGCGCCGCAGCGAAGGCTTCGCCGCCGCCGCGCAGAACTGGACGCAGCACACCGCAGCGCTGCAGCCGCAGTTGCCGGAACTGCTCGAAGCCCTGCGCCTGCAGATGCTGGCCAGTCTCGCCGGTGAACACGGCGCAGGCACCGCGAGCGCTGAAACCTGAGCGAGAGCAAACGGGCACGACGAACCATCAGCCCGCAAGGCTTTGTGCTGGCTTTGTGCTGGGTTGCGCCGCACGCCCGGCCCTCAACCGCAAGGCCCGGGCGGTTTGCGGTGCGCGACGCGATCAATCGCGGTAGTAGTCCGGCCGTCCCGCCAGCCAGAGTTCGCCCCAGAGCTTGCCGCCGCCATCCACCGTGAGCACCTCGCCGGTGATGAAACTGGCCGAGGGCGCGGCGAGGAATACGCAGGCCTGCGCGATCTCCAGCGGCGTGCCCGGCCGCTTCATGGGATTGGCGCGGGGAAATTCAGCCACCGCTTCGGGCGGATACACCGCCAGGCCCTCGCTGGCCGTCAGCCCCGGGGCCACGCAGTTGATGCGGATGTTCAGCGGCGCCCATTCCACCGCCACCGTGCGCGTGGCGCCGACGATGCCGGCACGGGCGGCCACGGTGTGCGCCACGCCCGGCATGCCGCGCTCGGTGACCACGATGACGTTGACGATGCTGCCCGGCCGCTGGGTGTCGCGCCAGCGCTGCGCGGCGCGCTGCATCATGAACCAGGTGCTGTTCAGGTTATTGCTCACCACCGCGTTCCAGCCCTTGGGCGAGAACTCGATGGCCGGTTGCGGAAACTGTCCGCCGGCGCTGTTGATCAGCACATCCGGCAGACCCACTTCGGCTTCCACACGCTCGTAGAGCGCCAGCACCTGCTCGTGCTCGCGCACGTTGGCGGCGAAGCCGTGCAGCGTGACGCCGCGGCTGGCGGCGTAGGCCACCACGCGATCGAGTTTTTCCTGGGTGCGGCCGGTGATCACCACGCGCGCGCCCAGACGCGCGAGCAGCAGCGCGGTGGCGCGGCCTATGCCGCTGCCGCCGCCGGAGACCAGGGCGGTCTTGCCGGCGAACAGATCGGGGCGGTAAACGGTATCGGCGTTCCAGATCGCATCGAGCAATACGGCGTCACTCATGTACTCAGCAGTTCCTTGGCGATGATCATCTTGCGCACTTCCGTGGTGCCGGCGCCGATCTCCAGCAGCTTGATGCTGCGATACAAACGGTTGATCTCGCTTTCCCAGATGTAACCACTGCCGCCGTGCACCTGCACCGCGTGATTGAGCACCTTGTTGAGCGTCTCGGCCACGTACATCACGCCAGCGGCGGTGATCTTGTGGATGTCGCCGCGCCCGCCTTCGTCTTCATTGACAACGTTTGCGGCGCGCAGCACCTGGTAAGTATACAGGCGCATCGATTCCACCCAGACGTACATCTCGGCGAGCATGGACTGCACCATCTGGAATTCGGCGATGGGCTTGCCGAACTGCTTGCGCTGGCGCGCGTAGTCCAGGGCCAGGCTCAGCGCACGCTCGGCAATGCCCAGGCAGATCGGCGAGATCATCGCGCGTTCCAGATCCAGGCCCGACATCACCACCTTCACGCCGCGATTCTCTTCACCCACCAGGTTTTCCGCCGGCACCCGGCATTCGTCGAACACCAGCTCGGCGGTCTGCGAGCCGCGAAAGCCCATCTTCACCAGCTTCTGCGCCACCTTGAAGCCCGGGAAATCCTTTTCGACGATGAAGGCACTGATGCCTTGCGCGCCCTTGTCCTTGTCGGTCTTGGCGTAGACCAGCAGCACATCGGCCACCGGACCGTTGGTGATGTAGATCTTGCGGCCGTTGAGCACGTAGTGCCCGCCTTCGCGGCGCGCGGTGGTGCGCATCGAGCCCAGCGCATCGGAACCGGCGCCGGGTTCGGTGAGGCCCAGCGCGCCGATGGCCGTGCCCTTCACCAGCCCCGGCACATATTTCTTCTTCTGCGCCTCGCTGGCATTACGCAGGATGTTATGCAGGCAAAGGTTTTCATGAGCGACCCAGGCCAGGGCCAGGGCGTGATTCCAGCGCCCCAGCGCCTGCAGGATCAGGCCCGAGGTGAAGACATCCAGACCCGCACCGCCCAGGGCTTCCGGCGCGGTGATGCCGAAGTAGCCCTGCGCGCCGATCTTCGGAAAGATCTCGGCGGGCCACCATTCCTCATCATCCATGCGCTGGGCCAGCGGATAGATTTCCTTCTGCGCAAAACGATCGGCCTGCGTGAGGATTTCCAGTTCCTCATCGCTCAAACCGGAAAATGCCTGCATGACACTGGGACGTGAGCCGGGCTCGGACATATCAAAGATCCTGGTGAGTTCACCCGACAAACTAAGTCGCCTCAGGGTTTTCCCGCCTCCTCCAAGCAGGTGAGGCCGCCTTTTATCGGGCATCCACTCACTCAAAGCGGTTCAAGACGCTCGCGCGCATCGCCGCCCTCTAGCCTGCGCTCTGTTTTCAAACTCTTGGCAACGGTTATTCATGGCAAATGCGATGCGCATGGTCCGCTTGGGCAGGTGGCAGCCTTGGCTGTTGCTGGGCGCCGCAGTGGCCGCAACCGCGCTGATCGCCCTGCTGCTGTCGGCGCCGGCGGTGATTTCGCAGGCGCAACCGCAGGCCAGCACTTCGAGCCAGACCGCGCTGTTCTGGGCGATCATCGCCGTGGCGGTGCTGTTTGTGCTGGCGCTGCTGCTGGCGGTGATACTGCAGTTTTCACTGCTGGCGCGGCGGCGCGCGATGACCCTGGTGGCGCGGCTCAACAAGTCGCTGAATCAGGCCGAAGCGGCCCTGCGCGCGGTGAGCGAGTGCAGCGCCGACGGCATCATCACCGTCGATGCCAGCGGCCGCATCCTGGGCTTCAACCGCTCCGCCGAGCGCCTGTTCGGCTTCCGCGCCGAGGATGTGCTGGGTCAGCACGCCGGCGTGCTGCTGCCGGAACGGCATCGCGGCAATCTGCGTCAGACCCTGGCCGAACTCGATCCCCTGGGCTGGGGCCATCGCGCCGAGCAGCGCCACATGATCACCGGCCTGCGCCGCGACGGCCGCGAACTGCCGCTGCAGCTCACGCTCAACGCCATCGACCTGGCCGGTCCGCGCCGTCTGGTGGGCGTGGTGCACGATCTCTCCGAACCGCAGCGTCAGCAGCGCCAGCTGCACGAGCATGAACAGCGTCTGAGCCTGCTGCTGTCGGGCACCGAGTCGCTGGGCATTCTGCTGCTGGATGCACAGGGCCGCGTGCAGCATTGCAATGTCGGCGCCGAGCAGCTGCTCGCGCAGACGCGCGAAGCCCTGCAGGGCCGCCACGTCGCCGAGCTGGCGGCGCATGAGGCCGATGGGGAATCCCTGGCCCCGGCGCTGACGCAGGCGGCGGCCGACGGCCGCGCCGAACATCCGGTGCTCGGCCTGCGTCCGGACGGCACGCGTCTGCCGCTGCACCTGAGCCTGCAGGCGCTGCACGACCGCGACGGCCGGCTGTTCGGTTTCAATGGCCTGCTGCTGACGCAGGCACCCGCGCGTGCGCAGGACAGCGCGCCGTCGCCGGGAACCGTGCATGCGGCCTCCCTCTTCTGAAGCGAAGGTGCTGCCGGCGGCGCCGGGCCTGATGCCGCGCCTGCAGGGCGCCGTGCGCGGCGGCCTGCACAAGATGCAAACCCTGCTGCTGAACCTGCGCGACACCGCCGGCGCGCAGCGCGCGATGCTCAGCAGCTGTGCCGAAGGCATCATCAGCATCGACCGGGACGGGCGCATTCTCAGCGTCAATCGCGCCGCCGAGCGTCTGTTCGGCTATCTGGCCAGCGAGCTGCTGGGCCGCAATGTCACGCTGCTGATTCCGGAACGCCTGCGGCCACGTCATGCACGGCAGGTGGCCGACAGCGGGCCGCTGGACGCCGGCTGCCTGCGCGGCGCGCCGCGCGAAGTGCCGGGGCTGCGCCGCGATGGCAGCGAGTTCGCGATGCTGCTGTCGGTCAATGCCATCGAAGGCAGCGGTGGCCGGCGCTTCGTGGCGGTGATCCGCGACATCAGCGAGCGCCAGGCCGCCGAGCTGGCCTTGCGCGACTCCGAGGAACGTCTGCGCATCATGGTGGACAGCGTCGCCGACTACGCGATCGTGATGCTCGATGTGCACGGCAATGTCGCCAGCTGGAACACCGGCGCGGCGCGTCTGCACGATTACCAGGCGGACGAGGCCCTGGGCCTGCCGCTGGCCAGCTTCTACGCGCCCGAGGACGTGGACGAGGGCAAGCCGCAGGCACAGCTGCGCGAGGCCATCGCGCAGGATCACGTCGAAGACGAGGGCTGGCGCCTGCGCAAGGACGGCTCGCACTTCTGGGCCAATATGGTGATGGCGGCCATCCGCGACACCTCCGGACGCCTGATCGGCTACTCCGTGGTCTGGCGCGACATCACTGAACGCAAGCAATACGAAGCGCACATCCAGCACATCGCCCAGCACGACGCGCTCACCGGCCTGGCCAATCGCAAGCTGCTGGATGAATGTCTGGCCCAGGCCCTGCGCGGCGCGCGTGCCGCCGGCCGCCATGTCGCGGTGTTCATGATCGACGTCGATCATTTCAAGCGCATCAACGATTCGCTGGGCCATCCGGTCGGCGACCAGATCCTGCTGGCGGTGTCGCAGCGCCTGCAGAACGAGCTGCGCAGCAACGATGTGGTGGCGCGCATGGGCGGTGACGAATTCGTCGCGGTGCTGCGCAACCTGCGCGAGCCCGGCGAGGCACAGCGCATGGCGGCGCGGCTGGTGGCCTCCTTCGAGCGGCCCTTCAAGGTGGACGGTCATGAGCTGCACCTGAGCGCCAGCATCGGCGTCAGCGTCGGCCCCGGCGACGGCGAGGAAGTGGCCGGCCTTTTGATGACCGCCGACGCGGCGATGTACAAGGCCAAGGCCGCCGGCCGTGGCTGTTATCGCGTGTTCAGCGAGGACATGCGCGAGGAGGCCAGCCGCAAGCTGGAGCTGGAAACCGCGATCCGTCAGGGCCTGCAGGCCGGCGAGTTCTGCATGCACTATCAGCCGCAGGTGGATCTGCGCAGCGGCCAGGTGCACGGCATGGAAGCCCTGATCCGCTGGCGGCACCCGCAGCGCGGCTGGGTGCCGCCCACGGAGTTCATCAGCGTGGCGGAGGAAACCGGTCTGATCGCGACGCTGGGCGCCTGGACGCTGAAGCGGGC
Source organism: Solimonas aquatica (assembly GCF_900111015.1). GTDB lineage: Bacteria > Pseudomonadota > Gammaproteobacteria > Nevskiales > Nevskiaceae > Solimonas > Solimonas aquatica. The sequence goes on along the minus strand of NZ_FOFS01000011.1, from coordinate 8,635 downwards.
CTGCCGCGATGCGCGGCGCATCCAGGACAGCACCGGTCAGTCGCTGACGGTGTCGGTGAACGTCTCGCCACGGCAGTTCCTGCAGCGCGATCTGCCCGAGCAGGTGCAGGCGGCCTGCCGCGAGGTGCAGCTGGACCCGCGCTCACTGATGCTGGAGATCACCGAGAGCAGCCTGATTCAGGATGGCGAGGAAGCACGGCGCATTCTCATGCAGCTGCGCGCACAGGGCGTGCGGGTGGCCATCGATGATTTCGGCACCGGCTACTCCAGCCTCAGTCACATCACGCGCTTTGCCGTGGATCAGCTGAAGATCGACCGCAGCTTCGTGCGCGACGTCTGCGATGACGCCGCCGATGCGGCGGTGGCGCAGGCGATCATCGCCATGGCCCACAGCCTGGGCATCGAAGTGGTGGCCGAAGGCATCGAGCGCGAGGAGCAGCTCTGCTATCTGCGCACGCATCACTGCGACCAGGGCCAGGGTTATCACTTTGGTGCGGCGGTGAGCGCGGAGGAATTCGTCGCGCAGGGCCTGCATCTGCCGCGTCTGCTGCCCGATCCTCGCAGCGCCGCCTTGTTCTAGCGCAACCACGCCGGCTGGAAGCGCCACACCGGCCGCATCGTCGCGCGGATCAGCGGCGCAGCTGCGAAACCGCGCTCACTCAAACCAGGCCAGCACCGCATTGCGGCCACCGCGCTTGGCGCGGTACAGCGCCGCGTCGGCGTGGCGCAGCAGTTCGCCCAGATCACGGGTCAGCGGACGCAGCGAGGCCAGGCCGCCGCTGACGGTGAGCGAGATGTTGTGGCGCCGCGGCGGGGCGGGAATCTTCTGCTCCGACAGCTCGCGACGCAGACGCTGCGCGATCTCCAGCGCCGGCTGCTTGTCGGCACGCGGCAGCAGCACCGCGAATTCCTCGCCACCGATGCGGCCGATGGTGTCGATGCGCCGCAGGCTGCCGCGACAGGCGCGCGCGATCATGCACAAAGCCTGATCGCCCACCTCATGGCCGTACTGATCGTTGATGCGCTTGAAATGATCGATGTCGATCAGCAGCAGCGACAGCGGCTCGGCAAAGCGCCGCGCGCGTTCGATCTCCTGCTGTGCGATCTCGCAGAAATGCCCGCGATTGGCCACGCCGGTGAGCGCGTCGCGGGTGGCGCGTTCGTAGAGCTGGCGCTCGCGCTCCTTCTGCTCGGTGATGTCCTGCACCACCTCGACGAAGCCGGTGAGCTGGCCCTCGGCATCGCGCAGCACATCCAGGGTGCTGCTGACGATGATGGTGTCACCGCTGCCGCGCCGGCGCAGCTGCTCCTCACGGCAATGGCCGTTGGCGCGGGCAAAGTCCAGGGCGCGCTGCGGCTGGTTTTCGTGCAGGGCCTCGTCGGCGAACAGCCTTGCGTAGTGCATGCCGCAGACGATGTCCTCGCGCAGACCGCTGATCAGGGTCGCGCCACGGTTCCAGCTGCGGATCACGCCGTCACGGTCCAGCAGGCAGATGCCGTAGGCGCTGATGCTCTGCACCATCTCCACGTAGCGCTGCGGCTGCTCGCGCAGCATCTGCTCGTGCGCGGATGGCGAGTATTCGGTCCAGACGTCACCCAGCAGGGCGCCGGGCGGCACCCCGCGCAGCAGACCCGAAGGCGGCTCGATCACGAAGGACATGGCCCATTGTAGGCAGCTGCGCGGCCGCCCGCCCGTAGGAACTTGCCGTAACGACAGTGGGCCGCTATCGCACGTCCGGTCCGGGATTGGGCGTTTTCACCCGCCGCGCGCGCGGCACAAAGTCTTTAGACTGCACGCCCCTTCTCTGGTCACTTTCGCAGGTACGCACCGTGCGCGAGGGTTTGCTGGCCGCCGTGGGCGCCTACCTGCTCTGGGGCCTGTTCCCGATCTACTGGCGCCTGCTGCGCGAGGTGCCGGCCATGCAGATCATGGCGCACCGGGTGCTGTGGTGCTGTCTGTTCGTGTTCGCCTATCTGGGTCTGCGCGAGGGCATGGCCTGGCGCCGCGAGATCAAGCCGCGCACCCTGGGCCTGCTCATCGCCAGCGCGCTGCTGATCGGCAGCAACTGGTGGCTGTACATCTGGGCAGTGAACGCCGGCCATATCGTCGAAACCAGCTTCGGCTACTTCATCAATCCCCTGGTCAGCGTGCTGCTGGGCGTGGTGGTGCTGCGCGAACGGCTCAACGCCTGGCAATGGCTGGCGGTGGCCTGCGCGGGCGCGGGCGTGGTGTATCTGAGCTGGCAGACCGGGCATCTGCCGCTGATCGCCCTGGCGCTGGCCCTGAGCTTCGGCGGCTACGGTCTGATCCGCAAGATCGCGGTGGTGCCGGCCGTGCACGGCCTGGCCGTGGAAAGCGCGGTATTGCTGCTGCCGGCACTGGCGCTGCTGGGCTGGGCGCATGGTCACGGCCAGGGTGTGTTCGGACACAGCGCGCTGCGCACCGAAGTGCTGCTGGTGGTGTCCGGCCTGGTCACCGCGCTGCCGCTGGTGCTGTTCGCCTACGGCGCGCGGCGCATTCCGCTGAGTCTGGTCGGCATCCTGCAATACCTGGCGCCGACGCTGCAGCTGGGCTGCGGCGTGCTGCTGTATCACGAGGGCTTCAGCCCGGTGCAGGCGGTGGGCTTCTCCCTGATCTGGGCGGCGCTGCTGATCTACGCTGCCGACAGCTTCTGGCGCGCCCGGCGTGCGGTGGCCGTGACCGTGACCGGCTAGAATGCGGGTCGACGCGGGACCGCTCCCGCACACCGCCCCCAACAGGATTTGCGTATGTTCGAACACGATCTGCCGCTGGCCGCCAAGGAAAAGGACAAGGAGAAGGACGAGGCCAAGTCCGCCAAGAATCCGGCCCTGGAGGAGCGCCTGTTCAAGGCGCGTACCGTCCTGATCTACGGCGCCATCAACCAGAAGCTCGCCGAGACCTTCAGCGCGCGACTGCTGGCGCTGTCCGCCGAGTCCGACGATCCCATCACCATCTACATCAACAGCCAGGGCGGCCATGTGGAGTCCGGCGACACCATTCACGACATGATCAAGTTCGTGAAGCCCACGGTGCGCATCATCGGCACCGGCTGGGTGGCCAGCGCCGGCGCGCTGATCTACACCGCCGCCAAGCCCGAGAATCGCCTGTCGCTGCCCAACACCCGCTACATGCTGCACCAGCCCTCGGGCGGCGCTGGCGGCACGGCTTCCGACATCGCGATCATGGCCAAGGAAATCGTGCTGATGCGCCAGCGTCTGAACGAGATCTTCGCGCGCGAAACCGGCCAGCCGCTGGAGCGCATCCAGCGCGACACCGAGCGCGATTACTGGATGAGCGCGCAGCAGGCCAAGGAATATGGCCTGGTGGGACGCATCATCGAGAACGCGGGGCAGATCGAGGGGTAAAAGTCCCCCTCTCCCCTGGCTCCTCTCCCGCAAGGGGAGAGGGGCTTTAACTGGATTGGGATTGAAAGCTTCGAGTTAGAACGAGACTCTTCCCCTCTCCCCTTGCGGGAGAGGGGTCAGGGGAGAGGGGGCGGGCAGTCCCTCAGCCCGGCAACTTCTTGCCGTGTTTGGCCAGGTAATGTGCCGTGATATTCGGCGGCTCGGTGAACGGCGTGACGATCTCATACACGCGCTCATACGCGGCGTGCTGTATCAGCCAGCGGTTCTCGCGCTTCACGTAGCGGTCGCGATACAGCGCCGCGCCATCCGTGATGATCTTGTGCTTCAGATCGCAGAACCAGTCCTTGAGATACCACACGCCGGTGGCCTCATGGTCTGAAACGAAATCGATCTCCGGATGATTGACGTGGTGCACGGCAATCGCATCGGCGTGAAAGGCGTATTCCAGCGCGCCGAGAATCTCATCACGGCCCTTGGCCTCGAAGCGGTAGCTGCCGCCCACGTAGCAGACGCTGGCGTCTTCGGTGAACAGCTCGCGCAGCTCGGCGAGATTGGCGGTGTCGATGCAGCGGCAATAGCGGTATTTCAGACGCCGGATCAGCTCCAGGTCTTCCAGCGGCAGGGCCATGTTTGCGTCTCCTCAGCAGGCATGCCGCTCGACTCTGGACGCGGCAGGCCCGCGCCGCCTCCCGCAAGCGGATGAGTCCGCGCGTACGCCTCAGGCGTGCAGCTTGATGCGGTAGACCAGCGCCTGCGTGGCCAGCGCCACGCTCACCGCCGCGAGCATCGCCACCAGCAGGCCCTGCGCGGGAATCAGCAGAACCGCCATCGAGAAGAAACCCACCAGGCTGTACAAGCCCAGGCCCACACCGTGCGCCAGCTGCACCACGGCCGGTGCGCCGCCGGCGCGATGCGTGAACACCGTGAGCACACTGGTGACCACCGGAAACGGCGTGAGCAGACCCGCCACCGTGGGCCCCACCAGTGCCGCGACCGCGGTGAGCGCCAGTGCCATCAAGGCCGCCGCGAGCATGCGCCAGGCCAGTTCACTGCGCGGCAGATGCGGCGCGGGCAGCGCATGCGCGTAGGCCGGCAGCAGCGGTCGCGCCAGCGGCGGCAGCAGCAAGGCAAACAGGCAGGCAGCCACGGCCGAGAAGTGCACCAGGCTCAGCAAGGCCGACACCGCCAGGAACACCAGCCAGGACAGCAGCAGCGCCAGCGGCCAGCGCAGATGCACTGCGGCGCGCGCATATGCCACCGCGAAGGCCGCATAAGAGAACAGACCCACCAGCGTGCCGATCGCCGCCTGCGCGCCAAAGGCGGTGCCGTGCTCGATGGTCATCACCGCCAGAATCGGACCGGCGACGATGGGAATGCCCGCCAGCAGACCCGCCACCGCGTGGCCGAAGCGCTTGCCGGCCAGGCTCATCAGCGCCACCAGCAGGGGCACGGCAAACAGTTTGAACAGGAGCATGAGAACCAAGGGCGGCGCGAAGCGGGCGCCACCGTACACGATGGCGCGGCGGAACCCAAGCGGCGGCGCCGGCAGCTGCACACCAAGCGCGATGCGCGCGCTAAGGCGTTTCGTAGGAAGGCACCGCCGGCTCGCCTTCCCTGCCCAGCCTGCGCTTGGCGGTCTCCCGGGCACCGACCGCCTTCATATGCCGGCCGGCGGCCGCCAGACCAAATCTGGGCATGTTGCCGTAGACACACTCGTATTGCCCGGCCTGCACCAGGTAGGTCTCATGCCAGATGCCCACGCTGCCATCCGCACCCACCGCGCGATTGAAACGCTGCCAGGCATCCAGATGCGACAGGGCGGGATCGCGGGCGAAGCGTTCGAGATGCTCGAAGGAGCGCCAGTACTGCACCAGCGCCGCACCGCGCCAGTAGGCGTAGGCCTGCGCGTGCAGCAGGCCCAGCTCCCGATGCGCGAGCAGATGCTCGACCATCGGACGCATCGCTCTGGCGACGGGAAGCCATCTGGCAAACGCCAGAATGCGGTTGATCCGCATGCCGATGATGAAGACCACAAACGGGCCCTGCACTTCAGCGGTGTAGCGGCCGGGATGAATCGAATCCATGGTGTCCCCCTTGGGCTTGTGTGTGCGGCCTGCCATCAGCTCAGGCATCACCCTCTCTGCGGCGGCAATGCCATGGCGTGCCCGGGGCCTTGATGTAGACCGCCAGCACGTAGCGCCAGGGAATGATGAGCGGAAACAGAATGAAGGCCGGCAGACACTCGTAGAACGTGGCGGTGCCGTAGACCCCGAGGCGATCCTGCTGCCAGGCCGGCAGCGCCACCGCGCCAACCCACACCAGCTTCCAGAGCAGTTCGAACAACAGCACCGGCAGCATCTGCAGCGGATAGCGCAGCCCGAAGGCGGCCAGCAAGCCCAGCGCGCCGAGCAGCGAACGAACGACACTGCCGGAATCCACCGTGGCGGGCGTCTGGAAAAGCAGCTGGGGCCAGATCACCACCGCAAGACCCAGGCTCATCAGGCCATACAACGCACGGAGTGCCAGCAAGCGAGCGAAAGAAACTTCGACCATGCGTCAACTCCCAAAAGTATCGGAGCAAGTTCGGTTCAGGGCGGCGATCGAGGACAGCGGCGCGGCGGCATACAGGCAGGGATGATAAACAGCTGTCACGCCGCCCCCTGCCACGGGATGTGCGGCACTTCTCATTCAAACCCGACGGGCTGAACGGCGTGCTTCTGCTCAGACACCTTTCTCCCGCGCCTCCAGGGCCAGCAGCAAACTGGCTCTATGCTGCTTTGCCACTGTCCGCCAGTGCTCACCGCTGATGGCGGACTCAAGTCCCCACAGCAGATTGAGACTCACCCCAGCATTCGCCTTTTTGGTCCGCACGTAAGCCTCGATCGAGCCCAGTGCCCGCAACTGCTCCACCGTCGTGATGCCGGCGCGCGCCAGCATCTCCTGCGACTTTGGCCCCAGGCCGGAAAGCTGGCTGATTGACTTGGTGACGGACATGCACGGCATCTCCAGAATGTCGGGGCAGGCTGCTGCTCAAACAGCATAGTGCGCGAAGGTCCCGAGCACCTTGCGATCCGGACCAAAGTGGAAGACCTCTGCCGCGAGGCGCCCGCTGGCGCCCTTGTAGTGGCGCGTAATGGACTGGACGCCAACCAGAATGCAGAGAAGCTCAAACCGCAGATCCGGCATGAGACTCAGCGCCTTTTGCCAGTACGCAGCAACCGCCGGCTTGCCGCGGAGCGTAGTCGTTGTCGTTCTTCGCCTCGCCGAAGGCGACACTTCGCTGCAGCGCATGATTGGAAGGCTCCTGCGCAAGGGCTACGGCGTCGCTCGTCCTGAAGAATCAAATCTCGTCCGACAGCGAACACTATCCATCGGATTTTCTCGTAGCGTCGCACTGGAGCGCGTTGTTAGCGCCCATACGCGCCAACCCCACTAGACTCTTGGAATGCCTTTAGCTTGCGGCTTAAAAGTAAATACGCTGCCGAAGCCGCCAAGAAGACTACATATCCATAGTTGAAGCCAACATCAATAGGGTGCAGTCCTGAAGCGACCATTGTGCCGTATGTTGTGAACGCGGCACCGAGAACGAAAAGAACGACGAGCACCCCTGCCGCAGTTTGACTGCCCTTGTAGGCTTTCCAGCCTGCGATGCTCCAAACCGCCAACGGCGCAAGAGCGTAAATCTGTCCAGTGAGGACGGCAGTTAAGACCTTGAGGAGAAAATAGATAGCAAGAATTACGACGAGTGTGCGAGGAGCTTTCATGTGATCTCTGCGCTAACGCTGCAGTTCACCCACGACCCTGCCGTAGCGAAGCGGAGGCAGGGACGTCGGGTGGAACTGATGGTTGGGCCTCACCGAACTACCCTCGTTCTTCCCGATTTCATGTCTTCAAGCACGACAAAGCCAGGAATGCTGCCACTGATGGTGCCCCCGACCAGATTAACTTGAGACTGGTACGACAGGGGAAATATCTCGTTCGGCTGTTTCCCAAGGACCTTATAGCAGCGATCGAGGTAGCCCCTTTCCGGAGCGACAAGCCCACACCAGAAGGAAACTTGCCCGCCCTCAGCCACGACAGCCGGTTGTACCGAACTTAGATGGTTGTCACCTTGGACCCCAGGTGTGAGGTAGCCCTCTGCATGCGAGCCGTCGGCAAGTACGAAAGACGCCCAGACAATGAACATCCCATCCGCGGTGTTCAAAGAGCCTTCGACATTCACGGGACGAACCGTAGCTTCGTCCTGCCCCTCTTCACCTTCTTCATCCAAGGCGAACTCCCATACGGCTGTCTGATGCAGGTCGGCCGGAATGAGGTCATAGACTTGTTTGCGAGTTTTCATGAGCCCCAACGCCAGCTTAAGCCGCGGACCCGCCGAAGGCGGGGACGTCGGCTTGAAGCACTAGTTGGACCTCACTTCTTCTCATGCCGGAATATAGTGGTGAATCCGGCGGGAGGTTGCTTGTACTTGTAGGCCTGCATAACAGACTCAAACAATGCCCCTTCATTTTGGAAGAACAGATTCCAATGGTGCCAATCGGTGAGCAAAGCCTCAAAACCTTCCAATGGATTATCTGTTTGAGGACAGGGATATGCAGTAGTGCCCTCTAGGCCGAGGTACTGCGCGACGGCCTTGTGCGGCGCCTCCACAGAGCCCTTGCGGTACGTTACGTCTCCAAGGTGAAACCTAAACCACATGCGAATCTCACGATCACCTGCAGTAAACGCACCGATCGCGAAGTCACCACCTGAACCTTTGCCAGAGTCAACGATTCCGAAAGCAAAGCCGAATGGCTGAAGTTTACTTTCGAGAATAGTCGCGCCTTGGCGAAGCCGCTCTTCAGGTGTGACGAAAGTCATCGTGAGCTCCAACGCCGGAGCTCAGCCGCGGATTTGACGACGCGAAGCGGCGGCAAATACGGGGACTTCCTACGAAAAAGTGGACACCTTATGGTTAACTGCACAGCGCTTCGAACTCCGCTGGTGTTTGGTACCCGAGCGATGAGTGTAGCCGTCGGGTGTTGTAGAAATCGAGGTATTCGCGAAGCGCCAGCCGCAGCTCCCTGTCCGTGCTGAAGGCTCTGCGGTGGTACATGTCGGATTTCATGGACTTATTCCATGACTCGATGTGGGCGTTGTCCGTCATGCGACGGGGCCTGTTCACGCTCTGCTCGATATTGGCGGCGGCCAGTTTCTTCCGGAAGTCGGCCGCCAGATATTCCACCCCTCGATCGGTGTGAAAGATGAT
>NZ_FOFS01000030.1 GCF_900111015.1 Solimonas aquatica | reverse complement strand
CGACGTCCCCCCGATTTTGAGTAGCACTGGCATTTGGAGTCCAATCCCATGAACAAGGAGATTGGACGTGAAGAAGCGATTTACCGAAGAGCAGATCATCGGGTTTCTGAAGCAGGCGGAAGCTGGCATGGCAATCAAGGAGCTGTGCCGCAGGCACGGCTTTTCCGAGGCGAGCTTCTATCTGTGGCGGAGCAAGTTCGGCGGCATGGACGTGTCGGACGCCAAGCGGCTGAAGGCATTAGAGCTGGAAAACGGCCGGCTGAAACGACTGCTGGCTGAGGCGATGCTGGAGAACGAGGCGACCAAGGAAGCCTTGCGAAAAAAGTGGTGACCGCACCGGCAAAGCGCGAGCTGGTGCGGATGCTGCAGGACAAGGGGATGAGCGAGCGGCGCGCGCTGCGCGTAGCGCAGATCAGCGCCTCGGCGCTGCGTTATACGCCGCGTCCCGACGCCAATGCGGAGTTGCGACGCCAGATCGTCGAGCTCGCGCAGCGGCACCGCCGCTACGGCGCGGAGATGATTCACCTCAAGCTTCGACAGGCCGGGCAACGGGTCAATCACAAGCGCGTCGAGCGGCTGTACGCCCTGGAGAAGCTGCAGGTACGCCGCCGGCGCCGAAAGAAGATCCAGCACGGCGATCGGCAGCCACTGATCCGGCCGAGCACAGCCAACGAAGTCTGGTCCATGGACTTCGTTTTCGACCGCGTCGCGTCGGGCCGCACGATCAAGAGCCTGACCATCGTCGACGACGCTACGCACGAAGCGGTGGCCGTACTACCGGAGCACAGCATCGGCGGTAATCACTTGGTACGCCTGCTCGACGAAGTCTGTGCCCGCCGCGGCAAGCCGAAAATCATCCGCACGGACAACGGCAAGGAATTCACCGGCAAGGCCATGCTGACCTGGGCACACCGCAACGGCGTGCTGCTGCGCCTGATCGAGCCGGGCAAGCCCAACCAGAACGCCTACATCGAATCGTTCAACGGCCGTCTGCGCGACGAATGCCTCAACGAGCACTGGTTTACCAGCCTGTCGCACGCATGTGCCGTGATCCGGGCCTGGACGCAGGAATACAACGAAGAAAGACCGAAGAAGAAGCTTGGCGGGCTGACGCCAGCCGCCTACGCCAAGACACTCATCGTCAAGGCAGCTACCATCAACCCCGGACTCTAAATGCAACCGCTACTCAAATCGGGGGGACGTCG
>NZ_FOFS01000016.1 GCF_900111015.1 Solimonas aquatica | reverse complement strand
GTTTCGCGCAACAAAAAAGCCTCCGAAGATCGGAGGCTTTTCATGTGTTGGTAGGCGCGATTGGACTCGAACCAACGACCCCTACCATGTCAAGGTAGTGCTCTAACCAGCTGAGCTACGCGCCTGTGGGTCCCTGCGAGGGGCGCGAAAGATACCCTGTTTGCGGGCGCGGGCGCAACCGGTGCCGCGCTTACACGGGCTTGGCCAGGGCCTGCTCGCGCAGGCGGCGGATTTCGTCGCGCTTGGCGGCGGCGGCCTCGAATTCCAGGTTCATGGCGGCCTGTTTCATTTCTTTCTCCAGCTTGGCGATGCGCCGGGCCATCTGTTCCGGCGGAATCACCTCGTAGCGGGCCTTGACCTCGGCGGCCTTGAGCACCTGGCCCACCTGGTAGTCCTCGTAGCCGTAGCGCATGACGTCGGCGATGCGCTTCTGCACGCCCTTGGGGGTGATGCCCTGCGCCTTGTTCCAGGCCAGCTGCTTGTCGCGGCGGCGGTCGGTTTCCGCCAGGGCGCGGCGCATGGAATCCGTCACGCGGTCGGCGTAGAGAATCGCCTTGCCGTGCAGATGGCGCGCGGCGCGGCCGATGGTCTGGATCAGCGAGCGCTCGGAACGCAGGAAACCTTCCTTGTCGGCGTCCAGAATTGCCACCAGCGAGACTTCCGGCAGGTCCAGGCCTTCGCGCAGCAGGTTGATGCCGACCAGCACGTCGAACACGCCCAGGCGCAGGTCGCGGATGATCTCGGCGCGCTCCACGGTGTCCACGTCAGAGTGCATGTAGCGCACCTTCACGCCGTTCTCGTGCAGATAGTCAGTGAGGTCTTCGGCCATGCGCTTGGTCAGCACGGTGACCAGCACGCGCTCGCTCTTCTCGGCGCGGATGCGGATTTCGCCGAGCAGATCGTCCACCTGGCTGCCGGCCGGCCGCACTTCCGTCTGCGGATCGACCAGGCCGGTGGGACGCACCACCTGTTCGACGATGGCCTCGCCGGACTTCTTGCGCTCGTAATCGCCCGGGGTGGCGGAGACGTAAATGGTCTGCGGCGCCAGGCGCTCGAATTCGTCGAAGCGCAGCGGGCGGTTGTCCAGGGCGCTGGGCAGGCGGAAGCCGTATTCCACCAGCGTCTCCTTGCGCGAGCGGTCGCCCTTGTACATGGCGCCGATCTGCGGCACGGTCACGTGCGACTCGTCCAGCACCACGATGGCATCCGGCGGCAGGTAGTCGAACAAGCAGGGCGGCGGCTCGCCCGGCGCGCGGCCGGAGAGATAGCGCGAGTAGTTTTCGATGCCGTTGCAGTAGCCGATCTCGCGGATCATCTCCAGATCGAAGTTGGTGCGCTGCTCGATGCGCTGCGCCTCCAGCAGCTTGCCCTGCTGGCGGAACAGCTTCACACGTTCCTCCATCTCGGCCTTGATGGCGTCGAACATCGCCACGATCTTCTCGCGCGGCGTCACATAGTGCGTCTTCGGGAACACGGTGACGCGCGGCAGCTTGCGCTTGATCTCGCCGGTCAGCGGGTCGAAGTGCGCGATGCTGTCGATCTCGTCGTCAAACAATTCCACACGCACCGCGTCCTCGTCGGATTCGGCGGGGTGGATGTCGATGACATCGCCGCGCACGCGGTAGGTGCCGCGCTCCAGGGCCATCTCGTTGCGCGTGTACTGCATGGCGGTGAGCTGGCGGATCAGCTCGCGCTGGCTCATCCGCTCGCCCTTGATCAGGTGCAGCACCATCGAAAAATAGCTTTCCGGATCACCCAGGCCGTAAATCGCCGAAACCGAGGCGACGATGATGGCGTCGCGCCTCGTCATCAGCGCCTTGGTGGCCGACAAGCGCATCTGCTCGATGTGGTCGTTCACCGAGCTGTCCTTCTCGATGAAGGTGTCGGTGCTGGGGACGTAGGCTTCCGGCTGGTAGTAGTCGTAGTAGGAGACGAAGTACTCGACGGCGTTGTGCGGGAAAAATTCCTTGAACTCGCCGTAGAGCTGCGCGGCCAGGGTCTTGTTCGGCGCCATGATCAGCGCCGGACGCTGCACCTGCTGGATGACGTTGGCGATGGAAAAGGTCTTGCCCGAGCCGGTCACGCCCAGCAGGGTCTGGTGCGAGAGACCGTCGCGCAGGTGTTCCACCATGGCCGCGATGGCGGCGGGCTGGTCGCCGGAGGGTGACCAGTCGGCCTTGAGCGTGAAGGGCGCTTCTTCGCGCGCCTTCAGGCGGATGTTCTTCAGCGATTCGCGGGGGGCTTCCTGCATGGCGACCAGAACACTTCGGGGAGTCCGTCAAGGGTAGCGCAAGCCCGGGCCGCGCGGCCGGACGGGCGGGCAAAAACCCGGTATCCGACGAACGTTGCATTTAGCCCACCGACCGGCCTCGATTCTGTGGCGCCGCTGCCAATAAGCTGAATACAGGCGTCGCACCACGAGCAGCAGCCTCTCACGTTCCGGGTACAACATGCTGGCCATCATCGGTTCCATCGTCGTCATCGTCGCCGTGCTGGGCGGCTTCGTGCTGTCTCACGGCAAGATTGCCGCGCTCTGGCAGCCGTACGAGTTGGTGATCATCGGCGGCGCTGCTTTTGGCGCGTTCCTGTCGTCGAACTCCAAGCAGGTGGTGATCGGCACGCTCAAGGGCGTGCTGCAGGTGCTCAAGGGCCCCAAATACAAGCAGTCGCACTATCTGGCCATCCTCTCGCTGCTCTACGCCCTGCTCAACAAGATGCGCAAGGACGGCGCAATGTCCCTGGAAGAGGACGTCGAGAATCCCGACAAGAGTCCGATCTTCTCCAAGTTTCCCGAGGTGCTGGCCGATCATCATCTGATCGAGTTCATCACCGACTGCCTGCGCCTGATGGTCAGCGGCAACATCAATCCGCATGAGCTGGAACCGCTGCTGGAGCTGGAGCTGGAAAAGCATCATCACGATGCGCTGGCGCCGGCGCATGCGCTGAGCAAGGTGTCCGACGGTCTGCCCGGCTTCGGCATCGTCGCCGCCGTGCTCGGCATCGTGATCACCATGGGCGCGCTGGACGGCCCGGTGAACGAGATCGGCCATCACGTCGCCGCCGCGCTGGTGGGCACCTTCCTGGGCATCTTGCTGGCCTATGGGTTCGTGTCGCCGCTGGCCACCGCCATGGAAGGCCTTGCGCACGAGGACAGTGCGGCACTGGAATGCATCAAGTCGGCGCTGCTGGCGGCGCTGCGTGGCTACAACCCGATCGTGGCCGTGGAGTTTGCGCGCAAATCGCTCAATTCCAAGGTGCGACCGGCTTTTGCCGCGCTGGAAACCCATCTCAAGGAAAGCGCCAAGAAGTAAGCGCCGATGGCCGAAGAAAACAATGCATCCATCGTCATCCGCCGGGTCAAGAAGGTCCAGGGCGGCGGACACCACGGTGGCGCCTGGAAGGTGGCCTACGCCGACTTCGTGACGGCGATGATGGCCTTCTTCATGGTGATGTGGATCGTCGGCATCAGCGACAAGAACAAGCGCGCGGCGATCTCCGATTACTTCAACAATCCCAGTGCCTCGCCTGGTGCGGCGCAGACGCCGGCGCCCGGCGCCAATGGTCCGGGTGGCCCCAGCAATGCGCTGGTCGACATGGGCGGCGGCATGAGCCGTCCGGCCATGAGCAAGGAAACACCGCGCGAAGGCAAGGTGGAAAAGCCGGGCAAGCCGGTGCTGGGACAGCCCGGCGACGGCGGCCAGGAGAAGGGACTGCAGCTGGGCAAGGACAGGGATCCGGGCAAGGGTGCCGACAGCGCGCAGGAAAAAGCGCGCGCGCTGGCCAAGGAAGCCGACCGCCAGCGTCTGGAATCCTTGCGCGAGGAGCTGAAGAAGGCCATCACCCAGAGTCAGGCCCTGGAGCCGTTCAAGGATCAGCTGCTGCTCGATATCACGCCCGAAGGTCTGCGCATCCAGATCGTGGACAAGCAGAACCGGCCGATGTTCGACCTGGGCGGCGCTTCGCTGAAGACCTACACCACGCAGATCCTGCATGAGCTGGCGAGCTTCATTCAGACCGTGCCCAATCGCATCAGCATCACCGGCCATACCGACGTGACGCGCTATGGCAGCAACAAGGGCTATACCAACTGGGAGCTGTCCACCGACCGCGCCAATGCCGCGCGCCGAGCCTTGATCGAAGGCGGCATGGGCGCCGACAAGATTCACCGCATCGTCGGTCTGGCGGACACCGCGCTGTTCGACAAGCAGCATCCGGACAATCCCATCAACCGCCGCATCAGCATCATCGTGATGAATCTCGACGCCGCCGAGGACAAGAACGATGAGGTGTCGATTCCGCCGGTGTCGGGCATTCCGCCGATGAACAAGGTGCCGGGCGCGGAAGCAGCCAAGCCCGCAGCGCCCGCGTCGGCGAAGGCCGAGACGCCGGCTGAACCCGCCGCCGTGCCGGCCAAACCGGCGGGCAAGCCTGCCTCACCGGCGGCGCTGGCGCAGGAACTGCAGTCGGCGATGATCGATGTCAGGACCGAAAGCGCCATGCCGGACAGGCCGGGGCGCTGAGGCGGATCTCAGCCGCCGCGCGCGGCTTCCAGCGTTTCCCAGCGCTCGTAAGCAGCGGCGAGTTGCTGTTCCAGTTCGCTGAGCTTTTTCTGCGTGCTCACCGCCTGCGCGGGATTGCTGCTGTACAGCTCGGCGAGCTTCAAGCCCAGCTCCGCCTGTTCGGCTTCCAGTTTTTCGATGCGCGCCGGCAGGTCCGCCAGCTCGCGCTTTTCCTTGCTGCTCAGCGCCGGCTTGTTGCCCGCCGGTGGCGTGGTCACCACGGGCGCAGCGGCCGCCTTGGGCGGCGGCGCGGCTGAGGTTTTCACAGGCGCGGGACGCTGGCGCAGCCAGTCCTCGTAACCGCCCACGTATTCGCCCACCTGGCCTTCGCCTTCGAACACCAGCACGCGTTCCACGACGTGATCGAGAAACGCACGGTCATGCGAGACCACCAGCACCGTGCCGGCGAAATCCAGCAGCAGTTCTTCGAGCAGGTCCAGCGTTTCCATGTCCAGATCGTTGGTGGGCTCGTCGAGCACCAGCAGATTGGCCGGCTGCGAGAACAGCTGTGCCAGCAGCAGTCGCGAGCGCTCGCCGCCGGAGAGCACATGCGTGGGGCTGCGTGCGCGATCCGGCGTGAACAGGAAGTCCTGCAGATAACTCATCACATGCTTGCGCGCGCCGCCGACTTCCACGTACTCCTTGCCGCCGGCGATGTTCTCCCACACCGGCTTGCGCTCATCCAGGGCGCTGCGCAGCTGGTCGAACCAGGCCAGCTGCAGATTGCTGCCGGTGCGCAAGGTGCCGGACTGCGGCTGCAGCTGGCCGAGCAGCAGGCGCAGCAGCGTGGTCTTGCCGGCGCCATTGGGACCGATGATGCCGATCTTGTCGCCACGCAGGATCGCCGTGGAGAAATTGCGCACGACGGGCTTGCCGTCCCAGGCGTAGCAGAGATTCTTGGCCTCGGCGACCAGCTTGCCGGAGCGCTCCGCGTCCTGCACGGAAAACTGCGCGCTGCCCTGCAGCTTGCGGCGCTGCGCGTACTGATCGCGCATCTCGTAAAGCCGTTTGACGCGGCCCATGTCGCGCGTGCGCCGCGCTTCGATGCCCTTGCGGATCCAGGCTTCTTCCTGCGCGAGCTTCTTGTCGAACAGCGCCTGTTCCTGCGCTTCGGCGTGCAGGCGTTCCTCGCGACGGCGCAGATAGTTGTCGTAGTCGCCGGGCCAGCTGGTCAGCCGGCCGCGATCCAGTTCCAGGATGCGCGTGGCCAGGCGGCGCAGAAAGCTGCGGTCATGGGTGATGAACAGCAGCGCGCCCTGCCAGTCGGCGAGAAAATTCTCGATCCAGGCGATGGCGTCCAGATCCAGATGGTTGGTGGGCTCATCGAGCAGCAGCAGATCCGGCTCGGCGGCCAGCGCGCGGCCCAGCAGCACGCGGCGCTTGAGCCCGCCGGAGAGCGCGGAGAAGGGCGTGTCCGGCGGCAGCTCCAGGCGCGAGACCACGGTGTCGATGCGCGCATCCAGCGCCCAGCCGTTCTGCGCATCGAGCTGGCTCTGCAGCTGCCCCAGGCGATCCAGGCGTTCGGGGTCCTGCAGCAACAGGCGGTGGTACTCGGCGAGCTTTTCGCCCAGCGCGCCGGCGCCGCTGGCCACCACCTCGCGCACCGTGCCGGAGAGCTGCGGCGGAATGTCCTGCGGCATTTCCGCCACGCGCAGGTTCTGCGCGCGGATGATTTCACCCTCGTCGGCCTGCTGCGCGCCGGTGATCAGGCGCAGCAGCGTGGACTTGCCCTCGCCATTGCGGCCCAGCAGGCAGACGCGCTCACCGCGCTCGATGGCAAAGCTCACCGCGTCCAGCAGCGGCGGTCCGCCGAAACGCAGGCTGATGTTCTTGAGCGCGAGTAGGGTCACGGCGGCGGCTTGGGGCAGGGGGCGAGCATTCTAGCCGCCCCGCGCCTTTGCGCTCGCGCCGCCTTAGAGCGGCGGATTGCCCGGCAGGCGCGGCAGGCCGTCGTCCATCTTCAGCCAGCTGACCATGGAATCGCACCAGACGTGATTGCCCGGCGGCACCGCCGAGGGCTGGTCCAGCGAGCCGATCTTCATGATCGCCAGGTCCGGCATCTCCACCAGCGTGGACATGATCGGCGTGCCGCAGTTGGGGCAGAAATGGCGCTGCACGGTCAGGCCCGCCGTGCCCTTCACTGCGTAATGACGCAGCTCGCCCGTCAGGCTCAGCGCGGCGCCGGGAAAGAAGGCGACGGCGGAAAACGGGCCACCGGAGGCGTACTGGCAGTCGCGGCAGTGGCAGAGGCTGGCGCCCAGGGGCGCGGCCTCGCAGCGATAACGGATCTGGCCACAGCGGCAGCCACCGGTATGGGATTCGGACATCGGGGGTCTCTCCTGCAAGTCTGCTTTTGATTTTTGTGAAGCCTGCCGCAAATTATGCCCTGTGGGCGCCGGCCGGCGCTTTCCAGTATCATCCCGCGCCGCATTTTTTCAGCCGTAGGGCAAACGCCCGAGGATATGCCGTGGAACTGTCTCTCGCGCAACGCGTCAGCCGCATCAAGCCTTCGCCCACTCTTGCCGTGACCGCCAAGGCCGGCGAGCTCAAGGCGCAGGGCAAGGATGTTTACTCGCTCAGTGCCGGCGAACCGGATTTCGATACGCCGCAGCACATCAAGGATGCCGCCATCGACGCCATCAAGCGTGGCGTCACCAAGTACACGCCGGTGGGCGGCACGCCCGCGCTGAAGAAGGCGATCATCACCAAGATGCAGCGCGACAACGCGCTGGAGTACAAGCCCAACCAGATCGTGGTGGCCAATGGCGGCAAGCAGGCCTGCTACAACCTCTGCCAGGCCCTGCTCAACGCCACCGACGAGGTGCTGATTCCGGCGCCGTTCTGGGTCTCGTACCCGGACATGGTGCTGCTGGCCGATGCCACGCCGGTGATCCTCTACACCACCGCCGAAACCCGCTTCAAGATCACGCCGGAGCAGCTGGAGCGCGCCATCACCCCGCGCACCCGCATGCTGTGGCTGAACTCGCCGTCCAATCCCTCCGGCATGGCCTACAGCAAGGCCGAGCTGGCGGCGCTGGGCGCGGTGCTGCGCAAGCACCCGCAGATCGTCATCGCCACCGATGACATGTACGAAAAGATCCTGTGGACCGGCGAGCCGTACAGCAACATCATCAACGCCTGCCCGGATCTCTACGACCGCACCGTGGTCATCCACGCGGTGTCCAAGACCTACTCGATGACCGGCTGGCGCATCGGCTGGGCCTGCGGTCCGGCGAAGATCATCACGGCGATGAGCGACATCCAGTCGCAGCAGACCTCCAACCCCAACTCCATCGCGCAGGTGGCAGCCGAAGCCGCGCTGCTGGGCGATCAGGGCTGCGTGACCACCATGGTCGAGGCCTTCAAGCGCCGCCACGACAATCTGGTGGCCGACCTCAACACCGTGCCGGGCGTGAAGTGCCTGGCGGTGGACGGCACCTTCTACGCCTTCCCGAACGTGGAAGGCCTGATGGCCAAGCTGGGCTGCGCCGACGATCTGCAGCTGTCGAACCTGCTGCTGGAGAAGGCGCTGGTGGCCGTGGTGCCGGGTTCGGCCTTCGGCTCGCCGGGCCACATCCGCCTGTCCTTCGCCACCAGCGACCAGGTGCTCAAGGGCAGCGTCGAGCGCATCAAGGCCCTGCTGGCCTGAGGCACCGCAAACGCTGCGTGTCACCCGAGCCCCCGCCTTGCGGGGGCTTTTTCTTGGCCGCTGGACGAAAAATGCGCCGGCACGCATTGCATCGGCCCGATCAGCTGACTAGAATTCGCACCCCTGCCGCTTCCGCGATAGCTCAGTCGGTAGAGCAAGTGACTGTTAATCACTGGGTCGTTGGTTCGAGTCCAACTCGCGGAGCCATTCAACAAACGCTTCCCCCGGAAGCCAGAAGCCCAGATCCTGATCTGGGCTTTTTTGTTGCTGGCGACCGCACGCGGCGGCACCAGCCTGTGCCATCCGCCAACGCAAGCGTGCGGTGAACTCGAGACCAAGACGCCATGCACATCGCACAGATCCGTGAGCGACTGCGCCAGGCCGGCGCCGCGCCGGTGCATGAGCGGCATCTCTTGCAGCTGTGGGCGCAGGGTCCGGCGCGCACCCGTCAGCGTGATCCCGAGAATTTCCTGCCGCGCCCGCTGCGCGAGATCCTGCCGCAGCTGCAAGCCGAGCTGGCCGAGCTGCTGACGCTGCGCTCGGCGCACGGCAGCGAAGACGGCTCCGAGCGCCTGCTGCTGGCGTTGCGCGACGGCCAGATGATCGAGAGCGTGCTGCTGCCGCGTGAAGGTCTTTGCGTGTCCACGCAGGTCGGCTGCGCGGTGGGCTGCGTGTTCTGCATGACCGGCCGCGGCGGTCTGATCCGCCAGCTGGGCAGCGCCGAGATCGTCGCGCAGCTGGTGCTGGCGCGTCAGCGCCGCAGCGTGAACAAGGTGGTGTTCATGGGCATGGGCGAGCCGGCACACAATCTGGATGCGGTGCTGGAGGCCATCGAGTTGCTCGGCAGCAGCGGCGGCATCAATCACAAGAAGCTGGTGTTTTCCACGGTGGGCGATCCGCGCGTGTTCGAGCGACTGCCGCAGGGGCGGGTGAAGCCGGCCCTGGCCTTGTCGCTGCACAGCACGGATGCCGCCTTGCGCGCGCAGCTGCTGCCGCGTGCACCGCGCATGACGCCCGAGGAGCTGGTGGCCTGCGGCGAGGACTACGCGCAGCGCACGGCTTATCCGATCCAGTATCAGTGGACGCTGCTGGAAGGCATCAACGACGGCGAGGCGGAGTTCGAGGGCCTCGTGCGGCTGCTCAAGGGCCGCTATGCCGTGCTCAACCTGATTCCCTACAACGCGATCGATGCGCTGCCCTATCAGCGCCCGAGCTGGGAACGTGCCCGCGCCATGGCCCGCGCGCTGCACGAGCGCGGCGTGTTGACCAAGCTGCGCCAGTCGGCCGGGCAGGATGTCGATGGCGGCTGCGGGCAGTTGCGTGCGCGTGCGGCGGGGCTGAAGAAAGGCGGTGCGGTGCGTACGGTCGAGAACGGGCTCTGAGCGCAGCGACGGCTGTCACTGCGGGCATCCCGAGCTTCAATCGTCGACGGTCATCGGGCACGATACGCCGCGCACGCACAGGTCATGACAACAACAGGAGAGCACCCACCATGACGCCGCTCCGGATTCAGCTGGAAGCCAACGAGATTCCGACCCACTGGTACAACATCGCCGCCGATCTGCCCACGCCGCCGGCGCCGCCACTGGCCCCGGATGGCAGCATCGTTTCGCCGGAGCAGATGGGCGCGATTTTTCCGGGGCCGATTCTGGAACAGGAGATGAGCGCGCAGCGCTGGATCGAGATTCCGGACGAGGTGCGACAGATCTATGCGCAGTGGCGGCCAAGCCCGCTGATGCGCGCGCTGCGTCTGGAGCAGGCGCTGGGCACGCCGGCGAAAATTTTCTACAAGTACGAGGGCGTCTCGCCGGCCGGTTCGCACAAGCCGAATTCGGCGGTGCCGCAGGCGTACTACAACAAGCTCGCCGGCACCCGGCGTCTGACCACGGAGACCGGCGCCGGACAGTGGGGCAGCTCCATCGCCTACGCCGGGCAGATGTTCGGTCTGCCGGTGCGCGTGTACATGGTCAAGGTCAGCTATCAGCAGAAGCCCTTCCGCCGCTCGATGATGCAGACCTGGGGCGCGGAAGTTTTCGCCAGCCCCACCGACCGCACCGAGGCCGGTCGTCGCGCGCTGGCGGCTGATCCCGACAACATGGGTTCGCTGGGCCTGGCGATTTCGGAGGCCGTGGAAGAAGCCGCCGCCGATCCGCACACCTGCTACACCTTGGGCTCGGTGCTCAATCATGTGGTGCTGCATCAGAGCATCATCGGCCTGGAAGCCAAGAAGCAGTTCGACAAGATCGGCCTGTATCCGGATGTGGTGTTCGGGCCCTGCGGTGGTGGTTCCAGTTTCGGTGGTGTGGCCTTTCCCTTCCTCGCCGACAAGATCGCCGGCGACAAGCGCGCGCAGAAGCTGCGGCTGGTGGCGGTGGAGCCCACCTCCTGTCCGACGCTGACCAAGGGCGCCTACGCCTATGACTACGGCGATGCCTCCGGCTACACGCCGATCATGAAGATGTACACCCTGGGCCATGACTTCATGCCGCCGGGCATTCATGCCGGCGGCCTGCGCTATCACGGCGATTCACCGCTGGTCTCGCAGTTGCTGCACGAACAGCTGCTGGAAGCGCAGGCCGTGCCGCAGGTCGCCACCTTTGCGGCCGGCGTGGAGTTCGCGCGTGCCGAAGGCATCATCCCCGCACCCGAGTCCTGCCACGCGATCCGCGCCGCCATCGATGAAGCGCTGCGCTGCAAGGCCAGCGGCGAGCCCAAGAACATCCTGTTCTGCCTCACCGGCCACGGTCACTTCGACATGGCCAGCTACGACAGATATCTCTCGGGCCAGCTGGAAGACTACGAGTATCCGAGCGAGGCGATCAGCGAATCACTGAAGCATCTGCCCAAGGTCGGGGCCTGAACGCAGCCCGGGCGGCAGCAGGCTGATCGCAAACAAGTTTTGCATCAGCCTGCTGCCGCCCGGATTCAGGGGGTGGCTTCCGGCGCGCTGGCTTTCACAACACCATTTGCGCGTTGCCGGTGCTCGGGGCCTGCGGCGGCTCGCGCCAGGGTTCGTTGCGGGCGTGGTCCAGAATCCAGTCGCGGAAGGCCTTCACACCGGCTTCCTGCTCCACCGCCTGATTGTGAATCAGATAGTAGGACGCGCCGATCGGCAGGCTTAAAGGAAAGGGCACCACCAGCTCGCCGGCGGCAATCTGCGCGGTCGCCATCAGCGGAATGCCCAGCACCACGCCCAGGCCATCCTCGGCCGCCTGCATCGCCAGCATCACGTGATTGAAGGTGGGGCCGCGGCGCGGGTTCACGCCGCGCACGCCGGCGGCCTTGAGCCAGGCGGCCCAGTCGGGACGGCCGGCATCGGTGGCGTCGTCGGCCGCGTAGTGCAGCAGCTTGTGGTAACGCAGGTCTTCCGGCGTATGCAGGGGGTGCTCGCCCTGCAGCAGCTTGGGGCTGCACATCGGCAGGGCGTAGGAAGGGAACAGCTTGTGGGTGACGTAGCCGGGATAGTCGCCATCGCCGAAGCGGATGGCCAGATCGGCTTCCTCCAGAAGGCTGACGGTCTGGCCGGTCTCCTCGCGCAGGCTGTCGATCATGGTCTGCTTGGCGGACAGGCGCAGATCGATTTCCGGATGCCGGGTCTGGAAATCGCTCAGCCTCGGAATCAGCCATTTGCTCAGCAGGGCGGGCGGCGCACTGACCAGCACCCGACCGGCGTTGGCGAACTGCTGGGCTTCGGCCACGGCCTCGGCCATCTGTGCAAACGCGGCCGTGAGCTTGGGCAGGCAGGCTTCGGCGGCCGGGGTCAGGCTCAGGCGGCGGGGCAGGCGCTTGAACAGCTCGATGCCGAGGAACTCCTCGAGGGCCTTGATCTGGTGGCTGACCGCCGCCGGCGTGACGTGCAGCTCCTGCGCCGCCTTGTTCACGCTGCAATGGCGCGCGGTGGCTTCAAAAGCACGCAGAGAATTGAGTGGCGGAAGGCGCATGGGACGATAGTTTAGTTTTTTTTATCCGTCAGTGAAGAAAAAATCAATTGTTGCGACGCAACAAATTGGGTTTAATAGCTTCACGCAAGGTTGAGACCGCCAAGCGGTCAACCTTCAGACAGTCTCCTCCAGATCCCGCACAGGGGTCTATTCAGGCCACCCAAACCGGTGGCCTTTTTTTTGTGTTCAAAGCCTTGGCGCATTTTTGAAGTGTGCGGGCGGCGGGGCCGCCGGGCCGTGGTCCGGCGGGTGCCGACCGTTCGGCGGCCATTTGCTGCCCTTGCTCGGATGCTGCAGGGCCAGATGCAGGCGCTTGGGCGCAGGGCTTGGCCGCCGCGCATGACGATCCAAAAAATCCACGAACCCGGCCCAGCGCTGCCGGCTGCTCGTCGCGCTCGGCGCCCAGCCCGATCAGGGCGCCGTCATGGATGTCCGGGCCGCCATCGCGGATCGGGTAGGGCTTGATGACGGTATGTCGAAGTCGCGGTAGCGCTCGACCTTGTTGATGATGAACCCGTAGCCGCCATTAGTCCTTGCCGCGCGTGCTGATGCACGCCAGACGGCTTTCGGCCGGCGCGCTGCTCTCCTGCAAGCGGCACCCCCTATCTTTCGATGAGTGTATGGCACCTCTCATCCCGATAAGATTCGAGCTGATTTATCAGTCTAATTAGGGAAGAGGAGATTGTCCGATGGCCGCACTGATGGGGCAGATGATGGAGCGCCCCTTGCTGATTTCGTCGCTGCTGGATCATGCCGAGCAGTACCACGGCGACACTGAGATCGTTTCACGCACGCTCAGCGACGGCATCCACCGCTATGACTATGCCGCCGCCGCGGTGCGCGCCCGGCGTATGGCCAAGGCCTTGCTGCGCCTGGGCGTGCAGCCCGGCGAGCGCGTCGGCACCCTGGCCTGGAACGGCTACCGCCATTTCGAGCTGTACTACGCCATTTCCGGCATCGGCGCCGTCACCCACACCGTCAATCCGCGCCTGTTCCTCGAACAGCTGGTGTGGATCATCAACGATGCCGATGATCAGATTCTGTTCTTCGACCTGTCGTTCTCGGCGCTGATCGAAAAGCTCGCGCCGCAGTGCCCGAAGGTGCGCCACTGGGTGGGCATGTGCTCGCGCGAGCAGCTGCCCGCGGAAGCGATTCCGAACCTGCTCTGCTACGAGGACCTGCTGGCCGCAGAAGATGCGGATTACAGCTGGCCCGATCTGGACGAACGCAGCGCTGCGGCGCTGTGCTACACCTCGGGCACCACCGGCAATCCCAAGGGCGTGCTGTATTCGCATCGCTCCATGCTGCTGCACGGCCTGGCCAGCTGCGCGCCTGACGTCTTCGGTTTTTCGGCGCGTGATTGCGTCCTGCCCGTGGTGCCGATGTTCCATGTGAACGCCTGGACCATTCCCTACGCGGCGGCCATGGTCGGTGCCAAGCTGGTGCTGCCCGGCGCGGCCCTGGACGGCGCCAGCCTCTATGAGCTGTTCGAAACCGAACGCGTGACCTTCTGCGGCGGCGTGCCGACGGTCTGGCAGGGGCTGATGCTGTATCTGGACGCCAAGAAGCTGAAGCTGAGCACCCTGCGCCGTGGCGTGATCGGCGGCTCGGCGGCGCCGGCGGCCCTGCTGCAGAAGTTCGAGCAGGACTATCAGGTGAAGATCGATCAGGCCTGGGGCATGACCGAAATCTCGCCGCTGGGCACCTACAACCGCGCCAAGCTCAAGCACCTGAAGCTGCCGCTGGCCGAGCAGCAGGCCCTGGCCGTCAAGCAGGGCCGTCCGCCGTTTGGCGTGCAGCTGAAGATCGTCGATGCCGAAGGCCAGACCCTGCCCAATGACGGCGTGGCGGTGGGCGAGCTGATGATCCGTGGCCACTGGGTGGTGGATCATTACTTCAATCTGGACAAGTCGCCGCTGCAGAACGGCTGGTTCCCCACCGGCGACGTCGGCAGCATCGACGCCGACGGCTATCTGCAGATCACCGACCGCGCCAAGGACGTGATCAAGTCCGGCGGTGAGTGGATCGGCTCCATCGACCTGGAGAACCTGGCCTGTGCGCATCCCAGGGTGGCGCAGGCGGCGGTGATCGGCGTGTTCCACCCCAAGTGGGACGAGCGGCCGCTGCTCCTGGTGGTGCCGCGCGAGGGCGAGACGCTCACCCGCGAGGAGATGCTGGCCTTCTACGAGGGCAAGGTCGCCAAGTGGTGGATTCCCGATGACGTGGTGGTGGTGGAGGCCCTGCCGCTGACCGCCACCGGCAAGATCTCCAAGCTGCAGCTGCGCGAGAAGTACCGCCAGCATCTGGCCGGCTGAAGCAGCCGGGCGGTTCGGCGCGAAAAGGCTGCGGGCCGTATAATCCGCAGCCTTTTTCTTTGCGCAGCGGTTTTTCGCGATGGAAGCCCATCAGTTACGACAAGTGGTGACAGCCCTGCAGGCGCGTTTCGACGCGCTGCGGGGCTATCTTTGACTACGATATCAAGCGGGATCGCCTGGTCGAGGTCAATGCCGAGCTGGAACGCAGCGAGGTCTGGAACAAGCCCGAGTACGCGCAGAACCTGGGCCGCGAACGCGCCAAGCTGGAGGATGTGATCCAGCCGCTGGAGCGCGCCGCCAATGGTCTGAAGGACGCGCTGGACCTGCTGGAAATGGCCGAGGCCGAGAACGATCAGGCCACGGTGGACGAGGTGGAGCGCGATGTCACGCAGCTGGAAAAGCTGGCTGCCGACATGGAGTTCAAGCGCATGTTCAGCGGCGAGCTGGACGGCAGCAACGCCTATCTCGACATCCAGTCCGGCGCCGGTGGCACCGAAGGCCAGGACTGGGCCTCGATGCTGCTGCGCATGTACATGCGCTGGGCCGAATCCAAGGGCTTCAAGGTGGAGCTGATGGAACGCTCCGACGGCGAAGTCGCGGGCATCAAGTCGGCCACCATCTACATCCAGGGCGCGTATGCCTACGGCTGGTTGCGCACGGAAACCGGCGTGCATCGCCTGGTGCGCAAATCGCCTTTCGATTCCGGCAACCGTCGTCACACCTCGTTTGCCGGCGTGTTCGTGTCGCCGGAAGTGGACGATGACATCGAGATCGAAATCAATCCGGCGGATCTGGAAGTCGCCACCTACCGCTCCTCGGGCGCGGGCGGTCAGCACGTCAACAAGACCGAATCGGCGATCCGCATCAAGCACGTGCCCAGCGGCGTCGTGGTCGCCTGCCAGACCGAGCGCAGCCAGCACGCCAACCGCGACCGCGCGATGAAGATGCTGAAAGCGCGCCTGTACGAGCAGGAAATCCAGAAGCGCAACGCGCAGAAGCAGGCGCTGGAAGACTCCAAGAGCGATATCGAATGGGGCAGCCAGATCCGCTCCTACGTGCTCGATCAGTCGCGCATCAAGGATCTGCGCACCGGCGTGGAAATCGCCGACACGCAGAAGGTGCTGGACGGCTATCTCGATCCGTACATCGAGGCGAGTTTGAAGCAGGGACTTTAGAAACGTGAGGCGCGAGGGCTGAGGCGTCGGGCGTAAAGGCGGCGACTGGCCCGCCTCGCGCCTCACCCCTCATCCCTCACGACAGAAAAATGAGCGAAGAAACCAAGCCGGTCGACGAAAACTATGTGATTGCCGCGCGCCGCGAGAAGCTGGACAAGCTGCGTGCGCAGGGCAATGCCTATCCCAACGGCTTTCGCCGCGACACGCTGACTGCGGATGTGCATGGCTTCTACGGCGAGCGCGATGCCGCGTCGCTGGAGAGCGAGACGCAGGTGTTTGCGCTTGCCGGCCGCCTGATGGCCAAGCGTGTGATGGGCAAGGCCAGCTTCGGCCAGCTGCAGGACATGGCCGGGCGCCTGCAGATCTTCGTGCAGCAGAATGCGGTGGGCGAGGCAGTCTACGAAGCCTTCAAGGGCTTTGATGTGGGCGACATCCTCGGCGTGCGCGGCACGGTGTTCCGCACCAAGACCGGCGAGCTGTCGATCAAGGCGCAGAGCGTGGAGCTGCTGGTCAAGGGCATCCGGCCGCTGCCGGAGAAGTGGGCGGGGCTCACCGATACCGAAATCCGCTATCGCCAGCGCTATGTGGATCTGATCGTCAATCCCGAGGTCAAGCGCGTGTTCGAGAAGCGCGGTCTCACCGTGCGCTTCATCCGTCAGTTCCTCGATGCCCTGGGCTTCATGGAAGTGGAAACGCCGATGCTGCAGCCGATTCCCGGCGGCGCCACCGCGCGGCCCTTCATCACCCACCACAATGCCCTGGATCGCGAGCTGTATCTGCGCATCGCGCCGGAGCTGTTCCTGAAGCGGCTGGTGGTGGGCGGCTTCGAGAAGGTCTACGAGATCAACCGCAATTTCCGCAACGAGGGCTTGTCCACCCGGCACAATCCCGAGTTCACCATGCTGGAGTTCTATCAGGCTTACGCGGATTACCGCGACGCGATGGACCTCGTTGAAAACCTGATCCGCGATCTGGCGCTCACCGTCAATGGCAGCAGCACGCTGCACTACCAGGGCCGTGATCATGATCTGGGCAAGCCTTTCCTGCGCTGGAGCATGCGCGAGGCGGTGCAGCAGTTCAATGCCGACTTCGATGCCGCACGCGTGAATGATCGCGAGTATCTGGCGGCGTTTGCGAAGAAGGTGGGCGGCGATGTGAAGCCGGCTTATGGCGCCGGCAAGCTGCTCACGGAAATCTTCGAGAAGACCGTGGAGGCCAAGCTCCACGATCCGACCTTCATCACCGAGTACCCCACGGAAGTCTCGCCGCTGGCGCGTCGCAACGACGACAACCCCGAGGTCACGGACCGCTTCGAGTTCTTCATGGGCGGTCGCGAAGTCGCCAATGGCTTCTCGGAGTTGAACGACGCCGACGACCAGGCCGGCCGCTTCAAGGCGCAGGTCGCGGCCAAGGATGCCGGCGATGATGAGGCCATGGTGTTCGACGCCGACTACATCCGCGCCCTGGAATACGGCCTGCCGCCGACCGCGGGTGTGGGCATCGGCATCGATCGTCTGGTGATGTTCCTCACCGACTCGGCGAGCATCCGCGATGTTCTTCTGTTCCCCCAGATGCGGCCCGAGGTCTGAGCGCCGGATGGCCATCCCTGGCGCGACTTCAACGCTCGATGGCAGCCCGGGGCGGCCATCCTTGGCCGCCCGCGCATCGGGATCCATGTCCACTGGACATGGCTCTGATCCGATGCGCCCCCAGATGCGGCCTGAGGTCTGACTCGATGCACGCCGGCTGCAGACAAGATGCACGCCGGCGCTGATGCCGGCAGCGACAGGCTGCCGGCAGGCCTGAGCCGGCTGCGGCTGATTTTCATCCTGGCGGCAGTGGCGGCGCTGGGGCCGCTGTCCATCGATATGTATCTGCCCAGTCTGCCGGCGCTGCAGCATTATTTCGCCACGGACGCGGCCACCACGCAGCTGACGCTGGCGGCGTACTTCGTCGGGCTGGCCCTGGGGCAGATCTTCTACGGTCCGATTGCCGACGGCCTGGGGCGCAAGCCGCCGCTGCTGTTTGGTCTGGCACTCTACACCCTGGCCTCACTGGCTTGTCTGTTTGCCGCGAGCATGACGCAGCTGATCGGGCTGCGCCTGCTGCAGGCGCTCGGCGGTTGTGCCGGCATGGTGGTCAGCCGCGCCATCGTGCGCGACTGCTTTGGTGAAAGCAGCATGGCGCGGGTGCTGTCGCTGCTGCTGCTGATCATGGGTGTGGCACCGGTGCTGGCGCCGCTGCTCGGCGGGGTGTTGTTCGAGCACTTCAGCTGGCGCGCGATCTTTCTGGTGCTGACGCTGTACGGCGGCCTGTGCTGCACGCTGATCGCGCTGGGCATTCCGGAAACGCTGCGCGGGCCGCGACACCGTCCCAGCCTGGCGCACGCGCTGCAGGCCTATCGCAAGCTGATCCGCCACCGCCGCTTCATGGGTTATGCGCTCGCGGGTTCCGTGGCGCAGGCCGGCATGTTCGTCTACATCTCGGCCTCGTCCTTCGTGTTCATCGAGGTCTACCATCTCACGCCCTCGCAGTACGCGGCGCTGTTCGGACTCAATGCCTTCGGCCTGATCTGCGCATCGCAGCTCAATTCCCGCGCCCTGGACCGGGTGCCGGCGCAGCATCTTCTGCGTCGCGCGCTGCGCAGCAATGCCAGCGCCGGACTGCTGATGGTGCTGGCGGTCTATCTGACGCAGAGCCCGCTGTGGCTGATCGTGCCGCTGTTCTTCTGCGTGGCGAGCCTGGGCTTCAGTTTCCCCAATTCCACGGCAGCGGCAATGGCGCCCTTCGGCGATCGCGCCGGCGCGGCTTCGGCGCTGCTCGGCACGCTGCAGTTCGTGATCGCCTCGCTGTCGAGTTCGCTGGCCGCGAGGCTCTACGACGGCAGCGCGCGGCCGATGGCCCTGGTGATCGCCGGCTGCGGCCTGTGCGCGCTGCTCTTGCTGCGGGTTCTGGCGCCGCCGCTGCCGCAGCCTACTTCAGCTTCGCGATGATCAGCGGTCGCGCATCGTTCCACATGTCGATGCCGGTCTGCGTGCCTTCGTCGATCAGAATCACCGCACCGTAGGCGATATCGAAGTCCACCCAGGGCGTGGCGCCGGAGAGGCCCGGATCGCTCCACTCCGGACCATTGCTGCCCGGATGCAGGCTGGGATCGGAAAGCCACATGCCCAGGCCATAGCCGGGATAGTCCGAGCTCAGACCTTCGGGGCGAAACAGCACCGGCAGGTCGGCGATCAGATCGGTGGTCAGCAGCTGCGTGCTGCCGGACGAAAGCACGCGCCGGCCGTCCACGGCGCCGCCGCCAAGCACCATGCGCAGCAGCTTGGCGTAGTCGCGGACATTGGCGACGGCGCCGCCGGCAATGCGCGGATTGGTGACGGTGTCGGGGTTGCCATACGTGAAGCTGCTCAAGCCCAGCGGAGTGGTGATCGCCGCGCTGAAAAAGGTCTGCCAGTTCTCGCCGCTGATCAGGGTCGCGATGTAACCCGCCACCTGATAGTCCGCCCCGCCGTAGATGAAGGCGCTGCCCGGCTGTGCGGCCAGCACGGTGTTGGCGATGATCTGTGCGCACTGCTGCAGGGTCAGGCTGAGCACCTGATCCAGGCATTGCGGGCTGTCGTTGCCCAGACCCGGCAGGCCGGAGGTGTGCGAGAGCAGCATGCGCATGGTGATCGCGGCCTTGTCGTTGGGCCAGTTGATCGGATCACCCGCCGCGTCGATGTACTGCTTCACCGGCGTATCCAGATCCAGCTTCTGCTGATCCACCAGGGTGAGGATGGCCGCCGCTGCGGGCATCTTCGAGGCGGAGGCCAGGGACGGCGTGCTGTACAGCGTCTTGTCGCCGCCGGCGCGGGTATGCAGCAGGCCGTCGCGGTCCACCAGCGCAAAGGCGTAGCCGGCCACCGGGCCGCCGTTGGCCGACAGATAGCTGTCCAGCTTGGCGTCCAGCGCGCTGAAGTCGTAACTGCGGTTGGATGTACTGCTGCCGCAAGCGGCAAGCAGGCCAGTCAGCAGAATCAGGCAGAGGTGTCTCATGTCTTGCGTTCCGGTCAGAGCGGGCCATGTTAGCCCTCTGAGTCTGCGGCAGGCCAGCTGAACGCTGGCCCGCGATGCAAAACGCAAGATCCTGCGCTGCGCGCGCTAGCCGAGGCGACCGCGCTCGCGTTCGCTGCCGATCAGCACCGTGGGATCGCTGGGCTTGGCGCCCGGCTTGCCCTGGCCGCGCGGGAAGATGCTGAAGTTGTTCAGGCGCAGATACACGCGCTGGCCCGGCTGCAGGCGCGGTGCATCGTGATGCAGATGCGGGAATTCCAGCTCGATCAGCTGCCCCGAATGCACGGCCTGTGCCTCGCAGCGCACGATGGGCCCGGTGCGCTGCGTGCTGCGCACATCGGCGTAGAAGCCGGGAATGCCGCCGTCGGCCAGACGCAGATCGCCGGGCCGCACGTAGATATCGACCGCGCCGTTCGGATGGATGGTGTCGGTGACGATGGGCGTGTCGTGGCCGTCGATGAACACCTCGCGGCCGCGCGCTTCGCCGGGCAGCACATTGGTGTTGCCGAGAAAGTCGAAGACGAAGGGCGAGGCCGGCTTTTCGTAGACTTCGTCGGTGCTGCCGACCTGCTCGATCTGGCCGCGATTCATGATCACCACGCGATCCGCCAGCTCCAGCGCTTCCTCCTGGTCGTGCGTGACGAAGATGGTGGTGTAGCCGGTCTGCTCATGCAGGCTGCGCAGCCAGCGGCGCAGATCCTTGCGTACCTTCGCATCGAGCGCGCCGAAGGGCTCGTCGAGCAGCAGCAGGCGAGGATCAATGGCCAGGGCACGCGCCAGCGCGACACGCTGACGCTGACCGCCGGAGAGCTGCGCGGGATAGCGCTTTTCCAGGCCGGACAGCTGCACCAGGTCCAGCAGCTCGCGGGCGCGGGCGCGGATCGTCGCCTCCGGCGGACGCTCGCCGCGCTCACGCACGCGCAGGCCGAAGGCGATGTTGTCCAGCACCGTCATGTGCTTGAACAGCGCGTAATGCTGGAACACGAAGCCGACGCGACGTTCGCGGATCGGGCGCGCCGCCATGTCCTCATCGCCGAACAGGATCTGTCCCTGCTCGGGAAACTCCAGGCCCGCGATCACGCGCAGCAGCGTGGTCTTGCCTGAACCCGAAGGCCCCAGCAGCGCAATCAACTCACCGGAGGCAATATCCAGATCGACACCCGACAACGCCTTGAAGCCACCAAAGCTCTTGTGAATGCCGCGAACATGAATATCCATGAAGGTTCTCGCTTACCGCTTCGATTGAATCCCCTGGCCATGGCTGGCCAGGATCTTGTCAGGACGACACAACTACGGGATCTTGTCAGGACGACGTCACGCCGGTGCTCAGTGCTTTCGCGTGGCGGCCAACTCGTCGCCGTGTCGCCACTCCAGATAGCTCTTCAGGCTCAGCGTCACCAGTGCCAGCAGCGCCAGTAGGGACGCCACCGCGAACGCCGCCGAGAACTGGTACTCGTTGTAGAGAATCTCCACATGCAGCGGCATGGTGTTGGTCTGGCCGCGGATGTGGCCGGAGACCACGCTCACCGCGCCGAACTCGCCCATCGCGCGCGAGTTGCACAGCAGCACGCCGAACAGCAGGCCCCAGCGGATGTTGGGCAGGGTCACATGCCAGAAGGTCTGCCAGCCGCTGGCGCCCAGCGACAGCGCCGCCTGTTCGTAATCGGTGCCCTGTTCCTGCATCAGCGGAATCAGCTCGCGCGCCACGAAGGGAAAGGTCACGAAGATCGTGGCCAGCACGATGCCGGGCGTGGAGAAGATGATCTTGATGTCGTGGTCCGACAGCCAGCTGCCGAACCAGCCATGCGCGCCGAAGATCAGCACATAGATCAGGCCGGCCACCACCGGTGAAACCGAGAACGGCAGATCGATCAGCGAGATCAGCAGCGCCTTGCCACGGAACTGGAATTTGGCGATGGCCCAGGCCGCGCACAGACCGAAGAGCAGATTCAGGGGCACCGCGATCACGGCGGTGAGCAGGGTGAGACGGATCGCGGCCAGCGCATCGGGTTCGATCAGCGCCGCCAGATACAGGCGCCAGCCATTGCGGAAGGCTTCCACGAACACCGTGGCCAGCGGCAGGAACAGAAAGCCGGTTAGAAACAGCAGCGCGAAGCCGATCAGGATGTAGCGCACCCAGGGCGCTTCGGTGATGGCGGCGTTGCGGCGCGCCAGCGGGCCGGCACCGAATTCCGGCGGCAGGCTGGGCGGGTCTTGCAGGCTGGCGTCTTGGCTCATGAGCGTGGTTCCCGATTAGCGCGCGCTGGCATTGCGCCGGCGTACCCAGGCTTGCAGCAGATTGATCAGCAACAGCAGCGCGAAGGACAGCACCAGCATGGTGCCGGCCACGGCGGTGGCGCCCGCGTAGTCGAATTCTTCCAGCTTGATGATGATCAGCAGCGGCGTGATCTCCGAAATCATCGGCAGATTGCCGGCGATGAAAATCACCGAACCGTATTCACCGACCGCACGCGCGAAGGCCAGGGCGAAGCCGGTGAGAATCGCCGGCAGCACCGTGGGCAGGATCACCCGGGTGATGGTCTGCCAGCGCGTGGCGCCCAGCGAGGCGGCGGCTTCTTCCAGTTCCTTCTCCGCTTCCTCCAGCACCGGTTGCACGGTGCGCACCACGAAGGGCAGGCCGATGAAGGTGCAGGCCACCACCACGCCCAGCGGCGTGTAGGCGACCTTGATGCCCAGCGGCGTGAGGAACTGGCCGATCCAGCCATTGGGTGAATACAGGGCGGTCAGCGCGATGCCGGCCACCGCCGTCGGCAGCGCGAACGGCAGATCCACGGCAGCATCGAAGAAGCGCTTGCCGAAGAAGCGGTAACGCACGAACACCCAGGCCAGCAGCGGCCCGAACACGCCGTTGATCGCGGCGCCCACCAGCGCCGCGCCGAAGCTGAGCTTGAGCGAGGCCAGCACGCGCGGCGAGCTGACCACCTCCCAGATGCCGGAGAAACCCAGGCCGGCGGCCTTCAGGAAAATTCCGGCGAGCGGAATCAGCACGATCAGGCTCAGATAAGTCAGCGTGAAGCCCAGCGTGATGCCGAAGCCGGGAATGACCGAGCGGGCGCGACGGACCGGTGTGGCGGACATGGGAGCAGTCGAAGGCGGCATTTGTTTAATAAGAGTGGCCGTTATTGTTCCAGATTACATCGGGCGAGGATGTGAGAAATTCGCCCAGAGGACTGGCGGACGGCGCGCCGCCGTCCTGCTCAGCGCTGGGCGTAGATCTGGTCGAAGAGGCCGCCGTCGGCAAA
Organism: Solimonas aquatica; assembly: GCF_900111015.1. Taxonomy (GTDB): domain Bacteria; phylum Pseudomonadota; class Gammaproteobacteria; order Nevskiales; family Nevskiaceae; genus Solimonas; species Solimonas aquatica. Next base: position 79,807 of record NZ_FOFS01000016.1, on the reverse strand, counting down.
ATGCTTGGCCTGGGCTGCGGACCAGCTGCCGTAGCGCTGCTCGACGCTGAAGGTGTTCACCGCCGGGAAGCGCTCGGCGTACTTCTTCAGCACCGCCTCGTCGATCGGGCGCAGGTCGTTGCGGGCAATGAGGTCCTGGCCGGCGCTGCTGTAGTGATAATCCAGATAGGCGCGCGCCAGCTTCTCGTTGCCCTTCTTCTGCGCATAGCGCTCCACCACCGCCACCGGATTGTCGGCGCGCACGGTCAGCGAAGGCACGATGACCTCGAAGCCGTCCTTGCCGAACTCGTTCTGGATCAGGCGGATCTCGTTTTCGAAGGTCAGCAGCACATCGCCGATGCCGCGCTGCACGAAGGTGGTGGTGGCGCCCCGGCCGCCGGTATCCAGCACCGGCACGTTGCGGAACAGCGCGGTGACGAAGCTGCGCGCCTGCGCCTCGTCGCCATTGTTCTTGCGCAGCGCGTATTCCCAGGCGCCGAGATAACTGTAGCGGCCATTGCCCGAGGTCTTGGGATTGGGAATGATCGCCGCCACGCCCGGCTTCACCAGGTCGTCCCAGTCGCGGATGTGCTTGGGATTGTTCTTGCGCACGATGAACAGGATCGGTGACCAGGACGGGCTGGCCCGATTGGGCAGACGCTGCGCCCAGTTGCCGCTGATCAAGCCGGCCTTGGCGATGGCATCGATATCCAGCGGATTGTTCATGGTGACGACATCGGCCTGCAGACCGTCGATCACCGAACGTGCCTGCTTGCTGGACCCGCCGTGCGACTGCTCGATGCTGATGCTCTGGCCGGTCTTGGCCTGCCAGTCGGCGGCGAAGGCGGGATTGAGATCGCGATACAGATTGCGCGCGACGTCATAGGACACGTTGAGCAGCGGCGCGGCCGCGGCGACGGCCGAAAGGCTCGCCAGGCACAGACCGACAAGCAGACGCGGGATGCGTTTCATGATCCGGTGATTCCTGTTTTCTGTTCAGCCGAAGCTGAGCTTGGCCGGGTCGGGCTGCCACTCCTGTCGCTGCGGCGGCTGCGCGAGCGGAAACAGGCGGGCATCGATCCAGCGCGTGTTGGACAGCCACAGCCCGTCCAGTTCTGCGCCGTGATGGCGGTTGACCAGCACGATGCGACGCTGCTGCAGATCCAGCAGGGCCAGCTTGTTCTCACTGCGCAGGCCATGCTCGAGAATCGGCAGGAAGGCCGGGTCGCTGAGCAGGCCCGGATAACGCTGCACCAGGGGACGCAGCACGTCCTGCACCAGATGCCAGGTGTCGGACTTGCCCGGCACGCGCGGCTTCAGGTGCACGGTGCCGTTGTGCATCAGCCACAGGCCTTCGCTGATCTTGAACGGGTGCACATTGTCCAGGCCGCTGCCGCCGCGCGTCTGGCGGCGCAGGTGCAGGACGTATTCATGCCGGCGCCAGCGCTGCTCGGCGGCAAGCAAGGCCTGCGTATCGACCTCGGCATGACGTTCAAGCAAGAGCGCGCCGTCATCGGCAAATCCCATCAGGCCCCAGCCGTCGTTGTTATGCGCAGCGGCGGCCAGCAGCAGGCCGGCGGGAATGCTCAGGCCGGCGGGTTTGTGGACGATCAGGCACATGATGCGCGCGGCCTTCAGTCGTCGGCGAGCTTGGCGATCATCACCTCGGTGGCCTTGAACAAGGCCAGGGCCGCGTTGCCAACCCGCAGATTCAGGCGCTGCAGCGAGCTGGTGGTGACCACCGCGCTGATGATGCCGGCCGAGGTTTCGATCTCCACTTCAGAGACGATTTCGCCGCGCTTGATGGCGACGATCTGGCCTTTGAACTGGTTGCGGGTGTTGATGCTGGTGACGGACATGAGGGCGTGCGGCTGTTGTGGAAGCGATGGGGCCGGTGAACCCGGCCCCATGCGGTGGACCCGGGCGGGCTCAGTTGGCGAGGTAGATCTTGTCGAACACGCCGCCGTCGGCGAAGTGCGTCTGCTGGGCCTTGGTCCAGCCGCCGAAGTCGGCGATGGTGACCAGATTCAGCTTCGGGAACTTGTCGGCGTACTTGGCGGCAATCGCCGGGTTGCGCGGACGGTAGTAGTTCTTGGCGATGATGTCCTGGGCGGCGTCGGTGTAGAGATACTTCAGATACGCCTCGGCCACCTTGCGCGTGCCCTTCTTGTCCACCACCTTGTCCACCACCGAAACCGGCGGTTCGGCGAGGATCGACAGCGAGGGCACCACGATGTCGAACTTGTCGGCGCCGAATTCATCCAGCGACAGGAAGGCTTCGTTTTCCCAGGCCAGCAGCACATCGCCGATGCCACGCTGCACGAAGGTGGTGGTGGCGCCGCGCGCGCCGGTGTCCAGCACCGGAGCGTGCTTGTACAGCTCCTTCACATAGGCCTGCGCCTTGGCGTCGTCCTTGTTGTTCTGCTTCAGCGCCCAGGCGTAGGCGGCCAGATAGTTCCAGCGCGCGCCGCCCGAGGTCTTCGGGTTGGGCGTCACCACGCTCACGCCCGGCTTGATCAGATCACCCCAGTCCTTGATCTGCTTGGGATTGCCCTTGCGCACCAGGAACACGATGGTCGAGGTGTAGGGCGAGGCATTGTCCGGCAGACGCGACTGCCAGTTTTCCGGAATGGTCTTGGCGTTCTTGGCGATGGCGTCGATGTCGGCGGCCAGCGCCAGCGTCACCACGTCGGCGTCCAGGCCGTCGATGACGGCGCGCGCCTGCTTGCCCGAGCCGCCGTGCGACTGCTGGATGCTGACCGTGTCACCGGTCTTGGCCTTGTAGTCGGCGGCAAAGGCGGTGTTGATGGCCTTGTACAGCTCGCGCGTGGGATCGTAGGAAACGTTGAGCAGCTGATACGAGGCGGCGTAAGCGCTGAGCGGCGCGGCCAGGCCAAGCGCAAGCGTCGCGATGAGTTTCTTGAGCATGTTGAGAGTCTCGGGTGAGCGTCTTGAGTGCTGGCTTAGAACCAGATCTGGAAACGGGAATAGACGAGCTTTTCGTCCTGACGGTCCACGACCACCGTCGAAGGCGTACCCGCGGCGCCGCCGTCGAAGCGGGTCAGAGAGTAGGCCAGGTCGATCTTCAGGTTGTTGACCGGATACCAGTTCAGGCCGGCGGCCCAGGTGCTGGCCTTGCTCGCCGATGCGGTGGCGCTGGCGAAGGTCGGGAAGGTCTTGTCGTCGATGTCGAGCACGCCGTAGCGCGCCACCAGTTCGAAGGCGCCGTAGCCGTCCTTGCCCAGCGGATTCTTCGGCTTGGTCAGGCCGCCGTAGCTGGCGTCTTCACCGGTGAGGAAGTAGTTGGCCACGCCCTGGTAAGCCTTGTGGTGCAGGGTGTCGGCCTTGCTGCCGGTGTTGGTGATCACCTGCTGCGCGTTTTCGATGTATTCGGCGACCAGGCCGAAGCTGTTGCGGTAGTAATAGGCCTGCGGGCTGACGCGGTACTCATAGCCGTGCGACTGCGTGAACACCGAGCCTGAGCTCACATAGCTGAAGAAGGTGTTCTGACCCGGCGTGCGGTAAGCCAGATCGCTGATGCCTACGGTGCCGCGTTCGCGCGTGCCGTAAGTGCCGCCGACGCCGAAGCCCAGGCCCTGCAGCAGGCCCGGCTCGTTCTTGAACGGCTCGCTGAACACACGGCCGGCGAATTCCTTGCGGTTGTCGCCAGCGGTCTTCGCCTGCTGCGCGCCATCACGGCCGTCGCTGGCGCCGTTGAAGATGCCCAGGGCGTAGCTGGTGGTGCCGCCGAACAGCGCGCCGCCCAGCTGCACGCCGTAGTCACGGTTGGGGCCCAGCTCGTTGGGGAAGCCGCGCTCGTTGAAGGCTGTGGCGCCGCTGGCCTGCAGGTTTTCCAGCACCACCGGCACCTTGAACTTGCCGGCGCGGATCACCGCCGCCGGGTCCAGACGCAGTTCGCCATACACATCGGAGACCGTCGCGCTGTCCGGCGCGAAGTTGGGCTGGATGCGGAAGAACAGCTGCTTGCCCAGGGTCAGCTCAAAGGTGGGCTCGACACGGCGCAGGAGGAAACCGTCGTTGCTGCGCACCGAAGCGGCCGGACCGTCGCTCAGGAAGAAGCGGCCGTCGGCCTGCAGCAGGCCACGGAACTTGAATTCGTAATCACCCTTGGCGGACTTGATGGAGAAGCCATTGCTGCCGGCGGCAACCGTGGCGGCGTCCTTGGCCTTGGCGTCGGCTTCTTCCTTCTGGTTCTCCAGCTGGCGCTCCAGAATCTTGATGCGCTGATCCAGCTGTTCGAGACTGGGCCCCTGTTCGGCAAAGGCCTGACCGGCAATGGCGGCGATCGGCAGCAGAGCCCAGGTGTAATGACGCTTTGACATGAGACGCACTCTCCCTAAGAGTTCGGTTTGAAGAAGTGCGCTTATGCTGATGAGCTCTTATAACCCTGTAAAAGAATCAATGGCCATTCTTAAAGCTCAAAAAAATATAAGCCTGCCGCCTCAGCGCTGCAGCAGGCCGTCAATCAGCTCCAGGTCGGCGGCGGCGAGCTGGCCGGCGTAGGCCTTCAGATTCAGGTACGACATCAGGTAGTCGTAACGCGAGCGGGAATAGTCGCGCTGGGCCGAGTAAAGCAGCTGCCGCGAGTTGAGCACATCGATGGTGGTGCGCGTGCCCACCGAAAATCCGGTCTCGCTCGCCTCCAGCGCCGTGGTGTTGGAGACCACCGCCTGCCGGTACGCCTTCACCTTGGCGGCGCCGGTGACCACGCCCTGCCAGGCGTCACGCGTGTTGCGCTCCACCAGGCGCTTGCGTGCCAGGGCCTGCGCCTCGTACTGCCGCTGCGTGGCCTGGGCCTGGCGCAGCTGCGAGGCCACGCCGCCGCCGGCAAACAAGGGCAGCGACAGTTGCAGCGACACCGCATCGGCATCGGCCTTGCCCTGATTGAAATCATTCACCTGCCGCGTGCTGCGCGCGGCGGCGAGATTCACGGTGGGGTAGTGACCGGCGCGGGCGATGCCGATGTCGGCCTCGGCGATGCTGGCCTGATAGTCCGCCATCATCAGATCGAAGTTGCCTTGCAGCGCGGCCTGGACCCAGGTCTCGGCATCCTGGCTCGGCGTGGGCAGGGGAATTTCATCCTGCAGCGCCACCCAGCGCTCCACCGGCTGGCCGGTGATTTCGCGCAGGGCCTGCTTGGCGGCCTCCAGGCTCTGACGTGAGGCGATCAGCTGCGCGGTGGTGAGGTCGTGGCTGGCCTGCGCTTCCTGCACATCGGTGACTGCCGCCAGGCCCACTTCGAAACGGCGCTGCGCCTCTTCGCGCTGCCGCTGGCTGGCGTTGTTCTGCGCCTGCAGGGAGCGCAGATCATCGGCGGCGGCCAGCAGATTGAAATAGGCCTGCGCGGTGCGCAGCATCAGATCCTGCTCGGCGGCGCGGAACTGCGCCTCGGCCAGGGCCACGCGGTCACCGGCCTGGGCGTAACGGCGAAACGCCGCCCAGTCGAACAGTGGCTGGGAAAGATTCAGTCCGTAGCTGTAGGGATGCGAGCTGCTGTAGCTCGCATCAGCCAGGCCCTCGCCGCTGATGCGCTGCCGCTGCCAGCTTTGCGTGGCGCTGGCGGAGAGCTGCGGCAGCAGCCCGGCCAGGGCCTGCGGGCGTGCCTCCACGGCGGCCTCGCGGGTGTAGCGCGCGGCGCTGAAACTGGCGTCGTTGTCCTGGGCCTCGCCGTAGACGCGCAGCAACTCGCCCGCAGCGCTGGCGCCGGGTGCCGCGAGGCCGGCCAGCAGCGTCGCCGCCAGCCAGCGCTTCAAGGAATACCGCATGCCCATCTCCCGATACAGGCTTGAAAGTCAGTAGCGCGGCACGCTCGGATCGACCTGCGCCGACCAGGCATCGATGCCGCCGGCGACATTGGCCACGTCGGCAAAGCCGTTCTTGTCCAGAAAGCGCGCGGCCATTTCCGAGCGCATGCCGTGATGGCATAGGACGGCGATGGCCTGCTGCGGGTTTAATTCGCCGAGGCGCTGCGCGATTTCATGCAGGGGGATGTGCAGTGAAGGCTGCACGCTGGCGAACTCGCGCTCGTCGGCGCCGCGCACGTCCAGCAGCACCAGGCCACCGGCATCGAGCTGCTGCTTGAGTTCCTGCACGCTGATGATTTTCATGGCGGCCCTGGCTTTGAATGGGAAGTGCGGGAAAGTTTACTGCACGGTAAAACGCAGCTGGCCGATCAGCTGATCGCTCTGCGTCACCACGCGCACCTGCCAGCGTCCGCGCGGCTGCTCGCCGAACGCGGTCTTGTGCGTCCAGGCGCGGTAGCCGGCTTCGCGGCCGCCACGGATCTCGATGGCGATGGTGTCCACCAGCCGGCCCTCGTGCCACCACTGATGCAGGATGATTTCGTGCAGGCCGCGCGGTGCGTGAATCGGCGTCCAGGCGTACAGGCCGTGGCGCTGCAGTTCCGCGACACTGAGCGTGCGCGGCGCCGGCTGCGGCTCGCGGCTGCCGGTATCCACCTGCCAGGCCAGCTGCGCGTCGTGCACGCTCAGGGTGGCGGGCGGAATCGCGCCACGCAGCTGCCAGAGCGCCAGCGCCGCCGCCAGCGACAAGGCCGCAGCGGCGCTCAGGCGCCACCAGCGACGGCCGCGCAGCGTCAGATAAAACAGGGGCAGGCACAGCAGGCCGGCGGCGGCGACGGCCAGATGCAGGCTGCGCGTGGTGTCGATCTGCCAGAGCATGGGCGCGGCGGCCAGCACGGTGATGAAACCGGCGCTGACATGAAACAGCCAGAGCAGCAGGGGGCGCTTGAGCACCTGGCCGAAGTACAGCGGATCGATGATCGAGACCAGCCCCAGGCTGCCGAGCAGCAACAGGAACAGGGCCTGCGGAATGTCGCTGTTCACCGCCGCGATGAAGAAGGGCAGGGTGAAGAAGAACGACTCCTGATGCAGGGCCTGCGTGACATAACCCAGCACCGCCTGCGAATGCGTCTGCCAGCGCGCCGGCAGCAGCCGGTTCAGGCCGCGCGCTTCCAGCATCGCCAGCAGCCAGGACAGCGGCAGCAGAATGACCAGCACCTGTGCCACGCGCTCCTGACGCTGTACCAGCAGAAAGCTGGCGAGGCCGGCGGCGAAACTGCCCAGCGCCACCAGATGCCGGTAGCGCGACCATAGCTGCAGCCAGCGCGGCTGCACGGTCTGCGTCATTTACGAGTCGCCCGGCATCTGCTGCGGATGCACCAGTCCGGCCAGCTCGGTGCGGCTGCAGACGCCCAGCTTGCGGTAGACGCGATACAGATGATTGGCCACGGTGGACGGCGCCACACCGATCTTCTTGGCGGCCTGCTTGAACGACAGGCCCTGTGCCACGCAGAACACCACCTCGCGCTCACGCGCGGTCAGGCGGTCCAGCGGGCCGGCCGGCCAGAGGATCACCAGGAACAGGTCGCCGTAGGCCTCGCTGCGCAGCATCAGATCACCGAAGCCGCGCGTCTCGCCCGGCGGCGGCAGCTCGAAGGGCAGGCGCTGCGGATCGCGCTCGGGCACGCGCTCGTCGAGCAGGTCCAGGAAGCGCAGCTGCGCCTCATGAAAGACGCCGGCGCCATCCACCACCGCTGCCGCCGAGCCGGGCGGACGTTCGCGATGGGTGCTGGCCACGTGCACGAAGAAGGTGTGGGAGGCGGCGTTGAACAGGTGGTAGACCGCGCGCTTCTGCCGCGCCCGCTCCTGCTCGGTGAAGCGCTGGCCACGGTCCTTGCGATACAGGGTCAGCAGCGAGTACAGGCCGCTGCGCCGGTCCAGATGGCCGGTGGCGAGGATGCGCTCGATGCCGTAGGGCGCGAAGGTGTCGCGATACAGCTCGGAAGCAAAGAACTGCGCGTCGTCCATGACATCCGCCATGTCCACCGGCGTGTCCAGACTCTGCATCAGGCGCGGCACGATGGGGTTGAGCGGCGTGCTGTCCTGCAGGCGCTGCGGGAACTCCGAGGGCAGGCCGTGCACGGTCACGGTGTGAAACTTCAGCGGCGCCACCGAGCCGCTGCCCCAGATCGCGCCATCGCAGGGGATCAGCCGGGCCAGCTGCGCCAGCGCCCAGCTCCGGAACTGCTCGGCGGGCGTCAGGATGCCGGTGCGATACAGGCGCACGATGAGCCGATCAACCGGGTCGATGGCGTCGGATTGCGTGGGAACGCTCATGGAGCAGCGCGCGGCTTTAGGAGAATCATCTCAAGTCGATGCGGCGGGGCGCGATTTACTATCGGGAAGGTCTCGCAGGCTTCCCATACTAACAAGATCGGGCTGCGCCCACGGCGCGGAATTCACCCCAACAGAGTTCTGGGAACAGGAGGCGAGCGGGCATGAAGACCGTCAATGACTGGCTGGACGAATACAACATCAGCCACCGCAATCCCATCAACAAGCGCCTGCACTGGATCTGCGTGCCGCTGATCGTCTTGGCCGTGGCCTGCGCGCTGAAGCGGGTGCCGATGGGGCCGCTGCCCGATCTCACCCTGCTGGTCGGCGTGGCGGTGCTGCTCTACTACTTCCGCCTGTCCTGGCGCCTGGCGCTGGGCATGAGCCTGATTTTCGCCCTGGCCTACGCTCTGGTGCTGCAGGCCGAGGCGCAGCTGGGCGCGGGCCTGCTGTGGGCGGCGGCGGCTGTGTTCGTGCTGGCCTGGATCGGGCAGTTCATCGGCCACTACTACGAGCGCGCGCGGCCGTCCTTCTTCAAGGACCTGCAGTTCCTGCTGATCGGTCCGCTGTGGCTGCTGGCGCACGTCTATCGCCGCCTGGCGCTGCCCATCCAGCCGGCCACCGCCGGCGGCTGAGACCCTGGCCCCACAGGCAGTCGCGGGCGCACGTTACAGTGACGCTTTCGCGAACGGGGATCAGGGGGCGGGGATGGCGGAGCGGGATTCGACTGCGGTCTGGCGGTGGCTTGCGGGTCTGGGGATGTGCTGCTGCGCTGGCGCCGCTTCAGCCGCCGGCGATTCGGACTGGTCGGCCGGTGTGTTCGTAGGCCAGGCGGTCAAGGGCAATCTCTCCGACATCCTGCCGCGCGCCTTCACCGGCAAGCTGGACTTCCAGACCGCTTACGCCAGTGGTGTGCTGCTGCGCTATGAACTGGCCAAGCCCGGCTGGCTGAGCGACTGGAGCCAGCGCCACGGCTGGCCGCTGTCCAGCAGCCTGGAATTCGGCGCGCTGCAGATGAGCGGCCTGACGCACAACACCGAGCTGGATCTGGACTGGCGCCCCGCAATCACTTTCTGGCAGCCGGGACGCTTCCAGATCGAAACCGCCTGGGGCATCGGGCTCTCGCATTCCTTCGGCAAGCCCTGGTCCGACTACGAAGACCCCGAGCATCCGCAGGGCTACAAGACCCTGTTCCACATGACGCCGGAGCTGGCGCTGCGCAACGAAGACCTGCCCGGCTGGTCGCTGGGCCTGCGCCTGCATCACCGCTCCGGCATCTACGGCACCGTGGCGCCGCGCAAGGTCGGCAGCAACCACGTGGGCCTGGCGCTGATGCGGCAGTTCTAGCTGCACTACTCGTGCAGCGGCACCTGCGCCTGCACCACGGCAAACGCGGTCATGTTGACGATGCGCCGCACCGTGGCCGAAGGCGTGAGGATGTGCGCCGGCCGCGCCGCGCCGAGCAGAATCGGGCCGATGGCGACATTGTTGCCGGCGGCGGTCTTGAGCAGGTTGTAGGCGATGTTGGCCGAGTCGAGATTCGGCATCACCAGCAGATTGGCCTCGCCGCTGAGCGTGGTCTCGGGCAGGATGCCGCGCCGCAGCTTGTCGTCCAGCGCGCAGTCGCCGTGCATCTCGCCGTCCACTTCCAGTTCCGGCGCCTGCTCCTGCAGCAGCTCCAGCACGCGGCGCATCTTCAGCGCCGAGGGCGCATCCGAGCTGCCGAAGTTGGAATGTGAGAGCAGCGCGACCTTGGGCTCCAGGCCGAAGCGGCGGATTTCCGCGGCGGCCAGACGCGTGATTTCGGCCAGCTGCTCGGCGCTGGGATCGAGATTGACGTGGGTGTCGACGATGAACAGCTGGCGGTTGGGCAGAATCAGGCCGTTCATGGCGCCGTAGCAGCTCACGCCGGGCGCGCGGCCGATCACCTGGTCCACATAGCGCAGATGCCGCGCGGTGGTGGACAGGGTGCCGCAGATCAGGCCGTCGCCTTCGCCTTTCTTCAGCAGCATGGAGGCGATCAGCGTGGTACGCCGGCGCATCTCCATGCGCGCGTACTGCGCGGTGATGCCGCGCCGCGCGGTCATCGCGCGGTAGTCCTGCCAGTACTCGCGATAGCGTGCGTCGAATTCCGGATTGACCACCGTGTAATGCTGGTTCTCTTTCAGGCGCAGGCCGAAGCGCTCGATGCGCTGCGCGATCACCGCCGGGCGGCCGATCAGAATCGGCGTGGCCAGCTTGTCGTCCACCACGATCTGCACCGCGCGCAGGATGCGCTCTTCCTCGCCTTCGGCGAACAGCACGCGCTTGCGTTCCGGCGGCACATGGCGCGCGGCGGCGAACAGCGGCTTCATCATGGTGCCGCTGCGGTACACGAACTGCTGCAGGCGTTCGATGTAGGCGTCGAAATCCGTGATCGGCCGCGAGGCCACGCCGGAATCCATCGCCGCCTTGGCCACCGCCGGCGCGATCTTCACGATCAGGCGCGGATCAAAGGGCTTGGGGATCAGGTATTCCGGGCCGAAGCTCAGGGACTCGGTGCCGTAGGCCTGCGCGACGATATCGTTCTGCTCCTGGCGCGCCAGCTCGGCAATCGCCTGTACCGCCGCGATCTCCATCGCGCGCGTGATGGTGGTGGCGCCAACGTCCAGCGCGCCCCGGAAGATGAAGGGGAAGCACAGCACGTTGTTGACCTGGTTCGGATAGTCCGTGCGGCCGGTGGCGATGATGGCATCGCCACGCACCGCGCGAACCTCGTCCGGCAGGATTTCCGGCGTGGGATTGGCCAGGGCAAAGATCAGCGGCTTGGCCGCCATCTTCTTCACCATCTCGGCTTTCAGCACGCCGCCGGCCGACAGGCCCAGGAACATGTCGGCGCCTTCGATCACCTCGGCCAGCGTGCGCGCCGCGGTCTTCTGCGCAAAGCGCGCCTTGTCCTCGTCCATCAGCTCGGTGCGGCCCTGGTAGACCACGCCGGCCAGATCGGTGAGCCAGATGTTGCGCTCGGGCAGCCCCAGGTCCACCAGCAGGTCCACGCAGGCCAGGGCGGCGGCGCCGGCGCCGCTGACCACGAGCTTGATGTCCTGGATGTTCTTGCCGACCACCTTCAGGCCGTTGGTGAAGGCGGCGCCGACGATGATCGCGGTGCCGTGCTGATCGTCGTGGAACACCGGAATCTTCATCCGCTTGCGCAGCTCGCGCTCGATGTAGAAGCACTCCGGCGCCTTGATGTCTTCCAGATTGATGCCGCCGAAGGTGGGCTCCAGCGCGGCGATGATCTCGATCAGCTTGTCGGGGTCGCGCTGATCCACTTCGATGTCGAAGACATCGATGCCGGCAAACTTCTTGAACAGCACCGCCTTGCCTTCCATCACCGGCTTGGCGGCGAGCGGGCCGATGGCACCCAGGCCCAGCACCGCCGTGCCATTGCTGATCACCGCCACCAGATTGCCACGCGCCGTGTAACGGTAGGCATTGACCGGATCGGCGACGATCTCCTCGCAGGCCGCCGCCACGCCCGGCGAATAGGCCAGGGCCAGATCGCTCTGGTTGGTCATCTGCTTGGTGGAGCTCACCGCCAGCTTTCCGGGCACCGGGAACTCGTGGTAGTCCAGCGCGGCCTTGCGCAGACGGTCTTTGGCGGAAAGCGGGGCGGCGTCCTGACTCATGGGCTTGTGCGAACTCGGGCGAAAAGCGAAGGCCGCGATTATAGCGGTGGGGCGCTGGCACACCGGCCGGGTAATACCATCGGGCTATTCAAAAACGGGACAGGGGCGCTCAGCATGCCGGGCATGGTCGGCCTGTGCCGGCCGCCACCGCCCACCCGTGCAAAAAGGGGAGAGTTTCATGAGCGCAAAGCGCAGCAAAGGCAATCTCTATCTCTGGGTGCTGACGGCGATTGTCGCCGGCGCGCTGCTCGGGCATTTCGCGCCTGCCAGCGGCGTGGCCCTCAAGCCGCTGGGCGATGGCTTCATCAGTCTGATCAAGATGCTGATCGGGCCCATCATCTTCCTCACCGTGGTGATCGGCATCGCCGGCGTGTCGGACGTGAAGAAGGTGGGCCGCGTCGGCGTCAAGGCGATTGCCTACTTCGAGGTGGTGTCCACGGCGGCGCTGATCATCGGCCTGATCGTGGTCAACACGCTCAAGCCCGGCCACGGCTTCAACGTCGACCCCGCCACGCTGGACGCCAGCGCGGTGGCCAAGTACGCCGAGCAGGCGCATGAGCAGAGCACCTCCGGCTTTCTGCTGCACATCATCCCGAAGACCTTCATGGACGCCTTCACCGGCGGCGGCGATCTGCTGCAGGTGCTGCTGATTGCGCTGTTGTTCGGCTTCGCGCTCTCCGCCATCGGCGAAGCCGGGCGGCCGGTGATGACGCTGCTGGAATCGCTGTCGAAAGTGTTCTTCCGCGTGATGAACATGATCATGGTGCTGGCCCCGGTGGGCGCCGGCGCGGCCATGGCCTTCACCATCGGCAAGTACGGCGTGGACAGCCTGGGGCCGCTGCTCAAGCTGATGGGTGGCTTCTATCTATGCTGCGTGTTGTTCGTGGTGCTGGTGCTCGGCAGCATCGCGCGCCTGTCCGGCTTCAGCATCTTCAAGTTCCTGCGCTACATCCGCGACGAGCTGCTGCTGGTGCTGGGCACCTCGTCCTCTGAATCGGCGCTGGTGCCGATGATGCAGAAGATGGAGCGCCTGGGCTGCAAGCGCTCGGTGGTGGGTCTGGTGATTCCGAGCGGCTACTCCTTCAATCTCGACGGCACCAACATCTACCTGACCATGGCCGCGATCTTCATCGCCCAGGCCTTGAACATCGAGCTGACGCTGACCCAGGAGATCAGCCTGCTGGCGGTGGCCATGCTCACCTCCAAGGGCGCCAGCGGCGTGACCGGTGCCGGCTTCATCACCCTGGCCGCGACCCTGGCCGTGGTGCCCTCGGTGCCGGTGGCGGGCCTGGCGCTGATTCTGGGCATCGATCGCTTCATGAGCGAGGCGCGCGCGCTGACCAACATGATCGGCAATGGCGTGGCCACGGTGGTGGTCGCCGGCTGGGAAAACGAGCTGGATCGCGAGCGCCTGCGCCGCGAGCTGGATGCCGGCCCTGCGGTCACGAGCGAAGGCGCAGGCGAGCCGCAGACCCAGACGCTGATTGCAGGCACCTGAACCTCCGCTCCTGAAAAAGCCGCCGCGGCTCTGCCACGGCGGCTTTTTTCATGCGGGCGGGCGCCACTTGTGCAGCCATCGCCTGCCCCCAGGCAGGGCGGGTGAGGGGCGCAGCCGCGTAGGCCGCCCTGCTGGCGGCTGCCTGGGGGACGCTCGTGCAAGCAGGCTGCTAGAGTTCGAGCGACACCAAAATCCAAAGCCCTATCGCCATGATGCCGTCCCCCGCGCAAACCGCCGCCCATGGCGCTGCCTGGCGCATCGCATCCATCCTGCGCGGCGCCATCGGCAATCTGGTGGAGTGGTACGACTGGTATGTGTACTCCGCTTTCTCGCTGTACTTCGCCAAGGCGTTTTTCCCCAAAGGCGATCTGACCGCGCAGCTGCTCAACACCGCTGCGGTGTTCGCCGTGGGCTTTCTGATGCGGCCGCTCGGCGGCTGGCTGCTGGGACGGTATGCGGATCGTCACGGCCGGCGCGCGGCTTTGATGGTGTCGATCTATCTGATGTGCGGCGGCTCGCTGATCGTGGCGCTGACGCCGGGCTATGCGCAGATCGGCGTCGCGGCGCCGGTCTTGCTGGTGCTGGCGCGGCTGCTGCAAGGCTTGTCGCTGGGCGGTGAGTACGGCAGTTCGGCGACTTATCTGAGCGAGATGGCCACGGCCCGGCATCGCGGTTTTTATTCCAGCTTCCAGTACGTGACCCTGATTGCCGGCCAGCTGCTGGCACTGCTGGTGCTGATGTCGTTGCAGCATGTGTTCCTCAGCACCGAGGCGCTGGAGGCCTGGGGCTGGCGGATCGCCTTCGGCATCGGCGCAGCCACCGCGCTGGTGGCCCTTTATCTGCGTCGCGGCATGGCGGAAACCAGCGCCTTTGCGCAGCGCTCGGCACCGGCGCAGGCCGGTACGCTGCACGGCCTGCTGCAGCATCCGCGCGCCCTGCTCACCGTGGTGGGCCTGACCATGGGCGGCACGCTGGCCTTCTACACCTACACCATCTACATGCAGAAGTATCTGGTCAACAGCGTCGGCATGAGCAAGACCGATGCGACGCTGATTTCCGCCGCCACCTTGTTTCTCTACATGCTGCTGCAGCCCGTGGTGGGGGCGCTCTCGGATCGCATCGGTCGCCGCCCGGTGCTGATCGCCTTCGGCGTGCTGGGCAGCCTGCTCACGGTGCCCATCCTCAGTCATCTGCAGGCCGTGACCACGCTCTGGCAAGCCTTCGCCCTGATCATGCTCGCGCTCATCGTGCTCAGCGGCTACACCGCGATCAACGCGGTGGTGAAAGCCGAGCTGTTTCCCACCGAGGTGCGGGCGCTGGGCGTGGCGCTGCCGTATGCGCTCACCGTCTCGATCTTCGGCGGCACCGCCGAGTATCTGGCGCTGTGGTTCAAGAGCATCGGCCATGAGCAGGGCTTCTACTGGTATGTGACGGTCTGCATCGCGATATCGCTGCTGGTGTATCTGCGCATGCCGGACACGCGTGCGCATTCGCGCATCGTCGATGGCTGAGCCTCTGCCCCGCGCCGCCACGCTGCCGCCGCGTCGCTGGCGGCGCCTGGGTCTGGCGCTGCTGCTCGCCGCACTGATCGGTGCGCTGATGGTGCTGGCGGCGACGCAGGCACAGCGGCGTGCCGAGCGGGTGGCCGGCGAGCGGGCGCAGGAACAGCTGCGTCTCTACGCCGGTGCCCTGCAATCCTTCATCGAGCGCTATCGCCGCCTGCCTTCGGTGCTGGCGCTGGACGCCGAGCTGCGCGCGGCGCTGCGCGGTGAACCGGATGCGGCGCAGCGCGCGGCGCTGAGCCGCAAGCTGGAAGAGGTCAACGGTCTGGCGCTGACCTCGACGCTGACCCTGATCGACCGTCAGGGGCGCGGCCTGGCGGCCAGCAACTGGCGCTCGCCGCGCAGCAATGTCGGCGTCGATTACAGCTTCCGTCCGTATTTTCTGCAGGCGCGGCGCGAGGGCAGCGGGCGCTTCTATGGCATCGGCATCACCACCGGTGTGCCCGGTTATTTTCTGGCGCAGGCGGTGCGCGACGAAGACGGCAGCTTTCTGGGCGCGGTGGTGGTGAAGATCGTGCTCGCCGAGCTGGAAAGCGAATGGGCGGGCAACCATGACATCGTGCTGGTCAGCGACGAACACGGCGTGGTGCTGCTGAGCAATCGCAGCCCCTGGCGTTATCGCGAGCTGCGCAGCCCCAGTGCCGCCGAACGCGAGGAGCGGGCGCGCAGCCAGCAATATGCCGGCCTCACGCCGCAGCCGCTGAACCGCGACCGCGTGGCGCGCGACTATCTCTGGCGCAGCCTGGCGCTGCCCGGCGAACACTGGCAGCTGCATCTGCTGCATGCGCGCGGCGACATCGCCGCCGCCGGACGCAGCGCGGCGCTGGCCAGTGGTGCCAGTCTCACTGGTCTGCTGTTCCTGCTGCTGTTCGTGCAGCAGCGCCGCCGCCTGCTGCAGCTGCAGAAGCGCAGTCGCGCGGAACTCGAAGAGCTGGTGCGGCAGAACGCGCAGGCGCTGCGCAGCGCGCAGGACGCGGTGGTGGCCGCCGCGCAGCAGGCCGCACAGGGACAGGTGCGCAGCCTGGAGCATCTGCCGCAGGGCGTGAGTGTGATCGATGCCGAGCTGCGCCTGGTGTCCTGGAACCGCCGTTACGCGGAAATCTTCCGCTATCCGCCGGAGCTGCTGCGCGTCGGCCGGCCCATCGAAGAACTGCTGCGCTACAACGCTGCGCGCGGCCTGCTCGGCGTGCGCGATCTGGAGGCCGAGATTCACAAGCGCCTGCAGCATCTGCGCGCCGGTGCGCCGTACACCTTCGAGCGCGAATGGGCCGATGGCACGGTACTGGAAATGCGCGGCAATCCGCTGCCCGGCGGCGGCTTCGTCACCGCCTATGCCGATATCACGAGCTACAAGGCCGCCGCGCGCGAGCTGCGTGAACTCGCCGGCGTGCTGGAGCGGCGTGTCGCGCAGCGCACCGAGGATCTGGCGCAGGCGCGCGGCGAGGCCGAGCGCGCCAATCGCGCCAAGACCCGCTTCGTGGCGGCGGCGGTGCATGATCTTCTGCAGCCGCTCAATGCGGCCCGTCTTTATCTGTCGGCGCTGCAGGCGCGTCTGCGCGAACCCGAGACGCAGCGGGTGGCGGCGAACATCGAAGAAGCCCTCTCGGCACAGGACGCGATTCTCACCAGCCTGCTGGACATCTCGCGCATCGAGTCCGGTGCCATCGCCGCCGAGATTCGCGACTTCGCGCTGCAGCCGCTGTTCGAAACCCTGGCGCGCGAGTTCAGCATTCTGGCGCAGGCGCGCGGCCTGTCGCTGCGGGTGAGGGCGACGCGCGCCATCGTGCGCAGCGACGAAGCCCTGCTGCGCCGCATCCTGCAAAACCTGCTGTCCAATGCCCTGCGCTACACGCGCAAGGGCGGCGTGCTGCTGGCCTGTCGTCGTGAAGGCGGGCAATGGCGCATCGAGGTCTGGGATACCGGCATCGGCATCGCCGAGCATCAGCGCGAGGAGATCTTCGAAGAGTTCCGGCGTCTGGATCGCGGCGGTGAAGCGGGCGCGGGCCTGGGGCTGGCGATTGTCGAACGCATCGCCCGGCGCCTGGGCCATCGCCTGAGCCTGCGCTCGCAGCCAGGGCGGGGCAGCGTATTTGCCTTGCGCCTGCCGGCTGGTGAAAGTCCCGCGCCGGCGGCCGTGGCGCAGGTGGCGGCGGGCGGTTCCAGCCTGCAGCAGCGCCGCATCTGGTGCATCGACGACGATGCGCGCGTGCGCGAGGCCACGCGCGAGCTGCTGCAGGGCTGGGGCTGCGTGGTGCGGCTGGCGGCCGGTGCCGAACAGGCGCTGGCGCTGCAGGCCAGCGAGCCGGCACCGGAACTCTTGCTGCTCGATCACCGCCTCGGTGATGGCGAGGGCTGGCAGCTGTTTGATCGTCTGGCGCCGCAATGGCCGAAGCCGCCGGCGGTGATCGTGATCTCCGGCGATCAGGACGAGGCGCTGCTGGCGCGCTGGCGCGAACGCGGCTGGGCGTATCTGGGCAAGCCGGTGAAGCCGGCGGCGCTGCGCGCGCTGATCGGCAGCCTATTGCGGCGCGCGGTCTGAGTCGTCCAGGCGCAGCGCGCGCAGCAGCACGGCGGCCTGGGTGCGGCTATGGCATTCCAGCTTGGCGAGAATGGCCGAGACATGCACCTTCACGGTGTTCTCGGCCAGGCCCAGCTCGTAGGCGATCTGCTTGTTGAGCAGGCCGCGCGCCAGGCACAGCAGCACGCGCAGCTGCTGCGGCGTGAGCTGCGCCAGACGCGTGGCCAGCTGCGCATCCTGCGGGTCTTCACCGGCCGCGCCGGGAAACCATTCGCCGCCGGCCATCACGCTGCGCAGCGCCTCGCCGATCAGCGGCAGCGGCGCCGACTTGCTCAGGAAGCCCGCCGCGCCGAACTGGCGCGCGCGCTGCACGGTGCGCGCGGCATCGTCGGAGGAAATCATCAGCACCGGCAGCGCCGGACGTTCGCTGCGCAGATACACCAGCGCCGAATAACCTTCGGCGCCGGGCATGTGCAGGTCCAGCAGCGCGAGGTCGAGATCGGCATGTGCGGCCAGCGCCTGCTCCAGGCTCTGCAGGCTGTCGGCCTCGACGATCCGGCAGGGCTCGCTGAAGAACGAGGGCAGGGCCTGCGCCAGCGCCTGGCGCAGCAGCGGATGATCATCGGCGATCAGAATCTTCATGGCGATGCGGCACGGCTGCGCAGTGCCAGCAGCCGCCCGCCCAGCAACACCAGCGCCGCGCCCGCCGCCGAGGAGGCATAAGTGCTCCACAGCGGCCAGTTCACGGTGTGGTGGGACACGGCCTCATCGTCCATCCACATATCGCCGGCGATCCAGCCCAGCAGCGCCGCGCCCAGTTGCACCACCAGCGGCAGCTTGTCCATCAGCATCAACACCAGACGGCTGCCCCAGACGATGATCGGCACGCTGACCAGAATGCCCAGTGCCACCAGGCCCAGATGACCATCGGCGGCGCCCGCCACTGCCACCACATTGTCCAGGCTCATCACCGCGTCGGCGACGATGATGGTGCGGATCGCGCCGAGCAGATGGGTGCTGGCCGAGACCTCATGCGCGTCCTCGTCCTGCGGGATCAGCAGCTTGATGCCGATCCACAACAGCAGCAGCGAGCCGATGATCTTCAGAAATGGCAGCGCCAGCAGACTCAGCGCGAAGAACACCATCAGCACGCGCAGGCCGATGGCGCCGAACACGCCCCAGAAGATGCCGCGGTTGCGCAGTTCCTCCGGCAGCTGCCGGCAGGCCAGGGCGATGACCACGGCATTGTCGCCACCGAGCAGGACGTCGATGGCGATGATCTGGGCGACAGTGAGCAGCGAGAGATCGGCGAAGAAGGACAGGCTCATGCGCGCGATTTTACGCGCGATGTGCTCTTACAGCGCCGCTTCGAACAGCTCCAGGTGCGGATGGCCCGGATAGATGCCCTAGGGCCTGTTAACAATCACTTGACGCGCTGCGACGGCGGCTGTTTTGGCGCAGGGCAAGGCGGCAGACGCGCCGCTTGGTGATTCCAAGCCAGCGGCTGTCAACGCCGCCCTGCGCCAAAACAGCCCCGTCCCTTCGGGTTGCGCCGGAAATCGCGCCATGCGGCGTTGCGAAACTTGGCCTTGGAACCACCAAGGCCTGCGTTTCGCGCCTTGCCTGGCGCGATTTCTGGCAGCAACGCAACGCTTCAAGTGATTGTTAACAGGCCCTCGTGTCGCCGGCATTGCGGTGCGCCATGCGAAACGCCTCCGAGCGCGTCCAGGCTTCGAAGGCGGTGCGCGAGTCCCACACCGAGTGCGAGGCGAACAGGGTGTGGTCGTCCTGACTCTCGCCGCGCAGCAGATGAAACTGACGAAAGCCCGGCACGCCGGCGAGGTGACTGTCGCGGTTCTTCCACACCGCGACGAAATCATCCTCGCGGCCGCGCGCGATCTTGAAGCGGTTCATGGCGATGAACATGGCGGTTCTTGGTAGCCTGCGAAGGTGGCGATGCCGGTAGGCTAGCGCAGATGCGCGGGGCGGCGCTTTTTCTTGCCGCCGCCGTCGCCCGGCATGAGCAGGAACACGATGGCGAAGCAGGCCAGCAGATCCAGCAGCAGAAACAGGGCGATGCTCATGGTGTGTTCTCCAGGGCGGTAGGGTCGCCTGCGGTGTCGCGGTTTTCCGGCGGGGCCGGCCGCCGGCCGGCGCAGACTGGCGACGGCGTCTTGCGCCGGGCCTGCGGCGGTTTCCGTGTCGAGATCGGGTGAGGCGGTGGTAAAGACGTCGGAGGAAATGCGGGCATCGCAGACTCCTGGTGAAGAAAGGGAGGCTGGCGATGGGGACCCTGCTGGCCATTCCCAGGTTATTGAGAATTACTCTCAATTGCAAGCTGTGGCTGGCCAGGCTTTAAAGTCGATCTGAATCCAAGCGCATCGCGGCGCGTGCGCCGCCTGAGGACCGGTATGAACATCCAAGCGTTGAGGGCGGCCTGTCTGGCCGCGGTCTGTTGCTTCCTTTCGCAGGCGGCGCCGGCGGCCGGCGCGCTGGAGGCGGCGGTGGGCAGCGCCAAGCGCACGCCCGACTATGTGCAGCGCGATGGCGCGCGCCATCCGGTGCAGACCTTGCGCTTCTTCGGCATCCGTCCGGAGATGACGGTGGTGGAGATCTGGCCCGGTGGCGGCTGGTACACGGAGATTCTGGCGCCGCTGCTGCGCGAGCAGGGGCATTACTACGCCGCGCATTTCCCCGCCGACTCGGACTCGAAGTATTACCGCGAGGCCCGCGCCAGCTTCGACGCCAAGCTGCGTGCCGATCCGGCGCTGTACGACCGCGTCAGCGTCACCACGTTCGACCCGCCCAGGCGCGTGGACATCGCGCCCGCCGGCAGCGTCGATCTGGTGTTGACCTTCCGCAATGTGCACAACTGGTACATGCGTGGCGGTGGCGATGAGCGCGTGGTGGCGGCGTTCAAGGCCATGTATGTGGCGCTCAAGCCCGGCGGCGTGCTGGGTGTGGTGGACCACCGCCTGCCGGCCGGCCGGCCGCTGAGCGATCAGGAAGCCAGCGGCTATCTGCGCGAGGACTATGTGATCCAGATGGCACAGCGCGCCGGTTTTGAGCTGGCGGCCAGATCCGAGATCAACGCCAATCCCCGCGACGACGCCAATCATCCCGAAGGCGTCTGGACCCTGCCGCCCACCCTGCGCCTGGGCGACAAGGACCGCGAGCGGTATCTGGCCATCGGCGAAAGCGACCGCATGACCCTGAAGTTCGTGAAGCCGGGGAAATGAGGCGCACCGCGCTGCGCTGTGGTGCTCGCCGCGGCCAGCCGGTTCGATCCTGAGACAGCCGCCGCCGGTGGCGGCCGTGCTGGGTGAAGCGCTGCAGGCTGCGCGATGCTGCCGCCGATTTCTGCTACGGCGCTTATGTCACTGCAGTACCGGCACGCCGGTTTTCTGCCTGACCTCGTCCATCGAGACCTCAGGTGCCAGCTCCACGAGCTGCAGCCCGGCTGCGGTGACGTCAAAAACGCCAAGCTCGGTGATGATGCGGTCGACGACGCCGACGCCGGTGAGCGGCAGTGTGCATTGCGGCAGAATCTTGAGCTCGCCGCCCTTGGCCGTATGTTCCATGAGCACGACGACACGCTTGACGCCGGCGACGAGATCCATCGCACCGCCCATGCCCTTGACCATCTTGCCGGGCACCATCCAGTTCGCTAGGTCGCCCTTTGCGGAGACCTGCATCGCGCCGAGGATCGACAGATTGATGTGGCCGCCACGGATCATCGCAAACGAATCGGCGCTGGAGAAGAAAGAGCTGCCGGGGATTGTGGTGATGGTCTGCTTGCCGGCGTTGATGAGATCGGCATCGACCTCGTCGGCGCGCGGGAACGGACCGATGCCCAGCAGGCCGTTCTCGGACTGCAGCCACACGTCCATGCCCTCGGGAATGTAATTGGCGACGAGTGTCGGCAGGCCGATGCCAAGATTGACGTAGAAACCGTCCTGCAACTCGCGTGCGGCGCGCTGCGCCATCTGTTCACGGGTCCAAGCCATCGTCATGTCCTCACGGTGCGTTGTTCAATGCGCTTCTCGGGAGTCTTGTTGAGCACGAGGCGCTTCACATAGATGCCCGGTGTATGGATCTGGTCGGGATCGAGTGCACCGGTTTCGACAATCTCCTCAACCTCGGCGATGCAGACCGGTGCCGCCGCGGCAACCATCGGATTGAAGTTGCGCGCGGTGCGACGATAGACAAGATTGCCGGCCTGATCGGCCTTCCAGGCCTTGACCAGCGCGACGTCGGCCTTCAGTGCTCTTTCGAGTACATACCACTCACCGTCGAACTGCCGCGTTTCCTTGCCCTCTGCCACAATCGTGCCGTAGCCGGTCCTGGTGAAGAACGCAGGGATGCCGGCGCCACCGGCGCGCAGGCGTTCGGCGAGATTGCCCTGCGGCGTGAACTCCAGTTCGAGTTCGCCGGCGAGATACTGGCGCTCGAACTCCTTGTTCTCGCCGACGTACGACGAGATCATCTTCCGGATCTGTCGCGTCGTCAGCAGCTGGCCGAGACCGAAGCCATCGACGCCGGCGTTGTTGCTGATGATGGTGAAGTCTTTCTTGCCGGTATCGCGCAGGGCGGCAATCAGCGCCTCGGGAATGCCGCAGAGGCCGAAGCCGCCGACGGCGAGCGTGATTCCGTCACGGACCAGATCCTCGAGCGCGCTCCTGGCGTCGGGGTACAGCTTGTTCATGCCTTGCTCCTCTTCTTGGAAAGGGCCTGCGCGACGCGCGAGCGCGTCGGCCGGCCGATTGTCGAACAGATGTAGTCGCCGGCGTGCACGAGCGCATCGAGATCGACGCCGGTTTCGATGCCCAGGCCGTGCAGCAGATAAATGAGGTCCTCGCTGGCGACGTTGCCCGCCGCGCCCGCCGCATAGGGGCAGCCGCCGAGCCCGGCCACCGAGGCATCGAAGGTGCTGATGCCCATTTGCAGCGAGGCGTAGACGTTGGCCAGCGCCTGCGCGTAGGTATCGTGGTAGTGAGCGGCGAGCTTTTCGACCGGCACCACCTTGAGCACGGCCTCGATCATGCGCTTGGTCTTCTCGGGCGTGCCGACGCCGATGGTGTCGCTCAGCGCGATCTCGTGACAGCCCATCTGATACACGGCGGCGGCGACCTCGGCCACTGCCTGTGGCGAGACCTCACCCTGATAGGGGCAGCCGAGCGCGCAGGAGATGTAGCAGCGCACCGGGATGCCGTGCATCTTCGCCGCAGCCACCACGTCCTCGAAGCGAGTCAGGCTCTCGGCGATCGAACAGTTGATGTTCTTCTGCGTGAACGCCTCGGACGCCGCGCCGAACACGGCCACCTCGTCGGCGCCGGCGGCGAGCGCGGCCTGGAAGCCCTTGAGGTTCGGCGTGAGGGCCGAGTAGCGCAGCCCGGCGCGGCGTGGCACGCCGCGCATGACGGCGTCCTGGTCGGCCATCTGCGGTACCCACTTTGGCGAGACGAACGCAGTGGCCTCGATATGACGCAGTCCGGCATCGGCGAGCCGCTCGATGAGGCCGAGCTTGACCGCCGTGGGCACCTCGCCCGGTTCGTTCTGTAGCCCGTCGCGCGCGCCGACTTCGACGATGCGGACCTGCTTCGACAGGGCATTCATGGCGCGCGCTCCAGGCCGATGAGCGAGACGCCGCTCCGTGTCTGCTGGGTCGGAATGCAGTGGAAGCCCTTGTCCGTTTCTTGCGCGGACGCCTCCGGCCTGTGCGCATGACGCACCGGCGTTTCGTGCAGCGCATCGATATCGAAGCCCGGATCAAATTCAGATGTCTTGTTGCTCATGTCGATCCGTCATGAAGGGAACCACTGGGTTATGGGCGGCGGCCGGAGTCCTGCCTTGCCGGGCAGGCGCCATGGCGGGCGAAGCCATTCTATGAGCGGCGCGGTAAAAAGTGAATAAAAATTCGCAAAATGAAATTGCGTTCGGCAATGTGCTGCGGGCGCTGGCCGCCGGCGCGCGGGTGCCTGGTCGACAGGCGAGGGAAAGGAAAGCCGCCCCGGACGCGGGCCGGGTGCCAACAAGGTTCAGGTATGCACCGCACGGCGCTGCTGCGGCGAGCCCGGCTTCTGGCGTGCGCAGAACCGGGGGGCGGTTGCGCGAGTGGAGCGGATATCGGTGGTCTTTTTCCGGGCACGAGGCGCACCCCCTGATCGGATCGGGCCGTTCCCCTATCTGAGCGATAACAAAGGCGTTACGGCTCGGCGATGTTACGTCGGGTACAGGGACGCGGCTGGCGCTGCGGGCGATCCGCGCGGCATAGGCGCGGGCCGCGAATCGCGCTGACGCTGTGCCCATGCCCAAGACGGCCCAGGCCGTGATGCGTGGAGGAATGGATCACATGTTGCACAAGATTACGGTGCGTTATTCGGATGGCACCGAAAAGCGTCTGAGCGTTTCGGAGGATCAGACGATCCTCGAAGCTGCAGAGGCCAGTGGGGTGCCCATCGTCAATGAATGCCAGAGCGGCATCTGCGGTACCTGCGTGGGCAACTGTACCAGCGGCAGCTACGAACTAGGCCGCACGGAGGGTTTGAGCGAACAGGAGCGAAGCACCCGTAAGTTGCTGGCCTGCCAGGCCCGGGTGCGTTCGGATTGCGTGATCGAGCTGGCGTACCCGGCGAACGCCAATGCAGCGCGGCTCGTCGCTGGCGAGGCCATGCTCGAATCTGTCGAGCTGGTGTCCAATTCGACCGCCATCCTGCGGATAGACGCCTCCAATCTTGGTGAGAAGCTGAGCTACCAGCCCGGACAGTTTGCGCAGCTCATGGTACCCGGCACCGGGCTGTGGAGAAGTTATTCATACGCGCACGTCGCCAACGACGAAAATCGCCTGGAGTTCATCATCCGTCTGCTGCCACAAGGCGCGATGTCGGATTATCTGCGTCTGCGCGCGCGTGCCGGAGATCGGATCCAGTTACGGGGCAGCAAGGGGCGCTTCTATCTGCGCGAAGCCACGCGCCCGGTTGTGCTGATGGCTGGCGGTACCGGACTGTCGGCGATTTTGGCGATCGCAGAGCAGCTGAGCCGCGATGGCTGCACACAGCCGGTTCATCTGTATTACGGGGTCTCCCGGTACGAGGATCTTTGCAAGCTTGATGCGCTGAAAAAGCTTGGCGACGCCTGCCCGGGCCTTGCCCTGCATACGGTCGTTGCCGAGCCTGACCCCCGCTGGAAGGGGGCGACCGGCCTGATTACGGATCTGCTCGACGTCGGCGACCTGAACGGTGGCGATGTGGATGTCTATCTCTGTGGGCCGCCGGCCATGGTGGAGGCGGTACGGCGATGGTTTGATGCGCGTGGGATGCACAACATCACGCTCTATTACGAGAAATTCGTGCCCACTGGCGTCAGCGCTGCCGCGCATGAACCGCTGCGTCTGGATACGAAGGGTCTGGACTATGGCGAGCTGCGCCGGCGCGGGCTGGGCACTGCGGTTGTTATCGGCGGCAGCATAATCGGCATGGCAACGGCCAAGGTGCTGCTGCAGAAATTCGAACGCGTCATCGTGCTGGAGAAGGATAGCGGACATCATCGTATGGAGGGGCGCCCCGGTGTGGCACAAGGCTGGCATCTCCATCATCTGCTGATCGCGGGCCAGCGCATGCTTGAAACGGTGTTCCCCGGCATCATCGACGACATGGTGCGGGCAGGCGCCTTCAAAGTGGACATGGCCGAACAGTACCGCTTGTACATGGCTGGCGCCTGGAAAAAAGTCTGCAAGAGTGGGATCGAGATCGTCTGCGCCGGCCGCCCCCTGCTTGAATGGTGCGTGCGGCGGCGACTCGATCGCGAAGCGCGCATCGAGTTCCGCTATGACTCGGAAGTCCACGACCTGATCTACGACAAGGCCTCGAATCGGGTGCTTGGCGTCGGCGCTTCCATCGAAGGCCGCCTGCAGCCCGTCGCTGCGGAATTTGTGGTCGATGCATCGGGCAAGAACACGCCGATCCCGCAGCTCCTCGAGCGTATCGGCATCGGTACGCCGGAGGCGGAACGCGACAGCATCAACTGCTTCTACTCGACGATGCGGCACGCGGTCCCGCCGGAGCGGCAGTGGCGGGACAAGGTCATGGTCATCTGTTATGCGTACCGCCCGCATCAGGAGCACTACACGGCTCAATATTACACAGACTCCAGCCGGACGATGCTGTCAACATCGCTGGTCGCATATAACTGCTATTCGCCGCCGCGCAACGATGAGGAGTTCCGCGAATTCGCCAAGCTGATGCCGAATACGGAAGTGGCGCGCAATCTCGAAGGCCTGAAGCCCATCTCTCCGGTCTACAACTTCCGCTACCCGGACATGGTGAGGCTGCACTACGAAAAGATGAAGCACCTGCCCTCGGGGCTCGTCGTGGTCGGAGATGCTCACGCCAGCGCCGATCCGGTCTCCGGTGCCGGCATGACCAAGGGTTTGCTGGAACTGGCCGAACTGAGAGCGCTTCTGGAAAGCGCCGACTTCGGCAGCGAGTCCTTCGTGCATCGCTACAACCGCAGGATCGGAAAGATAGGGGACCTGGTCTGGTTCGTCGTGCGCGAACAGAACCTGCGTTACCCATGGATTCATCAGGTTGATGCCAAGCGCCCGTGGTATTTCCGCGCCCTGACCTGGTACATGGACCGGCTGACGGAGTTGTCCCACGACGACATGGACGTCTATCGCCAGTTGCTCTCGGTCGTCCATTTCGTTTCGCCACCGGGCAGCCTGACGACGCCGTATATGGTTGCCAGAGTGCTCGGCAAGTGGCTCGGCACCAAGCTGCGTTTCAAGCGCACGCTGATCGAGCGAAATTTCGGCGAAGGACGCAACGGCGAATACCACGCGCCAGCGCCACGGGCGCATCCGGGGCCGGATGTGGCGATCAGTGACGTCACGACACCCAACTGACCGTGTGAGGTCCGTACCGGCTTCCCGCGCGCCGGCAACACGGACAGGCGGACCGCTCTCCTGGATACCCGTTTGGGGATGCTGTTGTCCCGGATCGGGGGATGGCCGAAAGAGCGCAGCGTTGTGAAGCTTCCCCAATGAAAACCGTGGGGACAGATCACATGAAGAGGCTGATGGAAGGCAAGGTGGTGCTCGTGACCGGGGCGGCCATGGGGATAGGGGCGGCGATCGCCCGGGCCGCGGCAGCTGAAGGCGCCGCGCTGGTTCTGGGTGACATTGCCACCGGGGCGCTTGAGGAAACGGTCGTGGGGCTGAGGCAGTCGGGGGCGAGAGTCGCCTGGGATTTCTGCGACGTTACCCGCCAAAGCGAGGTTGACGGGCTCGTAGCGCTGGCCGTCCGGCACTTCGGCGCTCCGGATATCGTCTATGCCAACGCGGGGGTGGAGGGACCGCTCGGGTCGCCCGCAGACTGTGCGGAGGACGCCTTTCTTCGCGTGATCGATATCAATCTCAACGGAATCTTCCGGACGATCAAGGCGACGCTGCCAGCCATGATCGAGCGCGGCAGCGGCTCGATTGTGGCGACCGCGTCGGTGGCCGGCTTGGTCGGTGCTGCGGGCCTGCCAGCCTACGTCGCCAGCAAGCACGGTGTTGTCGGACTGGTGCGTTCAACCGCAATCACGGTGGCGAAGACGGGTGTGAGGGTCAACGCCTTGTGTCCAGGCATGGTCGAAACCGCGCTGCTCGAACGCCTGATCGAAACCGATCCCTCGATCCGTCAGGGCTTGCTGGCGCTCAAGCCGATGGGGCGTCTCGGGACCACCGACGAAATCGCGGCGGCGGCGATCTGGCTGGGCTCCGATCAGTCCAGCTTCGTCACCGGTCACGCACTGGCCGTTGATGGCGGTTACGCGGCGCAGTGAGCCCAGCGCTGCAGCGAGGCGCATGGATACGGGGGGGAATATGAAGAACGTTGAGCTTGCATCGGATGGCGCGGCGGAGCTGGTGCGCGGCTTCCTCGGTGCCTGGAGAGAACGGGATCTCGATCGTCTGGTCGGTTTTTTTGCGGATGCGGCTGTCTATCACAATGTGCCGGTCGAACCGATCCGCGGAGTCGCCGGGATACGGCATGCCTTTGCCCGGTTTCTGGAAATGTTCGAGCGGGCGTCTCTCGACATCGTCAATATCGCATCGGACTCGAATCTGGTTCTGGTTGAGCGCATCGACAGATTCGTGATGCGAGACGGGCGTGGCATCGAGTTGCCGGTAACCGGCGTTTTCGAGGTCGCCGATGGAAAGATCGTGCGCTTCAGCGATTATTTCGATCTGGGGGACTTTCAAAGGCAGAGCGGCCTGTCTCTCTGATCCGGACCGGGTGGACGAGCCGCAACTGCGAACGCTCCTGCTGCCGACATTCTCCAAAAAGCCAGGATGCGCGTATATTTGCACATGCTATGAGAACTCACACCCAGCGAGTTCTGGAGGATGACTTGCTGGAAAACGCCACAGAGGCGCTGGAACACGAGCGCCTGCTTGCGCACTTAAAGCGAGCCGAGCACGAAATCCTGTGGATACGTGTCATCGGCATGCTCAGCTGGCTTGTGGTGCTATATCTGCAAGGGTATGGACTCGAGCGAGTGCTGGTATGGGGAATCTACGCATGCGGTGTGTTCTACACCGCCTGGTCATACTGCAGCGCGCGGCGGGCGCACAACATTCAGCGCACGTCCGCAATCACGACCGTTGGCGACCCCTTGGCGGCGTTTGCGATCTGTTTCGTGACCGGCGGGGTCAGCTCGATTTTCTATGTGTTCTTTTACTTCACGCTACTGGCGACCGCGTTCCGCTTCGGTCTTCGCAAGCTGATCGGGATTGCGGTGTTCAATGCGCTGCTGGTGGTGGTGTTGTATCTGTCCGCGCCGGACTCGGATGCCGAACTCAAGACCCTGTTGGTTGCCCTCTACTATCTTGGCATCGTTACCGCCATGGCAGCGATGCTGGCCAACTGGGCGCGCCAGAATATCGTGCTCGTGCAGCAGCAATCTCGCTCACTGTCACAGGCCAGCCAGCGCCTGAGATGGCTGCTGCACCGCTTGATCAGTGTCGGGGAAGAGGAAAAGAAGAACATCGCGCATGAGCTGCATGACCGGATGAGTGGTCGCATGTTCAATTTGCGCCAGATTCTCGAACGGCTGAAGCGTGAGGTGGGGGAGCGGCCGGAGACGCAAGCGCATCTGGACATGCTGGCCGTTGAGATCAGCGAATGCACACGTGATGTGCGCAACATCATGAATGAGCTGCAGCCGACGGTTCTGGAGGAGCTTGGATTCTACGAGGCTGCCGTGGAATATCTGATGAAGCTGTCGGACATCGTGTCATTCAAGTTGAAAGTGCACATCGATGCGTCTCTGCATGGCTGGCGTTCAAAGCATGATGCGGCGCTGTTCAGGATTCTGCAGGAGGCGATACTGAACCTGCGCAAACATGCCGATCCGCGGCACGTCGAGGTGCGGTTCATTCCGAACGGTGAAGATGTGCTGTTGACGATCACCGACGATGGTGCTGGATTCGATGCAGGTAATGTCCCCCTTGGGCACTATGGCCTGATGGCCATGCGCGAACGCGCCAAGGCTCTCGGTGGCAACATGACCATCCTCAGCCATGGAAATGGCAGCGGAACCAAACTCACCGTCAGACTTCCGAGAAGAGCACCCCGATGAATCAGATTCGCGCATACCTGATCGACGATCATCGTGCTTTGCGTGAGGCGGTCGCGACGATGCTTGATGCGCAGTCCGACATCACCGTCGTTGGGCAGGCGGGCGACGCCACGGCCGGCATCGTCGATATTGCCGCGCTGCGACCCGATATCGTTGTTCTGGATCTCAAGCTGCCTGGCCAGAGTGGCATGAGCGCGATCGGCCAGATACTGGCCGTATGCCCTTTCACCAAGGTCATGATCTTCACCATGTACGACAACCCAGGCTATGTCTGGGCGACGATGAACGCCGGCGCCACCGGCTACGTTCTGAAAAGCGCGGCCAGCGAGGAGTTGCTGCGCGCGGTGCGCGCCGTGGCCGCAGGTGGTGGTTTCCTGCAGGCCGAGGTGACGATGCCTTTGCTGAAGAGACTTGCCCGCGAGGCGAAGCTCGCGGATGAAAGCGGCGCCTTGAGCAGCCGCGAAATGCATATCCTCGAATCGCTTGCCGCCGGCAAGAGCAACAAGATGATTGCGCGCGATCTGTCGCTCAGCGAGGACACGGTCAAATCGCATCTGCGGCGCGTCTACGAAAAAATCGGTGCGGCTGACCGTGCGCACGCGGTGGCCATAGCCCTGCGCATGCAGATCATCGAATGATGGTGGTGGCGAGCTGACGGGGTAATGCAAACGATTTCTGCATCGCCCCGTTAGTTATCTGCTGCCAGACGCCCCCGAACGGACTCCGCCATTCACCCGATAGCTGTATGGATCGGGGTCGCCGCGGCCTTCACCATCAGGACACTGCAAAGGCCGCCGGGGCGGCCAATGTGGGAATCTCCTCCACATGCCGACGGTAGCGCTTATGCCCGTCGGCTTTTTTGTGCGCGCTGGAATTCCGGCCGGATTCACCCGAAAGGGTCGAGGCCTTGCTCATATTGCGTGATGGTCGCGTTCCGGTGCGCAAGACAGGATATCCGCTCTCACCCCGGCCGCTGCGCTCGCAGACGGCGGCAGTGCGAACAAATAGAAACGGAGCGGGCGGACGCTTATGGACGGAGACGGG
This sequence comes from Solimonas aquatica, assembly GCF_900111015.1. Lineage (GTDB taxonomy): Bacteria > Pseudomonadota > Gammaproteobacteria > Nevskiales > Nevskiaceae > Solimonas > Solimonas aquatica. Next base: position 49,760 of record NZ_FOFS01000016.1, on the reverse strand, counting down.
CAGGTCGGCAAGGGTCGATTCGATGAGCGCGCCTTTCGCGCTGAGGTTCGCGAGTTCTGCGCCAATGGCATTCCCGATGAGCTGGCGGAAAAAATCCGCCGGCATGCATATTTTTCAAAGGAAGATCGTGTGCAGTGGCAGCGCCTGCTGCATGCGCGCGGCTGGTTCGTCGGTGACTGGCCGGTGGCCTATGGCGGTGGCGGATGGGGGCCGGTGCAGCGTCTGGTTCTGATCGAGGAGTTGGAGCGCGCCGGCACGCCGTGGCTGACACACTTCGGCTTCAGCTTCGTTGGTCCGGTTATCTACACCTTCGGCAGCGAGGCGCAGAAGGCACGCTACCTGCCGGGAATTCGCGAATCAAAGACCTGGTGGTGCCAGGGATTCTCGGAACCTGGCGCCGGGTCCGATCTGGCTTCGGTCGCGACATTCGCAGAACGCGATGGCGATCACTACATCGTCTCTGGCCAGAAAACCTGGACGACGATGGCGCAGTGGGCGGACAAGATGTTCTGCCTGGTCCGTACCCAGCGCTGTGAACGCCGGCAGCAGGGCATTTCGTTTCTGCTGATCGACCTGCGCAGTCCGGGTGTCACGGTGCGTCCGATTCAGACCATCGACGGCATCCGGCACGTCAACGAGGTGTTCCTGGACGCGGTGCGTGTGCCGGTTCAAGACCGCGTTGGAGAGGAAGGCGATGGCTGGAAGCTGGCCCGCTTCATCGTCGGCCGCGAACGTCTGCTGGTGGCTGAGCTCGGCAAGGCGCGCCGTCTCTTGGATCGACTCACCGCGCTTGGACTCGAACTCAAGGACGGCGACCTCCCGCTCGGGGAGACGCCCGCCTTCCGCCTGCGCCTGGCACAGCTTGAAGTGCAGTTGCACAGCCTTCGGACCTCGGCTTACGCGATCGCGCAAGACATGGAGCGAGCCGGCGGCGCCGAAAGCGATGCATCGCTGCTCAAGATTCGCGGCTCCGAAATGCAGCAGGCCATTCTTGATGCGGTGATTTCAGCGCTCGGGGCGACCGGTCTGGCATTCCAGCCGGAAGCGATTCTGGCTGAATTTGCCGGCGAAGTGCATGGCCTCGAGGAAGCGCCCGCGCTGATCTTCGATCATCTCTACAGCCGCGCGACGAGCATCTATGGCGGCAGCAATGAAATCCAGCGTGGCATCGTCGCCAAGGCGCAGCTGGGGCTATGAGCATGGACGCCGATTTACTTGCGATGCTTGAAGACGGCGTGGCCCGCTTCAGCCGCGAGCGCTATTCCCGGGCGCAGTGGAAAGCCTATGGTGCGGAGCCGGACGCTTACCGCTTGCCGGTTTGGCGGGAGATGGCCGAACTGGGGTGGTTCAGCCTGGTTCTCCCGGATGAGGGTAACACTCATCCCTTGCTGGCCAATGTGCTGCCACTGTTCAAGGGCGCCGGCGCCGCCCTGTGGCGGGAGCCCCTGCTGGGTGTGCTCGCCGAGTCCGCCAGCCTGTTGCTGGACGCCCGGCACAGCGGCAGCGACGACGGCTTGCTGGACGCTATCGTCGAAGGGCTTGCACGTCCCGCGTTTGCCGATCGCGAGGCCAATCCAGCGTCGCGCGATGGCCTGCTGTCCACGGTGGCGGCGGCCGAAGGCGGCGCTTATCGCCTGAACGGCGAAAAGACCTGCGTGCCGGCGGCGCTGACCAGCACCGGGCTGATTGTCAGTGCCCGTATTGCCGGCACCGATGAGCCGGCCTCCTTCCTGCTGCTGCGCGACGAGCCGGGCGTGACCCTGCGGCCCTATCGCACGCTGGATGATCGCGGTGCGGCGGCAATCCGCTTCGAAGGCGCACGTGCACGCCTGCTGGTACGTGGCGAAGCGGCACTGCGACGCGCCCGCGCCCGGGGGGCGGCGCTGGCGGCTGTCGAAACCGCCGGCTTGCTGCGCAGCGTCGTGGATGCCACGGCCGATCACATGCGGCAGCGTCGCCAGTTCGGGCGGACGTTGAGCAGCTTTCAGGTCCTGCAGCACCGCCTCGTCGATATGTACCTGCATTACCGCGAGTCGCTGGCTCTGGCGCACAGAGTGGTGGAGGCCGTGGACCGGAACGAAGCTGATTTACCGCGACAGTTGCTGATGGTGCGCGCGCAGATAGCGGCGGCTGGTCGTTTCGTTACCCAGCAGGCGATTCAGTTGCACGGCGGCATGGGCATGACTGACGAATTGGCGGTCGGCGATTACTACAAACGCGTCCTGATGCTCGAAAGCTTGTACGGCAGCGCCGACTGGGCGCTTTCCCGCATGGCGGCATGAGCGCTTTACCTTTTACCACCCCACCTTTCGGAGGCAGCAGCATGAGCAGCGCATTCGATGCGTATCGGCACATCAAGTTCAGTCGGCGCGGACGCATCCTGACCGTATCCCTGGATCGGCCCGATGCATATAACGCCGTCAACGGCGAAATGCATCGCGAGCTGGCGAACTTGTTTCATGACGTGAACAAGGATCCGGAGTCCGACGTCATCGTGCTCACCGGCAGCGGTCGCGCATTCTGCGCCGGCGGCGACTTGAAGTGGTTGCAGGCCGCAATCGACGAGCCGTCGATCTTCGAGGAGATGACCCGGGAGGCGAAACGCATCCTGTTTGGCCAGCTCGAAGTCGAGAAGCCGATCATTGCCCGCCTGAATGGTGCGGCAACCGGACTGGGCGCGTCGCTGGCGCTGTTGAGCGATGTGATCTTCGCAGCCGAAGGCACCGTGATTGGCGATCCGCATGTCTCGGTAGGACTGGTCGCCGGTGACGGCGGCGCAATCATCTGGCCGCAGCTGGTGGGTTTCGCCCGCGCCAAGCAATACCTGTTGACCGGCGATCTGCTGGACGCGAAAGAAGCGGAGCGCATTGGCCTGATCAACCGTGTGGTGCCGGCAGACGAACTTGACGAAGCGGTCTACGGCTTCGCAGAGCGGCTCGCCGCTGGCGCAAGCAAGGCGATCCGCTGGACCAAGATCACCACCAATCTCACGCTAAAGGCGATCGCCCACCAGATCTTTGATACCGGCCTGGCTTACGAAGCGCTGTCGAATCTGAGCGCGGATCATCAGGAAGGCATTGATGCATTTCGCGAGCGCCGCAAGCCTGTCTACCGGGGCCGTTAGCACGCTGCGGACGGAAGGGGATTCGGGCAATGAGGAAACTGGACTGGGACACACTGTCACGGCAGATCGCGCCGGTGCCGGATCTGTCATGTGCATCCATCGACGAGACCATTCTCGACAAGGCAAGACGCTGGGCGCAGCGGGATCCGCAGCGATGCGCCATTCGTGACAGTGCAGGGGCATGCCGATCGTATGCGGAGCTGCTGGCTGATGCCGAGTGCCTGGCGGCATCGCTGTGGGCCTTGGGGCTGCGCCCCGGCGACGTGCTGAGCTTCCAGCTGCCTAACTGGTCTGAAGCCGCCGTCATCAACCTTGCTGCCTGCATCGGCGGATGGGTGTGCAATCCGATCGTGCCAATCTATCGTGACGCCGAGGTGGCCGTGACACTGGCTGACTGCCAAAGCCGGATCTGCTTCGTTCCCGGCCAATGGCGCGGCTACGACTATGCAGCGATGGCGGAACGCATTTCCGCAGAGCTCCCGGAGTTGCGTGCGATCGTGCGTGTGCGAGACCCCCGTGGTGGCGGGCTGTCGTACGAGGCGCTGCTCGAACAGGGCAGGGGTCTTGCGCCGCCGTCACCGGAGCGTTGTGCCGACGCGGTGAAGTTGATCATGTACACCTCGGGAACGACAGGGCGTGCCAAAGGTGTGCTGCACTCCCATCGCTCGCTGCCTGCGGCGGTGCTGCGTGCCGCCACGCGTTGGGGATTAGGGCAAGGCGACCGTGTGCTGATGCCGTCGCCGGTGACTCATGTCACCGGCTATTGCTGCGGTCTGGAGATGCCGTTCGAACTCGGTACGCAGACCGTGCTGATGGAGCGCTGGGATGCGGCGGAGGCTGTTGAGCTGACGCACGCGCTCCGCATCGATGCCACGGTGGGGGCCACGCCATTCCTCAAGGAGTTGCTGGAGCAGGCTGAGGCCGCCGGATCGAGCCTGCCAAGCTTGCGCGTCTTTGCCTGTGGGGGTGCGGCAGTGCCCCCGGACCTGGTTCGCCGCGCCAACGCCACGCTTGCCGGTCGTACATTCCGTGTTTATGGCATGACAGAAGCGCCGCTGATCACCTTTGGCATCGCGGCTGACGCTGATGCGGAACTCGCAGCGGTCACCGATGGATGCGTGAATGGCTATGCCCTGCGGATCGAGGATCCGGTGGCTGGCGGCGCGGCGGCGCCTGGCACTGAAGGTGAGATTCTGGTCCGCGGCGCCGGTCTGTTTCTCGGCTATGCCGATCCGGCTCAGACCGCGGAAGCTGTGACTGACGATGGCTATCTTCGCACCGGCGATCTTGGTGTCTGCGGCGAGCATGACACCTTGACGATTACGGGCCGAAAGAAAGATCTGATCATTCGCGGCGGTGAAAATATCTCAGCCAAGGAAATCGAGGATGTATTGCACCGGCATCCGGATATTGTCGAAGCGGCGGTCGTGGCGATGCCGGACCATCGTCTCGGTGAGGCGGTATGCGCTTATGTGATCGCACGCGAAGGTACGGCGCCGACGCTGGATGAGATATGTCGCGTGGTGCAGGAGGCCGGGCTGGCGCGACAGAAATGTCCTGAGCGCCTTCAGCGCGTCGAAGCATTGCCGCGCACGCCGTCCGGCAAGATCCGGAAAGACATCCTGCGCAGATGGATTGCCGAAGCAGGTGGCGGCTGCTGAGCCCGGCATCGCATTGAACCCGAAAGAGACGGTGAGTCCACCGATCCGGGCGATTGGTACTTCGGAAGCCCTTTGCCACAGTAGGCGAATATCAAAGTAAAAAAACGGGCGTGGCTGCAGGAACGCCCGACTGAATCATCAGTGCGGGATATCTGGAAGAGAACTCGTGAATTCAATCCGATTCAAAATCGCGGCATGGATGATGCGGCACCGTCTCGGCGCCGGACTGTTCTTCGTGGCGGTGACGCTGTTCTTCGCGGTTGGTTTGCGCAATGTTGAATTGAAGACGATCTTCTCCGATCTTCTGCCGGAAGACGACCCCTTCGTGCAGGTGTACAAGGATCATCCCGGATTTGGCAGCCCGCTGACGATTTCGGTGATGGTCAAGCGTAAGGACGGCCAGGACATCTACAACGCCGAGACGCTGCGTAAAGTCTGGAACCTGACCCGTGATATCGACCTGACGCTAGGCGTCGACCACGACAAGATCCTATCGATCACGACGACCAAGGCACGCTACGCGGAGGCAACACCTGCTGGCATTGAATCCCAGCCGCTGATGGGCGATCACGTCCCGCAGACGGGCGACGAGATCGCCGAGTTTCGGCGTCGGGTCGACAAGGCCCCCGGTGCGCGCGGATTCCTGATTTCAAAAGATCATACGGCGACAATCATAGAAGCGACCTTCATCGAACGCATTCTTGATTATGGTGCCGCCTTCCGCCACGTACAGAAGCTGGTGGAGTTGGCACGCGACGAGCACCACAACGTCTACCTTGCCGGCCAGCCGGCACTGACCGGGTGGGTGTATCAGCTTGAGTCGCAGATGTTTGGCATCTTTGCGGTCACGCTCGGCTTGCTGGTGCTGGCACTGGCACTGTACATGCGCAACATCGTTGGCGTGGTGACGCCGATTGTCACCAGCCTGGTTGCCGCCATCTGGGGCTTCGGCCTGACAGGTTGGCTCAAGTCGCCGATCGAGCCCTTGCTGATGATTGTGCCCTTGCTGCTGGTGGCGAGGTCATTTTCGCATTGTGTGCAGTTTACGGAGCGCTACTACGAGATCTATGCGCACGTGCGGGACAAGGTGAAAGCCGCCGAGATCACGATGGGCTGCATGATGGCACCGTCGGTGCTGGGCATCTTCACCGATATCGTCGGCATCTTCGTGATAGCCATTGCGCCGATTCCGGCAATGGATCGCTTCGCGCTGTTCTGCGGCTGGTGGGCGGTATGGCTCATCCCCACGGGTGTCGTGTTGATCTCGCTGCTGCTGGCCACGCTGCCGGCGCCGCGCAACGTCGAGCGATTGGTCAGCAGTCGGTCGTCGGCATTTCAGCGACGTTTCCAGGCTTTTCTGGCGGGAATTGCACGTTTGACGTTTGGCAGGCCGGCGCTGCTCACGGCGGCCGTTGTCGCGGTCGGTGGCATATTCGCAGTGTACACCGCGCTGCAGATCAAGATCGGAAATCCCGTCGAGGGCTCTAATCTGCTCTGGGACGATTCCGAATATAACGAAGCGGTGCGGCAGATCAACAAGCACTTTCCCGGCGTCAATACACTTGAGATCGTTCTCGAATCGCGCCATCCGGATGACAACACCCGCCGCACTGCGCAGCAGGCACACACTGCGCAAACGATGGCGATGCTGCAGGTGCTGATGGAGAGCGGCGACGCACCGCCGACGGCGACGCGCTCGTATAACGACTACATGATGGGTGCCAACAGCCTGTTCCAGGGCGGCAACACCAAGTGGTTGCCGATCGATCCGGATGATCGCCACGTACAGGGCGCCTCACGCGCGGCTCTGACCGGTGGCAGCCCGAAGGACTTCAGTCAGGTTGTTGATTTCCAGATTCAGAACAGCACCGTGTCGTTCTGGTATCCGGACAACAAGCAGGAAACCGTCGACGCAGCCCTGGCCGCCGCCGGGCGAGCAGTCGCGCTCGTCGGCACCGAACATGATGATTTCATCGTGCGTCTGGCCACGGGCACGATTCCGCTTCAGCAGGCGATGAACCACGTCGTCGAGCGCTATCACTGGATCATCATCGGCTTGCTCAATTTCATGATTCTGCTCGGCTGCTCGTATGCCTACCGGTCGTTGCTGGCCGGCCTGCTACTGCTGATTCCGGTGAATCTGACCAACTTTGCGCTGCAAGCCACCATGCACCTGCTCGGCATCGGCCTGGATATCAATTCGCTGATGGTTGCGGCCATCGGCGTGGGTGTTGGTATCGACTACGGGATCTATCTGCTGTCGCGCATTTGCGAGGAATACCATGCCAACGATGGCGACTGGGGGCTTGCAATCACCGCCTCGCTGACGACCACCGGCAAGGCGATCATGTTTACTGCGGTGATCATGCTGGCTGGCATCATTCCCTGGTACTTCCTTTCTGGCTTGAAGTTCATGGCCGACATGGGGCTGATGCTGGCGATGATCATGTTGATCAACATGATCATGTCGCTGGTGGTGCTGCCACTGCTGGTATGGCTGCTCAAGCCAAGCTTCGTCGGCCGCAAGGATCTCTACATCGGCGAAGGCGTTGACCTCTCGGCGTATACCGCGGCCGATGGCGGCCCCGCTGCACGAGCGCAGACCAAACCCTCCGAGTCGCAGCCGGCATCCGGCCAGATCAGCCGTGCGGCGCCGGGCGCGTCTGTATCACGGGACGCTATGAGCCCTGCGGAATAAGGCGTCGCTGGCAGCCAGCGGAAACAGTGTTGCCGCCCATTACTGGAAATCAGATCAGAGGAGATCGATATGCACATCAGAAAGTATGACTTCAATTACTCACGACGCATGTTCATGGAAAAGACCCTCAGGGGGAGTGCGTCGGCTGGTGTTCTTTGCGGTATCTGGCCGTTGCTGGCAAGTGGCAAGGATTTGATGAAGGCCTATCCCGACGAACTGGTCAGCATCGAGGTCAATACCAAGGGCAAGGTGAAGCCGGGCGATGTCATCACCGCCAACAATGTCGAGCACGTCAAGCACCTGCTGACGGAGATCGACTTCAAGCAAATCAAGGAGGATGGCCGGAAGATCATCATCAACGATGCGCCGGCCGCGACGCCCGACTACCTGTTTCCCCTGGACTACTACGAAGCCAGCGTACGCAACGCCGGGCGTGCGGGCTTCGATGCCGGTGGCAATCTGGTCGACAGCAAGGGCGGTGGCAAGTGGATCGGCGGCGCGCCGTTCATGGATCCGAAGGATGCGGTGCAGGCTTATGCCAACATGACCTACAGCTGGGGGCGGCACGATTTCGCGCAGTACGCGATCCGTGACTGGGACATCAATCCCGATGGCAGTCAGGCCTATGCCTACGAATTCCTGTGGATCGAGTTGAATACCACCAACCGCATTCGCGAACCCAGGGTATTCAAGAACTTCGAAAATCTGCTGCGTCTGAATACGGTGCTGTTCACCTCGCCGCAGGAACAGGCCGGCAGCTCGTTCCTGTCGGAATGGTATTACGACCAGAGCAAGTTTCCCGAGCTGTATGGCTACATGCCGCTGTTTCGGCGTGTGCGCCAGTTCCCCACCAACCAGCGCTTCGAGCCGCTGGTGCCGGGCATCACGATGTTCCTGTCGGATGCCTGGGGGGCCGGCGATCCCATGTTGACCTGGGGCAACTACCGGATCGTCGACCGGCGCCCGATGCTCGTGGGCGGCAGTGGCAGGAATTTCTTCGAGGGCATCCAGCCCGATGGCAAACCGCCGGTGCATGGTGGTCCCAAAGGGCAGAGCTACTGGGATATGTATATGGAACTGTGCCCCGAGGCGCTGGTGATCGATTCGGAGCCGACCGGTTACCCGCGTGCGCCGGTGGGCCGTCGTCGCGTCTATGTGGATGCGCGCAACAGCATGTTGATCAACCAGATCACCTACGACCGTCGCGGCGATCTGTGGAAAACCGTGATCGCAACCGCCGGGCCGAAGAACAACGGGAAGAAGGCGCTCAAGAACAGTCACGGCCACGTGGAATGGGGCGTGCAGACCTTCATGATCCACGACATCCAGTCCAATCGCCTCAGCCGCTTCTACCTGGCGCCGCAGATCACCGGTGGACACAAGACTGCTTTCGAGGCCGACGAGACTGCGGTTTACGACGGCTTTCTCACCAAACAGGCTTTGACGCGCCTGGGCGCGGCTTGAGTGCATGGCGATGTCCACACAAGGCATCAGTGCGAAGGGCCTCGCGGCCGTGATCCGGCACGTCGTCGCAGTGGCCGTGCTGGCCACGGTCACGACCACTCCGGCGGCCATGAGTCGGATCGAGGTGGTGCACAAAGGCATTGCTCACCAGGCTTATTTTGGTATCGACTTTCGCGGCGAACACGGAATGGCGGTCGGGACCGGTGGATCGCTGCTGGCCAGCGACGACGGCGGCGCGAGCTGGCATCCGCTGCCGCAGGCGGTTACTCAGCTGAGCCTGTTTGACGTCACGGTTGGGGGCGGCAGAACGCTGGTCTCGGGCCAGATGGGTACGGTGCTGATCGGCGAGGCTGGCGGGAAGTGGCGCGCGGTGCAGACGCCAACCAAGATGCGTCTGCTGGCGATAGATCAGAACAGCCAGGGACTGGCGGTTGCGGTTGGGCAGTTCGGCACGATCTTGCGTTCACGCGATGGCGGCGACACCTGGCAGGCAGTTGCGCCGCAATGGCATGGCTACACGGGGCATGAGTTCGAGCCACAACTCTATGATGTCGTCGTGGATGAAAGGGGTCGCGTCACCGTCGTTGGAGAATTCGGTCTGATTATCCGCTCGGATGATGGCGGCGATAGCTGGCGACTGCTGTGGCGTGCCGAGTCGCCCGTCGAAGATGTGCCGGCGCCAGCGCTGTGGGCCCTGACGCTGGGCGAAGACGGCGTTGGTTACGCGGTCGGCCAGGAGGGGCTGATCGTCAAGACCGCAGATGACGGTCGCAGTTGGCGCAAGCTCGATTCGGGAACGCACTCGGGCCTGCAGGGCGTACAGATGGTGGCCGGCGGTCAGGTTCTGGCCATCGGCATCCGCGAACTGCTCGAGAGTCGTGACGGCGGCGCGACGTGGCAGCGTCTTGCGGGTGAGGATATTTCGACGGAGTGGTATCAGGGGCTTGCCGCACCTCAATCAGGCAGCGCAGTGCTGGCAGTGGGCCATTCCGGCCGCGTACTGCGCATCAGGCGCTGAAGGGGCGTAGGCAGATGCCGCCAGGCAGACGAACGCGGGGTTTCGCCATCAGCCGCATCGCACCGGGCCTGGGGCCGACCGGGATTGCCTGCCGCGGACTTGTTGCCGATTGCCGGTGGTCTTGCTTGCTGATGATCGTCAGCGCCGTGCCCTTTCTGCCGGTGATCCTGATCCTCAGGTCCGACGACTGGCCGTCCCCGGACGGGCTGCGCAGCCCGCACGCCCCGGAGGGGTATCGATGATCGTTGCGACGCTGATCGCTCACGGCCTGATCGCCACGGCGCTGCTCGGCGCGATCACGCACCAGGCGATGGCAGCATTGCGGCTCACCTTGCGCGATGGCCATGGCGACTCGTTCGTGGCCAGGTATTCGGGAGTGAGGCCGCCGGCTTTCCGCAACGCGGTCATCGTGATGTATGTCATCGGATTCGGCCTCGGCTGCCTGATCTACCCGGACTATCGTCTCGATGCGCGGATTCCGATTGAAGAGATGCAGCTGGGCTGGGCGGTGGGCCTGTTCGAGCTCAAGGAACATTTCGGCGGAATCGGTCTTGCGATGCTGCCTCTCTACGCACACTACTGGAGCCCGACGCGTGCGCCCGAGACGGGGCGGCTTGCCACCACGCTCCTGCTGGCCTGCATCACATGGTTCGACTTCGTGGCCGGACATATCGTCAACAACATCCGGGGGCTGTGATGCGCTGCCTCTCTCCTGCCTGGTTCACGGTGGCGTTCAGTCTGTCGTACATCGTTGTCTTCGCGCTCGACCTGGCCTTGTTCCTCTACTATCCCCTGCGCCGTGAATTTCACCTGAGCAGCTTGTCCGAGCCATCTGCCGGACCGGCGATGCACTGGTACGGGCTGCTGGCGAGCGCGACCTGCATCGGGCTGCTGGCGAGCCTGCTGCTGCGTGATCACTGGATTCCTGCGCGGCTGACGCAATGGCTCTGGCTGACGCCGGTGTCGACAATGCTGGCCAGCCTCTATCTGCTGCGGCATTTCTTCGTGTGAATGCGTGGTGGATCGTTTCGGAACATTGCGCCGGATCATCGCTGCAGCGGCCTGCATCGCTGCCGTCAACGCAGCGCAGCCTGTGCGGGCTGGCTGGTATGGATGGGATCCTTCGGTGCCGCGCGAGCGTCGGCCCGGGAACATCTATTTCGGATCGGCCAAGGATACGGATGGACGTCTTCTGCAAGGCGTAACGGTCGTGCTCGTCACGTCGAAAGTGGATTTCGTCGTGGTCACTGGACCGGATGGCAGGTTCCGACTGGAATTGCCCAAGGATCTGCATGGCATGGACGTCGCGCCGCGCTGTTCTAAAAGCGGCTATGCCGTAGGCAGGGCAATCAAGCGCCCGCCGTCCGGCGGCGCGCTCAGCCCAGTGCAGGTGGACTGCGTGTTGCGCCGAGACGTGACCCGCTGAACCGGGCATGGCGCGCATGGCCGGCTGGCGCAATCTCGCGCGCACCATGATGATGCTTGGAATGGCGGCGTCTGCCATTGCCGTGACGGCGACTGGGCAGGAGGCTCGCAGTGACGAAGAGCCACGACAGCGCGGGTGGAGTTTGCTGGCCTCTGTGGCGGGCGTCGATGGCGTGAGTGCGGTTTCCGGTTGGTACAACGAGGCCGATCTCTTTGGGCGTGGGGAGGCCGGTCGGAGCATGAGGCGTCCCGTCTTTCCCGGTCTGCCCATCGGTGCCGCCGGCACGATGGAACAACGTCTCCGGCATGTCGCGGATGCGCCCGTGATCACCTTCGTTCATTACGATCCGGAGGCTTATGGACATGTGCGGGGCCATCGTCTGTATCAGGCGGAGCGCCTTACCGAGTTGATGCAGAATGGAGCGAGAGACCCGGTATATCCGCACATGCTAGCGATTCCGCCGCTGCCGCGAGGGGCTCGCGTCCTGATGAGTGCTTGGTGGCCGGTCGGGGCAGGGAGCGTGACGCCGCTGCCTGTCTGGGATCCGCGCGAGGTGGCCCGTCCTGGCGGCAGCAACGACTACACGAGCTGGCGGCGTGTGGTTGCCGTGGATGCCGGCGCAGCCGCCGGGCGTGCGGCTCCGGTGACGTTTGCAGGGCGTACTTTCGTGACCGCGCGTCGGGTCGCTCTGAATCGTTTCATCCATCTGCCGGTCGGCCGGCGTCTGGCCGCGCACCTGATGGAGGACGCCGGCGCCCGCAAGGCAGCGCTGATCGCACTCGGGCGTCCGCTGCGGACGGGCGATTCGCTGGTGCTGGTTGCTTTCCACTTGATGGCTGCAGATGCGGGCATGGGCGTATGGGCTACGGCCTGGTGGCATGACCGGCCCGACGAAGGCGTGTTCGCTGCGGATCGACCTGCCACGATCCGTGGCCGCTGGCGTCATTACTTGATGGATGTTGCCGTCGACCCCGTGCTACCGCTGGAGCCGGATGGTTCGCCGCATATCTGCTTCAACCCCTGGTTCGAGGCGAAATTTCCGGATGGCGGACAAGGCAGCGGGCTGAAGTCGAACTGCATCAACTGCCACGAACGTGCGAGCTATCCGCCGACAGAATTCCTGCCAGTGCGTCGCGGAACAAGCGATGCGTCGGGCGATCCCGCCTTCGCACCCGGCCGGCTGCGAACGGCACGCTTGTGGGCACTGGCGAACCCGCCGCGCGAATCGCCGTGATGTGGTGGAGCCCTGTCGCTATCCTGCAGCAGACAGCTCCGCCATGGCCAGTTCGCGCATGCGGAACTTCTGCACCTTGCCGGTGACGGTGACGGGAAACTCTGCGACGAACTTCCAGTGCCTTGGCACTTTGTAGCCGGCCAGACGCTCGCGGCAGAATGCTTCCAGTTCCCCGGATTGCGGAATCGTCCCGGTTTTCGGACGCACCCAGGCCATGACCTCCTCCCCGTAACGTTCAGACGGGATGCCGATGACCTGCACGTCGGCAACCTGGGGATGCTGGTACAGGCATTCCTCGATTTCCCTCGGATAAATGTTCTCGCCACCGCGGATGATCATGTCCTTGATGCGGCCGACGATGCTGATGTAGCCGTCGCGGTCCATGATCGCGAGATCTCCGGTGTGCATCCAGTGGCCCGCATCGATCGCTTCGCTGGTTGCCGTCGGGTTATTCCAGTAGCCGCGCATGACCGAGTAGCCGCGGGTGCACAACTCGCCGGCCTGGCCGATGGGCATGACGCAGCCGCGCTCCGGATCGACGATCTTGATCTCCAGATGCGGATGCACGCGCCCCACGGTGGCGACACGCTGTTCGACCGGATCGTCCACGGCGGTCTGCGTTGAAACCGGCGAGGTTTCGGTCATGCCGTAGCAGATCGTGACCTGCTCCATGTGCATGCGCTCGCGCACCTGTTCCATGACGCGTACAGGGCAGGTCGCGCCTGCCATGACGCCGGTGCGCAGCGAGCCCAGATCGAGCTCGTCCAGCAGCGGGTGGCGCAGCATGTCGATGAACATCGTCGGCACGCCATAGAGCGAAGTGCAACGCTCCTCGGCGACTGCACGCAGGGTGGCTTCCGGGTCGAACGCGTCGCCGGGGATCACCATGGCCGCGCCATGGCTGACGCAGTTGAGGTTGCCGATGACCATGCCGAAGCAGTGATAGAACGGCACGGGGATGCAGACACGGTCCTGCGGCGTATAGCCCATCGTGCGGCCGATGAAATACCCATTGTTGAGAATGTTGTGGTGCGTCAGTGTCGCGCCTTTCGGGGTGCCGGTCGTTCCGGAGGTGTACTGGATGTTGATCGGATCGTCGAACTGCAAGGCGGATTCACGTTCGAAAAGTGTGCGTGACGTCACCTCGTCGGCGCGCGCGAGAAAATCGCGCCAGTCGTCATCGATCACCAGCGCATGCCGCAGCTGGGGCAGGGCGTCGCGTACCTGTGCCAGTGTTGCGCGATAGTCCGAGGTGCGGAAGCCGCGTGCCATCAGCAGCACGCTGACGCCGGACTGATCCAGGGCGTAGTGCAGTTCACTCGCGCGATAGGACGGATTGATGTTGACCAGGATCGCGCCGATACGTGCCGTCGCGAACTGGATCAAGACCCATTCATATCGGTTGCTTGCCCACAGGCCTACGCGATCGCCGTGGGCGACGCCGAGCGCAAGCAGCGCCCGAGCGAGCGTATCGATCTGCTCCCAGAGCTGCCGATAACTCGCTCGATAGTGCTGCGAGCGCACGATCAGCGCGTCGCGGTCGGGATGCCGCTCAACCGTGCGACGCAGGTTCTCGCCGATGGTCTGGCCCAGCAGCGGTGCGGCTGCGGGTCCGCTCGTATAGGACAGCTCCAGCATGTTCGTGCTCCTCTCGTCGTCATTCTCGATCTGGTGGCCTGCCTGGGCGCGCGCCGGGATTGCAGGAAAGGCGCGCTCTTGTGAGGCGACAGGCAGAAGGTCGCGGATGACCTTTTGCATCACTCTGTCAGATTCCATGTTCGCGGCCACGGTTGAAATCGCGCAGATCGGGGAACCGCCGCGCTCTTTTTGGGGATCGTGCCCGGCCGGATGTGGCGACAACCGCAATCGAGTCTCCCGCCTCACCCAACCGGGGGGTGCCTGCAGGTGCACCGGCCCCTCTAGCATTCAGACGCCGAAAGATGAGGAGGCCATCTACGATGACACAACGAAAGCACAGGCTGGTGCAAACCAACGGTGCGCGCATCCATGCGGTCGAGCAGGGTGAGGGGCCGCTGATCATTCTCGTCCACGGGTTCCCGGAATCCTGGTATTCGTGGCGCGAGCAGATCGATGTGCTGGCGCAGGCAGGATACCGCGTCGTTGCGATTGATCAGCGGGGTTACGGGCGCTCGTCGAAATTCCGCGACAACAAGGCGTACCGGATCAGAACGCTGGCGGCCGATGTCGTTGGCGTCGCGCGGGCTCTGGGCGATGCGCCGGCTGTGGTCATCGGGCACGACTGGGGGGCGCCGGTGGCGTGGACTGCGGCATGGTTGTATCCCGAGGTATTTCGCGGCGTCATGGGACTGAGCGTGCCCTTCGCGGGACGCGCGCAGATCGCATTGCCGGGCAATCCCTTCGGCGAGCAACGCCCGGGCGACTATCATCGCGTCATCGCTGGCCCCGGCAGGACCTTCTATCAGGATTACTTCGGTGCGCAGGAGGCGATCATTGACGAGATCGAAGTGGATCTGCGCGCCTGGCTGACCGGACTGCTGTATAGCGTGTCAGGTGATGCACTGTCGAAGGCGCCGGCGCCGGTGGATGCCGACCCCGTTCTCGTGCTTCGCAACAGCCCGCTGTGCATAGCCGACGGCGCACGCATGCGTGACGCGTTCGCAATGCCCGAAGAGCTGCCCGCCTGGCTGCGAGAAGAGGATCTCGATTTCTACGTCGGAGAGTTCGAGCGCTCCGGCTTCGGCGGACCCTTGGCCTTCTATCACAATGTCGATGCCAACTGGGAAGACCTGGCTGAGCAGGACCGCTTGCCATTGACGGTGCCGGCTGGCTTCATCGGTGGCGAATTCGATGTCGGCACGCAGTGGGGGCTGGAGGCCATCGCGCGCGCCACGGAGCGGATTCCCAATCTCGTCGGCAGCCATATCGTGCCGGGTTCGGGCCACTGGATTCAGCAGGAGCGGCCACAGGAGATCAATCGCCTGATTCTCGAATTCCTGCGTGCGCTGCGCTGATTGTCATGCACATCCGCCGATTTGACCGCGGCTATACGCGTCGCAAGTTTCTGGCCGATGCATCACGCGGCATTCTCACGGCCGGAGTCATCGCGCCGCTGTGGGAGGTGCTTGCGGCCGATGGCGACGCCACGGCTGCGTATCCGGAGGAACTGCTCTCGCTCGAAGCTTATACGCGCGGGCGCATCAAGACCGGCGACGAAATACATGCTGGCAACGTGGAGCACGTCAAGAATCTGCTGGAGCCCATCCGCTACGAGCAGATTCTCAAGCAGGGCCGCAGGCTGAGGACGACGCGGACCACCACGGATCTCATGCGCCTGTCTCCATGGGAGTACATAGAAGCGACCTTGCGAAACCAGGGCAAGGCGCGCTTCGACGGACGTGGCAACGTGGTCGCGCCGGATGGCCGGCCGTGGATTGGCGGCAATCCGTTTCCCGATCCGAGGACCGGTTTGGAGCTGTTCGCCGCGCAGACGCTGAGCTGGGGGCGGCACGACGCCTCGTTCTATGCCTTTGAGGTGCAGGATGTTGATGTCTCCGGCAAGGTGAACTTCAACTATGCGGGGGGCTGGGCGGAGCTGCATCCGGTCGCGCGTGTCAGCCTGGAGCCCAGGCCTTACTGGGAGCAGCATCAGGACAAGTTGCGCTTCCAGTCGGTGTTTTTCTTGGCGCCGCACCAGCATCGGGGGACATCCTTCCTCAACATCTGGCCCTACGACCAGAAGACCTTCCCCTTACTCTACGGCTACATACCGGACTTCCGCCGCATCCGCCAGCTTCCGACCGACCAGCGCTTCGAGCCGCTGCTGCCGGGAACGACCATGTACCTCTCAGACGCCTGGGCCGCAGGCGATCCCCTGCATACCTGGGGCAACTACCGCGTCGTTGCGCGTGGTCCGTTCCTCGCCGCGATTTCGGGAGGCTGGAATCCTGACGATCCTGATTGGCGGCACGGTACGCACGGAGGGGCAAAGGGCAATTCCTTCTGGGATACAACCGTCGAACTGGTGCCGGAAGCCATCGTCGTCGAGGCCGAGCCGACGATGTTCCCTCGCGCGCCGATCTCCAAGAAACGCGTCTGGTTCGATGCACGAAACCAGATCGTCATCGGCATGGTGACGTATGACCGCATGGGGCAGCCGTTCCGTTCATTCGACGGCGCATACAGTCTCTACGAGCGCGGCGGCAAGAAGGTGATGGACGGTGCGCATCCCTACTGGAGCTGGACGCATGTGATCGCTGCCGATATCCAGACTGGCGGCATCACGCGACTGCAGCAGATCCGGCAGCTGGAGAACGCGCATTTCAGCGGCGCCAACCAGGCCGACCTTTACGACCGTTATCTGACCCAGAGCGCGATGCTGCGCCTTGGCGGCGTCTGAAATCACGGGCAAACGGCGCGATTACGTTCAGCAGCGCCCATTCAGCACCGTGAACCCGGTTCGGTACCTCCCGGCATGTCTCAAACGCTTCCTTGGCGAAGCGCCGATGCTGGTTCTGATCACAGGGAGTGCCACGTGACTCACGCTGATTGCGAGGCCGTTGCCGACGCGGCCCTCAGGTCCGCGCTCGCTGTGCAGGAGGTGGCAGTGGAAACCCTCGAATGGGCCGGCATCCTCCCCGAATCGGGTAATGGTTTTGCGGGCACGGCCTGCGCAACATGAATGCTCTGCGGGAAATCTGATCATCGGTGCTTCAATCCCGATCCGCGGGATGAGCGCCGAACGGGCTGCGCGAGTCGCTAAATTATAAAGGGAGGATGACAGATGCATGAGACCATTCGCCGTGCGTGTTTGGGCCTGGCCGGCGTGGCGTTCGCGTTATCTGGTACTGCCTGGGGGCAGGCTAAAGGGTCCCTGTTTGGAGTGGACTACGCAACGAGCGGCTACTTGCGCGCCGACATCGCGATCAAGACGAATGACGATCCCAATCCGTACAACCAGTTCGGCGATCCATTCAACAAGGTCACCGTAACGCGTACGCCAGGCAATCCCGGCTTGCCGGTCGATGGATTGGATATTCTTGCGCCGATTCTTCGCGACGGCCTGCCGTTTGCGATTCCATTGAGCGTCCTGACGGATGAGATTCAGCGGCCGCAGAAAACAGTCAAGAATCTGCTCAACTACAATGTCCTGCGCTGGGAGCAGCAGCTCGAGCTGCGATTCACCAGCACACTGCGCTTTGTCGGGCAGATGCGCGGAATCTACAACCTGCGCGACTACGATGATGACTTCAACGCGAGGGACTTCAGCAACAGTCAAGGCATGATCGAAGGAGGTGTTCCGCGCTTGTATCAGGGCAAGCCGAACCACTACGAATATCTGGTTGATGGCAAAAACAATCCCCAGATGTTCGAGATTACAGGTCGGAACTACTTCGTCGATTTTCCTGCCTTCTTGTTCGAATATGCCGATGGGCCCTTCACGCTGCGTGCCGGCAACCAGCGCATCGCCTGGGGGCAGGCGCTGTTCTTTCGGGTCATGGACAAGGTGGACGGGTTGGATCTGCGCCGTCACCTGATTCTGGATCGGGCGCTTGAGGAGTACTCGGATGAGCGCGTGCCGTCCCTGGGCGTGCGTCTCGGAGCGCAGCTTGGATCGACAATCGTGGCGGATGCGTTCGTCAAGAAGTTCCAGCCGTCCGTGCTGCCCAATCCCAATACGCCGTACAACGTCATCCCGACGCAGTTCACCGTTCATGACATGTACGCTGCGGGTGGATACGACAATAAGGTCAACTACGGCATACGTCTCAAGGGCGACTATGGGTCTTGGGGCTGGCAAGCGATGGCGGTTCGTCGTTATAACGACGCTGGCGTGTTCCGATGGACCGAGACCGGCGTCAACAAGGATTTGCCGAACGACAATCTGCTTGGTGCAGTGCTGAACACCTACTGTGCAGCAGTGCTCGGCGCCGGTAGCGGCTGCGGACCCCTCATGGCGCAGACAGCATTCGAAGTTGCCCCTACGCCGGTGTCCGTGGTCAGCGCAGACGAGTGGTTCTGGTATGCGGCAGATGTGCGCCTCGGTGGCATCTCAGCGCTCAATGCTGCGATTGATGAGTTCCCGGCTGCGCAGCAGATTCTTGCGCGATCAGTCGGCAATGACTTCGACCGGGCACATCGCGAGCTCAGCGCGTTCTTCCAGGCGTCCGGTGGCCTGCGCGGCCATATCGCCCGTGAGTACTACCAGGAGGACGTATTCGGACTTGGCCTCAGCTATGTGACCGAGACGGATGATCCCGGATCGTTCTTCAATCAGGTCATCTTCAATCTTGAAGCGGCCTACACGCCAGACCGCGCTTTCACGCCATTGAGTCTGTCGCGGAATCCGCTGCGCAGCAACGAGACCGAAATTGCATTCGTGGCCGAGAAATACCATCGCTTTACATCAGAGTTTCCGGCGACCTATCTGGTGTTCCAGGCGATGCACAAGACCGAGAGTGATCTTTTCGGGCGGCACTTGAGCGGTTACGGCGGTGAAACGGTCAAGGGACGCAATACCGACAAGGCGATTGCGACCGGCATCGGAGGCGGGGCGACTTACTTTGCGCTGGCCTTCCTGCAGCCATGGCCGGCATACATTTGGGAGCTCAGTGCGGCGGCGCTGATCGACGTTCATGGCGGCATCCTGGTGCAACCCGGTCTGAAGTGGAAGCCGAGCGGTGCAGTGACAGTCGAAGGGTTCTACAACTTCATCGATGGTACGACCTGGAACCACAATCCGAACGACAGCACGCTTTCGACTGCGGACTTCATGAATGAATTCACGATGCGTTTCACGTATCAGTTTTGATCCGGATGAGGCGACGACGTGAGTAGATCAAGTATCGCGCTATCCATCGCGAGCGCACAGATGGCTATGCTGCTGGCGGCTTCGGCCTATGGCGCAGAGCTGTCGGGGCGGGTGATATCTTCGGAAGATGGCCGAGGTGTGGCGCAGGCCGCCGTCACACTGACGTTTTCCGGAGGGCACGCAGGGCCTGCTGCGATTACAGTGTTTTCGGGGGCTGATGGACGCTTCACGATTGCGGATGAGTCGCTGGGCAAGCGCGACAGGATATCGCTGACCGCGCGCAAGCTCGGGTGGCGCCAGCTTGAACCAGCGCCATCGGGAAATGCCGGCGCAGACGCGACCGTCTATCTGGCGCGCAGCTCGAATATTGCCGAGATAGCGCCGGCCTCCGCGTGGTTCGCAGGCATGCCCGGTGGCACGGCGCGCAATATCACACTCTCCGGCTGTTCGAGTTGCCATCAGATGGCCAGCCCGCGTGTGCGTGAATATGCGGCCAGGATCGAAGCGGTAAGCAATGGCCCAGAGGGCGACCGAAAAGCGCTCTCCGAATGGCGCAAGCTCGTGCGGCATGAGTCCTGGCGCGCCGTGGTCAAATACATGCGCTCCAAACACTATGCAGTCTTTCCGCTTGAGAGCCCCATGAATCTCGATGCCATAGACTGGCCGACCGCGCAGAACGCTGCTTACAATTTCTTCGATGTTCGGCAGGGTGAAATCATCGCCAAGTATCTGGCAGATCATTTCCCGACGCAGACAGTGCATCTGGCCGCAGACGACTATCGATACGGCGCTGCGCTGGGTGTATCGCGCAAGACTGTGATCAGGGAGTATGCCCTGCCGAAGGACGCGTTGGTGCGTGAAATGGTCCCTGTGCCGAACTCTCCGTATCTTTGGGGGGCGGACGTACGTCGCAATCTGATCGTACGACTTGATCCGCATGACGGCGAGACAAAATGGATCAAAGTCGACTTCAACGGTTCAACCGGACCACATACGATTGTTCCGGACGACGATGGCCGGCTCTGGGTGTCGATGATCGATCACGACCAGTTCGGCCGGTTCGATCCACGCACCGAAAAGTGGACGCTATGGACGCTGCGACCGACCAACTTGCCGGATACGCAGGCCATCGGCGGCGCCGCGATTGTTCATGACATGTCGATTGATTCGCGTGGACACCTGGCACGCGACGCTTTCGGAAAGATCTGGGTCACGCTGGTCGGATCCAACCAGATGGGAACGCTGGATCCGGACACGGGGGCGGTCGCGTTCCACGATGTCAATGCCCTCAAGGGGCTGAGCCCCATCAATCACCTCATCTATTCAACAGTCTTGTCTGCCGACGGCAAGGAAGCTTGGTACTCGCAGGTCAATGGCTATGTAGGTTGTATTGATACGGCTACGCACAAGGTGGTCAAGGTCGTGCCCTTTGCCGAGGGTGAAGGGCCGAGGCGAATGGCCAGGGACAACGCCGGGCATCTGTGGGTGGCGCTCTTTGGCAGCGGCCGTGTTGCGAAGATTGATATGCAGACGGGCAAGATTGTTGGCACGTACGAAATGCCTGATCCGGCTGCCGCTCCCTATGCCGTGACCTGGGATGAGCGGCGCAAGGCGGTCTGGGTCGTCAACGCAAACAGTGATGCGATCTATCGTCTCGATCCTTCTACGGGCCGCAGCACGGTCTATCCCTTGCCCAGGCAGATGGCGTACTTGCGACAGCTTGCGATCAGTCCTGTCAGCGGTCACCTGATAGCGTCCTACGGAAATTACCCGGAAGGTTCGGGTCCATCCATGGCTGTGGTCATTGATGTTGGCGATGATTGATTGCTGCGTCTGAAACGTCAGCTGGTTTATTTCCGGACTAAAGGCGAAGGGTAGGAATCGAGCATGGCACGCAAGCTGTTTGCATTTTCGCTGCTGACAGGTGTGGCAATGGTTGCGACTGCGTCGCCGGCGCCCGCGTTCGATGACGCAACGGCCAAAAAATTCTTCAATGACAAGGGCTGTAACGGCTGCCATGCGCGTGAGGAACAGCGCATCGGCCCTCCCTACAAGATGGTTGCAATTCGCTATGCGTCGGAATCCCGGGCGGAGCGCACCGAAAGTCTGGCGATGAAGATCCGGCACGGTGGCTCCGGAGCCTGGGGCATCGTTCCGATGCCAAGCAATCCTGCTGTGACGCAGGAGGAAGCCGAGGCGATCGTCCGCTGGATACTGAAACTGAATGAGTCCGTTCCGGCGACGCCGACTGATTAAACCCGATGCCAAGGCACAAGCTGGCGGAAGCTTGCGCCCGGATGCCGGTGAAACACCTGATTTTCCTTGGCACATGTGTGTGAGTGGAGCCTGCCGAATTGATGTGCTGACTAAAGTCCGGGCAGGCTTGGTTGTCTGCTTGTGGCTTGGTGCGGGGGTATGGCGGGCACCGCCGCTGCGGCAGCTGGTATCGCCCGGGAACGGCTGAAGCCGGGAAAGGCTGAAGTAAAAACATTTTGAAAACAGCCTATTAGGCGCCACGAACAGGCTGAAGCAGGAGGGTTCCGCGCCGGCCGAGAGCGCCATACCATCACCATGCTGATGGCGGGCAGCCCGACGATGAAGGGCAATCCGTATCTCGTCCCCCCTTGAAACCGGGGCCGCTGTCCCCAAGAATTAGCAGCCTTCGATTGAGAGTGCTAACACGGTCAGCCAAAAAGGCCGGGAGCATTCGCCGAAGTTCCACTCAAGTTATTGAACCATCGGGAGATTCGTTATGAAACTGCGTCCCCTGCACGATCGCGTGATCGTGAAGCGTCTGGAAGAAGAGAAGAAGTCCGCTGGCGGCATCATCATTCCGGACGCTGCTGCCGAGAAGCCCTCCCGGGGCGAAGTGATCTCGGTCGGCCCCGGCAAGCGTGGCGACGACGGCAAGCTGAATGCGCTGGACGTGAAGGCCGGCGACATCGTGCTGTTCGGCAAGTATTCGGGTTCGGAAGTGCGCGTTGACGGGCAGGACCTGCTGGTCATGCGCGAAGACGACATCATGGCCGTTTTCGCGAAGTGACCCATTGCGGCTGCAATGGGGCATCCCCGCGCAAGCGGGGATCCAGTGCGCCGCTTCCTAGTCTGGATTCCCGCTTTCGCGGGAATGATTAAATCATTTAAGAGGATTCCATCATGGCAGCCAAAGAAGTCCGTTTTGGTGATGACGCGCGTTCGCGCATGGTCACTGGCGTCAATATTCTGGCCAACGCGGTCAAGGTCACCCTGGGCCCCAAGGGCCGTAACGTCGTGCTCGACAAGAGCTTCGGCGCCCCCACCGTGACCAAGGACGGCGTGTCCGTGGCCAAGGAAATCGAGCTGAAGGACAAGTTCGAGAACATGGGCGCGCAGCTGGTCAAGGAAGTCGCTTCCAAGACCTCCGATGAAGCCGGCGACGGCACCACCACCGCCACCGTGCTGGCCCAGGCCATCGTCAATGAAGGCCTGAAGTCGGTCACCGCCGGCATCGACCCCATGGACATCAAGCGCGGCATCGACAAGGCCGTGGAAGCCGTGGTGGAAGAAGTGCGCAAGAACGCCACCCCCTGCAAGGACCGCAAGGCCATCGCCCAGGTGGGCACCGTGTCCGCCAACGCCGACGACGCGATCGGCAAGATCATCGCCGACGCGATGGACAAGGTGGGCAAGGAAGGCGTGATCACCGTTGAAGAAGGCAAGTCGCTGGACAACGAGCTGGACGTCGTCGAAGGCATGCAATTCGACCGCGGCTACCTGTCGCCCTACTTCATCAACAACTCCCAGAGCCAGCAGTGCGAGCTGGAAAACCCGCTGCTGCTGATCACCGAGAAGAAGATCAGCAACATCCGCGAGCTGCTGCCGGTGCTCGAAGGCGTGGCCAAGAGCGGCCGTCCGCTGCTGATCATCGCCGAAGACGTGGAAGGCGAAGCGCTGGCCACCCTCGTGGTCAACAACCTGCGTGGCATCCTGAAGGTGGCCGCCGTGAAGGCGCCGGGCTTCGGTGACCGCCGCAAGGAAATGCTCAAGGACATCGCCATCCTCACCGGCGGCACCGTGATCAGCGAAGAGTTGGGACTGTCGCTGGAGAAGGCCACCCTCAACGATCTGGGCACCGCCAAGAAGGTGCAGATCGAGAAGGAAAACACCACCATCGTCGACGGCGCTGGCAAGAAGGACAAGATCAAGGCCCGCATCACCGAGATCCGCGCCCAGGTCGACGCCGCCACCAGCGACTACGACAAGGAAAAGCTGCAGGAGCGTCTGGCCAAGCTGTCGGGCGGTGTGGCCGTGATCCGCGTCGGCGCCGCGACCGAAGTCGCCATGAAGGAAAAGAAGGCGCGCGTGGAAGACGCGCTGCACGCCACCCGTGCGGCCGTTGAAGAAGGCATCGTCGCCGGCGGCGGCGTGATGCTGGTGCGTGCGGCCAAGGTGCTCGACAAGCTCAAGGGCGCCACGGACGACCAGACCGTCGGCATCCAGATCCTGCGTCGCGCCATCCAGGAGCCCCTGCGTCAGATCGTGAAGAACGCTGGCGAAGAGCCCTCCGTGGTCCTGAACAAGGTCGCGGAAGGCAAGGGCGCCTTTGGCTACAACGCCGGCAACGGCGAGTACGGCGACATGATCGACATGGGCATCATCGACCCGGCCAAGGTCACCCGTCTGGCGCTGCAGAACGCGGCCTCGGTCGCTGGCCTGCTGCTCACCACCGAAGCGATGATCGCCGAGCTGCCTCAGAAGGCCGAAGCGCCGATGATGCCGCCGGGTGGTGGCATGGGCGGCATGGGCGGCATGGGCGATTTCTAAGAGAAGCCCAAGAAGGCTGATGTCATTCCCGCGCAAGCGGGAATCCAGCACGCAGGACGGGCAGGCGGTACGCACGATCCTGGATGCCCGCATTCGCGGGCATGACAAGCTGGCCGCAGGGCGGGTTAGCGGCGCAAGCCGCGTAACCCGCCAGCATCACAAGCTGCAACGATCGGGGCGCCTCACAAGGGCGCCCCGATTTTTTTGCGTTACGCTTAGGCGATGAAATCCTTCGAGCACGTCTACCGCCTGCACCGGCTGATGAAGCGCTCCCGCTATCCGGTGCCTTTCGAGCGCGTGATGGCGGAGCTGGAATGTTCGCGCGCCACCACCAAGCGCGTGCTCGCCTATCTGCGCGATGTGCTCGGTGCGCCGCTGGAAAGCTCGCGCGAGCCGCGCGGCTACCACTACAGCGATGCCGCGTATGAACTGCCCGGCTTCTGGTTCAGTGCCGAAGAACTGCAAAGCCTGCTCTCGCTGCAACAACTGCTCGCCAGTTTCCAGCCCGGCTTGCTCGATGAAGCGCTCGACCCGCTGCGCGAACGCTTGAACCAGATTCTCAAATCCCAGCATCTGCAAACCGGCCAGGCCTCACGCATCCGCCTGCTGCGCGCCGCCGCGCGTCCGCCCGGCGCGCACTTCGCCACACTGGCCGCCGCTGTGCTGCAAAGAAAGCGGGTGCGGATCGACTACCAGGCGCGCGGCAAGAGCGAACGCAGCGCGCGCGAAATCTCTCCGCAGCGCCTCGTGCACTATCGCGACAACTGGTATCTGGACGCCTGGTGCCATCGCGCCATGGGCCTGCGCACCTTCGCCGTGGACTGTGTGTGCGAAGCGCAGCTGCTGGACAGTGCCGCACAGGAGCTGCCGGACACTCAGCTCGACGAGGCACTGGGCGGCTCTTACGGCATCTTCAGTGGCGCCCCCAGCGCCACCGCCGTGCTGCGCTTCGCCGCCAGCCGCGCCCCCTGGGTGGCTGCCGAAACCTGGCATCCGCAACAACAAGGCGTGTGGCTGCCCGATGGCCGCTATGAACTTTCCGTGCCCTATCACCGCGACGAAGAACTGATCCTCGACATCCTGCGTTACGGTCCCGAAGTGGAAGTGCTGGGCCCGCTGGCCCTGCGCATGGCCGTCTCCAAACGCCTGACACAAGCCGCTGCGCAATATCGCTGAGCAGGGCCGCGCGCCAAGCTCAGGTTTTGAGCCAGCGCCCCAGCACAATGCCCCGGCACTCAACGCCAAGCCGGAGCCTTGCCATGATCGACACCCTGCCATTCGCCGTGCAGCTCACTGCCGACGGCAAATATCTCAACGTCCGCATCCCCGTCACGCACCTGCCCGAACAACTGCGCAAGCGCCCCTCGGCCATGAACGTGCGACTGCTGCCCGAGACTCAGGAGGTGAAGCGTCGACCGTGGCACAGTTACGTGCCGGATTTTCTTCTCGCGCTCGCCGCGCGATGAATCAAAAAACCCGCTATACGAAGCGGGTTTTTTGATTTGCTTTGAGATTGGTTACTGGATATACACCGGCCCCGACACCCGGCTGCCGCTGTCCACCACCACGGTGTAGCGTCCGGGGCTGAGCTGGTTCTGCACGAGCACGCGCGGGTTGTTGCCGTTTTCCCAGTTGGTGGCCACGGCCTTGCCGCTGGCATCGAGCACGCTGATGCGCTGGCTGGCTTGTGCGGCGCTCACGGGATTGGCGAACAGCACCACCAGAGCGTTGCTGCCTGCGGCCTGACCGACGAAGTTCACGGCATACGGCGAGTTGGTGTCACTCTTCCACCATTCACGCAGCACGGCGTGCGCCGGCGGACGTTCCGGCACCACAGGCTGGTTGTGAGCCACGCGCCGGGGCTTGGCGGCGGGTGCCGGTGTTTGTGCGGCGGCGCTGTCCTTGGCGGGCGGCGCGTTCAGCGCGGTCTCGTCCAGCGGCTGCGGATTTGCGGCCGATGCGCTGCTCGGGGCCACCGCTTCAGCTGCCGCTGCTGCCTCGCTGGTGCTGTCGGCTGCCGGTGCGGCGGCAGCGGAGGGCGTTGGCGTGGGCGCTGCTGCGGGTTCAGACGGTGTCGGCTGCGCGGCTTCACTGGCCGGCGTCTGAGGGATCGTCATCGCGGCCGCTGCGGGCTTGGCTGGCAGCGTGGCTGAAGAACTGGTCAGCGCGTAAGCGGCTGCGCCGAAAACGGTGAGTACGGCTCCGGCGATGCCCAGCTTGAGCTTCGAGCTGCCGGCGCCCATTTCGAGTTGGCTCATGGTCTCCTCCTGCATGGCATGTGTGAGTCTTCAGGTTCGGCGTCTCGGTTTTAACCGGCACTGAACCATGTGGGGCGGCAGACTGAGACTCGGCCCGCGATCGGGCAATGTCCTGGAGTGCAGGCGATTCGCATTGAACAGGCAGGCTGCCGGGCTTGCAGGATGCGACTGCCGCGTCAGGCTAGAAAGGCAGGCGCGGTCCGCCTGTGTGGCGGCGGCTGGCTCAGGCGCTATATTCGCCTGTGCGGTACTTCAAGCTGGCGGGATCTGTGGCAATCAGGAGGAGAGCAAGATGAAACGACGCGATTTCGTGCTGTGCGGCGCGGCAGCGGGGCTGTTGATTCCGGCGGCGGGAGCCGCAGGCGCATCGCGCCAGCAAAAATCGCAGGCGCCCGGCGCGGACGAGCAGCAGGTTCTGCTGGCGCGTGACAATGCCTGGGGCAGGGCCGAAAAAGAGGGCGACATTGCCGCGCTGGAGCAGTTGCTCGATGAGCACTTCATGCTCGTGGACTTTGACGGCAGCACGTACAGCAAGGCGCAGTACCTGGATTCCCTGCGCAAGACCAGGTTCGACTCGTATCTGATCAGCAAGCAGCTCGTGCGGCACTGGGGTGAAACCGGCATCGTGACCGGGGAGTGGCGTGCAAAATGGACTTTCGAAGACAAGGAAGATCAGGGCACGCTGAGGTTCACGGCGGTGTTTGCCAGGCGCCAGGGTGTCTGGCTGGCGGTGGCCGAGTCGGTGGTGAAGCTCGCCGGCTGAGATACCCGGGCGGTGGCATTGAGTGCGGGGACTGCAGGGTTTGGGCGCCCGCGCTTGCAAAGCGCCCGCCAGTCACGACAATGACGAACTCCTTCGAATCGTCAGGTCCACGCTGCCCATGAGCACACCCACGAAACCCATAGCCCTCACCCGTTTTCTGATCGAGGCGCAGCGCGCCGGTCACATCAATCCCGACCTGCGCCTGCTCATCGAGGTGGTGGCACGCGCCTGCAAGGCCATCTCGCATGCCGTGAGCAAGGGCGCGCTGGGCGGCGTGCTCGGCGAGGCCGGCACCGGCAACATCCAGGGCGAGGCGCAGAAGAAGCTCGACGTGCTGTCCAACGAAATCCTGCTGGAAGCCAATGAGTGGGGCGGCCATCTGGCCGGCTGCGCCTCGGAGGAAATGGACGACTTCAGCAAGATTCCCAACGCCTACCCGAAGGGCAATTACCTGCTGCTGTTCGATCCGCTGGACGGCTCCAGCAATATCGACGTGAACGTCAGCGTCGGCACCATCTTCTCGGTGCTCAAGTGCCCGGACGGCATCGACGAGCTCAAGACCGAGCACTTCCTGCAGCCGGGCACGCAGCAGGTGGCGGCCGGTTACACGGTGTACGGCCCGAGCACCATGCTGGTGCTCACCATCGGCCACGGCACCCACGAGTTCACCCTGGATCGCGAGCTGGGCTCCTTCCTGCTCACCAAGCGGGACTTGCGCATTCCGGCGGACACCAAGGAATTCGCCATCAACATGTCCAACCAGCGCCATTGGTTCCCGCCGATGCAGCGCTATGCCAGCGAGCTGCTGGCCGGCAAGACCGGTCCGCGCGGCAAGGACTTCAACATGCGCTGGGTGGCCTCGATGGTGGCCGACGTGCACCGCATCCTGACCCGCGGCGGCATCTTCATCTATCCGCGCGACCAGAAGGACCCGGACAAGCCGGGCAGGCTGCGTCTGATGTACGAAGCCAATCCCATGAGCTTCATCGTCGAACAGGCCGGCGGCGCCGCTACCAACGGCGCGCAGCGCATTCTGGAAATCCAGCCCGAAAAGCTGCACCAGCGCGTGGCGGTGTTCCTGGGTTCCAAGAACGAGGTGGAAGTGGCCACGCGCTACCACCTGGAAGCCCAGGGCTAAAAGATCGGCATCGGCTGCAGGAGCGGGCAAGCCCCGCTCCTGCAGCGCGCGGTGCTGCCTTTCAGGCTTTCTTCATCTTGCAGGTATTGATGCCCAGCGGCAGATAGGCCGGGCACCAGCCCAGCGCGCCCGTGGCCAGGGGCACGATGCCCACCCAGGCCCAGACCGGACCGCCGCCCACGGTGGCCCAGGCCAGCAGGCCCAGCCCCGCGACGATACGCAGCACGCGATCGATACCGCCGACATTAGGATTCATCTGCCTGCTCCTTCGCACACGAACTGTGCGAAGGACTCTAGGCCGCCGGCGCGGACTTAGTTTTGACGCGGGTCAAAGCCGGCAAAGTGCTTGGCCATGCTTTCGTAGACCGCGCGGTCGGCATCGCTGGCCGCCGGCGGCTGCACGATCTGCAGGTTCACGAACTGGTCGCCCGGCGTGGCGCCCGGCAGGCCACGGCCTTTCAGGCGCAGCTTCTGGCCGCCACGGCTGTTGGCCGGCAGATTGAGTTCCACCGTGCCGCCCAGTGTCGGCACCGGCAGCTTGCCGCCCAGCGCCGCTTCCCAGGGCGCGAGATTCACGGTGACGTGCACATCGCGGCCTTCGGCGCGGAACTGCTTGTGCGGCGCAAATTCCAGCTCCAGCAGCAGATCGCCGCCCTGCGAGCCCTGGCCGGCCAGGCGGATGGTCTGGCCTGAAGTCACGCCCTTGGGCACGCGCACGTTCAGCACGCGCTCGCCGATGCTGATCTGCCGCTGCGCGCCTTCGTAGGAATCTTCCAGATTGATGCTGAGCTTGGCGCGGGTGTCGCCGGGGGTGGCGTTTTCAAAGTTCTGGAAGCCGCCGCCCGCGCCGCCAAAGCCGCCTGCGGCGCCGCCGAACAGCTGCGAGAAGAAATCGGAAAAGCCGCCCGCGCCGCCCATGCCTGCGCCTGCGGCGCCGGCGCGCGTACGGCCACGGCTGAAACCACGGGTATCGAAGCCGCCGCCAAAGCCGCCCGCGCCACCGCCGAAGTCCCAGCCGGGTGGCGGATTGAACTGCTGGCCGGCCTTCCAGTTGGCGCCCAGCGCGTCATAGGCCTTGCGCTTTTCCGGGTCGCTCAGCACCTCGTTGGCCTCGTTGACTTCCTTGAAGCGCGCCTCGGCGCCGGCATCCTTGTTCTTGTCCGGATGGAACTCGCGCGCCAGCTTGCGGTAGGCGCGCTTGATCTCCTCGGGCGTGGCCGAGCGAGAGACACCGAGAATCTTGTAGTAGTCCTTGTATTCCATTGCAGCTCGATGGCGAATCAACAAACCGACAATCTAAACGAAAGCGGGGCGCTTGCGCGCCCCGCACTTACCGCATCGGTCGGCCGGGCGCCGCCGGCGATCAGCGTCTGCGCATCCCCGGATCAGTGGGTGACCGTGATCTTGCGCGGCTGCGCCTGCGCCCGCTTGGGAATCACGATCTGCAGCACGCCGTTCTTGCCGCTGGCCGAAACCGCATCGGCGTCGGCGGTGTCCGGCAGCACGAAGCGGCGCAGGAACTTGCCGTTGGCGCGTTCGCGGCGCTTGCGCTCGATGCCCGCCTGCTCCACGGTCTGCTCGCGCTGGCCGGCCAGCGTCAGCACGCCTTTCTCCAGGGTGACCTCGATGCTGGCCGGATCGATGCCGGGAACGTCGGCGTACAGCACGAACTTATCGGCGTATTCCTCGATGTCCACAGCAGGTGCCCAGTCGGCGGTGGCGGCGCTGGAAGCGTCCGCGCCGCTGCGCTCGAAATAGCGGCTGACTTCGTTCAGCAGATCGCGGTGCAGGCCCCAGGGCTGGTAATGGTTGACGCTCATGTTGCTCTCCAAAAGTGAAGTGTTGAACAGGGTTTCAAATCGGCTCGCAGCTGGCGATGACTCTCAGATAGGGGGCGCCGGAAAATTTTCAAGAGCCCCCGGGTGGACGGCGGCGCTTGCCGGATCGGGCGGCAAACCAGTTACCATCCGCAGCGCCGGTGCGGGTGCGCCGCGGCCGGCCTGCAAAACCGATTGGAGTCGACGATGAAACGCGCGTTGCTGCTGCTGCTGGTTCTGCCTTTGTCGGCCTGCTCGACCCTGGTCGGGCTGTTTGTGCCGGCGCGGGCGGTCACGGTGGTGGAGGCCGGCCGTAGCCAGTTCTGCCCCGCCAGTTCGGAGAAGCTGAGTGCGCAGTTTTTCATCACGGCGGAGGCGGTGCTCAATTACGAGGCGCAGGCCGGTGTGGATCTGCATCCGGGTGAGCCGCTGCCGCCCGCCTCCTATGTGCTGATCGGCATGGGGCAGCGCCCCAGCGGTGGCTACGGCCTGCTGGTGGACCCCAGCGCCTACGTCGACGGCGATGTCGCGCGCCTGCACGTCACCGCCATCACGCCGCGCCCGGACAGCGCACCGCCGCCGGAGCCCAGCAGTCCCTGCCTGCTGGTGCGTCTGCCGGCGGGCGAGTGGCGCGGCGCCGCGGTCTACGACGAAAACGGCTCGCGACGCGCCAAGACCTACCGCTACTGAAGCGGTGCGCCTGACGCGGCATCAAAAAACCACAAGGGGAAGACATGAATTCGGCACTGGCGTCGCTGCGCGGCGCGGTTTGCGGCTTGATTTTGGTGATCAACACGGTGTTCTGGGCCACGCCGCTGTACGTGCTGGTGCTGGTCAAGCTGCTCTTGCCCAAGGGCCCGGCGCGGGACCGCGTCTCGCGCGGCGTGGCCTGGTGCGCGCAGCGCTGGGGCCATGTCGATGTGCTGCTCGCGGATCTGCTGCTGCCGATCCACTGGGACATCCGCATCCACGCCGAGCTCAATCCCCGGGGGCAGTATCTGGTCTGCGCCAATCACCAGAGCTGGAATGACATCATGGTGCTGATCAAGGCCTTCGATGGCCGCGCACCGTTCTTCAAGTTCTTTCTCAAGCAGCAGCTGATCTGGGTGCCGGTGCTGGGCCTGGCCTGGTGGGGGCTGGATTACCCCTTCATGCTGCGCCATACCAAGGAGCAGGTGGCCAGGAATCCCGCGCTCAAGGGCCAGGACATCGCCCGCACCCGCCGCGCCTGCGAGGCGTTTCGCAATCAGCCGGCCATGATTCTGAATTTTCTCGAAGGCACGCGCTTCAAGACCGAGAAGCATGCGCGGCAAAAATCACCCTACCGGCATCTGCTCAAGCCCAAATCCGGCGGCTTCGCCTTCGCGCTCTCGACCCTGGGCCAGCAGCTCGACTGCCTGCTGGACGTGACCATCGTCTACCCGCAGGGCGCGCGCGAGTTCTGGGATTTCCTGTGCGGGCGCGTCAATTCCGTGATCGTGGAAGTCCGCCAGCTGCAGGTGCCGCACGATTTCTATCAGGGCAGCTACGAAACCGACCCGGAATTCCGTGCCCGCTTCCACAGCTGGATCGGCCGCCTGTGGAGCGAGAAGGATCAGCGCATCAGCGAGCTGCTGGCGGAGCATCAAGCTCGCGCGAAGGGGTGAAGCATCGCCGCCGCGTCCTGCGGTTCAGGCGCGTTCAGGCCGTGAAGCCTTCCAGCCTCGGCGCCTGCAGCAGATACATCGCCACCTCGGTGAACAGGTTCGGCGCGAGGCGATGGCGCCAGCCGCCGCGCAGCGAGCGGTCCAGCAGGCGGCGGTCGAGAATGCGCCAGCCACGCTGCGCGCACAGCGCTTCGAAGTCCGCGACCGTGCAGAAATGGATGTTCGGCGTGTCGTACCAGGCGCTGGGCAGCGAGGCGGTGATCGGCATGCGCCCGCGCGCCAGGGCCAGGCGCACCTGCCAGTGGCCGAAGTTGGGAAAGGTGACGATGCCGGTGCGGCCCACGCGCAGGATTTCGGCAATGGCTTCATCCGGACGCTGCAGGGCCTGCAGGGCCTGGGTCATCACCACATGGTCGAAGGAGCCGGCTTCGAAATCGCGCAGGCCCTCGTCGATGTCGGCCTGAATCACATTCACGCCCGACTCGATGCAGGCCTGCACCTCGTCGGAATCGATCTCCAGGCCGTAGCCGCGCACGCCGCGATTGGTGGCCAGATAGGCCAGCAGCTCGCCCTTGCCGCAGCCCAGATCGAGGATGCGCGAATCGGGCTTGATCCAGTCGCAGATCAGCGCGAGATCAGGGCGCAGCTTGTTCATGCCTCGCACTCCAGCGCCACGCGATGCAGATAGCCGCGCAGCAGATCGTGGTAGGCGGTGATCGGCATCAGGAAGTCATCATGGCCCAGCTGCGATTCGATCAGTGCGTAAGAGACCTCGCGGCCGGCATCCACCAGCGCCTTGACGATCTCGCGCGAGCGCGCCGGCGAGAAACGCCAGTCGCTGGAAAAGGCCACCACCAGAAAGCGCGCGCTGGCCTTGGCGAAGGCGTGGTCCAGGCGGTTGCTGAAATCACGCGCCGGATCGAAGTAGTCCAGGGCCTTGGTCATCAGCAGATAGGTGTTGGCATCAAAGCGGTCCACGAAGGACTGGCCCTGATAACGCAGATAACTCTCCACCTCGAATTCGACATCGAAGTTGAAGGAGGGGGTGGCGATCTTCAGCTCATTGCCGAACTTGGCGCGCATCGCCGCGTCGGAGAGATAGGTGATGTGGCCCAGCATGCGCGCCAGCATCAGGCCGCGCGAGGGCACCACGCCGTGGTCGTAAAAGCGCCCGCCGTGGAAATCCGGATCGGAGAGAATCGCCTGGCGCGCGATTTCGTTGAAGGCGATGTTCTGCGCCGACAGGCGCGGCGCCGACGCGATGACGATGGCGTGCGCGATGCGTTCGGGGAAGTCGATGGTCCACTGCATCACCTGCATGCCGCCCAGCGAACCGCCGACCACGGCGGCCCAGCGGGCGATGCCCAGCGCGTCGGCGAGCAGGGCCTGCGAACGCACCCAGTCGCGCACCGTCAGCAGCGGGAAGTCCGGGCCCCAGGGGCGGCCGGTGTCGGGATTGATCGTGCTGGGGCCGGTGGAGCCGCGGCAGCCGCCGAGATTGTTCAGCGACACCACGAAGAAGCGCTCGGTGTCGATGGGTTTGCCGGGGCCGATGCAGTTGTCCCACCAGCCGGGCTTGCGCGCGCCTTCGTGAAAGCCGGCGGCATGATGATCGCCGGACAGCGCATGGCAGATCAGGATCGCATTGCTGCGCGCGGCATTGAGCCGGCCGTAGGTTTCCACCATCAGCTCGTGATGCGCGAGCAGGCGGCCGCATTCCAGGGGCAGCGGCGCGTCGATGCCGATGCGCCGGGGTGCGACGACGCCGACCGATGTCGGATCCTGGACGGCCTGCACCATGGCGCGCTTTAGCGGAAGAAGCCGGGCAGCGGCAGCAGGCGGTTGATCACCTGCAGCACGAGCATCACCAGCAGCGGCGAGAAGTCGATGCCGGCGCTGCTGGGCAGCAGACGCCGCACCGGGCGCAGCAGCGGCTCGTTGAGGCTCCACAGGATGTTGCTGGCCGGATTGTTCACGCCGGGGCCGAACCAGGACAGAATCGCCTGCACGAACAGGGTGAAGGTGAACAGATTGACGGTCAGCGTCAGCAGCTTGAGGGCGCCGTACCACAGCGCCTCCAGCGGGCTCGGCGAGTAGCCGAGGAAGGCCGTGGTCACGTAGACGTAGACCACCGCCAGCACCGCGGCGCTGAGCAGGGCGGCGAGATTGATGTTGCCGGGGCTGGGCAGATAGGGACGCAGGAAGTCGGTTGGAAAGCGCGTGGCCTTCCAGATCGCCTGCGAGATGGGGTTGTAGAAGTCGGCGCGCGACCATTGCAGCAGGATGCGCAGCAGATACACCCACAGCGCCAGATCGAACAGCGTGGTCAGCAGAAACAGCAAGGCGTTGGCGGAATTGGCGCCCATTTAGCTTTCCTTGGAGAGAAGTGCGCCCAGCTCGCGGCTGCGCGCCTCGGCGGCGCGCAGGGCGTCGGCGAACAGCTTGCGCAGACCGGCCTGCTCCAGATGCTCCAACGCCGCCTGCGTGGTGCCGCCCTTGGAGGTGACCTGCGCGCGCAGCTGCTGCACATCGGTCTCGCCCGCGGCCATCAGCGCGCTGCCGACGAAGGTCTGCCGGGCCAGACGCGCGGCGACCTCCGGTGCCAGGCCCAGCTGCACGCCGGCTTCACGCAGGGCCTCGGTGAGCAGGAAGAAGTAGGCCGGACCGGAGCCGGACAGCGCGGTCACCGCATCGATCTGGGTTTCCTGTTCCAGCCACACGCAGTCACCGGCGGCGCGCAGGATGCGCTCGGCCAGGGCGCGGGCCGCGGCCGGTACGCTGGGCTCGGCATACAGGCCGCTGATGCCGGCGCCGAGCAGGGCTGGGGTGTTGGGCATGCTGCGCACCAGGTGCACGCCGCCGCCCAGGCTGCGGCGCAGCGAGGCCAGGGTCACCCCGGCGGCGATCGATACCACCACGCAGCCCGCGTCCAGCGCCAGATTCGCCAGGGCCTCGCGCATCTGCTGCGGCTTGACCGCCAGCACCACGGCGCGCGCGCCGGTCACCACCGCCGTGGCCTGCGTGCCCAGCTGCACGCCGGGGAATTCGTGCTGCAGCCAGGCGCTGCGCTCGGCCAGGGGCTCGGCGACGGCGATCTGCGCGGGGCTGTGGCCGGCTTTGAGCAGGCCGCCGATCAGGCTGGCCGCCATATTGCCGCCGCCAATGAAGGCGATGCGTTCGGACATCGGCAGGGGAGTTTCTTCGAAGGTGGTTTTGAACTGCGCGGTATCATAGGGCATACGCCCCTCTGAAACGATGCCGACGTGACCCAGCGCAACCCCTCGGGCGGCAGCGCGGAAACCCGCAAGCTGCTGCAGCAATACCGTGCCCGCATCGAAGCGGCGCGCGTCTACGACGTGGCCACGGTCTCGGCCCTGGAGATTGCGCCCAAGCTCAGCGCCCGGCTCGACAACCGCGTGCTGTTCAAGCGCGAGGATCAGCAGTCGGTGTACTCCTTCAAGCTGCGCGGCGCCTACAACAAGATCGCCCAGCTCACGCCCGAGCAGCGCGCGCGCGGCGTGGTCACCGCCTCGGCCGGCAACCACGCCCAGGGCGTGGCGCTGGCGGCGCAGAAGCTGGGCATCACCGCGCACATCTGTATGCCGCGCACCACGCCGGCGCTGAAGGTGGAGTCGGTGCGGGCCCTGGGCGGCAAGGCGATTCTGATCGGCGACGCCTACGACGACGCCCGCGAGCACGCCGAGCAGATGGTGATCGAGAAGGGCTGGACCATGGTCCACCCCTACGACGACCCGGACGTGATCGCCGGGCAGGGCACCATCGGCCGCGAGCTGATCGAGCAGAGCACGGTGCTGGGCTGCGGCCTGGATGCGGTGTTCGTGCCGGTGGGCGGCGGCGGCCTGCTGGCCGGCGTGGCGGCCTGGATCAAGGCGGTGAAACCGCAGATCAAGATCATCGCCGTGGAGCCGGACGACTCCTACTGCTTCGCTGCCGCCTACAAGGCCGGCCGGCGCGTGACCCTGCCGCAGGTGGGGCTGTTTGCCGACGGCGTGGCGGTGCGCCAGATCGGCGAGGAGACCTTCCGCGTCGCGCGGCATCTGGTGGACGACATCGTGCTGGTCAGCGTCGATGAAATCTGCGCCGCCACCCGCGACATCTTCTACGACCGTCGCGGCCTGCCCGAGCCGGCCGGTGCGCTGGCGGTGGCCGGCATGAAGCGCTGGGTGCACGAGCAGGGCGTGAAAGGGCAGTCGCTGGCGGCGATCATCTCCGGCGCCAACGTCAATTTCGACCGCCTGCGTCACATTGCCGAACGCGCCGAGCTGGGCGACGAGACCGAGGCCCTGCTGGCGGTGACGCTGCCGGAGAAGCCCGGCGCCTACAAGCAGTTCGTGCGGCAGATCGGCAAGCGCGTGATCACCGAGTTCAACTACCGCTATTCAGACGCCGCCGCCGCGCATGTGTTCGTGGGACTGAAGTTCGCGGGCGGCCACGAGGAGCGCGATACGCTGATCGCCAATCTGCGCGAGCACGGCTACGCGGTGGTGGACATGAGCGGCAACGAGATGGCCAAGGACCATGTGCGCTTCATGGTCGGCGGCCGCGTGCCGGGCCTGACGGACGAGCGCCTGTTCCGTTTTGAATTCCCCGAGCGGCCCGGTGCCTGCGGCGACTTCTTAAGTGCCATCGGCACGCGCTGGAACATCTCGCTGTTCCACTACCGCAACCACGGCGCCGCCTACGGCCGCGTGCTGGTGGGCCTGCAGGTGCCGAAGAAGGAATGGGCCGAGTGCCGGCGCTCCCTGGACGCGCTGGGCTACGAGTACGCCGAGGAAAGCGAGAACCCGGCGTATCAGCTGTTTCTGGGGACGGGCTGAGCGCATGCGCCGCTGCGGGTGGTGGCGCTTGCTGCTGGGCTGGCTGGCCTGCTGCAACGCGTTTGCGCAGGCCGGGCCGGGACCGCTGGCGGCGCAGCAGGCCTGCGATGCGGCCTTCAGCGCGGTGGATGGTCAGATGCGCGCCGACATCGAAGCGGGCGCTTATCCGGGCGCGGTTTATATGCTCAGCGTTGCCGGGCGCAGCGTGCACCACGCGGCGCTGGGCATGAGTCAGCTGTCGCCGCCGCTACCGCTGCAAGAGGACGCAATCTTTCGCCTCGCCTCGCTGAGCAAGCCGATCACCGCCGTGGCGATCATGATGCTGGTGGACGAGGGCAAGCTCACGCTGGACGATCCGCTGCCGCGCTATCTGCCCGAGTTCGCGCGGCTGCGGCTGGCGGACGGCACGCAGCCGGCGGCAGCGATCACGCTGCGCCAGCTGCTCACGCACACGTCTGGATTGTTGGCGGATGCGCGTGACTTGGCGGCGTTCGCCGAGGCCTGGCGGCAGCGCAGCACGCTGGCCGCGCAGATGCCGGTTTACGCGCAGTGGCCGCTGGCGAGTGCGCCGGGCACGCGCTTCGCCTACAGCGCCTTCATGGGCTTTGATGTGCTTGCGCGCGTGGTGGAAGTGGTCTCGGGGCAGAGCTATGAGCGCTTTTTGCAGACGCGCCTGTTTGCGCCCCTGCAGATGCGTGATACCGGCTTTCGCCTCTCACCGGCGCAGCAGGCGCGGCTGGTGCCGCTGTATCGCCGCAGCCGGCAGGGCCTGCTGCCGAGCTTCAGCGAGTTCAATTCCGAGACTTACTTCTCCGGTGCCGCCGGCCTGTACAGCACGGGAGCCGACTATCTGCGTTTTGCGCACATGCTGGCGGGACACGGCCAGCTCGGCAGCGTGCGGATTCTGAGTCGCGCCGCCGCCGATCAGCTGAACCAGCTGCAACTGCCGGCGAATTTTCCCGGGCTGCCGGAAGGTATGGCCTGGGGCCTGGGCATGCGCATTGTGTCGGCCGATCCTTATCTGCCGCCCGGCAGCTACGGCTGGAGCGGCGCCTACGGCGGGCATTTCTGGATCGACCCGCAACACGATCTGGTGGCGGTGCTCTTGCTCAACATCAGCAATGCGGGCGGCGCCGCCGCGCCCAGCGCGCAAGCCTTTGAAGCGCGCTCGATGCAGGTGCTGCCGTTCTGTGATCCGGTGCGGTTCAGCCCGCCAGCGAAAGAATGAAGTCCCAGTGCTCGGGTTTGACCGGCGTCACCGACAGCCGGCTGCCCGGCGCCAGCACCAGCAGGCCCTTGAGCTTGCCGCTTTCGTGCTCGCGCAGCTGGGCCAGCGTCACGGGGTTCTTCAGCTTGCGCTGGAATTGCACGTCCACCAGCAGCCAGCGCGGATTCTCCGGCGTGGACTTCGGGTCGTAGTGATCGGCCTTGGGGTCGAACTGCGTGGGATCGGGATAGGCGTTGCTCACCACTTTCATCAGCCCGACCACACCCGGCACCTCGCAGCTGGAGTGATAGAAGAAGGCCTGATCACCTTTCTTGAACTGGTCGCGGAACATGTTGCGCACCTGGTAGTTGCGCACGCCGTCCCATTTCTCGGTCTTGTTCGGGCGCGTGGCCAGATCATCGATCGAAAAACAATCGGGTTCGGATTTCATCAACCAGTAAGCCATCGCCATCCTCTTTCGCTGAGCACCGCATCCAGCCGCACGTCCCAGGGTTCGCGCGGCAGCGTGTCGAATTCCTGAATCGCGTAAGCGTAGCCGACCAGCAAGGGTCTGCGCAGCGGGCGCGGCGTCTGCAGATAGCGGTCGTAATAGCCGCCGCCGGCGCCCAGACGCGTGCCGTGCGCATCAAAGCCCAGCAGCGGCAGCAGCATCACATCCAGCTGATGGCGCAGCAGGCGCGCGCCGCGTCGTGCCGGCTCGCGGATGCCGTGGCGCTTGTGGCGCAGCCGCTCGCCCGGACGCCAGCGCACGAAGCACAGGCGCGCATCGGCAAGGGTGCAGGGCAGGGCGATGCGGATACCGGTGGCGTGCAGGGCGGCAAGCAGCGGCGCGGTGGAAAGCTCACTGCCGGTTTCCAGATAAGCGCTCACCATGCGCACGCCACGCGCGCGCAGCGCGCGCAGCGCCTGCTGCGCGGCGGCTTGCGCCGCGTGCTGGCGTGTTGCTGCGGAGAGTTGCAGCCGCCGCGTGCGCGCCTGGCGTCGCAGCGTCTGCTTGAGAAGAAAGATGTCTCCCGCCTGTGCCGTCATCGGTCATCGACCTTGAGACGGAGTCTCAAGTGGGCACCGCGCTCTGCCTTTGGGCTTCCCACTACGAGGTGGGCCTGCACGCCCGGCAGGGTTATGGTTCCCGGGTTTTTGCAAATAGGCTCAAGGGTACTAAGACCGCCACTCGAACACCGCAGGAGACACGGGGCAGAGAATACCACGAGGTGCTGCGCAAGCCCTACCGTCCGTCACTCTAAAGACAGCGTCGAGTCGATATCGAGCGCCAGCTGACGCAGGCGCGCGGCGGACTGCGGGTCGTCCTGTGCCACGCCTTCCACGCCTTTGAGTTCCAGCAGCTCGCGCGTGATGTTGAGCGCCGCCATCACCGCGATGCGCTCGGTGCCCAGGGCCTTGCCGCGCTTCTTGATGCTGGTCATGCGTTCGTTGAGATAGTCCGCGGACTTCACCAGCGCCTCGTGTTCATCGGGCGGGCAGGCCACCGCGTATTCTTTGCCCAGGATGCGCACGGTGACGCTCAAGGGCTCGCTGGGATTGTCGGCCTTGCTCATGATTCCTGCTCCGATTCGAGCGAGCGCACGCGCTCGACGATGCCTTCAATGCGGCGGCGCAGCTCGGCATTGAGCGCAAGCAGGCGGTCGCGTTCCTGCAGGGCCCGTTTCTGTTCCAGGCGGGCCTGGCGATAGGCGGCCATCAGGCGCTGCACGCGGTCTTCGAGCTGTTGCAGTTCGCTTTCGAACATAAGCCAAAGGCTCAACAAAAAACGGGCGGTGGCCCAGTATAGGCCACCGCCCGCGTGCCCGACAGAAGGGCTTGCCTTACTGGAGGATCAGGAACAGCGCGCCCTGGCCACGACGCAGCTGCAGCAGCAGCTGGCCCTTGGCGCTGGTGAGCTTGCTGAACTCTTCCAGCGTGGTCACCGGTTGACGGTTCACGGCGATGATGATGTCGCCCTGCCGCAGGCCCGCGCGCGCGGCGGCGCTGTTGGGCTTGACGGTCTTGACCACGATGCCGGCATCGACATCGGCGTCGCGCGTGCTGTCATCGACCACGCCGAAGGTGGCGCCCGCCAGACGCGGCGTCAGCTCCTGTCCGCCGCTGGTGGCGGTGGTGGCGCCGCTGTCCTTGCCGATGGTGACGCTGACATCCCTCTCCTTGCCGTCGCGATACAGGTGCAGCGCGACCTTGTCGCCCACGCGCAGCAGGCCGACGATGTTGCGCAGCTGCGCGAAGTCGGCGAGCTCGCGACCGTTGGCGGAGACGATCAGGTCGCCGGCCTTGAGGCCGGCCTTGTCCGCCGGCGAACCGGGCAGCACGCGCGCCACCAGCGCACCGCGGCTGGTCGGCAGGTTCAGGGCCTTGGCCAGCTCCGGCGTCACTTCCTGGCCGCCGACGAGGCCGATGCGGCCGCGCTCGATGGAGCCGTGCGCAATCAGCTGCGTCTGCACCGACTTGATCAGGTTCACCGGAATGGCGAAGCCGATGCCGATGTTGCCGCCCGAGCGCGAGTAGATCATCGAGGGCACGCCCACCAGCTCGCCGCGCAGGTTCACCAGCGCGCCGCCGGAGTTGCCGGGGTTGATCGAGGCGTCGGTCTGGATGAAGTCACCCAGGCCGTCGCTGACGCCGGTGCGGCCCAGGGCCGAGACGATGCCGCTGGTGACGGTCTGGCGCAGATTGAAGGGCGAGCCGATGGCCACCACGAAATCACCCACCTGCAGGCCGTCGGAGTTGCCCAGCGGCAGGGCGGTGAGCTTGTCGGCCTTGATCTGCAGCACGGCGATATCGGTCTGCGGATCGCGACCGATCAGCTTGGCTTCGAACTGGCGGTCATCATTGAGCTTGACCTTGATGTCCTTGGCGTTCTCCACCACGTGGGCATTGGTGACCACGTAGCCCTTGGCGGCGTCGATGATCACGCCGGAGCCCACGGACTGGAACTCGCGCTCCTGCGGTTCTTCCTGCTGCTCGGGGGCGCCGAAGAAGCGGCGGAACAGCGGGTCGTTCATGAACGGTGCGAGCTGGCTCTGCACCTCCACTTCACCGGTCACCGAGATGTTGACCACGGCCGGCAGCACCGGCTTGAGCATCGGCGCCAGCGAGGGCAGGCCGCCCTGCACCGGCAGACCGCTGGCGGCCTGCGGCGCCGGCACCGGGATGTCGGCATGGGCCGGCGGCGGTGCGGAGGACATCATGAAGGCGGCGCCGAGAATCGAGGCGGAAACCGCAAGCGGGGCAAAGATCTTGAGGGCTAGCGATTTGGACATCGGGTGGTTCTCATGTTCTGGCTGCAATCGGCAGCGGGGCTAAGACCGCGGGGCGGATCAAGAGTTTCCGGCGCCTGAGGCCTTCAGCGCAGGCGGATCGCCGGGTTCAGGCTGTAGCGGCCCAGGATGCTGGCGCGGGCCAGCACATGGCCGCTCACCGCGCGTTCGAAGTCGGCGCGGGCAAAACCCGGCGCCAGGCCGAGGCCGGCGGTGTCCAGGGCCAGCACTTCGAAGCGGTAGCGGTGCACGCGGGCATCGTTCCAGGGCGGGCAGGGGCCGTCATAGCCCAGGTACTGGCCGCCCATCTGCGCATCGCTGCCGAACCAGCCGGTGTAATCGTTGACTCCCTGCACGCTGCCGGCCGGGCCGGCCGGTTCGCGCTTGCCCTTGGCGGTGACGCCCGCGCTGCAGGCGCCCTCGGCGATCTGCTGCACCGAGGCCGGGATGTCCACCATCAGCCAGTGCACGAAGTCGGCGCGCGGCAGATCGGCTGGCACGATGCGGCCTTCCTGGTTCACGTCGTCACCGCGCGTGGGCACCTCGCTGTCGATGCAGCTCAGGGCAAAGCTGCGCGTGCCTTCCGGCACCTGCGTCCAGGCCAGATGCGGATTGCGGTTCTGCGAAAGACGCAGATGCGCGACCGGGGCCTGTACGGCGAAGGCGCAGCGGCCGGGAATCACGCCGCCGTCGACGAGGCTGCGGCTGTAGAGTTTCATGCGGGCTCCTTTTTATTGACTACTGCCAGCGCGGCAGGGTGGTCTGTTCCAGGCTGTGGCGCAAGCCCAGGCCCAGACGCACCATGCCCTGGGCCAGACGCTGCGCCAGATTCTGCCGGCGCCGGTAGCTGAGTTCATACAGATCGGCCTCGCGGCTGCGTGCCAGCAGATAGTCGTCGCTGGTTTTCAGCTCATCCACCAGACGCAGCGCCAGGGCCTGCGTGCCGTACCAGTGTTCGCCGGTGGCGATGCGCTGCATGTCCAGCTGGCCGCGATACTGATGCACGAAGGACTTGAACAGCTCATGCGTCTCTTCGATCTCGGTGCGGAATTTTTCGCGCGCGGCCTCGGTGTTCTCGCCGAACAGCGTCAGGGTGCGCTTGAAGTCGCCGGCGGTATGCAGCTCGTAGTCCACATCCATACGCTTGAGCAGGCGGTTGAAGTTGGGCAGCTGCGCAACCACGCCGATGGAGCCGAGAATCGCAAATGGCGCGGCGATGATGCGTTCGGCCACGCAGGCCATCATGTAACCGCCGCTGGCGGCGACCTTGTCCACCGCGCAGGTGAGCTTGATGCCGGCGTCGCGCAGGCGCACCAGTTGCGAGGCGGCCAGACCATAGCCGTGCACCATGCCGCCCTCGCTGTCCAGGCGCAGCAGCACCTCATCCTGCCCCGGCCGCGCCACTTGCAGCACGGCGCTGATCTCCTCGCGCAGATTGTCCACCGCCGAGGCGCGGATATCGCCGTGGAACTGCAGCGCAAACACGCGCGGCCGCGTCGTGGACGGCTGCTTGGCCCGCGCCTTGGCCTCGCGCTTGCGCTGCTTGAGCAGCGCCTTGTAGGACTCGTCGTCGAGAATTTCGTCGTGCAGCGCGTCGGCAAGCTGGCGGAAGCGATCGTTGAGATTGCGCACGCGCAATTGCTCGCCGCCGGGTTCGGCATCGCCGCTGCGCACGGCGCGCGCAATCAGCGCCACCAGCACGCCCAGCGCCAATACCAGCGTCAGTGTCTTGGCGAGAAACAGGCCGTAGTGGCTCAGCAGTTCGGTCATGGTGGGTGTTGTGAAGGCGAAGGGAAAGTTGGCGTGCGCTACGCTGCGCATGCTGCGCGGCGGGGCGCTGCGCAGGCGCGGAGCCCGGACGGCCTATGATACGCTGCGCGCTGGCTTTCGCTTTTTTGCCGCGGGACAAGATGCCATGAACCACAAAACCCGTGTCGCCGCCGCGCTGCTGCTCGGCGCGCTGGCCACCCCCGTGCTGGCTGCCGAGACGGATGCGCTGCCTTATCTCAGCGGCGGCTATGCCTATACCTTCGACGACAGCGCGCGGCACAGCGACGCCGGTCAGGGCCTGTTCCTGGGTGCAGGCGCGGCGTTGAACCCGTTCTGGGGTCTGGAACTGAGCCTGTTCGGTGACCGCTTCGCCAGCGGCGGCAACCATGGCAATCGCTGGCAGGATTACGGACTCAAGCTCGACACGCAGTTTTTCTATTCGCGCGATCCGGCCTTCTCGCCGTATGTGGGCATCGGCGTCGGCGCGATGTACAGCAAGCTCAGGAACGGCAACGATTCGAGCAGCGATCCCTTCATCGATTTCGGCGTCGGCTTCCTGCATTACTTCAGCGGCTTCGCCGATGGCCGCCTGGGCTTTCGCGCGGATGCGCGTTATCGCTGGGTGGATCTGGGCGACACCGGCAATGCCGGGCATCTGACCGAGCCGGTGCTGCGCGTCGGTCTGGTCTGGGCGCTGGGCGAGAAGAGCGAGCCAGTCAAGCCGGTGCTGGATGCCGATGGCGATGGCGTGCCCGATGAGCGCGACCGCTGCCCGGACACGCCCAAGGGTGTGAAGGTGGATGCCAATGGCTGCCCGCTGGATTCCGATGGCGACGGTGTGCCCGACAGTCTCGATCAGTGCCCCGGCACCGCGCCGGGCGTGGCGGTGGACGCGCGTGGCTGTCCGGCGCGCATGGGCTCGGGCCGTTTCAAGATCAGCGGCAGCGGTGCGGTGCTGCGCTTCGAGGACGTGCACTTCGCCTTCGATCACGACGAACTGTCGGACTACGCCAAGGCCATGCTCGACGATGCCGCGCAGGTGATCAACGACAC
This sequence comes from Solimonas aquatica, assembly GCF_900111015.1. Lineage (GTDB taxonomy): Bacteria > Pseudomonadota > Gammaproteobacteria > Nevskiales > Nevskiaceae > Solimonas > Solimonas aquatica. The sequence continues at coordinate 5,762 of NZ_FOFS01000016.1, read as the reverse complement.
CGCGCAGAAATATCCAGCGCTGAAGGTCGATATCTCCGGCCACACCGATGCGATCGGCAGCGAGGGCTACAACCAGGCGCTGTCCGAGCGCCGCGCGCAGAAGGTCAAGCAGTATCTGGTCAGGAAGGGCGTGGACGAGGGGCGCATCAGTCTCTATTCCTACGGCGAGTCCAAGCCTGAAGTCAGCAATGACACCGAGGACGGCCGCGCGCAGAACCGTCGCGCCGAGACGCGCACCCGCGAGGAGTGAGTCGGGCTCCTCTGCCTCGCGGCGCGAGAGGCAGTGATCTCGCGAGGCGAGCGTCAGGTTAACGCAGGCCGAAGCGACGCAGCAGGATCGCGTCGCGCAGCGCCTGCGGCAGACGCGCCAGCAGCGGCAGCAGGCGCGAGCCCGCGCCGATGCGGATGGTCGCCTGCGGATGCGGCGCCAGCACCGCCCGCAGCAGTTGCTGCGCAAACACCGTGGTGGGCGTGGCGTGTTCCTGCGAGGCGCCGGCACGCTTGGCGATGCCCTGCGCATAAGCCGCGTACAGACGCCAGGCATGGCCGCCGGTCTGCGTGTGGGCACTGGCGCCGAAACCGGATTCGATGGCGCCCGGCTGCACCAGCAGCACCTCGATGCCGAAGGGCTTGAGTTCCATGCGCAGCGCCTCGTTCATGGCATGCAGCGCGGCCTTGCTCGCGCAGTAGGGACCGGCGAAAGGCGTGGTGAGAATGCCGGAGACGCTGCCGATGTTGACGATGCGGCCACGACGGCGCGCGATCATCGCCGGCAGCGCCGCCTGGATCAGCGCCATCGGCGCGGTGAGATTGGTCTCCCACTGCTGGCGCAGTTCGTCCAGCGGCAGCTCCGCCACGGGTCCCATCACCGGAATGCCGGCATTGTTGATGAGGATGTCGATGGCTTGATGCTGGGTCTGGATCAGCGCCACGGCGGCGGCGATGTCCTCGCCGCGCGTGACATCGAGCTTGAGCGTGCGGATGCCGCGCGCGCAGAGTTCCGACAGCGTTTCGGGCTTGCGCGCCGAGGCATAGACCAGGCAGCCGTGTTCGTGAAAGGCCAGGGCCAGCGCGCGGCCGATGCCGCTGGAGCAACCGGTGATCAGTACCACCTGACGCTCGGTGCTCATGCCTCCAGGCTCCGCTGCAGCATCTGCACACGCGCATCGGCACTGGCCTGCGCGTCCGGCGTGATGCTGCCGGGCCAGCCCTGCAGATGGCGCTGCGCGAGTTGCGCGAGAAAATCCAGATGCGCGGGCGCATCGTTGAGTGCCGGCACATAGCGCAGCGCGCCGCCGCCGGCGGCGCGGAACTGCGCGTCGTAGCGGATCGCCACTTCTTCCAGCGTCTCCAGGCAGTCGGCGGCAAAGCCCGGACAGATCGCATCCAGCTGCCTGACGCCGCTGGCGCCCAGGCGCGTCACCGATTCATCGGTGTAGGGCGAAAGCCATTTGGCGCGGCCCACGCGCGACTGAAAGCTCAGCGTCCATTGCTGCGGTTCCAGCTGCAGGGCCTGCGCGAGCAGGCGCGCGGTCTTCTGGCAGTGGCAGTAATAGGGATCGCCCAGCTGCAGGCAGCGCAGCGGAATCGAGTGAAAGGACATCAGCAGGTGATCGCCACGCCCATGCTGGCGCCAATGCGCCTGCACGCTGGCCGCCAGCGCAGCGATGTAGGCGGGATCGTCGTGATAGCTGGCGATGCTGCGCAGCTCCGGCTGCCAGCGCAGGCTGGCCAGATGCGCAAACGCGGCGTCGAAACCGGTGGCGGTGGTGGTGGCCGAATACTGCGGATACAGCGGCAGCAGCAGGATGCGTCGCGCGCCCTGCGCCAGCAGCGCGCTGATGCCCTGCGCAATCGAAGGCTCGCCGTAGCGCATCGCCAGCGCCACGACCACGTCCGCGCCCAGGCGTTGCTGCAGGCCGGCCTGCTGACGGCGGCTGATGGCCATCAAGGGTGAGCCCTCGGCGCTCCAGATCGAGCGATAGGCATGCGCCAGCCGCCGCGGGCGCAGGGTCAGGATGATGCCGTAGAGAATCGGCAGCCAGAGCGCACGCGGCAGCTCCACCACGCGCGGGTCGCTCAGGAACTCCGCGAGGTAGCGGCGGATCGCCGCCGGTTCGGGCGCCGAAGGGGTGCCGAGATTGAGCAGCAGCACACCGCTGCGCTGCGTCTGCCGATGCGCCTCGGCCGGGGAGAGAGTCATGTTCGCGTCCAGTGGCTACAGGCGCGTGTTATACGCGTTTCAACCCGGCGTGGATGCCAGCACGCTGTGGCTGCGCGAATAGGCGAAGAAAATCACCAGACCAATCGCCATCCAGCCGGCGAAAGCGGCCCAGGTGAAGGCGGCGAGATTGAGCATCAGATAACCGCAGGACAGCACGCCCAGCACCGGAATCAGCGGTGCGGCCGGCGTGCGGAAGGGACGATGCAGCTCGGGATGCGTGCGGCGCATGACCAGCACGCCGGCGCAGACCACCACGAAGGCGCCCAGCGTGCCGATGTTGGCCAGCTCCGCGAGCCGGCCCAGCGGCACGAAGCCGGAGAAGGCCAGCATCAGCACGCCGGTGGCGGCGATGGAGCCGACCGGCGTGCCGGTCTTCGGATGCACGTAGGCGAAAAAGCCCGGCAGCAGGCCGTCATGGGCGATGGCGAAGATCACGCGCGTGAGGCCGAAGTACATCACCAGAATCACGGTGGTGAGGCCGGCGATGGCGCCCACCGAAATCGTGCCCGCGACCCAGGGCTGGCCGATGGCGAGCATGGCATGCGCCACCGGCGAGGGCACGTTGAGTTCGCGGTAATTGACGATGCCGGTGAGCAGGGCCGAGACCACGATGTACAGCGCGGTGCAGGCGAACAGCGAACCGAGAATGCCGATGGGCAGATCGCGCTGCGGATTGCGCGTCTCCTCCGCCGCCGTGGAGACCGCGTCGAAACCCAGATAGGCAAAGAAGATGGTGGCGGCACCGGTCATGATGCCCACCAGGCCGAAGTGCGTTTCACCGCCGCCGCCGAAGCCCAGGCCCAGCTTCAGGGCATCGAGCAGACGCATGTCCCAGGAGAAGGCGGCGCCGCCGCTGCCACCCACCCGTTCCAGCGGCGGAATGAAGGGCGACCAGTTGGCGGGGTTCAGATGAAACACCGCCACCGCGATGAACAGGGTGATGGCGCTGACTTTCACCGCGACCATGATCGCGTTGAACTGCGCCGAGAGCTTGGCGCCGGAGGCGAGCAGGATGCCGATCACCAGCACCACCAGAAACGCCGGCAGATTGATCAGGCCCGGTGCGGTCTTGTCGAAGGGGCCGTGTATGAGTTGCTCCGGGACATGAACGGACAGCGCCTGCAGGCTGTTGACCACGTAGCCGGACCAGCCGGTGGCCACCGCCGGAATCGAGACCATGTATTCGCAGACCAGCATCCAGCCGATGATCCAGGCCGGCAGCTCACCCAGGCTGGCATAGCCATATCCGTAGGCCGAGCCGCAGCCGCCGACGGCACTGGCCAACTCGGCGTAGGACAGCGCCGCGCAGCCGCAGGCGAAGCCCGCCACCACGAAGGACAGCACCACCGCCGGGCCGGCCTGGGTGGCGGCGGTGATGCCGGTGAGCACGAAGATGCCGGCACCGATCACCGCGCCCACGCCCAGCAGGGTGAGATCCCAGGCGCCCAGCACGCGCTTGAGGCCGCGATCCTTGCTGCGGTCGGATTCCAGCGGTTTGGTGCGCAGCAGGCTCATGTAGGGCTCCCCGGATGTCGATGCCCGATTATGCACAAAGCCGGATGCCGGCCTCGATAGCGGAACATTCCTCATGCGCAAGAAAAAAGCCCGGCGCGCGGCCGGGCTTTTGTGCTGCTGACAACGCTGCAGGTTTTCAGGCGCGCTCGACGATCGCGGTCACGCCCAGGCCGCCCGCCGCGCAGATCGAGATCAGGCCGCGGCCGCCGTTGTTCTGGTCGATGATCTTGGCCAGGGTGGCGAGGATGCGCCCGCCGGTGGCGGCGAAGGGATGACCCGCCGCGAGGCTGCCGCCCTTCACATTCATCTTGGCGCGGTCGATGCTGCCCAGCGGCGCGTCCAGGCCCAGACGCTCCTTGCAGAAGCGCGGATCTTCCCAGGCCTTGAGCGTGCACAGCACCTGCGCCGCGAAGGCTTCGTGAATCTCGTAGAAGTCGAAGTCCTGCAGGCTGATGCCGGCGCGCTGCAGCAGGCGCGGCACCGCATAGGCCGGCGCCATCAGCAGACCTTCCTTCTTGCTGAAGGCGAAGTCCACGGCCGCGCACTCGGCGTGCGTGATGTATGCCAGCGGCTTCAAGCCATGCGCCTTGGCCCAGTCTTCCGAAGCCAGCAGCACCGCCGAGGCACCGTCGGTGAGCGGCGTGGAGTTGGCGGCGGTGAGCGTGCCCTGACCGGACTTGCGGTCGAAGGCCGGGCCCAGCGTGGCCAGTTTCTCCAGGGAGATTTCCGGGCGCAGATTGTTGTCGCGCGTCAGGCCGGCGAAGGGCACGATCAGATCATCGAAGAAGCCGGCCTCGTAGGCGGCGGCGGCTTTCAGATGCGACTCATAAGCCAGCTGATCCTGCGCCTCGCGCGGGATCTTCCATTCCTTGGCCATCACCTCGCAGTGCTGGCCCATGCTCATCTTGGTGCGCGGCTCGCCATTGCTGGGAATGGCCGGCGCCAGCATCGCGGGGCGGAACTTGGCCAGCGCCTTGATGCGCTGACCGGCGGTCTTGGCGCGGTTCACTTCCAGCAGGATCTTGCGCAGCTTCTCGCCCACGGCGATCGGCGCATCGGAGGTGGTGTCCACGCCGCCGGCGATGCCGGATTCGATCTGACCCAGCGCAATCTTGTTGGCGATGTTGATGGCGCCCTGCAGGCCGGTGCCGCAGGCCATCTGCAGATCATAGGCCACCGTTTCCTGGGCCAGGCCCGAGGACATCACCGATTCGCGGCAGAGGTTGAAGTCGCGGGAATGCTTGAGCACCGCGCCGGCGGCCACTTCGCCGATACGCTCGCCGTGCAGCTGGTACTTGTCGACCAGGCCCTTGAGGGCTGCGGTCAGCATGTCCTGGTTGGACTTCGTCGCATAGGCCGTGTTGGAACGCGCGAAGGGAATGCGCGAGCCGCCGATGATGGCCACCTTGCGTCCGTAGGGTTTCATGAAGCTCTCCCGCCTGGTTCAGATAAAGGATGGCGCGCAGCTTAGGCGCGTGGCGGCGATTCGCCTATTGCTGCGCTGCCACATGGCTGCGTTGCGCGGATCAGCCGCCCCGAAAGCCCGGCGGTCCCGGGGTGGGTGAGATCGCAGCACAGCTGCGCATCCTGCTGCCGGCCGGATGGCTTTGCTGTTGGCGTTTGGTTTGTGTCCTGATCTATTGCCTTCTTCCACCGCCCTCCGGCGGCGGACTTACTTCTCTTTGCTTGTGCAAAGAGAAGTAAGCAAGAGAAAGCACACCCCGGCTCTGGCGCCCGCTGCGCGGGTGCCTTCGCTGTGCAACGTGCTCGGGGCCGTTGCGGACACGCCATCCCTGGCGTGGCCGCAACTGAGCCGCCCTTGGTGGGCGGCTCTCCCCTGCGCTCGCCGCACAGCTCAGCGCCAGAGACGGGGACCCCAAAGTCAAAAGCAACAGCGCAGCGACGCTCCGCGCGCGAAGCCGCTGTTGCCGTTGCTGTGGCTTTGCTTTTAAACCCCCTTTGCCTCGCACCGAGCAGCGTAGCGAGCGCAGCGGGAGAGCCGAACAGGAAGTTCGGCTCAGTT
>NZ_FOFS01000017.1:62162-100524 GCF_900111015.1 Solimonas aquatica | reverse complement strand
GCGGCGACGGATGCGAGGCGTAGGGCGTGCTTTCTCTTGGGTACTTCTCTTTGCACGAGCAAAGAGAAGTACCTCGGGCGCCGAAGGCGCACGAAACCAAGGCTCAATTGAGCGGAACGCCAAGCAACAACAGCCAAGCCCTGGCGGGTTACGGCGCTCTCGCGCCTAACCCGCCCTACAAAATCCACAGCTACCACAAAAGCAAAGCCCCGGACGTGCCGGGGCTTTGCGTGAGGCTTCAACACAAGCAGACTTCAATCCGTTTCCTTGGCCCAGTCTTCCAGCATGTGTTCCATGTAATGGATGTGGTGCGTGCCTTCCTTGAACACCGCGTCGCTCATGATGCGGCGCTGCAAGGGGATGTTGGTCTGGATGCCTTCGATGAACATCTCGGCCAGGGCCTGGCGCATGCGCGCGATGGCGCTCTTGCGGTCGGAGCCGTAGGCGATCAGCTTGCCGATCATCGAGTCGTAATGCGGCGGCACCTTGTAGCCTGCGTAGCAGTGCGAGTCCAGGCGGATGCCCGGGCCGCCCGGCGCGTGGTACTTCTTGATCTCGCCCGGCGAGGGCACGAAGGTGCGCGCGTTCTCGGCGTTGATGCGGCATTCCACGGCATGGCCGCGCATCTTGATGTTGGCCTGCTTCTTCTTCAGCGGCTTGCCATCGGCGATGCGGATCATTTCCTTGATCAGATCCACGCCGGTGACCATCTCCGTCACCGGATGCTCCACCTGGATGCGGGTGTTCATCTCGATGAAGTAGAACTGGCCGTTCTCGTAGAGGAATTCGAAGGTGCCGGCACCGCGATAACCGATGCGGATGCAGGCCGCCACGCAGAGCTTGCCGATTTCCTCGCGCTGCTCCTCGGTGATGCCGGGCGCCGGGGATTCTTCCACCACCTTCTGGTTGCGGCGCTGCATGGAGCAGTCGCGCTCGCCGAGGTGGATGGCATGACCCTGGCCGTCGGACAGCACCTGGAACTCGATGTGGCGCGGCGTCTCCAGGTACTTCTCCATGAACACGGAGCCGTCCTTGAACGCGGCCAGCGCCTCGCTGCGCGCCAGCTGGATCTTGGTGATCAGATCTTCAGGATTGCGCACCACGTGCATGCCGCGACCGCCGCCGCCGGAGGCCGCCTTGATCAGCACCGGATAACCCACCTGCTCGGCGACACGGATGCACTCGGCATCGTCCTCCGGCAGCACGCCGTTGGAGCCGGGCACGCAGGGCACGCCGGCGGCGATCATCTCGGCCTTGGCGTTGGTCTTGGAGCCCATCAGGCGGATGGTCTCGGCGCGCGGGCCGATGAAGATGAAGCCGGACTTCTCCACGGACTCGGCGAAGTCGGCGTTCTCGGAGAGAAAGCCGTAGCCGGGGTGGATGGCGTCGGCCTGCGTGACCTCGGCGGCGGAGATGATGGCCGCCATGTTGAGATAGCTGCGGCCGGCCTGCGGCGGGCCGATGCAGACGGCCTCGTCGGCCATCGCCACATGCTTCTGCTCGCGGTCGGCGGTGGAGTACACCGCCACGGTCTTGATGCCCAGCTCGCGGCAACAGCGCAGGATGCGCAGGGCAATCTCGCCGCGGTTGGCGATCAGGATTTTCTTGATTTCTTTCATGGCCGTGTGGTTCCGGCCATCACTCGATGGCGAACAGCGGCTGATCGAACTCCACCGGCTTTTCGTTCTCGGCGAGGATCTCGACCACCACGCCGGCCTTGTCGGCTTCGATCTGGTTGAGCATCTTCATCGCTTCGATGATGCACAGCACCTGGCCGGCCTTGACGGTCTGGCCCACTTCCACGAAAGCCTTGGCGCCCGGCGAGGGCGAGCGGTAGAAGGTGCCGACCATCGGCGCCTTGACGATATGACGGGTGTCGACCTTGGGCGCGGCCGGGGCGGCGGGCGCAGCCACCGGCGCGGCCGCCACCGGCACGGCGGCGGGTGCGGGCGCGGCGACCATCGCCGGCTGGGCGTAAGCCATCGGCGGCGCCGCGAACTGGCGGCTGATGCGCACCGACTCTTCACCCTCGCGGACTTCCAGCTCGCTGATACCGGATTCTTCCACCAGTTCGATCAGCGTCTTGATCTTGCGTAAATCCATGAATCCCTCCCTAGGGATGTTGCGAGCCTGAAGCTTCAGGCTTTGGTTTTATTGAGGCGTTCGTGCGCAGACTGCAGGGCCAGCTGGTAGCCCAGCGCGCCGCAGCCGGCGATCACGCCCGTGGCGATGTCGGACAGATACGAGTGCTTGCGGAAGGCTTCCCGCGCGTGCACGTTGGACAGGTGCACCTCGATGAAGGGGATGGCCACGCCCAGCAGGGCATCGCGCAGGGCGATGCTGGTGTGCGTGTAGGCGCCCGGATTGATCAGGATAAAGTCCACGCCCTCGGGCCTGGCCTGCTGCACGCGGTCCACCAGCGCGCCTTCGTGATTGCTCTGGAAGCAGCTCAGGCGGTGGCCCAGCTGGCCGGCGGCGGCGCTCAATGCCTGCTCGATGTCAGCCAGGGTCTGCCGGCCGTAAACCTCCGGTTCACGGCTGCCCAGCAGGTTCAGATTGGGCCCGTTGATCAGCAGCAGGTGGCTCAAGGTGGAGCGACTCGGTGAAGAGGATCAGCCGATTCTGCCGTAGCGCAGCGCACAAAAACAAGATATCGGCATTTGCCGACACGATGCCGGCAAATCTGGATGTTTAGGGGGGCATTTCCAGTCGCAGGCGTATGGCGGCGCTCAGTGCCCGAGGTGCCGGCGCAGGAGCTCACCCAGGGCCTCGCCGCTCAGGCCGCCCAGATGGCGCTGCACGATGAAGCCATCCGGGTCGATCAGGACCGTGAACGGCAGCACCCCCCGGTCATTGCCGAAAGCGCGCATCGCCGCATCGGCGCTGGCGAAATCGGCGCTCACCGGGTAATTCATCGCGAAGCGCCCGAGCACCGGTTTGACCGCCTCGGCGTCGTCCAGGGCGGGACCGATGATCTGCAGGCCCAGCGAGGCGTAATCCGCCTGCGCCTGCACCAGATGCGGAATCTCGTCCATGCAGGGGGCGCACCAGGAGGCCCAGAAATTCACCAGCACCCAGCGCCCGTGCAGGCTCCTGAGCGCCACGGCCTTGCCGTCCAGCGTGTTGAAGCGCAGCTCCGGCGCGGCCTCGGCGGTTTCGCGGAGTTTGGGTGCGGCGAGATATCGGTAGCTCAGCACGCCGGCCAGCACGGCAAGGACGGCGGCGGCGACGAGCGGCAGGAAACGGCGCATAGTGAGGATCGGCAAGGCGGTATTCAGGGCAGGACGGTCTGCTCTACGCTCTGCGGCGGATAACAGATGCCGGCATCGGCGCAGCCCTGGTAGTGAATGCGCAGACGCAGGGCATTGTGCCGCAGACCGTGCAGCGGCAGCGTGGCCTGCAGCAGGCCACGGAAAATGTGCACATCACCGAAGTGCTCGTCGCGATGGGCGATGCCGTCGGGCATCTGCAGCGCGCCGGTCTTGAGTCCTTGCGGTTCCAGCAGCTCCACGCGGATGCGCTCGCGGTAGAGATAGGTGCCCGGCGCGATGTTCCAGCTCAGCTGCACGCCGTTCTTGCCGCGCTCGGCCGGCAGCAGTGCGAAAGCCTGTTCGACGCTGAGCAGCTGCGGCGCTTGCGCCGACCATAGCGAGGCCGCGCCCGTAGCCAGCGCCGGGGCGGCGCCGAGCAGGCTCAGGCTCAACAGCGCGAGAAGACGGTTCATTTGGCGCAAGCGGACAGCACCCAATCCAGATACGGGCGATGACCCGCATCGACGCTGACCATCAGCAGTTCCGGAAGTTCATACGGATGCAGGCGCAGCACCGCGTCCTTGAGCGCCGCAAAGTCCTGCGCCGGATGCTTGATCAGCAGCAGCGCCTCGCTGGCCTGTTCCACCGCACCCTGCCAGCGATACACCGACTGCATCCCGGGCAGCACGCTCACGCAGGCCGCCAGCTGCTGTTCCACCAGTGCCCGCGCCAAGGCCTCGGCCTGCGCCTGCGGGCAGCTCACCAGGCTCAGGGCGACGGACGGTGCAGCGGCGGGGGACGGCGGCATGCGCGGGCTGGGCTTTTGAAGAATGTTCCTCAAGAGAGCTTAACCCTGGCGCGCTAGGGCCTGTTAGCGCTATGGTGATCGCTGCGTTGCTGCCAGAAATCGCGCCAGGCAAGGCGCGAAACGCAGGCCTTGGTGGTTCCAAGGCCAAGTTTCGCAACGCCGCATGGCGCGATTTCTGGCGCAACCCGAAGGGACGGGGCTGTTTTGGCGCAGGGCTGCGTTGGCAGCCGCTGGCTTGGAGTTACCAAGCGGCGCGTCTGCCGCCTTGCCCTGCGCCAAAACAGCTTCAGTCGCAGCGACCACCACAGCGTTAACAGGCCCTAGATTGAGCCATCTCGCGGCGGCGTCGGAGGCGGTGATGGACGGACAGCAGGCGCGGTGGCTGTGGAACTCGGCGCTGCCGGCGCGCGAGGCCTTGCGCGGCGCGATCAGTGCGCAGTACCTGGCCGATGAAAACCAGATGCTGCAGCGCCTGCTGCCGCTGGCGCGGCTCGAAGCGCCGCAGGCGCAGCGTGTCGCGGCGCAGGCGGCGGACTGGGTGCGACAGCTGCGCGCGCAGCGCGAGCGCGGTTCGGCACTGGACGCCTTCATGCGTCAGTACGATCTGTCCTCCGAGGCCGGCGTGATGCTGATGTGTCTGGCCGAGGCGCTGTTGCGCATTCCCGATGACGACACGGCCGAGAAGCTGATCGCCGACAAACTCGGCGGCGCGTCCTGGGAGCAGCATCTGGGGCGCAGTGATTCCCTGTTCGTGAATGCTTCCACCTGGGGCCTGATGCTCACCGGCCGCATCGTGCGGCTGGCGCCGGAGGACACCGGCAGTCTGCGCCAGGTGTTCGCGCGGCTGCTGGGCAGTTCCACCGAGCCGGTGATCCGTCTGGCCATGCGCCAGGCCATGCGTCTGATGGGCTCGCAGTTCGTGATGGGCCGCGACATCGCCGAGGCCTTGCGCAATGCCGCGGCGCGCGAGCGGCCGCTGGAGCGCTATTCCTTCGACATGCTCGGTGAGGCGGCGCTGACCGGCGCCGACGCGCAGCGCTACTTCGAGGCTTACGTGCAGGCGATCCAGGCCATCGGCGCGCAGGCCCGCGACGCGGCGCAGGCGCTGCACGCGCGGCCGGGCATCTCGGTGAAGCTCTCTGCCCTGCATCCGCGTTATGAATTCGCCAGGCGCCGCCGCGTGCTGCAGGAACTCACGCCGCGTCTGCTGCAGCTGGCGCAGCTGGCCCGCGCGCAAGGCATCGCGCTGACCGTCGATGCCGAGGAGGCCGAGCGCCTGGAGCTGTCGCTGGATGTGTTCGAGAGCGTGCTGCAGGACGAATCGCTGCGCGGCTGGGACGGTCTGGGTCTGGCCGTGCAGGCCTTCCAGAAGCGCGCGCTGGCGGTGATCGAATACCTGGAGCAGCTGGCGCGCGCGCAGCGCCACTGCATCCCCGTGCGGCTGGTGAAGGGCGCGTACTGGGACAGCGAGATCAAGCGCGCGCAGGAGCAGGGCCTGGCGGACTATCCGGTCTACACGCGCAAGCTCAATACCGATGTCGCCTACCTGGCCTGCGCGCGCAAGCTGCTGGACGCGCGCCCGCATTTCTACGTGATGCTGGCCACGCACAATGCGCAGACCATCGCCGCCGTGCAGGCCATGGCCGGCGATGCCAGCCACTGGGAGTATCAGCGTCTGCATGGCATGGGCGAGGCGCTGCATGCCCTGGTGCAGGATCAGCTGCAGCTGCCCTGCCGCGTCTACGCGCCGGTGGGCGCGCACGCCGATCTGCTGCCGTATCTGGTGCGGCGCCTGCTGGAGAACGGTGCCAACACCTCCTTCGTCAATCGCATCTTCGACGAACAGCTGCCGCCGGAGCAGCTGGCCGCCGATCCGGTCGCGGCCTGTGCCGCGCTGGAAGACAAGCGCAATCCGCAGCTGCCGCTGCCGGTGGCGCTGTATGGCCCGTCGCGACGCAATTCGTGCGGTCTGAGCTTCGCCGATGAACCAGGGCTGTTGCAGCTGGCGGAAGAACTGCGCGGCAGCCTGCCGCTGGCGCGCGCCGAGCCGCTGCTGGCGCAGAACAGCGCGGAAAGTGCCTGGCAGGCGGTGCGCAATCCCGCCGACACCCGCCAGCTGCTGGGGCATTGGCGTGCCACCGCGCCGGAGGATCTGCCGGCCGCACTGCAGGCGGCGCGCGAGGCGCAGCCAGCCTGGAACGCGCGCGGTGTGCGGGCACGCGCTGCGCTGCTGGAGCAGGCCGCCGATGCCCTGGCGTCCGCACGCGCGGAGTTTCTCGTGCTGCTGGTCCGCGAAGCCGGCAAGACCCTGCCCGATGCCCTGGCCGAATGGCGCGAGGCGGTGGATCTGCTGCGCTATTACGCCAGCCAGGCGCACACCCTGATGGCCGCGCCGCAGACCCTGCCGGGCCCCACCGGCGAGCACAACGAGCTGCAGCTGCATGGTCGCGGGGTGTTCGTCTGCATCTCGCCCTGGAATTTTCCGCTGGCGATTTTCAGCGGGCAGATTGCGGCGGCCCTGGTGACCGGCAACTGCGTACTGGCCAAGAGCGCCGAGCAGACCAGTCTGATCGCCGCGCGCATGGTGCAGCTGCTGCATGCCTGTGGCCTGCCGCGCGCGGTGCTGCAGCTGCTGCCCGGCGATGGCGCCCTGGGCGCGGCGCTCTGCGCGCTGCCGCAGCTGGCCGGCGTGGCCTTCACCGGCTCGCTGCCGGTGGCGCGCAGCATCGCGCGCAGCCTGGCCGGCGGCGAACAGGCACTGCCGGTGCTGATTGCCGAAACCGGCGGCCAGAACGCGATGATCGTCGACTCCTCCGCGCTGCCGGAGCAGGTGGTGAAGGACGCGCTGCAATCAGCGTTCTACTCTGCCGGGCAGCGCTGCTCCTGTCTGCGCATCCTGTATCTGCAGGAGGAGATTTATGAGCGCACCGTGCAGATGCTGATCGGCGCCATGCAGGAACTCGGCATCGGCGATCCGGCGCTGCTGGCCAGCGACCTCGGCCCCTTGATCGATGCGCCGGCGCAGGCGGCGTTGAACGCTTACGCCGCGCAGCTGCGTGCCGAGCGGCGCGTGCTGGCCGAGCTGAGCCTGCCGCCCGAGACCGGCGCCGGATATTTTTTTGCGCCGCTGCTGGCGCAGGTGCGGGACATCGCGCAGATCGGCGAGGAACGCTTCGGGCCGATCCTGCACGTCTGCTCCTATCGCGCCAAGGAGCTGGACGCGGTGATCGACTCGCTCAATGCCAGCGGCTACGGCCTGACCCTGGGCGTGCACAGCCGCATCGAAAGCACCTGGCGGCGCGTGCAGCAGCGGGCGCGCGTGGGCAACTGCTATGTGAATCGCGGCATGACCGGCGCCGTGGTCGGCACCCAGCCCTTTGGCGGCGAAGGCTTGTCCGGCACCGGCCCCAAGGCCGGTGGCCCGCACTATCTGCTGCGTTTCGTCAGCGAGCGCACGCTGACCGTGAACACCGCAGCGGTGGGCGGCAATGCGCGGCTGCTGGCGCAGGCGGACTGAGCGGGATCAGCGCCGCCCCTTGGCGCGGCGCTGTATCGCGTTCAATGCGGCAGATACTCCTGCGCCATCTTCGCCAGGCCCTCGCGGTAATAGCCGAAGCGCGCCGAGAGTTCGCGAAACACCTGCTGCACGCCGAACGCGCTGGCCAGCGGATGCCTGGAGGCCGTGAAGTAGTACGACTGGCCCATCTTGCAGTAGTACTCCACGGTCACCGGACGGCGCTTGTAGCGGTGGCGGTGCTCGACCCATTCGGCACGGATGCCGGCGGTGAACAGCGCGAAGTTGCCGATATGCGACTGCACCAGAAAGCCGCGCTCGGGGCTGGACTGTGCGGCAGCGGCGACCAGATCGACCAGATACTGGTAATTGGCTTCGTCATCGCGCGAGACGCGGTAAAGACGTTCGGCGTCGGTGAACAGGCCCAGCAGATTGGCGAGGTAATGGATCGCCTCGCGCTCGCTGGCATTGCGTCGCCCGGGCAGGCAGCGGCGCAGCAGGATGTTGAAGAACAGCTTGGGCGAGACTTCCAGCCAGAGTTGCCGACGATCCTGGATGGCGTCGAACACGTAATCGGCTTCCAGCACCGAATCGAGCGTCGAAGGTTGTTCGATCACCCGCTGCGCCGCCGCCACCGCGTCTACGCCCTTGACCGGGAAGTGCTCGAATAAAAAGACCAGATCCTGCCGGGTGAAGCCCGGCGCCGCCCACTGCGCAAAGTCAGGTGCCTGCATGGTCCGCTCCGTCGTTCAGACGCTGTACCAAAAGCCTCGTCAGGATTCGAGCAAATTCTTTGCCACGGACTTGCGCACTGTCTACCGTCGGGCGGCGCCGCGCCGCCGCCGGTGCCGCGCCTGTGTCGGGCCGGTGACGGATTGCCGACACCGCAGCGCTTTGCCATAAGCTCATCGCCATGAATCGACGACAACTCCTGCAGTCCGCCGGCGCCGCAGTCGCCGCCTGCCTGCCGCTGCCCGCGCTGCTGCTGGCGCGCGCCGCGCAGGCCGAGCCGCTCAAGTCCATCGGCCCGACGCAGAACTTCGACTTTGCCGCGCTCAAGGGGCGGGCGCGTGCGCTGGCCGTGGTGGCTTACCAGCCGCCGGGCGCGGCGCTGCCCAAGCCGGTGGCCGATCTGGACTGGGATCGCTGGCAGTCGATCCGCTTTCGGGACGAGCACGCGCTGTGGCGCGACCAGCAGCTCAACTTCCAGGCGCGTTTCTTCCATCTGGGCTTCACCGTGCGCACGCCGGTGCATCTGTACGAGGTGGTCGGCGGCCAGGCGCGCGAGATCGCCTACGACAGCGCGATGTTCGACTACGGCCGCAGCGGCCTGAAGCGCGGCGCGCTGCCGGCCAATCTCGGCTTCGCCGGCTTTCGCCTCAACTATCAGGACGACTGGGTGCGCGACGTCGCGGCCTTTCAGGGCGCGTCCTACTTTCGCGCGGTGGGCGGCGAGAAGCAGTACGGCTTGTCGGCGCGCGGGCTGGCGATCAACTGCGGCATGGGCACGCCCGAGGAGTTTCCCAATTTCATCGCCTGGTATCTGGAGCGTCCCGCCAGGGGCGCGAGCACGGTGGTGGTCTACGGCCTGCTGGATTCGCCCAGCGCCGCCGGCGCCTACCGCTTCAGCCTCACGCCCGGCGAGACCCTGGTGATGGAAGTGGACGCAGCGGTGTATCCGCGTCGCGTCATCGACCGTATCGGGATTGCGCCACTGACCAGCATGTTTCTCAGCGCCGAGAATGACCGGCGCGTGGATCAGGACTGGCGGCCGGAAATCCACGACAGCGACGGTCTGCAGATGTGGAGCGGCGGCGGTGAATGGATCTGGCGGCCGCTCAACAATCCGCGCGGCCTGCGCGTGAACGCCTTCGCCGACAAGGATCCGCGCGGCTTCGGCCTCATGCAGCGCGACCGCAACTTCGATCACTACCAGGACGATGGCGTGTTCTACGACCGCCGCCCCTGTCTGTGGGTGGAACCGAAAAGCGGCTGGGGCGCTGGCAGCATCATGCTGGTGGAGATTCCCACGCCGGATGAAACGCACGACAACATCGTGGCGTTCTGGAATCCCGAGCAGGCCATGGAAGTGGGCCGCGAGTACCTGTACGCCTACAAGCTGCACTGGGGCGCGCGCGCACCGGTGCAGGCGCCGCTGGCGCTCACGCAGGCCACACGCACTGGCATCGGCGGCGTGATCGGCAAGCCCCAGCAATACTTTTCCTGGCGCTTCGCCGTGGACTTCGCCGGCGGCGCGCTGGCGCAGCTGCCCAGCAACGCGCCGGTGGAAGCGGTGATCAGCGCCTCGCGCGGGCGTGTGGAGATCGTCTCGGCACGGCCGCTGGAAGCGCTGCACGGCTGGCGCGCGATGTTCGATCTGGTGCCCGACGCCAGAACCGAACCCATCGACCTGCGCCTGTTCCTGCGCCTGGCCGGCAAGCCGCTGACGGAAACCTGGCTGTATCAGTACACGCCGCCGCCGCTGGCAGAGCGCAGGCTCAATGCCTGAACCTCCGGCTCAGGGCCGCATCATCATCCGCGGCGTGCCTTGATGCAGGCGATGGCAGCGCCGGCAATGGCGCGTGTAATGGCGCTCGTACTGGATCAGCGCGGTGGTGAGGATGGTGGCGACGATCAGGGCCGGATGTGCGCCAAGAATCATCGCGAACACGGCGAGCACCAGACTGGTGTCGCGCAGCCAGCGCGCCCAGCGCTGCATCACGCCGAAACCGTCGGTGTACCAGCGCAGCAGGCCGGCGTCGTGGGCGCCGTCACGCTCGATCTGCAGGCAGCGGCGGTTGAGCTTGTAGATCATGCCGGCGTCCAGCAGGGCCAGGAGCACCAGGACGATCAGCAGCGACATCAGGATGAAATTGATCATGACACTCTCCTCGCCGGCCCCCGGTTTCGCGTGAGTGCCGGCGCAGGCAATATCGACAGCGCGGCCCGCGCTGGAAAGAGCCGGAGCCGGGCATGGCGATTGAAGGCAGCAGACCACGCGCCCAGCGGTCGGCGCCGTGAAGGCAGCGGGCGTTGTGGCCGACAAACGGTGCAGGCGCGTGACCGACCAACGGTGCGGCGCGCAGAATGAGCGGCACAAACCCTCATTCAGAAGCGGGAACGGGATATGGAGAAGCTGCAGCGGATCGTGGCGCGCACCCTGGCCAACTATCAGGGCAATGCCGAAGCGTTCTGGGCCGGCACGCGTGATCACGACGTACGTCAGAACATCGAGGCGCTGCTGCGTCATCTGCATGGCGAGCCGCCGCTGCGGATTCTCGACTTCGGCTGCGGCCCGGGCCGCGATCTGAAGGCCTTCACCGAGCTGGGCCACATCGCCGTGGGCCTGGAAGGTTGCGAGGCCTTCGCGCAGATGGCGCGCGAGCACAGCGCTTGCGAAATCCTGCAGCAGAGTTTTCTGGCGCTGGACTTGCCGGCCGCTGCCTTCGACGGCGTCTTTGCCAATGCCTCGCTGTTCCATGTGCCCAGCGCCGAACTGCCGCGCGTGCTGGGCCAGCTGCGCGAGACGCTCAAGCCCGGCGGCGTGCTGTTTTCCTCCAATCCGCGTGGCGAGAATCATGAGGGCTGGTATGGCGATCGCTATGGCGTGCATCACGATCTGGCGTCCTGGCGCGGCTTTCTGAATGCCGCCGGCTTCACCGAGCTGGAGCATTACTACCGGCCCAGTCATCTGCCGCCCGAGCAGCGCAACTGGCTGGCGAGTGTCTGGCGGCGATAGCGCAAGAGCGTGCTGACCGGCGTCAATGCGCAGCAGGGCAGCCGGTCGCATCGTCAGACGCATCATCAGCAGCCAGGCTTGGAGCGAGTGTCATGAGTTACGCGCAGCAGCCGGAAGTCGGCGCCTGGTATCGGCGTGCAGATCGGCCGCAGCCGTTCCAGGTGCTGGCGGTGGATGCCCAGACGCATAGCGTGGAGCTGGAATACTTCGACGGCACCATCGACGAATGGCCGCTGGCGCATTGGCATGATCTGGAGATCGAAGCCTGCGAGGCACCGGTGGATCTGCGTGGCGCCTTCGACACCCTGGAGCCCGATGGACTGGGTGGCGAAGACGCGCCGCCCGCCGAATCGCAGTTGCAGCAGTGTCTGGCCCAGGCCGATGCCCTGCGTGAATCCTGCGATCTGGATACCCTGGCCGAAGAGCTGCGACGGCTGGGACGACGGCCACGACGCTAGGGCCTGTTAACGCTATGGACAATCGCTGCATTGCTGTCGGAAAGGGCGCCCGGCACGGCGCAGGACGCAGGCCCTGGTGGTTCCAAGGCCAAGTCCCGCAAGGCCGCCGGGCGCCCTTTCCGTCGCAGCCATTGCCATAGCGTCAACAGGCCCTGATCCGCCTCAGGCCACCCCGCCATGTCCGTCAGCGCTGCCGGCATCGACATTCAAGGCTTGCTCGATGCGCGCGCTTATCCGCATGCGGTCGCCGGACTGCAGCTGATCGAAACGCATATCTCCTGGGTGCTGCTCACCGGCGAGTTCGCCTACAAGATCAAGAAGCGGCTCGACCTGGGCTTTCTCGATTACAGCACCCTGGACAAGCGTGAGCAGGCCTGTCGTGAAGAGCTGCGTCTGAACCGGCGTCTGGCGCCGGGCCTGTATCTGGACGTGGTGCCCATCACCGGCCATCCGGCGCAGCCGCGCATCGGCGGCGAGGGCGAGGTGCTGGAGTATGCGGTGAAGATGCGGCAGTTCCCGCAGCACTGCCAGCTGGATCGCCTGCTGCAGGCCGGGGCGCTGCAGGAACACGAGATCGACGAACTGGCCGCACATCTGGCGCAGTTTCACGCGCAGGCGCCGAGCGCCGCCGCCGACAGCGGCTACGGACAGCCGGAGGCGATCTGGCGCAGCGTGCAGGAAAACTTCGACAGCCTGCGCACCCTGCGGCAGGCCGATACCCGCGCCGCGCTGACGCAGCTGGAAGACTGGAGCCGCGTCACGCATGCGCAGCTGGCGCCGTTGATGCAGCAGCGCTTGCAGCAGGGCTGCGTGCGCGAAGGGCATGGCGATCTGCATCTGGGCAATCTGGTGCGGCTGGACAGCGGCGTCGCCGCCTTCGACGGCATCGAGTTCAATCCGGCGCTGCGCTGGCTGGATGTGATCAATGATCTGGCCTTCACCAGCATGGACCTGCGCCGCTTCGGCCGCGAGGATCTGGCTTATCGCCTGCTCGTCCGCTATCTGGAAGCCGGTGGTGATTACGAGGCGGTGGCGCTGCTGCGCTACTACGAGGTTTACCGCGCGCTGGTGCGGGCCAAGGTCGCCGCCTTGCGGCGCCATGAGCTGCGTGGCGCCGCGCGCAACCGGCTCGATGGCGAGCTGCGCGCCTATGTGCAGCTCGCCCTGCGCCTGAGCGGCAGCCGGCATCGCGGCCTGGTGCTGATGCACGGTCTGTCCGGTTCCGGCAAGACCTGGCTCAGCGGCTTTCTGGTGCAGACCCTGCCGGCGCTGCGGGTGCGCTCGGACGTGGAGCGCAAGCGCCTGCATGGTCTGACGCCGCTGCAGCGCAGCGGCACGGCGCTGTCCGCCGAGCTGTATCGGCCCGATGCCTCGCAGCGCACCTATGAGCGTCTGGCGCAGGCCGCGACCGCCATCATCGGCAGCGGCGAGATCGCCATCGTCGATGCCGCCTTCCTGCGCCGCGCCGATCGTTATGCGTTTCAGCAGCTGGCGCAGCGCCTGCAGGTGCCGATGGCCATCGTCTCCTGTCTGGCGCCGGTGCCGGAGCTGCAGCGGCGCCTGCGCGAGCGCCGGCAGGATGCCTCGGAGGCCGATGAGTCGGTGCTGGCGCAGCAGCTGGTGAGCAGCGAGCCGCTGGACGAGGCCGAGCGCCGCCACGCGCTGACGGCGGCGACCGGCGAGATGGATGAAATGAACCAGCTGCCGGCGCGGCTGCGGCGTCTGCTGACGGGCTGATCGGCCGGCGTTGTTTTCAGTACCAGCTGCGCACCACACGGCGTCGCCAGCCGCGCATCAGCAGCCAGGCGCCGAGCAGACCACCCAGATGCGCGAAATGCGCCACGCCCGAGAAGGTGCCGTGCACGCCGGCATAGAGCTCGAAAGCCGCGTACAGCAGCACGAACAACCAGGCCGGCATCGGAATCGGCGGAAACAGCAGCACGATGATGCGGCGCGGGAACAGCATCGCAAACGCCATCAGCACGCCGAACACCGCGCCGGACGCGCCGACCGTGGGCGTGGTTTCCGCCATGCCGCTGACCACCAGCAGCTGCGTCAGCGCGGCGCTGAGCAGGCTCGCGAAGTACAACAGGGCGAAGCGCGTGCTGCCCAGCGCGCGTTCCACCTCGCGGCCGAACATCCACAGGCCCAGCATATTGCTGCCCAGGTGCAGCAGGTTGGCGTGCAGAAAGCCGCTGCTGAGCAGCTGCAGGGGCGCAAAGCCGCGCCCGTAGGGCCATAGCGCGTATTGTGTGACAAAGGCATCGCCGCTGCGCATTTCCAGCGCGAATGCGGCGAGATTGAGCAGCAGCAGAATCAGGGTCAGCGGCGCGCGCATGAGCGGGAGTCTGGGGGAGGCAGGACGATCAGCATGCCATGTGCCGGCGTCTTGACGCACGTCATCGTCGCCACGCTGCTGCGGATTCAGGATGGGTCAAGCCGGCTCGCGCTACTGGAGACAGTTCCTGGCTTTCACGAGTTGATGTGCAAGGAGGTTGGCCATGTTCGTGGATGAAGCCTGCAACCCCACCGTGGTGGTGGCCGAGCCGGACACCGGTATCGCCGACGCGGCCCGCCGCATGCGCGAGTATCACGTCGGCTGTGTGGTGGTGGTCGAGCGCGAGGGCGGCACGATGCGGCCGGTCGGCATCGTCACCGATCGCGATCTGGTGGTGGAAGTGCTCGCCCAGCAGGTGCAGATGGAAGCACTCACGCTGGCTGATCTCATGGCCCAGCCGCTGATCACCGCCGAGGAAAACGAGGATCTGCTCGATGCACTGGATCGCATGCGCGAGGCCGGTGTGCGTCGCGCGCCGGTGGTCGATGCATCCGGCCGGCTGCGCGGCATTCTCGCGGTGGACGATGTGCTGGAGCTGCTGGTGGATGCCCTGGGTCACATCCCGCGTCTGATGCATCGCGAGCGCGATGCCGAACTGCAACGCCGCCCCTGAAGGAGCCCGCCCATGCCACGTCAATACACACACAAGCCCGGAACCCCGCAGCATCCCAGCGTGTGGGTGGTGGTCGCCGATGCCGGCTGCGCGCGCCTGCTGCAGCAGACTGCCGCCGACGGCGAGCTGTGCGAAACCGCCGATCTGATCAACGCCGATGCGCGGCGTCAGCCGCACGAGGTGCAGAGCGACCGCCCGGGACACGGACCGCGGGTCGGGGGCGGTGGCGGCGTGTTCGAGTCGCCGCAGTCCTACGCCGAGCACACCGCCGAGACTTTCGCCAAGCGCGTGGGCGAGCATCTGAACCAGGCGCGCGCACGCGGCGAAATCACGCGGCTGTATCTGATCGCGGCGCCGGCGTTTCTGGGGCGCCTGCGTCCGCATCTGGACGAGTCCACGCATCGCCTGCTGGCCGGCGAGCAGGATCGCGATCTGACGCACTGCACGCTGGCGCAGATCCGCGCGGCGCTGCCCGAGCAGCTCTAGTGCAGCACTGCCAACAAACCGTTAGTTCTGGCCGGCGCTTTTCGCGCAGCTCTGCGTTGTTCATCGTCGCCGTAATGCCGGCTACGCCTCCGACTCACGCCTTGATCTGCGCGAAAAGCTCTCGGCCATCTCCTAAGGTTTCGTTGGCAGCGCTGCACTAGCGGTTTGCATCACCCGGCCGGCCTTCAGGCGGCACGCTTGCGCCGCCGTCGCTTCGTCTGCGGCGGCGTGGCGATGAGGATGTCTTCGTTCAGGCTGTCGCGGAAGGCCTGCAGCAGGCGCTGCGGATTGGCGATCAGGGCCTGATCGACGCACACGCCCAGACTCAGGTGCCCGGCATAACTGAACAGGCTCAGGCCCAGGCCGATGCCGCCCGACTGCGGCGGCCAGAACACCAGATTGCGGATGGCATGGCCGGCGATGCTCACCGGCTGTTCGGGCCCGCGCAGATTCGACACCACCGCCGCCGCCTTGCCCGCCACCTGATTCACCAGACGCTTCTCCATGGGCAGCGGCAGATGTCCGGCCGCCGCCAGACTCAGCAGGACCGCGCGCGCTTCGCCCGATTCCTTCAGCGCGAGCATGCGCTCGCTGACCAGCTGCAGGCGCGCACGCGGATCGCAGACGCCCACCGGCAGGTCGAGCAGCACCAGGCCGAAGTAATTGCCCAGTTCCGCGCCGTCGCCGGGGCGCAGGTTCACCGGAATCGACACGCGCAGGTTCTGGTTCTCCGGCAGCTCGTGATGCACGCTGCGCAGATAGCGGTGCAGGGCGCCGGCGGTCCAGGCCATGAACAGATCATTGAGCTTCACGTCCAGCGCCTTGGCGCGTGCGCGGAACGCCGCCAGCGGCACGTCGTCGATCCAGGCCACACCGCGATGCCCGCGCAGCGGCCTGCGCAGTTCCTGCGGGTTGTTCTGCGGCAGACGCAGCAGGCGGTTCACCGCGTGCAGCAGATGGCGGCCTTCGCGCAGCTGACGCAACGCTTCGCCCGGATGCGCCAGGCCCTCGTGCGCCACGCGCCGCAGCAGTTCCAGGCTGCGGTTGGCGGCGATCAGCCGGTCAATCAGACCGCCCAGCGGCCCGCCGTGCGCGCGCCGTTCGATGGCGGCGATCTCGTGCGGCAGCCGGGTCACCGCCTCGTCGGTGCAGCTCATCATCAGATGCATCAGGGCGATGCCGTCGGCCATCGCGTGATGGGCGCGAAACAGCACCGTGAGCGGTGCGCCGCGCTGCGCAAACACCACCAGGCGCCACAGCGGCCGATTGCGATCCAGGCTGAAGGCCAGTTCGCTGGCAATCGCCTGCCGCAGCTGCGTGTCGGCGTCCTCGTCGCCGCCCAGACGCCGCAGGTGCAGGTGATAGTCCAGGTCCGGGGCCTCGCTTTCGATCCACAGCGGCGGCTTGCGACGGTCGTCGGCGCGCTGACGGAAGCGCGGGTAGCGCAGCAGGCGCTGCACGATGGTTTTGCCCAGCGTGGCGGCGTCGCCGCCGTCCAGCTGGAAGATCGCCGCCACCACCATCGGGTTGTGCGGCTCGTCCATCTCCAGCCAGGCGCGATCCACGCTGCTCATCAGTGATCGCGTGCGCTCGGCAGTCATTGCAATGTCCTTGCTCGGTGTCTCCATGTTTTTTATGCCGGTGCCGCCCGGCTGGCGGTGACGCAGATCAATTCAGCCGGGGCGATTGACGCAAGTCAGGGCGTGGCCGGCGGCGCCACGCGCAGACTGGCCGGGCCTTCATCCACCGGAGAAAGCGCCATGACCCGACTCAAACTGGCCTTGCACAACGAGCTGCAAGCACTGGAACTGCTGCGCGACGAACTCAAGCTGCAAGCCCATCTGCTCAAGGCCGAGGCCGGCACGCGCTGGCAGCAGCTGGAGCAGGACTGGGCGCGGCTCAAGGAACAGGTGCAGCGCGCCGAAGTCGCCGGTGGCCAGGCCGAGAGCGAGCTGCAGGCGGCGGCGCAGCTGCTGGTCGAGACGCTGAAGACCGGTTACGGCCAGATCAAGAACGCGCTGCGCAGCTGATCGCGCGACGCGCCACCTTCCGATACACGAGTCGTCCTTCGCATGAAACTGCTAGAAGCCATTGCCCAGCGCCGCGCCGTGCGCGACTTTCTGCCCGAGGCGGTGCAGGCGCCGGTGCTCAGCGAGCTGCTCGACATCGCCTGCCAGGCGCCCAGCCACATGAACGCGCAGCCCTGGTCCTTTGTGGTGCTGGACGAGCCGGCGCGCGTGGCCCTGCTCAGTGCCAAGGCCACGCAGGCGCTGCGCCAGTCGCTGGTCCGGAGCGGGCAGCGGCATGTGCTGCACGACGAGATCATGAGTCCGGAGTTCGACGTGCTGTTTCGGGCGCCGGCCCTGATCGTGGTCTGCGCCACGCAGCCCGGCAGCCTGGCCGACATGGACTGCGCGATGGCGGCCTACAACATCATGCTCGCCGCGCACAGCATGGGCCTGGGCAGCTGCTGGGTGAGCATGGCGCAGCCCTTTCTCGATTCGCCGGAAGGCCGCCGCCTGCTGCATCTGAATGCCGAGGAACGCGTGGTCGCGCCGCTGGTGCTGGGCGCGCCGAGCGCCGAGCCGGTGTCGCCCGGGCGGTTCCAGCCGAAGGCGCGCTGGCTGACGAGCTAGGCGCGAGCGTCGTACCGGGCGGAGCCGTTACACTGTCCACCCACTTCACTGCCTGCGTTCCACCGCCATGTCCACGCCCAGTGCGCCGAGCGCCTTCACCTGGACCGATTCCTACAAGCTCGGTTACGACAAGATGGACGAGACCCACCGCGATTTCGTGGTGAAGGTCGATGCGCTGCTGCGCGCCGCGGACGAAGATCTGCTGGCGCATCTGGATGCGTTCATCGCGCACGCCGAGGCGCATTTCGGCGAGGAGGCGGAGTGGATGAACAGTACCGAGTTTCCGCCGCGCCAGTGCCATATCGACGAGCACGAGTCGGTGATGAAATCCCTGCGCGAGGTGCAGGCCCTGCTGGTGCTGGCCGACAATCCGCGCCGCTTTGAAATCGCGCGTTCGCTGGCGCAGGAGCTGGTGCGCTGGTTCCCCGGTCATGCCGACTATCTGGATTCGGCGCTGGCGCAGTGGATGGTCAAGCGTCTCTACGGCGGCGCGCCGGTGGTGCTGCGGCGTAGCTGATGGCGGCGTTCAGGAGCTGAGACAAGCATGCAACGCATCACCTTATCCGTGGACGACGAGCTGGCCGAAGACTTCGAGCGCTGGGCGCAGCGCCACGGCTACGAGAACCGCTCCGAGGCGTTCCGCGATCTGCTGCGCCAGCAGCTGAGCCAGGAACAGCAGCAGGACGATGCACCGGACAGCCACTGCGTGGCGGCGCTGAGCTATGTCTACAATCACCACGAGCGCCAGCTCGCCAGCCGCCTGGCCGCCAACCAGCACGATCATCACGGCCTGTGCCTGTCCACCATGCACGTGCATCTGGATCATGACGACTGCCTGGAAGTCACCGTGCTGCGCGGGCATCTGAAGGAAGTGCGCGACTTCGCCGCCTCGCTGATTGCCGAGCGCGGCGTGCGTCACGGCCAGCTGCACCTGGTGCCGGTGGAAGCGCGCTTCATGCATGTGCACGGCGAGCCGCATCTGCATCTGCATCCCTCGCGCTGAAGCGCGAAGCGGCGCGCGTTACCATGCCTCCCGGGTCCATCGCCGGGAGTCGCCATGAGTCGTCCACCGCTGCCCCCCTTCAACGAGCAGACCGCCGCACAGAAAGTGCGCATGGC
Organism: Solimonas aquatica; assembly: GCF_900111015.1. Lineage (GTDB taxonomy): Bacteria > Pseudomonadota > Gammaproteobacteria > Nevskiales > Nevskiaceae > Solimonas > Solimonas aquatica. The sequence continues at coordinate 81,562 of NZ_FOFS01000017.1, read as the reverse complement.
CGAGGACGCCTGGAACACACGCGATCCGCAGCGCGTATCGCTGGCGTATACCGAGGACAGCCACTGGCGCAACCGCGCCGAGTTCTTCCAGGGTCGCGAGGCCATCGTCGCCTTCCTCACCCGCAAATGGCAGCGCGAGCTGGACTACCGCCTGATCAAGGAGCTGTGGGCATTTCGCGACAACCGCATCAGCGTGCGCTTCGCCTATGAATGGCATGACGACAGCGGGCAATGGTTCCGCAGCTATGGCAACGAGAACTGGGAGTTCGACGAGCAGGGCCTGATGCGCCGCCGCGTGGCCAGCATCAATGACGCGCCGATTGCGCAGAGCGAACGCCAATACCGCTGGCCGGCAGGCCGGCGTCCGGACGAGCATCCGGGTTTGAGCGAGCTGGGGTTCTGAATGTTTCCTCTCCCTCGTCGCGTCGCGAGGGGGAGAGGGGGCATTCCTGAACCGACTGCGGCGGGGCGGAGGGCCAGGGTGAGGGGGCAGCACCGTCAGCGGTGCGAACCTTGCTTGGCTGAAAGCCGCCCGCTTCCTTCGCCAGGATTCCCCGCCATGTCCGACGACCTTCGCCATCTGCGCGACACCATCCGCATCGCTGCCGAGAGCCGCGCCAATGGCAATCATCCCTTCGGCGCGCTGCTGGTCGGGCCGGATGGTGAGGTGCTGCTGCAGTCCGGCAACACCTACCTGAGCGATGGCGGCGTCGGTCATGCCGAGGCCAATGTCGCGCGCGCGGCGGCGCGGGCTTACGGTCCGGAGTTTCTCGCCGGCTGCACGCTGTACACCTCGGTGGAGCCCTGCTGCATGTGCGCGGGCGCCTGTTACTGGGTGGGCATCGGCACCGTGGTGTTCGGGCTCACCGAAAAACGTCTGGCGCAGCTCACCGGTGATAACCCCGAAAACCTCACCCTGGACCTGGACTGCCGGCAGGTGTTTGCCGCCGGGCAGCGCCAGGTGCAGGTGCGCGGTCCCTACGCCGAGCTGGAAGCCGAAATCGTCGAGGGGCATCGCGATTTCTGGTGAGCGCCGCGCTGGTGTCGTGAGTCAGAAGTTCCTTGATGAAGTCGCCAAGGATTTTTCGTGGCTGGCAAGGCGCGGCGACGAGGCATAGTGGTGACTATGGCGAGGAGGCGCAGCGCCGCCAGACGCGAAAAAGACCGGCGAATTCGCATGCGAATTTCTGACTCACGACACTAGGCGCTGAGCGCGCAGCGCGCGGGTGTCTGCGCGCACGGTTCGGCCAGCAGCGCATCGAGCATCTCCAGCATCTGCTCGATCTCCTCGCTGCGCACGTTCAGCGCCGGCATCAGACGCAGGCAGCCGGGGTTCGGCGCATTGAGCAGCAGACCGCGTTCCAGCGCGGCGGCGGCCAGCGCCGTGGCATTGCGGCCCGGCCCCAGCTCCAGGGCCTGCAGCAGACCAAAGGCGCGCACCTCCGCAAGCTGATGGCGCTGCTGCAGCGCGCGCAGGCCGGCCTGCAGCTGTGCGCTCCGCGCCCGCACCTCGGCCAGGAATTCCGCCTGCGCCACCACGTCCAGCACCGCATTGCCGGCCGCGGCGGTGAAGGGATTGCCGCAGAAGGTGCCGCCCTGCTCGCCGTAGTCGAAGCAGCTCGCCGAGGCGCTGGCCAGCAGCGCGGTGAGCGGCACGCCGCCGCCCAGGCCCTTGCCCAGGGTCATGATGTCGGGGCTGATGCCGTAGCGCTGGCAGCCGAACAGCGTGCCCAGCCGGCCGATGCCGGTCTGCACCTCATCGACGATCAGCAGCAGGCCGTGACGATCGCAGAGCTGGCGCAAACCCTGCGCAAACTCGGGCGTGGCGCCGTGCACACCGGCCTCGCCCTGCACCAGCTCCAGCATCAGCGCCACGGTGTCGGCATCGATCAGCGCCTCGACGCTGGCCAGATCATTGAGCTGGGCCTTGACGAAGCCCGGCACCTGCGGCGCGAACATGCTGCCCCAGCCCGGCTTGCCGGTGGCCGACATCGTCGCCAGGGTGCGGCCGTGATAGCCCTTGTGCAGGGTGATGATCTTCCAGGCGCCGCCGCGATGCAGGCGGCCCCATTTGCGTGCGAGCTTGATCGCGCCCTCATTGGCCTCGGCACCGGAGCTGGCGAAGAACACCTGCGCCAGACCCGTGAGCTGCGCCAGCCGCGTCGCCAGGCGCAGGGCCTGGGCGTTGTGATACGCCGGGCTGGGCGTGAGCAGCTCGCCGGCCTGCTGCGTGAGCGCCTGCGTCAGCGCCGGATGGCTGTGGCCCAGGCAGTTCACGGCCCAGCCCTGCACGAAGTCCAGATAGCGACGGCCGGCGCTGTCCCAGAGCCAGGAGCCGCGACCGCGGACCATGACGGCCTCGGGTCTGGGCGTGATGTTCATGAGATGGCGGGGATGGCCTTCGACGACGGTGTTCATGACGGTTCTTCGGGTGGTTTGCGAAAAGGCGAACAACAAAAAAGGCCGCGGAGTCCGCGGCCTTTTCGTGTTGCTGGTCTGGGGTTTTTGCTAGCTGATCCGATCCCGGTTCCGGCAAACGCGCAAGGCCGCGCAGCGCATGGCGCGGCGGCTGGCAGCTCGGGCTCGGATGGTGATGGCGTTCAACATGGGCGCGGATACTGAGAGCAAAGCGCGATGCCGTCAAGCGCCGATCTGCAGGGCGGGTGCGGCGAGCAGACGAGCGACATCATCCGCCGAGTTGTAGGCCTGCACCGAGAGGCGCACGAACACTTGGCCACCGTGATACGTCACCGGAATTTCGATGCCGCTGTCTTCGAACAGGCTTCGCCGCAGGCTTTCGGGGTCCTGCGCCGGCACCGGAATCGCCACCATCTGCGCCCAGTCCTGATCCTGTGCGATGGGGGACAGGCCGAAGCGCTGCGTGAGCGTGTGCAGGGCCTGCGCGGCCAGGGCATGACAGCGTGCGCGCTGCGCCGGCCAGTCGTGCCGCGCCTGAAAGGCCAGCGCCGCCGGCACCGCCAGCCAGGCCGAGATATCGCGCGTGCCCTGCCACTGCATGCGCCGCTCGAACAGGCTGCGACCCAGATACGCATCGAAGCCCGAATGTCCGGCGCGGCTGGCGGCATAACCCCAGCTCAGCACCGTGGGTTCGAGCAGGCCGTGATGCTCGGGCCGCGCGTAGAGAAAGCCCGCGCCCTTGGGTGCGCACAGCCATTTGTGGCAGTTGCCCGCGTAGAAATCCGCGCCCACCGCTTCGATGTCCAGCGCGATCTGGCCCGGCGCGTGTGCGCCATCGATGAGCGTGAGAATGCCGCGCTCGCGCGCCGCCTGGCACAGCTCGGCCACCGGCAGAATCAGCGCGGTGGTGGAGCTGATGTGGCTGAGAAAAATCAGGCGCGTGCGCGGCGTGATGGCAGCGAGCAGGCGCGCCAGCACGTGCTCGCGCTGATAGGGCAGGGGGATCTCCACGCGCCGGTAGTGCGCGCCCTGTCTGGCGCAGAGATGTTCCCAGGCCGCGTCGCAGGCGCCGTATTCCAGATCGCTGGCCAGCACCTCATCGCCGGCCTGCAGGCGCAGCGACTGCGCCACCACGTTCACGCCGGTGGTGGCATTGGGCATGAACACCAGATGTCCGGCCGCTGCGCCCAGCGCCGTGCCGAGCGCTTCGCGCGCCTCGCGCAGCAGGATCGCCGAGCGCCGGCCCAGAAACGCCACCGGATTGCGTTCCATCTCCAGCTGCCAGCGCTGCTGCGCTTCCCAGACCTCGCGCGGCAGGGCACCGAAGGAGCCGTGGTTGAGGAACACCAGCTCGGGGTCGAGCAGAAACAGATCGCGCAGGGTTTCGGACATGGGTGGAGGGTGAAAGCGGGGGCGGCAGAATTCAAGCCTGGCTTCAGGCGTGACGCTGCGCCAGCACCACGCAGAGCAGCACGGCCGCGCAGCTGGCCAGCAGGGCGGGCGCGATGGTTTCGCCCAGCAGCAGTGCGGCCAGTGCCAGGGCGAGAAAAGGTTGCAGCAGCTGCAGCTGGCTGATGCGCGCCACGCCGCCCAGGGCCAGGCCGCGATACCAGAACACGAAGCCGATCAGCATGCTGAACAGCGAAACGTAAATCAGGCCCAGCCAGGCCGGCAGGCGGATGACCGACCCGTGCTGCGGCCAGTTGAGCAGGGCCAGCAGGAGCATCAGCGGCGATGCCAGCAGCAGCGCCCAGCAGATCACCTGCCAGCCGCCGAGGCGCGGGGTCAGGCGCGCGCCTTCGGCATAGCCCAGGCCGCAGACGACGATGGCGGCCAGCATCAGCAGATCGCCGCGCAGTGAGGTGCTGTGATCGCGCAGCAGCGCGAAGCCCGCCACGGTCGCCGCGCCCAGCACCGAGTACAGCCAGAACCGCGGGCGTGGCCGCGCGGCGCCGCGCAGCACGGCAAAGGCGGCGGTGGCCAGCGGCAGCAGGGCGATGAAGACGGTGGCGTGTGCGGCGCTGATCTCGCGCAAGGCCAGCGCGGAGAGCAGCGGGAAACCCAGCACCACGCCCAGGGCCACGACCGCCAGCGTCGGCCAGTCCGCTGCCTGCGGGCGGCGCTGGCGCAACAGCAGAAGCATCAGCAGGCCCAGCAGGGCTGCCAGCACGGCGCGCGCGCCGCTCAGGAACAGCGGTGAAAAGGCGCTCACCGCCAGGCGCGTGGCCGGCAGCGAGCCGCTGAAGATGATCACGCCGAGCAGGCCGCTGCCCAGGCCCTGGGATTTGCTGTCCATCGCCGCTTCCTGGAGGAAGCGGTGATGGTAGGTGTCGGCGCAGCAGTCAGGAAGATACAGATGGCGACGATTCGGGCCTGATCTGTACCGGTGCTGGCGCGCGGCTCAGGGCACGGGAAACTGTGGCCGGCGCTTGTCGAGAAAGGCGTGCAGGCCTTCATCCTGATTGCCGCTGTCGCGGCAGGCGAGCACGGCCTGGCGCTCCACGGCCAGGGCATCGGCCAGCGGCAGATGTTCGGCGCCGACCACGCAGCGCAGCACGCCGGCCACGCTGGGACGCGGCTGTGCAGCCAGTTCGCGGGCCAGCTCGAAGGCCGCGGACTTGAGCTGCGCGAGCGGATGCAGGCTGTGCACCAGGCCGATGCGCAGCGCCTCGGCGCCGTCGATCTTGCGCCGGCGCAGAATCAGGTCCAGAGCGCGGTCGCGGCCCACGCAGCGGGTGAGACGCGCGCTGCCGCCCCAGGCCGGCACCGTGCCCAGCTCCAGCTCCGGCAGGCCGATCTGGGCGCCTTCGCTGGCGGCGAGGCGGAAATGGCAGGCCAGCGGCAGTTCCAGGCCGCCGCCCAGGCAGAAGCCGAACAGCGTGACCACCGAAGGCTTGTCCAGCAGCTCGATCTTGCGCAGCACGCGCAGACGCTGGTCGAGCACCGCCTCGGCGCCGCCACGCGCGGCGCTGTGCAGCAGCAGTTCCTTGAGATCCATGCCCACGGAAAAATTCGCCTCGCCCTCGGCGGTGAGCAGCAGCGCACGCACCTGCGGATCGCGCGCCGCCTCATCGACGGCCGCCTCCAGTGCGTCCATGTAGGCAAAGCCCATGCGGTTCCAGGGTGCGGCCTGGTGGGTGAGAACCAGCACGCCGTCGCGGCGTTCGCTCAGCAGTGGTGAGGACAAGGTCTGCTCCGGATCAGGAAGTGGTTTCGCCGAGCACCAGCACATGGTCGCGGCGGACGATGGCGCGCGGCAGCTGCAGCTGCATCGCGGCCGTGCCGCCGACGCGCGCCATCAGCGCAGCGAAGCGCTCGCGCGCCGGGCCTTGCAGCGCACGCGCCAGCGATGCGGCCTGCTCGAAATGCCAGAGCGTCTGCGGCGCGCTGTTGCGGCGGATGCGCAGGCCGCGCAGCGGATATTCGATGGGCCCGAGCGTGGGATGCACGCGGCGCTGCGCATCGAGGTTGAGCACTGTGCCGGGCGCGCGTCCGCCCTCGGCCTGCAGCCACTGCTGGTAGCAGCGCAGATTGGCTTCGAGTTCGGGCGTCCAGTCGCGGAACAGCAGTTCCAGCACCGGCTCCAGCGTCGCCGGCAGCGCATCGTCGGCCGGCCAGTCCGGCGCCAGCTCCGGGAATTCGGCGTCGACCATCACCGCCTGGTTCATGCGCTCCACCCAGCGCTTCACGTTCGGTGCGCGCAGCGCCATCAGCCGCGCCGGTTCCGGATCGCGCGCCAGATGCGCGTAGAGCGGTGCCATCAGGCCGAAGTCGGCGATGCTGGCGCGGCCGCCGAGCAGATACGGCACTTGCTGGAAATGCAGGTCGAGCCGCTCCAGCAGATCCAGATACGCGGTTTCGATGGCGGGCGCGGTCTCCGGCGTGCCGCCCAGCGAGGGCAGCATGCCGCCGAAGTAGGCCATCATCCTGGCGCCGGCGGCGTTGCGCGCCGCGCGATCCTTGCCCAGGTACGCGACGCGGCCAAACTCCGCCTCCAGGAACGGCAGCTGCGCGCTGCGATACGGCTCGGCCCAGCGGTAATGCATGGCGGGCAGCAGCAGGTGTTCGGTGCCGTAGGCGTCCAGCAGGCGCGCGATCACGCGCTGCACCGGCGTGCGCGGAATCATCGGCTCTTGCGGCAGGCGCTGCTCCATGAAATCGATGATCTCGGTGGAGTCCTGCAGCACCTCGTTCTGCGGCGTTTCCAGAATCGGCGTCACGCCCAGGCGCACCAGCGGCAGCACGCGGCTGCGAAACTCCGGATGGCCGGCGTAGAACTCGCGGTAGCGCAGGCCCTTCTTGATCAGGTAGGCGCGCACCTTGCCCGAGTACAGCGACAGCGCGCCGCCCCAGAGGGTGTAGGTCTCGCCTTCAGGGCGTGTGTCGGACATGCCGCTCTCCTCTTGTCATGGCTGCGCAGATTGTCGGCAGGCACCGCCGCCGCGCCCAGAGTCAGAGTGGACATTCGATAGTCATATCAGGCCAAATTGCGCGCTCCCACCCTCCGCCCCGCACATGAGTGCCCGTCTACTTTCGCAGCGCAGTCCGGTTCCGGCGACGCTGCATCCGGTCTACCTGCGCCTGTTCTGCGAAACCCTGCAGCGGCGCGGTGTCGCCGAGCTGCCCGGCCTGCTGCGCGCCGCCGGGCTGCCGGCGGCGCTGGACGAGGTGAGCGAGCCGGTGGAACTGCGTCATGCGCTGAGCTTCATCCGCCTCGCACGGCGGCAATGCAGCGACGCGCTGCTGGCGGTGGAATGGGGGCGACGCGTGCGCAGCAATATGCACGGCAATGTCGGCACCGCCATCTTCAGCAGCGCCAATCTGCGCCAGGCCCTGCAGAGTCTGGTGACGCTGATGCCGCTGCGCTGCGCCAACCTGCGCCTGAGCCTGCGCGAGTCCGGCAGCCAGCTGCGCCTGTGCTACGAGCCCGCGCTGCCGCTCTACGAGCTGGAAGAGTTCATCGCCACGGTCACGGTGTTCGCGCTGCAGGATCTGATGCACAGCCTGCTGGGCCGCCAGCTCAACCGCGTCTGCTTCGAGCTGCCTTTCGCTCCGCCGGCCTGGGTCGCGCAGCGCGGCGCGGTGTGCAGCAGCGAGCTGCTGTTTCACGCGCCGATGCTGGCCGCGCGCCTGCCGCTGGAACTGCTCGACCGCGCGCTGCCTTCGGCCGATGCCCCCGCACACGCCGCCGCGCTGCGGCAATGCCAGCTCGATCTGCGGCGCAGCGCCACGCGCCTGAGCGAGCGCCTGGCCGCCTATCTCGGCGCGCAGGCCGAGACCTTTCCGACGCTCGCCCAGGCGGCGGATTACTTCCATCTGTCGCCGCGCAGCCTGCGGCGCGGCCTGCAGCAGGAAGGCGAGAGCTTCCAGAAGATCCTCGACCGCGTGCGCATGGACGCCGCCGCGCTGCTGCTCGAGGAATCGGCGCTGGACGTGCAGGAAGTGGCGCGGCGTCTGGCGTATCAGGACGCCTCGAACTTCATCCGCGCGTTTCGCCGCCGTTACGGCCAGACGCCGCGCCAGTTCCGCGAGGCACCGCGCGCCGCCCTGATGCGCTCGAGCGCAGCGCAGGGCGAAGGCGCGTAAGGGCCAGGCACTGCGCGTGGCGCTGGATCAGTCCCCTCTCCCTCATCGCGCCGCTCTCCCTGCAGCGCGAGCAAAAAAACGGCACGCCTGCGCGTGCCGTTGCCACTTCAGACCGTCGCAGCGCCGCTTCAGTCATCCAGAAGCTTCAGGTCACGCACCGCGCCCTTGTCGGCGCTGGTCACCAGCTTGGCGTAGGCGCGCAGCGCGGCGCTGACCTTGCGCGGACGCGGCTGCGCCGGCTTCCAGCCCTTGGCGTTCTGCGCCACGCGACGACGCGCCAGTTCCTCGTCGCTGACATCGATGCGCACGATGCGATTGGGAATGTCGATGACGATGCTGTCGCCGCTCTGGATCAGGCCGATGTTGCCGCCCTCGGCCGCTTCCGGCGAGACGTGGCCGATGGACAGACCCGCCGTGCCGCCGGAGAAGCGGCCGTCGGTGATCAGCGCGCAGAGCTTGCCCAGGCCCTTGGACTTCAGATAGCTGGTGGGATAAAGCATCTCCTGCATGCCGGGGCCGCCGCGCGGACCTTCGTAGCGGATCAGCACCACATCGCCGGCCTTCACCTTGCCGGAGAGAATCGCTTCCACCGCCGCGTCCTGGCTTTCCAGCACCACGGCCGGGCCGCTGAACTTGAGAATGCTGGCGTCCACGCCGGCGGTCTTCACGATGCAGCCGCGCTCGGCAAGATTGCCGTACAGCACGGCCAGACCACCGTCCTGGCTGTAGGCGTGCTCACGCGCGCGGATGCAGCCCTTCTCGCGATCCAGGTCCAGGGTCTCGTAGCGCGTGCTCTGCGAAAACGCCTGCGTGCTGCGGATGCCGGCCGGACCGGCGCGGAAGAATGCATGCACCTTGGCATCGCTCGTGCGCTTCACGTCCCAGCGCGCCAGGGCCTCGGCCAGCGAGGCGCTGTGCACGGTGGGCACGCTGGCGTCGAGCAGGCCGCCGCGCTCCAGCTCGCCGAGAATCGCCATCACGCCGCCGGCGCGATGCACGTCTTCCAGATGGTAGTGGCTGGACGGCGCCACCTTGCACACGTTCGGCACGCGACGCGAGAGGCGGTCGATGTCGGCCATGGTGAAATCCACCTGCGCTTCCTGCGCCGCCGCCAGCAGATGCAGCACGGTGTTGGTGGAGCCGCCCATGGCGATGTCCAGAGTCATCGCGTTTTCGAAGCCGGCCTTGCTGGCGATATTGCGCGGCAGCACGCGCTCGTCGTTCTGCTCGTAATAGCGGCGGGCGAGGTCCACGACCAGGCGACCGGCCTCACGGAACAGCTGCTCGCGGTCGGCATGCGTGGCCACCAGCGAGCCATTGCCCGGCAGCGACAGGCCCAGGGCCTCGGTCAGGCAGTTCATGGAATTGGCGGTGAACATGCCCGAGCAGGAGCCGCAGGTGGGGCAGGCGGAACGCTCGATGTTCGCCACATCTTCGTCGGAGACCTTGTCATCGGCGGCGGCGACCATGGCGTCCACCAGATCCAGCGGAATCACCTGGTCGGACTTGGCGAGCTTGGTCTTGCCGGCTTCCATCGGTCCGCCGGAGACGAACACCACGGGAATGTTCAGGCGCAGCGCGGCCATCAGCATGCCGGGCGTGATCTTGTCGCAGTTGGAAATGCACACCAGCGCGTCGGCGGTGTGGGCATTGACCATGTACTCGACGCTGTCGGCGATGATGTCGCGCGAGGGCAGGCTGTAGAGCATGCCGTCATGGCCCATGGCGATGCCGTCGTCCACGGCGATGGTGTTGAACTCCTTGCCCACGCCGCCGGCCTTCTCGATCTCTTCGATCACCAGCTGGCCCAGATCCTTCAGATGCACATGGCCGGGCACGAACTGCGTGAAGGAATTGGCCACCGCGATGATGGGCTTCTGGAAGTCGCCATCCTTCATGCCGGTGGCGCGCCAGAGCGCGCGGGCTCCGGCCATGTTGCGGCCGGCGGTGCTGGTGCGGGAACGGTAGGTGGGCATGGGAGACCTCGGGCCTGGCGGATGCTTGGGGGCGCTATTGTGCTTGGCGGCTTGTATATCGGCCAATACAATCGGCAACGGTCTGCCATAGGGATTGCGAATAGTGGAACTGCGCCAGCTGCGTTACTTCGTGGCTGTGGCCGAGGAGGGCAACTTCTCCAGGGCGGCGCTGCGCCTGCACGTCTCGCAGCCGCCGCTGTCGGTGCAGATCAAGGCCCTGGAGCGGGAGCTGGGCGTGCACCTGTTCGCGCGCAGCAATCGCGGCGTGGCGCTCACCCCCGCCGGCCGCGAGTTCTTTGAGGAGGCCCGCAGCCTGCTGGAGCGCCTGGAGCAGGCGCGGCTGCGCGTGCAGCAGACCGCGCGCGGCGAGGCCGGCACCCTGTCCGTGGGCTTCGTCTCGATTGCCGATTACGGCATCCTGCCGCCGGCGCTCAAGGACTTCCGTGCACGCTTTCCGCGCGTGGAAGTGCAGCTGCACGAGATGACCACCGATGCGCAGATCCGCGCCCTGCGCGATGCACGTCTGGATCTGGGCATTGGCCTGGCGCCCGTGGACGAGCCGGACCTGCGCTTCAAGCGCGTGATGCGCGAGGAACTCGTGCTCGCCGTGCCCGCTGCGCATGCCATCGCCCGGCACGACGCCCCTCTGGACCTGCGCGAGCTGGCGCGTGAAAGCTTCATCGTGCCGCCGCGTGAAATCGCGCCCGGCCTCTACGATCTCACCATCGGCCACTGCCGCGCGCACGGCTTTGCGCCGCGCATCACCCAGCAGGCGCGGCAGATGCAGACCGTGATCAGCCTGGTGTCCTGCGGCATGGGCTTCGCCCTGGTGCCGGCCTCGGTCAGCAATCTGCGCCGCCCCGGCGTGGTGTACCGGGCGCTGCGCGGCAAGCCGGCGCGCATCGAGCTGGGGGTGCTCAGTCCGAAACAGGGCCACAACCCGCTGCGCGAGAACTTCGTGAAGGCTTTGCTGGGGGCGGTGGGGGAAGCGCAGAGCTGAGGCTTGATCGATGTTCGTTATCAGGAGTCTGCGTTATCGCCTGTGTCGTCGCCGGCCGTTTCACCATGCTTGCTTGCTTGTTCAAACATACTGTGAAGCAAGTCGAGTTTATCGCGCACCTCAGTTGCGGCGGCGGGTGTCAGCTCCGCATGTGGAATCAGCCGATGCAGCTCGCCCTTAGTGAGCTGCATCACGCCACCTACCTTTTGTGCTAGTAGGCGAAAGAAAGACTCCGCTACCGTGCTTAGCTTTAAGCGCTCGGTGCGTGCTTCCCAGATTAGACGTGCGGCGTCAGTCGGCGACGCCGCCCAAGTCTCATAATCCCCAACGTTGTTTCCGAAAATATCATGTCGCAATGTTTCGGCTAGCGCTTCGTCCACCATAGCCCGCGTCTGCTGTGTGAACAAATCGTCAGCCGGATATTGCGCGTACGCGTAACGGCGAAGTAGTTCGGGTGTAATGAAGTAGTTTTCGGCCTCATAACGCCGCCAGTAGCGAATTTGCAATGCGCCCTCGTCGCGGTCCTGACGATTTTGTCCGTCGTTGTCGAGGATCGCCAAACCCCGTAGTTCAGGTAAGAGGTTACGCAGGCCGTTGAAATGCTCTCGTGGCGTCAGGCCGAAGCCGCCCTCGACTCGCTCCAATTCGGCGCCCACGTCCTGCAAGGGATAGTTGTTCTGCACATAAAAGCTGTTGATGCGTTCATCCCAGATGTCAGCTACTGGATGATTCAGCTTCTGAGCGAGGCCACGCAGCATATCTACGTCAGTGCCGCCTTCAACATACAACACATAGCCGCGTTCGCGGGCTTTAACATAGTGCTCGGCACCAAAGTGCCTTAGGCTGTTACGAATATCTTGCTTTCTCGCAAGATCGTCGGCGCGACCTTCCAGCAGCAGCGTAAGGTTGGTATCCAGAGCCTCATCGAGGATCACCTCGGAGTGGGTCACCATTACCACCTGCGAGCCATTTTCGCTAGCGATATCTCGCAGCAAAACATAGATCTGCTTTTGCCGCAGAATTTCCAGGTGGGCATCGGGCTCGTCCACCAACAGAATGCTGCGTTTGTGCGAATACAAATAGGAAAACACCAGCAGCATCTGCAACATGCCACGACCCGCTGATGAAATATCTAGTGCCTCTTTCACTCCGGGTTGACGGTATTGCAGGGTAATGCTGCCACGACTGCTTTCCTCGGGCTGCTCTAGGCGCACATTGAATAGTCGATGCATCAACCCCACCACTCGCCGCCAGTCCTCCGTTGAAGACTTAGCCACGGCTAGACACAGGTTGCGCAGCACGTCTGCGGTACGGCCCTGACCGAGTAATACGTCCACCCGGCCAGGTTGAAGAACAGGCTCTTCGGTATCCAGTCCCGACATCGGGTAGAGCAGCTCAACTCTCAGGCTGGCGGCATGGGCGATCAATTCCAAGTCACTGCTGACCGAGTCGTCTGGGGCGCAATAAACCAATTCATCGCCCTGACTGCGGAAACGCATCGCCAAGGCGCGGACCTGCCCCTGGTATTCCACTCCAACGTTAAGGACCATGGGAATGTCCTTGTTGCCCTTCCGAACGTGGGTGTTGTGCCAGAAAAAGCGCGTGCGCGTAACCGGTACGGCCACGATGTTCAATCGGTTCAGTGAAGTGGCGGTGCGCTCCTTGGCCGAAGAATCCTTGCGAACGTCGTACCAAGTACGCACCGCCTGCGACCATAGCGCTAGCGCCTGGATGGCGCTGGTTTTGCCGCAGTTGTTGGGGCCGATAAGCACGGCTGGATGATCGAGTTCGATACGCTGCCTGTGGCCAAAGCGCTTGAAGCTTTCAATCTCGATGTAGTGCAGCAGTCGCATGATCAGGTCCTTCCCCTGGATTCAGAAGTCTGCGGTCATCAAACTACATTCTTCGGCTTTTGTCCCGCCGAGGTGATCATCTTGGAGTAGAGATCGAACAGCTTCTCCGGCCGCTCGGTATCGTTACTTGAAGTGCTAACTTATAAAACTGCGCTCCAGCACATTGTCGTTGCGATTGTGGGAGGCGTGCAGATCCGACAGCATGCTCTCGGGGTGTACGGGTCGTCGATAGTTGCGGGAAAGTAATGCTCCCGCGTCCGCAGGATATCGCCCTGCGCAACGCGTCAGATCGGGCTTCATCGATTCACTCCCACTCGATCGTCGCCGGCGGCTTGCCGCTGATGTCGTAGACCACGCGCGACACGCCGGGAATTTCATTGACGATGCGCCGTGAGCAGACGTCCAGCAGCTCGTAGGGCAGGTGCGCCCAGTGCGCGGTCATGAAGTCGATGGTCTGCACGGCGCGCAGGGCAATCACCGGCTCGTAGCGGCGGCCGTCACCGGTCACGCCCACGCTCTTCACCGGCAGGAACACGGCAAAGGCCTGGCTGGTCTGGTCGTACCAGCCGCTGCGGCGCAGTTCTTCGATGAAGATGTGGTCGGCCAGACGCAGGGTGTCGGCGGCGGCCTTGGTGACTTCGCCCAGGATGCGCACGCCCAGGCCGGGGCCGGGGAAGGGGTGGCGGTAGACCATCTCGCGCGGCAGGCCCAGCTCCACGCCGATGGCGCGCACCTCGTCCTTGAACAGCTCGCGCAGCGGCTCCACCAGCTGCATCTTCATGCGCTCGGGCAGGCCGCCGACATTGTGATGGCTCTTGATCACATGCGCCTTGCCGGTCTTGGCGCCGGCGCTTTCGATCACGTCCGGATAGATCGTGCCCTGCGCAAGGAAGTCGATGCCTTCCAGCTTGTGCGCCTCTTCATCGAACACTTCCACGAACAGCCGGCCGATGATCTTGCGCTTGGCTTCGGGATCGCTCACGCCCTTGAGTTCGGAGAGGAAGCGGTCTTCGGCATTGACGCGGATGACCTTCACGCCCAGATGCTCGGCGAAGATCTTCATCACCTGATCGCCTTCCTGGTGGCGCAGCAGGCCGTGATCCACGAACACGCAGACCAGCTGCTCGCCGATGGCCTTGTGCAGCAGGGCCGCGACCACGGAGGAGTCCACGCCGCCGGACAGGCCCAGCAGCACTTTCCGGTTGCCCACCTGCGCGCGCACGCGCTCGATGGCGTCGCTGATGATGTTGCCGGCGCTCCAGGCATTGCCGCAGCTGCAGATTTCGTGGAGGAAGCGCGAGTAGATGCGCGCGCCCTGCGTGGTGTGGGTGACTTCCGGATGGAACTGCAGGGCGTAGTAGCCGCGGGATTCATCGGCCATGCCGGCGATGGGCACGTCCTTGGTGGAGGCGATCAGCTTGAAGCCGGCCGGAATCTCGCTGACATGATCGCCATGGCTCATCCAGACGTCGAGCAGGCCGTGGCCTTCGTCGTTGACGCGGTCTTCGATGTCGCGCAGCAGCTGCGAATGGCCGCGCGCGCGGATCTCGGCGTAACCGAATTCCTTCACCTTGCCCGGCGACACCTTGCCGCCGAACTGCGCGGCCATGGTCTGCATGCCGTAGCAGATGCCCAGCACCGGCACCTGCAAGTCCCAGACCGCCTGCGGCGCGCGCGGCGAGCCGGCTTCCAGCACCGATTCCGGGCTGCCGGACAGAATCACGCCCTTGGGGGCGAAGGCGCGCACCGCCTCGTCGGCCATGTCCCAGGGGTGGAGCTCGCAGTACACGCCCAGCTCGCGCACGCGGCGCGCGATCAGCTGGGTGTACTGGGAACCGAAGTCGAGGATGAGGATGCGGTCGGAATGGATGTTCATGGCAGGCCCGGCGGAAGCCGCGCATTTTACCCCGGGGCGCGGGCTGTCATACGGCCCTGCGGCGGTTCTTGCTATATAAGCGCCGAACTTTGCACCGCACAGCCTGGGATTGGGGAATCCTGCACCGTCATGACCGACACCGCCGTCGTCCGCGCGCCGCTGGGCGCGCTCGCCCTGCTTTGCCTTTTCGCCGCCGCGCCCGCCGGGGCGCAGCCGGAGCCGCCCACGCTCAGCCTGCCGGCGGAGGCGCCCGCCACGCCGCCACCGGCCGCGGCGGACGCGCCCGGGCCGCAGATCGCCGAAATCATCGTCACCGCCCAGAAGAAGGCGCAGAACCTGCAGGACGTGCCGGTCTCGGTGGGGGTGCTCTCGGGTGACACCCTGCGCGAGTCCGGCAATTCCGAGGTCGGCGCGCTGGAAAACTTCGTCGCCAATGTGCAGATCGACACCGACCCGCAGGCGCCGGTGATCGGCATCCGCGGCTTTTCCACGGAGACCGACAACGTGGGCTTCGAGTCCTCCGTGGGCCTGGTGATGGACGATCTGGCCCTGGCGCGGCCCGAATTCGTGCCCGATGGTCTCTACGATCTGCAGCGCATCGAGGTGCTGCGCGGCTCGCAGGGCACGCTGTTCGGCAAGAACACGGTGGCCGGCGTGATCAACTTCGCCACGCAGGAGGCCAGGCCCGAGGACAGCGGTTATCTGATGCTGACCAGCGGCGATCCGCGCCAGGTGCGCGCGGAGAGCGCGGTGAATCTGGCGCTCACGGACTGGTTGTCCGGCCGCGCCGCCGGCACCTGGTGGAACAAGCAGGGTGATGTGGAGAACGCCACGCTGGATCGCCGGGAGGGCAGCTTCAATCAGGGCGCCGGCCGCCTGCGTCTGCTGGCCACGCCGGGCGAGCGCTGGCGCATCAGCCTGCTGGGCCAGTATTCGCACACGCATGCGGACTACTCGCCCTGGCAGCTCTACGCCGCCACGCCCGAGGCGCTGTCCTATGCGCAGAGCTTCGATGCCAGCGCCGAAGACAATGGCCTGGACGCCCACACCACCGCCAACACGCCGGGCTATGTGAAGCGCACGTCCAATCTGCAGCGCGCCCTGATCGACTACGAGCTGGGTGAAGCGCTGGGCGCGCACGAGGTGAAGCTCACCACGGTGCTGGGCCATGCCGCGTTCAAGATCGATGCCTTCTACGACATCGACACCACGGCCTCCGACATCGTCAACACCGTGTTCAACGTGAACTACCACCAGAACTCCATCGAGCTGCGGCCCAGCGGCCGCAGCGATTCGCTGCTGGGTTTCGGCGGCGAGGTGGACTGGACCCTGGGCCTGTACTACTTCCGCTCGGATCTGGGCAGCCACTTCGACACCCTGGGCGGCGACAACCTGGTGGACTTCGCGCTCAGCAGTGCCGGCCTGGAGGCCCTGGGCCTGCCCGGCGCGCAGCTCAATGCCCTGCTGGCGCTGCTGCCCAACATCAGCCTGCCGCTCAATGACAGCCTGCGGCGCGGCTTTGCGCAGCAGGCGCAGAGCTATGCGGCTTTCGGGCAGATGAGCTGGAAACTCGGTGAGCAGCTCAGCGCGATTTTCGGCCTGCGCCTGGGCCAGGACCGCAAGCAGGCCGACTTCGACGTCACGCAAACCGGCATCGGCCTGATCTCCAATGTGGTCGGCGCCACGCCGTTTGCCGCGCATCTGGAGCGCCGTGAAAACGACTTCTCGCCCAAGGCCGGCCTGCAATACCGTTTCACGCCCGCGTTGATGGGCTTTCTCACCTACACGCGCGGCTTCAAGGGCGGCGGCTTCAATGCCACGGCCGACAACGACCACAATCTGGAGTTTGAACCCGAGCGCGCCGGTGCCTGGGAAACCGGCTTCAAGAGCCAGCTGTTCGCGCGCAGCCTGATGTTCAATCTCACCCTGTATCGCACCGACATCCGCAATCTGCAGGTGGTGGACCTGACCGGCACCGAGTTCGCGGTGAGCAATGCCGCCGAGGCGCGGCTGCAGGGCGTGGAGACTGAAATCCTCTGGCAGGCGCCCTGGCCCTGGCTGAGCGTGGCCAGCTCGATGGCCTATGGCACGGCGGAATACACGAGCTACCACGAGGCACCGGCGCCGGCCTACGACAGCGACGGCCAGCAGGACTTGAGCGGCAAGACCCTGGCCCACGCCCCGCGACTCACGGCCTCGCTCTCACCCAATCTGAAGTTCCCGCTGGGCGAGACGCTGGCGGCGAGTCTGGGTGTGGACTACAGCTATCGCAGCGGCCAGTACTCGGCCATCGACCTCGACGATCACAGCCACCAGCGCGGCTACGGCCTGTGGGGCGCGCATCTGGGCCTGCAGACTGCGGACGAGCACTGGCAGCTGCAGCTCGCCGGCAACAATCTCAGCGACAAGCGCGCGCTGGATCTGGTTTTCGACCACGCGGTGTTCGCCAATACCTATGGCGCGGTGCAGACCCCGCTGCGCAGCGTCACGGCGAGCCTGCGGTACAACTGGTGAGTGCGGTGCCGGACTGACTTTGTGATGGCCGGCGCGGATGCGTGGCGCAGATGCGCGTGTACTGCGGCGCATGCAGCAACGCGATTTCGCCAAGGCCTTGCGGCGCCGGATGAGCGATGCCGAATGTCATCTGTGGTTTCATCTGCGCGCGCATCGTTTTGCCGAGCAGAAGTTTCGGCGTCAGCAGCCCATCGGGCCTTATGTCGTGGACTTCGTGCACTTTGCGGCGCGCGTCATCGTGGAGGCCGATGGCGGACAGCATTGCGAATCTGCCAGCGATGCGCGCCGCGATGCCTGGCTGAAGGCACAGGGTTTCACCGTGCTGCGCTTCTGGAACGACGAAATTCTGCTGCGTACGCCACAAGTGCTGGAGGCGATTGAGCAGGCGTTGCGGGAGCGGCTTCCCCCTCTCCCCTGACCCCTCTCCCGCAAGGGGAGAGGGGAATAGACTCGTTCGAGCTTCGAGCTTCGAGCTTCGAGCTTCGAGCTTCGAGCTTCGAGCTTCGAGCTTCGAGCTCTGAGCTCTGAGCTCTGAGCTCTGAGCTTAGAACCCCGGACCCCGCAATCCGAGTGCCGAACCCTCGATGCGTCACAAAACTTTTCCCCTCTCCCCTCGCGGGAGAGGGGCAGGGGAGAGGGGGCGGGCCCTGACCACAAACCTCAGCTCAGGAACTCCACCGCTGGCATTGCCCCGACGAACTGCGCAGACTACGCGGCCCCGCGCGCCCGCTGCGGTGAACACGCACCACGACTCATGCTGAATCTGCCGTCCCTGCCGCTGCTGCGCACCGAGCTGCGCGCCTACTGGCGCCTGGCCTGGCCCATCGTGATCGCGCAGCTGTCCTTCATCGGCATGGGCACCGTGGACACCATGCTGGCCGGCCATCTGGGCGAGCAGGCGCTGGCGGCGGTGGCCGTGGGCAGCAACATCTTCTTCCTCAGCTTCGTGTTCTTCATGGGTTTGTTCATGGCGGTGTCGCCGATGGTGGCGCAGGCCATCGGGCGCGGGGCCGCCGCCGAGGCCATCGGTGCGCGGCTGCGCGCGGTGCTGCTGCTGGCCATCGTCGCGGGCCTGCTCTGGGCAGCCTTCATCTACGGCACGCGCGCGCCGATCCTGGATCTGCTGGGTCTGGATGCGCAGACCTACACCTACGCCGACGGCTATCTGCGCGCCATCGCCTGGGCGGCGGTGCCGTTCTGCCTGAGCTTCACCCTGCGCAATGCGGCGGATGCGCATGGCCTCACGCGCGTGGCGCTGATCGTCGCGGCGATCACCCTGCTGTTCAACGGGGTGCTGGCTTATGTGCTGATGTACGGCCGCTTCGGTCTGCCGGCGCTGGGGCCGGCGGGCACCGGTTATGCCACGTCCATCTCCGGTTATCTGATGGTGCTGCTGTATCTGTGGCTGTACCGTCATCACGCGCCGTTGCGTGCGCTGCATCTGCTGCAGGCGCGCGCGCTGCCGATGCTCTCCGTGGCGCGCGAGCTGCTGCGCGTCGGCGGCGCCACGGCTGCGATCCTCACCGCCGAGGCCAGCCTGTTCCAGATCGGTGCCTTGATCGTGGCGCGCTTCGGCGCGCAGGCCATGGCCGCGCATCAGGTGGCCATCAATTTCGCCTCGCTGGCCTTCATGGTGCCGATGTCGATCGGCATGGCCGCCACTGTGCGCGTGGGTCATGCGGCGGGCGCGGGCGATCAGGCCGGCGTGGCGCTGCGCGGGCGCGTGGGCATTCTGCTCGGCGCCGGCTTTGCGCTGTGTTCGGCGAGCCTGATGCTGGGCGCGCCGCAGTGGATCGTCGCGGCTTACACCGATCAACAGGCCGTGGCGCAGCTGGCGGTGCGCTTTCTGATGTTCGCGGCGGTGTTCCAGATCTTTGATTGCATCCAGGCCACCGCCAACGGCGCGCTGCGCGGCATCAAGGACACGCGCCTGCCCATGCTCATCACCGTCGCCGCCTACTGGGTGCTGGCCATGCCGCTGGCGCTGTGGCTGTCATTTCGCACGCCGCTGGGGCCGCTGGGCGTGTGGAGCGGCTTCATTGCCGGCCTGGCGGTGGCGGCGGTGGGGCTGTCGTATCGCTTCCTCAGCCATACGGGGCCGGCGTCTGGTAAGTATTAAAAGGATTGTTTGGATTGCACTGCTCCGATACCCCACCATCGGAAAGCCTGATAGGGTC
>NZ_FOFS01000017.1:1669-59397 GCF_900111015.1 Solimonas aquatica | reverse complement strand
GTTCCGATACCCCACCATCGGAAAGCCTGATAGGGTCGCTGTGCATATCGTCGGCAAGCGCTGGGCAGTTCCGATACCCCACCATCGGAAAGCCTGATAGGGTCGGCAAGCTCAAGAACAACAACGGTGCCTGTGTTCCGATACCCCACCATCGGAAAGCCTGATAGGGTCTGGTCGCCCGCAAGTCCCTGACTTGCGGGCTTTCTTTTCAGATGAGCAGCAACTGTTCGGGCGCATCTGGCCGGATTTTACTGCGCCTGGGACCGATGAATTCGCGGGTCATGGCGTACTGCTTGTCGGTGAAAAAGAAGAATGCCACATGCGCGTCTTCCGGAACGCTCGGACGCAGTCGCTCGATCTGGGCCTGCGCAGTGGCCAGCGTCGGAAAATGCTTCAGGTAAACCGAGAACTGGTGCTGCGTGAAGTTCTCCTGCAGCAAGGTGCGGCGAAACACGGTGTAGTCGTGCCGCTCTTCCTTGGTTCCGACGGGACAGTCGAAGCTCGCTAGCAGCCACATGACGCGCCAGCCGTTGATGGCCATGTCGGCGGGATGCATCAGGCCGCTTTGCGGCCGGGTTTGAGTGGGTTCTGCCGTAGCAGGCTTTCGGCTGGGATGCCGAAAGTTTTGTGTAGGCCTTCGATCATGCGCAAGGTCAACGGCCGTCGGCGATTGAGAACTTCATACACACGATTGCGCCGTCCGATGACGGGCTCCAAGTCCTGTACGGACAAGCCACGCTGCTCCATGCAGAACTGGATTGCATCCACCGCATCCGGCAGGTCCATCGGAAAGTGAACGCGCTCATAGGCTTCTATCAGCGTCGTCAGAACATCCAGCCGATCACCTTCCTCGCTGTCCGCGCGGGCGGTCATGAGGGATTCGATTTCCTTGAGTGTTTCGCGATAGTCCTTGCGGGTCTTGATAGGTTTGATGTTCATTGAAACTCGCTTCAGATCGACTGGGCGTCAATGGCATCGTACTGCTCGTGCGTGCCAATGAAGCGGATGTAAACAATACGGTATGGGTAGTTGATCCAAGCCACGATTCTGTACTTGTTGCCGCCGATGTTGAATACCACGCGTCCGTTACGCAAGACGCTGGCGTTCCGGAATTGTCTTTTGACGTCCGCAGGCGCCGCCCAGTCGGCGTGTGCGACATCGCGATACCAAGCCAGCGTCGGCCTCTCGGCCTCGCGGAACTGCGGGTGCCGAGTCCAAAAGTCCTTCAGAGTCGAAAGGGCAATGACCCGCATCGCGGATCATAGTCCCAAATTGGGATTTTCCGCAATGCTCTACCTTTGCTTCAGCATGGCAGGGCGAGTCCGCCGCGACCGGTTTCCAGAATCCGCAGGTAACTGGCCACAGTCTCGCGTACCGCCGCAGGCAGGCGAAACTCCATATTGCCCAGCCGCACCGTCTTCTTGATGAGGCCCAGTACAGCGAGCCGGGCTTTGGCGTCGAATTCACCAAACGAATCGTGTTGCTCGAAGACCAGGCGCTCGACAAGATGCCGATAGGGTTCTATGAAGTCGTCGGCAAGGTTGTAACTGTTATCGCCACTGCTGTGCCCGATGCCCAGCATCGGAGTCAGGCTCGCCACCGCGAGTTCCCGTGCCACCAGCGATCTGAGTACGGCGTAGCCAAAGTTCAGCGCTGCATTGGTCAGATCCTCGGCGCCCTGCTTGTCACGCTTGAAGCCCTTGCCGAACAAGCAGTCCCAGTAGTGCTTGGCCGCCTGGCCCTCGTGGCGTGATTCGTCTCCTGGCATCACTTCCGTTGCCATCCGCTCAAGACGCAGCGCGCCATTGAGCGACAATTCGCGCAGGGTATTGGCTTCAGTTCTGATACGCGACTGGATGATCGATTGCCAGAGGCGCTTGCGCGTATCCGTTGCCAACTCCAATTGCTGCCGCAAGCGCAGTGTGGCTTGAGGCAGTCCGTACATGGGCGTCAGCCAGCCGCTAGGATGGTGCTTGCTGTCGGTGAGCAGCACAATGGCCCGGTTCTCTACCAGAAGTTGCAGAGTCTGCGCGGTAAGTTCAACGGTGTGGTGATGCAACACCATTACCGCGATGTCGCCCGGCGCCACGAAAATGTCCTTTTCGTTCTCACGACAGATGCGGATGCGGCCGAGATCGACACTCAGGCGCGCCGGATTCTCGATGAGCAGGATACGGTGCTCAGACATGGCCTGCTAAATCACCGTTAGCTTGGCTAAACTTTTTCCTTTGAACATCCGATAGCCGGAGGCAGCTGTAAGGTCACGCACTTCCCTTGCTTCGGAATTCAAGGCCCCGATCAGAGCTCCGCCACCTTCACTTTTTATTTGACGTATGACAAAGCTCTTGCCATCTCGCGCGTCTTGAATAGTGTCGCCTTTCCAGAATCGCCGAACGCCATGAGGCGGCCGTGAACTTTTTTCCAGCATGGCCTCTTGAATATTCACAAGGCGAGGCGCCCCGACGAGTTTCCCGTCTTCGATCATAATTTCAAGGTACGCATTGCCCGAGTGGGTGTAGCGCTTTTCAAGCATCTGACCGTGCCGGTTCTTGTGTCGAACTACGGCGGCGGTATGCTCCGACTCTCGAAGTAGGCGCACACGACTGATATGGGTTCCGTACTGTGGGTGGACAACGGGTTCGTCGAAAATCTGCTTGAGAGATTTGCCGGCTCTCAAGCGCTGTTCAAAAGCGGAAAGAACAATCTCGCGGGTCTTCTCGCTCTCGATGGTCTCCAGGCGACCACGGGTTTTGCCGGCATTGGCGGGGTCAATCAGCGATGCCAGCCGCTTGCTCGAAGTCAAAAGATGGCTCCCGCCTTCATCCGGTTTCCGGCTGCGCCCATAGGCCGTCTGATCGAATAAAGCCCCGTCGGGGTGATGATCCCGCTTGTGTCGGATTTCGACGTTGCGAACAATCTCCAGTGCCAGATCACGGATGAGTGGAATCGGCGGCGCCTCGTGCAAACTCATCCGAGCCCGCTCACCGCGTTTCTCCCGTTCGCGTTCGAGCTTGTAATTCTGGGCCATGCGCACGAAGAGGCTGCGTGAGGTGAGCGAAATGACCAAGGCATCCACGATATGGTGACGGTGATCGATGCGCTTGTCGGGGCGGCGGTCGGCGGGGATGGCGCCGGCATGTCGTTCCTGTCCATCCCACCACAGACGATGTCGGTCGAATTCCACGCGGGTGATGGCCTTGCCTTCTTCGTCCAGAACTGGCAATCCGGTCTCGAACCGGACTTCCGGAATCACGGTATTGAGCTTCCAGATACGACGCAGGTGAGCGGTCAGTTCGCCCCTCGATACCATCACGGGCTGACCGTTGCGCTCAGTGGGCGGACATACGCGGCCCAGCCACTGAGCCGTGAGCTTGGCGATCCAACTGGATTCGTGAAACTGACGGTCGCTGAAGCCCTGGATGGCTTCATCGTCCAGGACTTCCTCTTCCCAATCTTCTTTCAGAAGGAGCTTGGCTTTTCCCCATTGTTTGCTTTTTGTCAGCATTTCGGCGCAGAGCTTGACGCGTTGCCAGCGGTTCTCATCAGCGCCGAAAGCCTGCCAGGGCGTGCGATTCTCCTTCTGCTGATTGCAGGCGCGATGCGCCAGAACCAATTGATTGCGCTTGCCGCCAACGCGCGTGAGGCTGCGCGGAAGAATATGTTCGCGCTCAGTGGCTGCGCTCAGAGCGTCACCAATCGAGATGCGATCAGCGCAGTAAGGGCAGTAGTGACCTTGGCTTTCCCAAAGAAGATAGCGCTGGATGTTTCGCTCGGTGCTTTCCTGGCCTTGGGTTTCGAGCGCATTTTTTGCCTGAAGCCGCGCCTTCCGGTTCTTATCGATCTTGCTTTCGATCTCGTTACGCTTGCCGACGCCCAGCGCCATATCGCGTGACAGTTCGACGATCACTTCCGTAGGTGGGCCTCCAAGTGCTTCCATTGCTTTGCGAACGGCCCGGTAGACCTGACGCATGGCAACATCGACCACCGTGTTTCCAGTCTCCGGTGGCAAAGGCAGTTCCAGGCTTGCGGCCCTGGGCTTGTGGTATTCGGGATAGGCCTGGTCGATGGCGGTGCGCTCATCCCAGCCTTCTTGCATTAACGCATTGAGTTTGCCGAGCGCTTTTATGGAGTAGCTCATGCGGCCGCTTTCAAAACCCATTTTTGACAGGCGGTCGAAGTTCGATTTGTCGCGCATGCAGTTGATGAACGTGACCAGGGCCTCGCTGAACTTTCTTTTTTCGCCGCTGGTGGTCTTGAAATTGAGATGCCAGTTTCTACCGTCCAGTGCCTCTGGCGAGCCTAGGTCGGCAAGAAAGTTGATGATCTGAACCTGGGTCTTGTCGTCCAATGCTTGCCATGCGCTCAACAATCCGAGCCGGTGAAAGGCGACCAGCGTCGTGTTGCCTTTGAGGCTGTCGCGGCTGGCGCGATCCATGTTCAGTCCACGCGTTCCCGGTCCGGGAAAGCCGCGCGCCCGGAGTTCATCGAGAAGCTTCTTGAAGCTCAATTCGCCCTTGGCCGTCAGCATTTCGGGGTTATGAAGCAGGGTTCGCACCGTTTCGCGCTGCTGTGAATTTAGTTGTTCGGCGCGTCTTCCCATGCCCCAGCGCAAATCGGCAATCTGTTTCTCGATACGGAAAGCTTGAGCAGCCATCTGCGCGGCGGGTGACCGTGGCAGCGTCGGTTCCAGCGGGCAGCGACCGACCATCGGCGCCGGCGACTTGAGCGGCCGCTGATCGAAGATGGCCGCGCGGAACTGTTCGCAGGTGTCTGCATCGCGCATAACAGCGTAGAAAGCGGACTGCGTGTCCCAGATGCGCGCGAATTCCTGTTCGACCATCCGCCTACTTGGGTACAGGCCAGCGGGGCCAAGAGTGGTGCTGATTTTCTTTTGTCTGCGAAGATTCAGGTACTGTCCGAGGGTTATGGAGTCTTTGCCCAGTTCGAGGGCTGCCTCGGCCATCAGTGCTTCGAGGTGGCGGACGCCCCCAACGATCTTGCCCATTTCAATGGCTTTCTCATCGGGTCCTTCTGTCGGCCTCGTCTCATCGTCAGCGTCTCTCTTTTTTTCCTTGGTGGATTTACGCTCCGGTTCCGAGTAGACCCAGTCCCCAGACGGACCCCGGTTCTTGGCCAGGTGCAGCAGCACCGGGATGAGTTGAGAGAGTTCGATCCGTTCCTCCGCGGCACGCGCACGCAGGGCATGAATCTGCTGGCCGGAATCGCTGGCGATCTGATGACGGTCCAGTCCGAGCCGCTCAGCAAGATAGGCGATCCGGCGCAGCCGGCGAGCCCGTCGACAGATGCCACGACGCATCATGCGGGCTGCGCGCCGCGCTGCCTTCTTGGGCTCGCCCACTCCTCCCGATTTGGCCGGTAGCAGTGGCTCCTGCCAGATGTCGAGCGAATAATAGGGCAGGGATACCGGATGTCCGGTTTCATCCAGATGCCAAGCCACCAGCCCACAAGATGCCGTGCCTACATCCAGGCCCAATCTGTAAGCCATTGCCAATCTCCCATATTTTTCTGTACCCTCCTAACCGTATCAGGCTTTCCGATGGTGGGGACTATCGGCAACAAAGCTTTAGAGACTTCGGTCTCGATGCTACCGATACACAGGGCCTCTTCGGAGGCCCGTTTCGTTTTGCCTGTAGGCATCAACTGATGACAATCTGCTTCGCAGTTCTGAGGATAGAGCATTCAGTCCTCAGCTCTTGAACTTCCCATTGGTGGGCGCATCATGAGCTCCCCGCACACCGGAGAAGACGACATGAGCATCAGACTGGGCGACATCGCCCCCGACTTCGAGGCACAGACCACCGAAGGCCCCATTGCCTTTCACCAGTGGCTGGGCAATTCCTGGGGCGTGCTGTTCTCGCATCCCAAGAACTACACGCCGGTGTGCACCACCGAGCTGGGCTATACCGCCAAGCTCAAGCCGGAGTTTGAGAAGCGCGGCGTGAAGGTCATCGGCCTGTCGGTGGACAAGCTGGAGGATCATCACGGCTGGAGCAAGGACATCGCCGAGACGCAGGGCACGGCGCTGAACTTCCCGCTGATCGCCGATCCGGAGCGCAAGGTCTCGCTGCTGTATGACTTCATCCATCCCAATGCCAGCGATACCTTCACCGTGCGCAGCGTGGTGGTGATCGACCCGAACAAGAAGGTGCGCCTGATCATCACCTATCCGGCTTCCACCGGCCGCAACTTCGATGAAATCCTGCGCGTGATCGATTCGCTGCAGCTCACCGACCGGCACAAGGTGGCCACGCCGGTGAACTGGAAGCAGGGCGAGGACGTGATCATCGTGCCGGCCTTGAAAGACGAGGAGGCGAAGAAGCTGTTCCCGCAGGGCTGGAAGACGCTCAAGCCTTATCTGCGCATCGTGCCGCAGCCCAAGACCTGAGTCCTGCGGCGGGAATAAAGCCCCTGTGCCCGGCCGTGCAGCGACCGTGGCCCGGGGGCTTTTCGTTTCATGTCGCCGCTTCTGTCAAAATCCGCATCCCGATTCGGATCAGGCCTCGCGCGCATGCGCTGCTGCACCTTGCTCTTGCTGCTTCTGCTCTGCGGCGCCGCGCAGGCGCGCGGTCTGGAAAATCGCGCGGCACCGGCGCTGCATGCGACCACGCTCGATGGCAGCAGCTACTCTCTGGCGGCGCATCGCGGTGAGCTGGTGATCGTGAATTTCTGGGCGAGCTGGTGCGCGCCCTGTCAGGAAGAGTTGCCGGCGTTCGAAGCCTATTACCGGGCGCATCGCGATGAAGGCCTCAGCGTGCTGGCCATCAATACCGATGACCCCGAGCAGCTCGACAAGGTCCGCCATATCGCCGCGCAGTATTCCTTTCCCACCGCGCTGATCGCGCAGTTGCAGGCGCCGGGTTACGGCCGCATCTGGCGATTGCCGATCAGCTTCGTGATCGACCGCGACGGCGTGCTGCGTTTCGACGGCGGTGCCGGGCAGCGCAAGCTCTGGGATCTGCCGAGCCTGGAGCAGGAGCTGCGGCCGCTGCTGCAGGCAACGGCCGCGCCCACGCGCTGAAACGCTCAGAAGCGATAGCCCAGATTCACGCTGCTGAGATAGTGCGGTGCCAGCTGATAACCCGTGTAGTGCTGATACACCGGCAGCTGCACGAACGCCGCGAGTGACAGGCGGCTGCCCAGCGTGGCCGCAAGGCCGGGACTCAGATTCAGGACCTGACTGCCGCTGTTGGCGTAATCGGCCTGCGCGCCGGTCTCGCGACCTTCGATGCGGGCGTTGAGCTGGATCTGCGGCACCAGCGCACCGAAGCCCAGATAGCGCAGGCCCGCATTGCCGATGAGCTGCGTGCTGGGACGAAAGTCCTGATGCTGGTTCAGAGCCTGCTTGATCTGCAGTTGCTGGAACTGGTCCCAGTCACGCGACAGCGCCGCGTAGTGATAGACGCCGGCGATCAGATCTGTGGTGCCCGTGCCGCTCTGCAGGCCACGGTCGATGATCTCGCCGTCTTCACCCGCAGGGCCGCTGCGGAAGTGCTCATCGGTCTTGCCGGTGGGCAGCTTCAGGCCCAGCTGCAGGCCCCAGCTGCGATCCGCAAAGAAACCCTGGTAGCGGCCGATCACGCGCACATCGCCGATGCCACGCGTGGCTGAGGTGGAGGTCTCGGTGTCGCCTTCACCAATGGTCTGATGATCGCGCCGCAGATACGGTGCCTGCACGCTCAGACCCCAATCACCGTTGAAAGCGTAGTCGGCGCTGAGCGTGTAGAAGCGCGTCAGCGTGCCGAGCTGGATTTCATCGTCGTTGGGAAAGCTCAGGCTGCCCAGCCTGACGCGGTGGCTGCCGTAGCGCAGCTGGTTCTGATCGACAAAGTCATAACGCAGATCCAGGCGCAGACCGCGGTTGGTGGAATAGGCGTTGTCGGCCCATTCGCTGCCCAGGGAACAGCCGCAGCTGGAACAGGCCAGGCTGCTGCCGGCAAACGCGCTCAGGCCGGCGGCCAGCGCCGCGGCGGTAAACCGAAAGTGATTCATGCTCTTCGTGTCCTGCAAAAAATGATGGGCCGCAGCGCCGTTCGGGCTGCAGCGGAGATCAGGCTTTTAGACGAAGAGCGTGTGCGGCGGCGCTTGTCCCGGTGGTTCGCGATAGCGCCAGGGTGCGACGGCGGCGTGCTGCCCGGCGCTGCAGATGAGGTCCACGCCGCGCGTGAGCGCCAGGGGCGCGGCAGCGGCTGAGGCGGGCAGGCCGTTGAAGCCGTCGAGCACGCTGCAGCAGCCATCTTCGCAGCAGCAGTGGCTGGCCGGATGATCCGGTCCTTCGCCGCCGGCATGGCAGAGCGCGTGCGCGCCCTGCGGCGCGGCCATGGCCAGCGGCAGCAGCGTGCGCGGCACCACGCCCAGCAGGGCAATGGCCAGCAGCAGGCAATGCAGACGATGACGCAGGCGCGCGGACATGAGGTCGGCATCGTAACAGGGTGATGCGCCTGCTCAGAAACGGCTATCGCCGCCCGCCGCAAAACGGCGCCGCCGCTGGCCGTCCTGCGCTACTTGAACTGGTGCGGACCGCGTGGCAACCGCGCCGCCTCCGGCACCAAGGCGCGCAGACGCTTGTGCAGCAGGCGCGTCTCCAGAAGGTTCCAGACCCGCAGCATCGCCTCGATATGGTCGAAGGGCTTGGTGAGAAAGTCCTTGGCGCCCAGCGACAGCGCGCGGCGCTTGGCAGCGGTGGTGGCATCCGCAGTGAGCACCAGCACCGGCCGGAACTCGTCGGGTGCACGCTGGCGTTCCAGCTTTTCCAGCACTGCATAGCCGCTCAGGCCCGGCATCATCAGGTCCAGCAGCACCAAGTCGGGATCGAAGGCGGCGAACAGGTCCAGCGCCTGTTCGGCCTCGGTGGTGCTGACCACGTTGCGGAAGCCCTCGCGTTCCAGCAGGTCTTCGAGCAGGCGCAGATTGGTGGGCAGATCGTCGACGATCAGGATGCGCGAGCTCAGGATCTCATCGTCGTTCATGCGCCGCTCCGGTCCAGCAGAGTCAGCACGCGCGATACTGCCAGCGGTTTGGTGAGATAGTCGCTGGCGCCGGCCGCGCGCAGGCGCTCGATGGTGGCCGGCAGGGCGTCGGCGCTGATGATCACGATGGGTGTCTGCGCAAAGCTCGGATCGCCGCGCAACTCGGCCAGCACCGCCTCACCGCTCATGAGGGGCAGATGCAGATCGAGCAGAATCAGTGCCGGCCGCAGGGCGCGCGCCTGACGCAGGCCTTCGGCGCCATCGCGCGCCGCCACCAGATGCCAGCCGGCGCGGCGTGCAATCACCGCCTGCAGCAAGGCCAGATTCGAGGCATTGTCCTCGATCACCAGCACGTACTGCATGGCGCGGGGCTGGCTGAGCGTGAGACCGGCAGCCGGCGCGAGCGCCGGGGCGGCGGTCTCGTTCACCTGTGCCTGCGCCATGTCCAGCCGCAGGACGAAGACACTGCCCTGGCCCGGCTTGCTGCTCACTTCGATGTCGCCGCCCATGTGCAGCATCAGCTGCCGGGACACTGCCAGGCCCAGGCCCGTGCCTTCCACCGTGCCGCTTTCCGCACCCAGACGATCGAAGGGCGTGAACAGACGCGGAATCTGCGCGGCGGGAATGCCCACGCCGCTGTCCTGCACGGCGATGCGCACCTTGCCTTCGCTTTCCTGCAGGCTGATGCGCACCTCGCCCTGCGGGCGGTTGTACTTGATGGCATTGGAAAGCAGATTGATCAGTACCTGCAGCAGGCGCTGGCGGTCGGCGAGGGCGGCGAGATTCTCGTGCTCGCCGCTGTGCTGCAGGCGGATGCGGTGGCGCGTGGCCAGCGGCGCCACCAGATCGCAGGCCTCCTGAATCAGCGGCTGCAGCGGCTGGGCCTCCAGCTTGAGCTTGAGGCTGCCGGATTCGATGCGGGCGATGTCCAGCACCTCGTCGATCAGCGCCAGCAGATGGCGCCCGGCCAGCAGAATCTGCTCGACCTGAGGTGCTTGTGCGCTGCCTTGCAGATCGCTCTCCAGCAGCTGCGCAAAACCCAGGATGGCATTGAGCGGCGTGCGCAGCTCGTGGCTGATGCGTGAGAGAAACTGGGTCTTGGCCTGGTTGGCTGACTGCGCCTCGGCGGCGCGCTTGGCCAGCAGCAGGCTGGCGTTGTGCAGACGGTCGGCGAGCTGCCCCAGCTCGTCACGTCCGGCGGGCAGGGCTGCCAGCGGTGCGCCCTGCGCCAGACGCTCGGCATTGAGTGCCAGACGCTGCACGCGCCGCACCACGCCGCTGTACAGCAGCAGAAAGGCGCCGACGCCGCTGGCCAGCACCAGGATGCTGCTGACGATGTCCATCCAGAAATTGCGATGCAGCGCGCGCCGGGCCTTGTCCGAGTACTCCGCCACCAGATCGGTTTCGCGCGACTGCATGGCGCGCACCTCGCCGCGCAGCGCATCCAGCACCTGCTTGCTGCGGATCAGATGCGCCTGCAGCTCGGCCGGTGCCAGCTGCCGGCCCTGCAGGCGCAGTTCCTCCAGGCTCTGCTGCTTGCGTTCCAGCAGCGCGCTGGCGCTCTCCAGATGCGCCATGACCTGCGGATCGCTGATGTTGCGGCGAAGCTCGGCCAGCGTGCCCGGCAGAGCGTCGCGGGCGCGCAGATAAGGAGTGAGAAAGTCGTCGCGGCCGGTGAGCAGGTAACCGCGCACGCCGGTGGCCGCCTCCGCCAGCTGGGTGTGCAGGGTCTGGATATCGGCCTGGATGGCCAGCGCCCGCCGCACCTCGGCGTCGGCGGCGTTGAGATCCTGCTGCAGGCGGTAGTTGAACGACAGCGCCGCCAGCAGCGAGGCCAGTGGCACCGCCACTGCCGCTGCGCTCTTGGCGCCCAATGACCAGTCCTGCCAGCGCCACCATCGTGCGCTCATGTGCGATGTCCCCATTCCGTGGCGCGAACCGCCGCCTGTGTGCGGTCTTTCAGACCCAGCTTGTGCAGGATCCGTTCGACGTGAATCTTGGCCGTGCCGGTGCTGATGCCCAGCTGCGCGGCGATCTCGCTATTGCTCAGGCCCTGCGGCAGCAGGGCCAGCACCTGCTGCTCGCGCGGCGTCAGCCGCGACAGCGAGTGAGCCGCTTCACGCTTCTGCGCACGCGGTCTGGCGATGCTGGCGGCCAGCGCGCCGGCCAGCAGCGTGGCCACCGCCAGCAGGGTGTGCAGATCCTCGGCGGAGGGCATCAGCCGTCCGTTCCGGCTCATCAGGGCGAGCACGCCCAGACCCTTGCCACTCAGGCGCAGCGGCAGCAGCAGCTCCCAGGCCACCTCGGAATCACGGCCGAGCCGCAGGCGGCTTTCGATGTGCTTGCGCAGGCTGGCTTGCAGCGGTGGCCGCAGAACGGCCGCCAGCACCCCGCCGACTGGAATGCGCGCGCCCACCGGCAGGGCATCGCCCTGCGCGGCCTGCACGGTCAGCGCACCGCCGTCCTGCCACAGCAGCAGGCCGGTGTCGGCGCCCAGATGCCGCAGGCTCAGGGCCAGCACCGAGCCCAGCGCCGATTTGAAGCTGCTGTCCTCGGCCAGCGTCTGTGCGCAGGACTCCAGCAGGTGCAGGCGGCTGGCTTCGTGCTCGACGCTGCGCATGCGCCCGCGCAGCGCCCGCGCGGTGAGCCGGGTGCTCTCGCTGTCCGGTGTTTCGGCTGAGGGGATCTTGCTCATGGCGTGCAGTAAGGATGCGCAAACGACATCCGTCAATCATAGGCCAGTCGGCAGATCGCATGCTCTGCCGGATGACCGATGGCGGCGGGCCTCGCCGCGCCGACACTGGCCACAGTCCAATGTCGGACCTAGCCATCGAGAGTCGCCATGAACAAGCCCATGAACTTCCGTATCCTCGCCCTGAGCCTGGCCCTGGCCGGCGGCCTGGGCGCAGGCGGTGCCGCGCTCGCCCAGAGCAGCGCCGTCAAGCAGGTGGTACCGCCTTCGGCGATCGCCAGTCAGAACATCACCGAGGCGCAGGTGCTGGCCGCGCAGCGCGCCTGGGGCGAAGCGCTGGTGCAGATCTCCAAGGACTATGAGGCCGGCGGCATCGCCAAGGCCAAGGCCACCGCCAGCAGCGTGATCGACAGTGCCTACGGCTATCAGTACGGCCCCGTGCTGTTCAAGCCGACCCTGACGGTTGCGCCGCAGACCTTCCGTACCACGCGTGAAGGTGCGCTCGCCTACTTCGTGGGCGATGACAAGGCCTATCCCGATGACCAGGGCTTCGCGCTGAAGGGCTGGCGCTCAGTGGAAATCCGCAACGCCGCCATCCAGCTGCACGGTGACACCGCGCTGTCGATGGGCAATGTGATCCTCACCGACAAGGCCGGCAAGGTCACCACGGTCGACAAGACCTGGGGCTACATGCGCGATGACCAGGGCAATCTGCGCATCGTGCTGCACCACTCGTCTCTGCCCGTGACGCGCTGATCGCGCGCCAGCGCAGGTGCCCGCCTCGCGGCGGGCACCTGCGCCAGCGGCACCGCAGATCCCTACCTTGAACACCGGAGTAACAAGCATGAAATCCAGTCTGAGCGCGGTGGCTCTTGGCCTTGGCGTGGCGCTGGGCCTGAGTACGAGCCTCACCCAGGTGCAGGCCAACCAATCCGAGCAGCGCATCTTCAAGGCGCCCGCCAGCGGCTTCCAGCCGAGCGAATCCAAGCGCTTTGCGATCAACCCGGAGCTGGGGCGCGCCTGGGTGGAAGTTGATCTGTTCTATCCGACCAGCGAAATGACCGAGCACCATCGCGTGCCGGTGCCGGGTCTTCGCTACGACAGCGAGCGCGCCGAGGTGGTGTTCGAGGCGCCGCAGCAGCGCGTGGTCTGCGCCACCGTCGAGGAGCGCGGCTGGTGGTTGTTCAAGCATCACAAGGTGCAGCCGACCGGTGATTGCGAGCTGACACACCAGTATGTGGAGCACCCTAAGGACGACGGCTTCACCGTCGATCACATCGAGCACTTCGAGGTGCATTTCAAGGCGGCACCTGACGACAAGGAGCAGGGCTGATGCGGGGTTTCAGCAAGGTTCTGGCAGTGCTGCTCCTGGGCGCAGGCCCGGGAGCAGCCTGGGCGGATGCCGACCACACCCAGACATTATGGACCTCATGGTCCAACACCACGGCGCTGTCGCGCGACTGGTCGCTGGTCAGTGATGTGCAGCTGCGCAGCAATGATGACGCCGAAGACCTGCGCAATTTCATCGTCCGGGCCGGCTTGAGCTACGCCCTCAACCCGCAGCTGCGCATGGCGGCGGGCTTTGCCTACATCGATACCTACCGGCCCGGTTCATCCACGCTCACCGAGCATCGCAGCTGGCAGCAGCTGATTGCCAGCCAGCGGATCGGTGGCTGCACCTTCAGCGAGCGCCTGCGACTGGAGCAGCGCTTCATCGAGCGCGCCGGAGCGCCGGATACGTATTCCGACCGCCTGCGCCTGCAGGGTCGCGTGACGATGCCGCTGCAGGACCGCGACAAGCCGCTGGAGCGGGGTGCCTTTGCGTTCCTGCAGGACGAGGTGTTCTTCCATCTCAGCCATCGCCAGCGCCTGAACGGGAAACTTTTCGATCAGAACCGCCTCTATGCCGGGCTGGGCTGGCGTTTCAGTCCGAAGCTGGATGTGGAGGCCGGTTACCTGAATCAGCTGGTGCTGGGCCGCAGCGTGGATACACAGAACCATGCGCTGCAGCTGCAGATTTCCACCAAGATCTGAGCCGCTTGGGTTGCCATGCCTCTCAGCCAAGGGCAGGCCGCTGCAGCATGACGCAGCAGCCTGCCCGTTTCCCGTGATGCCCGCAGGGGCGAGATTTCTTGAAGAACTGAGTTTGCCACGATGACGACGATTGGTTCCCCCACCATGTGGGCCTTGTTCGGCCTGTTTGTACTGCTGGCCCTGGCCGTGGATTTCTTCGCCCTGTCGCGTCAGGGCGCGCATCGGGTGTCGATGCGCGAGGCCGGCATCTGGTCGCTGATTTGGGTGGCAGTGTCCTTCGTGTTCGTGGCCTGGCTGTGGTGGTCGCTGGGGGGCCTGGACGGCGATGCCGCGGCGCGCAGCCTGGCCAATGCCAAGGCCGTGGAATTCATCACCGGCTATCTGATCGAAAAAGCCTTGGCGGTGGACAACGTCTTCGTGTTCCTGATGATCTTCACTTACTTTGCGGTGCCGCCGGAGTTCCAGAAGCGCGTGCTGATGATTGGCGTGCTCGGTGCCCTGCTGCTGCGTGCGGTGATGATTCTGGTGGGTGCCTGGCTGATCGCGCAGTTCCACTGGATTCTCTATGTGTTCGGCGCCTTCCTGCTGTTCACCGGCATCAAGATGTGGTGGGCCGCCGGTCAGGAGCCTGATCTGGAGGCCAATCCCGCGCTTAAGTGGCTGCGTCGCAGGATCCGTATCGCGCCGGACTACGACGGCGAGAAGTTCATCATCGTGGCGCAGGGCCTGCGCATGGCCACGCCGCTGGCGATCGTGGTGCTGCTGATCGGCATCGTGGACCTGGTGTTTGCGGTGGATTCCATTCCGGCGATCTTCGCCATTACCACCGACCCGTTCATCGTGCTCACCTCGAATGTGTTCGCGATCCTGGGTCTGCGCGCCATGTACTTCCTGCTTGCCGGCGTGCACGAGCGCTTCCACCTGCTCAGCTACGGTCTTGCCGTGGTGCTGGCCTTCATCGGCATCAAGATGCTGATCATCGACCTCTACAAGATTCCGGTGCTGTGGTCGCTGTCGGTCACTGCGGCGATCCTGGTGGTGACCATGCTGCTGTCGCTCTACATCCCGCCGCGGGGCAAGGGCGGCGGCGCCTATCCCTTTGCGGGCAAGGGGCAGCCGGAGTCCGGCGACAAGACCTGAATCGGTCGCGGCTGTGCGGCGATCAGAGTGGCTCTGAAGGCGGGCGTGGCGCTGCGGGCAGCATGTGTTCCAGCAGCTGCGCCACGCGCTCGCCGAGGAATTTGTTGGCGCTGTTCTCCAGCGCGCGCGAGACTTCCGCGTCCACCGCCATGTTGGCCAGCGGACGCAGGCGCCAGATCAGCTCGGCCAGACGCGGCACGTCTTCCGGCGGCGGCAGGCCGCCGTTGTAGCGGTCCAGGATGCGCGCGATCAGCTGCACCATTTCATCGGCCACGCGCTCCACGTTGGCGCGCAGGCTTTCGACGATGGTGAGCATGTCGTTCAGCGGCATGCCGGCGCGCGCCAGCTCGGCACCGGCCTGCAGGATCTTGGGATTCGGTGCGCGAAAGCCCAGGCCCTCCGGCACCAGCAGGCCCAGGCTCAGGACCTTGCCCAGCACGGCAGGATCAAAGGCGCTGATGCCGAACAGGCTCAAGAGCTCCGGCAGCGAATACTGACGCGGCTGCTCGGCCGACCAGGGACTGGAAATGGCACGTTCCAGACCCAGGATGTCCTGCAACTGCCGGCCTTTCTCCAGACCCTCGACCAGCTCCTGGATGTTGGCGAGCGTGTACCCGCGCGACAGCAGCTGATTGATCAGCTGCAGGCGGCGCAGATGCTCGCTGGTGTAGATGCCGACGCGACCGCGCCGCTGCGGCGGCGCCAGCAGCCCGCGATCCTGATAGGCGCGCACATTGCGCACCGTGCTGTTGCCGGCGCGGGCGAGTTCATCGATGGTGTATTCGTTGGCGGCCTGCGGTGCTTCGGGCTCATTGGCCGGCGCCGTGGCGCTGTCGTTCAGCGGCGTGCTCATCGCGCGAATCATACCGGCAGCCTGTGGCCGCCGGTATGCGGCGCGCGTTCAAGCGCAGCCATCATGTCCTGTCATGCCCGCGCGAGCGGGCATCGCGGCAGGAGACCCGCCCATTCAAGCCGCCGTCGCGCCTTCCAGTTCGCTCAGCAAGGGCGGCAGCTGCTGCAGCTGGCTGCGGTTGTCGTGATCCCAGGGGTGGAAGCCGGGCTTGAAGTAATCGAACCACTCCCGCGCCGCGCGACGCAGCGGCCCCGGCGTGAAGAACTGCCAGCGGATCATCTTCCAGTAGCCGCCGCGCTCGCGACGCGCCACCGGATCGGCGCGCAGCAGTCGCCAGTGAAAGATCGCCACGAGCGGCCAGAAGATGGCACTGGCCACGATCAGCCCCCAGATGCGCAGCAGGTAACTGAAGAGGGTCTTGGGCATCACCGCGCGCCACACGTCGAAGGCCACCGCCTTGTGTTCGGTTTCCTCCAGCGCATGCCAGCGCCACAGCCGCGCGAAATGCGGCTCGGCCTGACTCACCACGCGCGCATCGCTGAGCAGGGCATTGGCCATGATCGCGGTGAGATGTTCCAGGGCGATGGTGGCCGACAGCTGCATGGCCTTGGGCGCGCGGCGCTTCATGCGTTCCAGCAGGCGGTACACGAACTGCTGCAGCGCCGTGCCCGGCAGACCGGCGCGGTCCAGCATCTCGTTGCACTCGGTGTGCTCACGGCCGTGCATGGCCTCCTGACCGATGAAGCCGGTCACCGCCTGCTGCAGCTGCGGATCGCGGATCTGGTCGCGGTAGTGACGCACCGCGTGGATGAAGAAGCGCTCGCCGTCCGGGAAGAACAGCGACATGGCGTTGAAGAAGTGGCTGACATGCACCCCGGCGTCATGCCAATCGCTCAGCCGCGCCTGCGGCAGCGAGAAGTGCAGATCGCGGCGCACCGGCATCACGGTATCGCTGGACGGTTCCATGACTCTCCTCAATGAATGTTACAGTTTTCAATGTAATCGTCAGGCGGAGGTCCCGTCAAGCCGCGTCCAGCTGCAGGTGGCGCAGGCGCAGGGCGTTGCCGATCACGCAGACCGAGGACAGGCTCATGGCCGCGCTGGCCAGCATCGGCGAGAGCAGCAGGCCGTAGTGCGGGTACAGCGCGCCGGCCGCGATGGGAATGCCCAAGGCGTTGTAGATAAAGGCAAAGAACAGGTTTTGGCGGATGTTCTGCAAGGTCGCCCGCGACAGCTTCAAGGCGCGCAGCGCGCCGCGCAGATCGCCGCCCAGCAGGGTGATGCCAGCCGCCTGCATGGCCACATCGGTGCCGCTGCCCATGGCGATGCCGACGTCGGCGCGGGCCAGGGCCGGTGCGTCGTTTATGCCGTCGCCGGCCATGGCCACGCGCCGGCCTTCCTGCTGCAGCCGCGCGATCACGGCGGTCTTGTCGGCCGGCAGCACCTCGGCAATCACCTCGTCGATGCCCAGCTGCCGGGCGATGGCCTGCGCGCTGTCGCGGCGATCACCGCTGAGCATCAGCAGGCGCAGCCCCGCGCCGCGCAGGCCCGCGAGCGCTTCCGGCGTGCTGGCTTTCACGGCATCGGCGATGCGCAGCACGCCGGCCGGCTGTCCGTCGCAGGCCAGCAGCACGCGGGTGTCGCCGCCGTGTTCGGCCAGCAGCGGCGCGAACGCGGCGGGATCGACGCCGCGAGCCCGCATCAGCGCGGCATTGCCGAGCAGCACGCTGCGCCCCTCGATCTGCGCCCACACGCCCAGACCCGGATCGGAACCGAAGTCCCGTGTCGCCGGCAAGGTGCCGCCACGCGCCAGAAAGGCCGCGACGATGGCGCGCGCGAGCGGATGCTCGCTGCTCGCCTCGGCGCCTGCGGCCAGACGCAGCAGCTCGTCCTCGTCGAAGCCGGGCAGCGGCAACAGCTGACGCAGGCTGGGCTTGCCTTCGGTGAGCGTGCCGGTCTTGTCGAGCACCAGGGTGTCGATGCGCGACAGGGCTTCCAGCGCCGCGGCATCGCGCACCAGCACACCGGCCGCGGCGCCGCGGCCGACGCCGACCATCACCGACATCGGCGTCGCCAGACCCAGCGCACAGGGGCAGGCGATGATCAGCACCGAGACGGCGGCGAGCAGCGCGTGTGCGCCCGCCGGCGGCGGACCCCAGTGCAGCCACAGCAGCGCGCTGATGACAGCGATGATGATCACCGCCGGCACGAACCAGGCCGCGACGCGATCCGCCAGACGCTGCACCGGCGCACGCGAACGCTGCGCCTGTGCCACCTGTCGCACGATCTGCGCGAGCAGGCTGTCCTCGCCGACGCGGCGCGCGCGGATCAGCAGCGTGCCGCTGCCGTTGAGCGTGGCGCCGCTCACGGCGTCGCCGGCGCGCTTGGCCACCGGTGTCGGCTCGCCGCTGAGCATGGCTTCATCGACGTGGCTGGCGCCGTCGAGCACCACGCCGTCCACCGGAATCTTTTCGCCCGGCCGCACGCGCAGGCGATCACCGGGGCGCACCTGCTGCAGCGTCACCTCGCTTTCGCGGTCCTGCGCATCGAGCCGGTGTGCAATGGCCGGCGCCAGCGCCAGCAGCGCGCGGATCGCGCCTGAGGTCTGCGCGCGCGCCCGCAGTTCCAGCACCTGGCCCAGCAGCACCAGCGTGGTGATGACCGCCGCCGATTCGAAATACAGCGGCGCCATGCCGGACATCGCAAAGCCCGGCGGCAGCCACTGCGGTGCGAGCAGGGCCAGCAGGCTGAAGCCGTAAGCCGCCGCCACGCCCAGCGCAATCAGGGTGAACATGTTGAGACTGCGATGCCGCAGCGAAGCTGCCGCGCGCTGCCAGAACGGCCAGCCCGCCCACAGCACCACGGGTGAGGCCAGCAGCAGCTGCAACCAGGCCGCCTGCTGATGACCCAGCCAGTGCGTTGCCTGCAGACGCTGCGGCAGCAGCTCGCCCATGCTCAGCCACAGCAGCGGCAGGCTCAGGGCAAGACCGACGATGAAACGCCGCTGCATGTCGCGCAGCTCACCATCGTCCTGTGTGGCAGCGGGATGCTCGGGCTCCAGCGCCATGCCGCACGTCGGGCAGCTGCCCGGATGATCCTGACGCACCTCCGGATGCATGGGGCAGGTCCATATCGCGCCGGCCGCCGGCGGCGTGCTGGCCTGATGCGCGCAGCAGCCGGATGCCGGGGCTGCGCTTTCGTAGGCGGCCGGATCCTGCTCGAACTTGTGCAGGCAGCCCGCGCTGCAGAAATGATGGATCTGGCCGGCGTGCGTGAAGCGGTGCGGACTGCGCTCGGGATCGACCTGCATGCCGCAGACCGGGTCGCGCACCAGAGACTTCACATTCATGTGCGCGCTCCATCGGAGAGCGCGGCGATGATCGGGCAGGCCTGCGGCGAGCCTCGTCCCGGACAGGCCTTCACCAGCTGGCGCAGGCCAGCGCGCACACGCTGCAGCTCTGCGATCTTCGCTTCCACTTCCTGCAGCCTGACTTGCGCGAGCTGACGCACATCGCTGGCGCCGCGTTCGTGAGGCTGGCTCAGCCGCAGCAGCTCCGCGATTTCATCCAGCGCGAAACCCAGGGCCTTGGCGCGACGGATGAAGCGCAGGCGCGCGAGACTGTCGGCGGGATAGGCGCGGTAACCGGAGGCGCGGCGCGGCGGTGCGGGCAGCAGGCCGCTGCGCTCGTAGTAGCGCACGGTATCGATGCCGACTCCGGCGGCCGCAGCGAGGCGGCCGATGCTCAGGCTTTCGGCGGAATGCGACTTGGTGGGCATGACGGTGCTCCAGTGCGGATTGCCGTCATGCTAAACCCTGGTGTCGAGTCCAGGGTCAAGTCCTCAGTGCTCGTGCTCGTGTTGATGCTCCGGCGCAGCTTCGGGCTTTTCGCCATGATCCTGATCCGCAGGATGCCGGTCATGCTGCGGGTGCATCTTCGCCAGCATCGCCTGCTGCTGCTCGTCCATCAGGCTCACGTAGCGCTGCAAGAGCGCGACGCGCTGCGCGTCGGTCCTGGCCTTCGCCAGCTGAGTGGCGATGGCGTGCAGCGCCTGCAGATGGTGGCGATGCTCGGCCATCATGTCCTTGCCCTCGGCATCCATCTGCATGCAGCCGCTCATCTTCATGTCGCCGGGCATGGGCTTCGCATCGTCCATCGCCCCCGCCGCGAAAGCCGCAGCCGGCAAGAGCAGGGTTGCCAGCAGGCCAGTGAGTCGGTACGGGATGTTCATGGTGAGCCCCTTGGAGCTTGCGCGGAGAGGGCAGCTTGCGAGTGGCAGGACAGGCGGGCCTTGATGCCGGTCAAGCTCCCGCCCTGGCGCGACGATAGGGCTTGCCGAAGTCCGGCTCGCTGGAGACGCGTCGCGCCGTTTCAGCCGGCCTGCTGCGGTACCAGCCCGGATCGCGGTAGTCGCCGCGCGCCAGGTTCTCGCGCACTTTCACCACAGTGAACATGCCGCCCATTTCCAGCGGTCCGTAGGGACCTTCACCGCTGGCCATGGGCAGGGTGTTGTCGGGGCCGGGCAGCATGCCCATGGCCACATGCTCGCCGTGCTCGCTCATGCCGTGCTCGCCCATGGCCATGTAGCCGGGCAGCAGTTCGCGCACCTGCTCGGCCACGCCGCGCTGGTCCACGCCGATGGGATTGGGGATGCCGTGGCCCATGGCGTTCATGGTGTGGTGCGACATATGGCAGTGCAGGGCCCAGTCGCCGGGCACGGCGGTGAATTCCAGATCGCGGGTCTGGCCCACGGCGATGATCTCGGTGACCTCGCGTCGCCACTGCGTGCGCGGCCAGCGGCCGCTGTCGCCGCCGGTGACTTCGAAGCGATGACCATGCAGATGGATCGGGTGATTCCACATCGAGACATTGGCGAAGCGGATGCGCACGCGCTCGCCGCTGGCGGCGACCAGAGACTCGGTGGCGGGGAAGACCTTGCTGTTGAAGGTCCACAGATCGAACTCGCTCATGATCGAGGGATCGGGGCGCGAGGTGCCGGGGTGCAGGGCCCAGTTGTGCAGCATGATCGCGTAGTCGCGGTCGATGCGTTCGATCTCGCCAGCCTTGGGATGGATGATGAAGAAGCCCATCATGCCCAGGCCCAGCTGCGTCATCTCGTCGGCATGCGGGTGATACATATGCGTGCCGTGCTGGTTGAGCGTGAACTCGTAGACATAGGTCTCGCCCGGCTGGATGTGCCGCTGCGACAGGCCACCCACGCCGTCCATGCCGCTGGGCAGCAGGATGCCGTGCCAGTGCACGGAGGTGGCTTCGCCCAGGCGGTTGGTGACGTAGATGCGCACGCGATCGCCTTCCACCGCTTCGAGCGTCGGTCCCGGCGTGGAGCCGTTGTAGCCCCAGCACTTGGCCTTGCTGCCCGGTGCGAACTCGTGCTCGATCTCTTCGGCCACCAGATGGAATTCCTTCACGCCGTCCTTCAGGCGATGGGGCAGCGTCCAGCCATTGGGCGTGCGCACCGGCGTGTACGCGCCTGCGGCGGGCGCGGCCGATGGCGACGGCGCGGCGGCGGCGGCAGGCGCGGCCTGATGCTGCTCATGCTGCGCGCTGGCGCTGCGCATGAGCCCGACGCCCAGGCCGGTGGCGCTGAGTGCGGAGAGAAGCTTGCGGCGGCTGATCATGGCGTGTGATCTCCGTGATGATGGGCATGCGGGTCTTGTGGCGCGGCTTCGGGCAGCGCTGCGGCGGGCGCGGGGTCAGTCTGCGGCAGGCGACGGCCGACGGCGCGCGCCAGATCGGCGCGCGCGAGCTGGTAATCGCGCAGGGCCTCGATGTAGCCGGCGTAGGCATCGAAGCTCTGCTGGCGCGCGGCCAGCAGTTCGAAGCTGCCGATCAGCATGTAGTTGTGTTCGCGCTGCAGGGCTTCGAAGGCGCGCTCGCGGGCGGGAATGAGTTCATCGCGATAACGCTCGGCGCGCTTGCGGCTGCTGCGCAGCTGGGCGTAGGCGCTGTGCAGCTGCGTCTGCACGTCCAGCTCGGCGGCCTGCAAGGCGGCCTGCGCCTCTTGCAGCTCGGCCTGCGCACGCGCACGCCGGCCCTTGCCGGTGTCGAACAGCGGCAGGCTGATGGCCGCCGTGGGCCCCGCATGCAGGCTGCCGTCGTAATCGCGCTCGCGTTCCGCGCCCAGCTGCAGCTCGCCGATCAGGCTCTGCGGCGTGGCGATGCCGTAACGCGCCTGCACCGCCTGCAGCTGTGCCTGGGCGGCCTGCAGGTCCAGACGCGAGGCCTGCGCCTGCGCCTGCAGGCGGTCCAGCGCTTCATCGGCGGCGGGCAGCGCGGCCAGGGGCTCGGCGAGCTGCCACGGCGTCTGCGTATCCGCCAAGCCCATCAAGCGCTGCAGGCTGGCGCGCGCCAGCGACAGTTCCAGCTGCGCGGTGTCGGCTTGCAGCGCGGCCTGCGCGCCGCCGGCCTGTTCCAGGGCCAGCTCGGCGGGCTTGAGATTGCCGGCCTCGTAATAGCGCTGCGCCAGCGCGGCGGAAACCTGCGCGGTCTGCGCGAGACGTTCGCGCAGCTGCAGCAGCTGCGCGGCGGCGGCGCAGCGCCGGTAGGCGGCTTCCACCTGCGCGGCCAGTTCCAGCGCGGCGCTGCCCACGGCGGCTTTCTGCGCCGCGAACTGCGCATCGGCGATGCGGCGATGCGTGCGCGCAAACAGCAGCTCGGTGAAGTTCACCGCCACGCCCAGCGTGAGCTGCGCATGCGCCTCGCCGCCGGCCGAGAGCTGCGTGAATGACAGCAGCGGATTGCTCAGCCGTCCGGCTTCGTACACCTCGGCGGCGGCGAAGCCCAGGCTGGCATAACGCGCCTGCAGCTCCGGGTTGTTGAGCAGCGCCAGCTGGATCGCGCGCTCCAGGTCCAGGGGTTCGCGCAGCGCCTGCGCGGTGAAGCGCTCGCGCGGGACGGTGGCGGATGACAGGCCGCGGTCGCGCAGCTGCGCATCCAGCGCGCCGCGCCCCCAGTCGGCGGGCAGGCTGGCGCAGGCGCTCAGCAGCAGCAGCGCGCCAGGCGCTGCCAGAAAACGGATGGATGACACGGGCAACACTCCAATCGGATGCCGGCCTTACGCCGGTCGAGGTCCAGGCGGACGACGCAGGTCCGCCGCAGAGAGGCGATCAGAGCGTGGCGATGGGAGGCCGCAGCGGTGGGGCGGCGCTGTTGCGGGGCAGCGCGAGGGCACGCAGCGCGGACGGCGCGTCGGGCGCCGGTGCGAAGGCCAGCGCAGGCAGCCCGACCAGGAGCGCCGCACCGGCGGCGCCGCAGGCCTGCACGCAGTGACAGCGTGCGCCGCCATGATGCGGGCAGTGCTGCTGCGTATCGGCCGAGACTTGGGCTGGCGCCTGCGTCTGCGGCGCGCTGCTGACGGTGTGCTCATGACAGGGCATGGCGCTGCCGGCCTGCGCCTGGAAAGGCAGCAGTGCGAGCCAGAGCAGCGTGAGTGTCGCGAGCCATTTCATCGTGCCGCAGTATGTTGCCCGCGCCTGCCCGCGGGCAAGCCCGCGACGATGACCGGCGTCAAGCCCGCCAGCAGTCGGCGAGGTGATCGTCCACCACGCCCACCGCCTGCAGATAGGCATAGATGATGGTGCTGCCGATGAACTTGAAGCCGCGCTTGCCCAGGTCCTTGCTGATGCGATCCGAGAGCGCGGTCTTGGCCGGCACCTGCTTCAGGGAGCCGGGCCGGTTGACCAGCGGCTGGCCATCGACGAAGCCCCAGAGATAGTTGGCGAAGCTGCCGAACTCCTTCTGCA
Organism: Solimonas aquatica; assembly: GCF_900111015.1. GTDB lineage: Bacteria > Pseudomonadota > Gammaproteobacteria > Nevskiales > Nevskiaceae > Solimonas > Solimonas aquatica. The sequence goes on along the minus strand of NZ_FOFS01000017.1, from coordinate 35,929 downwards.
CCTGGATGAAGGCCTGCGCGTTCGTGCGCGTGGCAAAGACCTTCAGGCGGTTGCGGATGATGCCGGGGTCGAGCAGCAGCTTCTCCAGCTTCGCATCGCTGAAGCGCGCGACCTTGGCGACATCGAAGTTCGCAAAGGCTTTGCGATACCCCTCGCGCCGCTCCAGGATCGTGCGCCAGGACAGGCCGGCCTGCGCGCCTTCGAGAATGAGGAATTCGAAGAGGACGGCGTCATCGCGTACCGGGCGGCCCCATTCCTCGTCGTGATAGCGGATGTACTGCGCGGTGGACAGGCACCAGGGGCAGCGGGGTTTGTCGGTCATGGCTTGCGTTTGTTGATGTGGCGGGCGCTCCCCTCACCCTGGCCCTCTCCCCTCGGGGAGGGGAGAGGGGACGCTGGATTGAGGTTCATGCAGCTTGGCTGATGTTTGCGCGCCTGAGCTGCGTGCGAGAGCTTACAACTCCCTCTCCCCTGCAAGGGGAGAGGGTTGGGGTGAGGGGTTCTCGCTCAGGTGCCGCAGCACGAATTCCAGCACGGCATTGGTTTCCTTCAAAGCCTGATCATTCCAGAAGCGCAGCACGCGAAAGCCGCGCGCTTGGAGCCAGGCGCTGCGCTGCGCATCCCGCGCCCGTTGTTCGGCATGCTGACCGCCATCCAGTTCGATGATCAGCTGCCGTTCCACGCAAACGAAGTCCACGATGTACGGCCCGATGGGCAGTTGCCGGCGGAACTTGTGCCCCAGCAACTGGCGATTGCGCAGACGCTGCCAGAGCACGCGCTCGGCATCGGTCTGCGTGCGCCGCAGCTCACGCGCCAAAGACTCCATCGGCGAGCGCTGGCGCGGCATCGCCAGCGCTCAGACGAAGCGCAGCCTCTGCCCCAGCGGCTGCGGCAGCACCACACCGTCCTTGTACGCGAGCGCGCCGTTGACCCAGGTGGCGCGCACCGCGCCGCGCAGGGTGCGGCCTTCCAGCGGTGACCAGCCCACCTTGTACAGCACGTCTTCCTTGCGCACGGTGGTGCGCGCGTGGTGGTCCACCAGCGCCAGATCGGCCCAGTAGCCTTCGCGGATGTAGCCGCGATCCACCACGCCGAAACGGTCGGCCACCGCATGACTGGTCTTGCGCACCACGGTGCGCATGTTCAGTTCGCCGCGATGCACCAGCTCCAGCAGCATCAGCAGGGTGTGCTGCACCAGCGGCAGGCCGGACGGCGCCTTGAAGTAGGTGTTGGCTTTCTCCTCGGCGGTGTGCGGCGCGTGGTCGGTGGCGATCACGTCGATGCGGTCTTCCATCACCGCGCGCAGCAGGGCGCGACGGTCGGCCTCGGTCTTGATCGCGGGATTGCACTTGATCAGATGGCCCAGGCTGGCGTAATCCGCCTCGCTGAAAAACAGATGATGCACGCAGGCTTCCACCGTGATCTTCTTGTCCTTGAGCGGCCCGGCCGTGAAGAACGCCAGCTCCTTGGCGGTGGTGAGATGCAGCACGTGCAGATTGCTGCCGTGCTGGCGCGCCAGACCCACGGCCAGCTCGGTGGACTTGTAGCAGGCGGCTTCGGAGCGGATGCGCGGATGCTCGGCGGCCGGCACGTCCTCGCCGAACTGCGCGCGCGCGGCGTTTTCGCTGGCGACGATCATCGGCGTGTCCTCGCAGTGCGTGACCACCATCATCGGTGCGCGCCGGAAGATGCCGTCCAGGGTCTGCGGATCGTCCACCAGCATATTGCCGGTGGAAGCGCCCATGAACACCTTGATGGCGCAGGCCTCGTCGCGCTTGAGCGCCGCGATCTCTTCGAGATTGTCGTTGGCGCCGCCGAAGTAGAAGGCGTAGTTGGCAAACGAGCGGCCCTGCGCGTTGGCGTACTTTTCCGCCAGCAGCGCGCGCGTGGTGATGGCCGGCTTGTTGTTGGGCATGTCCATGTAACTGGTCGTGCCGCCGGCCACCGCCGCGCGCGACTCGGTGTACAGATCGCCCTTGTGGGTCAGGCCCGGCTCGCGGAAGTGAACCTGGTCGTCGATCACGCCGGGAATCAGCCACAGACCCTGGGCGTCGAACACTTCCACGCCGGCCGGCGCGCGGATCTGCGGCGCGATCTTCTCGATGCGGCCGTTCTTGATCAGCAGATCGGCCGCGGTCTCGTGGCCTTCGTTGATGATGTGGGCATTGGTGATGAGCATGGCGGCCGTCCCGTAGAGGCTGAGGCGAAGGCCGCCATGTTAATGCCTCAGGGCCGGCCGCTGCTGGCGAGGTCGATGGCCTGCTGCGATCCGGCCAGCTTGCGCAGCTCGAACTTCTGGATCTTGCCGGTGGAGGTCTTGGGCAGTTCGCCGAAGCGGATCTGCTTGGGCAGCTTGAAGCCGGCCAGCCATTGCCGGCAGTGCGCAAGCAGCTCCTCGGCGCTGGCCTGCATGCCCGGCTTGAGTTCGACGAAGGCGCAGGGTGTCTCGCCCCACTTCGGGTCGGGCGCCGCCACCACCGCCGCCGCGGCCACGGCCGGATGCCGGTAGAGCGTGTCTTCGATCTCGATGCTGGAGATGTTCTCGCCGCCCGAGATGATGATGTCCTTGGCGCGGTCCTTGATCTGCACGTAGCCGTCCGTGGCGATCACGCCCAGATCGCCGGTGTGGAACCAGCCGCCGGCGAATGCGGTTTCGGTGGCGCGCGGATTTTTCAGGTAGCCCTTCATGCAGATGTTGCCGCGGAAGGCGAGTTCGCCCATGGTCTCGCCATCGGCCGGCACCGGCAGTCCGGTCTGCGGGTCCAGCACCGTGAGCCCGCTCTGCAGGTGATAGCGCACGCCCTGGCGCGCGGTGAGCCGCGCCTGCTCCTGGGCATCCAGCTCGCGCCAGTGTTCCTGCGGCGCGCAGACCGCCGCCGGCCCGTAGACCTCGGTCAGGCCGTAGACATGGCTGAGTTCGAAACCCATCTGCGTCATCTGCGCGATCACGGCGGGCGGCGGCGGCGCGCCCGCGACCATGGTGCGCACCGTGTGCGTGATGCCTTCGCGCGCGGCGAGCGGGGCGTTGGCAATCGCCGCCTGCACGATGGGCGCGCCGCAGTAATGGCTGACGCGCTCCTCGCGGATCAGCTTGAGCACCAGCAGCGGATCGAACTTGCGCAGGCAGACGTTGACGCCTGCGCGCAGCGCCACGGTCCAGGGAAAGCACCAGCCGTTGCAGTGAAACATCGGCAGCGTCCACAGGTACACCGGGTGCTTGCCCATGTCCCATTCCAGGACATTGCTCACCGCGTTGAGCGCCGCGCCGCGATGGTGATAGACCACGCCCTTGGGATCGCCGGTGGTGCCGGAGGTGTAATTGAGCGCGATGGCCTGCCACTCGTCCTCCGGCGGCTGCCAGGCGTACTGCGGATCGCCGGCGGCCAGGAAGTCCTCGTACTGCGGCCACTCCGGCACCTCGGCGGCGCCGGAGGCGGGATCGTGCACCGCAATCACCTTCAGCTGCGGCAGGCTGGTGATGACGTGCCGCACCAGCGGCGCGAATTCGGTATCGACGATCAGCAGCCTGGCTTCGCCGTGGCTGAGCATGAAACGCAGGCTGGGCTCGTCCAGCCGCGTGTTGAGGGTGTTGAGCACGGCGCCGGACATCGGCACGCCGAAATGCGCCTCCACCATCGCCGGAGTGTTGGGCAGCAGCACCGCCACGGTGTCGCCGCGCCGCACGCCGGCAGCCGCCAGGGCGCTGGCCAGGCGGCGGGCGCGCTCGTAGGTCTGGGCCCAGTTGCGGCGGATCTCGCCATAGACGATCGCCGGGCGCTCGCCGTAGACCGCGGCGCTGCGGGCGATGAAATCCACGGGGCTCAGGGCGACGTAGTTGGCGGCACAGCGGTCCAAGCCTTGGTCGAAGGCACTGCTCATCGTGTTCTCCTCATGTGGCAAGCCGGCAGCGGCGGCTGCGGCCATGCCCGCACGGCGGCGGTGTGCCGGCAGCGCTCGCTGGCAGCTGGGCAGCATAGCGGGGTGCTGGCTGCGGCTCTGTCATTTGAATGACAATTTCGCGCATGCGTGCCGATCCCCAGATCGCCAGGGCGATGTCCGCCCACGGCTGGTTTCACGAGCTGGCGCCTGCGCATCAGGCGCACGTGCTGGCGCGCGTACGCCTGCAGCACTTCGCCGCCGGCGAGGTGCTCGCGCATCGCAAGGCACCCACCGAAGACTGGATCGGCGTGCATACCGGCCTGGTGAAGCTGGCGGTCTACAACGCCGCCGGTGACAGCTGCACCTTCTCCGGCGTGCCGGCCGGCGGCTGGTTCGGCGAGGGCAGCGTGCTCAAGCGCGAGCTGCGCCGCTACGACGTGATCGCCTTGCGCGCCAGCGATGCGATCTTCCTGCCGGTCGATGATTTCCATTTCCTGCTCGATCACAGCCTGCCGTTCTCCGGCTTCGTGATCCGCCAGCTCAACGAGCGCATGGGCGAGTTCATCGCCGCGATCCAGAACCAGCGTCTGCTGTCGGTGGAAGGACAGGTGGCAGCGGCCCTGAGCCAGCTGTTCAACCCGCAGCTCTATCCGTTCACGGCGCAGCGTCTGGAGCTTTCGCAGGAGGAGCTGGGCCTGCTCACCGGCCTGTCGCGGCAGCGTGTCAATCGCGCGCTGCGCGAGCTGGAGCGCCTGCAGCTGCTGCGCCTGGCGTACAACCGCATCGAGGTTCTGGATCTGGAGCGGCTGCGCGCCTACGCGCAGCGGCAGATCTGAGCTGCCGCCGCTGGCCAGACTGGCCTCGCGCTTGCATGATCCAGGCGCTCCGGATTGGGAATCACCTGGAATGATGCCGAGAAAACTTCGCTGGATATTGCTGTGCTGCCTGGGCCTGCTGCTGGCCGGTCCTCTCGCCGCCGCGCCCGACGCCACGCTGCACGATGACCCCGCGCATCCCGCCGCCGCGCCGCACTGGCTGCGCACCGAGCTGTACTTCGGCATGCGCCCGGCGGATCGTCCGCGACAGCTGGTGAGCACCGCGCAGTGGCGGAAATTTCTCGACGAGGAAGTCAGCCCGCGGTTTCCCGACGGGCTCTCGGTGCTGGAGGTCTACGGGCAATGGCGCGGCAAGGATCAGCGCGAAATCCAGCGCCTGCCTTCCAAGCTGCTGGTGCTGCTGCATCCGGACACGCCGGACAGCGCGGCGAAGATCGAGGCCATCCGTCAGGCCTGGAAGCAGCGCACCGGTGATCAGTCGGTGCTGCGCGTGACGCAGGCCGTGGAGGTTTCGTTCTGATGAGTGCCGCAACGCTGCCGCGCTTCTCGCGCGGCGATCTCGACGGATTCTTCGGTCTGGCGCTGGACAATCTGATGCTGCTGCTGGTGCTCTCCGGCCTGTGCCGGGGCGTGCTGGGCTTTTCCGATGCCCTGCTGTTCGGCCATGTGCTGCCGGGCGCCGCCATCTCGCTGCTGGTCGGCAATCTCTATTACGCGCAGCAGGCGCGGCGTCTGGCGCGCGAGACCGGGCGCAGCGATGTCTGCGCGCTGCCCTATGGCCTCAATGCGGTGACGGTGTTCGCCTATGTGTTCCTGGTGATGCTGCCGGCCAAGCTCGCGGCGCAGGCGGCCGGCGCCGCCGATCCCGAGCGCATCGCCTGGCAGGCGGGTCTGCTGGCCTGTTTCGGTTGCGGCTTCATCGAGCTGTCCGGTGCGCTGTTCGCCGAGCGCCTGCGCCGCGCCACGCCGCGCGCCGCGCTGCTGTCCACGCTCGCCGGTCTGGCGCTGGGGTTCATCGCGCTGGGCTTTCTGCTGCGCGCCTATGCGCAACCCATCGTCGGCCTGGGCACGCTGGCGGTGGTGCTGCTGGGCTATTTCGGGCGGGTGCGCTTTCGCGGCGGTCTGCCGGTGGGTCTGGTGACGGTGTTGCTCGGCACGCTGCTGGCGTGGAGCACGGGCCTGGCGCCGGCCGGCGCGCCGCCCCCGGCGCCGAGCCTGCATCTGCCGGTACCGGTGCTGGCGGATTTCATCGCCGCGTTTCGCTGGGATTTCATCAGCCAGTACTTCGCGGTGATCGTGCCCATGGGCTTGTTCACCCTGGTGGGCTCGATGCAGAACCTGGAGTCTGCCGAGGCGGCTGGCGATCGCTACGCCACCGCGCCTTCGCTGGCGGTGAACGGCGCCGGCTCCATGCTCGCCGCGCTGTTCGGTTCCTGCTTCCCCACCACGCTGTACATCGGGCATCCCGGCTGGAAGGCGATGGGCGCGCGCGCCGGCTATTCCACGGCCAGCGGCGTGGTGATCGCGCTGCTGTGCCTGAGCGGCACGCTCGCGCATCTGGCCTGGGCGGTGCCGGTGGAAGCGGGCATGGCGATTCTGCTGTGGATCGGCATCGTGATGAGCGCGCAGGCCTTCAGCGCCACGCCGCGTGCGCACGCGCCGGCGGTGGTGATCGGTTTGCTGCCCGGCGTCGCCGCCTGGGGTGCGCTGATGGCCAAGGCCGGTCTGCGCGCGGCGGGTGTCGGCGTCACGCAGCCTTTCACGCCGGAGCTGCTGCCGAAGTTTCTGCTGCAGGACATCCACATCGACGGCGCGTTCGCGCTGGAGCAGGGCGTGGTGTTCACCGCGATGATTCTTTCCGCCGCCACCGTGGCGGTGATCGAGCGGCAGTTCCTGCGCGCCGCGCTGTGGTGTCTGTCGGCCTCGGCCCTCAGCGCACTAGGCCTGATGCACGCGTACCGCTACACCTACGGCGACACCGCCCTGGCGCTGCAGCCGGCCTGGCCCTGGGTGATCGCCTATGCGCTGATGGCGCTGCTGTTTGCGGGCGCGCGCTGGCTGACGCAGCCGGATGAATCGCGGCGAGCGGAGGAGCAGGGCTGAGTGGCCTGAAGAAGGCATCAAGAATCACGCAAAGGCGCAAGGGACGCCAAGCCCTTTAAAGCTTTGGCAGTCGCTCAGGCCCGCAGCAGGCGCGGGCTGATCAGCGCCAGCAGGAATACCGCCAGCGGCACGGCCGCGACGCTGGGAATCGGCGGCCAGCGCTGCAGCTGCGCCAGTGCGCCCAGCAGATCCTGTCCGACGCTGGCGGCCAGACCCAGGCCGATCAGCAGCATCAGGCGCGCACCCAGGCCGGTGCGGCTGGCATGTGCGGCCAGGCCCGCCGCCATCAGACTGAGGAGGGCCAGCAGCAGCACGGGCTGCATGAGCAGCGCCGCCAGACGCACCTCGGCTTCCGGACTGGGGACGCCGTGCGCGCGACGGTCGGCGACGAAGCGCAGCAGATCGCCCAGGCCCACGGCGCCGCGCTCCAGGCTTTCCAGACGCAGCACCTCGGGTTGCGGCAGCTGCTCGCTGTCGAGACTGTCCTGGCTGTCCTGCTGCAGCTGACCATCGGCGAAGCGCAGGCTCTGCACCTGCTGCAGCCGCCAGCGGCCGTTGTTCTGGTATTGCGCGCTGTCGGCGCGCAGCACCTGCTGCAGACCGTTGGGGCTGAACTGATAGACGCTCACGCCGCGCAGGCTTTGCGCATCGGGCATGCGTTCCACGCGCACCACGGCTTCACCCATCGGCACCCACAGCGCCTGCTGACCATAGCCCTGCTGCGCGCCGGCCAGCGGCAGCAGCCAGTGCGCATTGGCCAGACCCAGGGCGCCGATCAGCAGGCCTGCCAGCATCGGCCCGCGCGCCAGGCGCAGCGGCGAGAGTCCCGCGCCGCGCAGCACGATCAGCTCGTGATGGCGCGCGCTGTAACCCAGGCCCAGCGCGGCGCCGAGCAGGGTCATGGCCGGCAGCAGGCGCTGCAGCGTGGAGGGCAGGGCCAGCAGCGAATCACGCAGGGCCTCGCTCCAGCTGCTGCCGCTGCCGCTTTCGTCCACCAGCGACAGCACCAGATAGACGGTGAGCAGGCCGGCGGTGACGGCGCCGCAGCCCAGCAGCACGCGCGTGGCCAGATAGCGGTCGGCGATGCGGATCATGTGGCGCGCCCCAGGCCGCCATAGCGGCGCAGCAGCATGAAGCCCAGCGCCAGGGCCAGCAGGGCGTGGACCCACCATTGCCCGATCATCACGCTCAGCGTGCCTTTCTCGGTCCAGCGCTGCGCGGCGGTGAGCAGCTGGTTGTAGACCGCGTACACCAGCAAGGCGCCGGCCATGCGCGCGCGCGTCGGCGCGCGCGGCGCGAACGGCGCGAGCACGAAGGCCAGGGTCACCATCAGCAGGCAGGACAGCGGCAGGCCGATGCGCCGCTGCAGCTCGGCCTGCGCCACCGGATCCCGATCCTTCCACAGCGAGGCGGTGCTGTCGTAGCGGCGGCGCGAGGGCGGCAGCTCGGGGTCGGCCAGCGACACGCGCATCTGCCCGGAGGCGAAGCGCGCCTGCTCGGTGGCCTTGGGCAGCAGGCGCGTGAACTCGCCGTTGTTGACGTCGATCTCGCCATTGCCATCGGGCAGGGTCAGCCAGCGGCCGTCATGCGCCACCAGGATCTGCTCGCCATTGTCCAGGCCGCGCCAGGCGAACAGCGGCGAGAGCAGGGTGTCGTTGCCCTGCTCGCCGGCATAGATCACCGCGCGGCCGCCGGAGAGTTCGCGCAGCTCGCCGGCGTGCAGGGCGCTGCGGCCCATCGCGGCGCGCGCGGCCTTGACGCTGCTGTCGAAGGTGCGCGCCGCCCAGGGCGAGACGTAGAGCGAGAGGGTGGCGGCGATGGCGGCGCAGAGCAGGGCGGCCACCGCCAGCGGCCGCGCGATGGCATAGGGCGAGACGCCGCAGCCGAACAGGGCCGAGAGTTCGCGGTCGTCGTGCAGGCGCATGAAGCACATCATCACCGCCAGCAGCACGGTGGCGGGCATGAGGTAGGCGAAGAACTGCAGGCTCTGCAGGCCGATCAGCGGCAGGATGGTGCCGGCGGGGATGCGGCCCAGTGCGGCCTCGGCCACGAAGCGCAGCGCGCGGGTCAGGATCGCCAGGCCCAGCAGCACCACGCTGGCGCCGGCCCAGCGCCACATGGCATCGCTGAAAATGTAGCGGCTCAGCGTGTTCACGCGGCGGCTCTCGGGTGGATCGGCATCATAAGTCGCGCAGTATAGGCGGCGGTGGTGTCGGCTCGCAGCGGCGCCGGTTTCGCTCCCGCGCCCGGCCCGGTAAAGTAGACGCGATAGCCGGGGGTGCCGGCCGCATCGCTTCCGCGCTGCGGCGGCTGAGATCAAACCCTTGGAACCTGGCCGCCAGGAATTGGTTTCACACGCGGCGAGGGAAGGCTAACGGGCGCCGAGCGCCCGCTGCGTTCCCCGCCCGTCACATTCGGGAAAAAGAACGATGAACGCAGTGATCGACAATCTGTTTCGTCAGGCCGACGAACTCTCCGCCGAGGTCCGCAAGCCCTTTCCCGCCAGCCGCAAGATCTATGTCGCGGGTTCGGGCGATGTGCGTGTGCCCATGCGTGAAGTGAGTCTGTCGCCCACGCGCACCCGCGACGGCATCGAGCCCAATCCGCCGGTGACGCTGTACGACACCTCCGGCCCGTATTCCGATCCCGAGGTGCGCATCGATCTGCGCGAGGGGCTGCCGGCACTGCGCGCGGGCTGGATCGAGGCGCGCGGCGACACCGAGGCCCTGCGCGGCCCCAGCTCCATCTACGGCCGCATCCGCGCCGCCGACGACAAGACCGCGAATCTGCGCTTCGAGCACATCCGCGCGCCGCGCAAGGCCCGGGCCGGCGCCAACGTCAGCCAGATGCATTACGCCCGGCGCGGCCTGATCACGCCGGAAATGGAGTTCGTGGCGATCCGCGAGAACGCGCGCCTGGCCGAGCTGCGCGAGAGCTACGAGAAGGCCGGCTATCTGCGCCGCCAGCATGCGGGACAGAACTTCGGCGCCTTCCTGCAGAAAGAGATCACCCCGGAATTCGTGCGCAGCGAGCTGGCGCGCGGCCGCGCCATCATCCCCGCCAACATCAATCACCCGGAGCTGGAGCCGATGATCATCGGCCGCAACTTCCGCGTGAAGATCAATGCCAACATCGGCAACAGCGCGGTCAGCTCCTCGATTGCCGAGGAAGTGGAGAAGATGGTCTGGTCGATCCGCTGGGGCGGCGACACCGTGATGGACCTGTCCACCGGCAAGAACATCCACGAAACCCGCGAGTGGATTCTGCGCAACTCGCCGGTACCCATCGGCACCGTGCCGATCTATCAGGCCCTGGAGAAGGTCAACGGCAAGGCCGAAGAACTGACCTGGGAGCTGTTCCGCGACACCCTGGTCGAACAGGCCGAGCAGGGCGTGGACTACTTCACCATTCACGCCGGCGTGCTGCTGCGCTACATCCCCTGGACCGCGAACCGCGTCACCGGCATCGTCAGCCGCGGCGGCTCGATCATGGCCAAGTGGTGCCTGGCGCATCACCAGGAGAATTTCCTCTACACGCACTTCGAGGAAATCTGCGAAATCATGAAGGCCTATGACGTCAGCTTCTCGCTGGGCGATGGCCTGCGTCCGGGCAGCATCGCCGACGCCAATGACGAGGCGCAGTTCGGCGAGCTGCACACCCTGGGCGAGCTGACCAGGATCGCCTGGCAGCACGACGTGCAAACCATGATCGAAGGCCCCGGCCATGTGCCGATGCAGATGATCAAGGAGAACATGGAGGAGCAGCTCCAGCACTGCTTCGAGGCGCCGTTCTACACGCTCGGCCCGCTGACCACCGATATCGCGCCGGGTTACGACCACATCACCAGCGGCATCGGCGCCGCCAACATCGGCTGGTACGGCTGCGCCATGCTCTGCTACGTGACGCCCAAGGAGCATCTGGGCCTGCCCGACAAGGACGATGTGCGTGAAGGCATCGTCACCTACAAGATCGCCGCGCATGCGGCGGATCTGGCCAAGGGCTTCCCGGGCACGCAGGTGCGCGACAACGCGCTGTCCAAGGCGCGCTTCGAGTTCCGCTGGGAGGATCAGTTCAATCTGGGCCTGGATCCGGAAAAGGCACGCGAGTTCCACGACGAAACCCTGCCGCAGGAAGGCGCCAAGCTCGCGCACTTCTGCTCCATGTGCGGGCCGCATTTCTGCTCGATGAAGATCACGCAAGATGTGCGCGACTACGCGGATAAGATCGGCGCGCAAGAGCAGGATGCGCTGATGCGCGGCATGGCGGAGAAGTCCGAAGAGTTCAAGCGCGAGGGCGCCGAGGTTTATCGCAAGCTCTGAGTTTTGCGGCGGCGCGTCTTCGGGCGCGCCGCCGTCTTGCGGTAGCGCGCCGGTGGCTCCTGCACGCCGCTGGTCGTGTCGAGTGTCAGATGCGCGCGCAGCCAGGCGGCGAATTCGGCTTCGCTGAGCTGGCCTTCGGCGAGGGCGAGAATCACCGGAAAGATTTCAGTGTCGCCGGCTTGCAGATGCGCGCCATTGAGTTCGATGAAGGTTTCGCAGCTGACGATGGCGCTACGCTTGTTGCCGTCCACGAAAGCGTGATTGCGGGCAATGCCGTAGCAGAGGCTCGCGGCCAGATCGGCGAGATCAGGCGGCGGATCGCCATAGGCGTATAGCTGCTGCGGGCGTGCCAGCGCAGATTGCAGCAGATTATCGTCGCGCACACCGGCAGCGCCGCCGTGTTCGGCGATCTGCCGGTCATGCAGCATCAGCACCAGGGGTTTTTCGATCCAGACGATCATGGCGGTTCCGCCGCTTCAGTTGTCCGCCAGCTTGCGTAACAGATTGCGCCGCTTGCGCATCACCCCCTCGGCCACCTGCATCTGCGCCGCCAGCTCCGGATCGTGCGGCATCAGCTTGATGCCGTCCGGCGTCTCGGCCACGTACAGCGAGTCGCCCTTTTCCACGCGCAGCCGCGCCAGCAATTCCTTGGGCAGCAGCACGCCGGCCGAATTGCCGACAGCGATGATCTTCAGTTCCATGGCGGGCTCCGGGTGGTGTTAAAACGCATGTTATAACGTCGCAGGGTCTGAGGGGAAGGAAGCATCTGGCGAGGGCTTGAGGCGAAGAAGAACACTCGCTGTCATGCACGCGCAGGCGGACATCCCGGTGGTGGCTGTCGGGGACGGGCGCTGGATTCCCGCGTTCGCGGGAATGAATAGAGAAAAGGCGTGCTTCGCGCCGCTCAGTCGCCGGTCCGGCGCAGCAACTTCTGTTTCCACTCGTGTTGCTGCGCAGCCTCGGCGGGCTGCAGGTAGTTCACTTCGCCGGCGATCAGGGTCGCGACCGCGATGCCGCCGCGATAGAGAATGCGGTTGCCGGGCAGGGCGGGGACGCGCTCACCCGGCAGAATCAGGCCGAGCAGATTGAGCGGGTCGCTGCCGCAGACCACGGCCAGCGCTTCATCGCGATCCTCGCGGAAGCGGCGCAGCGCGGTGGCGGCTTCCGGCAAGGCAAACTGTTCGCCCGCAAACAGGCTCACGAAGCGGCCGCCGGCAATCTCGCCGCGCGCTTCCAGACGCCGCAGCACATAGGCCAGCTCGCGCCAGGGCGGCAGCTGCGGCTCGCGCTCCAGCAGCTTGCGGAACAGCACGCCGTAGCGTTTGAGCAGGCTGCGGGCGATGGTCTCGATGCGCAGCGCCTCGGGCTGTTCTTCCTCGCTGCGACGCTGACGCACCAGACTCCAGCGGCCGGCGCCTTCCAGGTTTTCAAACGCGGCACGCAGGCCGCCGCGCCGCAGGCGACGCGCCTTGATCTCGGCCGGTGCAATCAGTGCGCGCAGCCCGGCAAAGCCGTCGGCATTGACCAGGCCATGACTGACCAGCTCGCCCAGCGCGCCTTCCACCTCGCTGCGCAAGCGTCCGGTATCGCTGACCAGGTCCACGAAGAACGAGGCGCCCTGGGCGCGCAGTGCGCTCAGCACGTCCTGCGCACTCGCCGAGAGTTCGGGCGCGGCATCCGGCGCACTCTGCCAGCAGGCGGCGCGCTCGCGCGCCAGCAGCACGATGGGCGTGGCGCGCACGGGTGCGTTCTTGCGGCTGTTGTCCCCGCTGGGCAGGCGCTGCCAGAACACGCGGCCGGTGGCGCAGAGCTGATCCAGCCAGTGCGGCTCGTACCAGCGCAGGCGCGCGGGCAGCAGCTCGGCTTCCCAGGCGGCGGCAGCGGCGGGGAAGCCTTCCAGTTGCGCGAGCACCGCTTCCAGCGCCACCGGTCCTTCGCGACGTTCCTCGCCCACCACGCCTTGCCAGTGCAGCAGGAAGCGCATGAAGGCCGCCGGCGGCACCGGCTCGTATTGCGCGCGCTTGCGGTCGCGCGTGTAGCGGTGGATGCGGGCGAGGCGGCGGCGCTCGCACCACTGCAATTCCGGCAGTGCTTCGAAATGTCCGCGCATCGCGCTGCCTTGCTGCTCCAGTGCCAGCAATGCGGCATCGATCAGATTCGCGGGCAAGCCCAGCGGCGTCGCGAGTTCGGCAGCGGTGACCGGACCCTGCAGTTCCAGGCGGCTGCGCAGCAGTTCGCGCAGCGCGCTGTCGGCGTCGATGTCTTTGCCCAGCAGCGGCGCATCGCCTTCGAGCGCGGCCTCCGGCAACACGGCGCGCAGTTCGCGCAGGCGTTCGGCGGCGACCCAGAGCGGGGCGGGTGTCGATGCGGCTTCGGGCGCCCCCCTCACCCCGGCCCTCTCCCCCCGCGCGGCGGGGGGAGAGGGAGACAAGCGGGCGACACGACGCTGTTGCATCAGTTCCTGCAGCTGCGTGGTCCAGCCGCTCGCTTCGTCCTCCGTGAAAAAGCCGTGCGTGACCAGTGCGTCATGGACTTCTTCAGCGTTTGCCGGCTCCGGGCGCATCTCCTCGCGCACGCTGGCGATGGCTTCGCGGTCCAGCCGCGCGAGATCGCGGCCGGGCTCGATGTCCTTCAGGTAGTCCAGGCCGCGTGTCTTCACCGCCAGGGTGCGGCGTTCCTCGGCGGCGCCGTCATCCAGAAACGCATAAGGCCGCGCATTGAGAATGGACTCGGATAGCGGCGAGGGCGTGGTGAGATCGCGACAGATCACCTGCGTGGCGCCGGACTCCAGGCGCTTGAGCAAAGCCAGGAAGCCATCGGCGTCCATGACCTCGTGCAGGCAGTCGTCGAGCGCCTGCTGCACCAGGGGATGATCCGGCACCTCGCGATCACCGGTGAGATTGTCCTGGCAGGCCAGCGCGTCCGGAAAGGCATGCGTGAGCAGGTCTTCGGCGTCCGAGCGCTGGAACTGCGGCGGCACGCGCTTGCCCTTGCGATTGCGTTCCACCGCCAGCGCCACGCTCGCCACCCAGCGCCAGCGGGTGTTGAACATCGGTGCCTGCAGCACGGCCTGAATCAGCGCGTCCAGCGCGCTGTTGGAATGCAGGTAGCGCGTGACGTCTTCCAGCGGGAAGCTGTGCGTGGGGCCCAGGGACAGCACCAGGGAATCGTCCAGCGCCGCCGCCTGCAGCTCGAAGTTGAACTGCCGGCAGAAGCGCTTGCGCAGCGCCAGCCCCCAGGCGCGCATGATGCGCGAGCCCAGCGGCGCGTGAATCACCAGATGCGTGTCGCCTACTTCATCGAAGAAGCGTTCGAAGACGATGCGCTCGCGCGTGGGCAGCAGGCCCAGCGCGGCCTTGGCGGCGGCCAGGTATTGCGCGAGTTGCTCGGCGGCAGCGGTCGGCAGCTGGTGCTTGTCCTGCAGCCAGCTGCGCAAGGCTTCGACGCCTTCATCGAGCAGCGCCTCGGCGCGCGCGCGCAAGCGCGAGACCGCAATCGACAGCTCATCGCTGCGGCCCGGCGCCTCGCCGAACCAGAACGGCATGTTCGGCGGCTGGCCCTTGGCGTCCTCCACGATCACACGCCCGGTCTCGATCTTCAGGATGCGATACGAGGTGTTGCCCAGCTGCACGATGTCGCCGGGCAGGGATTCGAAAGCGAAGTCTTCATTGAGCGTGCCGATGCGCACGCCTTCCGGCACCAGCTCCACTTCGGAATCGAACTGATCGGGAATGGTGCCGGCATTGCTCACCGCCACCAGCTTGGCGCCGCGCCGCGCGCGCAGCATGCGGTGCACCGCGTCGTAATGCAGCAGCGCGCCGCGCCGGCCGCGCTTGGTGGCATAGCCATCGGCCAGCATCTGCACCAGCTGCTCGAAGCGTTCCAGGCTCAATTCACGATACGGCTGTGCGGCGCGCATGCGCGCATGCAGCTCGGCCAGCGGCCAGTCCTGGCAGGCCACCTCGGCGACGATCTGCTGCGCCAGCACGTCCAGCGGCGCCTGCGGCAGCACGGCGTGATCCAGCTCCTCCTGCGCCACCGCGTCCATCAGCGCCGTGCATTCCAGCAGATCGTCCAGCGACAGCGGAAACAGCCGGCCCTTGGGAAGCGCGCGCACCGCATGACCGGCGCGGCCCACGCGTTGCAGAAAGGCATTGATGCCGCGCGGCGACCCGAGCTGGCAGACCAGATCCACCTCGCCGATGTCGATGCCCAGTTCCAGCGAGGCGGTGGCGACCAGGGCCTTGAGCTGTCCGGATTTCAGGCGCTGCTCGGCGTCGAAGCGATGCTCGCGTGCCAGGCTGCCGTGATGGGCGGTGACGTGTGCCTCGCCGATGCGTTCGGCCAGATGGTGTGCGACGCGCTCGGCCACGCGGCGCTGGTTGACGAAGATCAGTGTGGTGCGATGCGCGCTCACCAGCTCGGCCAGGCGATCGTAGATCTCGCCCCAGACTTCGGTGGCCATCACCGCCGTGAGCGGCGCGCGTGGCAGCTCCAGGCCCAGATCGCGCTGGCGCTTGTGGCCGGTATCGACGATGGCGCAGTCCGCGCTGCGCGCGCCGAGCAGGGCCTCGGCCATGCGGCTGATCGGCTTTTGCGTGGCGGACAGGCCGATGCGGGTCGGCGGGCGCTGGCAGAGTGCATCCAGGCGCTGCAGCGACAGCGCCAGATGCGCGCCGCGCTTGTTCACCGCCACCGCGTGCAGCTCATCGACGATCACGCTGCGCACGCTGCGCAGCATCTGCCGACCCGAGTCGCTGCTGAGCAGGATGTACAGCGACTCGGGCGTGGTCACCAGGATGTGCGGCGGCGCGCGGCGCATGCGCTCGCGCTCCAGGGTGCTGGTATCGCCGGTGCGCACCGCGCTGCGGATGTCCACCGGCGGCAGATGCCGGGCGCGCAGCTGCGCGGCGATGCCGGCCAGCGGCGCTTCGAGATTCTTCTGGATGTCGTTGGACAGGGCCTTGAGCGGCGAGACGTAGAGCACCTGCACCGCGTCCGGCAGGGGGCCATCGAGGCCCTCGATGACCAGCGCGTTGATGGCGGCCAGAAACGCCGCCAGGGTCTTGCCCGAACCGGTGGGTGCGGTGGCCAGCACATCACGCTGCTGCGCGGCGTAGGCCCAGGTCTGGCGCTGCACCTCGGTGGGCGTGCCGAAGGCGGCAGTGAACCAGTCGGCCACCGCCGGATGAAACGGCGCGCCCAGGGGGCTGTCGTTCACGCAATCGGCAAAGGGCAGGTGCTGCTGCATTGTGGTTCTTAGCTTAGAACCAAATGACTCGGCAGCTTGGCGCGCGCCGCGCTTTGAGTACCATGCTTAGATCGGGACTGCATAAGATGTAGGGAAAAACCGATAGCCTCGTAATCGAAAGGTGCCGGCACGAACCGGTACCGGCATTGAACCAGATTCCATCCGGAGAGCCAGATGCCCTGCCTGTACCCGGCGCCCTCGCGCGCCAGCCTGCCGCGCAGCGCGTGCTTTGCGCGCCCGCTTTGAGCTTCGGGAAACCGCGCGGACATGACGCTTGAATGGACCAACTCCATCGCCGGTTTCGGCGTGGGCCTGCTGGTGGGTTTGACCGGCGTCGGCGGCGGTTCGCTGATGACACCGATCATGGTACTGCTGTTCGGCGTGGCGCCGAGCACGGCGGTGGGCACCGATCTGTGGTTTGCCGCCATCACCAAGATGGTCGGTGGTTTCGTGCACGGCAAGAAGGGCTCGGTGGACTGGCAGGTGCTGCGCCGCATGTTCTACGGCAGCATTCCGGCGGCCCTGGCCACCTTGCTCTGGCTGCACCTGAGCGGCGCTGACAAGAGCCACAGCACGCTGATGATGCGCACCCTGGGCGGCGTGCTGATTCTGACGTCCGTGGCCTCGGTGTTCCGCAGCCGCTTCCATGCCTGGGGTGAGCGGGTGCGCGCGGGCCGGCCCATCGAGTTCAAGTCGCTGCAGCCGGTGCTGACGGTGGTGGCCGGTGCGATTCTGGGTTTTCTGGTCACCTTCACCTCCATCGGCGCCGGCGCCCTGGGCGCGGTGATGCTGCTGTATCTGTATCCGCGACGCATGAGCCCGGTGACTCTGGTGGGCACCGACATCGTCCACGCCATTCCCCTGACCTTGCTCGCCGGCACCGGCCATCTGCTGCTGGGCAATGTCAATGTCAGCATGCTCGGCGCGCTGCTGATCGGCTCGATTCCCGGCATCGTGCTGGGTTCCTTCGGCAGTCATCTGGCGCCGGAGAAAGTCACCCGCACCCTCATCGCCCTGATTCTGGTGGTGGTGGGCCTGAAGATGATGGCCTTCTAGAGCCCGCACTGCGGCACAATGGCGGCTCTTCGCGAGCCGCCATTTTTTATGCCCGTCAGTCTCGACAACAAGCTGGTCGTTGCCCTGTCCTCCCGCGCCCTGTTCGATCTGGAGGCGGAGAACCAGGTATTCGAAGAGCAGGGCGACAATGCCTACGTGCGCCTGCAGCTCAGCCGTGTCGATCAGCCGGCGCAGCCGGGCGTGGCCTTTCCCCTGGTGCGCAAGCTGCTGGCCTTCAACGAGGACGGCGAGCATCGCGTGGAAGTGGTGATGCTCTCGCGCAATGATCCAGTCTCGGGCCTGCGCGTGTTCAAGTCGGCGCAGGCGGCGGGCCTGGCCCTGCAGCGCGGCGTGTTCACCAAGGGCCGGCCGCCGTATCACTACCTGAAACCCCTGGGCGCGCACCTGTTCCTGTCCGCGCACATCGACGATGTGCACGGCGCCCTGGCCGCCGGCTTTCCCGCTGCGCGGGTGTTCTCGGAATCCGTGGTGGACGCGGCGCGGCATCCGCAGGAACTGCGCATCGCCTTCGACGGCGATGCCGTGCTGTTTTCCGACGAGGCCGAGCGCGTGTTCCAGTCCAGCGGCCTGGATGCCTTCCAGACGCATGAGCAGGCCCATGCGCAGCGACCGCTGCCGCCGGGCCCGTTCAAGCCTTTGCTGGAGGCGCTGCACCGCCTGCAGCGCGCGGCGGGAGACACCCTGGGCATGCGCCTGCGCACCGCGCTGGTCACCGCGCGCAGCGCGCCGGCGCATGAGCGGGCGATCCGCACCTTGATGGAATGGGGCATCGCCGTGGACGAGGCGATGTTTTTAGGCGGCCTGGAGAAAGGGCCGTTCCTGCAGCAGTTCGAGCCGGATTTCTTCTTCGACGATCAGCTCAACCACTGCCAGTCGGCGAGCCTGGCCGGACCCACCGGACATGTCGCGGCGGGCGTGGTCAATCAGCGCGGCTGATCAGGATTTCAGCTGCGCCAGCTGGCCGCGTACCGCGCCCACCGCCTGGCTGCGCTGCAGGGCGAAGAATTCCACCACACCCACCAGCACCACGGCACTCAGGGTCACCGGCGGCGAGCAGAGGATTTTGCGTGCGAGCTTGTTCATGGCTTTTTCTCCGTGCGTGCAGGCAAATTAGCGGGCGCTTGTGACAGCCCGATGGCGGCACGATGACAGGCGCCGCTGTCAAAGGCCTGCAATCGGCGGACCTTAAGCTGCGCGGTTGGCAAGATCGGGAATCAACACAGACACATGGGCGAGCTGCCGGAACTAAAGGAACTGGAAGAGCTGATCGCGCTGTCCGGCGGTTTGCTGCGTTCACGCATCGCCTGCGAGGTGCGGGTGCGTGACCGGCAGTTTCCGGTGCCGGTGCTCAGCCTGGGCAGCGAGGATCCACAGGCGCCGGCGGTGGGCTTCTTCGGCGGCGTGCACGGTCTGGAACGCATCGGCGCCGAAGTGGTGCTGGCCTATCTGCGCAGCCTGGTGATGCGCCTGTCCTGGGACGAGACCCTGCGCCAGCAGCTGCGCGAGCTGCATCTGGTGTTCATGCCCCTGGTCAATCCGGGCGGCATCTGGCTGCGCACCCGCGCCAATCCGCGCGGCGTGGACCTGATGCGCAATGCCCCGGTGGAGGCCATCGAGAAGGTGCCGTTCATGATCGGCGGCCAGCGCTACAGCGCCGGACTGCCCTGGTATCGCGGCGCGCGCGAAAGCATGGAGGCGGAGAGCGCGGCGCTCTGCGCGCTGGTCGAAGAGGAGCTGCTGCAGCGGCCGTTTGCGCTGACCCTGGACTGTCATTCCGGTTTCGGCACCCAGGATCGTCTCTGGTTCCCCTATGCACACACGCGCCGGCCCATCGCACATCTGCCGGAGCTGGAAGCGCTGCGCGCGATCTTCGCGCAGAGCTACGCGCATCATCAGTATGTGTTCGAGCCGCAGAGCTGCCAGTACCTCACGCATGGCGATCTCTGGGATTACCTCTATCTGCGTGCCGGCGCGAACAGCGAGCGCGTGTTTCTGCCGCTGACCCTGGAGATGGGCTCCTGGCTGTGGGTGAAGAAGAATCCGCGCCAGATGTTCTCGCGCTTCGGCATCTTCAATCCGCTGATCGCGCACCGTCAGCAGCGCGTGATGCGCCGGCATCTGGCGCTGCTGGATTTCTTCACGCGCGCCGCCGCCAGCTGGCGGCAATGGCTGCCGCAGGGCGAGGCGCGCGAACTGCATCGCGCCCAGGCGCTGGCGCGCTGGTATCGCGATCAGCTGGCATGAGCGCAGCGCCCTGGATTCTGCTGCGTGGACTCACCCGCGATGCACGGCACTGGGGCGGTTTCGCGGCGGCGCTGCGCGAGCGTGAGCCGGATGCGCGCATCATCGCACTCGATCTGCCCGGCAACGGCCTGCGGTATCGCGAGCCCAGCGCTGCGCGTGTCGAGGATGCGGCGCGGGAGTGTCGCGCGCAGCTCAAGGCGCAGGGTCTGTCGCCGCCGTATCGTCTGCTGGCGATGTCGCTGGGGGCGATGGTCGCGGTGGCCTGGGCGCAGCAGGCGCCGGAGGAACTCAAGCGCTGCGTGCTGATCAACACCAGCCTGCGGCCGTACAGCCGTTTTTATCAGCGGCTGCGGCCGCGCCAGTATCCGCGCCTGCTGGGCATGGTGCTGCGCTGGCACGATGCGCCGTACTGCGAGCAGCGGCTGCTGCACATGACCAGCCGGCGCCAGATGCGCGAGGTGCTGGCCGACTGGTGTGCCTGGCGCAGTGCCACGCCGGTGTCGCGCGCCAATGCCTGGCGGCAGCTGCATTCGGCGATGCGCTTCATGGCGCCGCGCGAGGCGCCGTCGGTGCCGATGCTGCTGCTGGCCGGTGCGCGTGATGCGCTGGTGAATCCGGATTGTTCACGCCGCTTGGCGCAGGCCTGGCATCTGCCCCTGATCGAGCATCCCGATGCCGGGCACGATCTGCCACTCGACGATCCGGCCTGGGTACTGGCGCAGCTTTAGCGCGATGGCGCTTTAAGCAGCCGGTCTGGTTTTGCCGCTTCTGGCTTCGCCTGTCTCTTGATCGATTGGTTTCTTCCGCCGCCGCAGGGCGGTCGAAAGAGGCAATAGATCGAGCAGCACAGGCAGCAATCAGCGGCAAAGCCCGGCGGGGCATGCCGCCATCACGCCTGACTAGCCCAGCTTGTAGCCGATGCGAAACCCGCCCCAGTGCTCGCCGTTGACGTAGATGGGCACCGACATGTCGAACATGATCTCGCCGGTGTCGCGGCGATAGACCTGCAGGCGGTAGGCCTCTTCATGTGCGCCTACGGTGCGGCCGACGCGATCACTGAAGATGCGCTTGGTGCGATTGCCGACCAGATCGCGGGCGCGGTCGCCGGTGAGCGGCTGGCTGAAACGCAGATTGTGCGTGGGGACATAGCCATCGCGGTTGGCGCTGATCGCAAACGCCATCCAGGTGTGCTGCTCCAGCAGCGGCTCCTGCAGCAGCGGCAGCAGCTCATCGCAGAAAGCGTCGAAAGCGCTGTGATGCTTGAGCGGATCGGTGCCGGCGATGGGCTCGTACTGTCTTGAGAACAAGGCCTCGGCCTCGATCAGGCCCTGGGCGAGTGCTGCATCCATCGCTGCGCCGATGCGCGCGGCGGTCAGCTGCGCGGCCTCGCAGGCCCGGGCATGGCGCGGCTCGCTGAGCGGGTCGGCCGGCAGACGGAACAGCTGGATGCAGTCGGCAAGCTGTTCCGTGTTGAGCTTGAGCTGCTCGGTGCGCTGCTGGATGCTGCCGGCGCGTTCGAGATTGTGCGCGCTGAGCTGTGCCACCTCGCTCAGCGTCGCTTCCATGCTGTGCACCTCGCGGCCCTGCTGCTGCATGGTCTCGCCGGCGCTGCGGATGGCGCTGGCGGTGCGCTGCAGCAGCGAACCCAGATCACCCAGCGCGCCGCGTGTGGCCTGTGCGGAAGCCGCACCGGCGCCGGCGGCGCTGCGGGTCTGCTCGATCAGGCCGCGGACATCACGCGCGGCACTGGCGGTGCGATTGGCCAGCCCGCGGATTTCACCGGCCACCAGCGCGAAGCCGCGTCCGGCCTCGCCGGCATGCGCCGCTTCGATCGCGGCGTTGATGGACAGGATGTTGGTCTGAAAGGCCACCGAGTCGATGACCTCGATCACGCTGTTGATCTGCGCGGCCTTGGCGTCCACTTCACCCATGGCCTGACGCAGGGTCTCGGCCACTTCGCCGCCGCTGGCCGCGCGCTGCTCGGCCTCGTTGGCCAGGGACAGCAGCTGCTGCAGCTCCTCGCCCGCCTTGTTCAGCGCTGCGGTCAAGGCTGCGGTCTTCTCGTTGAGCGCTTCGACCGCCTGCACCTGCTGTTCGGACTGATGGCTCAGCTCGGCGTTTTCCGTGGCGATCTGCGGTGCCTCCCGGGTCACGGCGCTGCTCAGGGTCACGGCCTGCCGGATCGCCTCGGCGATATTGCCGACCCCGGTTTTCAGCTGCATCAGCTGCGGCAGATTGCGCAGCTCGCCATCGGGCTTGAGGTCCAGATCGCAGGCCGCCAGGCGCGCGGTGAGCTGCGCCAGCAACTGCTCGGATTGCCGCGCGCTGCCCAGGCGTTCCAGCAAGGGCTGCAGGCGCGGGTGTACCGGCGCCTGTGGCCAGCCGCCGGTCGCCAGCTGGTCCAGCTGCATCAGCAGCTGGGCGAGGCCGTCGTCGGCCGGCGCATGCGCGGTGGCGGGCAGGCCCGGCTCGCCGGCCTCGTGGCGACGGTCTTCGAGATGAGTGGATTGGGGAATGGCATGCATGAAAAACTCGCTTGACCGGCTTAGGGTCTGTTGACATTCACTTTACCCGCTGCGACGGAGGTCGTTTTGCCGCAGGGCAAGGCGGCAGACGCGCCGCCTGGTTATTCCAAGCCAGCGGCTGCCAACGCCGCCCTGCGGCCCAAGTAGTCCACCTGGGGCCCCGTCCCGTAAGGGTTGCGCCGCAAATCGCGCCATGCGGCGTTGCGAAACTTGGCCTTGGCACCACCAAGGCCTGCGTTTCGCGCCTTGCCTGGCGCGATTTGCGGCAGCAACGCAGCGGACAAAGTAAATGTCGACAGACCCTGGCACCGGGTTTGATAGCGGAAGGTAAAGCCCCGTTCTTGAGTGCCGTGGTCGGCGACGGCTGGTCCTGTGTCACAGATCTGGTGCAAGCTTGCGGACATGGCGTTGTCACCCTCCTCAGAGACTCAAGAAAAACCCGATTACGGCATCGACGCCCCGGAGGCGATCCGGCGCTTCCTGAGCCTTGGTTCCGTGCTGTTGGTCGTGCAGTTCGCGATGCCCGCCATTTCGGCGCTGCTGCCGGTGCACGCTGCCTTCGCGCTGCGAAGCACCGCGCCTGCGCTGGGCGCGATGGGTTACCTGTTTGTCGCCACCGCCGGGCTGCTGCTCTGGGGCAGTCGCAGCGGCAAGCTGCGGCTGCGCGACAAGCTGCTCGATGCCCTGCCCTGGCGCGGTGATGAGAGCGTGCTGGATATCGGCTGCGGCCACGGCCTGATGCTGATCGGCGCCGCCAAGCGTCTGACGAGCGGAAAAGCCATCGGGGTGGACGTCTGGAGCGAGCGCGAGGCGGGCCGCAACCGCCCGGAGTCGGCGCTGCGCAATGCGCGGCTGGAACAGGTGGCGGGGCGCGTCGAGGTGCACACCGCCGATGCCCGCGAGCTGCCGTTCGATGCGCAGTCCTTCGATCTGGTCTTGAGCAGCTGGACCCTGCACAACCTGCCCCAAGGCGAGCAGCGCCAGCGCGCGCTGCAGGAGATGCTGCGGGTGCTGAAGCCCGGCGGGCAGCTGCTGCTGATCGATATCCGCCACGTGCGCGAGTACGAGGGCTTTCTGCGCGCGCAGGGCCTGCAGCTGCTGCGTCGCAGCGGGCCGCATTTTCTGTTCGGAACGCCCAGTTCCTGCATCATCCTGCGCAAGCCTTGAGGCCGCCCGGGCGCGCCGCATTTCGCTGCATCAACCATCCAGGGGGAAGGACATGCCCATCACCACACTCTATGCCGGCCTGCTCGGCATCCTGTTCATGCTGCTGAGCTGGCGCGTGGTGGCCGCGCGCGGCAGCCAGAAGATCAATCTCGGCGATGGCGGCAATCCGCTGATGCTGCGCCGCATCCGCGGCCACGCCAATTTCGCCGAATACGTGCCGCTGATCCTGCTGCTGCTGGCGCTGCTGGAAAGCGCGCATCTGAGCGCGCCCTATCTGCATGCCCTGGGGGCCACGCTGCTGCTGGCGCGGGTGCTGCACGGTTATGCGCTGAGCTTTGCCGAGCAGTTCGTGCCCGGCCGTTTCCTCGGCACGCTGCTGAGCTTCATCGTGCTGGTCGCGGCGGCGGGCCTTTGTGTGTACAGCGGCCTGGGCCACCCGCTGCCTTGAGCCGCAAACCCGACGCGCCGCTCACGCGCTGTCCCTGTGAGTCCGGACGCGAGTACGCGCAGTGCTGCGCGCCGCTGCATGCCGGCACGCCGGCACCGACCGCGGAGGCGCTGATGCGCTCGCGCTACAGCGCGTATGCGCTGGGCCTGGGCGACTATCTGCTGGCCAGCTGGCATCCGCAGACGCGCCCGGCGCAGCTGCCGGCCGAAGCGCCCGGCACGCGCTGGCTGGGCCTGCGGGTGCTCGCGCAGCGCGCGCTGGCCGAGGATGCCGCCGAGGTGGAATTCATCGCCCGTTATCGCGTCGGCGGCGGCAGCGCGCAGCGCCTGCAGGAGCGCAGCCGCTTCGAGCGCATCGAAGGGCGCTGGTACTACCGTGACGGCCAGTGGTCCTGAGGCGGCGGCCTGTGCCGGCGATACAATTCGCGTTCCAAAACTTGCGATAGCCCGAGCCGCTCATGTCCCTGCAGTGCGAAATCATTCCGGTCACGCCGTTTGCGCAGAACTGTTCCCTGATCTGGGATACCGAGACCCTGCGCGGCGCGCTGATCGATGCCGGCGGCGAGATCGAGCGTCTGCAGGCGCGCGCCGCACACCACGGCGTGACCCTTGAAAAGCTGCTGGTCACGCACGGCCATCTGGATCACGCCAGCGGCGTCGCCGATCTGGCCGAACAACTCAAGCTGCCCATCGAAGGTCCGCAGGAAGGCGACCGCTTCTGGATCGAAGGTCTCCCGGACGCCGCCGCGCGCTACGGCTTCCCGCCGGCGCGCAGCTTCGAGCCCACGCGCTGGCTCCAGCACGGTGATCGCGTCCGCGTCGGCAACCTGGAGCTGGAGGTGCTGCACTGCCCGGGCCACACGCCGGGCCATGTGGTGTTCCACCACGCGCCCTCGCAGCTGGCTTTCGTGGGCGATGTGATCTTCGCCGG
Source organism: Solimonas aquatica (assembly GCF_900111015.1). Lineage (GTDB taxonomy): Bacteria > Pseudomonadota > Gammaproteobacteria > Nevskiales > Nevskiaceae > Solimonas > Solimonas aquatica. The sequence continues at coordinate 11,150 of NZ_FOFS01000017.1, read as the reverse complement.
CAGCATCGGCCGCACCGATTTTCCGCGCGGCGATCACCAGCAGCTGCTGGATTCGATCCGTCAGCGCCTGTTCCCGCTGGGCGATGCGGTGCGCTTCGTGCCCGGTCACGGACCTGTCTCCAGCTTCGGCGAGGAGCGGCGCAGCAATCCCTTCGTGGCCGACGCGCGCTTCGGCTGAAGCGCCGCCCCGACCGACCCTGCATCCCGGTCGGATGACCGGCCGTCGCCGGGGCTGACGGCGGCCGGTGGAACGGTCTAGGCTGCCGGCATCAGGGCCTGGAGTGCCAAGCGCATGCGTTTGCCGCGACTGCTGTACCTCTTGGGTTATGCGGGACTGCTGCCGTTTATGGCAGCCCCCCTGTGGCTGACGCTCTCGCCGCAGACCGCGCCGGTGTGGCTGGACCGCGCCTGGCTCAGCTATGCGGCGATGATCGCCGCCTTCATGGCCGGCTCGTTCTGGGGCCTGGCGCTGGTGGTGATCGAAAATCCGGCCGGCATGCTCGGCACGGTGTTCTCGGCGCTGATGATGCTCACCGCCTGGATTTCGCTGCTGCTGCCGTTTCCCGAGGATCTGTACCTGCTGGCCCTGGTGTTCCTGCTGCTGGCGGTGGGCGAGTACTGGCGTGAGCGCACGCTCGATCCGATGAGCAGTTATCTGTACCTGCGCATCACCCTGACGGTGGGCGTGCTGATTGCCATGATCTGGCGGATTGCCTTGCACGTCTGAGACGCGTGAGGGGTGAGGCAAAGACAAGCTTCTGTCATTCCCGCGCCAGCGGGAATCCAGTGATCGGGCGCTGCACGCGCCAGCACGCGCCCATTGGATGCCCGCCTGCATACGCATGACAAGGGCTCGCATCAGCCGCGGTGCTGCTGCCTTGCGCCTTTGTGTCCTCTGCGCTTCCAAAAAAAAGCCCGCTCCCCCCGGAGCGGGCCTTTTCACCGCAAGGACTTCAGAACAGCGCCGCGTCCATCGCCATCAGCGAACCGCTGCCCGCGCGCGCGACGCGGATCAGGCTCGCGGTTTCCGGCAGCATGCGCGCGAAGTAGTAACGCGCGGTGGCGAGCTTGGCCTTGTAGAAATCACCTTCGCCCTGCTTGTCCAGCGCCAGGCGCGCCATGCGTGCCCAGAGGTAGGAGTAGACCAGGTGGCCGACCACGCGCAGATACGGCACGGCGGCGGCGCCCATCTCGTCCGGGTTCTGCGCGGCCTTCATGCCGATCTCGCCGGTGAGCTTGACCACCTTGTCGCCGATGTCCATCAGCGGCTCGACGAATTCCTTCATGTCTTCGCGGCCGGCCTGCGCCACCACGAAGTCCTGCACCAGCTTGCCGAACTTCTTGAGCTTGGCGCCGCCGTCCTGCAGCACCTTGCGGCCGATCAGATCCAGCGACTGGATGGTGTTGGTGCCTTCGTAGATCAGGTTGATGCGGGCGTCGCGCACGTACTGCTCCATGCCCCATTCGCGCACATAGCCGTGACCGCCGAACACCTGCATGCCCAGGTTGGTGGACTCGAAGCTGTTGTCGGTGATGAAGGCCTTGACGATGGGCGTGAGCAGGGCGACCAGATCACCGGCGTCCTTGCGCACGGCCTCATCCGGATGCTTGTGCTCCTGGTCGATCATCAGGCCCACCCAGTAGCACAGCGCACGCGCGGCTTCGACATGCGCCTTCTGGCTGAGCAGCATGCGGCGCACGTCCGGGTGCACGATGATGGGATCGGCCGGCTTGTCCTTGAGCTTGGCGCCGGTGAGCGAGCGCGACTGCAGACGATCCTTCGCATAGGCCAGCGAGTTCTGGTAGGCCACTTCGGCCAGACCCAGGGACTGCATGCCCACGCCCAGGCGCGCGCCGTTCATCATCACGAACATGGCCTGCATGCCGCGGTTCGGCTCGCCCACCATGAAGCCCTGCGCGCCGTCGAAGTTCATCACGCAGGTGGCGTTGCTGTGGATGCCCATCTTGTGTTCGATGGAGCCGCACTTCACGGCATTGCGCGCGCCCGGCTTGCCGGCGGCGTCGGGCAGGAACTTGGGCACGATGAACAGCGAGATGCCCTTGGTGCCGGCCGGCGCGTCCGGCAGGCGCGCGAGCACCAGATGGATGATGTTCTCGGAGACGTCGTGCTCGCCGGAGGAGATGAAGATCTTGGTGCCGCTGATCGAATAGGAGCCGTCACCGCGCGGCTCGGCCTTGCTGCGCAGGATGCCCAGGTCGGTGCCGCAATGCGGCTCGGTGAGGCACATGGTGCCGGTCCATTCGCCGGACACCAGCTTGCTCAGGTACACCTTCTTCTGCTCGGGCGTGCCGTAGGCATGCAGCGAGGAATAGGCGCCGTGGGTCAGGCCGGGGTACATGGTCCAGGCCTGGTTGGCGGAGTTGAGCATCTCCTGCAGCACATTGTTCACCAGCTCCGGCAGGCCCTGGCCGCCGAATTCCGGATCGCAGGACAGCGCCGGCCAGCCCTGCTCGCAGTACTGCTGGTAAGCCTCGCGATAGCCCTTGGGCGCCTTCACCACGCCGTCGCCGACATAGGTGCAGCCTTCCTCATCACCGCTCTGGTTGAGCGGGAAGATCACCTGCGAGGCGAACTTGCCGGCTTCTTCGATGATGGAGTTGACGGTGTCCGCGTCCAGATCGGCATGCGGCGGCAGCTGGCTGAAGGCGGCGCCGACATCGAGCAGTTCATGAAGAACGAACTGCATGTCACGGACCGGGGGAGTGTATTGCGGCATCGGAAAATCTCCTGGCAGATCAAAAAAGGGTGGGCAGCGCCCGTGGCGCCCCGAATGTTGTCAGTATGCCCATACCCTAGCGTATGTCGCTACCGCAGTGCAGCACCCGCGCGCGACTGGCCGACTGGCGGATGGGCCAAGCGGACTAGGGCCTGTTGTGGCGCAGGGCGGCCTTGGCAGCCGCTGGCTTGGAGTCACCCAGCGGCGCGTCTGCCGCCTTGCCCTGCGCCAAAACAGCCTCCGTCACAGCGGGCAAAGTGAACGTCAGCAGGCCCTCATCTCCAGCAAATAAAAAGCCGGCCCTGAGGCCGGCTCGGCAAGGCAAAACCGCAGTTTCAGGCGGCCTGCGCCAGGGTGCCGTTCTGGTAGTCCTGAATCGCCTGCTCGATCTCCTCGCGGGTGTTCATCACGAAGGGGCCGTACTGCACCACCGGCTCGTGCAGGGGACGCGCGGCCAGCAGCAGCACGCGGGCGCCGGCGGCACCGGCGACCAGCTCCACGGTGTCGCCCACATCCAGCACGCCGGCGGCGCGATGCGGCAGGGTCTTGCCCGCGATCTGCGCCTCGCCCTCGTAGGCATAGACGAAGGCATTGAGGCCCGGCGCCAGGCTCTGCGTGAAGCGCGCGCCCGGCGCCAGCTGCACGTCGAAGTACAGCGGCGTGGTGGACAGCGGCGCGCCGGCCGGGCTGATCGGCCCGTCGGTTTGCTGGTCACCGTGCTGCAGGGTGCCGGCAATCACGCGCACGCTCACGCCCTCGCCCAGCTGCACCGTCGGCACCTGGCTGGCCGGGATGTCGCTATAGCTGGCCGGCTTCATCTTTTCCGCCGCCGGCAGATTGATCCAGAGCTGGAAACCGCGCATGCGGCCCTGGCTCTGCTGCGGCATCTCGGAGTGGATGATGCCGCGCGCGGCGGTCATCCACTGCACGCTGCCGGGACCCAGATCGCCGGTGTTGCCCAGGTGGTCACGGTGCTGCATGTGGCCGTCGAGCATGTAGGTGACGGTCTCGAAGCCGCGATGCGGATGCGAGGGAAAGCCGGCGAGGTAGTCGTCCGGATTGTCGGAGTAGAACTCGTCCAGCATCAGGAAGGGATCCACATACAGACCGCGCTGGCTGCCGATGGAGCGGCGCAGCTTCACGCCGGCGCCGTCCGAGGTGGCCATCGAGGGAATCACGTGCCGCAAACCACGCAGGGTGCTCATGATCGTGCTCCGTAGAAAGGCTATGTAGTGAGCTTCGGGCTTGAACTATTGTCGGGCAAGGCGCGCATCCAGGCTCAGCTTGCCCGGACCGTAGGCGGCGAGCAGCAGCAGGCCGCCGGCGATGGCGAAGTTTTTCATCAGCATGATCTGCTGCATCTGATCGGCGCCGCCGTGGAAGAGCAGGGAGGCGGTCACCGAAAAGCCCGCCAGCAGCACCGCGATGGGCCGCGCCGCCAGACCCAGCACGATGGCCAGACCACCGCCCAGCTCCAGGGCGATCACCAGCGGCAGCAGCGCGCCGGGCACGCCGGCGCTGGCCATGTAAGCCTGGGTGCCGGCATACGCGCCGATCTTGCTGGCGCCGGCGCCCACGAAGATGGCGGCGAGCAGGATGCGGCCGACGAGGCTGCCCAAGGGCGCGAGACGGTCGAAGAAGGTGTTCATGTTTTTGCTCCGAAAGTGTTTGGTATGGGGTTCAGACTTCAGGCGGCGAGCGCGGCGATCTGCTGCTGCGCCTGCTCCAGCGCCTTCTGCTTCTGCTCGGCGCTGACGTTCAGGCCTTCGGCGTACACGAACTCGATGTCGCGGATGCCCAGGAAGTTGAGGAAGTGCGTGACGTACTGCGTCTGCGTGTCCAGCACCGTGCCCTTGAAGAAGCCGCCGCGCGCCGCGAACACATAGAGCTTGCGGTCGGCCAGCAGGCCCTCGGGACCGTTGGCGGTATAGCGGAAGCTGATGCCGGCGCGCGCCAGATGATCGAAGTAAGCCTTGAGCGTGGAGGGCACGCCGAAGTTGTAGAGCGGCAGGCCCAGCACCACCACGTCGGCGGACTTGAGCTCGTCGATCAGCTCCTGGCTGGCAGCGGCGTGCGCCTGCTGCGCGGCGTCGCGCTGTTCCGGCGCGGTGAAGAAAGCCTGCACGCGCTCGGCGGAAAGATGCGGCAGCGGGTTCTTGCCCAGGTCGCGGACGATCACGCGGCCGTCCGGATGTGCGGCGCGCCACTGGCGCACGAAGGCATCGGCCAGCTGGCTGGACTGGCCCTGATCGGCAAACAGGCTGGAATTGATCTGCAGGAGCGTGCTCATGGCGGTTTCCTTTCGGCCTATCGGGCCGGGTTTAAGTGCGTGCAGCCATTACGCTCTTGATTGATTCGATAAAAAAGCGGAATTTATCGGGCCAATCAATCGAATCATTAGAAGATGAGCGATCAGCCTCGCATCAGCCTGGAGCAGTGGCGGGCGCTCACCGCGGTGGTGGAAGCCGGTGGTTATGCGCAGGCCGCCGAGCGCCTGCACAAGACCCAATCCACCCTCAGTTATGCGGTGCAGAAGATCGAGCGCCTGCTGGGTCTGAAGGTGTTCGCCATCGAAGGGCGCAAGGCCAAGCTCACCCGCGACGGTGAAATCCTCTACCGACGTGCCCAGATTCTGCTGGCCGAGGCGGCGCAGCTGGAGCACGGTGCGGCGCAGATGGCCGCCGGCTGGGAGGCGGAGCTGCGCATCGCCGCGGAAATCGTGTTTCCCACCTGGCTGCTGCTGCAGAGTTTTTCACGCTACGCCCAGGAGCAGCCGCAGACCCGCATCCAGCTGTATGAAACCGTGCTGGGCGGCACCGACGAGGCCCTGCTCACGCGGCAGGTGGACCTGGCCATCACCGGCAATGTGCCGCAGGGTTTCATCGGCGAGGCCCTGATGCGCGTGCGCTTCGTGCCCGCCGCCCATCCCGGACATCCCCTGCACCAGCTGGGACGCGAGCTGAGCTTTCGCGACCTGCGTGCCCATCGCCAGCTGGTGATCCGCGATTCGGCGCAGAACCGTCCGCGCGAATCCGGCGCCTGGCTGGGTGCGGCGCAAAGGCTCACCGTGAGCCACAAGGCCACCTCCATCGCGGCAGCAAAAATGGGCCTGGGCTTCGCCTGGTTTGCCGAGGACACCATCCGCGAGGAACTGGCCAGCGGCGAGCTCAAGCGCCTGCCGATGCGCGAAGGGCTGGAGCGCTATCTGGAGTTGTATCTGGTGTTTGCCGACCGCGATTATCCCGGTCGCGGCGCCTGGCGCCTGGGCGAAATCATCCGCGAACTGCTCGCGCAGCAATGTCCCTCGCGTTCAGCGCCGTGACGGCAGCGTGTCTGCACGCCGCACCTGGGCAGGTTGCCGCGCTGTGGCTGGGAACCTGTCCGTGCATTGCGCAGGTCTGCGCTGCTGTCGAAAATCACGCCAGGCAAGGCGCGATTTTCGGCGCAACCCTGGCGGGACGGGGGGCAGGTGGACTACTTGGGCCGCAGGGCGGCGTGGGCAGCCGCTGGCTTGGAATCACCAAGCAGCGCGTCTGCCGCCTTGCCCTGCGGCCCCGTCGGTTTGACTGGGACCTCCGTCGCCGGTGCGCGCAATGCACGGATAGGTTCTAAGATGGGGGACTCGCGGCAAGCGCCGCAGCGACGCCACAGGGCTGCAGTCCCTGCCGTGTTTTCGCTGGGGCCGCGGAGCCAAGCATGACGTTCCGGAACAGGAACGCTGAAATGAGGAAATGATGGTGCCGGAAAGGATGCCGAGCGGCGGACTTTAGGGCGCTGAAGAGGAGGGGCGGCGCCGATGAATCAGGCGGATACCATCGCCATGCACAAGCTGTACGCGCCGCCCGTGTATCTGGGTGCGGTGCGGCGTTCAGCCATTCTCGAACGCGTGCTGGGTAGCGAGGCGCCGCATGTGGTGCTGCTGCAGGCGCCGGCCGGGCATGGCAAGTCCACCCTGCTGCAGCAGACCATGTCGCTGGCACGGGAGCACGGCATGCTCTGCGCCTGGCTGAGCTTCGACGAAGCCGACAACGACGTGCGCCGCTTCGTGCTGCATCTGGAGGCGATGCTGCGCGCGCTGGACGGCAAGACGCCTGCGGCGCTGCAGGCCAGCCCGGCGGCCACGCGCAACACGCGCTCGGAATGGTTCACCAACCGTCTCTACGCCGCCGGCGCGCCGGTGGCGCTGTTCTTCGACGAATTCCAGACGCTCAGCGGCCGCTCCGCGCTGGCCTTCTTCCGCAATCTGCTGGAGCACGTGCCGGAGCGCGTGCGCATCTTCATCGGCTCGCGCACGGTGCCCGACATCGGCCTGGCGCGCCTGGTGGTGAATCGCCAGGCGCTGATTCTGCGCGGCGACGATCTGCGCTTCTCGCCCGAGGAAGTGGGCCGTTTCTTCGCCGGTGCGCAGGAGCTGGCGATGCAGCCCGCCGAGCTGCACGCCATCTATGACCGCACCGAAGGCTGGCCGGCAGCGCTGCAGCTCTATCGTCTGTCGCTGGCGCGCGCCGAGGTGCGCCGCTCGCTGCAGGACCTGAGCAGCTCGCGGCCCGCGCAGCTGGCCGATTATCTGGCCGACAACGTGCTGGCCCTGCAGTCGCCGCGCCTGCGTGAATTCCTGCTGCGCACCTCGCTGCTCAGCCGGCTGTGCGCGCCGCTGTGCGATGCGGTGATGGGCCGCGAAGGCAGCCAGCTGCTGCTCAAGGAACTGGAAACCTCCGGCCTGTTCCTGCGCAGCCTGGATGCCGAGCTGCGCTGGTTCCGCTATCACACCCTGTTCTCGTCATTTTTGAGCGAACAGCTGCGCGAGGAAGCCGAAGACCTGATTCCGGAAGTGCACCGTCGCGCTTCGGCCTGGTATCGCAGCCAGCGCATCTACGACGAGGCCCTGCATCACGCGCTCAGCTGTCGCGACTACAGCGGCGCCGTGGACATCTTCGATGTCTGGGCCACGCAGCTGGTGATGGACGGCGACCTGATGACCATCGAGCGCTGGTATGACCGCGTGCCGCTCGAAGAGCTGCAGCGGCGCCCGACGCTGGTGATCAAGGTGGCCTGGGCGCTGGCCTTCCTGCGCCGTCGCGACAAGCTCAGCCCCGTGCTCAAGCTGCTGGAACAGATGCCACGCCAGCCCCGGCCCGGCGATCCGGCTGATCCGCAAGTGGTGCGCTCGATGCTGATGATTCTGCAGGACGAGCCGCAGGCCGCCTTCGAGATCGCGCAGCACATCGATCTGGATCAGCCGCAGTCGAACGGCTTCGTCGCCTTCCAGCTCGCCGCCGCCGGCAATCTCAAAGGCTATCTGGCGATGATCGCCGGTGACTTCGAAGGCGCGCACGAAGCGCTGGCGCTGGCGCGCAGTCACGGCCAGCGCGCCAGTGCCGGTCTGAGTCAGGGCTACACGGTGGCCGTGGACGGCATGAACCTGATGGTGCAGGGCCGGTTGCCGGAAGCGCTGGAATGTTTTCGTCGCGGCGTCGCCGAGCCGCGCATCCTGCTCGACGAATCCGTGTCGGCCGCCTCGCTGGTATCCAGCTACATCATGGCCCTGTATGAAGCCAACGAGCTGGACACCGCGCGCAATCTGTTCAACCGCTACCACGACATGATTGCCAACGCCGGCATGCATGATTTCCTGGCAGCGGCTTATGTGGCCATGGCGCGTATCCACGAAGCCAGCGGCGAAGGTGTGCGCGCCATCGAACTGCTGGACGAGGCCGAGCTGATCGGCCATGCACAGCTGCCGCGTCTGGTGCGCATCGTCGCCTGGGAGCGCGTGCGCATCTGGCTGCAGCGCGGCGATGCCGCGCAGGCCGCCGCCATTGCCAGCCGCGCCACACACGGCGAGGCGCTGCCGACAGGCTGGCTGCGTTTTGCCGAGGATCTGGAATGCGAAATCATCGGCGGCGCCCGTCTGGCCTTGCATGAGCATCGCGGCGAAGAAGCACTGCGGCGTCTGGCGCCCGAGCTGGACGACGCACAGCGCCGCCGCCGCGTGCGCCGGCAGATTCGCCTGCTGATCCTGCAGGCGCTGGCGCATCAGCAGCAGGGTGGCGAAGTACAGGCACACCGCACGCTGCAGCAGGCCCTGCGCCTGGCCGCGCCGCGCGGCTTTTTGCGCGCCTTTCTAGACGAAGGCCCGCAGCTGCAGAAAATGCTCGCGGCCGAAGCTCAGCGTGAAGAAGAAGGCATGCGTGGCGATGCGGGTGTGCCGGCCTTTCTCGAGCGTCTGCATCAGGCCAGCGGCGCCGCGAACGGCGCCGCGCAGCAGCAGGCCACACGAGTCTTCGAGCCTCTGGAAGCGCTCACCGATCGCGAAAAGGAATTCCTGGTGCTGCTCGCCAACGGCGCCGCCAACAAAGTGCTGGCGCGCAAGATGTTCGTCTCCGAAAACACCGTGAAGTTTCACCTGAAGAACATCTACTCCAAGCTCGGCGTCAGCAGCCGCCTGCAAGCGATCAGCGCGGCGCGGCAGATGAAGCTGATTTGAAAGCAGACGCCGGCGCTGTGCCAGGCATGCAGACGATGCGCACGCCAACGGTGGTTGATCAAGCCGATTGTGCAGTCACGTAGTCACGTAGGGGGGGGTAGCGGCGCAAGCCGCGTAACCCGCCTTCCGCGCTGACATGTCGCCGCGCAGGCAGCGATGCAGCAATTCGCTGCCGGCACCGGCCTGGGTGCTGATGCCGGATCAGTCGTGTGTCTTGAGGCGGCGGCGGCTTGCTGCGGAAGACGCTCAAGCGGCG
>NZ_FOFS01000017.1:0-474 GCF_900111015.1 Solimonas aquatica | reverse complement strand
GCTTCAATGAGGCCGCAGCTCTTCGCTGCGGAAGACAAGTTGTTAATGTTGGATCAGATGGCTCCCCGGTGGCTTCAATGAGGCCGCAGCTCTTCGCTGCGGAAGACCCCGGACGCGACCAAAGCTGCCGCGGCCGCTGAAGTGCTTCAATGAGGCCGCAGCTCTTCGCTGCGGAAGACCATTTCCATCGAGAACACCAGAGCCGGCTTGCGGCGCTGCTTCAATGAGGCCGCAGCTCTTCGCTGCGGAAGACGAGAGAGATGGACAGTGGTGGGGTCGGGCGAAGAGTGAGCTTCAATGAGGCCGCAGCTCTTCGCTGCGGAAGACGCCAGCGCCCGGCGTCGGGCTGGGGCCTGGACGATGAGCTTCAATGAGGCCGCAGCTCTTCGCTGCGGAAGACATCACGCCGGCCAGTCAGGAGTACATCCAGGCGGTCTAGCTTCAATGAGGCCGCAGCTCTTCGCTGCGGAAGAC
>NZ_FOFS01000009.1 GCF_900111015.1 Solimonas aquatica | reverse complement strand
CGATGATAGTGTGGCAGCTGCCATGTGAGAGTAGGACACTGCCAGGGTCTTAAACCAAAAACCCCGATGCCAAATGCATCGGGGTTTTTCTTTTGCGTGCGGGAAATTCGACGTTCAACTCAACACAAGTGCACCGTCGCCGGAAACAAAAAAAGCCGACCGTCGCAGCTGGCAGACGGTCGGCCGGTTTGCGTACCGGCACTTAGCCGAAACGACCCGTGATGTAGTCTTCCGTGCGTGACTCGCGCGGCTTGGTGAAGACCTGGTCGGTGGTGCCGAATTCCACCAGCTCGCCCAGGTACATGAAGGCCGAGAAGTCGGCGGCACGGGCGGCCTGCTGCATGTTGTGGGTGACGATGGCGATGGTGTAGTCGACCTTGAGCTGATAGATCAGCTCTTCGATCTTGGCGGTGGAGATCGGATCCAGCGCAGAAGTGGGCTCATCCAGCAGAAGGACGGAGGGGCGCACGGCAATCGAGCGCGCGATGCACAGGCGTTGTTGCTGACCGCCCGACAGGCCCAGGCCCGAGGCGTGCAGCTTGCTCTTCACCTCGTCCCACAGCGCGGTGCGCTTGAGCGCATCTTCGACGCGGTCGTTCATTTCCGACTTCGGCACCTTTTCGTAGAGGCGGATGCCAAAGGCGATGTTGTCGTAGATCGACATCGGAAACGGCGTGGGCTTCTGGAACACCATGCCGATGCGCGCGCGCAGCAGGTTGAGATCGGTCTTGGGGTCGAGAATGTTCTCGCCCTCGAGCATCACCTCGCCTTCCGCACGCTGACCCGGATAGAGGTCGTACATGCGGTTGAGCACGCGCAGCAGCGTGGACTTGCCGCAGCCGGAGGGGCCGATGAAGGCCGTGACCTTGCGGTCGTAGAGCGTCAGCGAGATGTCCTTCAGCGCGCGGTGTTCGCCGTAGTAGAAATTCAGATTGCGCACCGCGACCTTCTCGCGCAATTCCTCGGCGGGCGGTTCGGGCAGCATTGCTTTGCTTAATTCCACGTTCGGTCGGGTCTGCATGTCGGTGGCCATGGCGCGTTCAACGATCCTGCGTCTTGGCGCCCGACAGCGAGCGTGCCACGACGTTCAAGGCAAGTACAGCGAGGGTGATCAGCAGCGCGCCGACCCAGGCCAGGCGCTGCCAGTCTTCGTAGGGGGAGGTGGCGAACTGGAAGATGACCACCGGCAGATTCGCCATCGGCGCGTTCATGTCGGTGCTCCAGAACTGGTTGTTGAGAGACGTGAACAGCAGCGGCGCGGTTTCGCCGCTGATGCGCGCCACGGCCAGCAGCGTGCCGGTGATCAGGCCGGCACGGGCAGCGCGGTAGCAGACCTTGCGGATCACCAGCCAGCGCGGTGCGCCCAGGGCACTGGCCGCTTCGCGCAGGCTGTCGGGCACCAGCAGCAGCATGTCCTCCGTGGTCCGCACCACCACCGGCAGCACCAGAATCGCCAGCGCCGCGCAGCCCGCCCAGGCCGAGAAGTGACCCATGGGCTGCACCATCATCTCGTAGACGAACAGGCCAACCACGATGGACGGCGCCGACAGCAGCACGTCGTTGATGAAGCGCACCACGGTGGCAAGCTTGGTATTGCGGCCGTACTCGGCCATATAGGTGCCGGCGAGAATGCCGATCGGGGTGCCGATCAGCGTCGCGACCACGGTCTGCACCAGACTGCCGAAGATCGCGTTGAGCAGGCCGCCGTCATCACCGGGTGGCGGTGTGTTCTGCGTGAACACGTTCAGATGCAGGCCGCCGAAGCCCTTGATGAAAAGCGTGGCCAGAATCCACACCAGCGCCGCCAGGCCGAGCAGGGTGGCGAGATTGGCCAGCAGCATTGCCAGCTGATTGCGCCGATAACGGCGCTTGTACAAGGACATGGACTGGACGTTCATCAGCGACGCCCCTCGGCGCGTTGCATGCGCAGCAGCAGCAGGCGGGCGCCGGCCAGCACGATGAAGGTGATCACGAACAGAATCAGGCCCAGGGCGATCAGCGAGGAGGTGTAGAGATCGCCCACCGCCTCGGTGAATTCATTGGCGATGCTGGCGGAGATCGTGGTGCCGGGCGCCAGCAGTGAGTGGCTGATGCGATGCGCATTGCCGATCACGAAAGTCACCGCCATGGTTTCGCCCAGGGCGCGGCCAAGGCCCAGCATCACGCCGCCGATCACGCCGGCGCGGGTATAGGGCAGCACGATGTGGCGCACCACTTCCCAGGTCGTGCAGCCCAGGCCATAGGCGGACTCCTTGAGCATGGACGGCACCGTCTCGAACACATCGCGGGTGATCGAGGTGATGAAGGGCAGCACCATGATGCTGAGAATCAGGGCGGCGGTGAGAATGCCGATTCCGTAGGGCGGGCCGGCAAACAGCTCCGAGAGCCAGGGGACGTCTTGGAAAGCGCCGATCAGCGCCGGCTGCAGCGTGCGCTGCAGCAGCGGTGCCAGCACGAACAGGCCCCAGATGCCGTAGATGATGCTGGGGATGCCGGCCAGCAGTTCGATGGCGGTGCTGATCGGCCGGCGCAGCGGGCGCGGGCAGAGTTCAGTGATGAATACGGCGATGCCGATGCTGATCGGCACACCGATCAGCATGGCGATGAAAGCGGTGACCAGGGTGCCGTAGATCGGCGCGGCGGCGCCGAAGCGTTCGGTGACGGGATTCCAGGTCTGGGTGGTGAGAAAGCCGGGGCCATAGGCCTTGAGTGCCGGCAGCGAGCCCTCCACCAGGGCCACGATCACGCCGCCCAGCATCAGCAGCACGATGATCGCGCAGGCGCGGGTGAGGCTGCGCAAAATCGCGTCCCAGAAGCGGTTGCGATTCAAGATCGCTCCCGCCTGACTGCCGATCGCGTTGACGGCGGTATTCACACGGATTCCCCGGAAAAACCTTTATGAAGTAATGCCTGGATTTTAACGGCTGTGCGCGCCGTATGAAGCAAAGCGGGGAAGACCGCCCACAGGTCTTCCCCGCCAGAGCCGTCTTACTTCCAGAGCGGCTGACCCGCCTTGTCCTTGATGTTCGCCGTCCAGCTGGCTTCCACCAGCTTCACCACGCTCTCCGGCATCGGCACGTAGTCCAGCTCATCGGCCATCTTCGAGCCTTTCTTGAACGACCAGTCGAAGAACTTCAGCGCGGCGGCCACATCATCCGTCTTCTCGGGCTGCTTGTAGACCAGGATGAAGGTCGCGGCGGTCATCGGCCAGCTGTTGGCGCCCGGCTGGTTGGCGAGGATCAGGCGGAAAGCCTTGGCCTTGCTCCAGTCGGCGTTGGCGGCCGCGGCGGCGAAGGTGTCCGCATCCGGAGCCACGGTCTTGCCGTCCTTGTTGATCATCTTGGTGTAGGTCATCTTGTTCTGCTTGGCGTAGGCGTACTCGACGTAGCCGATGGCGCCGTCGGTCTGCGTCACCATGTTGGCCACGCCTTCGTTGCCCTTGCCGCCGATGCCCACCGGCCATTCCACGGAGGCTTCGACGCCCACGTTCACGCGCCAGGACTCGCTGACTTCGCCCAGGTAGTAGGTGAAGTTATAGGTGGTGCCCGAGCCGTCCGAGCGATGCACCACGGCCACGGCGGTCTTGGGCAGGGCGACGCCGGGGTTGAGCTTGGCGATGGCGGCATCGTTCCACTTGGTGATGCGGCCCTGGAAGAGATCGGCGAGGGTGCGGCCGTCCAGCACCAGCTGGCCCGGGGTGATGCCCTTGAGATTGACCACCGGCACCACGCCACCCATCACCATCGGGAACTGCGTCAGGCCGGCGGCCTCGAGCTCATCCGCGCTCAGCGGCTTGTCGGTGGCGCCGAAGGTCACGGTCTTGGCCTTGATCTGCTTGATGCCGCCACCCGAACCGATGGACTGATAGTTCAGGCCCACCCCGGTTTCCTTCTTGTAGGCGTCCGCCCACTTGGCGTAGATCGGGTACGGGAAGGTGGCGCCGGCACCGGAGATGTCGGCGGCAAACGCGCTGCAGGCGAGCACGGCGCCGGCGACGAGGCCGGCCGTGGTCAGCAAAGGCTTGCGAAAGAGACTCATCAAAGGCACTCCTGGTTGAATGGCGGCGAGCTTATCGGCGCTTTTTTACAGTTTCGTTGCAGTGGCCGGCCTGCAAGGGGCGGCTCAGCCTGCCTGGGCCGGGTTTGTCATGCAACTGTCATTCGCTTCACGCAGAGTTGCGCCGCCGGCTGGGCAATGCCGTCCGCCGCGTCTATAGTTTTACAAACCACGATACACGCCGAGGGACAGCCCGCGTCATGGATAAGGATCGACCGATATTCCGCCAGCATATCTCCAGCCAGTTCAATGCCGAGCTGGAGGACGTGCGCCAGCGCGTGATGGCCATGGGCGGGCTGGTGGAGCAGCAGATCGTCGACGCCACCACCGCCTTCATGAGCTTTGATGCGACGCTGGCCGAACAGGTCACGCGCAACGACTACAAGATCAACCAGCTGGAAGTGGCCATCGACGAGGAGTGCTCGCGCATTCTCGCCCGCCGTCAGCCCACCGCCTCCGACCTGCGCCTGGTCTACGCGGTGATCAAGACCATCACCGATCTGGAACGCATCGGCGATGAGTCGGGCAAGATCGCGCGCATGGCCATCGACCTGTCCTCGCAGGAGCGCATCCACGAGCACATGCGCGAGGTGCAGCATCTGTCACGGCAGGTATCGCAGATGGTGCGCGATGCGCTGGATGCCTTCGCGCGCATGGACGCCGAGGCCGCGCTGGAAGTGGCGCGCCAGGATCGCGAGGTCGATCGCGAATACGAAGCCCTGCTACGTCAGTGCATCACCTTCATGATGGAAGATCCGCGCACCATCGGCCGCGTGATCGACATCGTCTGGAGTGCTCGCGCGCTGGAGCGCATCGGCGATCACGCCAAGAACATCTCCGAGTACGTCATCTATCTGGTCAAGGGCAAGGACGTACGCCACCTCTCCATCGAATCGATGGAGAAGGAAGTGAAGGGATAACTCCATCGGGTTATTGCTTTTTCCAACGGCTGCGGCACACTGCCGCAGCCGTTTTTGCTTGGTCGCGTCACTAATTACTTCTATATGGAGAGTGCGCCTTGAGAATGCGGATTCGCATGCTGCTGCTGTTGTTGCCAAGCTTTCTTCTGGCTTGCAGCGGCACCCCCGTACGGCTCTACGAGGGCGCGCCGCGTCCAGCTGGAGAAGTGGCAACACTCAGCATGCCGGAAGCGCTGGAGGTGGCACGCGTCAACGGTGTTGAGATCAAGGGTGCCAGTGGCATGCTCAAGGGCGGCGACAAGCGGCTGGAGCTGGCGCCGGGCCGCTATGAGCTGCTCATCTTCTATCGCGAAGTCTGGGAGAGCGGCGGTGAGCATGATGTCCTGCGCTCCAGCCCTGCGTTGTTCGTGCTGGACGCGCGCGCCGGACATCGTTACCGCGCCGGCTATGAGTTGCCCAGTCGTTATGAACAAGCCAAGGCCCTGGCCAGCGGTTTCAGCGGCTGGATTGAAGATCAGGCTGACGGCAGCCGCGTCGCCTCACAGGCCAGCGGTCTCAAGTTCACCGGTGGTTTGCTCGGCTCGCTGGCCAACAGCGGTGAGCTGGTCCCCGACGCCGCAGCGTCAGGCGAAGCCAAGCGCAATGTCGTGGCTCCCCTGTCGACAGTTGCTGTAACGGCTGCGCCGGGGCTGTCGCCTACGCCTTCGCCTGCCGGCACCGTGCCTGCGGACAATGGCCGATATGCAGAACTGATGCGCGTGTGGTGGAAACAGGCCAATGCCGAGGAACGCCGTGAGTTCCTGCGCTGGGTTGCGGCGCAGCCGTGAAAGTCCGCACGCCGCCGCGCGACTCCTGCGGCGGATTGTCATCTGCGACATGTGGCTGCAATGAGTCTGTCAAGAAAGCTTCATGATCGCTTCCGATACTGCCGGCCGTCTGCTGAGGGCGGTCGCGGTAGCAAGGCCGCGCCGCACGGCGCAAACATCAATCATCAGATGTAATGCAAGGGAGCTAGGCGTGAAAAAAAATCTGTTGGCAATGGCAATCAGCACCGCATTCGTTCTGCCGGGCGCGGCTTTTGCCGACGTCAAGGTGTACGGCAAGTTCAATGTCGGTCTGGACGATCAGAAGGATGAGATCGGTATCACGAGCTCAAACGGCACCAACAGCAGCCAGCAGACTGCCGGCAGCGTGAAATATGCCGACAGCACCTGGAGCCTGCACGATCAGAACAATTCCTCGCGCCTGGGTTTCAAGGGCGACACCGAATTGGGCGTGGGTGATCTGAAAGCCATCTTCCAGCTCGAGTATGGCGTCAATCCCTTTGGTTCCGAAGCGGTCGGTGGTGGCAGCACGGCGCAGAGCACCTTCAGCCAGCGCAATATCTTCGTCGGTCTGCAGGGCGGGTTCGGCACCATCAAGGCCGGTCGCATTGACACGCCGCTCAAGCTCGCCGGCGAGAAGGCCGACCAGTTCAACGACGAAGGCATCGGCGATGACACCAATCTGATGGTGGGCGAAACCCGCATCAACAACATCATCGTTTACACCTCGCCGAAGATTGCCGAGGCGCTGACCGTGAATCTGGCCGTGGTGCCGGGTGGCGGCCGCACGGCGCTGGACGATACGAACAGCGTGGACAAGTCGATTGCCGACACCTATTACGCCTCGCTGGTGTTCGAAAACGAAATGCTCTTCGGCTCGGTGTCCTATGCCGCCAATGAACCCGGCAGCCTGAAGGTGGACGGCAAGGCCAGTGTTTCGGTGCCTACGCCGATCGCCACGCAGGCGTCGTCCGCTGGCGTCGACATCCTGCGCGTGGTCGGTGCGGTCAAGCCCATCGTCGACCTCGAACTCAATGCCTTGTTCCAGCAGGCCAAGGGTATTGACCAGAAGGGCAGCGCCACTTCGGCCACCGCCAGCGAGCTGAAGGAGACCACCTATCTGGTGGGCGCGGGCTACAGCATCGAAGCCTTCAAGCTCAAGGCCGAGTACGGCCAGACCAAGGCCGACTACAGCGACATCAAGCGCGACCTGATGGCCTTCGGCATCGACTACAAACTCAACAAGGCTTTCACGACGCAGCTGTACTACATCCAGTATCAGGACAAGGATCGCACCATCAGCCTGACCTCGCCGACCACGGCGGTGACGGATCCCAAGACCACGGCTTTTGGACTGGGTGTGGTGTTTACCTTCTGAGTTTCCCAGTCCTCACTGGAAACCTGTTTCGAGCCCGGCCTTTGCGCCGGGCTTTTTCTTTGCGCGTGCGCGCGGCGGCGCCAGGTTTCTTTTAAACTGCGCGGCTCATGGCTTCATTCTCCCGCAAGCTCGGCCTCCTGCTGGTGTCCGCGCTGGTGCTCCTGCTGAGCGTCGGCGGCGTGCTGCTGGCCGCTTATCTGATCAAGCTCGACGGCCAGATCCGGCAGCGTTTTGCCGGCGCGCGCTGGGCGCTGCCGGCGCAGGTCTATGCCGCGCCGCAGGAGCTGTATGCGGGGCTGGGCCTGAGTGCCGCGGAGCTGGCGCATGAGCTGGATCGCCTGGGCTATCGCCAGGACGCGGAGTTGCCGGCGGCGGGCACTTATCGTCTTGCCGGCCAGCGTCTGGAGGTGCAGCTGCGCGGCTTTGCCTTCTGGGATGGTGCACAGGCACCACAGAAGCTGAGCATCAGCTTCACCGGCAACAGCCTCAGTTCGGTGCGCGACGGCGACAGCGGCCAGGAGCGCGACATCGTGCGCCTGGACCCGATGCTGATCGGCAGCATCTACCCCAAGCAGGGCGAGGATCGCGTGCTGATCAAGCTCAGCGATCTGCCGGCGCTGGTGCCCAAGGGCCTGGTCGCGGTGGAGGATCACGACTTCTACTCGCACGCCGGTGTCAGCATCAAGGCCATCCTGCGCGCCAGTTTCGCCAATCTGCGCGCCGGGCATGTGGTGCAGGGCGGCAGCACCATCACCCAGCAGCTGATCAAGAATTTCTTCCTCAGCAGCAGCCAGACCTGGGATCGCAAGATCAACGAGGCGCTGATGGCGGTGCTGCTGGAGAGCCATTACAGCAAGGATGAAATCCTCGAGGCTTATCTCAACGAGGTGCACCTGGGGCAGGACGGCAACCGCGCCGTGCACGGCTTTGGCCTGGGAGCCCAGTTCTATTTCAACAAACCCTTGAGCGAGCTGCGGCCGCACGAGGTCGCCTTGCTGGTGGGTCTGGTCAAGGGCGCGTCCTACTACAACCCCAGGCGCAATCCGCAGCGCGCCCTGGACCGGCGCAATGTGGTGCTGGGGGTATTCCGCGACGAAGGTCTGCTCAACGAGCAGGAGTACCGCGAGAGCCTGGCCATGCCGCTGGGCGTGGTGGGGGGACGTGGCGGTGGCGTGGAGCGCTACCCGGCCTTCGTGGAGCTGGTCAAGCGCCAGCTGGAACAGCAGTACAAGGACGAGGATCTCACCAACGAGGGCCTGCGCATCTTCACCACCCTGGACCCGCACGCCCAGGAGGTGCTGGAGACGCATGTGCTGGACGTACTGCCGCAGCTGGAGAAGGCGCGGCGCATCAAGCCCGGCCTGCTGCAGGCTTCGGGGGTGATCACCAGCGCGGATCGCGGCGAGGTGCTGGCGCTGGTCGGTGGTCGCGACCTGCGTTATCCGGGCTTCAACCGGGCCCTGGATTCGCGCCGCTCCATCGGTTCGCTGGCCAAGCCCTTCGTCTATCTCACCGCCTTGCAGCAGCCGGAGCGCTACAACCTGGAAACGGTGCTGCCCGATGAGCCCATCGAGGTGCGTCAGGCCGGTGCCGCGCTGTGGGCGCCGCGCAATTACGACAAGCAGCTGCACGGGCCGCAGCATCTGTACATGGCGCTGGCGCAGTCGCTGAATCTGCCGACCGTGCATCTGGGCCTGGAGCTGGGCCCGGCGGCGGTGCTCAAGACCATGCAGTCCGCCGGCTACAGCGGTGATGCCAAGGCGCTGCCTTCGATCTTCCTCGGCGCGGTGGACGCCTCGCCGCTGGAAGTGGCGCAGATGTACGGCACGCTGGCCGCCGGCGGCTTCCAGGCGCCGCCTTCGGCGATCCGCGAGGTGCAGACCAAGGAAGGCCAGCCGCTGAAACGTTTCCCGCTGCAGGTGCGCCAGACGCTGCCGGAAGGGCCGATCTACCTGCTGACCTGGGCGCTGCAGAAGGTCATGCAGCTCGGCACCGGCCGCGCCGCCTACAGTCTGCTGCCGGCCGATACCGTGGTCGCCGGCAAGAGCGGCACCACCGACGATTACCGCGACAGCTGGTTCGCCGGTTTCGGCGCCGACCGTGTCACCGTGATCTGGGTGGGCCGCGACGATAACCAGAGCACCGGCCTGTCCGGCTCGGCGGGCGCGCTGCCGATCTGGGCGCGGGTGATGCGCGATCTGCATGTGCGCAGCATCGATCCGGTGCCGCCGGCGGGGGTGGAGGAGGTGCTGATCGAGCCGGCCAGCGGCCTGCGCGCCGACGAGCATTGCGGCAATGCCTTCAGCGTGCCTTATCTGGGCGACAGCGCCCCACAGGAGTGGGCACCGTGCACGGGCCAGAATCCGCTGTCGGCGCCGCTGAAGTGGTTGCGCGACATCTTCGGCAATTGACCGCGGCGGCAACTGTGATTTGCGTGAAGGCGGCACGGTGGGCGGTATAAATTACAATTCGCGCATGCCATCGAACGCTCGCATCGCCGCCGCACTTCGCTCCAGCCCGCTTCTGCTCTGTGCCCTGGTGCTGGCCGCCTGCCAGTCCATGAGTGGCACGCATCAGGTTTATCCCACCGTGCCGGAGCCGGTCATCCAGCCCTTGCCGCCACCGCCGCCGCCGGCAACGCCGCGCGTGCTGCCGGCGCCGTCGCCGGTCAGCGGCCCCAGGAGCGCCGAGGACATCAGCGGCGGCGCGGTCAGCTCGCTGATGAAGCAGGCTCGGGCCTACATGGGGGCCAAGCAGCCGGACCGCGCTGCGGGCGTTCTGGAGCGCGCGCTGCGCATCGAGCCGCGCAATTACTTCGTGTGGTCGGCGCTGGGCCAGGCCTATCTGGGGCAGCAGAACTATGCGCAGGCCGAGTCGATGGCGGCCAAATCCAATGCGCTGTCGCACGGCAATCTCTACGTGAGCCTTGAAAACTGGAAAACCATCGCCGCCGCCCGCCAGGCGAGCGGCGACAAGGCTGGCGCCCAGGAGGCGCAGGCCACGGCCGATGCCATCCAGGCCCGGCTCAGTGCGGCGGCGGGCGGGTGAGCGAGCCCGACGACTGCGCGCAGCTGCTCGGCCCTGCAGGCCCTTTCGCGCAGCTTCCCGGCTTTGCGCCGCGCGCCGCGCAGCAGCAGATGGCCGCGGCCATCATGCAGGCCTACGCGCAGAGTCGCGCCCTGGTGGTGGAGGCCGGTACCGGTACCGGCAAGACCTACGCCTATCTGGTGCCGGCGCTGTTGTCGGGCCAGCGCACCCTGATCTCCACCGGCACCCGAACCCTGCAGGACCAGCTGTTCCATCGCGACCTGCCACGGGTGCGCGAGGTGCTGCGCACCGGCGGGCGCATCGCCCTGCTCAAGGGCCGCGCCAATTACCTCTGCCTGTATCGCATGAAGCGCGCGCGTGGTCAGGCGCAGCTGCGCTGGGCGGAGGACCGCTTGCGGGCGGTGGAGGACTGGGCGCGGCGCACGCAGTCCGGCGAACTCTCCGAACTGGGCGCGCTGCTCGGCGACGACCGTGAGGACGAGGCGCTGGCGCGACAGATCAGTTCCACTGCCGACAACTGCCTGGGCAGCCGTTGCCCGGATTTCGAGAAATGCCATGTGGTGGCGGCGCGTCGCGCCGCGCAGGCCGCCGATGTCGTGGTGATCAATCACCATCTGCTTCTGGCCGACTTCATGCTCAAGGACAAGGGCTTCGGCCAGATTCTGAGCGGCGTGGATGCGGTGATCATCGACGAGGCGCATCAGCTGCCCGATCTGGCGGCGGATTTCTTCGGGCGCCGCGTCTCGACCCGGCAGCTGCAGGAACTGGCGCGCGATGTTCTGCTGGAAACCAATAACTGCGGTGATCTGCCGCAGCTGGCCGAGACCGCGCAGCGCCTGTCAGCCGATGTGACGCAGCTGGAGCAGCTGTTCATCGCCGTGCTCGGCGGCGGTGCTGCGCGCCTGCCGCTGCCGCGCTTCGCGCAGGGGCCGGCGCAGCACCGCGTGCTGGATCTGGTCGGCGAGTCGCTGAGCGCGCTGCGCCAGCAGCTCGCGCCGCTGGAAGAGCGCAATGCCGAGCTGGCTGCCGTGCTGGAGCGCGCGGCGAATCTGCTGGAAAGCTGGAATCACGTGCTCGACGAAGCGCCCGAAGAAGAAGGCAAGGAGGTGCGCTGGGTGGAGGGACTGCTGCGCGGCGGCAGCCTCAATGCCACGCCGATCGAGGTCGCCGAGGACTTTCGCCGCATGCGGGAGCGCTATCCCGGCACCTGGGTGTTCACCTCCGCCACCCTGGCCCTGGGCGAGGATTTCACGCATTACCAGCGCGCGCTGGGCCTGGAAGAGGCCGATGCGCTCAAGCTCGACAGCCCGTTCGACTACGCGCAGCAGGCGCGCCTGTATCTGCCGCGCGGGCTGCCCGAGCCCAATGATCCGGGCTACAGCCTGGCGGTCTGCAACGCGATCACGCCGCTCATACAGGCCGGCGGCGGCGGCGCCTTCGTGCTTTGCACCAGCCATCGCGCGCTGCGTCAGATCGGCGAGCGCCTGGGCACCACGCTCAGGCAGCGCGTGCTGGTGCAGGGGCAGGACAGCCGCTCGGCGCTGCTGGATGCCTTTGCCGAGGACGGCAATGCGGTGCTGGTCGGCACCGCCAGCTTCTGGGAAGGCGTGGACGTGAAGGGCAGGGCGCTGCGCCTGGTGATCATCGACCGTCTGCCGTTCGCCGCGCCGGGCGATCCGGTGTACGAAGCGCGCATCGAGGCGATCCGGCGTCGCGGCGGCACGCCGTTTTTCGAGCTGCAGCTGCCCGAGGCCATCGTCATGCTGCGCCAGGGCGCCGGGCGTCTGATCCGCGATCCCTCGGATCGGGGCCTGCTGATGCTCTGCGATCCGCGCATCACGCAGAAGAGCTATGGGCGGCGCGTGCTGGCCAGCCTGCCGCCGATGCCGCAGCTGCGCGAAGCCGAAGCCGCCTGTGCATTCCTCAAAGAGATTTCCGCATGAAGTTCCTGGCCGTCGATACCGCCACCGAAGCCTGCAGCTTGGCGCTGCAGATCGGTGAGCAGCGCCTGAGCCGCTTCGTCTGCGCCGGTCGCAGCCATACCGAGCAGCTCCTGCCCATGTTCCAGTCCCTGCTGGCCGAGGCCGGGCTGTCGCCAGGCCAGCTCGACGCTTACGTCTGCGGCGTGGGGCCCGGCAGCTTCGCCGGCGTGCGCATCGGTGTGAGCTTCGTCAAAGGCCTGGCCCTGGCGCAGGACAGGCCGGTGGTCGCCGTCAGCTCGCTGGCCATGCTCGCGGCTGCGGCGATGGCGCAAGGCCAGGAGCGGGTGCTGTGTGCAATCGATGCGCGGATGGACGAGGTCTATTTCGCCGCCTACGTGCGCGACGCTGCTGGCTTGCCGGCACTGCTGGGCGAGCCGCGCGTCTGCGCGCCCCGGGAGGTGCCGCGGCATGAGGGTTCATGGGCCGCCGTCGGCAGTGGCTGGCAGCGCTACGAAGACTCGCTGCGCGCCGCCAGCGCCGCCCAGCTCAGCCAGATCGATGCACAGGCCCTGCCACAGGCCGAACAGGCGCTGCGTATCGCGCTGCCGGAATTGCGCGCCGGACGAACCATCGGCGCCGCACAGCTGTCTCCTCTGTACCTGCGCAACAAGGTGGCCTTGACGCTGATCGAGCAGCGCGCGCGTACCTCCTGAGGCTGAAGCGGGCTGGCCTGGTTTTCCCGCAGCCACCACCATCCGGGCTGATGCCGAGCCGCAGTGCGGACTCCGGCTGGGGCGTCAGGAGAACCGATAGGGGGCACTGGCGAATTTCCTACAAGCGTGTAGGCAGAACATCCAAAAGTTCCAGCCCGCTTTCGCTACACCGATAAAAGGTATTTTTGCAACCCCCCAGCGGGCGAAGACGAAGCTTTACGGAGAAAAACGATTGCGTAACTCTGGGCTCACGCCATGGGAAGTTGCAAATGTCCCGGGCGTAGGCCCCCCCAGTCATGCAAATGACTGCCTATAGTTCGCAAGGAGTTTTAGATGAAAAAGCAACATGTGTTCATCGCTGCGGTGATAACGACTTTCTGCAGCTCCGCTTTTGCAGGTCCCCTGAATCTGCTCGGCATCAGCGGCAGCCACAGTGGCAGCAACACCACGACGCTCAAGGTCAATCCTCTGGGCGCAGTCACCAATCTGACGAGCAATCTCGCCAGCCGCTTGAATCAGAGCGGTCAGACGTCCTCCAGCGATTCATCGTCGTCGGATGTAGGAGGAACTGGTGATGCCGGCAGCGGTTCAACCCAGCGGGTGACTTTGCTGGGATCGGTCTTCGGTCTGACGTCCGGTCTGACCTCGCGTCTTCAGCAGAGCCTCAAGCTCAATCTGAGCCACTCGGGTTCCTCCGATCTGGTGGTTGGCGATTCCAATCTGCATACCTTCGCTGACTGGGGTGTGTCGGGTGCCAACGGCTTCACCACCACGTTTGGAAGTTCCTCGTCTTCGAGCTTCTGAGCTCCCGACGGCAGACGTCATAGAGGCCGCCCTCGGGCGGCCTCTTCAAAAAAAGCTGTCGGGTTTTCCAGGGGGACTGGAAAGGATGCTTGTTCTCCGCCGGAAGCGCGCCCTTTTTTCAGCAGGCGCCTCTTCCGATCTTTGCCATGAGCCGGAGAATGACCATGCCAGTCGACATGCCGCAGCCCGCCTTGCCCGTTATGGAGTCATCGGCAAGTCTGCAAGGCGCTCACCGTTTCCGCGAAACCCTTTCGTTTCGGGGGAAACTTCTGCACTTGTCCGCCGACCGCTGGCTGTGGCCGGATGCAATCGCCGAGGTCGTCAAGCCGGCTGAGTCTCTGGAAGAGGCACTGGCGGCCATCGAGGTTCTCTATTACCGGGAAGGCTTTCCCGCGACCCGTCTGCACTTTGCCGTGGACGGCCACGATGTCTACATCCTGATCCGGGTGGGCTCGATCAAGGAACTGCGTGGGGAATCGGAGCACTATGCCCGCTACTTCCGCGATCTGATCGGACGCAAGCCGCTGGAGATTTCCGATCTGGGCGCACGGGTGAGCCTGGCCAGCGAACAGGCGGATCGTGCCGGAGTGGATGTGCCTTTGAGCTTCGAGTTCCTGCCGGACGGCTCGGAGGCCTTGCTGATCGGCAAGCCCAACAAGATCGAAAGACAGGGCAGGCTGCGCGCGGACTTCAACAACTTTGGCAATCGCTATGCAGGCCGTTATCAAAGCAGCCTCAGCGCGCGCTATGCCACGCTGTCTGGCAATCAGGCCAGCGTCAGCGTCAGCACCGGCTTGCGCGATCTGGCCCGGGACGACACCGTGGGGCCGTATCATGCAGTCGCCGCGAGCCTGGGCCACGTAGGGCCCTGGGGCATCCTCGAACTCAGCGGCGACTACGCAAAAGCCCAGTCGCGACCGGACAATCTGCGCCTGAATCAGGACATCTGGCGCGCAGGATTGTCGTGGGCAAAACCGCTATACGCCGATCTTTTCACGCAGTTCAATCTGCAGTTGCGCGCCGAGGCGTTTTACAAGAGTACCCGCGATGATGCGAGCGACACGCTTCTGCAGGAGGAGCGTTATCCGGCGGTGACCGTGACGCCGAGTTACGCGCGCATGGTGGCGTTCGACAAATCACATCTGATGTTGAAGCTGGGCATCGATCTGCAGCAAGGGCTCAAGCCCGGCGCGCCTGAGCTGAGCAATGCGCAGATGGACTACACCCTGCTGAGGCCGGCCATGGCCGTGGAGTACTTCCGGAATTACTGGGATCTGTCCCTGAGTCTGCGTGGCCAGTTGACCAGTGATCGCCTGCCCGAACAGCAGCAGTGGGTGCTGGGCGGTCCGGGAAATATGTACGCCTATCTGCCCGGCGCGGCGGTTGGCGACGTCGGCGGCCTGGCGGGCCTCAAGCTGCATCGCAGCGCTTTCGGTTTTTACGGCGTGGGGTTCGAGCCCTCTGCGTTCATCGAGTATGGAAGCTCGCGCTTTGTGCAGGCGCGCAGCGGCAACCGGCCGGATGGCATTGCCTCGCTGGCGGATGCCGGGCTCAAGCTGAGCATCATGCCGACGCGATTCTTCAACTGCACGGTCTCCGCCACCCGCGAACTGCATGCCTCGAAGAAAGACACGCTCTCGCCGAACGCGGAGCGCAACATGCTCTACTTTCGCGCCACGCTCGAATACTAGAAGGCGCAGCGCGCATCCGCGCCGGGAGACAAAGCTGCGGTTTCCCGTGCCGGCGGGATGCGTCCATCGCTTGCCGGCTGATTCCGAGCGGAGCGTGTCCGCTCACAACGGACTCACCACACCCCTCGCCAGCGCATCTTCTTCGAGCTTCTGAACGCCGGATCATTGGCCGTGAAGCGGCCGCCTGCGGGCGGCCTCTTTTGTTTTCGCCGCGTAGTGAAACGCCGTGGAAAAAAATACGGGCGCCGGCTGAAGACTCATCGCGTAACGGCCTGGGTGACGTATTTTCAAAAAAGCCAATCTTTGCGTATCGTGCATTGACGCTAGATCAATGCCGTATCGTCTTTCATTTGCAGAATGGACAGCTGATATGAGCGCACTTGTTCTTCGGACGAGGGCCTGCCACGGAATGGAGTCACTGGCGATGACGATCCCAGTCATCACCATGGCCGCTCCGCGATGGCCCGGTAGCTTCCAGGGGCCAATGCTGGCGCGCATAGCTTCACAGGCGCAAAGAGGTTTGCAGGAACCTTGAGGCGCGATATCGCGTGGCCCTCAATCGACACCCATAAATGTTATCCAAGGAGTTTCAAATGAAAAAAGCATTGATTGCAACGGCGATGGCGATGTTCTGTGGTTCTGCCTTTGCCGGCCCGCTGGCGCTTCTGGGAATCACCGGCGGGCACAGCGCGGACAACACCACGACGCTGAACATCAACACGCTGAGTGCTGTTGCGGACCTGACCGGCGGTCTGGCGGACAGCCTGAATCAGCAGGCGGCCGCGCAGCAGCGCAGCTCGCTGCTGGGCACGGTGCTGGGTCAGACCTCGGAGCTGACGACGAAGCTGCAGCAGAGCCTGAAGCTCGATCTGAACCATTCCGGTTCTTCGGATCTGACGATCGGTGCCACCAGCTGGCACAGCTCCTCGCAGTGGAGCTTCAACGGCACCGACGGCTTCAGCTCCAGCTTCCAGCGCACCTCCTCGTCCAGCTTCTGAGCATCCGGCGGTACCAGAAGGCCGCCTGCGGGCGGCCTTCTTTGCGCAGCCTGCTCGAGATTCGAGGCTTGAACGCAGCGGGCGGCTGAACCACCCGAGGCTTCTCGCGCAGGCTGCTGGCTCATTTCCTCCCGCTGGAGCCCAGGCATGCCTGTCGATCTGCCGCCGCCCGCATTGCCCGCCATGAAGCCCGTGGCGCAGCTGCAAGCCGCAACACAAGGGCATGAGACCCTGTCATTCCAGGACAAGCTGCTGCACCTATCGGTGGAGCGAAGCCTGTATGAGGGCGCCATCGCCGGTGCGCTGCACGATGCCGATTCGCTGGAGGCGGCGCTGGCTTCGCTGGAGGTGCTTTACTATCGAAACGGCTATCCGGCCGCCCGGGTGTATTTCGCCATTGCCGGACACGATGTCTTCATCGTGATCCGTGCCGGCTGGATCAGCTCGGTGCGTGACGAGTCGGGACGATATCTTTCCTATTTTCGCGATCTGGCGGGCCGCAAGCCGCTGCGCGATACGGATCTGGCCCCGCGCCTGACGCTGGCGAGCGCGCAGGCGGACCGCGCCGGCGAGGCCGTGGCTCTGGACCTGCAGCCCGCCGGGGATGGCGGTGAGATTCTGGTGATTCACAAACCCAGCCGCGTTGCCGCGCGCGGCAAGCTGCGCGCCGATCTCAACAACTTCGGCACCCGATATGCCGGACGCTATCAGGGCAGTGTCAGCGCGCGTTACGCACTGGCCAGCGGCGATCAGGCCAGCCTTGCGGCGGGCATGGGCTTGCGCAATCTCGGCGACCGGGAACCGACGGTTGGGCCCTATCACACGCTCAGTGCCAGCTTCAGTCATGTCGGCCGCCTGGGCATCTTTGACCTCGGCGGCGACTACGCAAGGGCGCAGGCGCGTCCGGGCGGCCAGCGCCTGAATCAGCAGATCGAACGCTGGGGCGGATCCTGGTCCGTGCCCTTGCATGCGAATCTGTTCAGCCAGTTCAATCTGCAGCTGCGCGGCGAACTGTTCCGCAAAAACACGCGCGATGCCGAGACCGACGCTGTATTGCAGGATGAACGGTATCCGGCCGTCTCGATGGTGCCCGCCTACGCAAGGGTGCTGCCTTTCGAAAGCTCGCGCCTGAGTCTGAAACTGGGCACGGAACTGCAGGCAGGTCTTGGCAAGGCGCATCCCGCGCAGACCGATGCAAAGCTCGACTACTACCTGCTGCGTCCGGCGCTCGCGCTGCAGTATTTCCGTGATTACTGGGACTATTCATTCAGCATGACGGGGCAGCTGGCCACGGAGCGTCTGCCCGAGCAGCAGCAGTGGGTGCTGGGCGGTCCCGGCAATCTCTATGCATATCTGCCGGGTGCTGCGATTGGCGATGTCGGCACGCTGCTGGCGCTGAAGCTGCACCGCGAGGCCTTTGGGTACTACGGCGTGGGCTTCGAGCCCTCGTTGTTTGCCGAATACGGTGTGTCGCGTTACGCGCATACCGGCCACGACAACCGACCCGAACATACGGCCGCCCTGGCCGATGTCGGCGCCAAGCTGAGCGTGATGCCCTCGCGGTTTTTCAATTTCACGGTTTCGGCGACCCGCGAGGTGTACAGCTCCGGTCGCGACACGCTGTCGCCGAGCGCCGAGCGGGGCCTGCTGTACTTCCGTGCCACCGTCGAATACTGACAGGGCGCGGCCAAAGATCTCCATGAGCGTTTGCCGCGAGGCGCTGCTGCGCGCCTGAATCTCCAGAGCCCAGGCGCAGGGCTGATGCACACGAGTTTTACGCCGGCCTGCTGAAAGCCGCTGGGCAGGCCGGGTCTGGCGCTGCGCGGCTGTCAGCGGCGGCGCGAGCGGCCTGGCTTCTGGGCTGCTTTGGGCTTGCTGCCGGCGGGCTTGCTTCTGACGGGCGATGAGGCGGCAACGCTGGCGAAGCGTTCTTCGAGCAGCGCCTTGCCGTGTTCCAGAAGAAAGCAGCGGAAGGCTTCGGCCACCGGCGAGGGTGTGCGTGCGCGGCGATGCGCGATATGCCAGTGGCGGATGATCGGCAGGCCCGGCACATTGAGCGTCTTGAGCATGCCGTACTGCAACTCGGCGCCGACGGTATGCAGCGACAGAAAGGCGATGCCCATTTCCGCCATCACCGCCTGCTTGATGCTTTCGTTGCTGGCCATCTGCATCAGCACCGGCGGACGGATGCGGGTTTCGCGAAAGAAGGCCTCCATGGAAACACGCGCACCGGAGCCGGTTTCGCGGATGATGAAAGGCTCGCTGCCCAGCTGTTCGGGCGAGACTTCGCGCAGCCGGGTCAGCGGATGATTGGGCGAGGCGATGATGCCCAGTGGATGTTCGCCGAATGGTTCGGCCTGTGTCTCCAGTTCCTGCGGTGGACGGCCCATCACCGCCAGATCCACTTCATTGCGATGCAGGAG
This sequence comes from Solimonas aquatica, assembly GCF_900111015.1. Classification (GTDB taxonomy): domain Bacteria; phylum Pseudomonadota; class Gammaproteobacteria; order Nevskiales; family Nevskiaceae; genus Solimonas; species Solimonas aquatica. The sequence goes on along the minus strand of NZ_FOFS01000009.1, from coordinate 210,596 downwards.
GTCCACCAGCTGCTGGCGGTTACCCTCGATCAGTGAGAACTCCACGCCCGGATGATCGCGCAGGAAGTGCGCGAGCAGATGCGGCAGGAAGTACTTGGCGGTGGCGAGCATGCCCAGGGTGATGCGGCCGGTTTCCACACGCCTGAGCTTGGCCACCAGGTCTTCGGCATCCTTGAGCGAAGAGAGCATGCGGCGTGCATGCACCAGCAGGAATTCACCGGTCAGCGTGAGCCGTACCTCGGTGGCGCCGCGTTCGAACAGCGGCAGGCCGATCTGGGTCTCCAGCTGCTTGATCTGCATCGACACCGCGGGCGGCGTCAGATGCAGTTCCTCGGCCGCGCGCGCAAAGCTGAGCAGCCGCGCCACCGTGGTGAATACCTTGAGCTGTCGCACTGTTACGTGAAGCATCAGGCTCTCCTTATGCCCGGCATCAGAAAACGTGAATGGCCGCTGCGGCTGGGCCAAACCTAGTATCGACTCATTGCCGCGCAGGGCGGTGTCTTGAAGCGCATCAGAACGCAGTTGGGGCGCTCACCGCAAGCCTGTTACGAAACGCGATGCTGAGTTGGCGAACGATTCGAGGAGAGTGGAGTGGACGTAGCGAAGATGAGAGCCGCAGTGAGCAGCCGCCAGGCGGCCAATGCCCTGCGGGCACTGGCGATGGACGCGGTGGAGGCGGCCAAGTCCGGACATCCCGGCATGCCCATGGGCATGGCGGATATCGCCGAAGTGCTGTGGCTCAACTTCATGAAGTTCGATCCGGCGCATCCGGACTGGTTTGATCGTGATCGCTTCGTGCTGTCCAACGGTCACGGTTCGATGCTGTTATATGCACTGCTGCATCTGAGCGGTTTCGATCTGCCCATCGAGCAGCTGCGCCGCTTCCGGCAGCTGCATTCACGCACGCCCGGTCATCCCGAATACGGTCTTACGCCGGGCGTGGATACCACCACCGGCCCGCTGGGCCAGGGCCTGGGCAATGCCGTGGGCATGGCGCTGGCCGAGCAGCTGCTGGCGGCTGAGTTCAATCGCCCCGACTTCCCGCTGGTGGATCATTGGACCTATGTCTTCGCCGGCGATGGCTGCCTGATGGAAGGCATTTCACAGGAAGCGATTTCGCTGGCCGGTACGCTGCGCCTGGACAAGCTGGTGGTGTTCTACGACGACAACGGCATCTCCATCGACGGCGCGGTACACAACTGGTTTGCCGATGACACTGCCGCACGCTTTGAAGCCTGCGGCTGGCGCGTGATCCGCGATGTCGACGGGCACGATGCCGAGGCGCTGATGCGCGCCATCGTTTCGGCGCGCGCGCGCAGCGGCAAGCCGGTGCTGGTGATCTGCAAGACGGTGATCGGCTACGGCAGTCCGGACAAGGCCGGGCAGGCTTCGGTACACGGTGCGCCCCTGGGCAGTGAAGGTGTGGCGCGCGCCAAGGAAGCGCTGGGCTGGAAGCACCCGCCCTTCATGATTCCCCAGGAGATCTACGCGCACTGGGACAAGCGCGAGGAAGGCGAGGAGCTGCATTACGACTGGGAGTCGATGCTGTATCGCTACGAGCGTGCGCATCCGCAGCTGGCCGCTGAATTCAAGCGCCGCATCCGTGGCGAGCTGCCGGAGAGCTGGCCGCAGCTGGCCGAGCAGGCGCTGGCGCAGCGCCGCGCGCAAACCAAGCCGGAAGCCACGCGCAAGTCTTCCGAGCATGTGCTGAATGCCTGTGCGCCCGCGCTGCCGGAGCTGTTCGGCGGTTCGGCGGATTTGAGCGAGTCCAACAACACCTACTGGCATGAGGCGCCGCGCGTGCTGCCCGGCAAGCTTGCCGGGCGCTACCTGAGCTACGGCGTGCGCGAGTTCGGCATGGCTGCGGCCATGAACGGCATTGCAGCACATGGCGGCTTGATTCCTTACGGCGGCACCTTCGCGGTGTTCTCCGATTACGCGCGCAACGCGATCCGCATGAGCGCGCTGATGCGCCTGCGCGTGATCTATGTGCTCAGCCATGACTCCATCGGTCTTGGCGAAGACGGCCCCACGCATCAGCCGGTGGAGCATGCCGCCAGCCTGCGTCTGATTCCGCATCTGCAGGTCTGGCGTCCTTGCGATGGCGTGGAGACGGCGATGGCCTGGCGCTGCGCGCTGGAGCGTCGCGAAGGCCCTTCGGTGCTGATGCTCTCGCGTCAGGCCCTGCAGTCCTGCCGGCGCGATGCGCAGCAGGAAGCCGATATCGCACGCGGCGGTTATGTGCTGTCCGAGTCGAAGCTGCCGCTGGAGGTGGTGCTGATGGCCACCGGTTCCGAGATTGCGGTGGCGCTGACCGCGCAATCGCTGCTCGCCGAGGATGGCATTGGTGCGCGCGTGGTCTCCATGCCCTGCACCAATCGCTTCGACGCCCAGGAGCCCAGCTGGCGCGCCAGTGTGCTGCCGCCGGGCCTGCCGCGTGTGGCAGTGGAAGCCGCGCATCCCGATTTCTGGCGCAAGTACGTGGGCCTGGAAGGCGCGGCGGTGGGCATCGAGGATTTTGGTGAGTCGGCACCCGCTGCGCAGCTCATGGATTATTTCGGCATCACGGCGGCGCGCGTCGCCGAGGTGGCACGCAGCCGCGTACGCACCGGCGCCGCACCATCCGCCGCCGAACCCACTCTCATCGTGCGTTCCATCAACTAAGGGCCACCACTGCCATGACCATGAATGCTCAATACGAAGCCGTGCTGTTCGATCTGGACGGCACGCTGATCGACACCGCGCCGGAGCTGGCCGATGCGGTCAACACCACTCTGCGGCACTTCAGCCTGCCGGCCGCCGACGAAGCGACGGTGCGCGGCTGGATCGGCCACGGCACACGCGCGCTGGTCGAGCAGGCCCTGGCCGCGGTGAAGGATCATGCCCGCGATCTGGCGCTGGATACGGTGATGCTGGAATTCGCGCGCAACTACCGCAACATCAGCGGCTCGCGCAGCCGCCTGTATCCGGGCGTGGAAGAGACGCTGGAGACGCTCAAGCGCCGCGGCGTGCCGATGGTGCTGGTGTCCAACAAGGAATCGGTCTACGCCAAGCGCCTGCTGGTCTCGCATCGCCTGGACAAGCTCTTCGACCTGCAGGTGTTCGGCGATTCCTTCCCCGAGAAGAAGCCTTCACCGCTGGCGGTGCAGCGCAGCCTCGCGCATCTGCGCGTGGTGCCGCCGCGTGCGGTGCTGGTGGGTGATTCGGAAATCGATGTGGCCACGGCGCGCAATGCCGATGTGCCGGTATGGCTGGTGTCCTACGGATATCGTCGCCAGCAGCGCGCCACGGATCTGGGCGCCGACCGCGTGATCTCCACCATGGTGGATCTGCTGCCGGCGATGCGCTCGCGCAGCCCGGTGTGGCACGACCGCGCGCGGGCCGGCGCCGAGTGAGTGCGGCTTCGGCTTATGACCGATCGAGCAGGGTACGGGTGATCAGGCCCAGGGCCACCAGCGCGGACACCACGGCGAAACCCTGCTGAAGTCGTGGTCCGGCCAGTCGCGCCGCCAGGGCGCGGCCGCCGAGCATGCCGGCGATGGCACCGCCAGCGAAGGGCAGCGCCACCTGCCATTGCAGGTGGCCGGCCAGCGCCGAGCTGAACACCGCAGCGCCGGAGATCAGCGCGATGGCCATCAGTGAGCTGGCCACGATTGCATTCATCGGCAGATCGGTACTGCGGCGCAGTGCCGGCACGATCACGAAGCCGCCGCCAACGCCCAGCAGTCCCGACATCAGGCCGGTGAGCGCGCCGGTGCTCATCAGCGTGCGCGCGCAGCGTGCGGTCCAGCGAAAGCGCCCGGTGCCCTGATCCAGCCTGCAGGCGGTGGCATCGGGCGCGTCCGTGGCCTCACCGCGCAGCTGCGCGCTGGCCTGCCGAAACAGGCGCAGCGCCACATGCAGCAGCACGGCGGCAAAGCCCAGCGCCAGCGGCGCGGCAGGCAGGCGATGCGCCAGCCAGACGCCCAGCGGCGTGAACAGCGCGCCGCTGCCGGCAATCAGAAACGCCGCGCGGTAGCGCACGATGCCGGCGCGCAGTCCCAGATAAGTGCCCACCGCCGCCGAGGCGCCGACCGCGAACAGCGCTACCGGCCCGGCGTGTGCCACATCCCAGTCCAGCGCGAAGATCAGCAGCGGCACGGCCAGGATGCCGCCGCCCGCACCGGTCAGGGCCAGCAGCAGGCCGATCAGCAGTCCCAGCGCCGCTGCAAGCATGATGAACGCCTCAAGCCTTGCCGCAGGCGAGATTGGCCGGCACGGCGATGTCCATCAGCTTGGGATTGGGCAGGTTCAGTGCCTGCATGACGGCGATGTATTCCGCGCGCGTCCTGCCCGCCAGGCGCGGGTTGTGGCGTTTCTCCTCGATGATCGAGGAGGCGGTGAACCCGCGGTAATCGTGTGCCGGATACACCAGCGTGTCATCGGGAAGGGTGAACAGCCGCTGCGTGATCGAATCCCAGCTTTTGCCGGCATCGCCGTTCTGGAAGTCGGTGCGGCCGGTGCCGCGGATCAGCAGCACATCGCCGGTGAACACTGCCTTGGGCTGCGCGGGATCGAGCAGGAAGCTGAAGGATTCATCGGTGTGCCCGGGAGTGTAAAGCGCGCGCAGACGGATGCCATCGACATCGATCAGCTCGTTGTCGGCCACCCGCATCGATACGCATTCGGCCTTGGTGTACTGGCCCATCACCGTCACGCAGCCGGTGTGGGTGCGCAGCTCGCCCAGGGCGGTGATGTGATCGGCATGGGTGTGCGTGTCGATGGCGCGCACCAGCTTCAGGTCCAGCTCGCGGATCAATTGCAGGTACAGGGGCAGCTGCTCGCGCACCGGATCGATGATCAAGGCCTCGCGGCCGCGCGCCGAGGCGAGCAGATAGGTGTAGGTACTGGAGACCGGTTCGAACAGTTGGCGCAGCAGCATGAGTCGCGCGGGGGTTCTGGATCAGGAGAGATGATTGCGGGTGTGCAGGCCGCGCGCGCTGGGCAGCGCGTCCAGCCAGTCGTGCAGCCACATGCCTGCGGCCATGCAGCTGACGAAGACCAGCATGGCCAGCGGTGCTGCCCCCAGATTGGCGATCGCCGGGCCCGGGCAGAGTCCGGCGATACCCCAGCCCAGACCGAACAGCAGCGAGCCGATGATGAGCCGCGCATCCACGCGCTGCTGTGTCGGCAGATGGAAGCGCTCGTCGCCCAGCGGCTGGGCGCCGCGACGGCGTGCCAGCGCGAAAGCCGGAATCGTCACCAGCAGCGCGCAGCCCATCACGAAGGCCAGCGAGGGATCCCAGCGGCCGCTGATGTCGAGAAAGCCCAGCACCTTGTGCGGATCGGTCATGCCGCCCATGGCCAGGCCGGCGCCGAACAGCAGACCGGAGAGCAGGGCCCCGAAGAGTTTCAGTTTCATGCGCTCAGACTCCGGATCGCGAACACGGTCAGCATCGCCGCAGACATGAAGCACAGCGTGGCCAGCAGCGAGCGCCGCGAAAAACGCGCCAGCCCGCAGACGCCGTGACCCGAGGTGCAGCCATTGGCCATGCGCGTGCCGACGCCGACCAGCAGTCCCGAGGCGGCGAGCAGGGGATAGTCCGCCGCGCGGTAGTCGAGCGGGGCGGTCGCCAGCAGACGGCTGCACAGCGTGGCGCCCACGATCAGGCCGAGCAGGAACAGCCCGCGCCAGAGGCGGTCGGCGCCGCTGCGCTGTCCGAGAAACAGCAGGGCAAAAATGCCGCTGATGCCGGCAATGCGGCCGTTCCACCACAGCAGCAGCGCCGAGGCCGAGCCGATCAGCACGCCTCCCGCCGCGGCCAGCAACCAGCTGTGACTGTCCACCACGATCTGCATGCGGCACCCCCCGAAAATGATCTCTGAAGCTAATTGGATACTGGGCAGTGTATAGGAGGAGGGCGTCGCGATGTTGGGTCCGCCGGCGCGTTGCGGGCTCTGTTCTGAAAATGTCGATGCATATTGTGATCCGGCGCCACAAGCTGGCGTGCGCAATCGGCGCGGAGGTTCTAAGCTTGTGATCTTGAGCTTCGAATCCAGATGATGGCCATGACCAGCAAAGAAGAGCACCAACGTAATCTGATCGCGCGCCTGCGCCGTGTGGAAGGGCAGATCCGCGGGATTCAGGGCATGATCGAAAAAGGTGCAGAGTGCGAAGCGGTTGCCCAGCAGCTGGCCGCCGCGCGGCGGGCGCTGGACCGGTCTTTCTATGAAATGATCGCCTGCAGCATGGAAATGGAAATCCAGCAGGCACCGAATGTGTCGGCGGCGCGCCAGGCCGGCACGCAAGTCGGCAAGCTGCTCGCCAAATACGGCTGAAGCCTCGGCTTTACCGCAGCAGGCGCGCGGCCAGCAGCGCCAGGAACAGCAGCGCTGCGGCCGGCGAAAATAACCAGGCAATCCAGACGGTCTGCGGGCGATAGCCCACACCGCGCACGATGCAGGCGGCCATCGCCGCGCCCGCCAGGGTGGCGGCGAGGTGATCGGCGTGGCCTTGTGCGTCGGCAAACAGCCGTGGCCAGACGGTGTACAGCAACATCTGGCCGATGCCGAGCAGCAGCAGCGGCCAGTTCATCGCAGCACCCGCAGCCGTCTGGTCTTGCGTTTTCATGCTTCGGGGTTTTTGGCCGCTTCCTCGCGGTTTTCCTCGTTCTCACCCCACATGGCGTTGAGAATGGCCAGCAGCACGGCGAATCCCACGCCCAATACCCAGGTCAGATACCACATGGCGTTGCGCTCCTAGTAGGCGGAATGTTCGTTGCGGCGGATGTGCTCGGCCGTGACCTTGCCGCTCATCACGCGATAGCACCAGGCGGTGTAGGCGATGATGATGGGGGTGAAGATCAGCGCGGCCCAGAACATGATCGCCAGCGTCAGATGGCTGGACACCGCATCCCAGACCGTGAGGCTGTGGCCGGGATTGGAGGACGAAGGCATCACGAACGGGAACAGCGACAGGCCCGCCGTGCCGATGATGCCGGTCAGCGTCAGGGATGAGCAGATGAAGGCGATGCCGGTGCGGCCGGCGCGCAACATGGCGAACGCCAGCAGCATGCCCAGATAGGCCAGCGCCGGAATCACCATGGTCACCGGCATGGCCTTGTAGTTGGCGAGCCAGGCCCCGGCGCTGCGCACCACGCTCTTGCGCGTGGGATCCAGTACCGCGCCCGGGTCCACTGCCGAGGTCAGCTGGTAGCCGTCGATGCCCATGGCCAGCCACACACCCGCGAGGCTGAAGCTGAGCAGCGTGACCAGACCCGCGCCATAGGCGGCGCGCATCGCGCGTGCCTGAATCAGCCCTTCCGTGCGATGGCTCAGATACACCGCGCCATGCGCCGTGATCATCGCGCTCGACACCACGCCGCAGAGCAGCGCAAAGGGATTGAGCAGGGCCCAGAAGCTGCCGGTGTAGTACGGCACCATGTTTTCGTCGAAATGGAAGGGCACGCCCTGGAACAGATTGCCGAAGGCCACGCCGAAGATCAGCGGTGGCACGCTGCCGCCGATGAACAGGCCCCAGTCCCAGGTGCTGCGCCAGCGCGCGTCGTGGATCTTGCTGCGGTAATCAAAGCCCACCGGACGGAAGAACAAGGCCCAGAGCACCGCCAGCATCGCCCAGTAAAAACCGGAGAAGGCGGTGGCGTAGACCAGCGGCCAGGCGGCGAAGATCGCGCCGCCGCCGGTGATGAACCACACCTGGTTGCCGTCCCAGTGCGGGCCGACGGTATTAATCACCACGCGCCGCTCCACATCGTCACGGCCGACGAAGGGCAGCAGCGTGCCCACGCCCATGTCGTGGCCGTCCATGATGGCGAAGCCCACCAGCAGCACGCCCACCAGCAGCCACCAGATCAGTTTGAGAACTTCATAGTCGAGCATGGTTGGCTCTCCTTTAGTGGTAGGACGGTTCGGCGAGATAGCGGCCGGTGCCGAGGCTGCCGGGCCCCTGACGCGCGAAGCGCTGCATCAGATACAGCTCCACGCAGAGCAGCACGGTGTAGAAGGCCACGAAGCCGGACAGCGAGCCGTACAGGCTGGCCTCGCTGAGCGTGGACACCGACATATGCGTGGGCAGCACGCCGTAGATGGTCCAGGGCTGACGGCCGTACTCGGCGACGAACCAGCCCAGCTCGCAGGCGATCCAGGGCAGGGGCAGGGACCACAGCGCCCACTTCAGCAGCCAGGGGCGGTGCTTGCACTGGCCCTTCACCGTCGTCAGCGCGGCGATCGCGAACAGCGCCAGCATGACGAAGGCGATGCCCACCATCAGGCGGAAGGTCCAGAACATCGGCGTCACGCGCGGAATGGTGTCGTTGACGGCGCGATCAATCAGTTCCGGCGTCACCTGATTCATGTCGGTGACGTACTTGCGCAGCAGAAAGCCGAAGCCCAGATCCGCCTCGTGTGCCTTGAGGTTTGCCTTGGCCTGCGCGTCGTCCGGATTGGCGCGCAGTGTGGCCAGAGCCTTCACCGCCTCGATGCCGGAAATGATGCGTTCGCGATTCTTCTCCTTGATCTCGTGGATGCCGGGAATGGTCTTGGAGATCGAGCGCGTGCCGATCAGGCCCATGACCCAGGGAATCTTGATCTCCCAGTCGTTGCGGCCGGTGGCCTCATTGGGGGCGGCGATCAGGGTGAACGAAGCCGGCGCCGGTTCGGTCTCCCACATCGCTTCCAGGGCCGCGAGCTTGGTCTGCTGCGCTTCGCCCACCGTGTAGCCGGACTCGTCGCCCAGCACGATCACCGAGCAGGCCGAAGCCAGACCAAAAGCCGCGGCGATGCGAAAGCTCTTGCGCGCGAATTCCACGTCGCGACCTTTGAGCAGATACCAGGCCGAGATCGAGAGCACGAACATCGCGCCGGTGACATAACCGGCCGAGACCGTGTGCACGAACTTGGCCTGCGCGTCGGGATTGAAAATCACCGCCCAGAAATCGGTGAGTTCCATGCGCATGGTGTGGTAGTTGAATTCCGCGCCGACCGGATTCTGCATCCAGCCATTGGCGATCAGGATCCACAGCGCCGAGAGATTCGTGCCCACCGCCATCAGCAGCGTCACCAGCAGATGCTGTGGCTTGGACAGCCGGTCCCAGCCGAAGAAGAACAGACCGATGAAGGTCGATTCGAGGAAGAAGGCCATCAGGCCTTCGATGGCCAGCGGCGCACCGAAGATGTCACCGACGTAGTGGGAGTAGTAGGCCCAGTTGGTGCCGAACTGGAACTCCATGGTGATGCCGGTGGTGACGCCGAGGGCGAAGTTGATGCCAAACAGTTTGCCCCAGAAGCGCGTCATGTCTTTGTAGACGACCTTGCCGGTCATCACATAGACGCTTTCCATGATCACCAGGATCCAGACCATTCCCAGGGTCAGTGGCACGAAGAGGAAGTGATACATCGCGGTGACGGCAAACTGCAGCCGCGACAAGTCGATTAACTGCTCGGACATCATGGGTGACTCCGTTGTTCGACGGTATTGAAGTGATCGGTGACGCTCTGCGTGTCGACCGCCACGGTCGAGTCGCGCACGAACAGCCACCAGAGCAGGAACAGGGCGCAGAGCTTGAGCGCAATGACGATGCTCAATTCGCGTAGTAAGCCCAAGCTGAAAATGGTCATGTGCTTTTTCACCTGATCGTTTCTCAAGAAAGCGATTCGGTGCCGGCATGGCGTATCGCCTGCCGTTTCTTGGACCTTTCCTTAACGTTCTTATTATGGTGAGTCGCCGGCATCGCGCACCTTGATTTCAATCAACGGTCATGCCCCGTTTTTGAGGCACCTTTGACATACACCAGAGGGTATCATGCAGAACTCGAAACTGAAGGTGGAGGGACATTTTGACCCGGCCACCTGGACCATCAGCTATATCGTGATGGACGAGACCAGCCGGCATTGTGCGCTGATCGACACGGTGCTGGATTACGATCCGAAGTCGGGGCGCACTTCGAGCCGCAGCGCGGATGCGCTGATCGAACGCGTGCGGCAGTTGAATGCGAAGGTGCTCTGGCATCTGGAGACCCATGTCCACGCCGACCATCTTTCGGCGGCAGCCTATCTCAAGGACCAGCTCGGTGGCGAGATCGTCATCGGCCGCGAGGTCTGTGCGGTGCAGCGGGTATTCGGACAGCTGTTCAATGTCGGGGCGCAGTTCGCGCGCGACGGCAGCCAGTTTGACCGGCTGCTGGATGACGGCGAGGTTCTGGCGATCGGCGGCCTGCGGCTGAGCGCCCTGCACACACCCGGTCATACCCCGGCGTGCATGAGCTATCGGGTCTCGGACGGTCAGGAGCAGGCGGTGTTTGTCGGCGACACCTTGTTCATGCCGGACTTCGGGACTGCGCGCTGCGACTTCCCCGGTGGCAATGCGCGTACGCTATTTCGTTCCATCCAGCGTCTGCTGAGCCTGCCGCCGGAGACCAGGCTGTACATGTGCCACGACTACCTGCCGGGCGGCCGCGAGCTGGCCTATGTCAGCACGGTGGCCGAGCAGCGCGAGCGCAACATCCATCTGCGCGGCGGTGTGGACGAGGAAGGCTTTGTGGCGATGCGCACCGCGCGTGACCGGCAGCTGGAAATGCCGGTGCTGATTCTGCCCTCGGTGCAGGTCAACATGCGGGCCGGGCGCCTGCCGGAGCCGGAGGACAACGGCATCCGCTATCTGAAGATCCCGCTGAACGTGTTGTAGGCGGGTGTCAGGGCGGTGACGGTTTTACGGCATCACCGCGAGCAGGATGCCGATGGTGATCGCCGAAAGGGCGACGACGGTGGCGAGTTTGTTGTTCTTCATGACGCTGACTCCGCTTGGTGCTACCGCTGATCGGTGAACCCGGGACCGGGACTGATCAGCTCAAGCAAGGCCTGTGCCCGAATCGTGCTGGCAGTGCGCACGCGATTCGGGCACACTTCGCGTCCCTCGCCGCCCGGCGAGGTTTCGATGGTGGCCCGTGTCGGCCCTCCGCGACGTGAAGCCGTGAACCCCGCCAGGCCCGGAAGGGAGCAACGGTAGCGGTACTAGCGGGTGCCGGAGTCAGCTGATACGGGCCGCCGCCTTCGACGGCCCCTCCCCAGAAACGCTCTTACTGCAGCTGCGCGCGTCGGCGCTGGCTGAAGCGCTCCATGGCCAGATAGAAAGCCGGGGTGATGAACAGGGTCAGCAGCTGCGAACTGAGCAGGCCGCCGACCACGGCGATGCCCAGCGGCTGGCGCGACTCGGCGCCGGCGCCCAGGCCCAGGGCGATGGGCAGCACGCCCAGAACCGCCGCCAGCGTGGTCATCATGATCGGCCGGAAGCGCACCGTGCAGGCCTGGAAGATCGCGTCCTCGGCGCTGAGCCCTTCGCGACGGCGGGCGATGGCGAAGTCGATCATGATGATGCCGTTCTTCTTCACCAGGCCCACCAGCAGAATCAGGCCCACGAAGCTGAACACGTTCAGCTCGGAATCGAACAGCCACAGCGAGAGCAGCGCGCCGATCACCGCCAGCGGCAGGGCGGTGAGAATGGTCAGCGGGTGCACGAAGTGCTCGTAGAGAATCGCCAGCACCATGTAGATCACCAGCACCGAAAACAGCAGCAGCACCGGCAGATCCACCAGGGATTGCTGGAAGGTGGCGGCGGTGCCGGCGAAGCTGCCGACGACATTGTCCGGCAGGTTCTGCGCGGCGGCGCGCTCGATGGGCGCGCTGAGCTGGCCCAGGGACACCCCCTCGTTGAGATCGAAGGACAGGGTCACCGAGGGCAGCTGCTGATAATGCGTGATCGCCAGCGGTCCGACGCCGCGCTGCACGCGCGCGACACTGCCCAGCGGCACCAGGCCGGCGTTGGCGGTGGGCACGTACAGGGCCTGAAGTGCCTCGACGTCCTTCTGGTAATCCGGATCGAGCTGCAGGAGCACGTCGTACTGATTGCTGCTGGTGTAGATGGTGCTGATCTTCTGCGTGCCGTAGGCGGCGTACAGGGTGTTCTGGATGTCGGCGACGGCGACCTGCAGGGCGGCGGCGCGCTCGCGGTCGATGCGCACATCGATCTGCGGATTGTTGAGCTGCAGATCGCTGTTGACGTCGCGGATGCCGGGAATCTGCGCCATCGCCTTGAGCATGCGGTCGGCGGCCAGGCTCAAGGCGCCGAAGTCGTCGCCCTGCAGCACGTACTGATAATTGGCGGTGGAGGAAAAGCCGCCGATACGGATCGCCGGCGGATTCTGGAAGAACACCTGCATCAGCGGCACGGCGCGCACGGCGCGGCGCAGCTCGCCGATGATCTGGTCGGCGCTTTGCGCGCGCTCGGCGCTGGGTTTCAGACGGATGATCAGACGCCCGGTGTTGCCGCTGGACACGCCGCCCTGGCCCTGGCCGGCGGAGGACTGCACGGCTTGCACATTGGGATTGTCCAGGACGATCTTCGCCACCTGCCGCTGCAGCTTGAGCAGTTCCTCGAAGCTCAGGCCGTCGGGGGCCAGGGTCGAGCCATTGATCAGGCCGGTGTCCTGGGTGGGAATGAAGCCGGTGCGTACCAGCTTGAAGGCACCGACGCTGGCCAGCAGGCTCAGTGCCGCGATCAGCAGCATCAGGCGGTAATGGCGCAGCGCCCAGCGCAGGCTGCCGGCGTAGAGCGCCTGCGCGGCGGCGAACAGGCGCTCGCTCGCGCGGTACAAGGGGTTCTGCGGCTGCTGCTGGTGCTCGCCCAGATAACGCGCGCAGAGCATCGGGGTGAGCGTCAGCGAGACCAGGGCCGAGAGCAGGATGGCGATGGCCACGGTCATCGAGAACTCGCGGAACAGACGGCCGATGATGCCGCCCATGAACAGGATGGGAATGAACACCGCCACCAGCGACAGCGTCATCGAGATCACGGTGAAGCCGATCTCGCCGGCGCCGACGCTGGCCGCCTGCGCGCCGGAGAGGCCACGTTCGCGATGGCGGGCGATGTTCTCCAGCACCACGATGGCATCGTCCACCACGAAGCCCACCGACAGGGTCAGCGCCATCAGCGAGAGATTGTCCAGCGAGAAACCGCACAGATACATCAGCCCGAAAGTGCCCAGCAGCGAGGAGGGCAGGGCCAGGGCCGCGATCAGCGTGGCGCGGTTGTCGCGCAGGAACAGGTAGATCACGCCGATCACCAGCACGATCGACAGCAGCAGGGTCAGCTTCACGTCGTCGATGGACTCGCCGATGAACTCGCTGCGGTCGTACATCACCGACACCCGGGCATCGCCCGGCGCCTGCTTCTCCAGTTCCGGCAGCAGCGCGCGGATGGACCTGGCGATCTTGACGGTATTGGTGCCGGGCTGGCGGGTGACCGCGACCACGATCGCCGGCCGGCCGTTGAACTCGGTGGCCTGCTTGTCGTTGGCGATGCTGTCCACCGCGCGGCCGACATCGCGCAGCCGCACCGGGGCGCCGCTGTGCCAGGCGATCACGCTGTCGTTGAAGGCCGCGGCATTGCGCAGCTGGCCGTCGGCGGACACGGTGTAGCTGCGCTGCGCACCGTACAGCGTGCCGCTGGGCTGGTTGCTGTTGGCATTGGCGATGCTGCTGATCAGCTGCGTCAGCGACAGGCCGCGCGCACTGAGCAGCGCCGGATTGACGTAGAGCCGCGCGGCATAGGTCTTGGCGCCGTAGACCTGCACCTGCGCCACGCCGTCCACCTGCGAGAGCCGGTTGGCGACCCGCGTCTCGGCAAAGTCATCCAGCGTGGTCAGCGGGATGGTGGTGGCGCTCATCGCCAGAAACAGAATCGGCGAGTCGGCGGGATTGACCTTGCGCAGCGTCGGGTCGCTGGTCATGGCCGTGGGCAGCGAGCGGCGCGCCTGCGAGATCGCGGTCTGCACGTCCTGCGCGGCGGCGTCGATGTCGCGATCCAGCGCAAACTGCAGCGTGATCTGCGTGCTGCCGGTGCTGCTGCTGGAGCTCATGGTGTCCACGCCGGGAATCTGCGTGAACTGCCGCTCCAGCGGCGTGGCCACGGTGGCGGCCATGGTTTCCGGATCGGCGCCGGACAGGCTCGCCGAAACGCTGATGGTGGGAAAATCCACGCTGGGCAGTTCCGCCACCGGCAGGCTGCGATAGGCGAACAGACCGAACAGCACCAGCGCCAGCATCAGCGTGCTGGTCGCCACCGGGCGCCGGATGAACAGCTCCGATACGCTCATTGCGCGGCGCCGGCCTTGCGGCTGCCGGCGGCGTCGCGTACCAGCGTGCCGGGCCGGAAATTGTGCGGCACCTTGGCGATGATGGTCTCGCCGGCCTGCAGGCCCTTGCTGATCACCAGTTCGGCGCCGGCCTGGCGATCCACGCCCACATAACGCTGCACCGCCTTGTGATCGGCGCCGACCACGAACACGTACTGGCCTTCGGCGCCAGGCTGCACCGCGGCCTCCGGCACCAGCAGCACGGACGGATCCACGCGCAGGCTGAGGCTCAGGTTCACGAAGGCGCCGGGCCACAGCGCCTGTGCCTGGTTGTCGACCTCGGCCTTGAGCATCACCGTGCCGCTGCCGGCCGCCACCGCGTTGTCCACGAACATCAGCCTGCCGCTGGCCAGGGTCTCGCCGCCGCGGCTGGCGCTGACGCGCACCGGCACCACGCTGCGCTGCAGGGCCTGCTGCACGGCGGCGAGCTGATCCTGCGGAATCGCGGCCTGCACCTGCAGTCGCTCCACCTGATTGATCACCACCAGCGGCGTGCTGTCGGTGCTCGACACCAGATTGCCGCTGCGCACCGCGATGGCGCCGCTGCGGCCGCTGATCGGCGCGCGGATCAGGGTGTAGCCGAGATTGATCTCGGCGCTTTGCACGGCGGCCTGATCGGCCTGCAGCCGGGCCTGCGCTTCCTGTGCGGCGGCGCGGGCGTCGTCGAATTCCTGGCGGGTGACGAAGTCCTGCTCGGCCAGCGGCTTCATGCGCTCGTACTGCGCCTGCGCGCTGCTGGCGGCAGCGCGATCCATGGCCAGCTGCGCGCGTGCCTGCGCCAGCGCGGCCTGATACGGCGCCGGGTCGATGAGAAACAGGCGCTCGCCCGCCTTCACGTCCTGGCCTTCCTCGAAATACACCGCTTTGAGCAGGCCGCTGATCTGCGCGCGCACGCTGACGCTGTGCGGGCTCAGCACGCTGCCCATGACTTCGAGCACCACCGGCGCGCTGCCGCTGCGCACGCGGGTCAGCGACACCGCCGTGGCTTCCGGGGCATGACCGGCGCCGGGGCTGCTGGCGTGCCAGTGCCGCCAGGCGAACCAGGCCAGCGCCAGCAACAGCAGCAGCACGAGCGCGCGACGACGGCGCGAAACCCTTGGAACGGCGAGATTCAAGGCGTGACTCCCGGGGCAGTGGCCTCGTCCGGCAGGCGCAGGCCGCCGGCGTTGTGGGCGAGCGTGGCCAGCGCGGTGTACCAGTCCAGCGCTGCCTGGATGCGGGTGACGCGGGCTTGCGCCAGGGTCGCCTCGCTGCTCAGCAGATCCAGCATGCTCGACAGGCCGTTCTGGTAGCGCGCGCGGATCGCCTCGGCGGCGCGCTGCGCGGCCTGTTCCTGCAGGCGGCTGCTGGCCAGGCCGCTGTAGGCGGTCTGCATGTTCTGCCAGGCGCTCCACACCGCCTGCTCGACGCTGCGCAGCACGGTCTCGCGGTTGGCCTGTGCGAGATCCTGCGCGGCGCGTGCCTGGGCGATCGCCGCGTGCAGCGCGCCGCCGGCAAACAGCGGCACGCTGAGCGTGGCGGCGGCGCTGTATTGGCGGCTGGTGCCGACGTCGAGAATGCGCGTCTGTCCGGCACTGCCGCTGAGATTGAGCTTGGGCAGGGCATCGCCGCGCGCGATGCGCACGGCGGCGGCGGCGGCCTGCTCGCTGGCCTGCGCTGCCAAGAGCTCGCTGCGCGCGCCGCGCGCCTGGGTGAGCAGCTGTTCGAGCGTGGTGGCGGGCAGGCGCGCCTGGGTCGCGTCGGCCTGCCAGTCGGTGAGCTGCAGCAGGGTGTCCGGCGCATAGCCGGCCGCCACCGCCAGCGCGCCCTGCGCAATGCGGGCATTGCCCTGCGACTGCTGCAGGCTCAGCTGGGCCGCGGCCAGCGCGGCCTGTGCCTGATAGACATCGGCGACGGTGGCCAGACCGGCCTTGTGCTTGGTCTGTGCGGCATCGAGATTGGCCTGCGCTTCATCCAGCGATTGCTGATGGGCCTGGCTGAGCGCGCGCTGGCCGAGCAGGCTGTAGTAGCCGGACTCCACGCTCAGCGCCAGATCCTGCAAGCTCTGGTTGAGGCCGTACTGCGCCACCAGCACATTGGCCGCAGCCTGATCCGCGCTGCCGCCGCGCGAGCCGAAGTCGAACAGCAGCCAGCTCAGGCTCAGGGACGGCGACAGCCGCGTCTGCGCGGCGACGCTGTTGCCCTGCGCCGCCAGCGAACGCAGGCGCTGCGCGCTGAAGCTGGCGTTGACGGTGGGCCAGTAGCCGGCCGCCGCGATTTTCTCGGCCGCCTGTGACTGCGCCAGACTGGCCCAGGCCGCGCGGGTCTGCGGATTGTTGCGCAGCGCCAGGGCCGTGAGTTCGGCCAGGCTCAGGGGATGCGCCGGCGGCGGCTCGGCGGCCGGCGCCGCCGCGCACAGCAGGAAGCAAAGGCCAGCCAGCCGCCGGGACCAGGACAAGTTCACGCTTGCTTGACCGTGTTGGGTTTTCGAAATCGCCCGGACGATAGCATCGTGAGGCCTCATGGAGCATCCGGGCTGTGTAAAGTTTCGTCTCCGGCGGTTCTGGCCATCGCCGCGCCGATCCCGGACAATCCGCCTTCGCCAGGCCGCGCCCGCTGCGCTGCCTTGATCGACTTCTCCCACCGCCCACCATTTCCGGATCGCCGATGAGCTATCTCGCCCTGGCCCGCAAATACCGTCCCCGCAGCTTCGCCGATGTGATGGGGCAGGGGCACGTCGTCAAGGCGCTCTCGCACGCGCTGGCCGGCGACAAGCTGCATCCGGCCATCCTGCTCACCGGCACACGCGGCGTGGGCAAGACCACGCTGGCGCGCATCATCGCCAAATGCCTGAATTGCGAAACCGGGGTCAGCGCCAATCCCTGCGGCGTGTGCTCGGCCTGCCGCGAGGTGGACGAGGGCCGCTTCGTGGACCTGCTGGAAATCGACGCCGCCTCCAACACCGGTGTCGATGATGTGCGTCAGGTGATCGAGAACGCGCAGTACGCGCCGGCACGGGGCCGTTACAAGGTCTACCTGATCGACGAAGTCCACATGCTGTCCAAGAGCGCCTTCAATGCGCTGCTCAAGACCCTGGAAGAACCGCCGCCGCATGTGAAGTTCATTCTCGCCACCACCGATCCGCAGAAGCTGCTGGTGACGGTGCTGTCGCGCTGCCTGCAGTTCAATCTCAAGCGCCTGCCGGTGAGCCTGATCCGCGATCAGCTGGCCAAGGTGCTCGATCACGAGGGTCTGCAGTACGAGCTGCCGGCGCTGAGCCAGATCGCGCGCGCCGCCGACGGCTCGATGCGCGACGGCCTGTCGCTGCTGGATCAGGCCATCGCCTTCTCCGGCGGTCAGACACTGATGCGCGAGCCCATCGAGGACATGCTCGGCACCAGCGGCCGCGCGCGCCTGTTCGAGCTGCTGGAAGCGCTGGCCGGCAACGACAGCGCGCTCTTGTTGCGCGGTCTGCAGGCGCTCGAGGAGCAGGCGCCGGACTACGCCGCCCTGCTCAGCGATCTGGCCGCGTCCCTGCAGCGCATCGCGGTGCTGCAGATGCTGCCCGGTGCCGCCGGCGAGGAAGACGATGCCGTGCTGCTGACGCTCAAGGATCGGCTGCGGCCGGAGGATGTGCAGCTCTACTACCAGATCGCGGTCAGCGGCCGGCGCGATCTGCCCTGGGCGCCGGATCCGCGCCTGGGTTTCGAGATGACGTTGCTGCGCATGGCGGCGTTTCGTCCGGACGAGGGTCCCGCCACGCCGGCGAACACCGGCGGTGGCGGTGCGGCCTTGCGCGGCAGCGCTGCGGCCGGCGGGGTCGCGGCGGCTCCGGCTGCCGCCGCCGCGCCACGCGCACAAGCTGCGCCGTCGCCGTCGCCGTCACCCGAACCGCCTGCGGCTGCGCCCAAGCCCGCGCTGCCGCCGCTGCGACTGCAGAGTGCCGAGGACTGGCTGACGGCCATCGACAATCTGGGTCTGGAAAGCTTTGCCCGGCAGCTGGCGCGCAACTGCGCCTGGACCGCTCGTGTCGGCGCGCAGCTGCATCTGAGTCTGGACGCGCGCGCGCGTCATCTGCTCACGCCTGAGCGTCGTCAGCAGCTCACGCGCACGCTGTGCGAGCGTCTGGGCGAGGACGTGGAGCTGGTGGTGGAAATCGCCAGCGAAGCGGTGCTGACACCGGCGCAGCAGGCGCAGCAGGCCGAGCAGCTGCGGCGCGAGGATGCGCAGACGGCGATGGAAAACGATCCGGTGGTGCGGGCGTTTCGCGAACAGTTCGGCGCGAGCATCAAGCCGGGATCGATTCATCCGCTCGATTCGTGAGAGCTGAGAGCTGAGACACGCCGGGCCCGGCTCTGTCTCAGGGCGCACGGCGGCGCCATGACCCGGCGACGCGCTCAGCTAGAATGCGCATCCGGCAGCACGGCCCGCCATCGGCGTGGGCGCTGGTGCGGCCCCCGAATCCAGTACAAGGAGTTTTCCCATGAAAGGCGGTCCACTCGGCCAGATCATGCGCCAGGCGCAGCAGATGCAGGAGAACATGAAGCGCGTGCAGGATGAAATCGCGCGCGCCGAAGTCACCGGCGAGTCCGGCGCCGGCATGGTCAAGATCACGCTGAGCGGCAAGTATCAGGCGCGCAAGGTCGAGATCAGCGCCGATGCGCTGAAGGAAGACAAGGAGTTCGTCGAAGACCTGATCGCCGCGGCGATCAACGATGCCACGCAGAAGGTCGAGGAACTCACCAAGACCAAGATGGGCGCGGTCACCGCCGGCATGCAGCTGCCGCCGGGCATGAATCTCGGTCTGTAAAAACGCAGTCGCCGGAACCACAGCGGTGCGCGGGCGCGGCCTCGCGCGCCGCTGTTTGCGTTTTTAGGGCCTGTTCGCCTTCACTTTGCCGGCTGCGTTGCTGCCAGGAATTTCGCCAGACAAGGCGCGAAACGCAGGCCTTGGTGGGGCCAAGGCCAAGTTTCGCAACGCCGCATGGCGGAATTTCCGGCGCAACCCGGGCGGCACGGGGTTGTGCTGCCGCGGTGCGGCCTTGGCAGCCGCTTGCTTGGAATCACCAGGCGGCGCGTCTGCCGCCTTGCCCTGCGGCAAAACAAGCTCCGTCGCAGCGCGTAAAGGGAATGTGAACAGACCCTAAGCGCTGGTGCTGATCAGGCTGCCGCTGGGCAGATGCTTGAGCAGCTCGCCCAGATACTGCTGCGCCGCGCCGGAATCACCGGAGCTGATCGAATCCTCCAGCTTGCCGACCAGCTGCTGCAGCGGATTGCTGCCGTCGCTGCTGCTGGTGCTGGACGCGTTGTAGGTGCTGCTGCTGTCGCTGTTGCTGCTCAGCGCCGAGAGGATGGCGCTGAGTGAATCGGCGGCCGACGAGGCCGAGCTCAGATCATTGTTGCTCAGCGCTTCGAGCAGACTCGATACGCTGCTGCTGAGATCATCACTGTCGCTGTCCGAGGGCGGCGGGCCCGGCGGTGGCGGCGGCGGACCGCCGGCACCCTGCGCGCCCTGCATGCCGGACGGCGGCGTGGCCTGGGCAAAGACTTCCGCAGCGTCCTGGGCGGCGCTGACATCGTTCGAACTCAGGGCCTCACCGACCGAAGTCAGCAGGCTGCCGATCGGATCCTTGCCATTGCCGCCGCTCTTGCTGCTCTGTGTGAGGCTGTCGTAGGCGCTCTTGATTGAATCGAGATCGCCCGAGTCGATGGCGCTGAGCAGCGAGGACAGCTTGGTCTGGAAACTGTTCTGGCTGCCGCTGGCGCCCAGCGCCTGGGCGCTGAAACTGCTGCTGATACTGGAAATGCTCATGGCTGAAAGCTCCTGCTAAGTGGGTCTCAAGGCAGCGGACGCTGCTGCGCTTGAGCCTCTTAGCGGCGCTGACCCTGCAGGCTGCAGCGGCTTTTACAGCTTGTTACAGCCTGTAGCAGCTGTTCACCCGGGATGACCGTTCGGCGGTCGGCAGCGACCGCTCGCGGCGCTTCAGGTCACCACATCCGGCGTGCGCCGGCCGCTGAGTTCGCTGATCCGCGCCAGCTTGTCGATGGCGGCGGCCAGCGGCGCCACGGCATCGCCGGTGGCCCAGTTCAACGCGCCGGCCTCGCGCACATAGCGCTCCAGATATACGCGCAGCGTCGCGCCCTTGGTGCCGGTGCCGGACAGGCGCAGCACCACGCGCGCGTCCTCGCCGCAGATGATGCGATGACCTTGCGCGGCGGCGACGCTGCCGTCGATGGGATCGTGATAGCTGAACTCGTCGGCCTGCGTCACCGTCCAGCTGGCAAAGCTCTGAGCGGCCAGCGTCGGCAGCAGGCTGGCAGCCTGGCGCATCAGGTTCTCCGCGAGCGCGGTGTCGAGCTCTTCGTAATCGTGACGCGCGAAATAATGGCGGCCGTAGCGCGCCCAGTGCTGCTGCGCGAGTTCCTGCACCGACAGGCCGGTGGCGGCCAGCACATTGGCCCAGGCCAGCACCGCCCACAGGCCATCCTTCTCGCGCGTGTGCACGGAACTGGTGCCGAAGCTTTCCTCGCCGCAGATGGTGGCCTGGCCGGCGTCGAGCAGATTGCAGAAGAACTTCCAGCCGGTGGGGGTTTCGTGCAGCGGCACCTTGAGCGCAGCGGCCACCTGATCGGCGGCGCGGCAGGTGGGCATGGAACGGGCGATGCCGGACAGGCCCTGGCGATAGCCCGGCAGCAGCGCGAGATTGGCGGCGAGCATGGCCAGCGAATCGCCCGGCGAGATGAAGAGGCCGCGGCCGAGAATCATGTTGCGGTCGCCGTCGCCATCGCTGGCGGCGATCAGATCCGGTGATTCGCTGCTGTAGGCCAGGTCGGCCAGATGCTTGGCGTAGATCAGATTGGGATCGGGATGTCCGCCGCCGAAGTCCTGCAGCGGCACGGCATTGCTGACGCTGCCGGGCGGCGCGCCGAGCAGATCGACGAAGATGCGCTGCGCGTACGGCCCGGTGACGGCATGCATGGCGTCGAAGCGCAGGCTGTGGCCGCGCTTGAGCCAGTCGCGGATACGATCGAAGTCGAACAGCTGCTGCATCAGCTGCGCGTAATCATCGACGCTGTCCAGCACTTCCACCACGGTGTTGCCGAGCTGCTGCTCGCCGCAGCGGTCGAGATTGACCTCGGTGCCGTCGAGCACGTAGTAGCGGCCGATGATCTTGGTCTGCTCGTAGATGCGCGTGGTCAGGGCCTCGCTGGCCTGACCGCCGCCGGCGATGTTGAACTTGACGCCGAAGTCGCCATCCGGGCCAGCCGGATTGTGGCTGGCGGTGAACAGGAAGCCGCCGCTGGCCTTGCGCACGCGGATCAGATGGGACGCCGCCGGCGTGGACAGGATGCCGCCCTGGCCAACCACCACGCGCGCCACGCCATTGGCGGCGGCCAGCGAGATGGCGGTGCGGATCGCGTCGCGGTTGTGATAACGGCCGTCGCCGCCGATCACCAGCAGCTGGCCCTTCAATTCCGGCACGCAATCGAAAATGGCCTGCAAAAAGTTTTCCAGATAATGCGGCTGCTGGAAGACCGCCACTTTTTTGCGCAGACCGGCCGTGCCGGTCTTCTGGTCGAGATAAGGCTTGGTGGTAATTTCGCGGATCGGCATGGCGGCGGGGGTTGAGCGGCGGATGACAAGTCTTGGAGACGACGTCATGGGTATCTTATAGTCCTCGCATGCAAGCCACCACGCATCTTTGTCCTTGCTGCGGCAAGCCTCGCAGCATCGCGCATCTGCTCGAACTCTACGAGCGGAATTACCGAATGTTGTTGCGCCTGATTCCGCAGCTGGAGCGTCATGCCGCCGGGCAGCAGGTGGTTTCGCGCAGCCAGAGTGACTGTCCCCTGCATCTGGAAATTTCCGCCTGCGACCGCTACACGCACACCCTGCGGCTCACCTACGAATTCACCGATGAGCAGGGGCTGCGCCGGCAGCCCGACCTCTGGGTGCGCGCCTACCGCGACGCCTCGCTGGCGGAAGCGCTGGAATGCGAGCACCGTCCGCCCTGGCTGGCGCGCGACGATGCCGATCCGGCCGCACACGCTTTCCTGAGTGCGCAGTGGCGGCGCAATCTGCTCTTGCACAAGTGGCTGGAATATCTGCTCGACAACGGCCACGGCTTCAGCGCGCAGACGCAGGCACTGCAGGCCGCCGCCGCATGATCTATGAACTCGGCGAGCGTCGCCCGCAGCTGGATGGCGACAACTTCGTGGCGGCCGATGCCAGCATCATCGGCTCGGTGCATCTGCAGCGCGGCGCCAGCGTCTGGTTCGGTGCGGTGCTGCGCGGCGACAACGACCAGATCACGGTCGGGGAAAACAGCAATGTGCAGGACGGTTCGATCCTGCATACCGATCCCGGTTTCAAGCTGCTGATCGGCGGCGGCTGCACCATCGGCCATCGTGTGATGCTGCACGGCTGCACCATCGGCGAGGGTTCGCTGATCGGCATCGGCAGCGTGGTCCTGAACGGCGCGAGCATCGGCCGCAACTGCCTGGTGGGCGCGCAGTCGCTGATCACCGAAGGCAAGCGTTTCCCCGACAACAGCCTGATCATGGGCTCGCCGGCCAAGGTGGTGCGCGAGCTCACGCCGCAGGAAGTGGCGCGCATCGCGCTCAGCGCGCAGGTCTATGTGCAGAACGCGGCGCGTTTTTGCAGCGAGCTCAAGGCGCTTTAAACCGAGTCGCCGCCGCGCAGCTGTTTGGGCGTGACGTAGTAGGCCAGATGCCCGCAGTGCTCGCCCAGCTCGCGCCAGCGGGCGCGATCCAGTTCCAGATGCGCCACAGCGCAGGTCGGCAGCTCGCTGAAGCTGCAGGGCGCCAGATAGTGGGCCAGCTCCGAGAGTCCGGGATTGTGGCCGAACAGCATCAGATGCTGATCGCAATCGTCCATGCCGCGCAGCAGCTTGAGCAGGGCATCGCCGCTGGCTTCGTAGATGCCGGGCAGCACTAGCAGGCTGTCGTGAGGGATGCCCAGGGTTTCGGCGAACACCCGCGCCGTGCTGATGGCGCGTAGCGCCGGACTGGTGACCAGGCGTGCCGGTGTCTCCAGCTCGCGCTGCGCCAGCGCCGCCATGCGCGGCGCATCGCGCCGGCCGCGCTCGTTCAAGGGGCGTTCGAAATCGTCCAGGCTGTCGTCGGCCCAGGAGGATTTGGCATGGCGTATGAGGGTCAGTCGCAACATCACTCAGGCGTCGCGCAAGGGCAGGTAGACATCGTAGCGCGCCTGCGTGCCCTGCAGAACATGGCTGGGATCGCGCCCGGCCAGCGGCGGCGCGCTCGCCGGACGTTTCACCACCACGCGCAGGCGCGCGCAGCGCAGCGCCGGTTCCAGCAGCGCATCGGCGTCGGGGTCGCCGCCGCTGAGTTCGCGCAGGATCTGCATCTCTTTCTGCGGCAGCGCCTGCTTGCCGCGATGCGGATACATCGGGTCCAGATGCACCACGTCCCAGCGTTGTCCGCTGCCCAGCACGCTCAGGGCGTCGGCCTCGATGATGTGCGTGCGCTGCGCCGCCTCGGCCCAGCGTGCCTCGCCCAGGCATCGCGCGCGGGCATCGCGCAGCAGTGCGGCGAACAGGCTCTGGCGTTCCACCAGCGTGACCTGCGCGCCGAGCGCGGCCAGGGTGAAACCGTCGCGGCCCAGGCCGGCGGTGGCGTCGAGCACGCTCAGCTCGCGCTGCTTGTGCAGGCCGATGGCGCGCGGCAAGAGCTGCTGGCGGCCGGCGGCGATGCGGCGCATCACCTCGGCCGCGGTCCAGTCGCAGCGCAGGGGCTTGAACTGCGGATGATGCAGGGCGCGCAGGCACAGGCCCTGCGCGCTGTCTTCCAGCACAAACGAAAAGCCCCGGAGCGCGTCCGGGGCCGGATCGGCGCGGCTGTCGCTCAGAGCTTGCTCGCGTCGAACAGGCTGGCGATGCGCTGCGCCAGCATCAGATCACCTTCCACCTGCAGCTTGCCGGTCATGAACGCGGTCATGCCGTTGAGCTCGCCCTTGAGCAGCGCGATCAGATCGTCGTCTTCCATGGTGATGGTGACGTCGGCATTGCCGGCGCTGCCGTCCTGCACCGCGCACTGGCCGTCCTTGATCTGCACATAAACCGGCTTGGAGCTGTTGAACTGCAGCACGCAGGCGGTGCCGGCGGCGGCGCTGGGATTGAAGGCGGCGGGCAGCTTCTTGAGAAAATCGGCGGCGGACATCGGTGCTTCCTCCTGTAATTGATGAGCGCTGGATGCTAGGCCGCGTCGTCTGGTGCTCACAAGCGCCGTCTGGACGAGGCCGGCTGTCGCTCATGCACTCTCGGGCGCGGGCTCCAGCAGGAAATGACCGCGCGCCAGGGCGATGGGCTGCTGCACCTGGTCCTGCCAGCAGCGCACGCTGACGTGGGCGACGCGGCTGCCCACGCGGGAAATCTCGGCATCGGCGTAGAGGGTCAGCGGTCGTCCCGAACGCAGGTAATCGATGGCGAAGTCCACGCTCTTGGGCATGCGCAGCACATCCAGGCGCAGCAGCAGGCAGAGCAGGGCGGCGTTCTCCATGAACGCCGCGGTGACGCCGCCGTGTATGGCCGGCAGGGCGGGATTGCCGACCAGGCCCTCGCGAAACGGCAGCTGCAGGAGTGCCGAGCTTTCCGGCGCGGCGCTGCGGATGCCCAGGAAGCGCGCGTAAGGCACCGCGTCGATGAGGCCTTGCAGGTCTCCGGACTGTCGCGCCGCGCGGCCGGCGGCATACAGGGTGCTGCTCATACCACCCCCGCGTTGCGCACACCGTTGCGGGCGAACACCAGCTGCGCGCGGGCGATGGGACGTTCGCGATCGTCCTGCCAGGCCTCGGCGCTCAGGAAGGCGATGCTGCTGGTCTTGCGATAGCAATGCGCATGGCAGTGCAGCGCGCTGCCGGCGAAGGCGGGGCGCAGATGGTCGATGCGCAGGTCCAGGGTGGCGATGCGCTCGGGCTGGCCCAGGTGCGCCATCAGCGCCACGCCGGCGCTGCTGTCGATCAGCACGCTGAGCACGCCGGGATGCAGGCGGCCGCTGTCGGCGTCGCCCAGCCAGTCTTCGCGATACGGCAGCTGCGTGCTCACCCCTTCTGCGCTGAGCGCGGTAATCTCGATTCCACAGTCGCGGGTGTGTGGGGAGAAGCGCGCATAGCGTTGCAGCAGCTGGTCCAGGAAGGATTCGGAGTTCATGCCGCCATTGTAGGGCGATAGACTTGCCGGATATGAACGCCCCGCAAACCGCTCCGCTCACGCCCCTGGAACTACGCCTGCGCGCCGCGCTGGCCGGTACGCATCTGCAGGCGCCGCGTCCGCTGGTGATGGATGATCTGCCGCCCAATCTGCGCCAGCAGCTGCCGGCCGGCACCCTGGAGCAGCTGCGTCCGGCGGCGGTGCTGGCGCCGGTGCTGCGCCGGGGTGCGGAGCTGAGCCTGCTGCTCACGGTGCGCGCCAGTCACCTGCGTTCGCACAGCGGCCAGATCGCCTTTCCCGGCGGTGGCCGCGATGCCGGCGATGCCGATGCCGTGGCCAATGCCCTGCGCGAGGCGCAGGAGGAAATCGGTCTGCCGCCGCAGCGCGTCGAAGTGCTGGGTTTTCTTGATGACTATCCGTCGATCTCGCGCTATCGCGTGACACCGGTCATCGGCCTGATCGACGGCACGCCGCCGCTGGCGATCGATCACGGCGAGGTGGCCGAGGTCTTCGAGCTGCCGCTGGCCACCGCGCTGGACCCTCAGGCCTATGTACTCACGCATCTGGATTTCCAGGGCGAGCCGGTGCCGATGGTCGAGTTGCACTGGCAGCAGCACCGCATCTGGGGCCTGACCGCGCGCATGCTCTGGAATCTGGCGCAGAAGGTGACTGCGATATGAGCCAGGTGCTCAGCGAGGCCCTGCGTCTGCAGCGCGAAGCCGCCGAACTGGGCTTTGACTGGCGGCATCTGGACGAACTCTGGGACAAGCTCGCCGAGGAAAGTGCCGAGCTGCGCGAGGCCGCAGCGCAGAGCCGTGAGGCAGCACAGGACGAGCTGGGTGATCTGCTGTTCATGGCGGTGAATCTGGCGCGGCATCTGGGCGTGGATGCCGAGGCGGCACTGGCCGGCGCCAACGACAAGTTCCGCCGGCGGTTCGCGCATGTCTGCGCGGCGCCGGATGCACTGCCGCCACTGGGCGATCCAGCACGGCTGGCGGCGATGGAGGCGCGCTGGATCGAGGCCAAGCGCGCGGAGCGCGGCGCCACGCCGTAGACTACGCGCCCGTTTTTTTGCTGCGTGATTTCGCCATGAGTGTTCCTGTCCGCATTGCCATCCAGGGCGCCACCGGCCGCATGGGCCAGGCCCTGCAGGCCGCTGCCGCCGCTTCTTCAGCCGTGACCCTCGGCGCCGCCTTCGAGCGCGAGGGCCACGCTGCCATCGGCACCGCGATCAACACGCAGGGAATCAAAATCGGCGCCGATCTCGCGGCGGCGGCCGGCGATTACGACGTGCTGATCGACTTCACGCGCCCTGAAGGCACGCTGGCGGCCTTGGAGATTTGCCTGGCGCAGAACAAGGCCGTGGTGATCGGCACCACCGGCTTTACCGCCGAACAAAAGGCGCGCATCGACGCTGCTGCGCAGCGGATTCCGATCCTGATGGCCGGCAATTTCAGCATCGGCGTGAATCTCTGCCTGAAGCTGCTCGAAGACGCGGCGCGGGTGCTGGGCGAGGACTTCGATATCGAAGTAGTGGAAGCCCATCACCGGCACAAGGTCGATGCGCCCAGCGGCACCGCGCTGATGATGGGCGAGGCGGCGGCGCGTGGCGCAGGCCGTGATCTGGGCCAGGACGCGGTCTACGAACGCTACGGCCACACCGGCGCGCGCGAGCGGCGCACGATCGGTTTTTCCACGGTGCGCGGCGGCGATGTGGTGGGCGACCACACCGTGATGTTCCTGGGCGAAGGCGAGCGCGTGGAGATCACGCACAAGGCCTCCAGTCGCATGAACTTCGCCAACGGCGCGGTGCGCGCGGCGGCCTGGCTCGCGGGCCGCGCGCCGGGTCTGTACAGCATGCGTCAGGTGCTGGGATTCTGAAGGCCATGAGCGCCGTGACCATCCGCGCCGCCAGGCCCGATGACGTGCCGCTGCTGGTGCAGCTGGTGCAGGCGCTCGCGGATTACGAAAACCTGCGCGAGCAATGCGTGCTGCGCGAAGAGGATCTGCGCGAGCATCTGTTCGGCGCGCGGCCTTACGCCGAGGCGCTGATCGCCGAATACGAAGGCGAGGCGGCAGGCTTTGCGCTGTTCTTCCACAACTACTCCACCTTTGCCGGCCGGCCGGGAATCTATCTCGAAGACCTGTTCGTGAAGCCGGCGATGCGTCGCCACGGTCTGGGCCGCCGTCTGCTGCAGGCGCTGGCGGCGCTGGCCGTGCAGCGCGGCTGTGCCCGTTTCGAATGGACGGTGCTGGACTGGAACGAACCGGCGATCCGCTTCTACGAAAGCCTGGGCGCCGAGCTCAAGCGCGAGTGGCTCATCAACCGTGTCAGCGGCGAGGCGCTGCGCCGGCTCGCCGAGGGTCTCGGCTAGCCGGCGGGCGCGCTGTACTCATTGCAGCTCGATGCGCAGCTGCTCGATCTGGCCATTGAAGGCGAAAGGCGGCTGATAGGCGTCGCTGACCGGCGAGACGTGCGACCGGCCGATGTCGAAGGTGCCGAGGCTGGAGGCCGGCGCAACGCGTTCGAAATGCGTGCTGCCGACTTCCTTGCCGTCGATCAGCAGTCGCGCCTTGCCGCCCACCAGGCCCTGGCCCGCGTCGCGGGTGAATTCGTAGGCAATCTCGGCGGCCCCGGTCGGCAGCGGCGCAGTGGCGATCAGCCGCTCGCGCTTGAGATCGGCGAAGTTGTTTTCGTACACCAGCTGGCCGTCCTTGATGTACAAGGTGTAGCCACCGTAGCGGCCGCCGTCCGAGACGATCACGCCCTGTGCCTTGGCCGGCAGCGTGACGCGCGCCACCAGGCGGTGCGAGAGCAGGGGCGGCGGCGCGGCGGCCGTGGGCAGGCGCGGCTGATCAGCGAAATAGGTGAACTGCTTGCGCCCTTCGGTGAGCCCCTGCGGCGGCGGGCCGCTCTTGCCGCCGATGCCATTGTTGAAGGGATAGACATCATTGGCGCGGGCCTGCTGGTCGAACAGCGCCTGCAGCTCGCGCAGCTTGTCCGGGTATTGGGCGGCCAGATCCCGGGCCTCGCTGAAATCGTCGTCGAGCCGGTAGAGCTCCCAGCGGTCCTGGGTGAAGTCCTCGTTGCGCGCCACGTTTTCCCAGGGCAGGGAATGACGCGCGGCGGCAATCCAGCCGTCCTGGTAGATGGCGCGGTTGCCCAGCATTTCGAAGTACTGCACGCGGTGTCGCGAGGGCGCTTCGGGATGATCGAAGCTGTACGCGAAGCTGGTGCCGTCCAGCGCCTGCTGCGCGATGCCGTCGACGGCGCCGGGGAAGCTGATGCCGGTGACTTCGTACAGCGTGGCGGCGATGTCGTTCACATGCGTGAACTGCTGACGCAGGCCGCCCTTGTCCTTGATGCGCGCCGGCCAGGACAGCACCAGCGGATCGCGCGTGCCGCCGAAATGCGAGGCCACCTGCTTGGTCCACTGAAACGGCGTGGTGGTGCCCCAGGCCCAGGCGCTTGCGTAGTGATTGTCGTGCGTCACCGAGCCGAGTTCGTCGATGTGCGTCAGCTGCGTGCGCAGATCTTCGGGCAGATTCATGAAGAAGGAGGCGACGTTGTTCTCCGAGCCTTCCAGGCCGCCTTCGGCGCTCGCGCCGTTGTCGCCGACGATGTAGAGAATCAGCGTGTTGTCGGACTGCGGGGTCTGATGCACCGCGTCGATCAGCCGTCCGATCTCGTGATCGGTGTGGGCGAGAAAGGCAGCGAATACTTCCATCTGCCGCGCATAGAGTTTTTTCTGCTCGGGTTTCAGGCTGCTCCAGGCCGGCAGCTCCTTGGGCCGCGGCGTCAGCTTGGCACTGGCCGGAATCACGCCGAGCTTTTTCTGGCGCGCGAAAGTTTCCTCGCGCAGCTTGTCCCAGCCCTGATCGAACCTGCCCTTGTAGCGGTCCACCCAGGCCTTGGGCACGTGATGCGGGGCGTGTGTGGCGCCCGGTGCCAGGTAGAGAAAATACGGTTTGTCCGGCGCCACCGATTGGTGCGTGTGCAGCCAGCCGATGGCGTCATCGACGATGTCGGTGGTGAGGTGATAGTCCTCGGCATTGGCCGGATGCGGCGGGTCCACCGGCGTGGTGTTGCGGAACAGCGGCGGCTCGTACTGGTTCTGCTCGCCGCCCTGGAAGCCGTAGAAATAATCGAAGCCCAGACTGGTGGGCCAGCGATCGAAGGGGCCGGTCGGGCCGGTTTCGCGGCGCTGCGTGTTATGCCATTTGCCGAAGGCCGCGGTGCTGTAGCCATTGAGCTGCAGCACGCGCGCAACGCTGGCGGTGCTGCGCTTCCAGAAGCCGTTGTAGCCCGGATAACCGCTGCCGATGTCCACCACCGTGCCGAAGCCGACGCGATGATGATTGCGGCCGGTGAGTAGCGCGGCGCGCGTTGGCGAGCACAGGCCGGTGGTGTTGAAGTTGTTGTAGCGCAGGCCTTGCGTCGAAAGCTGCTGCAGGCTCGGCGTCTCCACCGGGCCGCCGAAGGTGCTGGCGGCGCCGAAGCCGGTGTCGTCGGTCATGATCAGCACGATATTCGGCGCGCCGCTGGGTGCGCTCACCGGGGCCGGCCACTCGGGTTTGGAGTCCTTGGCGTTGATGGCGATGCTGCCGCCGAAGGCCGGGTCTGCTTGCGGCAGCGAAAGCTCGGCGGCGGCCTGGGCGATGCCGCCCGTGGCGAGGCTCAGCAAGGCGGCGAACAGCGGACGTTTGATCATGGCGAGAAACGGAGCGTTTGCAATGGCAGACAGACGGGGCGGGCGCCGCGCCCTGGCGCGGGGCTCAGGAGCGGACTGGAGCTGCTTGGGCGGCAAGACCCGGGTCTTGCGCAGGCGCTGTGCGTGCGCGGCGACGTAACGGGTAGAACATCAGCTCGGACCAGGGGCGCTGGGCGTCCGGCGAATTCGCTTCGAGCCCGAAGGCGACCGGGTAGCGGCGCGAGATCAAGGCCGTGCCGAACAGCACATCCCAGAAGAACAGCAGATTGCCGAAATTGCCGCTGTGATGGCCCACGCCGTCGTTCTCGACGGCGGCGTGATGAGCAAAGTGCGTGGCCGGCGTGGAGATGCTGCGTTCCACCAGCCAGGCCAGCGGTTGCAGTGCCCGGTGGCGATAGAGAAACCGGTCCCAGCGGATGGCGCTGTGCGCGCCGATGGTGACCACGGCCTTGATCAGCGAGTAGACGAGGAACACCTCGCCGAAGCCCAGATACACCAGCACGCTGGCCAGCCAGATGTTGGGGAACAGCAGGATGTAGAAAAAGCTGTTGCGGTAGGTGACCAGCGAGTTCATGTAGGGCGCGCTGTGGTGCGCCAGATGCAGAGGCCACAGTGCCGGCACGCGGTGCACGCTGCGGTGATACCAGTACTGCACCATGTCTTCGCAGAGCAGAAAGGCCAGGAACTGCAGCCAGACCGGGGTGCCGGCCAGCACGCCGGCGTAGGCGGGAAACAGCGTGTGCTCCAGCCAGGCCAGGAACCAGGCCAGCAGCGGGCCGATCACCACCGTGGCTGAGAACAGGAACGACAAGTCGATCAGCAGTTCGCGGCGTGAGGCATAGGCCGGTGTGAAGCGGCGCGTGGCCAGCTCCAGCGCGATGAAGGCGAACAGGATCGCGAAATAGGACAGCAGGCCCAGGTGCATGAGTCAGATTGTTCTGGCCGCAGCATGCGGTGTATGGGCAGCGATGCTCGCGGGCGCGGCGCGGTTTGTGAACGAAGTTCTACTGCTAAGCTCGTGCGCGTCGGCGCCATATTCTTATGCCGGTGCCGGTCTCAGAACTGCACATGCAGGCGCAGGGCCGCGAGCCGCACCGGTCCGCGGTCGCGGTTGTAGGCGGGGTTTTCCACGTACTGGCCATCGGCCGAGAGCTGCAGCTGCGGCAGCATCTGCCAGCGGTAGTACAGCTCCGCGATGCGCTCGCTGCCGTAATGCGGCAGCTGCCCGTCGCCGATCAGCAGTCCCATGCCGCCGGCCGCGAAGTAGCGCTGCGCCGCGCCTGACAACTCATTCACGACCGCCGCCAGTCCCACGCTGTCCTGCGCTCTTTGCCAGGCGCTGCCTTGCAGTGACAGGCCGCCGGACAGCGAGCGGTTGATGTCGGTGAACTCGAAGGTCTCCTTGCTGCCATCGTTGGCGCTCAGGCGCGTGAACAGGCCCAGATCCGCCGTCAGGGCCTGTTCCAGATTCAGCGCCGCGCCGGGCCGCGAGTCGAACTGCCGCAGGCTGCTGACGTCGGCTGGCGCGGCGCTGCGCTGCGCCGCTGCCACCGCGGCGTCGTAGCGCGCCATGCGGCCGCGATTGTCGAAGGCCGTCAGGCGCAGGGCGCCGTCCTCCCCCCAGCACTGGTGGCGATGTTCCAGCTCGCCGATCAGCGCAAACTGCTTGAACGCCGGCTCCAGCTGCGGGCTGTTGGGCACACGGGACATCGCAAATACGCCGCCACGCAGCGTCCATTGCCGCTGCTGCCACTCGGCCGCGCCGCCATAGCTGTAGCCCCAGGCGTCGGCGGCGTAGTCGAAGGCGCCGGCATCGAGCAGCGACCAGTTGAGAAAATCGCCGCGCGGATCGTGGGCATAGCGATTCGTGTCGAACAGATCGGTCACCGAATACTTGCCGATGCTGAGCGTCAGGTGATTGTGCGTGAGGCCGCCGCCCAGCTGATTGGCGGCCGAGGGCAGGGCTTCGTACTCGCCGCCGAATTCGAAACTCTGGCGCAGGAAGGCGCGCTGCAGCTTGGCGTAGGGAGTGGCGCGGCCGACCTTGTAGGCCTCGCCGCTGGCATAGCCCGCCAGGCCCAGGGTGTTGCTCAGGCCAAAGCCCTGATCGAGTTCGCCGTCGAGATAAAGCTCGCTGTGCGGCGCCAGACGCAAGCCGGCGTACAGCGTCAGATCGCTGGTCTGGCGCACCGAGCGTTCACCCTTGAGGCTGTTCTCGCCTTCATAGGGCGAGCGGAAGCTGGGGTGGCCCTGCACGACTTCCGTGAACTGGGCGTGCAGATTGACGGTTTCGGTGGCGTCCTGCGCCTGGACGGCAGCACTGGCGAGGGCGGACAGGATCAGGAACGCGCGCGGCGGCGCCGAGGTCTTCATCGATAAAATTTCCGCTGCCGTCGTTGTGGAGCCCGGCGCGTTTTCTGAGCCCGGCGCTTTGCCAGAATGCTGGCATGGCTTTGTGACAAGCGGATCATCGGGAAGTTTTGGGAGCGATGCAGTGGCGGTGCAGGACCACAGGCAGGCGCAGAAAGGCCGGGGGGCGGTGTCCAATCCCGAAGGCCGCTTCGAGACGCAGCAGTGCGAGCCGGTCGATGACGGCTGGCTGACGCAGGCGCAGGAGACGCCGCGTCTGCCGACGCGCCTGCATGTCGATGCGGCGCGCAGCATCATCGCCCGCAATGATTCGCCCGACATCGCCTTCACGCAGTCGATCAACCCGTATCGTGGCTGCGAGCACGGCTGCATCTACTGCTATGCGCGGCCCAGCCACGGCTATCTGAATCTGTCGGCAGGCCTGGATTTCGAAACCGAGCTGTTCTACAAGCCGCAGGCGGCCGCGCTGCTGGAGGCGGAGCTGCGCAAGAGCAGCTATCGCTGCGCGCCGATCGAGCTGGGCTCCAATACCGACCCTTATCAACCCGTGGAACGGGAGCTGGGCATCACCCGCAGCCTGCTGGAGCTGATGCTGCGCTTTCGACAGCCGGCCCGCGTCACCACCAAGGGCGCGGCCCTGCTGGCGCGCGATCTGGATCTGCTCGCGGCGCTGGCGCGACAGCGGCTGCTGAGCGTGGCGGTTTCCATCACCACCCTGGATGCACAGCTCAAGCGCACCCTGGAGCCGCGCGCAGCCTCGCCACAGGCACGCCTGCGTGCGATGCGTCTGCTGCACGAGGCCGGCGTGCCGGTGATGGTCAACTTCTCGCCGGTGATTCCCTTCGTCAACGATGCCGAGATGGAGGCGGTGCTGGAGGCCGCGCGGCAGGCGGGCGCGCAGCAGGCCAGTTACATCCCGCTGCGTCTGCCTTACGAGGTGAAGGACTTGTTCCGGCAGTGGCTGGACGTGCATCTGCCGCAGAAGGCCGCGCATGTGATGAGTCTGGTGCAGCAGATGCGCGGCGGCCGTGACAACGATCCGCGCTTCGGCAGCCGCATGCGCGGCGAGGGCGAGTACGCGGAGGTCCTGCGGCAGCGCTTTGCCCTGGCCTGCCGGCGGCTGGGCTTGGACACGGGCGCGCGCATCAGTCTGGACTGCTCGCGTTTCGCCCCGCCGCCACAAAGCGGCGAGCAAATGGGTCTTGACTTCTGATTCGCTGCAATTGAGGGTAAATTCCCGGCGTTTTGCTGTAGACCTTGCGGCATTGCACCAATATAATGCCCGTCTAATCCAGCACGGGGGCGGCCGATCACCATCGCGCCCCCGTTTTAGTGTCCGCTCCACGGATTAGACCATTCTGATGACCGAACTCAAACCGGCCCTGCTCGCGCTCGCTGACGGCTCCATTTTCCAAGGTGTTTCCATCGGCAGCGATGGTCAGACCGTGGGTGAGGTGGTGTTCAACACCGCGATGACGGGCTACCAGGAGATCCTCACGGATCCCTCTTATCGTGAGCAGATCGTTACGCTCACCTATCCCCACATCGGCAATGTCGGTGTGAATCCCGAAGACGCCGAATCCGATCGCGTGCATATCGCCGGCCTGGTGCTGCGCGAGGTGCCGCGCCGGCCGAGCAATTTCCGCTCGCAGCAGGAT
The DNA here is from genome assembly GCF_900111015.1 of Solimonas aquatica. Taxonomy (GTDB): domain Bacteria; phylum Pseudomonadota; class Gammaproteobacteria; order Nevskiales; family Nevskiaceae; genus Solimonas; species Solimonas aquatica. Next base: position 176,499 of record NZ_FOFS01000009.1, on the reverse strand, counting down.
TTCCGCGAGTACCTGAAGAGCAACAAGGTCGTCGCCGTCGCCGGCATCGACACGCGCCGGCTCACGCGCATCCTGCGTGACAAAGGCGCGCAGAACGGCTGCATCCTGGCCGGCTCGCGCATCAGCGAGAAGAAGGCGCTGGACGCCGCACGCGCGTTCCCGGGCCTGAAGGGCATGGACCTGGCCAAGGTGGTCAGCGGCAGCAGCGTGCAGCGCTGGACGCGCGGCAGCTGGGAGCTGGAAAGCAACCGCGAGGTGGAAAAGCCCGAGGGCCGTTTCCACGTGGTGGTCTATGACTTCGGCGTGAAGCGCAACATCCTGCGCATGCTCGCCGACCGCGACTGCCGCGTCACCGTGGTGCCGGCGCAGACTCCGGCCGCCGATGTGCTCAAGCTCCGCCCCGACGGCGTGATGCTGTCCAACGGCCCCGGCGATCCGGAGCCCTGCAATTACGCCATCGCGGCGGCGAAAACCTTCCTGAGCAAGAAGACGCCGCTGTTCGGCATCTGCCTGGGCCATCAGATCCTGGGCCTGGCGCTGGGCGCCAAGACCCTGAAGATGAAGTTCGGCCACCACGGCGCCAACCATCCGGTACAGGACCTGGAAACCGGGCAGGTGATGATCACCAGCCAGAACCACGGCTTTGCGGTGGACGAGGCCAGCCTGCCGGCCAATGTGAAGGTCTCGCACCGCTCGCTGTTCGACGGCTCCAACCAGGGACTGCGCGTGCTGGACGCCCCGGCCTTCAGCTTCCAGGGCCATCCCGAGGCCAGTCCGGGTCCGCACGATGTCAGCGGTCTGTTCGACCGCTTCGTGCAGGCGATGTCGCAAGCGCGGTAAGCCATGTTCGGCATCACCGACCTCACCGCCTACCTGATCGGTACGACGGTCATCATTTTGCTGCCCGGCCCGAATTCGCTGTTCGTGCTGAGCGTGGCCGCGCGCCAGGGCGTGCGCGACGGCTATCGCGCGGCGGCCGGGGTGATGGTGGGTGATACCTCGCTGATGCTGCTCTCGGTGCTGGGCGTGGCGGCCCTGGCCAAGACCCATCCCACGGCCTATCTGGCCCTGCGCCTGGCCGGTGCGGCCTATCTGGCCTGGCTGGGTCTGGGCCTGCTGCGCGCGGCCATTGCGGCCTGGCGCCACGCGGACGCGCCGGCGGCGGTGCTGCCGGCGCCCGCGCGCGAGCCGCGTCCGTTTCGCCGCACCCTGGGAATCTGCCTCACCAATCCCAAGGCGATTCTGTTTTTCGTGTCCTTCTTCATCCAGTTTGTCGATCCGGCCTATCCGCACCCCGCACTGAGCTTTCTGGTGCTGGGCCTGATTCTGCAGTGCATCAGCCTGAGCTACTTGAGCCTGCTGATCTTCGCCGGCAGCCGTCTGGCTGCGCGCTTTGCCGCGCACCGACGTCTGGCCGCCGGCGGTACCGGCTTTGCCGGCCTCCTGTTCATGGCCTTCGGGGCCAAGCTGGCCACGGCCAGCGTCTGATCGAGATAACACATGCCAAAACGCACAGACCTGAAAAGCATCCTGATCATCGGCGCCGGCCCGATCATCATCGGCCAGGCCTGCGAGTTCGACTACTCGGGTGCGCAGGCCTGCAAGGCCCTGCGGCAGGAGGGCTACCGGGTGATTCTGGTCAACTCCAACCCGGCGACGATCATGACCGACCCGGAAATGGCCGATGCCACCTACATCGAGCCGATCCGCTGGGAGTCGGTGGCGCGCATCATCGAGAAGGAGCGCCCCGACGCGCTGCTGCCGACCATGGGCGGCCAGACCGCGCTCAACTGCGCACTGGATCTGGCGCGCGAGGGCGTGCTGAAGAAATTCAACTGCGAGCTGATCGGTGCCAGCGAGCATGCCATCGATCTGGCCGAAGACCGCCAGAAGTTCCGCGATGCGATGACCGAGATCGGTCTGGGCAGCGCGCGCTCGGGCGTGGCCCACACCATGGCCGAGGCGCGCAAGCTGCAGCAGGAGATCGGCTTCCCGGTGATCATCCGTCCCAGCTTCACGCTCGGCGGCAGCGGCGGCGGCGTGGCCTACAACGTCGAGGAATTCGAAGAGATCGTCACCCGTGGCCTGGATCTGTCGCCGACCACGGAAGTGCTGATCGAAGAATCGCTGCTGGGCTGGAAAGAGTACGAGATGGAGGTGGTGCGCGACCGCAAGGACAACTGCATCATCATCTGCTCCATCGAGAACTTCGATCCGATGGGCGTGCACACCGGTGACTCGATCACGGTGGCGCCGGCGCAGACGCTCACCGACAAGGAATACCAGCTGATGCGCAACGCCTCGCTGGCGGTGCTGCGCAAGATCGGCGTCGATACCGGCGGCTCGAACGTGCAGTTCTCGATCAACCCGGCCGACGGCCGCATGATCGTGATCGAGATGAACCCGCGCGTGTCGCGCTCCTCGGCGCTGGCTTCCAAGGCCACCGGCTTTCCCATCGCCAAGGTCGCCGCCAAGCTGGCGGTGGGCTACACGCTCGACGAGCTCAAGAACGAAATCACCGGCGGCGCCACGCCGGCGTCCTTCGAGCCCAGCATCGATTACGTCGTCACCAAGATTCCGCGCTTCACCTTCGAGAAATTCCCGCAGGCCGATTCGCGTCTGACCACGCAGATGAAGTCGGTGGGCGAGGTGATGGCCATCGGCCGCAATTTCCAGGAGTCGCTGCAGAAGGCCATGCGCGGCCTGGAGACCGGCAGCGACGGCTTCGATCCGCAGGTGGAGCCGGGCGCCAATGGCTACAGCGAGGAAGCGCTGGCGCGCATCCACAACGAACTGGCGGTGGCGCGCTCGCGGCGCCTGTGGTTCGTCGGCGATGCCTTCCGCGCCGGCATGTCGGTGGCGGAGATTCACAAGCTCAGCCGCATCGATCCCTGGTTCCTGGAACAGATCGAGGAACTGCTGGCCACCGAAGCCGAAATCGCGGAGCAGAAGATCACCAAGGTGGAAGCCGCCGATCTGCGCCGCTACAAGCGCCTGGGCTTCTCGGACCGGCGCATCGCCCGGCTGATGGGCGTCAAGGAAGACTCGGTGCGCCGCGCCCGTCACAAGGCCGGCATCCGCCCGGTCTACAAGCGCGTGGACACCTGCGCCGCCGAGTTCCCGACCTCCACCGCCTACCTGTATTCCAGCTACGACGAGGAATGCGAGGCTGCGCCGAGCGGGCGCGAGAAGATCATGATCCTGGGCGGCGGTCCCAACCGCATCGGCCAGGGCATCGAGTTCGATTACTGCTGTGTGCACGCGGCGCTGGCGCTGCGTGAGGATGGCTACGAGACAATCATGGTCAACTGCAATCCGGAGACCGTGTCCACCGACTACGACACCTCGGATCGCCTGTACTTCGAACCGCTGACCTTCGAAGACGTGATGGAGATCATCGAGCTGGAGAAGCCCAAGGGCGTGATCGTGCAGTTCGGCGGCCAGACGCCGCTCAAGCTCGCCCGGGCCCTGGAAGCCGCCGGCGCGCCGATCATCGGCACCACGCCGGATGCCATCGACCTGGCCGAAGACCGCGAGCGTTTCCAGAAGCTGGTGGACAAGCTGGGCCTGCTGCAGCCGCCCAATGGCGTCGCGACCTCGGAGAAGCAGGCCCTGAACGTGGCCGCCAAGGTCGGCTACCCGCTGGTGGTGCGCCCCAGCTACGTGCTCGGCGGCCGCGCCATGGAGATCGTGCACGACGACGACGATCTCAAGCGCTACATGCGCGAGGCGGTGCAGGTTTCCAATGATTCGCCGGTGCTGCTCGACCGCTTCCTCAACGACGCCATCGAGGTGGATGTGGACGCCCTGGCCGATGGCGAGGACGTGGTGATCGGCGGCATCATGGAGCACATCGAGGAGGCCGGCGTGCATTCCGGCGACTCGGCCTGCTCGATTCCCGCGCACTCGCTGCCCAAGAAAGTGCTGGACGAAATCCGCAGCCAGGTGGTGAAGCTGGCCCGCGCCCTCAAGGTGGTGGGTCTGATGAACACCCAGTTCGCGGTGCAGGCCGGCAAGGTCTACCTGCTGGAGGTCAATCCGCGCGCCTCGCGCACCAGCCCCTTCGTCTCCAAGGCCACCGGCCGGCCGCTGGCCAAGATCGCCGCGCGCTGCATGGCGGGCCAGAGCCTCAAGCGCCAGGGCGTGACCGGCGAGATCCTGCCCAAGTACTACTCGGTGAAGGAGTCGGTGTTCCCCTTCGCCAAGTTCCCCGGCGTGGACCCGCTGCTGGGGCCCGAGATGCGCTCCACCGGCGAGGTGATGGGCACCGGCGCGCATTTCGGCGAGGCCTTCAACAAGGCCCTGCTCGCCGCCGGCGTGACCGTGCCGCGCTCCGGCACGGTGTTCATCTCGGTGCGTGACCAGGACAAGAAAAAGGCCGTGGAGCTGGCCAAGCTGGTGGCCGAGAAGGGCTTCCGCATCGTCGCCACCCATGGCACGGCGCAGATGATCCGCAAGGCGGGGCTGGCCTGCGAGGGCATCAACAAGGTCAAGGAAGGCCGGCCGCACTGCGTGGACGCGATCAAGAACGGCGAAATCCAGTTCATCGCCAACACCACGGAAGGCAAGCAGTCCATCGAGGAGTCGCGCTCGATCCGCGCCGCTGCGATCCAGCACAAGATCTGCTACTTCACCACCATCGCCGGCGCGATGGCGGCGGCGGTGGCCATGGATCACCTGGACCGCCGCGACGTGAACCGCCTGCAGGACCTGCACGCCGGCGTGCGCTAGCGCCGGCCCGCGCCCGGCCGCGACTAGGCAGGTCGCGGCCGGGATGTTAAGTTTTGCCATCCCTTTGACGCGCAAGGCCGCCGTGCTGTCCCGGCGAACCGCGCTATTGCCCCCGGTCCCAGGACATTACCGATGAGCAAGTTTCCCATGACCCTGCGCGGTGCCGAGCGTCTGCGCGAGGAGCTGCGTCACCGCAAGAGCGAGCTGCGGCCCAAGATCATCGCGTCCATCGACGAGGCGCGCTCGCACGGCGATCTGCGCGAGAACGCCGAATACCACGCCGCCCGCGAGCAGCATGGCTTCAACGAGGGCCGCATCCAGGAGATCGAGGCCAAGCTCTCCAATGCCCAGATCATCGACCCCAAGGCGGTGGCCGCCAACGGCAAGATCATCTTCGGTGCCACGGTCAGCCTGGCCGATGCCGACAGCGGCGAGGAGCAGGAGTACCAGATCGTGGGCGAGGACGAGGCGGACGTGAAGGCTGGCCTGCTCTCGTTCAACAGCCCCATCGCCAAGGCCTTGATCGGCAAGACCCAGGGCGATTTCGTGCAGGTTGCCACGCCCAAGGGCGTGCGCGAGTTCGAGGTGGTGGGCGTCCGCTATCTGTAAGCCAGGGGGCTGTGGCGCCGCAGACCTTGAAGCCGGCGGCGGCGGCCCCATATCCTGGACTCCGATAGTGGGCATGCGATGACTCAGAAACGCCGTCCCAGTTCCGCTCGCTGGATTGCCGAGCACGAAGCCGACCCTTACGTTCAGGAAGCCCGACGCCTGGGCTATCGCTCGCGTGCGGTGTTCAAGCTCAAGGAAATCCAGGAGCGCGACAAGATTCTCCGTCCCGGCCAGATCGTGGTCGATCTGGGCGCCGCACCGGGCGGCTGGAGCCAGTACGCCCGGCCGCTGCTGGGCGCCAAGGGCCAGCTGTTCGCCCTGGATATCCTGCCCTTCGAGCCGATTCCGGCGGTGGACATCATCGTCGGCGATTTCCGCCAGGACGCGGTCCTGCATCAGCTGGAAGCCAAGGTCGGCGATCAGCTGGTGGACGTGGTGCTGTCCGACATGGCGCCGAACATCAGTGGAATCGATGCCGCCGATCAGGCGGGCAGCGTTTATCTGTGCGAATTGGCGCTGGAATTCGCCAAGGCGCATCTGAAGCCGCGGGGCAGTCTCCTGGTGAAGGCTTTCCAGGGGGAGGGCTTCGATGCTTATCTCAGATCAATGCGCGAGGTGTTTGAAACGGTCACGATCCGCAAGCCGCGGGCGTCCCGGCCACGCTCCTCGGAAGTGTACTTGCTGGCGCGCAACTTTCGCGCGGTGTAAGGTGTCCTAAACGGTGGTCGAAGGGTAGGAAAAGACGTTGAACGATCTGGCCAAAAATCTGCTGCTGTGGGTGGTGATTCTGGTCGTGCTCATGAGCGTGTTCCAGAGTTTCTCGTCCCGCTCTCGCGCGCATCCCGAGCTCGCCTATTCGGAGTTCATGGGCCAGGTCAAGGAAGGCAATGTTGCCGAAGTGACCATTGACGGTCAGATGATCCGCGGCGAGATGAAGGGCGGTTCGCCTTTCGTCACCATCAGCCCCGAGACCGACAACAGCGCCATGGTCGGCGCGCTGCTGGACAACAAGGTCAAGTTCAGCGGCGAGCTGCCCAAGGAAACGCCGCTGCTGCTGCAGCTGCTGTTCAATGCCTTCCCGATCCTGCTGCTGATCGCGGTCTGGGTGTACTTCATGCGCCAGATGCAGGGCGGCGGCAACACGCGGGGCGCCATGTCCTTCGGCAAGTCGCGCGCGCGCATGCTCAACGCCGATCAGGTCAAGGTCACCTTCAATGACGTGGCCGGCTGCGAGGAAGCCAAGCAGGAAGTCTCCGAACTGGTGGACTTCCTGAAAGACCCGGGCAAGTTCCAGAAGCTGGGCGGCAAGATTCCGCGCGGCGTGCTGCTGGTCGGCAGCCCCGGCACCGGCAAGACCCTGCTGGCCAAGGCCATCGCCGGCGAGGCTGGCGTGCCCTTCTTCACGATTTCCGGTTCCGACTTCGTCGAGATGTTCGTCGGCGTCGGCGCCTCGCGCGTGCGCGACATGTTCGAGCAGGCCAAGAAGCACGCGCCCTGCATCATCTTCATCGACGAAATCGATGCCGTGGGCCGTCATCGCGGCGCCGGCCTCGGCGGCGGTCATGACGAGCGCGAGCAGACCCTCAACCAGCTGCTGGTGGAAATGGACGGCTTCGAGGGCAACGAGGGCGTGATCGTCATCGCCGCCACCAACCGTCCCGACGTGCTCGACCCCGCGCTGCTGCGTCCGGGCCGCTTCGACCGTCAGGTGGTGGTGCCGCTGCCGGATGTGCGCGGTCGTGAGCAGGTGCTCAAGGTGCACATGCGCGCCGTGCCGCTGGCCGACAACGTCAAGGCCGAAATCATCGCCCGCGCCACGCCCGGCTTCTCCGGCGCCGATCTGGCCAACCTGGTCAACGAGGCGGCGCTGTTTGCCGCCCGCGCCAACAAGCGTCTGGTCGATCACGACGACTTCGAGCGCGCCAAGGACAAGATCATGATGGGCGCCGAGCGCCGCAGCATGGTGATGTCCGAAGACGAAAAGAAGCTCACCGCCTACCACGAAGCCGGCCATGCCATCGTCGGCCTCTCGGTGCCGGAGCACGATCCGGTGTACAAGGTGACCATCATTCCGCGAGGCCGCGCCCTGGGCGTGACCATGTTCCTGCCGGAAGAGGATCGCTACAGCTACACCAAGATGCGCCTGAACTCGCAGATCTGCTCGCTGTTCGGCGGCCGTATCGCCGAGGAAGTGATCTTCGGTCTGGACAAGGTCACCACCGGTGCCAGCAATGACATCGAGCGCGCCACGGACATCGCCCGCAACATGGTCACCAAGTGGGGCATGTCGGACCGCCTCGGCCCTCTGGCTTATTCCGAGGACAACGGCGAGGTGTTCCTGGGCAAGTCGGTGACGCAGACCAAGAACGTGTCCGACGGCACCGCGCATGTGATCGACGAGGAAATCCGCAAGGTGATCGAGGCCAATTACGGCCGCGCCAAGCAGATCATCATCGACAATCTCGACAAGCTGCACGCGATGTCGGCGGCGCTGATCAAGTACGAGACCATCGACATCGAACAGATCAAGCGCATCATGGCCGGCCAGGATCCGGGGCCGCCGGAAAGCTGGAGCAACAGCAACAGTAACGGCCCGCAGCCCGGTGGCGGTTCGCCGGTGCCCAGCAGCGATACCGGCACGCAGCCTGCGCCGCGTCCGGCGCCGGCCGCCAGTCAGCAAACCTGAGTTCTGCAGTTTTGAGGCATCATCGGGGGCCGGCACGAGCAGTGCCGGCCTTCTTGTTTGTGGCGCTGGAAAGATTGGGCGGACGATGCGGCTGAAACTGCGCGATGGTGTGCTGGCGCTGGATGCGCCGGTGGTGATGGGCATCCTCAATCTCACTCCGGATTCCTTTTCCGATGGCGGGCGTTATCCGGACCTGGGCCTGGCGCTGGCGCGGGCCCGCGAGATGGTGGCGCAGGGCGCCGGCATCATCGACGTGGGCGGCGAGTCGACGCGACCCGGCGCACAGGCGGTGCCGGAGGAAGAGGAGATCCGCCGCGTGGTGCCGCTGATCCGCGCGCTGCGCCAGGAGTGCGCGGTGCCGATTTCCATCGACACCATGAAGCCGGCGGTGATGCGGGCGGCCTGCGAGGCCGGTGCGCAGCTGGTCAATGACGTGATGGCGCTGCGTGCGCCGGGCGCGCTGGCGGTGGTGCGCGAGACCGGCGCGGCGGTGTGCCTGATGCACATGCAGGGCGAGCCGCGCACCATGCAGCAGGCGCCGCAGTATCAGGATGTGCGCCGCGAGGTCTGTGACTTCCTGGCGGCGCGCGTCCAGGCCTGCCGGGATGCCGGCATCGAGGCCGGGCGCATCTGCCTGGATCCGGGCGTCGGTTTCGGTAAGCTGCTGCCGCACAATCTGGCGCTGCTGGCGGACTTGCAGCCGCTGCGCGCACTGGGCCATCCGCTGCTGATTGGCGTGTCGCGCAAGTCGATGTTCGGCGAACTGCTGGGCCGGCCGGCCGAGCAGCGCCTGGCCGGCTCGCTGGCGGCGGCGGCAGTTGCCGTTTGGCAGGGGGCCGCTATAGTGCGCGCCCATGATGTGCGCGAGACCGTCGATACGGTGCGCGTGGTACAGGCGCTGGCACAGGCCAGAGCATCTTTTGAACCCTGAGGAAGCCGCATCTTGAGTCGTCGTTATTTCGGAACCGATGGTGTACGCGGTCGGGTCGGCCGCGCGCCGATGACCCCCGATTTCGCGCTCAAGCTGGGCTGGGCCGCCGGGCGTGTGCTGGCCAATGGCAGCGGCGCCCGCGTGATCATCGGCAAGGACACGCGTCGCTCGGGCTATATGTTCGAATCGGCACTGGAAGCCGGCTTCGCCGCCGCCGGCGTCGAGGTGGATCTGCTCGGGCCCTTGCCGACACCGGGCGTGGCTTATCTCACCCGCGCCCTGCGCGCACGCGCCGGCGTGGTGATTTCCGCCTCGCACAACCCGCATCACGACAACGGTGTGAAGTTCTTCGGTGCCGATGGCGCCAAGCTCAGCGACGAAATCGAGGCGCGCATCGAAGCGCTGCTGGAGGAACCGCTGCAGTGCGTGGAGCCGGCGCAGCTAGGCCGCGCGCGGCGCCTGGAGGATGCGCCGGGCCGCTATATCGAGTTCTGCAAGGGCACTTACGGCGAGCGCAATCTCAATGGTCTGAAGATCGTGGTGGACGCCGCGCATGGCGCCGCCTATCGCGTGGCGCCGGCGGTGTTCGAGGAACTGGGCGCGCAGGTGATTGCCATCGGCGACCGGCCCAACGGCCTGAACATCAATGCCGACTGCGGTTCCACGCATATGGCGGCGGTGCGCGAGGCGGTGCTGCAGACCGGCGCGGACCTCGGTGTGGCACTGGACGGCGATGCCGACCGCTGCCTGCTGGTGGATCGCCTGGGCAATGAGATCGACGGCGACCAGATTCTTTTCATCATCGCCCGCGCGCGGCTGGCCGAGCAGGCTTTGCGGGGACCGGTGGTGGGGACGCTGATGTCCAATCTTGGCCTCGAGCACGCGCTGCGCGATCTGGGGGTGAGCTTCGCGCGCGCCAAGGTCGGTGATCGTTATGTGATGGAGCTGCTGGCCAGCAGCGGCGGTATGCTCGGCGGCGAAGCCTCCGGACACACCATCTGCCTGGACAAGACCACCACCGGCGACGGCCTGGTCAGTGCGCTGCAGGTGCTGACCGCGATGCGCCGGGCGGGCGCCGGGCTGCATGAACTCAGCGCCGGCATGCGGCGCTATCCTCAGCTGCTGATCAATGTCCCGGTGCAAGGTGAGGCGGCAGCGGTGCTCAAGGCGCCGGCCGTTCAGGAGGCCGAGCGCCTGGCCAGCGCCAGTCTCGGCGCGCGCGGCCGGGTGTTGTTGCGCGCCTCCGGCACCGAGCCTTTGATCCGTGTGATGGTGGAATCGGATGATGAGGCGCTGACGCGTACCGAAGCCCAGCGCCTGGCGGCGGCGGTACAGGCGGCGCTGGACTGAGACCAAGCAGATCGCTGTTAAGAAACGTACAGACTAGGGAGTGCGGTGATGGCAAGACGGAAGATGGTGGCCGGCAACTGGAAGATGAATGGTGCACGCGATGCCAACGCGATGCTCCTGCACGACATCGTCTTTGATGCCAAGCGTTATACGGCGGTCGACATGGTGGTCTGTCCGCCGGCCCTGTATCTGGAATCGGTGGGGGCGGCGCTCACCGGCAGCAGCGTGCAGCTCGGTGCGCAGAATCTCTGCGAACAGGAAAAGCCCGGCGCGTTCACCGGCGAGATCCATGGCGGCATGCTCAAGGACGTCGGTTGCGCCTATGTGATCGTCGGTCATTCCGAACGCCGCGCGCTGTACGGCGAGAGTGATGAAGTGGTGGCGCAGAAGTTCCAGACCGCGCTGGCCTGCGGCCTCAAGCCGATTCTCTGCCTGGGGGAGACCCTGGAGGAGCGTGAATCCGAGCAGACCGAGATCGTGCTCGGCCGGCAGCTGGCGGCGGTGCTGGCGCGCGTGGGCGCCAATGGCTTCAAGTCGGCCGTGATTGCCTACGAACCGGTCTGGGCCATCGGCACCGGCCGCACCGCGAGTGCCGAGCAGGCGCAGGCCGCGCATGCCTTCATCCGTGGCGAGCTCGCCAATGCCGATGCTAAAATCGCGGATTCAACCCGTATTCTCTACGGTGGCAGCGTCAAGGCCGACAATGCGCAGGCGCTGTTCTCCTGCCGCGACGTCGATGGTGGCCTGATCGGCGGTGCCTCCTTGAAGGCAACGGAATTCCTGGCGATCTGTGCAGCTGCGCAGACGCTGAGCTGATAGCGAGTGGGCATGTATACGATTCTGGTGATTGTGGAAGTGCTGGTGGCGGTCGGCCTGGTCGGACTGATTCTCCTGCAGCATGGCAAGGGTGCCGATGCCGGCGCCGCTTTTGGCAGCGGCGCCTCGGGCACGGTGTTCGGCGCGCGCGGTTCGGCCAATTTCCTGTCGCGTGCCACTGGCGCGCTGGCCACGGTGTTCTTCATCGTGAGTCTGGCCCTGGCTTATCTGGTGCATGGACAGCGCGATGCCAGTGAAGGCTCGGTGGTGGACCGCCTGCAGCAGGCACCGGCGGCGCAGACTGCGGCTCCCGCACCGGCGGCTGCCACGGCGCCGACGCCGGAGAGCGCACCGGCTGCCGGCGAACAGCCCAAGGCACCGGTCGTTCCCGAGTAGTAGAGACAAAACAGAATCGAGGCGTTAATATTCGCGCCCCGTTTCAAGGCCCCCCGGCATTGCCCACGTGGTGGAATTGGTAGACACACTACCTTGAGGTGGTAGCGGCGAAAGTCATGGGAGTTCGAGTCTCTCCGTGGGCACCAGAAGCGAGGCCGGTTCCAAGCGAACCGGCTTTTTGTTTCCGGGGCAGGGTGGCAATGCGGTGAAGCGCAGCACGGTGTTTTTTCGTTTCGTGTCTGCGCTTTTTGTGTGTGAATGAGGACTTTTGTCTTGCGCTAAGGTCCTTATCTGCCTATACTTATCGTCTGTCTGGTGCGGGGTGGAGCAGTCTGGCAGCTCGTCGGGCTCATAACCCGAAGGTCGTAGGTTCAAATCCTACCCCCGCTACCAATTTGTTGGCTTGGAGAGGGCCCCTTGAGGGCCTTTTTTATTGGCGCGCTGTCGCCATCGGAGCGGATTTTAGTGGCGGTGATGCGGGAGCGACTGGAGCAGATACTGGAGCCGGTGGTGGTCAGCCTCGGCTATGAGTTGGTGTTGCTCGAATACAGTCCGAGCCCGAAGAACGCCATGCTGCGTCTATACATCGACGCCCCGGCCGGGATCACGCTCGAGGATTGCGAGCGCGTCAGCAAAGAAGTCTCCGGCGTGATGGATGTGGAAGATCCCATCCGCAGCGCCTACCGTCTTGAAGTCTCCTCGCCCGGGCTCGACCGTCCCCTGGTCAAGCCGGCGCATTTTGCGCGTTTCACCGGACATCAGGCTCGCATACAGCTGCTGGCGCCCAAGGATGGCCGCCGCCGCTTCGTCGGCTTTATTCGCGGTGCCGACGAGAGCAGGATCAAGCTGGAGACCGCCGAAGGCATGTTCGAACTGCCGCTGAGCGATATCGAGCGTGCGCGCTTGGTACCGGATTACGATCAGGAGTAGCTGCACATGAACAAGAACATCCTGCTGATGGTGGACGTCGTCTCCAACGAGAAGGGCGTCGAGAAGGAACTGATCTTCCAGGCGCTGGAAGCCGCACTGGCTTCGGCTGCCAAAGAGCAGTACGGCGATGAGGCCGAGCTGCGCGTGGCCATCGATCGTGAAACCGGCGAGTACGAAACCTTCCGCCGCTGGACGATTCTGGAAGACGACAGCGAGGAGTTCGAGTTTCCCGAGCGGCAGATCAAGCTCACCTATGCGCAGAAGGAGGATGCCAATGCGCAGGCTGGCGAGGTGATCGAGCACAAGGTGGCTTCGGTGGATTTCGGCCGCATCGGTGCGCAGAAGGCCAAGCAGGTCATCGTGCAGAAGGTGCGCGAAGCCGAGCGTGCGCAGATCGTCGAGGCTTATCGTGATCGCGTCGGCGAGCTGATCTCCGGTCTGGTCAAGCGTCTGGAACGCGGCAGCGTCATCGTCGATCTGGGCGCCAATGCCGAGGCCATCGTGCTGCGCGACCATCTGATTCCGCGCGAGCCGGTGCGCCCCGGTGACCGCATCCGCGGCTATCTCTATGAAGTGAGCCCGCAGGCCCGCGGTCCGCAGCTGTTCCTGTCGCGCACCATGCCGGAATACCTGATGGAGCTGTTCAAGCTCGAGGTGCCGGAAATCGCGCAGGGCCTGATCGAACTCAAGGGTGCGGCGCGTGACCCCGGTCTGCGCGCCAAGATCGCGGTGCAGGCCAAGGACAAGCGTATCGATCCGGTAGGCGCCTGCGTGGGCATGCGTGGTTCGCGCGTGCAGAGCGTCTCCAACGAACTCGCCGGTGAGCGCGTGGATATCGTGCCCTGGGACGACAACGTCGCACAGTTCGTCATCAATGCCATGGCGCCGGCCGAGGTCGAGACCATCATCGTCGATGAAGAGGCGCATGCCATGACCATCGGCGTGGCCGAAGAGAAGCTCGCGCAGGCCATCGGCCGCGGCGGACAGAACGTGCGTCTGGCTTCCGAGCTGACCGGCTGGGTGCTCAATGTCATGACCAGTGCCGAAGCCGAGTCGAAGAAGGAAGAGGAAAACCAGTCGGTGCTGAAGATGTTCATGGAACATCTCGACGTCGACGCCGAAGTGGCGGCGGTGCTGGTGCAGGAAGGCTTCAGCACGCTGGAAGAAATTGCCTACGTGCCGCCGCAGGAACTGATGCAGATCGAAGAGTTCGACGAGCAGATCGTCGACGAGCTGCGCAACCGCGCCCGCGACGTGCTGTTGACCAAGGCCATCGCCAAGGCCGAGCAGCGCGCACACGCGCAGCCCGGTGCCGATCTGCTGGCGGTGGAAGGCATGGACGAGGATACGGCCTATCAGCTCGCCGAGGCGGGTGTTGCCAGCTGCGAGGCGCTGGCTGATCTGGCCACCGATGAGCTGCTGGAAATCCTGCCGGATTTCGCGGCGGACAAGGCCTCGCAATTGATCATGGCGGCACGCGCCAAGGCCTACGCCTGAAGTGGGGCAGGTTCAGCGAGGTCAGAGCTCGGAGAGTTCAAGGATGTCTACGGTAACGGTTCAAGATTTCGCCAAAGAGCTGTCCCGCCCGGTCGAGGAGCTGTTGACGCAGTTTCACGAGGCCGGCGTGCCGGTGAAGGATGCACAGACGGCGATTTCCGCCGAAGACAAGGTTGCGCTGCTCAATTACCTCAAGCAGAAGACCGGACTGGCCAGCAATGAGCCGCGTCGCATCACGCTCAAGCGCAAGGAAACCTCCGAGCTCAAGCTCGGCGGCGGACGCGGCCTGCCGTCCAAGACCATCAGCATCGAGGTGCGCAAGAAGCGCACGCTGATCAAGGAAGAGGAACTGCCGGAAGAGGCTGCCAAGGCAGCGGCGCCGGCGCCAGTGCCGGCACCGGCGGTGGTGGCTGAACCCAGCGAGGCCGATCTGGAGGCGCAGCGCGCTGCCGAGGCTGCCGAAGCCCTGGAAGCGGAGCACCGCGAGGCGCAGGCCCGCGCTGCTGCCGAGGCCGAGGCCAGGCGCCATCAGGAAGAGCTGGAGCAGAAGCTGCAGGCCGAGGAAGAGGCGCGCAAGAAGGCCGATGCCGAAGCCGCCGAGCGTGCGCGCCGCGAGGAACACGAGCGCAAGCTCAAGGAAGATCCGCTGTATCGCGCGCGCTGGGAAGTGGAGCAGTCGCGCAGCCGCGCGGCGGAAAACGTGCGCCGTGCCGCCGAGGCCGCGCGCCAGACGGCCGCTCTGCAGAAGGCGCAGCCTGCGACGCCCGCTGCGCGTCCCGAGTCCCGCACGCCGGCAGCAGCAGCCACGCCGGCGCAGCCGGCGGCGCCTGCGGCCGACCGTGGCCGTGGTGGCCGCGACGACCGCGTGCACCGTCAGGAGCTGCATCTTTCGGAAGGCAAGGGCGGCAAGCGCGACAAGAAGCAGCGCAAGACCGGCGGTGGCCGGATCAAGATCGACAACGTCCACGGTTTTGAAAAGCCGGTGGCGCCGATCGTGCGCGAAGTGGAAGTGCCGGAGGCGATCACCGTCGGCGAGCTGGCCAACCGCATGGCGGTGAAGGCCACCGAGCTGATCAAGGTCATGATGAAGAACGGCGTCATGGCCACGATCAACCAGACGCTGGACCAGGACACGGCTGCGCTGATGGTCGAGGAAATGGGCCACAAGGTCCGCACCACCAAGGCCAGCGATTTCGAAGAGAGCCTGGAACAGGCGGTGACCGGCGAGCAGTCGCACCTCGAGCGCAGCACGCGTCCGCCGGTGGTGACCATCATGGGTCACGTCGACCACGGCAAGACCTCACTGCTCGACTACATCCGCCATACCCGCGTGGCGGCCGGCGAAGCCGGCGGCATCACGCAGCATATCGGCGCGTACCACGTGCGCACCGGCAAGGGCATCATCACCTTCCTCGACACGCCGGGCCACGCAGCCTTCACGCGCATGCGTGCGCGCGGTGCGCAGGTCACGGATATCGTGGTGCTGGTGGTGGCGGGCGACGACGGCGTGATGCCGCAGACCCGCGAAGCCATTCAGCACGCGCGCGCCGCCAAGGCGCCGCTGATCGTCGCCATCACCAAGATGGACAAGCCCGAGGCCAATATGGACCGGGTGAAGAACGAGTTGTTGAAGGAAGAAGTGGTTGCCGAAGACTACGGCGGCGAGACGCAATTCGTGGGCGTGTCGGCGCATTCCGGCCTGGGCATCGATGCCTTGCTCGATGCGATCCTGCTGCAGTCGGAAGTGCTGGAACTCACCGCGCCGGTGGACGCGCCGGCACGCGGCAACATTCTCGAATCCTCGATCGAAAAGGGTCGCGGCCCGGTGGCCACCGTGCTGGTGCGCGCCGGCACGCTGCATCAGGGCGACGTGATTCTCACCGGTCCGCATTTCGGCCGTGTGCGCGCCATGTTCGACGAAGCCGGCAAGCCGGTGAAGGAAGCGGGCCCCTCGATTCCGGTGCAGGTGCTGGGTCTGTCCGGTGCGCCGGATGCCGGCGATGACGTGGTGGTGGTGGCCGACGAGCGCAAGGCGCGCGAACTGGCGCTGCTGCGCGAACAGAAGCTGCGCGAGCAGAAGCTGGCGCAGAACCAAGCCGTGCGCATGGATCAGGTGTTCGCCAACATGGGCCAGGGCGAGCAGAAGTCGCTCAACATCATGGTCAAGGCCGATGTGCAGGGCTCCGCCGAAGCCATCACCGAGGCGCTGCGCAAGATCCCGGCCGAAGAGGTCAAGGTCAATGTGCTGTCCACCGCCGTGGGCGGTATCAACGAGTCCGATGTCGATCTGGCGATGGCGTCCAAGGCCATCATCGTCGGCTTCAACGTGCGTGCCGACGGCACCGCGCGCAAGCGGATCCAGGACACCGGCGTGGACGTGCGTTACTACTCGGTCATCTACGACATCATCGACGATGTCAGCGACGCGGTCTCGGGCCTGCTGGGCACCGAAACCCGCGAGCAGATCGTCGGCATCGCGCAGGTGCGCGATGTGTTCCGCAGCTCCAAGCTCGGCAACATCGCCGGCTGCCTGGTCATCGAAGGCTCGGTGCAGCGCAATCTGCCGATCCGCGTGCTGCGCAACAACACGGTCGTCTACGAAGGCGTGCTGGAGTCGCTGCGTCGCTTCAAGGACGACGTGCAGAAGGTCGAGGCCGGCACCGAGTGCGGCATCGGCGTGAAGGACTACAACGACGTCAAGGTCGGCGACCAGATCGAATGCTTCCAGCGCGTGGAAGTGCGGCGCACGGTGCAGGCGGCGGCGACCGCCTGAAGCTGAAGACGCAGTGTCCACCAAGGAATATCCACGCAAGGTCCGCGTTGCCGCGCAGTTGCAGGCCGAGCTGGCCATGCTGATCCGCAACGAGCTGTCCGATCCGCGCGTGGCGGGCGTGACCGTCACCGAGGTCAACGTCTCGCCCGATCTGCACAACGCGCGGGTTTCGGTCAGCCTGCTGGGCAGTGATGCCCAGCTCAAGGATGCGGTCAAGGGCCTCGCCCACGCCGCCGGCAAGCTGCGCCACGATCTGGGTTCGCGCCTGCGCATGCGCTACGTGCCGCAACTGTACTTCGTGGCCGATCACGCGCTGCGCGAAGGCGACCGCATCGCCGCGATGATCCGCGCCGCCGTGGACAGCGACGCGCAGCATCACGAGCCCAAGTCCTGATCCGCGACGCGGCAGCCGCGATGCAGAGCAAAACCCGCAGGCCGCGCCGCCGGCTCGACGGCATTCTGCTGCTCGACAAACCCCTGGGGCTCAGCTCCAACGAGGCCCTGCAGCGCGTCAAGCGCCTCTATCGCGCAGAGAAGGCGGGACACACCGGCAGTCTCGATCCCCTGGCCACCGGCGTGCTGCCGATCTGCCTGGGTGAGGCCACCAAGCTCAGCGGTGTGCTGCTGGAATCCGACAAACGCTATGTGGCGCGGCTGCGCTTCGGTGAACAGACCCGTACCGGCGATGCCGAGGGTGAGGTGATTGCACGCTCCGATCCCAGCAGGCTGAAGCCGGAAAGTGTGCAGGAGGCCTGTGCGGCGCTGACCGGCGTGCAGCAGCAGGTGCCGCCCATGTACTCGGCGCTCAAGCATCAAGGCCGGCCCTTGTACGAGATCGCCCGCGAGGGCGGTGAGGTGGAGCGGACCGCGCGCAGCATCGAGATCTACGAGCTCAAGCTGCTGGCCTTCGATGGACGGGAAGCGGATGTGGAGGTGCACTGCTCCAAGGGCACCTATATCCGTACCCTGGCCGAGGACCTGGCGGCACGGCTGCAGCAGTACGCGCATCTGAGGGCCCTGCGCCGCACCGAGGTGACGCCGTTCGTCGGCTCGATCCTGCACACCTTGCCGGAGCTGGAGGCGCTGGCCGGGCAGGATGAGGCGACGCTGGATCGGCTGCTGCTCAGTCCCGCCCAGGGCCTGCGACACTGGCCCTCGCAGACGGTCGATGCGCTGCGGGCACAGGCATTTGCGCAGGGCCGGGCGCAGCGGCTGCCGGGAGTGCCGCGTGAAGCGCAGCTGGCGATTCTGGACGAGGCCGGGCGGCTGCTGGGCCTGGCCCGGAGTGACGAAGAGGGATGGGTGCGGCCGCTGCGCTGGCTGCTGCCCGGCGGCTTGTGAGCGGGTGCGCAAAGAAGTTAATATATTGGACTTTGTAAACGACAGACAAATAGGCAGTTTTTCCGGAGTTGAAGGCAATGACGTTGACGGTTGAACGCAAGGGCGATGTGGTGAAAAAGTTTGCCCGCGCGACGAATGACACGGGCTCTCCCGAGGTTCAGGTGGCGCTGCTGACGGAGCGCATCAATGCGCTGGGTCCGCACTTCGAGCAGCACAAGAAGGACAATCACTCGCGCCGTGGCCTGCTGAAGATGGTGAACCAGCGCCGCCAGATGCTGGATTACCTCAAGCAGAAGGACGAGGCTCGCTACAACAAGCTCATCGCTGAGCTGGGTCTGCGCCGCTAAAAAGCGGCGCAGTCGTTTTGACCGTTCGAAAAACAGGATAAAGCCATGGCAGTTCCTGCCACTCCCGCCGTGCCCGTCAAAAAGACGTTCCGCTACGGCAAGCACAATGTCACGTTTGAAACCGCTGCCGTGGCCCGTCAGGCCTCCGCGGCGGTTCTGGTTCATGTCGACGAAACCGTGGTGCTGGTTTCAGTGGTCGGCCGCAAGGAAGCCAAGCCGGATCAGGACTTCTTCCCGCTGACCGTCGATTACATGGAGCGCTTCTACGCCGGCGGCCGCATCCCCGGCGGCTTCTTCAAGCGTGAAGGCCGTCCGACCGAGAAGGAAACCCTGACCTCGCGTCTGATCGACCGTCCGCTGCGTCCGCTGTTCCCGGAAGGCTTCTACAACGAAGTCCAGATCGTGGCCATGGTGGTCTCGCTCAATCCGGAAGTCGATGGCGACCTCCCGGCCATGCTCGGCGCTTCCGCCGCGCTGGCGCTGTCCGGCATTCCCTTCCTGGGCCCCATCGGTGCGGCCAAGGTTGGTTACAAGGACGGTCATTACCTGCTCAACCCCACCGCCACGGAGCTGAAGAGCTCGGATCTGGAGCTGGTGGTTGCCGGTACCAAGGACGCGGTGCTGATGGTGGAGTCCGAGGCCAAGATGCTGTCCGAGCCGGTCATGCTCGGCGCCGTGCTGTTCGGCCACGAGCAGATGCAGGCCGCGATCCAGGCCATCAATGAATTCGCTGCCGAGGCGGGCAAGGCCAAGTGGGATTGGCAGCCGGCCGACCGTACCGCCGTGAAGGCCTTCGTTGCCCAGTTTGAAGACGAAGTCGCCGCCGCTTACGGCATTACCGAGAAGCAGGCCCGCTACGCCAAGCTCGATGAAGTGGCCAAGAAGGCCAAGGCTGCGCGCGCTGCCGATGCGCCGTTCACCGAGAACCAGCTCAAGGCCGAGCTCGAAGAGCTGAAGGCCAAGATCGTGCGCAACCGCATCCTCGATGGCGCACCCCGCATCGACGGCCGCGACCGTTTCACGGTGCGTCCGCTGGCGATGTCGGCCGGCGTGCTGCCGCGTACCCACGGCTCGGCGCTGTTCACGCGCGGCGAGACGCAGGTGATGGCGGTGACCACGCTGGGCACCGGCAAGGATTACCAGATCATCGACGCCATCGAAGGCGAGTGGCATGAGCACTTCATGTTCCACTACAACTTCCCGCCGTACTGCGTCGGCGAAACCGGCCGTCTGAACGCGCCCAAGCGCCGCGAGATCGGCCACGGCCGTCTGGCCAAGCGCGGTGTCGCCGCCGTGATGCCGGATCTGAGCAAGGAATTCCCATACGTGGTGCGCGTGGTCTCGGAAGTCACCGAGTCCAACGGTTCCAGCTCCATGGCTTCGGTCTGCGGCGCCTGCCTGTCGCTGATGGATGCCGGCGTGCCGATCAAGGCGCCGGTGGCCGGCGTGGCCATGGGCCTGATTCTGGAAGAAGGCCGCTGGGCGGTGCTCACCGACATCCTCGGTGACGAAGACCACCTCGGCGACATGGACTTCAAGGTTGCCGGCACCAAGGACGGCGTGACCGCCCTGCAGATGGACATCAAGATCACCGGCATCACCGGCGAGATCATGGCCCAGGCCCTGCAGCAGGCGCAGACTGCGCGTCTGCAGATTCTCGAGCAGATGGTGCAGGTGCTGCCCACGCCGCGCTCGCAGCTGTCGCCGCACGCGCCGCGCATCACCACCATCAAGATCAACCCGGACAAGATCCGCGACGTGATCGGCAAGGGTGGCGCGACCATCCAGTCCATCACCAAGGAAACCGGCACCACCATCGACATCGACGACGACGGCACGATCAAGATCGCCGCGGTCGACGGCAAGGCGGCTGAAGCGGCGATCACGCGCATCAACGCGCTGACCCGCGATGTCGAAGTCGGCACGATCTACGAGGGCAAGGTTGCCAAGATCATGGACTTCGGCGCCTTCGTCACCATCGCCCCCGGCAAGGATGGCCTGGTGCACATCTCCCAGCTCGCCGACAAGCGCGTCGAGAAGGTGGACGATGTGGTCAAGGAAGGTCAGCTGGTGCGCGTCAAGGTGCTGGAGGTCAGCCGTGACGGCAAGATTCGTCTGTCGATGAAGGCCGCTGACGTCGGTACCGCCTGAAAAAAGTACTTGCAAAAAATGGCATAAGCTTTTACAAATGCCGCATTCAGAAATTGTTCAGTCAACGGCGCAGTGAGCGCCGTTGACGGTTCTGGAGGGGAGAGAGTGGTACAGATCGCGATAGCGACTTGAGGCGAATAAAAAGCAGACGCGCAAAGAAAAACCCCTCGTGAGAGACAAGGGGTCAATGCGAGAAAGGCGCAGAGCCTTTCTGGAGGAGAACGGTTCGGACCCGTCAACATCACCCGGTGATGGCGGGTTTTTTTGTTAACGAATCATGTTGCGGTGCAGTATAAATAGGACTGATCAAAGCGTCAATAATTTTCTTCAGCGAAGAAGACGTTCACAGTCCAGGCTGTTGGATGACCGGCCGGAGGATGATTGAGTTCCGCGCCGAGCGGGCGCCGAAGCCGCAGGCTTTCGAAGCGTGATCTGCCCGGTTGCCGCTCAGGGCATGGGATCAGAGGGCGATTTACTACGCTCTTCGTCTTCGATGCCGGCGCGACGCTTGATGGCGCGTGCGCGCTCCTGGATGTTGTGCAGGAATTCCTTGCGTACCGAGCGCCAGATCGGCACCTGGCGGTCGGCCAGTTCCTTGAGTACCGACAACGGCTGCTGCGCCTGGCCGAGCATCTGGCGCAATTGCTCGGTGAAATGCCCCTGTTGCTGCTGGAACAGGCGTGCCGACAGCTCCAGATAGCGACCGATGCTGCTCTGCATCGGATCGCCGTAGTAGCGGATGATGAATTCGAGCAGTTCGGTGGTGAAAATGGGATTGCCGCCTTCCTCCTGCTCGGCAATCACCTGCAGCAAAATGCTGCGCGTGATGTCTTCGTGCGTGCGCTTGTCTTCGACGCGGAACTTGATGTCCTTGATCACCAGCTGGCGAATTTCCTCGACCGTGATGTAGCGGCTGATGTGGGTGTCATACAGCCGGCGGTTGGGGTACTTCTTGATGATCCGGACGTCGCTCATAAGAATCTGATTTTTCAGCTCATGCTGCAATGCGGAAATTAAGCGGCATGATGCCAGAACTAGGCCGGGGTCTCTAGCGTCAGCGCCTGTCTTGCGGTAATCCGCGACAGGCGCCAGTGGGCAACGGCCCAGTTCAGCAATGGGGCAGGTGCGGCACCCCGCAGATCTTCGGGTGGGTTTTGCTGCAGCAGCTGCAGGCAGCGCCAGAGATTGTCGGCAGCCTGCAGGGCCTGGATGGCCGGTGCATGATTCTGCTTGGAGAGCTTGGCCTGCCGCGCATCCTGCAGCACCGGCAGATGCGCGTAGGACGGCGGCCTGATGCCCAAGGTCTGCATCAGCAGCAACTGGCAGAAGCTGGAGCCCAGCAGGTCCGCGCCGCGCACCACGTGGCTGATGCCTTGTTCGGCTTCGTCCACGGCGCAGGCCAGGTGATAGCCGATGATGCCGTCGCGGCGGCGCAGCACGAAGTCGCCAATGTCCGCGCCGATCTCACGTGTCACCCGGCCCTGGATCGCATCCTCGAAGCTCAGCGAGCCCTCCGGTGTGCGCAGACGCAGCGCATGCTGCGCTTCGCGCAGTCCGCGCTCGCGGCATCGGCCGTCGTACACCGGACCATCCAGAGCGATACGCAGGCGACTGGCCTGATCCGAGCGGCTGCAGTCGCAGGCATATACCTCTGCGTTTTCGCGAAGCTGCTTCAGCCTTGCTTCATAGAGCTCGCGGTAACGTGACTGGTATCGAGGCGCCTCGTCCCATTCCAGACCATGTTGCTCCAGCTGCCGCAAGATCGAATCCGCCATCCCCGGCTGACAGCGCTGCACATCGAGATCGTCGATGCGCAGCAGCCAGCGGCCACCGGCGCAGCGTGCGTCCAGATAGCTGGCCAGTGCCGTGTACAGCGAACCCAGATGCAAGAGGCCGCTGGGCGTCGGCGCAAAGCGCCCGCGATAGGGTCTCGGCGCGGGCGTCGTCTCAGCGGTAGCGATCATGGGTGTCGAAGGTCATGCGGCGGGTGCCAGAGCGGTCGCCGGCACAGGGCCTGCGTGCTACATTAATTCGCAAGGATAAGCTCTTGAAAACGATGCAGCGTCAATGGTCAGCGTATGTGGAGGTACAGCGGTCGTGGCGACAAGCCCGGCCGTCTTGGATGTCATGAGTCTGCGCGCGGTTCTCTTCGACGTCGATGGTACTTTGGCCGATACCGAAGCGCTCGGGCATCGGCCTTCCTACAACCGGGCCTTCCGCAGTCTGGGGCTGGCTTTCCGCTGGGGCCCCAAGCTCTATCGCCGCCTGCTGAAGTTGCCGGGCGGACGCGAGCGCCTCAAGTACTTCGTGCAGCACTATCAGCCTGATCTCGGTCCTGAAGCCGAAGAGGCGCAGCGTGACCTCGATGCCTGGGTTGCCAAGGTGCACACGCTCAAATCCCAGTTCTTCAAGCGCTCCATGCGCCGTGGCCGCGTTCCGCTGCGCCCCGGTATCGCGCGCCTGATGCGCGAGGCACGCCAGAAAGGCGTGCGCCTGGCCATCGTCACCAATGCCAGTCTCAAGACGCTCAAGCCGGTGCTGCGCTACAGCATGGGCCCGGAGCTGGCCGCCGAGGTGGAAGTCATCGCCAGCGGCGAAGAAGTGGCCAACAAGAAGCCGGCGCCGGACCTGTATCGTCTGGCCATGCGCCGCCTGAATCTGCAGCCGCACGAATGCGTGGCGCTGGAGGACTCGGAAATGGGTCTTGAAGCCGCCGCCGCCGCTGGTCTCGCTGCTGTCGTCACCGTCAACAGCGATACCCTGGAACAGGATTTCTCCGAGGCCGCGCTGGTGGTGAGCTGCCTGGGTGAGCCCGGGGCGCCCACGCGCGTGCTCAAGGGCCGCCTGGGCGGCCTGCCCTGGGTGACGCTGGAAACGCTGCAGCAGCTGAGCGCCCAGGAACACTTCGCTCAGGCGCGCGCCGCCTGAAGCGCGGCGGGCCGTGGCCACCTTCGCGGTGGCCGTCACCGCTTCGTCTTATGTGCCTGCCTATACTCGCGCGCTTTCGCGCGAGGTGGCGATGCGGCGCTGGAACGGCTGGGGTGATGAGGAAGACCGCGAAGAACTCGGGGCCGAGCTTCTGGCCTTTCTGCGCGAGCACATCGGCCCGGGCCGGCCGCGCGAAGATCTGAGCCTGGCACAGGCGCTTGCCGCCGTACCGCCGCCGCGATTGCCCACCTCCACGCGATTTTCCCAGGATTCCGAACTGCGCCTGCGCCACGCGCGCGGCCAGAGCTTTGCCGACTACCTGGCGCTGCGCAGCGGCGATCCAGGCCCGCTGGCGGAGGCGGTGGCGCTGCCCGGCACGCACGAAGAGACCGCGGAAGCGCTGGCGGAAGCCGGGCGGCTGGGCGCCATCGTGATTGCCTACGGCGGCGGCACCAGTGTCGCCGGCCAGCTGCAGGTGCCGCGTGGCGAACGCCCGGTGCTGAATATTTCCCTGGCGCGCATGAACCGTCTGCTGGGCATCGATGAACGCGCGCAGCTCGCGCGTTTCGGCGCCGGCACGCCGGGGCCGCAGATCGAAGCGCAGCTGCGCGGCTATCGCGCGCTGCTGGGACATTTCCCGCAGTCGTATCGCCATTCCACGCTGGGCGGCTGGGTGATGACGCGCGCCTCGGGGCAGCAGTCGCTCCGCTACGGGTCGATCGGGCAGCTGTTCGAAGGCGGGCGGCTGATCACGCCCGGCGGCGAGCTGAGCTTCGGTGGCACACCGGCCGCTGGCAGCGGACCGGATCTGCGCGAGCTGCTGCTGGGCTCGCAAGGGCGGCTGGGTCTGCTGACGGAAGTCAGCGTGCGCATCCGCGGGCTGCCCGAGCATGAAGACTTTCACGCGGTGTTCTTTCCGGACTGGGAGAACGCCCTGGAGGCGGCGCGCAGCATCGCGCAGGCCGAGCTGCCCTTGTCGATGCTGCGCCTGTCCAATGAACTGGAAACCGAAACCCGGATGCGCCGCTCCGGCCATGCGCAAAGCATCAAATGGCTGCAGCGCTATCTGGGCATGCGCGGCGTCGGCGGCGGGCAGTGCATGATGCTGTTCGGCGCCAGCGGCTCGCTGGCCGGCGTGCGCCGCATGCGCCGTGAAGCCCTGGCCCTGGCCAAGCGCTGGCAGGGCGTGCATGTGGGCAAGCTGATCGGCCAGTCCTGGCGCAAGAACCGCTTCCGCAGCCCGCTGCTGCGCAACGCGCTCTGGGAGCAGGGCTACGCCGCCGACTGTGTGGCAAGCACCGTCAACTGGCCTGCCGCCACCGGTCTGATGCGCGCCGTGGAGCGTGCGGCGCGGGAGGCGCTGGCTGCGATGGGCGAGCGCGTCCATGTCTGCACCCATCTGTCGCAGGTCGGCCGTCAGGGCTGCAGTCTCTGCACCAGCCTGGTCTGGCCGCTGCAGGCCGAGCGCGAGGCGGACCTCGCGTTATGGCAGCGACTCAGGCTCGCCACGGCCGAGGCGACTCATGCCCATGGTGGCAGCCTTTCCCATCAGCAGGCGCCAGCGCCCGGCGGCGACGAATTCGGCCTGCGCCTGCTCCGCGCCGCCGCAGCGGCGCTGGATCCCGGGCAGATGATGAATCCGGGCAAGCTGTTCTGATCCGGCGCCCGGGCGTCGGTCGACGCGGTCAGTGCCCCTGGAAGCCTTCCCAGCGCGCCGGCGGCAGCACCACGGGCGGATCGAACTTCGGCTGCCAGCCCGGCGCGCGGTGCTCGCTGACCACATGGGTGTAGATGCCGCCGCGCACATACCAGTCGGCGGTCAGGCGCATGAAGCGCGGGCTGATCAGGCCGGCCAGATCGCCCAGGATGCGGTTGGTCACCGCCTCGTGGAAGGCGCCTTCGTTGCGGAAGCTCCACAGGTACAGCTTCAGGGACTTGAGCTCCACGCACAGTGCTTCCGGCACGTACTCCAGGTAGAGCGTGGCGAAGTCCGGCTGGCCGGTCTTCGGGCACAGGCAGGTGAACTCCGGCATGCGCATGCGGATCACGTAATCGCGGTCCGGGTTCGGATTGGGGAAGGTTTCCAGGTTCTTGCTGGGCTGCGTGGACATGAGGCGTTCCTAGGGTTTTGCCTATTTTGCCATGCCGTGGGCGTCGCCCGGTCCGGCCATGCCGCGCGCCGGCTGCAATCCAGTACACTTCGCGCTTCACAAATTTGAACAAGCCGGCCTTAGCTCAGCGCCGGAGAGCCACGCACACCGTCCATGCGCCTGTCCGGAATCAAACTCGCCGGCTTCAAGTCCTTTGTGGACCCCAGTCATCTGCCGCTGCCGACCAATCTCACCGGCATCGTCGGCCCCAATGGCTGCGGCAAGTCCAACATCATCGACGCGGTACGCTGGGTGCTGGGCGAAACCAGCATGAAGAACCTGCGTTCGGCCGATATGGAGGACGTGATCTTCAACGGCTCCAAGACCCGCAAGCCGGTGGGTCGCGCTTCCGTGGAGCTGCTGTTCGACAACTCCGACGGCCAGATCACCGGCCCGTTTGCCGCGTACGCGGAAATCTCGGTGCGCCGCGAGCTGACCCGCGACGGCAACTCGCAGTACTACCTCAACAGCCGCAAGTGCCTGAAGCGCGATGTCACGGACTTGTTCCTCGGCACCGGCCTGGGCGGCAAGAACCAGTACGCGATCATCGAGCAGGGCATGGTCTCGCGCATGATCGAGGCCAAGCCCGAGGAGCTGCGCCAGTGGCTGGAAGAGGCCGCCGGCATTTCCAAGTACAAGGACCGTCGCCGCGAGACCGAGTCGCGCATCAAGCAGACCCGCGAGAACCTGTCGCGCCTGAACGATCTGCGTTCGGAGATCCAGCAGCGTCTGGAAGTGCTGGCCAAGCAGGCCGCCAATGCCGAGAAGTACAAGGACTTCAAGGGCCAGGAGCGCCAGCTGCGCGCGGAGATCCTGGCGCTGAAGGTGCGCCAGTTCGAAACCCAGAGCCGCAGCCACGAAAGCAGCATCGTCGAGCTGGAAGCCGAGCTGGAAACGGCGCGGCGCGCGGTGAGCGAAACCGGCAATGCCCGCGTCGCCGCCGAGATCGAGCAGCGCGTGCAGGCGCAGAAGCTCAATGAGGAGCAGGGCAAGGTCTACGAGACCGAGGCCGTGCTGGCGCGTCAGGAGCAAGGCCTGCAGCACGCCCGCGAACTCCGGCAGCTGAAAGTCCGCGAGCTGGATCAGATCGCGCGCCAGCTCGCCGAGCTGCAGGCGCGCGAGCAGCGCGAGCAGCAGCGCCTGATCGAGGCCACACGCCAGCTCGCCGAGCTGGAACAGCAGGTGCAGACCGCCAGCGAGCAGGAAGAAGCCGCGCAGTCGGCGCTGATCGAGGCCGAGGATGATGCCCAGGCCGAGCAGCGGCGCTGGGACGGCTTCGTGCAGGACGCCGAAACGCCGCTGACCCAGACCGAGGCCGAGCGCGTGCGCGTGCAGCAGCTGGAACGCGCGCGCTTCCAGGCCGAGGAGCGCCTCAAGCGTCTGGAAGGCGAGTATGCGGCGCTCAATCTCGCGCCGATCCAGGCCAGCCTGCAGGAAGCCGATCTGGAGCTGGAAGGCCTGACGCTGGAACTGGCCAGCGCCGAAGAGCGCCTGCAGGCCATGGATCAGGAACTCACGCAGCTGCGCGATCAGCGCACCGCCGCCGACACCGCGCTGCACGAGACGCGGCAGTCGCTGCAGTCCGCGCGCGGCCGCATGGCCTCGCTGGAAACCCTGCAGCAGGCGGCGCTGCGTCAGGACGACGCCGAACTCAATCAATGGCTGCGCGAGCAGCAGCTGGCCGAGGCGCCGCGTCTGGCTTCGGCGCTGCAGGTGGAAAGCGGCTGGGAAGCGGCCGTGGAGCAGGTGCTGGAAGGTCTGCTGCAGGCACCGCTGGTCAGCGCCCTGGACGAGCGCGCGGCGCGCATCGGCAACATCCCCAAGGCCGGCATCGCGCTGCTGGACGAGCAGCAGGCGCAGGGCGGCCGCGGCCTGGCCGCCAAGCTCAGCGGTCCGCGCGCGGTGCTGGACTGGCTTTCGGGCATCCACACCGCTGCCGATACCGCCGAGGCCGATCGTCTGGCGGCGAGCCTGAACGAAGGCGAGTCGGTGATCACCGCACAGGGCTACTGGCGCGGCAGGCACTGGCTGCGTTATCCGCGCCAGGGCAGCGATCAGGGCGGCGTGATTGCACGTGGCCAGCTGCTCAAGCAGCTCAAGCTGCAGGTCGAGCAGCAGCAGGCCGAGGTGCTGGAGCGCGAGCGCGTGCTCGGCGAGCTGCGCGGCCGTACCCAGGCCATGGAGCAGGAACGCCGCGAGCTGTCCTCCAAGTTCGATCAGCTGCGCCATCGTCAGGCGCAGAAGCTGGCCTTCCGTCAGGCCCAGGCCGTGCGCCTGGAGCAGACCCAGTCCCGCGCCAACAATCTTGCCCAGGACATCGAATCCCTGCGCATCGCCCGCGAGCAGCAGGCGCAAGAGCTGGAAGAATCGCGCACGCGCCTGCTGTCACTGGAGCAGATCGCCGCCGAGCTGCGTCAGCGCCGCGCCGATATGCAGCAGAGCCTGCAGCGCAAGCGCGATCTGGTCGGCCGCGCACGCCTGGGCCTGCAGCAGGCGCAGCAGGCGCGCAGTCAGCTGCAGGTCAATCACGCCAGCCGCCGCAGCGCGCAGGCGGCCCTGGAGCAGTCGCTGCAGGATCTGGCGGTGAACCGCGAGAACCTGCTGGAACGCCAGAACGCCGAGCAGGAAAAGGCCGCCGAGCTGGACGCGCCGCTGGTGGATCAGGCGCAGAAGGTGGAGGAAGCCCGCGCGCAGGTGACGCTGGCGCGCGAAGGTCTGCGCGCGCTGCGCGAGGCCAGCGAAGCCGTCGAACAGGCGCTGCGGGCCACCATCGATGCCGCGCACGCCGCCGAGCAGCGCAAGGACGCGGCCCTGGAGAAACTGCAGCAGGCGCGTCTGGAATTCGAAAGCCTGCGCGCGCATCGCGAAAGCCTGGACGAGCAGATCGCCGAAACCGGCTTCGAGCGCGAGGCCTTGTTCGCCAATCTCGCCGAGGACGCGGTGCTGGCGGACTGGGAGGAAAAGCTGGCTTCGATCCTGCGCCGCATCGAGCGCCTGGGTGCCATCAATCTGGCTGCCATCCAGGAACTGGAAGAAGCGCAGGTTCGCGAGAAGTACCTGGGCGATCAGCACGCCGACCTGCACGGCGCGCTGGAGACCCTGGAAGAGGCGATCCGCAAGATCGACGCCGAAACCAAGGAGCTGTTCCGCCAGACCTTCGACAAGGTGGACGCGGTGTTCCGCGACCGCTTCCCCAAGCTGTTCGGCGGCGGCGAGGCCTATCTGGAACTCACCGACGAAAACCTGCTGGAGACCGGCGTGCGGGTGATGGCGCG
This sequence comes from Solimonas aquatica, assembly GCF_900111015.1. Classification (GTDB taxonomy): domain Bacteria; phylum Pseudomonadota; class Gammaproteobacteria; order Nevskiales; family Nevskiaceae; genus Solimonas; species Solimonas aquatica. Next base: position 147,588 of record NZ_FOFS01000009.1, on the reverse strand, counting down.
TCCGCCCGGCAAGCGCAATTCCACCATCCACCTGCTCTCGGGCGGTGAGAAGGCGATGACCGCGGCGGCACTGCTGCTGGCCCTGTTCCAGCTCAATCCCGCGCCCTTCTGCCTGATGGACGAGGTGGACGCGCCGCTGGACGATGCCAACGTCGGGCGCTTCTGCGAGGTGGTGCGCGAGATGTCGCAGAACGTACAGTTCATTATCATCACGCACAACAAAATCACCATGGAACTGGCCAGCCAGCTGCACGGCGTGACCATGCAGGAACCGGGCGTGTCGCGGATGGTCAGTGTGGATATTGCACAGGCCGTGGAAATGACGACTCAGGGCGAGAACAAGACATGAGCGCGTTGCAATGGGCGCTGCTGGTGTTGGGCGCGGCGGCGGTGGTGGCCATCTATCTCACCAGCCGCAGCGGTAACCGTCTGCCCAAGGACTGGGCGCCGCCGGGCGCTTCGGGCGGCCGGCCTGCGGTGAAACTGCCGGCCCAGGATCAGGCCGACCTGTTCGAGAGCAAGAGCAAGAGCGAGTTCGATGAGTTCGGCGTCGGCCGTCCGCGCAAGCGCACCGCGCCCGAACTCGGCCAGAGCGAGGCCGCGCAGGCCCCGCAGCGCAGCGAGCCCACGCTTGATGCGCCCAAGAAAGTCATCGAAGAGAAAATTCTCACCCTGCTGATCGCCGAGCGCAGCGGCGCGCCGATTCCCGGCGTGCAGCTGCATGCGGCGCTGGTCGCGCAGGGCCTGCAGTACGGCGAGCGCAAGATCTATCACCGTCTCGATGGCGAGCAGGTGGTGTTCTCGGTGGCCAGCCTGATCAAGCCCGGCACCCTGGACCCGGCCGAGCAGGCCGGTTTCTCCACGCGGGGCCTCTCGGTGTTCGCGCTGCTGCCGACCAGCGTCGCGCCGCGCAAGGTGCTGCAGGACATGGCCGACACCGCGCGCGCGCTGGCGCAGGCGCTCAATGCCGAAGTCTTCGATGCCGGCAAGCAGGTCTTCACCGCCGACGCGCAGCGCGTGCTGGCCGCCGAAGTCGAGGCCTGGGCCAAGCGCAACGGCCTGGGCTGATCGCGCATGAGCGGCGCCACGCCCGGGCAGCGCGAGCGCGCCGCCGAGCTGCGCCGGCAGCTGCAAGAACACAATCATCGTTATTACGTGCTCGATGCGCCGAGCATCAGCGACGCCGAGTACGACGCGCTGCTGCGCGAACTGCAGGCGCTGGAAGCCGCGCATCCCGAGCTGCTGACGGCCGACTCGCCGACGCAGCGTGTCGGCGCGCCGCCGCTGAAGGAATTCGCGCCGCTCAAGCACCGTCTGCCCATGCAGTCGCTGAACAATGCCTTCAGCGAGGACGAGCTGCGCGACTTCGATCGCCGCGCCCGCGAAGCCCTGGGCCGTGATGAGCTGACTTATGTCGCCGAGCCCAAGCTCGATGGCCTGGCGGTGTCGCTGATCTACGAGCACGGCGTGTTCAAGCAGGGCGCCACGCGTGGCGACGGCGAAACCGGCGAGGATATCAGCGACAACCTGCGTACCATCGGCGGCATTCCTCTGCGCCTGCGTGGCAGCGCGCCGCCGCTGATCGAACTGCGTGGCGAGGTGTATCTGCCGCACGCCGGTTTCGCGCGCATGAACGAGCAGGCCGCCGCGCGCGGCGAAAAGCTCTACGTCAACCCGCGCAATGCCGCCGCCGGCAGCCTGCGCCAGCTGGATTCGCGCATCACCGCGCAGCGACCGCTGGCCTTCTATGCCTACGCGGTGGGCTATAGCGAACACTGGCGCGCGCCGGCCACGCACACGAAAGTGCTGGCGCAGCTGCGCGACTGGGGTTTGCCGGTTTCCGATCTGATCGAAACCGTGCGCGGCGTCGAAGGCTGCTGGCAGTACTACCAGGGCATGCAGGCACGCCGCGCGCAGCTGCCCTTCGATATCGACGGTGTGGTCTACAAGCTCGACGATCTCGCCGGTCGCGAAGAGCTGGGCTCGGTGGCGCGCGCGCCGCGCTGGGCCATCGCGCACAAGTTTCCCGCCGAGGAAGCGCAGACCGTGCTGGAAGCGGTGGACTTCCAGGTCGGCCGCACCGGCGCGCTGACGCCCACCGCGCGCCTGCGCACGGTGTTCGTGGGCGGCGCGCATGTCTCCAATGCCACGCTGCACAACATCGACGAGATCGAGCGCAAGGACATCCGCATCGGCGACACCGTGATCGTGCGTCGCGCCGGCGATGTGATTCCCGAGGTCAAGGAAGTGGTGCTGGCGCAGCGGCCTGCGCAGGCGCAGAAAATCGTGCTGCCCGAAAGCTGCCCGGTCTGCGGCGGCCAGGTGCAGCGCGAGGAAGGCGAGGTGGTGGCTCGCTGCAGCAACGGCCTGTCCTGCCGCGCGCAGCTGCATGGCGCGCTGCTGCACTTCGTCTCGCGTCGCGCCATGGACATCGAAGGCCTGGGCGAGAAGCTGCTGGCGCAGCTGATCGATCTGGAGCAGATCAAGAACGTGGCCGATATCTATCGCCTGGAGGAAGCGCGGCTCGCGGCGCTGGAGCGCATGGGCGAGAAGTCGGCGCGCAATGTGGTCGAAGCCATCGAACGCAGCAAGCGCAGCACGCTGGAGCGTTTTCTCTATGCGTTGGGCATCCCCGATGTCGGCGAGGCCACGGCGCGGGATCTGGCCCGGCACTTCGGCAGCCTGGAGGCGCTGATCGCCGCCTGCGAACAGGATGCGCCGACCGCGCATGCCGAGAAGGACAAGGAGCGCTGCCCGCGCCTGCGCGAGGTGCCGGACGTGGGCGCGGTGGTGGCGGCGCATGTCGCGCACTTCTTCACCGAGCCGCGTAACCTGGAGGTGGTGAGCGCGCTGCGCGAGGCCGGTGTGCACTGGCCGCAGATCGAGCGCCGGGAAGCCAGCGGACCCTTGCTGGGCAAGACCTTCGTCATCACCGGTACGCTGCCGGTGAGCCGCGATGCGGCCAGTGCCGAGATCGAAGCCGGCGGCGGCAAGGTTTCCGGCTCGGTGTCGAAGAAAACCGATTATCTGCTCGCCGGCAGCGAGGCCGGCTCCAAGCTCGCCAAGGCCGAAAAGCTGGGCGTGGCCATCATCGATTACACGCAGCTGCAGCAGCTGCTCAAAGGCGGATAAGACATGTTGCGTGCCGACAGTCCGGTGCTGGTCTATCTGGGGCAGCAGCCGCTGCTATGGACGGCGGCCACGGTGGTGCTCACCGCGCTGGCGACCTGGGCGCTGCAGATCCTGCGCCGCACACTCAATGATGGCCGCTACGCCTGGCAGCAGCGCCTGCGTGCTGCCCTGGGCGTGGCTGCCGGCAAGCGCCTGAGCGAGCTGCTGTGGCTGCTGGTGGCTTTCAATTTCCTGCTATGGACCGCCGCGGTTTATCTGGTGCTGCATATCTGGGGTCTGCACGACGAGGGCGAGCGCCTGGGCCGCGCGCTGTTCTCCACCGGCGTGCCGATCGGCGGCGTGCGGCTGGTGCTGGGCAAGCTCCTGATCGGCGTCACCCTGTTCGCCGTGCTGTTCACGCTCACGCGCTGGCTGACGCGGCGCCTGGAACGCGACTGGCTGGTGCGCGCCGGCATCGAGGCCAGCACCCGCGATGCGGTGGCCACGCTGTTCGGTTACGTCACCTTCGTGATGGCGGTGGTGGTGGGCTTGTCCACGGCGGGTGTGGACCTGAGCAAGCTGGCCATCGTCGCCGGCGCGCTGTCGGTGGGCATTGGTTTCGGCCTGCAGAACATCGTCAGCAATTTCGTCTCGGGCCTGATTCTTCTGTTCGAGCGGCCGATCCGCAGCGGCGACACGATTCAGGTGGGCGCGACGCAGGGCGTGGTGCGCAAGATCCGCATCCGCGCCACCGAGATCGAGACCGGCGAGTTCGAAACCGTGATCGTGCCCAATTCCGATCTGCTCTCCAATCACGTGCGCAACCGCGATCTGCGCAGCCGGCTGGGCAAGCTCAGCTTCACGCTCACCGTCGCGCACGGCAACGATGCCCGCAAGGTGCAGGCGCTGCTGCTGGACGTGCTGCGTGGGCACGAGGCGGTGATCGGCGACAAGCGCGTGCCCGGCGTCTCCGGCCCTGCGGTGCAGCTGATCGACATCAATGCCACGGGTCTGCAATTCGAGCTCGGCGCCGTGCTGTTCGACGGCGGCATCAAGGGCGCGGTGGCCAGCGAGCTGCGTTTCGCCATCGAGGAAGTCCTGCGCCGCGAGGGCGTGACGCTGCCGGCGCCCAGGCGCGATGCGGCAGTGGCAGGCGAGGCGGGCAAATCCTGAAGTTTTCGCATCGGCAGTGAACTGCATCGCAGAGCCGGCAGTGGTTCCTGCCGGACTCGTCTGCGGCGCGCGATATCTGCGCTAGCATGCTGACTGTGGTGGCCCAGGGGGCGGTTGAGGGCGCGCCACAACAGCAAGTTCAAATCCAAAAATGGGGATCCGATGAGAATCAGAACGGCGATTGCCGCGGCAGTGCTTGGCTGCTGTCCGGCCTGGGCCTGGGCTGCAGGGGCTTATGTGGGCGCAGCGGGCGCTTATGTGGAGCGCCCCCAGTACAGCGATGTGGATGGCACCTTCGGCGGCAAGGTGTTCGCGGGTTATCGCTTCTCGCCCGCGCCGATTTTTGTCGAGGCCAGCTATCTGGATGCCGGCAAGGCAGACATCCAGGGGCTTGATCAGGTGCGAATGGGCTTCAAGGGCTACACCGTAGGCGCCGGCTATTTCGCGGAATTGAGTCCGCTGGGTTCCGGGGTCTGGCTCAGGGCTTCCTTCTTCAGCGGCAAAGCCAGGATCGAGGACAAGTTCGCGCAAACCATTTACGGGGGAGATGCCGAAGAAACCTCCAATGGTGCGTCGGTGGGTATCGGCCTGCAGTGGAAGCCTGCCGAATGGTTTGGTCTGCGCGCGGAGTATGAAAGCTTGATTGGTGGTAAGGATCTGGTCGGGGACAAGTCCATCGGCCTGCTCAGCCTGGGCGTGGTCTTTGAATTCGGCCAGGAGCCGGGTGCGCGCCGTGCGGCCACGGCTTACAGCCCCCCGCCGCCTGCCGGCAGCGGTGCAATTGCCGCGCCGCCGGTGCAAGCCCCTCCGGCTGCACCGTCTCCGGTCCCCGCGGCGGCGCCGTCGGTGCCGAGTGCGCCCATCGCAGCGCCCAGCGCCGCCGGGCAGTCTCTTGCCGCCGACACGCCGCTCAAGGTGCAGCCGCGCGCGGCCAGCCAGACGCAGCTGGTCCTGCCCGCCGGCAGCGCGGTGCAGGCCAGTCGCCCGCTGAGCAATAACGAGGGCAGCTGGTATTACGTGGTGGACGGCGCCGGTCACAGCGGCTGGGTGCCGGCGCAGGCGCTGTCCCGCTGAATCATCTAAGACTCAAGCGATGAGGCGCGCGCGGCCCGGTGGCGATCACACCGGGCCGCGCATGGAAAAATTCAGAACGCTTCGCCCACCTGGAAGTAAAAACCGCTGCTGTCGCGGCCGATGCCGTAATCCAGGCGCACGTTCATGCGCGGCTTGAATTCGAAGCGATAACCGGCGCCGGCGCTGGGCAGCCAATGCTGGCCGAGTTGATCCGGCTCCGGTGCCAGGGTGCCGGCGCCGGCCCACAGCGTCATGCCGTGCCGCCAGACCAGCTCATGTCGCCATTCCAGCTGGGTGCTGAGAGCGTCGTGATCGCGATAGCGGCCGGCGTAGTAGCCGCGCATGCGCTGGGTGTCGCCCAGCGAGGGCAGCTGGCTCCAGGGCACCTCGCCGCCGCTGAGTTCACCGTGCACTTCGAAGGCGAGGATGTCGCGCTCGTCCAGGCGCTGGTAGTGACCGTAGTGCAGGCGCAGATCGCGATAGTGCGTGTCGCTGCCCAGCAGGGGCGCGTACTCGCTCAGGTCCAGGCTCCAGACCTGGCCGCGCGCGGGATTGGGAATGAAGTCGCGCGTGTCGTGCAGCAGATGCAGGCTGGCCCCGGAGGAGAACACGTTCGGTCCCTCGCGGGTGTCGAGGATCGGGTTGGCAGCGCCGTGCTGCAGGCGGCTGGCGTGCATCTGGGCCAGCTCCCAGCCCAGGCCCGCCCAGCTGGCATTGGCGACGCGTCGCAGCAGCTGCGGATGCAGCTCGATGGCCTGCGCGGTGTAGCCAAAGGAACGGTCAGCCTCGCCGGCCTTGTAGCCGATGCCCCAGTATTCGGTCGGCAGATTCTGTCCTTCGCCGTTCACGAACAGACGCCAGCGGTCGCCGGCGAAGAAGCTGTAGTTGTCGAGCGTGAAGCCGAAGGCGCCGCTGACGCTGGCGAAGCCGGTGAGCGAAAGCGAGGACAAGGGCGCGCTGCTGTCCTGCGCATCGGGGCGGTAAAGCCCCACCAGCACCATGCCCAGACCGGCATTGGTCTCCGGCGTGTAGAACGGTCCCGGCAACAGGCCCCAGTCCACGCCATGCTGGGTCTGCGCTTCGTCATCGTTGCCGCCGAGCTTGGCCAGCCAGCCATCGATCTGCGTGCGATCCGGCAGCCCGAAAGCCGGCAGTGACGTGCTGGCCAGCAGCAGCCAGGCTGCAGTGAAGCGGGAAACGTGTCGCTTCAAGAGCTGCGGGCGGCTTCGTCGGGCGTGAGCGCGCGGATCGACAAGGCATGAATCTCGGCCGGCATCATCGCGGCGAGCGCCGCGTATACCGCGCGATGTCGCGCCAGCAGCGCCAGCTTTTCAAACCGGGTCGAGACGATCAGCAGGCGGTAATGTCCGGCACCGCCGCGCGCGCCGGCATGCCCGGCGTGCAGATGGCTGTCGTCCTCGATCTCGAGGCTTTCCGGCGCCAGCGCCGCGCCGAGCAGCTCACGCATGCGTGCGATGCGGCTCATGCCGGCAGCGTCTTCACGAAGGGATAGACGTCCACGCTGGTGTAAACGCCGGCGTGCACGTAAGGATCATCCTGCGCCCAGGCGCGGGCGCTGGCCAGATCGGGGAACTCCGCCACCACCAGGCTGCCGCTGAAGCCGGCTTCGCCGGGATCGGCTGCGTCGATGGCCGGGCGCGGACCGGCGAGCAGCAGGCGGCCCTGTTCCTGCAGCAGCGTCAGGCGCGCGACATGCGCCGGGCGGGTCGCGCGTCGCTGCGCGAGGCTGCCGGGCGCATCGTGACCGAGAATGGCGTAGAGCATGGTTTTATTCCTGCGGCAGGTAGCGCTTCAGAAACGGTGCATGCGCCAGCAGGAAGACGAACATCAGCACCGTGAAGCCGAACACCTTGAACTTCACCCACACCGCTTCGGAGAAGTTGAAGGCCACATAAAGATTGAGCACGGCGCAGCCGATGAAGAACAGCGCCCAGGCGAAATTGACCTTGCGCCACACCGCGTCAGGCAGGCTGATGGCGTTCTGCGGCAGGCGTGCCAGCAGCACCTTGTCGCCGATGAAATGGCTGCCGAGCAGGGCGAGGGCAAACACCGCGTAGACCACGGTGGGCTTGAGCTTGATGAAGCTGGCGTCGTGCACGTAGATGGTCAGGCCGCCCAGCACCAGCGCCACCAGCGCGGTGATGAAGTGCGCCTTGTGCAGACGCTTTTCGGAGAACCAGTACCAGGCCACCAGCGCGAACATGGCGATGATCAGGGCCGCCGTCGCGGCATAAATCCCGTAGGCGGCGTAGACGCCCAGAAACAACACGGCAGGTGCAAGGTCGAGAATCTTATTCATCGCCCTATTGTAAGGCCCCTGGCGTAGAATCCGCGCCTTCACATTTTCCTGCGCAAGCGAGGCCGGCCGTGGCCGAGTGGATCAGTCTGCATCCCGTCAATCCGCAGAAGCGCCTGCTGGGCCAGGTGGCGCAGCGGCTGCGCGAGGGCGCGGTGATCGCCTATCCCACCGATTCCTGCTACGCCCTGGGTTGCCATCTGGACGACCGCGACGCGGCCGACCGCATCCGCCGTATCCGTGACTTCGATCGCCACCATCAGTTCACGCTGGTCTGCCGCGATCTGTCCGAGATCGCCAGCTACGCGCGCGTGGACAACCGCCAGTTCCGCCTGCTCAAGCAGCTCACGCCCGGTGCCTACACCTTCATCCTGGCCGCGACCAAGGAACTGCCGCGGCGCGTGGCCCACGAAAAGCGCAAGACCATCGGCATCCGCATCCCCGAGCATGTGGTGGCGCAGGCCCTGCTGGAGACCCTGGGCGAGCCGCTGATCTCCTGCACCCTGCAGTTCCCCGACGAAGCGGAGCCGGTCAACGAGCCGGAGGAACACCGCCAGCGCCTGGATCGCGAGGTGGACATCGTGCTCGACTGCGGGCCCTGCGGCACCACGCCCACCACCGTGCTGGATCTGAGCGAGGACGGTGTGCGGGTGCTGCGCGAGGGCAAGGGTGATCTGAGCGCGCTGGGCCTGTAGCGCGCGGGTCGGTCGCCGCCGCCGGCCGGGTATAATCGGCGGATGCCTATCGAAATGACCCTGGTCCAGAAAATCGCCGTCTGGGCCCTGCCCGTAATCTTCGCCATCACCGTGCACGAGGCCGCGCATGGCTATGCGGCGCGCGCCCTGGGCGATCGCACCGCGCAGATGATGGGCCGCCTGAGCCTCAATCCGCTGCGCCACATCGATCTCGTCGGCACGGTGGTGGTGCCGCTGGTGCTGCTGATTCTGGGCGGCTTCCTGTTCGGCTGGGCCAAGCCGGTGCCCGTGGACTACCGCAATCTCAAGCATCCGCGTCGCGACATGGCCCTCGTCGCCGCCGCCGGCCCGGCGTCCAATGCGCTGATGGCCATCGCCTGGGGCATCCTGCTGCGCGTGTCGCTGGAGCAGGGCGCCGACGAAGGACTGTGGATGGGGCTGCGCTACATGGCGGTGTCCGGCATCCTGATCAATCTGGTGCTGATGGTGCTGAACCTGATTCCGCTGCCGCCGCTGGACGGCGGTCGCGTGCTCACGGGCCTGTTGCCGGCGCGCCTGGCTTATCGGTTTTCGCGCATCGAGCCCTATGGCATGGTGATTCTGGTGGTGCTGATGGCCACCGGCCTGCTCGGCAAGCTCATGTTCTGGCCGCTGTCGATTGCCGAATACTCGCTGTTTTCCGCGCTCGGCATTGCCTCGGGCGGCATGCTTCTCTCCGGTTCCTGAAAGAGTCTTTATCCGTGTCTGTCAGCAAGCCTGTGGTTCTCTCCGGTATCCAGCCTTCCGGCCGTCTCACGCTCGGCAATTACCTGGGCGCGCTGAAGAACTGGGTGCCCTTGTCGGCGCAGTACGAGTGCTACTACATGCTGGTGGACCTGCACGCGATCACCGCGCGCCAGGACCCGGCCACGCTGCGCGAGCGCAGCTATGAATTCCTGGCGCTGTACATCGCCTGCGGCCTGGACCCGGCGCAGAACACCCTGTTCGTGCAGAGCCATGTGCCGGCGCATCCGCGTCTGTCCTGGGTGCTCAACTGCTACACGATGATGGGCGAGCTGGAGCGCATGACCCAGTTCAAGGACAAGAGCGCCAAGAACACCGACAACATCAACGCCGGCCTGTTCGACTATCCGGTGCTGATGGCCGCCGACATCCTGCTCTACCAGGCCAGGCAGGTGCCGGTGGGCGATGACCAGAAGCAGCATCTGGAACTCACCCGCGATGTCGCGCAGCGCTTCAACCATCTCTACGGCACGCCGGAAAATCCGGTGTTCACGGTGCCCGAGCCGATGATTCCGCCGGTGGGCGCGCGCATCATGGGCCTGCAGGAACCGACCAAGAAGATGAGCAAGTCGGACGATGCGCCGACCAATGCCGTGTACCTGCTCGATCCGCCCGAGGTCATCGCCCGCAAGCTCAAGCGTGCGGTCACCGACATGGGCAACGAGGTGCGCTTCGACATCGCGGAGAAGCCGGGCGTGTCGAACCTGATGTCGATTCTCGCGGCCTGCACCGGCGAGTCTTTCGACAGCATCGCCGCGCAGTACAACGGCCAGGGCTACGGCAAGTTCAAGCAGGCCTGCGCCGATGCCGTGATCGCCTGCCTGGAGCCGGTGCAGAAGCGCTACCACGAGATCCGTGAGGACACCGAGGGCCTGCGCCGTGTGCTGCGCGAAGGCGCCGCGCGCGCCTCGGCCAAGGCCGATGCCACGCTCCAGCAGGTGCATGAAGCCCTGGGCTTCATTCCCGAATAAGGCCGCCCGATGAGCGAAGAGACGCAGGCAGTGAGCGAGGAGGGCGCAGCGCCGGCCGAGGCCGCGCTGCGCCTGCCCAAGGTGCACGGCCAGCGTCTGGACAAGCTGCCGGAAGACCTCTACATCCCGCCGGATGCGATGGAGGTGTTTCTCGAAGCCTTCGAAGGTCCGCTGGACCTGCTGCTGTATCTGATCCGCAAGCAGAACATCGACATCGTCGATATTCCGGTGCTGAAGATCACCCAGCAGTACATCCAGTACATCGAGCTGATGCAGGACATGAAGCTCGAACTGGCGGCCGAATATCTGGTGATGGCGGCGCTGCTGGCCGAGATCAAGTCGCGCATCCTGCTGCCGCGTCCGCCGCCGGAAGACGCGGCCGAGCAGGGCGATCCGCGCATGGAACTGGTGCGGCGTCTGCAGGAATACGAGCGCTTCAAGACCGCCGGCGAGAACATCGAGAAGCTGCCGCGCGTGGGCCGCGAGGTGTTCGTCGCGCAGGCGCGGCCGGAAGTGGTGCCCACGGTGGGCGCGCTGCCCATGCCCAAGCTGCGCGAGCTGGTGCTGGCGTTTCGCGATGTGATGGAGCGCGCCTCGCTGTTCCGCCATCACGAGGTCTCGCGCGAGCCCTTGAGCGTGCGCGAGCGCATGTCGCACATCCTCTCGCGCGTGCAGGCCGGACCGGCGCGGCTGCTGGACCTGGTCGATCCCCAGGAAGGCCGCCTGGGTGTGGTGGTGTGCTTCCTGGCGATTCTGGAACTGGCGCGCTCGGCGCTGCTGCGCATCGAGCAGCCCGAACCGTTTGCCGCCATCACCGTGGCTGCGGCCAAGCCCGGCGAGATCGTGTCGGCGGACGATCTGGTGGTGGACAGCGTGGATGACGAGACATGAACGACAACGAAGAGCAGAGCCCCGGGCAGAGCCCGGAACAGCCGCCGCTGCTGGAAGTGCAGAGCGGCAGCGACGAGCGCACCGCGCAGCTGGAACGCATCCTCGAAGCCCTGCTGCTGGCCTCCGAGCAGCCGCTGCCCCTGGAGCAGCTGCACCGCATGCTCGGCAATGAGCTGGGCGTGACCAAGAAGGATATCCGTGAGGCGCTGGAGCGCCTGGCCCAGGACCTCGCGCCGCGCGCGGCGGAGCTCAAGGAAGTGGCCAGCGGCTGGCGCATCCAGGTCAAGACCGAATACGCCGAGTGGATCGCGCGTCTGTACCAGGAGAAGCCGCCGCGCCTGTCACGCGCCCTGCTCGAAACCCTGGCCCTGATCTGCTATCGCCAGCCGATCACCCGCGGCGAGATCGAGGAAGTGCGCGGCGTGGCCATGTCGCCCAACATCATCCGCACCCTGCTGGATCGCGGCTGGATCCGCGAAGTGGGCGTCAAGGAAGTGCCGGGCCGCCCCTCGCTGTTCGGCACCACGCAGCAGCTGCTGGATGATCTCTCGCTGCGCACCCTGGACGATCTGCCCAGCCTCCCGGAGATCAAGGACCCGCAGCAGCTGGAGGCAGCGCTCGCGCGTCTGGGTGAGCAGCTGCATGAGACCAGCGCGCTGTCGGCGCCGCCGGAAGCCGCGGAAGCCGATGCGCAGACCGATGCACCGGCCGATGGCGAGCCTGCGAATGAAGGCGAAGGCGGCGAGACGCCGGAGGCGCCGACGCTGCACTGAAGTTTTTTGGGGATGTGTGTTCGGCGGGCGCCGAACCTCTCACCCCGGCCCTCTCCCCTCTGAGGAGGGGCGAGGGGACGGGTTTCAAGGCGCGATGTCCGAGGTCTGGCGGCTCGCCAGGAAGCGCGGCTTTTTGTTCCCTCTCTTCCACGCACGTGGGCGAGAGGATCGGGGTGAGGGAGCGCTTGCCAGTGCTCGCAAACTCTCCAGGATTTCCTCGTGCGGTTGTCGCCGAGGAAAGCGCATAGCGTGGGAACGTCGGGAGGACGTGCCATGAGTGAAAGAATTCAAAAAATGCTGGCCACCGCAGGCGTGGCCTCGCGTCGCGAGATCGAACGTCTGATTGCCGAGGGCCGGGTGATGGTCAACGGCCGGCCGGCGGAGCTGGGCCAGAAGATCGATCACGAGGACCACGTCCGCGTCGATGGCAAGAGCATCACCCTGCAGCGCAAGACCGCGCCGCTGCGCGTGCTGGTCTACAAGAAGCGCGTCGGCGAACTGGTCACGCGCGACGACCCCGAAGGTCGCCGCACCGTGTTCCGCAAGCTGCCGGAACTCGACACCGGCCGCTGGATCGCGGTGGGTCGTCTGGACATCAACACCTCGGGCCTGCTGCTGTTCACCAATCATGGCGAGCTGGCGCGTCGTCTCACGCATCCTTCCTTCGAAGTGCCGCGCCTGTACGCCGCACGCATTCTCGGCACGGTCGATGAGGAGGTGATCGCGCGCTGGCGACAAGGCGTGCAGCTGGACGATGGCCTGGCGCGTTTCGAGCGCGTCGAGCCCAGCGAGAGCGAGGACGGCGAGGGCGCCAATCAGTGGTATCACGTCAGCGTGCGCGAGGGCCGCAACCGCCTGGTGCGGCGCCTGATCGAATCGCAGGACCTGCAGGTGAGCCGCCTGATCCGCCTGCGCTACGGTCCCATCGAACTGGGGCGCGGCATGAAGTCCGGCACTGCGCGCGAAGCCACGGCGCAGGAAATCGCAGCGCTGCTGGTGGCGGTGAAGCTCAGTGAGGAAGAAGTCGGCCTTGCCGAGAAGAAGGAGCGTCGCGGCAAGCCGCCGGCGCGCGGTGAACAGGCCGGGCCGCGCCGTCCGCGCCCTGCCGACGAGCGTGCCGAGCCCGCAGAGCGGCGCAAGGCGCGGGCGAAGTGGCAGGATCAGCCTTCCAACCAGGCGCGCCAGACGGGCGCGCGTGGCAAGCCCAAGCCAAAACCCAGGCGCGGGGCGCCGCGCTAGCTTCAGGAAAGCATCACGCAAGACCTGAGAGCTGAGGCGGCGCGCGCAGCGCGGCTTCACAAAGCGGCTTCAAGGGCCGGCGCCGCGTCTCAGCCTGATCCTTGCTTGCTGCGGTGCCTGGCCCTACGGAGAAAACTCATGCTCGAACTGCGTCCCAGCTGTGAGTGCTGCGACACCGATCTGCCGCCGGATTCCACGCAGGCGCGGATCTGTTCCTTCGAATGCACCTTCTGCGCGGACTGTGCCGAGACGCGCCTGCAGAACCGCTGCCCGAACTGCGGCGGTGAACTCGTGGTGCGGCCGCGCAGACCGGCAGAGAAGCTGCAGCGCCATCCGGCATCGACCACGCGCGTGCACAAGCCGGCGGGCTGCGCGACGAGCTGAGCCTCTCAGCGCTCCACGAAATCGCGCAGACGCGACAGGGCCTGATCCCATTGCTCGGAGATCTGGTCCAGGTACAGACGTGCCTGCGTGAGCCTTTGTGCCTGCAAGGCCCAGATGCGCTCACGACCAACCCGCTCGCTGCGCAGCAGGCCCGCCTGCTCCAGGGCACACAGATGCTTGGCCACCGCCTGGCGGGAGACTTCGTGATCGTCCTGCAGCTGCACCATGGCCAGGGGCCCCTCGCGACACAGGCGCGTGACGATGCGCAGTCGCGTGGCATCGCCCAGCGCCGCAAAGACTGGCGCGGCATCGGCGGGGGGGGCCTTGCGAGGCTTGGCGGTCGGCACGCTCAGGACTGCGGCAAGGCCAGATATTTTTCGATCATGCGCAGCTGCTCGCGCCAGCCGCCATCGTTGGCGGTGAAGGCCTGTGCGCGCCGCGCCAGCGGAATCTGCTCGAATCCCGATTCGGTGATGGTGAGTAGTACGCCGTCGGCCTGCGGCGCCAGCTCGAAGCGCACCAGTGTGGTCGGCTCCCGGGAGTAATCCTGCTGCGGATTCACTGCATGCGGATGCCAGCGGAAGGCGAACAGGCGCATGGGTTCCACGCTGACGATCTGCAGGCTGAAGGCGAGGCCGGCATGCGGGCGCTGCAGTTCTGCCACGTGCGCGTCCACCGTGGTGGGCTGGATGCGGCCGACAACGGTCGTGCCGGCCACGAACTCGCCTTCCACCGCCATGCCGAACCAGCTGCCGAACTGGCTGGCTTCGCTGATGGCGCGCCAGACACGTTCCAGCGGGGCGTCAAGCAGGATTCTTTTTTCGATGCGATCGGCGTTCATAGGCAGTCTCCTGGCTGCCTGTTTATGCCAGCATCGAGTCCAATATGCAACCTTGAGGTTGCATATTGACGATCTCAGTACGCTCCGCCGCTGTGGCCCTGGCTGTCCGGACCCAGCAACCAGAGCAGGGGTGATACCGCCTGTTCCGGCGGCGGCACCTGCTCCGGCAGCTCGCCGGAATAGCCCTTGAGGCGGATCGCGGTGCGCATCGGCGGCGGCGTGTAGCGATTGACGCGCAGCCTGGGATGCGTGGCCAGTTCCTGCGCCCAGATCGCGGCCATGTGTTCGACGCCGGCCTTGCTGATCGCATAGATGCCGCCGAAGGCGCGCGGTTCATGGCCCTGGCGATCACTCACGAACACGATGGACGCATCGGCGGACTGCGTGAGCAGCGGCAGGCAGTGTCGCGTGAGTGAAAAGGCCGCGGTGAGATTCACTTGCAGACCTTCGATCCAGTCCTTGGGCTCGATGTCGTAGAGCGGCGAAAAATTCTTGAAGTGTGCGGCGCAGTGCAGCAGGCCATCGAGGCCGCCGAGTTCACGCTCCAGGGTGGAAGCGAGTTCGAAGTAATCGGTCCAGCTGGCGCCGCCGAGATGCAGCGGATAGATCGCGGGCGCGGGGCCGCCGATCTTCTCGATTTCGTCGTACACCGCTTCCAGCTTCTTCACGGTGCGGCCGAGCAGCACCACGGTGGCGCCGTGCTGTGCGCAGGCGATGGCGGTGGCGCGGCCCAGACCGTCGCCGGCCCCGGTGATGAGAATGCGACGGCCGCGCAGCAGATCCGGCGCAGGCGTGTAAGGCTGGGGGATGTCGGTGTTCATGATCTCAGTGACGATGCTCTTGAGGACGCTTCAGTCTTGCCTGTCCTTGCCGCGCCAGCGGGAATCCAGGGGCTCGCGCGGCGTCGAGGCTTGCGGCCGGATTCCCGCCTGCGCGGGAAGTAGAAGAATCTTTGACGAGCTGCGCCGGCCTGCCTAGGGCAGCCAGGACGCAAGCTCCTGTGGCGTACGCGCGATGCGGTCGGCCTGCCAGCTGTCGATGGGGCCGGCCTCGCCCAGATAGCCCCAGTCGGCGGCGATGCTGTGCATGCCGGCGGCGCGCGCGGCGTCGATGTCGCGCTTGTCATCACCCACATACCAGCAGTCCTTTGCGTCGAGCTTGAGCAGCGCGGCGGCGTGCAGCAGGGCATCGGGCGCGGGCTTGGGGCGGGCGACGTGATCGGGGCTGATCGCGCAGGCGCTGCGCTGGGTCAGCTGCAAATCCTGCATCAGCGGCTCGGTGAGCCAGGCGGGCTTGTTGGTGACCACGCCCCAGGCGATGCCGCGTGTTTCCATCCGCTGCAGCAGTTCTTCCATGCCCTCGAACAGGCGCGACTGATAACTCAGATGCGCGCGGTACAGGGCCAGGAAGCGCTCGCGATGCTGCGTGTAATCGGCATGCTCCGGTGTGATGCCGAGGGCCTTGCCGAGCAGGCCGCGTGCGCCGGCCGAGGCCACCGGGCGGTAATCCCGCAGCGGCAGCGGCGGCAGGCCCAGGCCTTCGCGCACCAGATTGGCGGCGTGGCCCAGATCGGGCGCGGTGTCCACCAGCGTGCCGTCGAGGTCGAACAGCACGGCGCGCGGCGCGGAAGGCTTGCTCATGCAGGTTTGCGGCAGTGCAGGAAGTAGTTCACGTCGATGTCATCGCACAGACGCGCGGACTTTAGCAGCGGGTTGTAGCGCAGCCCCTTGATGCCGATCACGTCCAGGCCCGCAGCGCGCGCCCAGGCATCCAGCTCGGAGGGGCGGATGAATTTTTCGTAATCGTGCGTGCCGCGCGGCACCAGGTTCAGCACGTATTCGGCGCCGACCACGGCCAGGGCAAAGGACTTGGCATTGCGGTTGATGGTGGAGAACACCAGATTGGCGCCGGGCCTGGCCAGCTGCGCGCAGGCCGCAATCACCGCCTGCGGCTCGGGCACGTGTTCCAGCATTTCCAGGCAGCAGACCAGATCGAAACTCGCCGGCTGCTCGGCGGCGAGTTCCTCGGCGCGAATCTGCCGGTACGCCACTGCGCGCGCGTTCTGTTCGGCGTGATGACGGGCCACGGCAATCAGTTCGGCGGCCATGTCGATGCCCAGCACCTGCGCGCCTTCACCGGCCAGGGCCTCGCTGAGCAGACCGCCGCCGCAGCCCACGTCCAGCGCGCGCCTGCCGCGCAAGCCGGTGAGGCGGCCGTTGTTGGCGCACTGCACGATGTAGCGCAGACGCGGCGGATTGATCTGATGCAGGGTGCGCATCTGCCCCTGCGGGTCCCACCATTGCGCGGCCAGGCGATCGAAGTTGGCGATCTCCTGGGCGTCGACGTTGTCGCTGTGCGTGCTCATGCGTAGGGTTTGATCTTCTCGCGCCACTCGCCGGCCTTGGCGAGTACGCGGGTTTCATCCAGGGTGGTGAACTGGCCGCCGCGCAGCAGGGCGCGACCGGCAACGAAGACATCGCTGACCTGATCCCGCCCGGCGGCGTAGACCAGCTGCGATTGCAGGTGATACAGCGGCTGCGTGGCGATGCGGCTCAAGTCCACGGCGATGAAGTCGGCGGACTTGCCGACGCTGAGCGAACCGATTTCCGCGTCCAGACCCAGCGCGCGCGCGCCGCCCAGCGTGGCCATGTGCAGGGCCTGCGCAGCCGAGACCGCCTGCGGATCGCCGGCCACGGCCTTGGCCACGAGTGCGGCGGTGCGCATCTCGCCGAACAGATCCAGATCATTGTTGCTGGCGGCGCCGTCGGTGCCGATGCCGATGTTCACGCCGGCGGCCTGCAGCCTGGCCAGCGGACAGAAACCGCTGGCGAGCTTGAGATTGGATTCCGGACAGTGCGCGATGTGCACGCCCAGCTGCGCGGCCTCGGCGATTTCCTCGTCGCTGAGCTGCGTCATGTGCACGGCAATGAAGTCCGGGCCCAGCAGCTCCAGCTCCTTCAGGCGTTGCCAGGGACGCTTGCCGGTGGCCTGCAGCGCGCTGCCCACCTCGTGCGCAGTTTCGTGCACATGCATGTGGATGCCGATGCCCAGCTCGTCGGCGTAACGGCGGATCTTGCGCAGCGGCGCATCCGACACCGTGTACGGCGCATGCGGCGCGAAGATCGTGCGCAGCAGCGGCTTGTCCTTCAGCGCATCGTGCAGTTCCAGGCCCTTGTGGATGCAGTCATCGGCATCGGCCGCCCAGGCGGTGGCGAAATCGGTGGTGATCAGGCCCACCGTCGCGCGCAGTCCCAGCTCGCCGGCCACGCGCGCGGTGGCGTCCGGGAAGAAGTACATATCGTTCACGCAGGTGGTGCCGCTGCGGATCATCTCGGCGAAGGCCAGACGCGCACCGTCTTCGCAGAACGCCGGGTTGGCGTGCTTGCCCTCGGCCGGCCAGATGTGCTCCTGCAGCCACTGCATCAGCGGCAGGTCATCGGCGATGCCGCGCAGCAGGCTCATCGCCGCGTGCGTGTGCAGATTGACCAGGCCCGGCAGCACCGCGTGCTGGGGCAGATCGATGATCTGGCGCGGCAGATAGCGCTGCCGGGCTTCGGCCAGGGGCAGCAGATCGCGGATGCGGCCGGCATCCACGATCAGCGCGTGCTGCTCCAGCACCAGGCCTTGCGGCTCGATGGGCAGCAACCAGCGTGGGGCGACCAGCAGATCGACGGTGGGTGGCGTCGGAGTCATCGGCTTGCAGTGGCGCTTGGGTAAAATGCGAGGCTTGCCAGTTTACCCGAGACCGCCATGTCCGCTCCCGCCGCCGTCAATCCCATCCTCTGGAACGGCGAATTCCTGCGCCTGCTCGACCAGCGCCTGCTGCCGGCGCAGCTGCAGTACCTGGATTGCCGCAGCGCCGGCGATGTCGCGCACGCGATTCACGAGATGGCGGTGCGCGGTGCGCCGGCGATCGGCATCGCGGCGGCTTATGGTCTGGTGATGGCCCTGCGTGAAGCCCCGGATGCCCTGGACCGCGCCAGCCAGGTGCTGGCGGATTCGCGGCCCACGGCGGTGAACCTGCGCTGGGCGCTGGAGCGCATGCGCGGGCATTATCTGCAGCACCGCGATCTGGCCGCGCTGGAGCGCGAGGCCATCGCCATCCACGACGAGGATCTGGCGCAGAACCATCGCATCGGCGAACTGGGCGCGGCCCTGCTGCCGGCCGGCGCGCAAGTGCTCACGCACTGCAATACCGGCGCCCTGGCCACCGGCGGCCACGGCACGGCCCTGGGCGTGATCCGCAGCGCCTGGAGCGCGGGCCAGCTCAAGCGCGTGTACAACACCGAAACCCGGCCCTGGCTGCAGGGCGCGCGGCTCACGGCCTTCGAGCTGCAGCAGGAAGGCATTCCCGCCGCGCTGATTGCCGACGGCGCCGCCGCGCATCTGATGAGCCGCGAGAAGATCGACTGGGTGATCGTCGGCGCCGATCGCATCGCCGCCAATGGCGACACCGCCAACAAGATCGGCACCTATGCGCTGGCGGTGGCGGCGCGCTATCACGGTGTGAAGTTCATGGTCGCCGCGCCCTCGGGCACCTTCGATCTGCGCTGCGAAAGCGGCGCCGAGATTCCCATCGAGGAGCGCGCCGCGAGCGAGCTCACCGAATTCCGCGGCCAGGCCATCGCCCCGGCCGGCTATGCGGCCTTCAATCCGGTGTTCGATGTCACGCCGGCGAGCCTGATCGACGCCATCGTCTGCGAGCGCGGCGTGATCGAGAACCCTACGCGTGAGCGCGTGCTGGCGCTGCTGGGCTGATGCTCAGCCGTCGCGCGTTTCTCGCGGCCGGCCTGCTGATGGCCGGTGAACTGCGGGCCGGTGACGACGCGTTGCTGACGCAGCTTGGCCAGATCGAGCAGTCCGTGAACGGCCGCCTGGGCGTGGCCATCGAGGACAGCCACAGCGGCCGGCGCTGGCAGTATCGCGGCGATGAACGCTTCCCGATGTGCAGCACCTTCAAGCTGCTGGCCTGCGCCGCGTTGCTGGCGCGCGTCGATGCCGGGCTGGCGCAGCTGCAGCAGCTGCAGGCTTACGGCGAGGACGAGCTGGTGCGCTATTCGCCGGTGACCCAGGACTACGCCGGCAAGGGCTTGAGCTGGGCGCAGCTCTGCGAAGCAGCGCTGACCCGCAGCGACAACACCGCCGGCAATCTGATCCTGCGCGCCATCGGCGGTCCGGCCGGGCTCACCGCGTTTGCGCGCAGCCTGGGCGATGCCCTCACGCGCCTGGATCGCTGGGAGACGGAACTCAACGAGGCGCGGCCCGGTGATCCGCGAGACAGCACCACGCCGCTGGCCATGAACGCCAATCTGCGCACGCTGCTGCTGGGTGAGCGGCTCAAGCCCGCCTCTCGCGAACAGCTGATCGCCTGGCTGCTCGCCAATCAGACCGGGGATGCCCGTCTGCGCGCGGGCCTGCCGCGCGACTGGCGCGTGGGCGACAAGACCGGCGCCGGCGAGCAGGGCACGAACAACGATATCGCCATCGCCTGGCCACCGCAGCGCGCTCCGCTGCTGATCAGCGTCTATCTCACCCAGAGCCCGGCCAGTTTCGAGGCGCGCAACCAGGCCCTTGCGGCGGTGGCGCAGGCGCTGGTTCGGCATCTATGACTGCCTGGGGATTGAGTGGGCGTGCGGCTTTTGCGCTGCAGCCCGAGGCGCAGCGGGCGATTGCGGAAGAGCAAAAAAACACGCCGCGCTCAGGCAGCTTGTGAATCCTGAGCGCGGCGTCCTGGTGCAGCTTGCGGCTTAGCGCATCAGCATCGGCAGCTGTGCATAGTTGTTGATCGCGACCGGATCGGGCTGGCTGCTGCTGGTCTTGGCGCCAATCACGTAAAGGCCGGCTCGCGAAGGCAACAAGGTGAAGCTCGCCGTGAGGCTTTTACCGGACGAGAGGCTGCCGTAAGTGCAGCTGATCTGCTGCTGAGCGTACCGGCAACCTGCGCCCAGAGTCTTGACGGCCAGAGGCAGCGGAATCTTGACGGTGATGGTGACGTTCGCGGCGGACGCAGGACCTTTGTTACTGACAGTTGCATTGAATGCATAAGGCTGGGCTGCGCCAGTGCCGCTGCGCTTGCCGGTCAGTGACAACTTCAGGTTTGCGCTGCTGGGTGTGGAGCTTCCACCGACGGTAATCGCCGTCAGCGTGCCATCCTGGCTGGCGATGTACAGCTGACCATCCGCCAGGGAAAGCCGGCCCGCCGATGCGGTGCTCCATGCCGATTGATGGCTGGCCAGATCAATGGCATAGGTGGTGCTGCTGCCCGAGACGAAGACATGACTGTCGGTGACCACGACAGTGCCTGCCAGGGTGTCGTTCGACGGCGCCCACATCCACAGCTGCTGGCCGTCGGTCTCGCTCAAGGCCGAGAGATAGCCGTTGCGCACGGTGTAGATCACGCCTTTGGCGACGGACGGCTGGGAGTTGAAACCGTCGGTCTGCGTCCACCGGACTACGCGACTACCGAGGTCGAAGCTAACCAGACGTCCACCATTGGTGACCAGTACATCGTTCTGCCCGCCGAGCACCGGAGCTTGTCCGGTGGTCCAGCCATACCAGTCGGAGCTGTTATCCGGGATGCTGAAAGCGATCGTGCCTGTGTCGCGATCCAGCACATAAAGCCTGCTGCCCATGAAGGCATAGGCATGACTATCGTCGACTGCCGGCGTCCAACCATCGTACTGCGGAAGATTGGTAAACCAGTTCTGCGTGCCGGAGGTGCCGTTGAAGGAATACATTCCACCGTAGGTCCCGCCATCGACGTATACCGTCTGATTCACGATGGTGGGCGCGAGATAATTTTCCCACTGCGCACCCTGCGCGGCTTGGAAGATCGGGCCTCCGGTGCTGGCGTCATATGCGCGCAGCCAGCTGTCGCCGCCATTGTTGACGGTCTGGATGTAAACCCGGCCACTGTCGTATGCGGGAGGGTTGACGGAAAACACATTGGAAAACGGCACCGTCCAGAGGGTGCTGCCATCTGCTGCGCTGACCGCGTACAAGGCTTGGCTGCCAAAGTACCCAGAACGGCTGAAATATACGGTGCCATCCGCAGCCGCTGCTTGGGTCAGCTCGGAGCTGTAAGAGCCGGCGAAGCCCTTGCGCCATGCCAGCTGAAAGGTGCTGACATCCAGGGTTGTGGGCACATATCCGGTATGTGCCGCGTCGTTCTGGTATCCCGGCCAGGAGGCTGCGGTAGCCTGGCTTACCGTCATGGCGGCCCATAAGAGGCCCGCGCGGGCCCCCAATTGCTTACAGTTCATAGATTCCCCTTTTGATGTTGGTTCAAGTGATGCACGCGATCTGGCCGCCTGATCACTGCGGCGACTCTACGCCAAGCAGCGGGCTTGCTCGGTGTCGGACGCGACCACCTTGGCGGCAGAACTTGCGCTGCATCACACCGGCTCGAGGAAGGTCTTCCCAGGGCGCTGGCGGGGACGCTTCGGCCGGCGCCGGAAGCCTGCTCCAAGCAGCTGCGAAACCCCTGTCTGTGTTACAATTTTTCGACAAATAGAGCCCTTCCCAAAGGCCACCGACGCGCCCTCGTTTCCAGCGGGAAACTGACGGCCTGCGCAGAGCGCGGGCCAGCGCGATTTTTGACCGTTCGCCACAGGCATTGATACGAAGAATTCATGAGCGAGTTCGCCAAGGAAGTGCTCAGCGTCAATCTCGAAGACGAGATGCGCCGTTCCTATCTGGATTACGCGATGAGCGTGATCGTCGGCCGCGCCCTGCCGGATGCGCGCGATGGTTTGAAGCCCGTGCATCGTCGCGTGCTGTACGCGATGAAGGAGCTGGGCAATGACTACAACAAGCCCTACAAGAAATCGGCGCGTATCGTCGGCGACGTGATCGGTAAGTACCACCCGCATGGCGACAGCGCGGTGTACGACACCATGGTGCGTATGGCGCAGGACTTCTCCATGCGCTATCTGCTGATCGACGGCCAGGGCAATTTCGGCTCGGTGGACGGTGACGCGCCGGCGGCCATGCGTTACACCGAGGTGCGCATGTCGCGCCTGGCGCATGAGCTGCTCGCCGACATCGACAAGGAAACCGTCGATTTCCAGCCCAATTACGATGGCTCGGAGTCCGAGCCCACGGTGCTGCCCACGCGCGTGCCGCAGCTGCTGATCAATGGCAGCTCGGGCATCGCGGTGGGCATGGCCACCAATATCCCGCCGCACAATCTCTGCGAGGTGATCGACGGCTGCGTGGCCATGATCGACAAGCCCGAGATCGAGCTGCGCGAGCTGATGCAGCACATCCCGGCACCGGATTTCCCCACGGCCGGCCTGCTGCTCGATGCCGCCGGCCTGGTGGATGCCTACGCCACCGGCCGTGGCCGCATCGTGATCCGTGCGCGCACGCACTTCGAGGAAGTCTCGGCCGACAAGCAGGCGATCATCGTCACCGAGCTGCCGTATCAGGTGAACAAGGCGCGGCTGCTGGAGAAGATCGCCGAGCTGATCAAGGACAAGAAGATCGAAGGCATCACCGAGCTGCGCGACGAGTCCGACAAGGACGGCATGCGCGTGGTGATCGAGCTGCGGCGCGGCGAGAACGCCGAGGTGGCGCTGAACAATCTGTTCCAGCTCACGCAGCTGCAGGACAGCTTCAACTTCAACATGGTGGCGCTCGACGGCGGCCAGCCGCGTCTGCTCTCGCTCAAGCAGCTGCTGGAAATCTTCATCCGCCACCGCCGCGAGGTGGTGACGCGGCGCACGCGCTATCTGCTGCGCGAGGCACGCAAGCGTGCCCACGTCCTGGAAGGTCTGTCGGTGGCCCTGGCCAATATCGACGAGATCATCGAGCTGATCCGCCGCTCGCCCAATCCCGCCGAAGCCAAGGCCGGGCTGATGGGGCGCGTCTGGAATCCGGGTCCGGTGACGGCGATGCTGGAGCGCGCCGGTGCGGATGCCTCGCGGCCTTCCGATCTGGCCCGCGAGTTCGGCATCGTCGATGGCGGTTATCGCCTGTCCGAAGCGCAGGCCCAGGCGATTCTCGATCTGCGTCTGCACCGCCTGACCGGTCTGGAGCAGGACAAGATCCACGAGGAATACCAGAAGCTGCTCACCGACATCCTCGACTATCTCGACATCCTCGGCTCGGAAGCGCGCCTGCTGTCGGTGATCCGTGGCGAGCTGCTGGAGATCAAGGAGCAGTACGGCGATGCGCGGCGCACGGAAATCACCGATGCCGCGCTCAACATCGCGCGCGAAGACCTGATCGCACCGCAGGACATGGTGGTCACGCTCTCGCACGAGGGCTATGTGAAGGCCGTGGCCCTGGATGAGTACCAGGCGCAGAAGCGCGGCGGTCGCGGCAAGATCGCCGCCACCACCAAGGAGGCCGACTTCGTCGACCGGCTCTGGGTGGCGCATTCGCATGACACCCTGCTGTGCTTCAGCAGCCAGGGCAAGTGCTACAAGCTGCGCGTGTTCGAACTGCCCTCGGGCTCGCGCGGTTCGCGCGGCCGGCCGTTCAACAATCTGCTGCCCCTGGAAGCCGGCGAGAAGATCAATGCCGTGCTGCCGATCAAGAGCTTCGAGGACGCACCGCCCGACGCCACCGAGGCCACGCAGAAGGCTTTCATCTTCATGGTCACGCGGCGTGGCACGGTGAAGAAGACCGAGCTGTCCGCGTTCCAGAACGTGCGCGCCAACGGCATCATCGCCGTGGACCTGCGCGTGGACGACGAGCTGGTGGGCGTGGCGCTCACCGGCGGCAATCACGACATCATCCTGATCTCCGACGCCGGCCGCGCCATCCGCTTCAACGAAGCGGAAGTGCGCAGCATGGGTCGCGGCGCCACCGGCGTGCGCGGCATGCGTCTGCTCAAGACCTTCGCCGGCAGCGAGGACGAGGGCGAGGAGGCGGTGGTGCTGGCCGATGACAGCGGCGAGGACAGCGTCGATGCCGCAGTCGAAGGCAATGGTGACGGCGCGCGGGTGATTGCGCTGATCGTGGCCGCCGCCGGCGACATTCTCACCGTCTCGGAACTGGGCTACGGCAAGCGCACGCCGGTGGAGCAGTTCCCGCGTCGCGGTCGCGGCGGTCAGGGTGTGATTGCCCAGGCGCTGTCGGACAAGACCGGCCGCCTGATCGGCGCCGCCGTGGTCGATGACAGCCACGAGGTGATGCTGATTTCCGAGGCTGGCAATCTGATCCGCTTCAAGACCACCGATGTGCGCAGCATGGGGCGCAACACCCAGGGCGTGCGCCTGATGCGGCCGCAGGAAGGTGACCGCCTCGTCGGTATCGATCGTATCGAAGGTGAGGACGAGGGCGAGGCCGGCGAGACACCGCTCGCCGAGTAAGCCTCGCGGCTCAGGTTCAGGCGCGGGAAGCGGACATGCTTCCCGCGCCTTTTTGTTTTCAGGCCTTGACGGGTTCGCCGGCCGGCAGCTTGCGCTCCACCGTCCAGGTGTGGATCGGCGTGTGGCCAGGCCGCTGCCAGTCCGGTGGCATCCACAGATGCTTCAGGCGCTGCCAGAGCGGGCCCGGTGCCGCCACGTCGCGCAGCATGTCCACGAACTCGTGGCAGTTGAGCACAAGGAAGTTGTAGCTCTTGATCTGGCGGGGCGTGCCGTATTCCACCTTCTCGACTTCCGGCTCGTAAGTGCCGAACAGGTGATCGAAGATCATCAGCACGCCGCCGTAGTTCTTGTCGATGTACTGCGCATTGCGGCCGTGATGCACGCGATGGTTGGAGGGCGTGTCCAGCAGCCATTCCAGGAAAGGATGGAACTTGCCGACGACTTCCGTGTGAATGAAGAACTGGTAGGTGAGATTCACGCCCAGCATCAGCGCGATCAGGCCCGGGTGCACGCCGAGGAAGATCGGCGGCAGGAAGAACAGCCAGACGCCGATGCCGCCATTGAGAATGCTCTGTCTGGAGGCGGTGCTCATGTTCATGATCTCGCCGCTGTGATGCGAGACATGCTGGCTCCAGAACCAGCGCACGCGATGCGCGGCGCGGTGATACCAGTAGTAGCAGAACTCCTCGATCACGAACACCAGCGGCACGGTCCAGACCGTGATCGGCAGGGTCCACAGACGGTGTTCGTAGACCGTGGCGAAGATCGCGCCGACCAGCAGCAGATGCATGATCGCCTCGGCGGCGTAGTAGCCATAACCCAGGCTGACATTGGCCAGCACTTCCTTCCAGTAGAAGCGCTCACCCGGCGCAGTCTGCCAGCTGCCGCTGCGCAGGCGGAACACGCTCCACTCGGTGAGAAAGGCCAGCAGGAACACCGGCGTCATGGACAGCAGCAGCACCTGCTTCCAGTCCACCACCGGGCCGAACAGGCTGTGCAGCCAGCCAAGCATCTGTTCCGACATGGATTGCGCTCCTCGCTCGTTCAAATCATGGCCGGATTGTGCGGCGGCCCGCCAGGCCCGGCTTGACCGCAGGCGCCAAAGCTGGGGGTGCGAGGCCTGAGACAAGGCCGGGCCTGAGGAGTCTCACATCTCGCTTTTCCTTCAGCTCACGCTCTCCGCGCTGTAGCGCGCAATCAGGCCGCTGCGCAGGGCGCCGGTGTGCACGCGCGCGAAGAACCAGCAGGCGAGCAGGATCTGCAGCAGCGCCAGCGTGGCGCCGAGAATCAGCTGCTGCGGTGCGAAGCTCTGCTGCAGCACCAGAGCGCGCATGCCTTCGAACACATAAGACGGCGGCAGGCAGTGGCCGATGGCCTGCATCCAGGCGGGCAGGGTGGACAGCGGATAGAACACGCCGACGAAGGGCGAGAGCAGGGCGGGGATGGGCCAGACCAGCCATTCCGAGGCCGGGCCGAAGCGCAGCACCACGGCGCTGGCGGCAATCCCCAGGGCAATGCCGAAGCAGAACAGCACCAGCAGAAACGGCAGAAGCAGCAGGCCGTAGTCGAAGAAGGAAAAACCGAACATGCCGCTGGCCAGAAGCAGCATCACCGCCAGCCCCACGAGACTGCCCAGCACGCTGGTCAGCACCAGACCGCCGAGGTATTCGCCGATGCGCAGCGGCGTGGCGAACAGGTTCAGGAAATTGCGCGACCACACATCTTCCAGGAACGCGGTGGTCACGCCCTGCATGACGCGGCTGAAGAAGTCCCACATCAGCACCGCGCCCAGCAGCGCGGGCACGAAATCAAAGCCGGCCTTTGAGACCTGATTCAGATAACGGGTGATGAAACCCCAGAGCAGCACATCCACTGCCACCCAGGCGAACATCGGCAGCAGGCGGGTAGGGCTGCCGCGCATGAGATAGAACTGGCGCAGGGCGATGGCCAGGGTGCGGCGCAGGCTGCTTTTCATGGCCTCGCCTCCTGCAGACCTTCGCCGGCCAGGCCGATGAACAGGGCGTCCAGGTTTTCGTAGCCATGCGCCCGCGGCAGCTGTCGCGGATCGCCTTCGAGCAGGATGCGGCCGCGCGAGAGAAACAGCACGCGATCACAGACGGCTTCGACTTCCTGCATGTTGTGCGAGGTCCAGAGTATGCCGGTGTCGTGCTCCGTGGCGATCCCGCGGATCAGCTGACGCAGCTCATGGGCCTTGGCCGGGTCCAGCGAGGCGGTGGGTTCATCGAGCAGCAGCAGGCGGGGCTGGTTGAGCATGGCCTTGGCCAGGCTCACGCGGGTCTGCTCGCCGGAGGACAGCAGGCCGCACTTGGTCTCGGCCAGGGTCTGCAGTTCGAACTGCTCCAGCAGTTCGCCGATGCGCGTCTCCAAAGCCGGCACGTCGTAGAGCATGCCGAACAGGCGCAGGTTCTGGCGCACCGAGAGATTGCCGGGCAGGGGTGCGTAGATCGCCGCGAAATTGGTGCGGCCCAGGGCCTGGCTGCGCTGGCGTTTCAGGTCCAGACCGTCGATCCGGATCTCGCCGCCGTCGCCGGCCAGCACGCCCAGCAGCATGTTGATGGTGGTGGTCTTGCCGGCGCCATTGGGGCCGAGCAGGCCGACGATTTCATGGCGGTGCACAGAGAAGGAAATGCCGGCCACGGCTTCGCGCCGGCCATAGCGTTTGGCCAGCTGCCGGACCTCCAATACCCGGGGCTGAGCGTGGGGGATGGGGCTGTTGGGCGAGGCGTGAAAAAAATCCATGATCGGGCTGTTGACGCGCAAAACGTTCTGTTATGATGCGCGCCCCTGCGGGTTCCCCCAATGGGTCGACGCTCCAAATGCTGTGGTGGACGTAGCTCAGTTGGTTAGAGTCCCAGATTGTGATTCTGGTTGTCGGGGGTTCGAGTCCCCTCGTCCACCCCAATTTAGCGTGAGTGTCGGAATAAAGCGGGCTGTTAGCTCAATGGTAGAGCAGCTGACTCTTAATCAGTAGGTTCGGGGTTCGAGTCCCTGACAGCCCACCAAACAAAAAACCAAGCCCGGCTCGACCGGGCTTTTTCATAGGTCCCAAGCGAGGCGCCAGGCATGCTGCAGAGTATCCGTGACCGTACCTCGGGCATCGTTGCCGGCTTTGTCGTTGCCCTGATCGTGGTGCCCTTTGCCTTCTGGGGCGTGGAGTCCTTCTTCAGCGGCGGCGGTGATCCGGTGGTGGCCAAGGTCGGCGACCAGAAGATTCATCAGTCGCAGTTCCGCCGCGCCTATGAGCAGCGCTACCAGCAGTACGTGCAGCTGATGGGCAGCAACTTCCGCGCCGATCAGTTCAATCAGGCGCAGTTCCAGCAGAGCGTGCTGGACGACATGACGCAGGAATATCAGATGCGTCAGTTCGCCCAGGACGCCGGCTTCCGCGTCGGCGATGGCGTGCTGCTCTATGCGCTGTCCGACATCCCGGCCTTCCAGAAGGATGGCAAGTTCGACGTCGAAACCTACAAG
This sequence comes from Solimonas aquatica, assembly GCF_900111015.1. Taxonomy (GTDB): domain Bacteria; phylum Pseudomonadota; class Gammaproteobacteria; order Nevskiales; family Nevskiaceae; genus Solimonas; species Solimonas aquatica. The sequence continues at coordinate 119,525 of NZ_FOFS01000009.1, read as the reverse complement.
TCCATGCTGCAGCGCCAGGGGCTGAACTCGCAGCGTTTCGAGGCGCAGATGCGCGACTCGCTGCAGATCGACCAGATGCGCGATGCGGTGGTGGGCAGCGCCTTCGGCCTGCCGGTGGAGGCCAAGGCCATCGTCAGTCTGGCCGGCCAGCAGCGCGATCTGAGCTACGCGCTGTTTTCCCTGGCGCACTATCGCCAGACGCTGAGCATCAGCGATGCCGAGGTGCAGAAGTATTATCAGGATCACCAGTCCGAATATCAGGCGCCCGAGCGCATCCGCCTGAGCTATGTGGAGCTGTCCAGCGACACGCTGCCGGCCGTGGCCGAGCCTTCGGCCGAGACGCTCAAGGCCCTGTACGAAAGCGAAAAGACCGGCCGTTTCTCAGCGCCGGAGGAGCGCAAGCTCAGCGATCTGATGATCAATTTCGGCAACGACAAGGCGGCGGCGCTGAAGAAGGCGCAGGATCTGGCGGCCAGGCTCAAGGCCGGCGCCGACTTTGCACAGCTGGCCGCCGCCGAATCCGACGATCCGATCTCCAAGAAGGTCGGTGGCGCGCTGGGCTGGTTCAAGCGTGGCCAGATGCCCGAGGCCAATATCGAGAAGGCGCTGTGGGCGCTGCAGCCGGGACAGAGCAGCGAGCCGGTGGAAACCGCCAAGGCCTGGCATCTGCTGCACGTCGATGAGGTGAAGGCGGCTGCGGTCAAGCCTTTCGAGGACGCCGAGGTGCAGAGCGAACTCAAGGAACTGCACAAGAACCGCGAGCAGCAGAAGCAGTTCCAGACGCTGTCCGAAAAGCTGGAGCAGCTGGCCTTTGAAAATCCCTCTTCGCTGGAACCGGTCGCCAAGGCCCTGAACCTCACGGTGCAGACCAGCGAATGGTTCACACGCACCGGCGGCACCGGCATCGCCGCGCAGGAAGCGGTGAAGCAGGCGGCGTTTTCACCCGAGGTGTTCAAGGACGGCGAGAACAGCAAGCCCCTGACTCTGGGCGACAGCCAGATCGTGGTGGTGCGCAAGGCCGATTACGAGGCGCCGCGCCAGAAGAAGTTCGAGGAAGTGGCCGAGGCCGTGCGCGGGCTCGTGCGTGAGAACGGCGCCAAGGCCCGTGCCCAGGCCGATGCCCAGGCGCTGCTCGATGGCCTGAACAAGAACGCCGGCAGCCTGCAGGATCTGGCGGCGCAGCGGGGCGCCGAGTTCAAGAATCTGGGTCCCGTGCGTCGCGACAACGGCAGCGAGGATCGGGCTGTGGTCGATGCCCTGTTCAAGCTGCCGCACCCCAAGGAAGGCACCGCCAGCTATGGCCTGGCCACGCTGGGCAATGGTGATGTCGCGGTGCTGGCCATGGATCGCGTCGCGGCGGGCGATGTGCCGGACAGCGTCCCCGGCGCGCAGATGCGCCAGCTGCAGCAGCTGATGGCGAACATGGAGTTCGAAGGCTATCGCAAGCGCATCGGCGAGGAGATCAAGGTCAAGATCGTCAATCCGCCGCAGGCCGATACCACCAGCAATCCGGATCTGTAAAAGACTTCCGGCAGCCTCACCCGGGCCGTTCATGGTTCAATGCCATGAACGGCCTTTTTCTTTGCACGCGGGGATGACATGAAACTGCACTGGCAAATCCTGCTGGCGCTGCTGGCGGCGGTGGCGGTCGGCAAGCTGGCCGGACCGCAGCCCGGGCTGATCCAGATCTGCGAGTTTCTCGGCACGCTGTTTCTCAACGCCCTGAAGATGATCATCGTGCCGCTGATCATCGCCTCCATCATCAGCGGCGTGTCCTCGCTCAGCGGCCAGGCCCTGGGCCGCATCGGCCTGGGCACGCTGATCTATTACCTGGGCACCGGCCTGATTGCGATCTGCACCGGCCTGCTGCTGGTGAACCTGATCGTGCCCGGTGTGGTGAACGGTGTGCCGGCCGGCCAGCTGATGGGCTTGTCCGACGATGCCCGCGCGGTGGCCGCCAACATCGAGAGCAGGAGCGGCGCCGGCGAACTCTTGAAAGTGTTTTATCTGATGTTCCCGCCCAACATCTTCGCCGCGATTTCCGAAGGGCAGATGCTGGGCATCGTCTGCTTCGCCATGCTCTACGGCTTCTTCGTCGCGCGCCTGCCGCAGCTGGCCGGCGATACCCAGCGCGCGTTCTGGAGCGGCGCCTACCAGACCATGGCCGACATCACCGGCCTGATCATGCGCTTTGCGCCGATTGGCGTGTTCGGTCTGGTGACCAAGGTGGTGGCGCAGACTGGCTTTGAAGCCGTGCGACCGCTGATGCTGTTCTTCTTCACGGTGATCGCGGGCCTGGCAGTGCACGCCCTGATCACGCTGCCCATCGTGCTGCGGCTGATTGCGGGGGTGTCGCCGCTGCGGCATTTCCAGGCCATGGCGCCGGCCCTGCTCACGGCGTTTTCCACCAGTTCATCCGGCGCGACCCTGCCGGTCACCGTGGAATGCATGGAGAAGCGCGCGAAAGTGCCCAACCGCATCACCGGCTTCGTGCTGCCGGTGGGCGCCAACGTCAACACCGACGGCAGCGCGCTGTATGAGTGCGTGGCGGCGATGTTCATCGCCCAGGCCTATGGCGTGCACCTGGGCGTGGCGGCGCAGTTCTCGGTGGTGCTGATCGCTTTGCTCAGCTCCATCGGCGTCGCCGGCATTCCCTCGGCGAGCCTGGTGGCGATCGTGCTGATCCTCAATGCCGTCGGCGTGCCGCTGGAAGGCCTGGGCCTGATTCTGGCCGTGGACCGCGTGCTCGACATGTGCCGCACCACGGTCAATGTGCTGGGCGATTCGGTCTGCACCGTGACCGTGGCCAGGCTCAATGGCGAGCACGGCGTGCTGGCGGAACCGGTGCGGGCGTAAGCGGGGTTTTCAGGACTCACGCGCAGGCGCAAGGAACGCCAAGGCGCTCTTGGAGCGGCAAGCAGGGAATGAGATGAAAGCGCCCTCTCCCCCGCGAAACCGGGGGAGAGGGGCTGGCCGCCGCAGGCGCGCGGCAGCTGCGCGGGCTGTTGCGCTTACTCCGCGCTCAGCGCGATGCAGTCGAAGCTCACATCCGGATTCACGTCGGCGTTGTAGTCCACATCGCTGCGAGTGAAGCCGAACAGCTTGAGGAACTCCTGCTTGTAGCTCGCATAGTCGGTGAGCTGGAACAGGTTCTCGGTGGTGACCTGCGGCCACAGTGTCTTGCAGGCGCTCTGCACGTCTTCGCGCAGTTCCCAGTCGTCCAGACGCACACGGTTTTCCTCGTCGCTGGCGGCCGGCTGGCCGTCGGGGCGATAGAGGAAATCGCGGAACAGGCGGTTGAGCTGTTCGATGGTGCCTTCGTGCAGGCCCTTCTGCTTCATGATCTTGTAGACCATGGAGATGTACAGCGGCATCACCGGAATCGCGGCGCTGGCCTGGGTGACCACGGACTTGAGCACCGCCACCTGCGCGCCGCCGCCGCTGGCCTTGAGCCTGGCGTCGAGGCGCTGCGCGGTGGCGTCGAGGTCGGCCTTGGCCTTGCCCAGCGCGCCATGCCAGTAGATCGGCCAGGTGATGTCGGTGCCGATGTAGCTGAAGGCCAGGGTGCGGGCCTTGGGCGCCAGCACGCCGGCAGCCGACAGCGCATCGATCCACAGCTGCCAGTCCTGGCCGCCCATCACCGTCACGGTGTCGGCGATTTCCTGTTCGGTGGCGGGCTCCACTGAAGCCTGGATGATGCTGTCCTTGTTGGTGTCGATGGCGGTGGCGGTGTAGACCTGTCCGATGGGCTTGAGCGCGGAACGCTTCAGCTCGCCGGTGTCCGGCAGCTTGCGCACCGGCGAGGCCAGCGAGTAGATCACCAGATCGACCTGGCCGCCCATCTCGGTCTTGATCAGCTCGATGACCTTGGCGCGCGCTTCGTTGGAGAAGGCATCGCCGTTGATCGAGCGGCTGTACAGGCCCTTGGCCTTGGCGAACTTGTCGAAGGCCGCCGAGTTGTACCAGCCGGCGGTGCCGGGCTTCTTGTCGCTGCCGGGCTTCTCGAAGAACACGCCCAGCGTGTCGGCGCCGAAACCAAAGGCGGCGGTGATGCGCGCCGCCAGGCCATAGCCGCTGGAGGCGCCGATCACCAGCACCTTCTTCGGGCCGTCAGTGCGGACACCGCGTGCGACGGTGGCCTGGATCTGCTCCTGCACATTGTGCTCGCAGCCCAGCGGGTGAGTGGTGGTGCAGATGAAACCACGGACCTTGGGTTGAATGATCATGGGCTTGTATTCCTCTTGTTCTGTCTTGCGTGCCCAGGCGCCCGCCCGGCGCTGGCCCGCCAGTGAAAAAAGGCGCCGGTGTGGGCCGGCGCCTTGTCGAATCCGCTTCTGCTACGACGGCAGGAAGTTGATCGGATAGTTGGGATAGGTGTACGGCGGCACGTCCTTGGGGCCGAAGTTCAGCAGCAGCACGCGCTGAATCACCTTGCGCTCCAGTTCCGCGTCGTTGAAGGTGCTGGATACCAGATGGCAGTCGGTCACCGAGCCATTGGGCGCGATGGTCAGACTGACCACGATCTTGCCGGCGCTGATGTTCGGATTCTCACGCATCGCACGGTTGAAGATCGCGTAGAACGCGCCCTTGTTGCGGTCGAAGGTGAGCTGAATCTCCTCCAGCGTGCGGCCCGGCAGCAGCTTGTCGCCGGCCTGACCCGGCAGCGTCTTGTCGGGGCCCGCGCCCTTGGGCGCTTCCACCACCGAGGTGCGACGCTGGCCGATGCCGGAGCCCGACTGCAGACGGCGCTCGTCGCCGGTGCCGGTGGCGCCGATGCCGCCGGAGGCACGCGAGGCACTGGCGGCGAAGGCGGCGGTCGAACCACCGGTGGCGCCGGTGCCGGCCTGCGCGGTGATGCGGTTGGCGCTCTGCGGCGTGTCCAGACCGCTCAGGGTCTGATCGCGCAGCGCGGCCAGCTGATCGGCCATCGCCAGCACGCCGGACTGCTGCGCCACGGTGCGCGCCTGCTGCTGCAGCTCGGCCTGCGTGGGCTGCGGCTTGACCTGCGGCTCGGGCGTGGGCTTGGGCGAAGGCTTGGGCTCCACCGGCTTCTTGCTGTCTTCCTTTTCCGGCTTGGGCTCTTCGACCTGTTCGGCCTTGGGCGCCTCGGGAATGATGTTGACGTAGCGTTCCTGCACGGTATCGCCGCCGCCGCGCTGCACGCCGGCGAGCTGCAGCTTGGTGATGATCACTGCCAGCACCACGAACAGCAGCAGGACGATGCGGGAGGTGCGGCGGAAGCGGCGGTCGGCCTGTTCGCTGAAATCCCAGCCGTCGAGCGGGGTGACGAAGGTGGCGCTCACGAGGCACCTCCCTTCTTCTCGACGACCGTCAGCGCGATCTTGGCGTAGCGCGCATCGGTGCAGGTGGCCATGACCTTCTTCAGCACGGCGTAGGGGATGGCCTTGTCGGCCATGATGTTGATGTCGCCGCGCGTGATCACGTCCGGCTGCGCCTCGTTACGCTGCAGCGGCGCGCGCAACAGCTCGCCCTTGAGCGCATCGAGCACATTGCCCGGCGCGGCCTGCGCCTCATCGGTGCCCATGATGCGTACGTTGTCGACCAGGATGTCGGCCTTGGTGATCATGACCACGGACGTCTGCTTGGGCTGCTCCTTGACCACCGACTTGGGCAGCTGCAGGGCATTGGGGCTGGGCAGGACTTCGACGGTCAGGGCGCTGACCAGCAGGTAGAAGACCAGGATCGCGAAGATGTCGATCAGCGAGACGACGTTCATCTCCACTTCGTGGCCGGCGATGCGCACCTTGCGCTGCGCACGCTTGGCGGAACGGTTGTTCGGCCTCATGGCTTGGCTCCGGCGGCGTCGCCCAGGGAGATGTTGGGGAACATCTCGGTGCGCGCGGCCACGCTACCGGCATCCAGCGGCGCATAGCGCGCGGCGTCCATCACGTGGATCAGATCGTCGTAGGGAATGTCGGGCTCGAGCAGCAGCGTCACGGTGTTTTCGCCCGGCGCGCTGGCCTTGATCTGCGCCAGCAGCTTGCCCAGGGCGTCGAGGTCATAGCCTTCGGCGGTGTTGGGCAGCTGGCGCAGTCCGCCGTTGCGGTCCGACACTTCCAGGCCCTTGTGGCGCAGCGTGATCGAGAGCTGCAGCGGTGGCTTGTCCGGCACGATCTTCTGATCGGGCGAGGGCAGGTTGAGCTTGACCACGTTGAGCTTGGCGGCGGTGATCGAGGAGCTGACCAGCAGGAAGAACACCAGCACGGCGAACACGTCGATCATCGACACGATGTTCAGCGACACCGCACGCGCGCGCATGCGCAGATGGCGCTCCAGCCGGCGTGTTTTGCGGGAAACTTTCATCCGGGAACCCCGGTGGTCCGGGCGCTTACTTGCGCGCGGCGGCCGCGCTGACCAGCTTGGCGCAGGCGGCTTCGAGGCTGTCGATCAGTTCCGTGGTCTTGGCCTGCAGCCAGGCGTGCACCAGCAGCGTCGGGATCGCCACCAGCAGACCGAAGGCCGTGCAGTTCATGGCCTCGGAAATGCCGCGCGAGAGCAGATCGGCCTTTTCCGTGGGGTCGGCATTGCCCAGCGCCGCGAAGGCGCCGATCAGGCCCATGACCGTGCCCAGCAGGCCCAGCAGCGTGGACATGTTGGAGAAGGTGGCCAGATAGTGGGTGCGCTTTTCCACGGCCGGCAGCACTTCCATCAGCGCTTCTTCGGTGGCGGTTTCCAGCTCATTGCGGTGCGCGTCGATCTTGGCCTGCGCCACGCCGGCGGCGAGGATGCGGCCCACGGCGGTTTCCGAACCGGCGGTGGCGCGCTCCACGGCGGCCAGATCGCTCTTGGCCAGCAGCGGCGAGACGTCCTTCCAGACGCGGCGGTTCTCACGCTCCACCTTGCCCAGGAACAGCAGGCGCTCCAGCGCGATCGCGATGCTCAGCGCCAGCACGGCGGCGATCGGGTACATCATGAAGCCGCCCTTCTGGAAGAAGTGAAGAATGGTGGCGAAGAAATCCATGGCTTTGTTCCTCGAAAAAAATCTGTTGTCGTTACGTTTGTGAGGGGGGAAGGTCGGCGGCGTGCTAGCGTGCGGCCGGCGTCACCAGGCCCTTTTTCTTGAGTTCGGCGGAAAGGGCATCGTAATAATCAATCTGGCGCTGGAAAACCGTCTTGTCGAGCGGCAGCAGCTTTTCCTGCAAGAGCCTTGCCGGGCGGTCGATGTCCTTCTCGGCCGCCGCATCGCGCCAGGGCGTGATGTACAGGCCGATGGGCGACTCGCGTTCGCCGACGATGGTGGTGCCGGCACCGCCGCCGCCTTCGTCGGCCGCCGGCGGGCTGGCAGGCGGCGGCGTGGCGCCGGGCTGCAGGCCGCTGATGGCGGGCATTTCGTTCTGCGCGGCGGCGGCCAGCGGCGCCAGCAGCAGCAGGGCGTAAAACCGGGAGCGGCTCATGGCTGGTTTCCTGGCTTGGCGGCCGGCGCAGCCGGCGCGGGATTGGCGGCCTGCAACTCGGCGATCCAGGCCATGCTGCGCAGATCCTGCTTGCCCAGCGCCTGCTGGTACTGCTGGTACTGGGCGATGGCCTCCTGCGGCCGCTTCAGATACTGATCGAGCAGAATGCCGTAGTTCAGATGCACCAGCGGATCGTTGGCATTGGCCTTGAGCGCCTGCTCGTAGGCGTTCTGGGCCTGGGCATAGTTGCCGGCTTCGCGGTATTCGATGCCCAGCCAGTTCCAGGCCACGGCATTGTCGGGCTTGAGCTGCGCGGCACGGGCCAGGGCCTGGATCGCGGCGTCGCGGCGCTTGGTCTTGGCGTAGATGATGCCCAGATTGGTCCAGGGACCGCTGGCATTGGGCTGATCCTTGGCCAGATCCTGGAAGGCTTTCTCGGCCTCGGCGTTCTGGCCGTTCTTCATCAGTTCCAGGGCCGCGGTGAAGCGCGCCTGCGGGCTGGCGGCCGGACTCACCGGCGCCGCGGCCTGCGGCGCGCCGGCTCCGCTGCCGGCCGGCTCCGGCTGGGTCGGGTTGCTGCGGCAGGCGCCGAGCAGCGCCAGCAGCAGCAGCGCGGGCAGCAAGGGTTTAGTTGAGGCTTTCATAACGATCCTGGCCCTGCTCATGCTTGCCGTAGCGCGCCGGGGCGAGCACCACCAGCGCCTGCAGGCTCTTGGCGATCCAGCCGTCGTAGACGCCCTTGGCGATGCGCTGCAGATTGGTTTCGTAAGTCTGGATGGCTTTTTCCTCGAAGGGATTGGCCTGCTCTTCCAGCAGCAGGTTGTACTGCTCCAGTTCCAGCTCCGAGAGCTTCTTGGGACGCTCGGAATCCATCAGCGCGCGGGCGAAGGTCTGGTACAGCGCACCGGTCTCGTACGTGGCGGCGGTGGCGACATCCACGAAGCCGTAGCTGGCGGCCTTGTTGAACCAGTTCAGCGACTGCTCCATGGCCTGCTTGCGTTGCGGCAGGCTCTTCTCCAGCGGCGCGGTCAGCGCGATGGTCTTGGTCTGCAGCGCGGCGATGCGGCCCAGTTCCAGCGCGGACTTGGCGGCCAGGGCCTTGGAACGGTCGGTGGCGCGGGCGCCGGCCGAATCGTTGAAGGCGATCTGCTCGCGCAGCGCGTTGTTCAGGCGCGTCGGATCGCCGCTGGCGCGGGCGTAGTCGAGCAGGCGGCCGTGCGCCTCGGTGGCGCGGTCGAAGGAGCCGGTGAAATTCTTCAGGTAGAAGTCGTAGGCCGCAGCGGCATCGGCGTCGGACTTGCCTTGATCGAACAGCGAGGCCGACAGCCAGGCCGCTTCCTCGCGGGTGGCCGGCGCTTCGCTGCCGCGACGCGCGATGCGTGAATAGGCCTGCGCGGCCTGCAGCGGCTTGTTGTCCTTCTGGTAGGCCACGGCCAGCTTCTTGTCGACGTCGGCTTCCAGGGCGTGGCCCGGGAACAGGCGGCGGAAGTTTTCCAGCACGCCCTCGGCCTTGGGCCAGTCTTCCAGGGCGAGCAGGGCGGTGGCACCGTCGAACTCGGCGGTGGCGCGGATCTTCGCCTGGGGCGTGATCTGGCCGACGCGCAGGAAGTGATAGGCCGCGGTCTTCATGTCCTCGGCGGCGCGGGCGGCCTCACCCTGCTTGTAGATGGCCGCCGCCAGCTGATCGCCGATCTCGATGCGACGCTGCGCCATGCCCGCCGGCGTGAGCTTGAGCTCCTCGCTGAAGGCCTGTTCGGCCTGCGGATAGTGCTGCTGCGCGAACTGCGAGTCGCCGGTGACGCTCCAGGCCAGACGCTGCTGGTCGGGCGTGACGTTGCCGCTGCCGTGAATCACGCGCTCGGCCACGGCGATGGCCTGATCGTAATCCTTGAGCTCGTAGTAGTCCTCGGCGGTCTGCGTCAGCACCGCATAGCGCTGCACATGATTCGGGAACTGCTCGGCGAGCTTGAGGCTCTCGGCGATGGCCAGCTTCAGGGCCTCGGCGCGCTGCGCGGCCGGCACTTCCTTGGCATAGCGCTGATAAGCCTGCACCGCCGCATAGGCGGCTTCCGGCGCCTTGACGTGGGCGCGGTAGTCGTACGCGGTCTTGCTGTACTGCTGCGCGGCTTCCAGGGTGCGGCCGCCGTCGAGCAGGGCGTCGCCCAGCAGCAGATTGATCTCCGGCAGCTTCCCGTCCTGCGGATACAGCGCGATCAGGCGGCGGTACCAGTTGGCGGCGGTGAGGAACTCGGCCGGCGGCGGCGTGCCGGCGGCGGCAGCCTTGGCCTTGGCCTGCGCGGTGGCGTGGTAGTACCTGGCCACGTCTTCCAGATGCGCGCGCAGGGCCTTCATCACCTCTTCGGTGGGCGGCTTGCCCTGCCAGTACGGCGCACTGGGGTCGTATGTCGTGGCGTAGCGTTCCTTCTCCTTGATGCTCAGCTCGGAGAAGCCGCCCTTGTCATAAGCGGCGATGACGCGGGTCTGGAAGGCCGGCGCCAGCGCGGAAGCCGGGTAGCGCGTGATGAAGGCGGCCGAGGCCTGCGCGGCGTCGGTGTAGCGCTTCTTCTCCAGCAGCGAATCGCCCAGGGCCGCGTAGACCAGGGGATAGAAGCGCGGATCGCCATGCTTGCCCAGGTATTCGTTGAGCGCACTGCCACCGCCCAGCGAGGCCAGCGACAGCGTGACCACGCGCAGCGAATCGCGGGCGAGGTCGAATTTTTCCTTGGCGACGCCGGCCAGGGCCGCATCCGGATCGGTGGTGGTGCCCGGCGGCAGCTCGCGATCGAGAATGTCGAAGAAGGTGGCGATGGCCGGTTCGTACTTGGACTGCTTGTACAGCGCCCAGCCGTACTTGTACTGCGCAGACTGGAAGAAGGGCGTTTCGTCCTTCAGATCCATGACCGTGCGGTACTCGGTTTCGGCTTCGGCGTAGCGGCTGGTGGCGAACAGCAGCTCGGCGCGGCGGAAATGCGCATCGCCGGCCAGATCCGACTTGGGCAGCTTGGCGCTCAGCTGCGCCAGGGTGCCGATCGCCGCGTCGATATCACCCAGGCTCTGCTGCGCGCGCGCCAGCTGGTAATAGATGCGATCGTTCTTGCTGTCGTTGGGATGGTCTTCCAGCAACTTCTTGTAGAGCACCACCGAGCCGTGCAGATTCTTTTCGGCTTCCGGCGTGCTGCCGTTGGCGTCGGCCATCTGCACCTGCAGGTCGGCGATGCGGCGCGCCGCCTCGTCCTGCGTATCGCCATCGGGGCGCAGCGCCAGCAGCTCGCGGTAATTGTCGACCGCCTTCTTGGGGTCGGCGGCAATCTCCTGCGATTTGACGATGGGCAGGGTCTCCGGCGCCGGCTGTGCCTGGCGGCCGATGGTCTTGCCGATCGGGGGCGCCGCCTTCTTGACGAAGTCGGGGCTGGAGCAGGACGCCAGCAGCATCGCCGCCTGGGCGATGGCAGCCAGCTTCCACAGGCCACGCGACGAGGCGGCTCGGCGCTGGGTTTCAGTCATTGTCGAGTTGACCTTTCTGCTGACGGTCATAGAGGCGGGCCAGGGCGAAGCGGGCCTCGATCAGATAGCGCTCGATCTGGCGGCGCTGGCCATCGAGCTCCTGCATGGCCATGGCTTCCAGCAGGCCGGCCTGCTGCGTGGCGGTGGCGCTGAGCTGCTGATGCAGATTGTTGAGACGGCTGCGCAGCACGTTGACGCGCTCATAAGGGCCATTGAAGCGCGCCGGCGCACCGCCCAGGCTCAGCTGCGGCGTGAGCATGTCATTGGCTTCGACGCGCTGGTTGTAGCTGCCCGGCGCGACGATGTTGCTGTCCAGCTGCAGGCCGATGGTGGTGCCGGCATAAGGCGGATCGACATCACGCAGCACCCGCTGCACCAGGGCATCGGCATCCGCCGGCTGCTGATCGCGGGCGGCGTACTCGGTCTGGATCAGATCCAGACGGCGGCGCCAGCCCTGCACATTGCGGTCGAGCATGCGCAGATCGCGATAGTTCTTCAGACCTTCCTGGAAGCGGTGCTCGCCGAGTAGTGACTGCAGGAAATAGGTTTCCGGCGCATCGGGCAGGTCGCGCAGCTTCCAGTTCCAGCCGGATTCGGCATCGGCGTCGCGGCGCACGATGGTTTCCACCATGCGGCCGGCCTTGATCGAGCGCTGCGCATCGTCCATGCGCTTGCGCGCCTGTTCCAGCACGCCGACGGCCTTCTCATAGAACTGCAGGGCCTGCGCGTGCGCGCCGAGCTGATCGAGCGTGTAGGGGATGGCCAGCCAGGCTTCCTGCACCGCCGGGTCCATCGGATCGCGCTGGATCAGCACCACCCAGGGCACCAGCGCGCGCTTCAGGATGGCTTCGGTGTCGCCCTTGCTCTTGCGCAGACGGAAACTGCCCAGGCCGATGCCGACGCGGTCGAAGACATCGTTGTCGAGAAAGCCCGGACGGATCAGCACGCCCAGCGTGGAGAAGGTGGTGTAACCCTTCTTGTCGGAGTTCTTGTCGTCGGCGCTGTCCTGCTTGCGCAGACGCTCGCCCTGCGGTGCCAGCTCCGCCCAGCCCAGGCCCAGCAGCGCGCGATTGGCAAACGGGCCTTCACTGCTGACACGCGAGAGGATGGGCGCGGCGGTGCCGCCCTGACGCGACTGCAGGAACTGCCAGCCGAGACTGAGATTGGCGCGATCACGCAGCGACAGTTCCAGGGCGTTGTCGGGATCGCGCAGCCCCACCTTGTCGAGCACGGTCTGGCCCTGCGCGATGCGGCCTTCGTTGAGCAGCGCGACACCGAGGTTGAAGCGCGTGAACGGCGACTGGTCGGAAGCGTTGTCTTCCTTGGTCAGCACGTCGATGGCTTCGCCATAGCGGCGCTCCGACATCAGCACGCGCACCAGCAGGTCCTGCCACTCCGGCAGCATGTCCTTGGGCAGCTTGTCGCGCATGCGATAGAGCGTGGCGCGTGACTCGGCGGCATAGCCGCGCTGGAAGTCGAACTCGGCCAGACGCAGGAAGCTCTGCGCCAGCTGCTTCTTGTCGACACTGCTGCCGAGCAGGCTGCGATACAGGGACTCGGCGCGGTCACGCATGCCGAAGCCCAGATAATTGTTGGCCAGTTCCAGCCGGTATTCCGGCGACAGCTGCAGCGGGTCCTTGCCCTGCGCGATTTCCTGCAGCTCGACGATGGCCGAGAAATAACGCTGGTCGGCACCCAGGAAGCGCGCCAGCTGCACCTGCGGGTCCTTGTCGCTGCCCGGCTTGTACAGCTCCACGGCCGAGGCCCAGCCGGGCAGCAGCACGCAGATCGCGGTTGCGGCGCAGAGTCCGGCGCGGCGCAGCAGGGAACGATGCGGAATCAAGGCGCGGCCCTCCACTGGCGCAGCGTCAGCCGCGGGTTGCCGCGAAAGCGGCTTTCATTGGCGATGATGAATTCCAGATCGCCGGCATAAGTGGTCTTGTCAAAACGCGCTTCGTACTGATCGCTCAGCGGCGGCTCGTCCGGCTTGGCATCGGCAAGGCGGCCACGGAAGGCAACCTTGATCTTGTGGGCACCGACTTCAGTCGAGACGCGCAGCAGACGCTGCACACTGTCCTTGTTCAGAAGCGCACGCGAGTCGTACTCGTCGTAGTGATGCACCTCGGGCTGACGGTCGTCAATTTGCACGGTGAAACTTTCCAGCAGCAGGCCGGGGACTTTCACGCGCAGATAGATATTGAGTCGCCGATAATCGGGGAGCAGGGCTTCGACTTCGGTGCTCGAGGCCTCGCGATTGAATTCGATCACCTCGTCCTTGAGCGCTTCGACACTCTGGTCGAGCTTCACCGCCTGCTCGGCGAGATCGGGCGAGGCCGGCCATGCGGCGCAGCTCGTCACTAACGCAAGGCAAACGCCTAGGGCCTTGAGGCCTCGTTTTGTCGGCATCGGCGGAAGAGTTCGGTAGGGGGCAGCGAGTGTAGCAAATGCGCGTCGGACAGGACGCTCCTTACGTAGTGTCCAGGCTTTGACGATGAACCTGCAATGCGCTGATGTCTGTAGCCGGGGGCGGAACGGATCGGCGGCGGCTTTATGCGGACGAACGGCCAGCTGCGCCGGGCTGCTCGGAGCACCGCCGAGCGGAGCTGCGCGCGTGGCCCACCGAGGGAAATTTCTGTGTTGACGCTCGAAAACCCGCTTGATATAAAGCGCCGCGCTTCGCCATCTCAAAAGGCACCTGGGGAACCGTGCGTGCCTCATCTCCATACTTCAATTTTGCCGATGGTCGCGAAGCACGCCATTACTCTTTCCGGGACATCACAGTTTTGCCTGACAGCATGGTCGGTGATGGCCGAGTCTTCTTTAATCTGCAGGGGTCCTATTAAATGAATAAGGCTGAACTCATCAACGCGGTGGCGGACAAGTCCGATCTGTCCAAGGCCGACGCCACGCGTGCGATCGATGCCTTCTTTGAAGTTGTCGGCAAGGCGCTCAAGAAGAAGGACAAGGTGTCGCTGGTCGGCTTCGGTACCTTCCTGGTGCGCGAGCGTGCGGCTCGTACCGGCCGCAATCCGAAGACCGGCGCGACCCTGAAAATCAAGGCAAGCAAAACTCCTTCATTTAAAGCTGGTAAAGCTCTCAAGGACGCTATAAAATAGCGGTCTTTCCACGGTGAAGTGCCAAGGCGGACCCGCCAAAGCCTTCGGGGTGCTTAGCTCAGCTGGTAGAGCGTCGCCCTTACAAGGCGAATGTCGGGGGTTCGAGCCCCTCAGCACCCACCAAAAGAAAAAAGTGGAGCGGTAGTTCAGTTGGTTAGAATACCGGCCTGTCACGCCGGGGGTCGCGGGTTCGAGCCCCGTCCGCTCCGCCACTTGTTTTAGACATCAAGGCGCCTCAAACGAGGCGCCTTTTTGTTTGCCCGTGATGTCGCTGTGCCCGCGAGTTATTTTTCCACCGGCATCAGTTCCTGCAGGGCACGCCAGCCGCCGTCCACGGAGCAGACCTGCCGGTAACCCATTTTCTGCAGATTGTCCGCGGCCAGCGCCGAGCGATAACCACCACCGCAGTACAAGAACAGCGGTCGTTCAAGATCCGGGCAGAATTTTTCGATGTCGCGCTCGATGATGCCCTTGCCCAGCCACTGCGCGCCGCGCACATGACCGGCGAGATATTCCTCGTGCTCACGCACATCGATGAGCAGGGCCCCGGGTGTATCGTGCAGTGCCTGCGCCAGCTGCGTGGCGGGCAGCTCGCGAATCCTCGGGCGCACTGCCTGCACCAGGGCCAGAAAGCCGGGTGAATGATCCATCACTTCTCCTGGGGATGATTGTGGCGGCAGGGCCAAAGTCGGCGCTGACGACGCTCCGCATAATGAAGTAAAACGAGGGGAATCGTGCAAGCTCAAACCATCTTCATCACCGGTGCCGCCGCCGGCATCGGACTGCAGACCGCGCGTCTGTTTCATGCCCGCGGCTGGCAGCTGGGTGTCTACGACGTGGACGCCGCGGGTATCGAGCGGCTCAAGGCAGAGCTGGGCGAACGCGTGATCGGCGCGGCGCTCGATGTGCGCGACGCAACGGCCTTCGCCGGCGCGCTGCGGGATTTTCATGCGCGCTACGGCCGCCTGGATCTGCTGTTCAACAACGCCGGCGTGCTGGCGGTGGGCGACTTCGAAAGCATTGCCGCCGAACGCCATCAGGCCATCATCGATATCAATGTCAAAGGTGTGCTGCAGGGCTGTCTGGCGGCGCTGCCTTACCTGCGCCAGACCACCGGCAGTCGCGTGATCAACATGGCCTCGGCTTCGGCCATCTACGGCACGCCGGGCTTTGCCAGCTATTCGGCGAGCAAGTTTGCGGTGAAGGGCTTGAGCGAGGCCCTGGATATCGAATGGGCGCGTCATGGCATCCGCGTCATGGACGTGATGCCGCTGTTCGTGGCCACTCATATGGTCAGCGGTCTGGCCAGCACGCCGGACAGCGTGCGACGCCTCGGAGTACGCCTTAAGGCTGAGGACATCGCCCGGACCGTGTGGGACGCTGCGCACTGGCGGCTGTGGCGGCGCGTGCACTGGTATCCGGGTTTGCAGACGCGGCTGCTGGCGCTGGCCAACAAGCTGGCGCCGGCGCTGGCCAACCGCATCACCATCCGCAAGATCTCCGGCTATTGAAAGACGAGCGGGCAATCGGAAAAACAGGCATGGGCTATCCGGTCATTCTGATTCATGGCATGTGGGTCACGGGCGAGGCCTTCAAGCGCGTCGCGACGCTGATGAAGGCGCGGGGTTATGACTGCGTGGCGCCTTCGCTGCCGGCGCACGATGCTTCGCCCGATCAGCCGCTCAAGGTCGGCCGTCTGAGTCTCAAGGATTATCTGGCGGCGCTGGAGCGCTGCGCCGCCGAGCTGCCGGACGGGCGACCACCGATCATCATCGGTCATTCCATGGGCGGTCTGCTGGCGCAGCAGCTCGCCGCGCGCATCTCGCCGCTGGCGCTGGTGCTGCTGACGCCGGCGCCGGCCGCCGGCATCGGCCTGCTGCCACGCCGCAACATCGGGGCCTTCATGCCCTGGATGCTGCGCCGGCCGTTCTGGCGCGAAGCCTACAAGCCGGCGTTTGCGCGCGCGCAGCGCTATGCCTTCCGTGGTCTGCCGGAGGACCGGCATCGCGCCACCTACGAGGGCATGGTGCATGAATCCGGACGCGCGATTTTCGAGATCGGACTCTGGCCGCTGGATCGCCAGCATGCGGCCGCGGTGACACCGCAGCAGGTGCGCTGTCCGGTGTACGTGGTCAGCGCCGGCCGCGACTGGCTGACGCCGGCCGATCAGGTGCGCAAGACCGCCCGGCTTTATCCGCAGGCCACGCTGCGACATTATCCCGACCGCGCCCATTGGGTGATCGACGACGAGGACACCGAGGAAATGGTGCACAGCATCTGCGGCTGGCTGCGGCCGATCGAACAGAAGCAGGCTCGTCATGGCACGGCCTGAATGGCGCCTGCTGTTCGCCGCGGTGGCGGCCGTGCTCTGCGCCACGGTCTGGGCGCAGGCCGATACCGTGGGCAAGGTTCTGGATCTGACCCAGCAGTCGCAGCGCGCCGCCGCCGACTCGCAGAAACGCGTCGAACAGCTCGACGATCAGACCCGCGCGATGCTGGAACGCTATCGCGCCGCCCTCTGGCAGACGCAACAGCTCAATGCCTATGCCGAACAGCTCAACGGCCTGCTCGCCGAGCAGCAGAACGAGCTGGCTGCGCTGCAGCAGCAGTCCGCCGAGCTGGACCGCGCCGGGCAGGATCTGCTGCCGCTGATGCTGCGCATGACCGACAGCCTGGAACAGTTCATCAAGCTCGATCTGCCGTTTCTGAAGGAAGAGCGCACGCAGCGCATCGCCGCGCTCAAGCAGAGCCTGAGCGATGCGCAGCTCTCCGCCGGCGAGAAATTCCGTCGCCTGCTGGAGGCCTATCAGATCGAAATCGACTACGGCCGCAATCTGGGTGTGGAGCAGCTGCGCATCGGCGACAGCCAGATGGACGTGCTGCGCGTGGGGCGGGTGGCCTTGTATGCCCTGAGCCCGGACGGTGCCCAGGCCCAGGTCTGGGATGCGGCGGCGGCACGCTGGCAGCCCCTGCCGCGCAGTGCGCGCGCGCAGATCCGCGAGGGCATCAAGATGGCGCGTGAGCTGGCACCGGCCAATCTGCTGGAGCTGCCGGTGCCGGTGGCGGTGGCGCAGCCATGAGCCGCAAGCTTCTTCTGACGGTCTTGCTGTGTCTGCTGAGCCTGAGCGCACAGGCGGCCGCGCCCGCCAATGGCGCCGATGCCTTGCTGCGTCAGGTGCAGGAGGCGGCGGGCCAGAACGCCAAGCTCAATCAGGAACGCGAGCAGCGTTTTCTCGCCGACAAGAATCAGCAGGCGGCGCTGTTGCAGAGAGCCGAGGCGGAGCTGGCCGCGGCCAGGGCGCGCAGCGATGCGGCGCGCGCGCGCTTTGCCGCCAACCAGAAAGCCATTGCCGAACTCAAGACGCAGCTGCAGGCGCGCGCCGGTGACTATGCGCAGGTGCAGAGCGCAGTGAAGGAATCGGCCGGCGCGTTTCGCGCGCTGGCTTCCGAGTCCTTCGTCAGCGCGCAGTATCCGCAGCGCCTGGAGGCCATCAATCAGCTCGCCGACCAGAGCGGCTATCCCGGCGCCGCGCAGCTGGAAAGCTATTGGGTGGTGCTGCAGCAGGAGCTGGTGGAAGGCGGCGCGGTGCGGCGCTTCCAGGCGCCGGTGGTGGGCAGCGATGGCCAGCGCGCGCCGGCCGAGGTGCTGCGAGTGGGCAGCTTCGCGGCCTTCAGCGAGGGCCGTTATCTGATCTTCGATCCGCCCAGCGCGGCGCTGCAGGTGGTGGCGCGGCAGCCGGGCTGGCACTGGCGCAGCCTGGCCAGGGATTTCGCCGTGCAGCCTGAAGGCCTGGCGCCGATTCTGATCGATCCCACGCATGGCAGCCTGCTGGCGCAGGAAGCGCTGCGTCCCGACCTGATCGAGCGCATCCATCAGGGCGGACTGATCGCCTACGTGATCATCGTGGTCGGCATCTTCGGCGTGATCGCCGCGCTCTGGCAGCTGGCGTTCCTGCTGCGCGTCGGCCGTGCGGTGCGCGCACAGCTGCGCGATCTGGCGCAGCCGCGTCGCGACAATCCCCTGGGCCGCGTGCTCAGCGCATTCCAGGGCGACCCGGCGCGCGGCATCGAGGACGCCGAGGTGCTGGAGCTGCGCCTGTCCGAGGCCATCCTGCGCGAGATTCCGGCGCTGGAGCGCTTCCAGCCGCTGCTGCGCCTGATCGTCGCCGCCGGACCCTTGCTGGGCCTGGTGGGCACGGTCACCGGCATGATCATCACCTTCCAGGTGATTCAGGAGCAGGGCGCGGGCGATCCGCGCCTGATGGCCGGCGGCATCTCGCAGGCCATGATCACCACCGTGCTGGGCCTGGGCGTGGCGGTGCCGATGCTGTTCGTCAACGCGCTGCTGTCGGCGCGGTCGCGGGTGCTGGTGCAGATTCTCGATGAGCAGAGCGCGGGCCTGCTCGCGCGTCATCTCGAAACGCAGCGCCGCCATGAATCTGCTTGATCGCCTGCTGCTGCCGTTCACGTCCAGCGCGACGCTGATCGAGGCCGGCGGCTGGGTGCTGCCCTGGATCTTTCTCACCGCGCTGATCATGTGGACCCTGATCGCCGAGCGCTGGTGGTACTTCCGCCGGCTGTTTCCGGCGCTGCGCGCCGAGTTGCAGGCGCAGTGGCAGGCGCGCGGCGAGCATCGTTCCTGGAGCGCGCGGCAGGTGCGCGCGATGCTGATCTCGCAGGCGGCGGTGGCGATGAGTGCGCCGCTGCCGCTTTTGCGCGTCACCGTGCCGATCGCACCGCTGCTGGGATTGCTGGGCACCGTCACCGGCATGCTGGAAGTGTTCGACGGCATGCTGATTCACGGCGCTGCCGATGCGCGCAGCATGGCCTTTGGTGTTTCGCATGCGATGGTGGCCACGCTCGCGGGCCTGGTGGTCAGCGTCAGCGGCCTGTACTTCGCCAATCATTTCCAGCGCCGGGTACAGCATGAAACCGAGCTGCTGGGCGATCTGCTGAGCTACTGAATGCGCAGCCGCCGCCACACGCAGCCGCCCGAAGACACCGGCATCGATCTGGCGCCGATGCTGGATTTCGTGCTGAACCTTTTGATCTTCTTCATCATCACCAACACCTTCGTGTCCGAGGCCGGCATCCACATCGACCGGCCCAGTGCGCAGACTGCGGTGAAGGAAGAGCGCGCAAACGTGCTGGTGGCCATCGCGCCCAATGGCGAGGTCTGGACCGATGGCGCGCGCATCGACATCCGCGCCCTGCGCGCGCATCTGCAGCGCAAGCGCCAGGAAAACCCCAATGCCTCGGTGATCATCCAGGCCGACCGCGAGGCGCGCGCCGGTCTGGTGGTGGAAGCCATGGACCAGGCGCGGCTGGCGGGCTTCAAGAACGTGGCCATCGCCGCCACGCCCGTCAGCGGACCCTGAACGCGTGGCCTCCGGGCTCAGCCTGAACGCGCAGAACCCGGCCAGCCGCTGGCTGCTGCCGCCACTGCTGGGCCTGATCATCGCGCTGCTGCTGTTCTGGCTGATGGCGCGCCTGATTGCGCCCGGCGCCGGTGCTCCAAAGCTGCTGCGCGTCACCGACGGCGTGCAGCTGGCGCCACCGCAGGCGCAGCCACCGCCGGATCAGAACCAGCTGGCCGATGCGCCGCCGCCGCCGCCGGATGCGCCGCCTGCGCTGTCGCGCGCCGATCTGCCTTCGTTGTCCGCCGCCGCTGCACCGCTGGCGCCGCTGGAGGCCGGACCGATCAGCGTGCCGCTGACGCTCGGTGGCAGCGGCAGCGGCATCGGCGTCACCGGCAGCAGCGGCTTTGCCGGTTTTGCGGGGCGCGGCCTGGGCGGCGGAGGCGGTGGTGGCGGCAATGGTCTGGGCCTGGGCAACAACTTTGCCGGCAAGCCCCTGGTGCCGCTGTCCACGGCGCGGCCGCAGATGCCGGAATGGGCCTGCAAGCAGAAGCTGCGCGGCTGGGTGGAAGTGGTGTTCACGGTGATGCCCAATGGCCGCGTGCGCGATGTGAAGCTGGTGGACGCCGATCCGCGCGGCGTGTTCGAGGCGGCGGCGGTGGAGAGCATCAGCAACTGGATCTACGAGTCTTCCAAGAGCGCGCGTGAGGTCAAGCAGCGTGTCGAGATGAACCCGGAAGACTGCGCTTACAACTGGCGGCAATGAGACTGCGCGCACTCCTGTTCGCGGCCGGCGCGGCGCTGGCGCTGCCGGCGCTGGCGGACCAGTACCGCAGCGAGCAGCGCCTGATCGACACCCCGCAGCAGGACAGCAAGCCGCAGGACCCGCAGCAGCTGCTCAAGATCACCACCGACCCTTACGCCAAGGCGATCCTGCTGCGTGATCTGGCCGGCCGCGCCGCGCAGAACAAGGACTACGATCAGGCCGCCAAGTATCTGGAACAGGCGCTGGCGCAGAACATCCTCTCGGCGCCGGCTGCCGCGCAGATGCGCAGCGATCTCACCCAGCTGTATCTGGCGCGCGGCGATCTGAAGAAGGTGCTGCCGCAGCTGGAAGCGCAGGTGAAGAGCGGACAGGCGCCGGCCAATGCCCTGGTCGGCGTGGCGGCGGCCTATGTCGAACAGAAGCGCTACGGCGAGGCGATCCCGCTGCTGCTCAAGGCCGGTGCCGACAAGCCCGGCGCCGACATCTCCTGGCGCCGCACCCTGGCGGTGGCCTATATCGGCGCCGGCCGCGAACGCGAGGCCCTGCCATATCTGGAGCAGCTGCTCAAGGAAGATCCCACGCGCCGTGAAGACTGGCTGCGCCTGGCCGCCATCCATCTGAAAGCCGGCAACAGCCAGCGCGCGGCGGCGGTGATGGAAGTGGCCAGTCGCCTGGGTTTCCTGCAGAGCTCGGAAGAGCGCCTGCGTCTGGTCACGCTCACCGCGCAGATCGGCGCGCCTTTCGAGGCCGGCTCGCTGCTGCAGCAATGGCAGCAGCGCAAGCTGATCGAGACCAATCTCGCCACGCAGAAGCTGCTGGCCAATCTCTGGCTGGCGGCGCGCGAGGACTCGCTGGCGCTGCCGGCGCTGGAGACGGTGGCGCGCGCCGCGCCCAGCGCCGAGGTCTGGCAGCAGCTGGCGCAGCTGCATCTGGATCGCAGCGAATACGGCGATGCCGCCAGCGCCCTGGAACAGGCGCTGAAACTCGGCGGCGCGCAGAACAAGAACGCCGGCAAGCTGTACCTGGCCCTGGGGCTGGCGCGCTATCAGCAGGCCGATGTCGATGGCGCCAAGGCGGCGTTCGCCCAGGCCGGCGGCTTTGCCGAGCAGAAGAAGAGCGCCGGGCAGTGGCTGAAATACCTGGAGCTGTCGCAGGCACGTGAGCAGGCCATGGCCGCCGCCGCGCAGCGGCAGCAGCGCGCGGGCGCGGCAGCGACGCTGGCCAATCGTCTCGATGACAGTGCCCCGCCGAGCATGAGCAGCGTCGCGGCGGGTGCGGCGCCCGGCGGCGGCGCTCTGACGCCGGTGGGCGCCGAGGCAAGCGGCAATGCCGACGGCAGCATTCCGGCCTGGACCGGTGGTCTGCAGAAGGCGCAGTGGCCGGCCGCGTATCGGCCGGGTCAGCGCCTGGTCAATCCCTACGAGAACGAAAAGCCGCTGTTCACCATCACCCGCGACAATCTCGCGCAGTACCGCGCGCAGCTCAGCGCCGGCCATCTGGCCCTGTTCGCGCGCTATGCCGACTACCGCATGCCGGTCTATGCCACGCACCGCAGCGTGGCCTATCCGCAGGCGATCTACGAGGCGAGCGCCGCCAACAAGGGCAGGGCGCGGCTGCTGGGTTCCGATGCCCTGGAAAACGCGCGGCTGGGCTTTCCCTTTCCCGAGCCCAGGTCCGGCGTGGAAATCATGTGGAATCACCGCACGCGCTATCGCGGCAACACCCTGCAGATGCAGTCCACGCAGGCGGTGGTGGGCAACAGCGAGCCGCAGCTGCTCAACCAGACCGAGCGCATCTTCGAGCGCTACGCCAACATCGCCGATCCTGCCGATCTGACGCGCGAGAACATCCTGCTCTACTACCTGACCTGGTTCGGCAAATCGCGCAATGGCGTGGACTTCGTGGCGCTGGTGCACGAGACCACCAACTCGCTGCGCCAGGGGCGCAACATCTGGGTGATTCCGGAAGGCATGCGGCGCATGTTCCGGGTGCCGCCGGTGGGTTACGACCAGCCTTTCCCCGGCGCGCAGGGCCTGATGTTCATCGACATGGTGGACATGTACAACGGCGCTTTCGACCGTTACGTGTGGCGGCTCACCGGCAAGCGCGAGCTGTATATCCCGTACAACGCCTATGCCCTGAGCGACGGCCGTTACCGCTACGCGCAGCTGCTGACGCCGCGCTTCCTCAATCCTGCCGGCACCCGCTATGAGCGGCACCGGGTCTGGGTGATCGAGGCCGAGGAGCGCGGCGGCAAGCACCACGCTTTCGGGCGACGCACCTTCTATGTCGATGAGGACAGCTGGAATGTGGTGCTGGTGGAGAACGAGGACCACGAGGGCAAGCTCTGGCGTTTCCAGGAAGGCCATCTGCTGCCGGCCTACAACGCCCTGGCCGCCAACTGCGCGCCGGTGGTGACCTATGACTTCAAGGACGGCCGCTACTTCGCCAACCGCCTGCTGGCCGAAGACCCGCCGCCGCAGTTCGATCTGCCGATGAAACCCGGCGAATTCCTGCCCGATGCGGTGCGCGCCCGGTATGGGCATTGAAGGCAGGGGGCGGGAGGCAAAAAGCAATACGTCGCGGGCCTCACCGGCGCGGCGCTGCCGCCGCCTCGGCCCTCGGGAAAAAGTTTCCACCGGCATGCAACCTTTTGTGGGACAGCGCCGTCCAAACCTCGGGTCCAACAACCGTGGATGGCGGCTGGACTCGCCGTAAACGTTGTCACTCCCAAATTGCCGGACCGGGTCATCGCCGGTCCGGCGATTTCTACCGACGGTTCAGGTGCGCTGCCCGTAAAATACCGGGCTTGCCTGCTTTCATCTTCCTGACAGACCGCCGATGCCGCCTTCCGACGATCATCCCAAGCCGAGCATGTCCTCGCTCAAGACCGGCTCGCTGGAGCGCAGCATCGCGCTGACCAAGCTGGGGGTCGGTGCCGGCGCCAAGCTGGTGGCGCATTCCATCGCCAACATCTTCCGCGGCGAGATCGACCGCAGCAGCGCCGACCGCGAGTTCTACCAGCGCCAGGCGCAGGTGCTGGCCGACGAGCTGGGCAAGCTCAAGGGCAGCGTGATGAAGGCCGGGCAGATGCTCTCGCTCTACGGCCAGTACTTCCTGCCCGAGGAAGCGGTCGAGGTGCTCTCCGAGCTGCAGGACGACACGCCGCCGGTGGACTGGAAGGTGGTGGCGCCGGTGCTGGAGCGCAACCTGGGCCGCAGCCGCCTGCGCGAGCTGGAGATCGACACCACGCCGCTGGCCGCCGCCTCGCTGGGCCAGGTGCATCGTGCCAGGCGGCGCAGCGATGGCCGCGAGCTGTGCGTGAAGATCCAGTATCCGGGCGTGGCCGATGCCATCGAAAGCGATATCCGCACGCTCTCGCGCCTGCTGCTGATGACCCGCCTGACGCCCAAGGGCCTGGACATCACCCCGGTGTTTCACGAGGTGCGCGAGATGCTCTACCGCGAGGTGGACTACGAATCCGAGCGCCACTACACCGAGGAGTTCGCCGAGCGTCTGGCGGATGATCCGCGCTTCGTGGTGCCGGAAGTGTTCGGCGAGTACAGCAGCGATCAGGTGCTGACCACGAGCTTCGAGGCCGGCAGCCATGTCCGCGACGAGACGGTGCAGAAGCTGTCGCTGGCGCGGCGCAATGCCCTGGGCAATGCCTTCCTGGAACTGTTCCTCACCGAATTCTTCGACTGGGGCATGGTGCAGTCCGATCCGCATTTCGGCAATTACCGCATCCGCGTCGGCGCACGCGCCGGCGAGGACCGCATCGTGCTGCTGGACTTCGGTGCCACGCGCATCTTCGGGCGCGGCTTCATCGAGGGTTACAGCGAGATCGTCGCCGGGGCGCTGGCGCATGACCGTGAGCGTCTGCGCCGCGGTGCACAGGCCATCGGCCTGATCGCGCCGGGCTTCAACACCGCGGCGCTGGACGCCTTCTTCGGCATGTGCGAGGCCATCGTCGAACCCTTTGCCGAAGCGGGTGATCCGCGCGTGGCCCCGGCCCTGCACAATGCCAAGGGCGGATACAAATGGGGCGAGAGCGATCTGCCGATGCGCAGCAGCCGCATCGCCGCGCTCAATGCGCTGTCGGTGCATTTCCGCGTGCCGCCGCGCGAGATCGTGTTCCTGCACCGGCGCCTGGCCGGCGTGTTCATCATGCTGGCGACGCTGGGCTGCGAACTCTCCGGCCGCGAGGCGCTGCTGGCGGCCCTGGCGCGCGTCGAAGCCCAGCGCTAAAGCCTCACTGCGTCAGGCGCAGCAGGATGCGCGAGGCGATCTGCTTGAACACCAGATCCAGATCGCTGGCGGTGGGTGCGAATACCGCCAGGCCTTCCGGCTGTG
Source organism: Solimonas aquatica (assembly GCF_900111015.1). Lineage (GTDB taxonomy): Bacteria > Pseudomonadota > Gammaproteobacteria > Nevskiales > Nevskiaceae > Solimonas > Solimonas aquatica. The sequence continues at coordinate 95,014 of NZ_FOFS01000009.1, read as the reverse complement.
CGGCATTGAAGGTGCTGCTGCTGCGGTCGTTGGCGATTTTCTTCAGCGAGGTCTTGTCGATGTCGGTGCCCAGGCCGATGGCGTAGACCAGGGTGCCGTCCTGACGGATCAGCTTGGCGGAGTTCTCCGCCTGATAGCCGCCTTCCTCGGTGATGTAGGTGCTGTTGCGGGTCTTGTTGGCGGCGTACTTGTACGAATAGAAGGTGCTGAGCGCGTACGGACAGCTGACACTGGCGCCGGTGGCCGGGTCACGGAAATCCGAGCTGCTGCTGCCCGGCACCAGAATCAGATTGCGCGAGTTATAGGTGTAGTTGCCGAAACTGCCGCTGCGCGTGCAGCGCGTGTTGGCCTGGTAGAACGAGTTGGCGTAACCGTCGGTGAACAGCACCACCACGTGCAGCACATTGTTGTTGGGATCGCTGGCCACGGTGTTGACCTGGGTGCGGGCGATGTCCAGGCCGCCGTGGGTATAGGTCCAGCCGCTGTAGCTCAGGCTCTTGGCGGCATTGGTCACCGTGGTCTTGAAGTTGTAGCGCAGCGAGACATTGAGTGTGGCGGCGTCGGAAAAGCTGCTCATCGCCACGCGATCCATGCTGTCGTCGAAGAAGCTGACGAAGGATTGCACCGCCGGCCCCAGGGCGCTGGAGCCGCCGTTGCTGCTCATCGAGCCGGAGCGGTCCAGCACCAGACCCATGACCAGCTTGGCGCGCAGGGCCTGCGCGCTGGAGGCCACCGTCACCGTGGAAAACTCCGGCAGCACGCCGATCAGATAAGTGTTGAGCCGCACCGAGGCATTGACCGTGATGCGGCGGATGCCGCTGGCGTCGGTGCTGAAGCTGATGTTCACGCTGGGGGCGCTGACCTGACGCGAGGGCAGGTTGGAGGCCGCGTAGTTGATGTCGAAGGCGCTGCGCGCCATCGAGCCGGCGGTGGTATCGCCCAGGCTCAGCTGTCTGGCGCCCATCAGCGCTGCGGCATCCACGCCCTTGGACAGCGCGGCGCGCGCCATGTACAGCAGACCGCCGTCCAGGGCCAGGCCCAGCATCAGGGTCATCGCCATCAGGCCGGTGACGAACAGAATCAGGGCAGCGCCCTTCTGGTGGATCGATCGCGGATATGCGTGGCGCATAAATCCTCCTAGAAGAAGGCGACGTCGTAATAGCTGCTGTTGCCGCTGAGCGTGACGAACTGTCCCAGCGGCGTGATCGGATCGACGTGATAGAAGACCTCTGCCACGTACAGGCTCATGCCGGTGGGCGGCATGGCGGGCGTGCTGGCGGGCAGCACCGCCGCGCCGCCGACGGTGGCGCCGACGTGGCTGCTGCCGGCGCGGCCGCCGTAAGTCAGACGGCTCTTCACCGTGACGACGCTGGCGCTGCTGCGATAGATCTCGGTGAGAATGACATAGCCATCCTGGGCCAGATTCAGCGGCGCGGCGGAAGTCTGCACTGCGCTCATCACATCGGCGAAGGCGGTGCCACGGCAGGCCAGGTTGGCGGCTTCGCGGCTCAGGTTGAGCATGATCTGGCGGATCAGGATCACGCGGCCCAGATCGATGCTGGCGAACAGGAGCACCAGCAGCACCGGCAGCATCATCGCGAACTCGAGCACCGCCAGACCGGACTGCGGCAGTGGTACGCGTTGCCAGCGGCGGCCGGGCTTCATCAGCTGGCCCCGGGCGGGAAGGGTTCGTTGTGGAAGCTGGCGCTGGCCGTGAACACGTGACTGCCGTTGTTGAAGTAATGGCCCACCAGTGGCGTGGCGAACAGGAACTCGTAGTTGAGCGTGATGGTGAAGGTGTCGCCCGGACCGCCGGCGCTGTTGCCACCACCGCTGACGCTGCTGATGCTGATGGTGGACGTGTCGACGTTCACGCCGATGGCGCTGTCGGCCACGATCTGCTTGATGGAAGCCAGACGCGACAGCATGCTGCCGGGATGGGCCGGGTCCTGCAGCTGCTGGCCGGTGACGCCGAAACGCCCCGCCTCGCGGATCGCACGCTGCAGCGTGATCTCGGTGAAGAACAGGCGGCTGATATCCAGGATGCCCAGCATCAGGAACAGGAACAGCGGCAGCACCAGTGCGGTTTCCACCAGTTCCATGCCGCCTTGTCTGGCGCTGCGGCCGGCGTTCATGGCGCGCCGCCCTGCCGGGCCGCCGACTCGCGGCGCAGGCGCGCCAGGCCGCGGTAAGCGGCTTCGTAATAGCTGGGCGAGAGCGCGATGGCCTGCTGGTAGAGACGCGCGGCATCGTCGTTGCGATGCTCCAGCATGCAGACATAGGCGGCGCTGTAATGGGCCTCGGCCGGACTCATGATTTCGGAGAACGCCGCCACCGCCTGCGGATACTGGTTCTGCCGCACGTACAGCAGCCCCAGATTGGACCAGGCCTTGGCATTGTCCGGGGCGCCGGCCAGCACGCGCCGGTAGTAACGCTGTGCCTGTACGTAATCGCCGGCCAGGTAACGTGAGTAGCCCAGGTTGTTGAGCACTTCCGGCTGCTCGGGCTTGAGCGCGTCGGCCTGCGCATAACGCGCGGCGGCACCGGCGTAGTCGCCGGCCAGATCGGCGAGCACACCCAGGCCGTTGTAGGCGCGCCAGGATTTGGGATTGCGCTTGATCGCGGCCTGCAGGAGCTTGGCCGCCGCTTCGTTCTTGCCCTGATGCAGCAGAATCAGGCCCAGGCTCTCGCTGGCTTCGGCATGGTCCGGCTGCAGACGCAGCACGCGCAGATAGGCATCGGCGGCCAGCGCGCTCTGGTTCAGGCGCTCCTGGGTGCGGCCGATGCGCAGCAGGGTGGCGGCATCGTCGCTGCGCGCGCTGCCGGCGCGCACGTATTCCAGCAGCGCGTCCTCGTACTCGCCGCGTGCGTAACTGGCGTCGCCGGCGGCCAGGGCCTGCGCCACATCGATCTTTTCCGGTTGCGCTTGCGGGGCGCGGGACGCGCAGGCACCCAGCAGCGAGGCACTCAGCGCGGCGGCCAGTAACAGCGGGAAAGAATGGCGCAGGGACATGTTCGGCTCACTTGTGACGGGGATGGGCGTGATGTGCGCTTTGCGCGCTGGGCCAGGTCACGCCGCTGTTGCTCACCGCGCGCACCACGCCGATCACGGCGGGGCCGGTGGAGACCAGGAAGAACGCCGGGAAGATGCAGAACACCAGCGGGAAGATCAGCTTGCTGCCGACCTTGGCGGCGGACTCCTCGGCCCGCTGCATGCGCCGGTCGCGGAATTCCTCCGAATACAGGCGCAGGGTTTCGGCGATGCCGGTGCCGAAGCGCATGCTCTGGATCATCAGCGCCACCAGGCCGCGCACGTCTTCCAGACCGGTGCGGTCCGCCAGATGCCGCAGCGCCTCGCTGCGATCCACGCCGGCACGCACCTCGGCATTGACCAGGGCCAGCTCGCGCGCCAGCAGCGGATGACTGCCGGGCAGCTGTTGCGCGACGCGGTCGATGGCGGCGTTGAAGCCCAGGCCCGCTTCGGTGCAGGACACCAGCAGATCGAGCGCATCGGGAAAGCCGGCGAGCAGGGCGGCGCGGCGCGACTGGATGCGGTGCTCGACATACAGGTTCGGCAGCTTCCAGGCCATGTACACGCCAAACAGCGCGATGAAGAAGGCCGAGACCATCAGTGCCTTGGGCAGCTTCACCACGCTGGCGGCCCAGACCAGCAGCAGAACCGAGAGCAGCAGGCACACCACCTTGCCCACGTACACGGCCGTCACCGCGTAGTCGGAATGGATGTCGGCCTGCCGCAGCAGCTCGCGGATGCCCTGGCTGCCGCGCGCCTTGCGCGGCTCGACATAAGGCGCCAGACGCCGCAGCCAGACGACCCACAGGTTCTCGGCTGCGGCGCGGCCGTCGCCGCCGCGCAGCGCCTGCAGACCGCGCCGCGTCGGGTGCAGATAGTACGCGGCGGCCTGCGCGCCGAACCAGGCGAACAGGGCGATGGCCAGGCCCGCGCCCAGGGCGATCAGCAGCAGCTGGTAGTGCGCCAGCACGGCGTTGGTGGAGGACAGCAGCCGATTGGCGTTCATGGCCGGTGCCCTTGCCTGGCGCGATTTCTGGCGGCAACGCAGCGATCGTCCATGGCGTTAACAGGCCCTAGACCGGCACGCGGATGATGCTGCGGATCCACAGCGCGCCGATGCCGATCGACACCAGCGAGGCCAGCACCAGGCGGCCGCCGAGCGGATCGTTGAGCAGCATGGGCAGATAGCTGGGCGAGGTCAGCGCAATCACGCCGCTGAGCACGAAGGGCAGCAGAATCAGAATCCAGGCCGACATGCGGCCTTCGGCGGTGAGCGTCTTGAGCTTGCGCTGGAAGCGGAAGCGGCCGCGCAGCACGGCGGAAATCTTGTCGAGAATCTCGGCCAGATTGCCGCCGGTCTCGCGCTGGATCAGCACCGCCGTGGTCATCGCCGAGAGGCTGGTGCAGGGTATGCGCTGCGTCAGATCCTCGAAGCTGGCCTTGGGCGAGATGCCGTAGTTCAGATGCGACCAGGTGGTGCGGAATTCGTCCGAGATCGGCGCCGGCATTTCCTCGGCGACGAAGCGGAAGCTGTCCATCAGCGGCATGCCGGCGCGCAGCGCGCGGCTCATCAGGTCCAGGGCATCGGGCAGCTGTTCCTCGAACTTCTTGATGCGCTCGCGCCGCTGCGCGAGCACGCGCAGCAGGGGCAGGGGCGGCACCGCGACAAACACCAGCAGGCCGATGGCGAAACCGAAGATCAGCAGGCTGGGCAGGCTGAAGAAGAAAGCCAGCAACAGCGCGCGCGCCAGGAAGCGGTAGCCGGGTTCGTTGCGGCCGGTCTGCTCCAGCAGGCGCGTGACCCGCACCATGCCGGGCAGCTCTTCCAGGCGCCGTTCCAGCGGCGACAGCTCGCGCAGATATTTCTCGCGGATCAGCGAGTCGCCGCTGCGGCCTTCGAAGCTCTGCTTGCGCACCGCCGCCAGGCGCGTGCGCAAGGCTTTTTGCGCCTCGCTGGAATCGATGTGTGAAAAGCCGTTGACCAGCAGCAACACCATGGCGAAGACCAGGACCAGGGCGATGATGAGATTCAGCGACATGACAGGCCTGCCTCAGCGCAGCGGTGGCTCGAACAGATCGGGCGGCAGATCCAGGCCGCGCTGATGCATGCGTTCGATGAAGCGCGGCACCATGCCGGTGGCCTCGAAGCGGCCGATCACCATGCCGTCCTTGTCCAGCCCCATGCGCCGGAAAGTGAAGATCTCGCTCATGGTGATCACCTGGCCTTCCATGCCCTGGATTTCCTGGATGCTGACCACGCGGCGCTTGCCGTCCTCCATGCGCTCGGCCTGGATCACGATGTGAATGGCGGAAGCGATCTGCGCGCGGATGGTCTGCAGCGGCAGATTGGTGCCGGCCATGGTCACCATGTTCTCGACACGGGCCAGGGCGTCGCGCGGGGTGTTGGCGTGTACCGTGGTCAGCGAGCCGTCGTGACCGGTGTTCATGGCCTGCAGCATGTCGAAGGCCTCGCCGCTGCGCACCTCGCCGACGATGATGCGGTCGGGGCGCATGCGCAGGGCATTGCGCAGCAGATCGCGCTGCGAGACCTCGCCCTTGCCCTCGACATTGCTGGGGCGCGTTTCCATGCGGCCCACATGCGGCTGCTGCAGCTGCAGTTCCGCCGAGTCCTCGATGGTGAGGATGCGTTCCGACGAGGGAATGAAAGTGGACAGCACATTGAGCAGCGTGGTCTTGCCGCTGCCGGTGCCGCCGGAGATCAGCACGTTCAGGCGTGCATGCACCACGGCATTGAGAAACCTGGCCATGGCCTCGGTCATCGCGCCATTGGCGATCAGCTGCTCGGCGGTGAGCCGGCCGACGGTGAAACGGCGGATCGACAGCAGCGAGCCGTCGAGCGCCAGGGGCGGCACGATGGCGTTGACGCGCGAGCCGTCGGCCAGACGTGCGTCCACCATCGGCGAGGACTCGTCGACGCGGCGGCCGACGCGGGTCACGATGCGGTCGATGACGCTGCGCAGATGGCTTTCGTCGCGGAACTGGATCTCGGTCTTCTCCAGGCGGCCGCGCCGCTCCACGTACACCGAGTGCGCGCCGTTGACCAGGATGTCGGCGACGCTGGGGTCGCTGAGCAGCGGCTCCAGCGGGCCCAGGCCGAGAATGTCGTCCTCGATCTGCTGCACCACGCGCTGGCGCGCCTGCACCGGCAGCGGCACGGTCTCTTCGTTCATCACCCGCTGCGCGGCCTCGCGCACCTGCGCGCGGGCCAGGCGCTCGTCGCTGCCTTCCATGCGCGACAGATCCAGCACGCGCAGCACGCGTTCATGGATGCGCTGCCGCCATTGCCGCTCCAGCTCGCTGACCGCTTCGCCGCGTGCTTCGCCGGTGGCGGGCTTGTTCCATTCGGGCGTGGCCTTGATCGGGGAGTTCATGCTTTCAGCGTCCTCGCAGTGCTTCGCTCAGGGCCGCACGCAGACCGCGCTTGCGCGGCTGCGGCAGGCTGGCGGCGCTGAGCAGGCCCAGTTCGCCGGCCAGCATCTGCAGGCCGTGGGCGATCTCGGAGTCGGGGCTGCGCGCAAACAGCGGCACGCCGATATCCAGGGTTTCCGAGACGGTGTCGTAATCATTGGGCAGCAGCAGCAGGCGCGCCGGGTCCACCGCCTCGCGGACATCGCGCTCGCGCACGATGTGGCGCTCGCTGTAGCGGTTGATCACCAGGGTCATGCGGTCGCGCGGCACGCCGACGATGTTGAGCAGGATCTGCTGCATGCGCTTGGCGTCACGCGTGTGCGCCAGGCTCTGCTGCGTGATCAGCAGGATGTGATCGGCCTGTTCGAACACCGCGCTGGCCAGCGGATCGATCTGGCGCGGCATGTCCACCACCGTCAGGGCGAAGGCGCGGCGCATGACCTCCAGCAGCCTGGGCATGCTGTCCGGCGGCAGGTCCCAGGCGTGGCTGAGCTGATCGGACATCGCGCTCAGCAGCTGCACGCCGCTGTCATGGCGCACCATGTAGCCGCGCAGCGCGGTTTCATCGATCTGGCCGGCGGCGTACAGCGCCGCCAGAAGGCTGGAGCGGCGCTGCAGATCGAAGGCCAGCGGTAGCGAGCCGAACTGCAGATCCAGATCCAGCAGCCCCACCTCGTGCTGATGATGGCTGGCCGACAGATGCGCGAGGCTGGCGGCGACGAAGGACGCGCCGGAGCCGCCCTTGACGTTGATCACGCCGATCAGGTTGCCGTACGTCGCGGCATTGTTCGGGCGCTGCTCGCCGGCCAGCCGGCGCACCGCTTCGATCAGCTCGCGGTAATTCACCGGCAGCGACAGGCAGTCGCGTGCGCCCAGGCGCATCGCGGTGCGCAGCAGGCTCAGCGAATCGCCGGGGCAGATCACCAGGGTGGGTGTGCGCTGCACGCTGGCGGCCATCGCTTCGAGCAGCGGCTCCTCGCCGGCCTGCACCTGCACGATCATCACCTCGACATTGGGCAAGGCGCGCGGCGCGGCGACGCCGTCGTGCAGCTGCGTGAGCAACTCGAAGCCGGACTCGGCGGCGAGCGCCAGCTGCAGGGCTTCGCAGGCTTGCGGACTTCCGGCGCTGATCAGGACACGGGTTTGAGCCATAGGGGCTGGAGCGGGTGTTCTCAGTGCTGCGGATCGACATCGATCCTGGCGGCGCGCGACAGCGGCTCGGACTTGGCGAGCGGCTGCTGGCGGTAGGCCGAAAGCACCGCCTCGCCGCGAATGCCGTCGATACCCAGGGGCGGCTGCTGCGGCGGATGGGCTGCGGCCTGCGGGTCGTAGATCTGGGCCCGAATCATCTGCCGCACCGAATCACCGAATTGCGGCGTGTCCTGTGCGGCGGCGGGACGCATGCTGGTCATGACGGCGGCCAGGGCAGCAGCGGTGAGCAGGGGCATCAGCTCGGAGGGCGTGTGCATGTGATGAACTCCTACGCTTACAGATCGTGGCCGAAGCGCGCCTGCGGTGCGGCCTCGGTGCCGAGTTCGGCGGCAGCGGGATTGCGGCTGCGCGGCTTGCCGCCTTCCAGCCTGCCGAGCAGGTAAAACTCGAAATCGCTGGGCGCCACATAGCCATCGGTGGGCAGGCGCATCTGTCCGGCGGCGATGGGCTTGGCCAGATGCGGGGTGACGAACATCACCAGCTCGGTCTGCCCGGAGAGGTACTGCTGGCTGTGAAACAGCGCGCCGAGAATCGGAATGTCGCCCAGGCCCGGCAGACGTTCGACATAGGAGCGCACGTTGTCGTTGATGAGACCGGCGATGCCGATGGTCTGGCCGTCGGCCAGTTCCACGGAGCTGGAGGCGCTGCGCTTGGTCAGCGAAGGGATGATGAAGGTGGCGGTGGTGCCGCTGCTGGTGAGCGAGAGATTGTTGTCGGTGGACAGCTCGCTGACCGTGACATTGAGATTCAGGTTGATCTTGCCGGAGTCCAGCACCAGCGGCGTGAAGCGCACGCTCACGCCGTATTCCTTGAACTCGATGGCGACGTTGTTGTTGCCCTGCGGCACCGGCACCGGAAACTCGCCGCCGGAGATGAATTGCGCTTCCTGGCCGGTGAGCGCGGTGAGCGTGGGTTCGGAAAGGATGCGCGCCAGACCGTTGCGCTTGGAGACATCGAGCACGGCATTGAGCAGCAGATTGCCGCGCAGGTAGTTCAGGAAGATGCCGGTGTTGTCGATGCCGGGCAGGTTGGGCTGCAGCAGCGACACCGGCGGGCCGATGGTGGCGGCGCTGCCGTTGAGCGAGCCCAGCACCGGCGTCAGCAGGCCGTTGGCGTCCAGCGCATTGGGGAAGGTGGCGCCGCCGGCGACCGCGCCGCCCGACCAGTTCTTGCCGAAGTTGAAGATGTTCAGATCGGAGTTGAGGCGCCTGACCACGGTGCGCGCCACTTCCGCGACGGTGATCTTCAGCATCACCTGCTGCGCGCCGCCCACCTGCATGAGATTGACCACGTGCGCCTTCTTGCACAGCTCATCCTTCTGCGGCTGCGTCGCGGCGGTGGCCTGCTCGCCGGGCTTGCCGGCCTGTGCGAGGGCATCGGACCAGGCATTGACGCAATCGGGCAGAAAGCTCTGCGCCACCTGCTTGGCGGCGTCCATGTGCGAGACGCTGGACACCGTGCCGCTGAGCACCAGGTTTTCCTCCGCCGACTGCACGCGGATCGATTCGTCCGGCATCAGCTCGTGCAGCTTCTGCTTGAGGCCTTCGATGTCCAGGGTGACCTGCACCGGGAAGCTGCTCAGCACCTTGCCGTCCTTGCCCCAGACCACGACATTGGTGGTGCCGGGCGTCTTGCCGGCCACATACAGCTCGCGCTCGTGCAGCACCATGAGATCGGCGATGCCGGGATTGCTGACCGAAACGTTGCGGATGCCCGCCCCCAGCTGCAGCACCAGCGACTGGTTGACCGCGACCTGTCGGGTGGCCTGCATGGGCACGGCACTGATGGCGACCGGTGCGGGCGTCGCCGCTGGCGGCGCGGCCTGCAGCGGACTGGCGCTGGCCAGGGCGAGCAAGGCGAGCGGCAGAACTGGCGTGATGGCGCGGTTCATGGCCGCACCCGGGTTTTGACGGTCTGTGCCAGGCGAATGACCGTGATGGCGTCGCCGGCGGCGCGGTGCGGGCCCTGGCCGCTGGCCGGGGCCACCGCGGCCTGAGCCGGCGCAGCGCTGGGCGCCGCCGCCGCAGGCGTGGATTTCTGGTCGTCAGGATTGCGCAGCGAAAGCTGCACCGTGCCTTCCTCGGTGGCGCCCATCAGCTGCTCGGCGTCCTGGGGCGTGACTTCCAGGGTCACGGCACGCACCACCACGGGTTCGTCCTTTTCCACCTGCGCGGTCTGGTCCACGGCCAGCACCTTGATGTCCTGCAGCAGGGTGCGGGTGCTGGCGCGGCGCTCGTTGTCCACGCGCGTGGCCAGCACGTCGACGCGACAGCCCGGCATCAGGAAGCCGGCGACGCCGATCACATCGTTGACGCGCACACTGATGGCGCGCTTGCTGGGTTCGATCTGCGCGGACAGGGCATTGCCCGGCTTGTCCAGCAGACGCTGCCGGAACACCGGTTCGCCCGGCAGTATCTTCTGTGCGGCGTATTTGCCGGCGGCGTCTTCCAGCTTGCCCAGGCTGTCCTGCGGCAGACTGTTGCGCGGCCAGGGCGCCAGCTTGAGATCCTGCGCGCGCAGCTGCGCGCCAGGGTTGATCGCGGTGGCGGCAACCACCACCTGCACGCTATCGCGCAGATCGGCTTCGACGGCCTTGGCCCGGCCCTGGATCCAGTGCGCTGCGAACAGCGCCGCAATCAGGCCCAGCACCACGGCCAGTCCAAGCGAAAAAAGAGGTTTTCTGAGCACGCGGGGCTCCGGTGCGAGTGAGGCCGCAACATCGGCCCCCCAGCGAGGGATGCGGCAGGACGCTTCAGGCTCCGCAGGCTCTGGGAATTCCGGGGGCGGAAAGACTCCGCCCCCGGCGTATCACTCGACGATGGTTCGTCACACTTCGGTCAGATCAGCCGCCAATGCTGGTGGACAGGCCGGAGATGACGCCGTTGACGCTGCCGCCCAGGGCCACGAAAGCGCCCACGACCGCAGCCGTGATCAAACCGCCGGCGACGGCGTATTCAACGGTGGTGAGACCGGCCTGGTGCTTGCGGACGGCCAGATACTGGATGAAATGCAGCATGGGTAATCTCCTGATAAACGTTCCGCCAGATGCGCCGGAGACAGGGAACGATCTGTGCTCCGACCATCGTCATCACCGTGCGAGGCCGCATGGATGTCGACGGGAACTGTTATAGAAATCGTGACAGCACCGAATGGGTGCAGGTCGATGGACGGCGGGGCTTGAATGGTGGACGGATGACAGCTGTCAGGGCTGGTCTGAGCCAGCTGTCGGGGTTTCCCCGCCACCTGCACTGGCTTGCGCAAGTCCGTCTTTATTAAGGCCGGGCTGGCCTCACCGCCACGCGCGACTGTCCGGGCGTTCAATTGGCACTGCGGCGTGGATTGGTTAGCATCCCTGCGCACCGAAGTAGAACGACATAGCCGCTTGGACCGGCTTGAGACCCACCACCCCCCTTGAGGAGAGCGAGCATGAAATCGCGTAAAGCACTCTTCACCTTTGCCGCAGCCCTGAGCCTTGTCGCCGCTCAGGCTGGTGCCAAGGTGAGCCAGCAGGAGGCCGACGCGCTTGGCAAGACGCTGACGCCGGTTGGCGCTGAAAAAGCCGGTAACAAGGACGGCAGCATCCCGGCCTGGACGCCCGAAGCCAAGCACGGCCCGCTGTCCGGCGAGTTCCCGCACAATGATCAGATCGACGGCGAGAAGCCGCTGTTCACGATCACCAAGGCCAACATGGCCCAGTACGCGGACAAGCTGAGCGAAGGTCACAAGAAGCTGCTGTCGACCTACGACACCTACAAGATGAACGTCTATCCCAGCCACCGTCTGGTGGACTGGCCCAAGGAAATCCAGGCTGCCACCGCAACGAACGCGGTCAACTGCGAGATCGAAGGCACCGACGAGCTGAACAACTGCAAGGCCGGTTTCCCGTTCCCGATTCCCAAGACCGGCGCCGAGCCGATCTGGAACCACAAGATCAAGTGGCGCGGCGAGGCGGTGACCCGCTACAACAACCAGATGATCGTGCAGTCCAACGGCGATTATCAGCTCACCAAGATCATCGAGGACGTGCAGTTCCCCTACGCCTCGATCAAGAACCCGGTGCCCATCACCAAGGGCAACGGCGAGTATCTGCAATACCTCTCGCGCGTGGTGGCGCCGCCGCGTCTGGCCGGCACCTTCATCCTGGTGCATGACAAGACCGGCACCGGCGCCGATGGTCGCGCCGCCTGGCTGTATTCGCCGGGCCTCAAGCGCATCCGTCGCGCGCCGACGGTGTGCTGCGACAATCCGTACGAAGGCACCGACGGCCACCAGTTCTACGATCAGGTGGACATGTTCAACGGTGTGCTGGAACGCTACACCTGGAAGATCGTCGGCAAGAAAGAGGTGTACATCCCGTACAACTCCAACAAGATCGGCGGCAACAAGACCAAGTACAAGGACATGGTCCGTCCGAAGCACCTGAACCAGGATCTGCCGCGTTATGAGCTGCACCGCGTCTGGGTGGTGGAAGCCAACCTGCGTCCGGGCACCAGCCACACCTTCAAGACCCGTCGCTTCTACATCGACGAGGACAGCTGGACCATCGGTCTGGTCGACGATTACGACAACCGTGATCAGATCTTCCAGTTCCAGGAAGGCCACATCATCAATGCGCCGAACATCCAGACCGCGACCACGGTGCCGGAAGTGATCTATCACTTCGACTCCGGCCGCTACTTCATCACCGCGGCCTGGAACGAGGACAAGCCGATCGACGGCACGGTCAACTTCAAGGAAGACTACTTCACGGCCGCGTCCGTGCAGAAGATGACCACCAAGTAAGCACCGCGCGAATCAGGGGCGGCACTTGAGCCGCCGGTGCGAGCAGCGCCGGCGGTTTTTTTATGGCGCGCCGTGCATCCGCCGGGCGCAATGGAGACAAGTCGATGCAACACGAGGAACGTCAGAGTTTTGATGCCGCGCCGGAGGTGGTGATGCGCATGTTCGGCGACCGGCGTTATTTCGAGCGCAAGTACGCCGCTCTGGGCTTCACCCGCATCGAAGTGCTGGAGCACGAAAGCCAGGGCTCGCGCTTCCGCATCAAGGTGCGCTACGACACCAGCAACGATATCGAGCTGCCGGACTTTGCACGCAAGTTCCTGCCGGAAGTGGTCACCGTGGTGCAGCAGGACAGCTGGAACCTCGACAGCCGCAAGGGGCAGCTGCAGTTCGAACTCAAGACGGTGCCGATCAAGATCGGTGCGCAGATGGAGCTGCAGGCGCAGGGCGCCGGCTGCGTCAACCTGATCCGCTGGGATCTGAGCTGCGGCCTGCCGCTGATCGGCGGCAAGCTGGAGCGCCTGCTGCTCAGCGACATCCAGAGCAAATCCAAGGCCGATCTCGCCGCCTCGCGTAGAATCCTGCGCGACTACATCGACAACTAGCCGGACGGGCGACCATGGCGCAGCAGCAGGGGCAGGAGAATCATGAGGAAAAACCCGCCTTGAGCTGGTGGCAGACTGTCGCCAGCATTGCGTCGGCCATGTTCGGCGTGCAGAGCAGCCAAAGCCGCAAGCGCGATTTCGCCAAGGGCAAGGTCTGGCACTTCGTGTTTTTCGGGGTACTGATGGTGGCGGCGTTCATTGCGGTGCTGCTGGTGGTGGTGCGCACGATGCTGCACAACGCCGGCATGTGAGCGGCCGCTGCGTCAGCCGGCGCGTCGCATGGCCTCAAAAGGAGAGCGGGATGCGCAAGACGATGATGCTGCTGCTGGCGCTGGCCTGCAGCGGTCTGGCGGAAGCGGCGGTGCCGGCCTGGGTGGCGCAGAGCAACCGCAATGCCGAGCTGCTGCTGACGCTGATGGCGCGCTTCAATCCCGAGGATGCCGCCGGTCTGGGCGTGGAAGGCCACGATGCCGAAACCGTGGACCTGGGGCCGGGCATCTTCGAGCGGCGCCAGGCCGCGACGCGCGAGGCCATCGCCGAGCTGCAGACGCGGCGCGCGCAGACCCAGGATGGCGCCGTGCTGCAGGATCTGGACATCCTGCAGGACAGCGCGCAGCGCAATCTCGACAGCGAGCGCCTGCAGCACGAGCTGCTGCTGCCGTATTACCCGGTGGCGCGCATCGCTTTTTCCGGCATCAAGGGCCTGCTGGACCCGCGCATCGCGCAGGAGCGGCAGGCCGCGGCGCTGATCCGCCTGCGCCGCTATGCCGGCCTGGAGCCGGGCAGTACCGCGCTGACCGAGCTGGCCAAGGCGCGCACGCGCGAGGCGATGGCCCAGCCGGGTCTGCTGCCGCCGTATCGCGGCGAGCTGGAGCAGGACCTGTCGGATACACCGCGGCTGCTGGAGGGCATCGGCCAGCTGTTTGCCAAGTCGCAGATCAGGGATTACCAGGCGCCTCTGGCCAGGCTGCGCGCGCAGCTCAAGGACTACGAGTCCTGGCTCCGGCGCGAGATCCTGCCCAAGGCGCGCAGCGATCATCGCCTGCCGCCGGCGCTGTATGCCGACAGCCTCCGGCAGGTGGGCGTGGACGTGGCGCCGGATGAGCTGATCCGCCGCGCGCTGCTGAGCTTTGCCGAAATCCGCAACGAGATGCGGGCGCTGGCGCCACTGGTGGCCAAGGACAAGGGCTTTGCCAGCGAGGACTACCGTGAGGTGATCCGCGCGCTGAAGCAGCAGCAGGTGGCCAATGACGCGATCCTGCCCCTGTACCGCAGCACCCTGGGCAGCATCGAGGACGCGGTGCGCCACGAGCAGGTGCTGAGCCTGCCGCAGCGCGCGGCGGCGATCCGTCTGGCCAGCGAGGCCGAGTCGGCGATGATTCCCGCGCCGTTCATGAGTCCGCCGCGCCTGATCGGCAACACCGGCGAATACGGCGAGTTCGTGCTGCCGCTGCAGGTGCCGGGCACGGCCGGCCGCGGCGATCTCAAGACCGATGACTTCAGCTATCAGGCCGCAGCCTGGACGCTCACCGCGCACGAGGCGCGGCCCGGCCATGAGCTGCAGTTTGCCGCGATGGTGGAGAAAGGCGTGTCGGATGCCCGCGCGATCTTTGCCTTCAACAGCGTCAATGTCGAAGGCTGGGCGCTGTATGCCGAGGCGGAGATGAAGCCGGACTTTCCGCTCGACGGGCAGCTGATCGGCCTGCAGCTGCGCCTGATGCGCGCGGCGCGCGCGTTCCTGGACCCCATGGTCAATCTCGGCCGCATCACGCCGGAGCAGGTGAACGCCTTCCTGCAGCGCGAGGTGGTGCTCTCGCCGGGCATGGCGCAGTCCGAAACCGACCGCTATGTGTTCCGCATGCCGGGGCAGGCCACGGCGTACTTCTACGGCTATCAGGCGCTGATGAGCATCCGCCAGCGTGCCGAGCTGGCGCTGGGCGGGAAATTCAATCGCCAGCGCTTCCACGACTTCGTGCTCGCGCAGGGCCTGCTGCCCCCCAAGCTGCTGGAGAAGGCGGTGCTGGAGCAGTTCGTGCCGGCGGAACTGAAGACCGCAGGCTGAGGGCCGGCAAAATGCCTGCTGACAGGACGCTGTCAGCAGCGCTGGCGGATGCTGTCGCTCCAACCCCAAGACCTGGAGTGCTCAAGATGATTCTCGGACTCAGAACCGCCATTTATCCGGCCCCGGACCTCGCCGCCGCCAAGCGTTTCTACAGCGCCGTCCTGGGCGTCGAGCCCTATTACGATCAGCCGTACTACGTGGGTTACGAGCTGGCCGGCTTCGAGCTGGGCCTGCTGCCGGACGCCGAGCCGGGCAGCACCGGCGTGAAAGCCTACTGGGGCGTGGCCGACATCGAGGCCGAACTGGCCCGCCTGCTGAGCCTGGGCGCAAAACCGCACGAGCCGGTGCAGGACGTGGGCGAGGGCATCCGCGTGGCCAGCGTGCTCGATCCCTTCGGCAATCGCTTCAGCCTGATCCAGAACCCGCACTTCGATCCCGCCAAGGTGCGCTGAGCACAACGCGCATGCGCCGTGCCGACCGCCTGTTCAAGATCGTCCGGTACCTGCGCGGCCGGCGCCTGACCGCGGCCGCGCCTCAATCCGGCTTGTTGTAGGCGCGCTCCACGCGCGCCACGCGCAGCTCGTAGTGGCGGTACCAGTCGCGCCGGCCGGTTTGCTGGGCGAGACGGTGTTCGGCGTGACGGCGCCAGGCGGTGATGTCTTCCAGGGTCTGCCAGTAGGACACCGTGATGCCGAAGCCCTGCGCATCGCGTGCGCTTTCCATGCCCAGGAAGCCGGGCTGCTGCTGCGCCAGCTCGGCCATGCGCAGGGCCATGTCCTCGTAGCCGGCTTCGACGGCGCTGCGCCGCGAGCTGAAGATCACGGCGTAGTAGGGTGGCGCGGGGGTGCGGGGAAAAGCCTTGTCCATCAGCGTTCCTGCTCGCGGGCTTTCTTCAGAGCATACAGCGCATCCAGGGCCGCGCGCGGACTGAGTTCGTCGGGCGCGAGCGCATCGAGCATGCGCAGCGCGGCCGAAGGCGGCGGCGCGAACAGCGAGAGCTGCGGCGTGACCGGCGCGGCCTTGTCGCTGTGCGGCGCGGGCCGCGCTTCGAGTTCCTGCAGATGCGCGCGCGCGGCGCGGATCACCGCCTGCGGCACGCCGGCCAGGGCCGCGACCTGCAGGCCGAAGGAACGATTGGCCGGACCTTGGCGGACGTTGTGCAGGAACACCAGGCGCTCGCCGGACTCGTCCTGATATTCGGCGGCGTCCAGATGCACGTTGGCGATGCCGGGCAGGGTCTCGGGCAGCGAGGTGAGCTCGAAGTAATGCGTGGCGAACAGGCAGTAGGCTTTCAGCTCGCGCGCCAGATACTCGGCCACCGCGCGCGCCAGCGACAGGCCGTCGTAGGTGGAGGTGCCGCGCCCGATCTCGTCCATCAGCACCAGCGATTGCGCCGTGGCGTTGTGCAGGATGTTGGCGGTTTCGCTCATCTCCACCATGAAGGTGGACTGGCCCGAGGCCAGATCATCGGCGGCGCCGATGCGCGTGAAGATGCGGTCGATGGCGCCGATGCGCGCCGACTCCGCCGGCACGAAGCAGCCGCTGTGCGCGAGCAGCACGATCAGCGCGGTCTGGCGCATGTAGGTGGACTTACCGCCCATGTTCGGGCCGGTGATGATCAGCAGGCGGCGGTCCTCGTCCAGCTGCACATCGTTGGGCACGAAGGGCTGCTGCAGGGTCTGCTCCACCACCGGATGGCGGCCGGCGCGGATCTCGATGCCGGGCTCGCGTGTCAGCTGCGGCCGGCACAGGCGCAAGGCGCGGCTGCGCTCGGCAAAGCAGGCCAGCACGTCCAGCTCGGCCAGGGCCTGCGCGGTGGCCTGCAGCAGCGGCAGATCCGCCGCGACGCGATCCAGCAGCGCCTCGTACAAGGCCTTCTCGCGCGCCAGCGCGCGATCGCGTGCCGACAGCACCTGGTCTTCGAACTGCTTGAGTTCCTCGGTGATGTAGCGCTCGTAATGGGTGAGCGTCTGGCGGCGCGTGTAGTCGGCGGGAATCTTCGCGGCGTGGGTCTTGCCGACCTCGATGTAGTAACCGTGGACGCGGTTGTAGCCGACCTTCAGGGTCTCGATGCCGCTGCGTGCGCGCTCGCGCGTCTCCAGATCCACCAGAAAGCCGTCGGCGTTTTCGGAGAGCTGGCGCAGCTGGTCGAGCGTGGCGTCGAAGCCGCTGCGGAACACGCCGCCGTCGCGCGCCAGCAAGGGCAGTTCCTCGGCCAGGGCGGACTGCAGGTGCCGCAGCAGGGTTTCGTCCTCGCCCAGGCGCGCGGCCAGTTCGGTGAGCAGCGGCGCCTCGCAGCCGCGCAAGGCCTCGCGCACGGCGGGCAGGGCGGCCAGGGTGACGGCGATGCCGGCCAGATCGCGTGGCCGCGCCGAGCGCAGCGCCACACGCGCCAGGATGCGCTCCAGATCGGCGATCTCGCGCAGGGCGCGGCGCAGGCGCTCGTCGCCGCTGCCCTGCGGCTGCGCGTCGGCCAGACTCGCCACCGCGTCGTAGCGGGCATTGAGCTGCGCCTGATCGCGCAGCGGCCGGTTCAGCCAGCGCAGCAGGGCGCGCGCGCCCATGGCGCTGACGCAGGAATCGATGACGCTGAGCAGGGTGTGCTCGTGGCTGCCGGACAGCGAGCGGTCGATTTCCAGGTTGCGGCGCGTGGCGGCGTCGAGAATCAGCGCTTCGCTGGTGTTCTCCACGCGCAGGCTGCGCAGATGCGGCAGCTGCGACTTCTGCGTCTCCTGCACGTACTGCAGCAGCGCGCCGGCGGCGGCAATCGCGGCCGGCAGATGCTGGGCGCCGAAGCCGCGCAGGTCCTGCGTCGCAAACTGTTCGCAGAGCAGGCGGTAGGCGCTGCTCGCGTCGAAGTGCCAGAGCGGGCGGGTGCGTGCGCTGTGCGTGCCGGCCTGATGTTCGGGCGCCAGCAGCTCGCTGGGCCGCAGGCGGTAGAGCTCGGCGGCGGCCTCGGCGGCGGACGCCGTCTGCAGCACGCTGAAGCGGCCCGAGGAGAGTTCCAGCCAGGCCAGGCCGTGCGCGCCGTCCAGCTCGCAGACGGCGGCGAGCAGGGACTGCGCGCGGGCATCGAGCAGGGCCTCGTCGGTGGCGGTGCCGGGCGTGACGATGCGCGTGACCTCGCGCTTCACCGGACCTTTCTCGGCGCCGACCTCGCCGACCTGCTCGGCAATCACCGCCGATTCGCCGGCCTTGATCAGCCGCGCCAGATACTGTTCGAGCGCATGGTGCGGCACGCCGGCCATGACGATGGGCGCGCCGGCCGACTCGCCGCGCGTGGTCAGGGTGATGTTGAGCAGGCGCGCGGCCTTGCGGGCGTCATCGAAGAACAGCTCGTAGAAATCGCCCATGCGGAACAGCACCAGGGTGTCCGGATGCTGGGACTTGATGCCGAAGTACTGCTGCATCAGCGGCGTGTGTTCGCTGAAAGGGGCGGCGGCGGTCATCGCGAAGGCGGTCTGGCGGCGGGTCTTATAATGGCCGTCCATTATCGCCGCAGTGCCCCGATCCCGTGAGTCTTGAAATTCCAAGCGACTGGCTGCCCGATTCCTGGCAGCGCAAGCCCGCCACGCAGCAGCCGAACTATCCCGACGCCGAGGCGCTGCAGCGCGCCATCAGCGAACTGGGCCAGCTGCCGCCGCTGGTCACTTCCTGGGAGGTCAACGCCCTGAAGAGCCAGCTGGCGCGGGCGCAGGCCGGCGAGTTCTTCGTGCTGCAGGGCGGCGATTGCGCGGAGTCCTTTGCCGACTGCCAGCCGCAGCTGATCGTCAGCCGCCTGAAGGTGCTGCTGCAGATGTCGCTGGTGCTGGTGCACGGCCTGCGCAAGCGTGTGTTGCGCATCGGCCGCTTCGCCGGGCAGTACGCCAAGCCGCGCTCGGCAGACCTGGAGACCAAGGATGGCATCAGCCTGCCCAGCTATCGCGGGGATCTGGTCAATGCCCCGGCCTTCACGCCGGAGGCGCGCATTCCCGATCCGCAGCGCCTGCTCGAAGGGCATATGCGCTCGGCACTGACCATCAACTTCGTGCGCGGTCTGATCGACGGCGGCTTTGCCGATCTGCATCACCCCGAGTACTGGGATCTGGACTGGGTGCAGCACTCGCCGCTGGCGGCGGACTACCAGCGCATGGTCGATGCCCTGGGCGATTCCCTGCGCTTCATGGAGAAGCTGGCCGGCGCGCCGATCAGCGATTTTCAGCGCGTGGACTTCTACACCTCGCACGAGGCCCTGCTGCTCTGGTATGAACAGGCGCAGACGCGCCGCGTGCCGCGCGCGCCGGGCTGGTACAACCTGTCCACGCATTTCCCCTGGATCGGCATGCGCACCGCCGAGATCGGTGGCGCGCACGTGGAGTACTGCCGCGGCATCCAGAACCCCATGGGCGTGAAGGTGAGCCCCTCGATGAGCGTGGACTGGGTGCTGGATCTGTGCCGCGTGCTCAATCCGGAAAACGAGCCGGGCCGGCTCACCCTCATCCATCGCATGGGCGCCGACAAGATCGGCGACCATCTGCCCCGGCTCATCGAGGCTGTGGCCAAGGCCGGCCATCGCGTGCTCTGGCTCTGCGATCCCATGCACGGCAACACCATCAGCACACCCAATGGTCTCAAGACCCGGCCCTTCGAGAAGATTCTTTCCGAGGTCGAGCAGTCCTTCGCCATACACGCCGCCTGTGGCGCGCAGCTGGGCGGCGTGCATCTGGAGCTGACCGGCGAAGATGTCACCGAATGCACGGGCGGCGCGCGCAACCTCTCCAACGCCGATCTGGAGCGGGCTTACCGTTCGACGGTCGATCCGCGCCTCAACTACGAACAGGCGCTGGAACTGGCGCTGAAAATCGTGCGCTTCGCCGGCTGAGCGGCGTTTCGTCTGGGCTCTCACATCTCACCTCTCACAAAAAAATGCGCCAGATCGTTCTCGATACCGAAACCACCGGCCTGGAAGTCGATCTGGGTCACCGCATCATCGAAATCGGCTGCATCGAGCTGAAGAACCGCCGGCCGACGCAGAACAATTTCCACCGCTTCCTCAATCCGGAACGTGAGATCGACGCCGGTGCGGTGAAGGTGCACGGCATCAGCAACGAGCGCGTGGCCAAGGAGCCGCGCTTTGCCGAGCTGGCCAAGGAGATCTGGGACTATCTGGCGGGCGCGGAGCTGGTGATTCACAACGCCACCTTCGACATGGGCTTTCTCAATGCCGAGTTCGCGCGCGTGGGGTTTGCGCAGAGGCTGGACGAGGTGTGCACGGTCACCGACACCGTGGCCATGGCGCGGCGTCTGCACCCGGGGCAGAAGGTGAACCTGGACGCCTTGTGCAAGCGCTACGGCATCGACAACTCGCACCGCGAATATCACGGCGCCCTGCTCGACGCACGCCTGCTGGCCGATGTCTACCTGGCCATGACCGGCGGCCAGAGCAAGCTCACGCTCGATGATGAAGCCAGCGGCGAGCGTCGTCGCTCACGCTTCGCCGAATTGCTGGGCATCCGTGACGCGCCGCTGCCGGTGCTCGGCGCCAGCAGCGAGGAACTCGCCGCGCATCAGGCGCGCCTGAAGAAGATCGCAGGCAAGGGCAAGTGCCTGTGGAAGAGCGATCTGCCGGTGGAGAAGGCCTGAAGCTCGCGGGGCGAGGCGCGCTTTCAGTCCTTGCGCGCCAGTGCGGTGACCACGCCGAAGTACGGCGGCCGGGGCTCGTGGGAGCTGATCCGGCAGCTTTCCACGCTCAGGCCCACCGCGCCGAGCTTGCGGCGCAGCTGCTCCGGGCTGATGCCCAGATTCACGTGGTCGTAGGCGCGCATGGTTTCTTCATGGCGATGCTCGGCCAGCGCTGCCAGCACCAGCCGGCCGCCCGGCTTGAGCAGGCGCGCGGCTTCCTGCAGTACCAGCTTGGGCTCGCGGGTGTAGGCCAGCGCGTGCATGAGAAAGACATGGTCGTAATGCCCGCTGGGCAGGGGCAGGGCGTGCATGTCCGCCTCCACGAAACGTACCGAGGGCAGTCGCGCCAGACGCTTGCGGGCGGCGGCAATCACCGTGGCACTGATATCGACGCAGGTCACCGAATGCGCGTGCTCGGCGATCAGCTCGGCCAGCACCCCGTCGCCGCTGCCGATGTCCGCCACCTCGCCCAGGGTCAGCAGGCCGATCAGCGCGCGCGCCGTGGCCTCCCAGGTGCGGCCCGGCGAGTAATGCAGCTCCATGCGCCCGGCCACCGATTCGGCCCAGGTCTGGCCGTGCTTGCGGGCCGCCACCACCTGCTCGGCGCGCTCGCGGTCCAGGCGCAGCAGGCTGTCGTCCAGGCGGGCCCGCAGCAGCTGCCAGAGTGCCCCGGTCTCCTCGTCCTGCGTGGCGGCCGAGTAATACGCGGCGTTACCGGCACGCTTGTCCTGCACCAGCTGCGCGCGCTTCAGCCGCGCCAGATGCGTGGACACGCGGCTCTGCGCCAGCCCGGTGATCTCGGTCAGCTCCGCCACCGACAGCTCGGTCTGTTCCAGCAGCAACAGCAGGCGCAGGCGGCTGGCGTCGGACAGCAGGCTGCACAGGGCGGTGCTCTGGTCGAGACTGAGACTCATGAGGGGCTTTTTTGATTCGGCAATGCGGATGGACGGATGAATGTAGCCGTCCCGGCCGCAAACAAAAAGCCCGCCGGGTGGCGGGCTTTTGCGAATCAGCCTGGAAAAGCGCGGCTTCAGTTCGAAGGCGTCTCGCTGCTGGCCGGCGCAGCCGCTGCTTCGGCAGGTGCTTCGGAGGCGGGCGCTTCGGGATGTTCGGCCACTTCCTTCTTGCCCTGCGAGGTGGCGAGGAAGGCGCGTGACAGCGGCGAGGGCGTGATGTTCTGCACGGCGGCCACGACCGGGGCGGCGGCGCGCTCGACCTTCTTCTCGACGGCCTTCACCTTCTTCTCGACCTTTTTCTCGACAGCCTTGACCTTCTTTTCGATCTTCTTGATCTGCACCTGCGCTTTCTTCACATCCTTCCTGACCACGGCGCTGGCTTTCTTCTCTGCCTTGCGCACGGCGGTCTTGGCCGACTTCACGGCCTTCTTGGCCTTGGCTTCGACTTTCTTGGCCGACTTCACGGCCTTCTTGGCCTTGGCCTTGACCTGGGCGACGGCCTTCTTGGCCTTGCTCTTCAGGGAGGAGAGCGTGGATTTGGCTTTGCCCGGCTTCTTGCTGGCGACTTTCTTCACAGCCTTGACCGCTTTCGCTGCCTTGGCTGCTTTTTTCACCACTTTCTTCGCCGCCGCCTTCTTCACGGCCTTGGCCGTGCCCTTTTTCGCGGACTTCTTCATAAGCTAGACACGCTCCATGCAGGTTACGGCCGTTGCGGGCCGGGATAATGCGTCGTAAGACGCGGCAGACCGAAATAAAGGCAGCTCGCGCGCCAAGCTGCGCCGGTCCTCAAACTCTGCGGTTGCGGCAAAAGCCCCGCCGCCGCGGATGCTGCGCGCGAAGAAATCGTCACGGGAAGCGGTGTCGGGCGGTGCGCATGGAAGCGCCGCAAATGCGCTGCGGGGCCTGGTCTCATGCTGCGCAAAAACCTGCTCGAAAGCCGTCATGCACTCCCCTTGACTTTTCTCCCAAAAAGTCGCGTTTGAGTGTAGGGCTGCACAAATCGGCTTGTCAAAACATTGATATGAAAATATGTGCGCTGCGCGCGCGCGCGGCTGTCTGCGCGGCGGTTTACCTGGCTTTCCGGCGAGGGCTATCATCCCGGCCCTTGACTTGCGCGGGACCGGCCCAAGGCGTCCCCGATGCGCAAGATCGCCCCATTTTTTTGGTTTTTCACATCGTCAACTCAAGGTCCGTAACTATGTCCAACACTAATCTTTACGAGGGGCAGTCCATCCGCGTCACGCGTCTGGACAACGGCTATGCCGAGCTCTGCTTCGATCGCCAGGGTGATGCGATCAATAAATTCGACGCGCGCACCGTCGCCGAACTCGGCGAGGCCGGCAAGGCCCTGCAAGGCAGCGGCGCCAAGGGTCTGATCGTCACCAGCGCCAAGAGCTCCTTCATCGTCGGCGCCGACATCACCGAGTTCGGCAGGAACTTCCAGCAGTCCGAGGAAGAGATCGCCCGCTGGGCCCTGGAAGCCAACCAGCTGTTCAATGCCATCGAGGATCTGCCGTTCCCCTCGGTCACCGCGATCAATGCCCTGGCCCTGGGCGGCGGTTTCGAGATGGCGCTGTGCACGGATTACCGCGTGCTCGACGAAACCGGCCAGGTGGGTTTCCCCGAGGTCAAGCTCGGCCTGTTCCCCGGTTTCGGCGGCACGGTGCGTTTTGCACGCCTGTGCGGTGCCGACAATGCCATCGAATGGGTGGCCGGCGGCCCGCAGCAGAAGGCTGTGGCGGCGCTCAAGGTGCATGCCGTGGACGGCGTGGTGCCGACCGCCAAGCTGCGCGAGGCGGCGTTCAAGATCCTGGACCAGGCCGTGGCCGGCAAGCTGGACTGGCAGGCGCGCCGCGCCCAGAAGAAGGGCCCGCTGCAGCTCAACGCCATCGAAGGCATGATGGTGTTTGAAACCTCCAAGGCTTTCGTGGCGCAGCAGGCCGGCCCCAACATGCCGGCGCCGCTGGCTTCGGTGGAAGCCATCCAGAAGGGCGCTTCCAAGGGGCGCGACGAAGCCCTGAAGATCGAAGGCCAGGGTTTTGCCAAGATCGCCAAGAGCACGGCCGCCGATGCCCTGATCGGCATCTTCCTCTCCGACCAGCTGCTCAAGAAGAAGGCCAAGGCCGCGCAGAAGCTGGCCAAGCCGGTGAAGCAGGCGGCGGTGCTGGGCGCCGGCATCATGGGCGGCGGCATCGCTTACACCAGCGCCGTGAAGGGCGTGCCGGTGGTGATGAAGGACATCGCCGAAAAGCAGCTGGCCCTGGGCATGTCCGAGGCCAACAAGCTGCTGTCCAAGCAGGTGGAGCGCAAGAAGCTCAAGCCGGAGAAGGCGGGTGAGGTGCTGGCCTCGATCCGGCCGGTGCTCAGCTACAGCGAGTTCCAGAACATCGACGTGGTCGTCGAGGCCGTGGTCGAGAACCCCAAGATCAAGAAGTCGGTGCTGGCCGAGGTGGAAAGCCTGGTCGCGCCGGGCACCATCATCGCCTCCAACACCTCCTCGATCTCCATCGACGAGCTGGCCAGCGCGCTCAAGCACCCGGAAAACTTCCTGGGCATGCACTTCTTCAACCCCGTGCATCGCATGCCGCTGGTGGAAGTGATCTACGGCGAGAAGACCAGCAAGGAGGCCATCGCCACCATCGCGGCCTACGCCGGCACCATGGGCAAGACGCCCATCGTGGTCAAGAACTGCCCGGGCTTCCTGGTCAACCGCATCCTGTTCCCGTACTTCTTCGGCTTCATGGCCGCGATCCGTGACGGCGCCGACTTCGCCAAGATCGACAAGGTGATGGAGAAGTTCGGCTGGCCCATGGGCCCGGCCTACCTGGAAGACGTGGTCGGCATGGACACCGCGCATCACGTCGGCGAGGTGCTGGCCGCCGGTTATCCCGACCGCATGGGTCGCGGCGAAGGCAAGAGCGCGCTGGACGTGATGTACGAGGCCAAGCGCTTCGGCCAGAAGAACGGCCTGGGCTTCTACAAGTACGAGACCGATCCCAAGGGCAAGCCGAAGAAGGTCGCCGATCCGGTGTCCTACGAGCTGCTCAAGGCCGCCCAGCCCAAGGGCCAGGTGGACATGAGTGATGAAGAGATCATCGAGCGCCACATGCTGCCGATGATCATCGAGACCGTGCGCTGCCTGGACGACGGCATCGTCGAAACCCCGAACGAGGCCGACATGGGCCTGATCTACGGCATCGGCTTTCCTCCCTTCCGTGGCGGCGCGCTCAAGTACGCCGACACCCTGGGCATGAAGACCGTCATCGAGAAGTGCGCCAAGTACGCGCACCTGGGCAAGCTCTACGAGCCCACCGAATCGATGAAGCAGATGGCCGCCGCTGGCAAGACTTTCTATTCGAAGTAAGCGCGCGCGCTTACTGATCTGGAGTAATACATGACTACCGATGTCGTCATTGTCGATGCGATCCGCACGCCCATGGGCCGCTCCCGCGGCGGCGTGTTCCGCAATGTCCGCGCCGAGGTGCTCTCGGCGCATCTGATGAAGCAGATTCTCAAGCGCAACCCGGCGCTCAAGCCCGCCGAGGTGGAAGACGTGATCTGGGGCTGCGTGCTGCAGACCCTGGAGCAGGGCTTCAACATTGCGCGCAATGCCGCGCTGCTCGCCGGCCTGCCGCAGACCGTGGCCGGCCAGACCGTGAACCGCCTGTGCGGTTCCTCGATGAGCGCCATCCACACCGCCGTGGCCAGCATCAAGGCCGGCGTGGGTGACACCTACATCTGCGGCGGCGTCGAGCACATGGGCCATGTGCCGATGACGCACGGCTTCGACGGCGCGCCGGAGATGTCCATCAACACCGCCAAGGCGGCGGCGATGATGGGCCTGACCGCCGAGATGCTGACGCAGACGCATCAGATCGACCGCAAGAGCCAGGACGCGTTCGCGCTGGCCTCGCACCAGAAGGCCTACGCCGCCTGGAAGAACGGCGAGTTCAAGAACGAGATGGTGGCCACCGAAGGTCACGACGCCGACGGCACGCCGCTGGTGGTGGACTTCGACGAGGTGGTGCGCGCCGATGCCAACATCGACGATCTGGCCAAGCTCAAGCCCGCCTTCAATCCCAAGGGTTCGGTGACCGCCGGCAACAGCTCGGCGATTTCCGACGGCGCCTCCTGCGTGCTGATCATGGCCGCCGACAAGGCCAAGGCCCTGGGCCTCAAGCCCCTGGCCAAGGTGGTGAGCATGGCCGCCGCCGGCTGCAATCCCTCGATCATGGGCATCGGTCCGGTGCCGGCCAGCCAGAAGGCGCTCAAGCGCGCCGGCCTGGAGGTCAGCAACATCGACTACTTCGAGCTCAACGAAGCCTTCGCCGCGCAGTCGCTGGCGGTGCTCAAGGATCTCAAGCTCACCGAGCGCATGGACCGCATCAACCTCAAGGGCGGCGCCATTGCCTTGGGGCATCCGCTGGGCTGCTCGGGCGCGCGCATCACCGGCGCGCTGGCGCATGTGCTCAACGAGAAGAACGCGCAGTTCGGTCTGGCGACCATGTGCATCGGCATGGGTCAGGGTGTGGCCACGGTGCTGGAGCGCGTCGCCTAAAACTTGTGCCTGTGGTGGATGTCGAAAAGGGCCGGCCAGCATCGCCGGCCCTTTTCTTTTGGCCGTGCAGGTAACGATTGGTAAATGTCGGCGCGATGACGCTGCTGCCCTGCCTATCATGTGCGGGCTTGTGCGCAAAACCCTGGAGTCCCGTAAGTGGAAGCAAGCTCGAACAAGAAACCGGCGCGACGCTGGCGCAGCCGGCTGATCGCCCTGGCGTTGATGGCGCTGGTGACGATGGCCATCGTCTGGCTCGGCCTGCGGGGTGCGGATCGCGCCGGCGATGCCGGCAAGGGCCCGTCCGGCGGCATGCGCGGGGGTGCGCTGCCGGTGGCGGTGCAGACCGTGAAGCGCGAGCAGATGAAGGTGTATTTCACCGCGCTGGGCACCGTCACGCCGCTGGCCACCGCCACCGTGCACGCACAGCTCAGCGGCCAGCTGATGGAAGTCCGCTTCAAGGAGGGCGACACGGTGAAGGCAGGCGCGGCGCTGGCGCTGATCGATCCGCGGCCCTATGAAGCGCAGCTCAAGCAGGTTCAGGGCGCGCTGCAGCGTGACCGCGCCTTGCTGGAGAACGCGCGTCTGGATCTGGCGCGCTATCAGACGCTGCTGACGCAGGATTCGGTGGCGCAGCAGACCTATGACACGCAGGCGGCGCTGGTGAAGCAGTACGAAGGTGCGGTGGCCAGCGATGAAGGGCAGGTGGCGACGGCGCAGCTCAATCTGCGCTACTGCAATGTGGTGGCGCCCATCGGCGGACGCCTGGGTCTGCGCCAGGTGGACCCCGGCAATTATGTGAGCCCCGGCGACAGCGCCGGGCTGGTGGTGATCACGCAGCAGACGCCGATCAGCGTGCTGTTCTCGCTGCCCGAGGACGACATCCCGGCGCTGCACGAGGCGATGGCGGCCGGGCAGGGCCTGGAAGTCCAGGCCTTCGACCGCGCCAATGCCCGGCAGCTGGCGCAGGGGCGGGTGACGGTGCTGGACAATCAGATCGACACCAGCACCGGCACCGTCAAGCTGCGCGCGCAGTTCGAGAACCGTGATGCCAGCCTGTTCCCCAATCAGTTCGTCAACGTGCGGGTGCTGGCCAGGACGCTGGAGCAGGTGCCGGTGCTGCCGGTGTCGGCGGTGCAGCGCGGTTCGCAGGGCAGCTTCGTGTACCTGGTGAAGCCGGACAACACGGTGGCGATGAGAGCGGTGACGCTGGGGCCCGTGGACGGCGAACGCGTGGCGGTCAGCGCCGGCCTGGAAGGCGGCGAGACCGTGGTCAGCGATGGCGCCGACCAGCTCAAGGACGGCATGAGCGTGAGCATCGCCGGCGCCGCGACGCCGGCGCCGCAGAAGAACGGCGGCGACAAGCCGCGCCGCCACCGCCGCCCGCCGCCGGACGGCGGACCCTGATGCGGACGGCACGGGTGCACGGCGCATGAATCCTTCGCAGTCATGAACCCTTCGCAGCTGTTCATCCTGCGGCCGGTGGCGACCTCGCTGCTGATGCTCGCCATCCTGCTGGTGGGCGTGCTGGGCTATCGCCAGCTGCCGGTGTCCTCGCTGCCGGATGTGGATTACCCCACCATCCAGGTGCAGACCTTCTATCCCGGTGCCAGCCCCGAGGTCATGGCTTCCTCGGTGACCGCACCGCTGGAACGCCAGCTCGGGCAGATGCCGGGGCTCAAGCGCATGAGTTCGCAGAGTTCGGCCGGCGCCTCGCGCATCACCCTGCAGTTCACGCTGGACATGGTGCTGGATGTCGCCGAGCAGCAGGTGCAGGCGGCGATCAATGCCGGCAGCAGCCTGCTGCCTTCCGATCTGCCGCAGCCGCCGGTGTACGCCAAGGTCAATCCCGCCGACGCGCCGATCATGGTGCTGGCCTTCACCTCGCAATCCCTGCCGCTGACCCAGGTGCAGGACCTGCTGCAGACGCGCGTCGCGGCGAAAATCTCGCAGCTCTCCGGCGTGGGTCTGGTCAGCATCGGCGGCGGACAGCGGCGCTCGGTGCGCATCCGTGCCAATCTCCACAGCCTCTCGGCCTACGGCCTGAACCTGGACGATCTGCGCAGCACCATCGGCAATGCCAATGTCAGCGGCGCCAAGGGCAGCTTCGACGGGCCTTCGCGCGCCTACACCATCGACGCCAACGATCAGCTCAAGAGCCCCGAGGAATACGCCGATCTGGTGATCGCCTATCGCGAGGGCCGGCCGGTGCTGCTGCGCGATGTCGCGCTGATCGGCGAAGACGCCGAGAACAACCGGCTTGCGGCCTGGGCCGGACGCGAGCCGGCGCTGATTCTCAACATCCAGCGCCAGCCCGGCGCCAACGTGATCCAGACCGTGGCGCGCATCAAGACCATGCTGCCGCAGCTGCAGGCCTCGCTGCCGGCGGCGGTGCAGGTGCAGCTGCTCAGCGACCGCACCGAAACCATCCGCGCCTCGGTGCGCAATGTGCAGCTGGAGCTGCTGCTCTCGGTGCTGCTGGTGGTGCTGGTCATTTATGCCTTTCTGGGCGATCTGTCGCTGACCCTGATTCCCAGCCTGTCCGTGCCGCTGTCCATCGTCGGCACGTTTGCGGTGATGTATCTGCTCGGTTACAGCATCGACAATCTCTCGCTGATGGCGCTGACCATCGCCACCGGTTTCGTGGTGGACGATGCCATCGTCATGATCGAAAACATCATGCGCTACATCGAAGAGGGCGAGAGTCCGCTGCAAGCGGCGCTGAAAGGCTCGCGGCAGATCGGTTTCACCATCGTCTCGCTGACCGTGTCGCTGATTGCGGTGCTGATCCCGCTGCTGTTCATGGGCGATGTGGTCGGGCGCCTGTTCCATGAGTTTGCGGTGACACTGGCGGTCACCATC
Organism: Solimonas aquatica; assembly: GCF_900111015.1. Taxonomy (GTDB): domain Bacteria; phylum Pseudomonadota; class Gammaproteobacteria; order Nevskiales; family Nevskiaceae; genus Solimonas; species Solimonas aquatica. The sequence continues at coordinate 65,862 of NZ_FOFS01000009.1, read as the reverse complement.
CTGATTTCCGCGCTGGTTTCACTGACCCTGGTGCCGATGCTGTCGGCGCGACTGCTGCGTCAGCGTCCCGCGGCCGCCAGCGGGCTGTCCGCGACGCCGGCGGGGCGCATCGCGCAGCTCAGCGCGCAGCTGTTCCAGCGCCTGCTGGATCGTTACGCCCTGGCGCTGCGCTGGGTCTTGCAGCGTCAGGGCGCGACCCTGCTGCTGGCGGTGGCCACGCTGCTGCTCACCGTGCTGTTGTACTGGCTGATTCCCAAGGGCCTGTTCCCGGCGCAGGACACCGGCATGATCCAGGGCGTGAGCGTGGCGCCGTCCTCGGTGTCCTTCGCGGCGATGGCGCAGCGCCAGCAGGCGCTGGTCGATGTCATTCTCAAGGACCCCGATGTGCTGAGCCTGTCCTCGTCCATCGGCGTGGACGGCTCCAACATCACGCTCAACAGCGGCCGTCTGCAGATCGCGCTCAAGCCGCGCGAACAGCGCCGTGATGAGGTGCAGACCGTGATCAAGCGTCTGAACCAGGCGGTGGCACAGCTGCCCGGCATCCAGCTCTATCTGCAGCCGGTGCAGGACCTGACGCTGTCCGATACCGTCAGCGCCACGCAGTATCAGTTCATCCTGCAGGCGCCCAGCGATGCCCTGCTCGCCGAGTGGGTGCCCAGGCTGCTGGACAAGCTGCAGGGCTTGGCACCGCTGCGCGATGTCACCAGCGATCTGCAGGATCATGGCCTGGCCAGTTACATCGAGATCGACCGCGCCACCGCCGCGCGCTTCGGCATCACGCCGGCCACGGTGGACAATGTGCTGTACGACGCCTTCGGCCAGCGCATCGTCTCCACCATCTTCACGCAGTCCAATCAGTACCGTGTGATTCTCGAAGCCGATCCGGCGCTGCAGCAGTCGCCGCAGTCCCTGGGGCAGCTGCGCGTGCCCGGCAGCGGCGGCACGCAGGTGCCGCTGTCCGCCATCGCCACCATCCATGAGCGCGCGATGCCGCTGGTGGTGAATCATCTCGCGCAGTTCCCGGCGGCGACGGTGTCCTTCAATCTCGCCGAGGGCGTGGCCCTGGGCGATGCGGTGGCGGCGATCGAGGCGGCCGAGCGCGGGATCGGCTTGCCGGACAGTCTCTACACCAGCTTCCAGGGCGCGGCGCAGGCCTACGAGAACAGCGCCAGCAATGAGCCGCTGCTGATTCTGGCGGCGATCATCACCGTGTACATCGTGCTGGGCGTGCTCTACGAGAGCTTCATTCATCCGGTGACCATTCTCTCGACCCTGCCTTCGGCCGGCGTCGGGGCGCTGCTGGCCCTGATGCTGTCCGGCACCGAGCTGGGCGTGATGGGCATCATCGGCATCATCCTGCTGATCGGCATCGTCAAGAAGAACGCGATCATGATGATCGACTTCGCGCTGGAGGCCGAGCGTCAGCAGCAGCGCAGCCCGCAGGAGGCGATCTATCAGGCCTGCCTGCTGCGCTTCCGGCCGATCATGATGACCACGCTGGCGGCGCTGCTGGCGGCGCTGCCGCTGATGCTCGGTCATGGCAGCGGTGCCGAGCTGCGCCAGCCGCTGGGCATTGCCATCGTCGGTGGTCTGATCCTCAGTCAGCTGCTGACCCTGTTCACCACGCCGGTGATCTATCTGGCCTTCGACCGCCTGGCGCGCCGTGTGCGGCGCTGGCGCGGCCAGGATGACGCGGCGGTGACGCCGTGAGCTTCTCGGCGATCTTCATCCGCCGGCCGGTGGCGACCACGCTGCTGACCCTGGGCGTGGCGCTGGCGGGCCTTGCGGCATTCACGCGCCTGCCGGTGGCGGCGCTGCCGCAGGTGGACTTTCCCACCATCGCCGTCACCGCCAACATGGCCGGCGCCAGCCCGGAAACCATGGCGGCCACCGTGGCCACGCCGCTGGAGCGGCACCTGGGCACGATTGCCGATGTCACCGAGATGAGCTCCCAGAGTTCCTTGGGCAGCACGCGCATCACGCTGCAGTTCGACCTGAGCCGCGACATCGATGGCGCGGCGCGCGATGTGCAGGCGGCGATCAATGCCGCGCGCGTGGATCTGCCGGTGGCGCTGAAGAGCAATCCCACCTACCGCAAGATGAATCCGGCCGACATGCCGATCCTGATTCTGGCGCTGACCTCGCCCACGCTCAGCCGCGCGCAGATTTACGACGCGGCTTCCACCGTGGTGCAGCAGCGCCTGTCGCAGGTGAGCGGCGTGGGACAGGTGGATGTCAGCGGGGCTTCGGCACCGGCGGTGCGCGTGGAGCTCAATCCCGAGGCGCTGTTCAAGTACGGCATCGGCCTGGAAGACGTGCGCTCCGCGCTGTCGGCGGCCAATGCCAACAGTCCCAAGGGCGCGGTGGAGGGCGGCGGCCTGCGCTGGCAGATCTACACCAACGACCGCACGCGTCGCGCCGCCGACTATCAGGATCTGCTGATCGCCTACCGCAAGGGCGTGGCGGTGCGGCTGACCGACGTGGCCGAGATCAGGGACAGCGTCGAGAACGTGCGCAACGAAGGCCTGTACAACGGCCGGCCGGCGGTGCTGGTGCTGATCACCAAGCAGCCGGGCGCCAATGTCATCGCCACCATCGATCAGCTCAAGGCCTTGCTGCCGCAGCTGCAGGCGGCGCTGCCGGCCTCGGTGCAGGTGAGTCTGGTGCGCGACAGCAGCCTGTCGATCCGCCGTTCGCTGCACGAGGTGGAGGTGAGCCTGCTGGTGTCGGTGCTGCTGGTGGTGCTGGTGGTGTTCCTGTTCTTGCGTGACTGGCGCGCCACCCTGATTCCCTCGGTGGCGGTGCCGGTGTCGCTGCTGGGCACCTTCGGCGTGATGCTGCTGCTTGGCTACTCCCTGAACAATCTTTCGCTGATGGCGCTGACCATCGCCACCGGCTTCGTGGTCGATGACGCGGTGGTGGTGCTGGAAAACATCTCGCGACATCTGGAGGCCGGCAAGACGCGGCTGGAAGCCGCGCTGCAGGGTGCGCGCGAGATCGGCTTCACCGTGCTGTCGATGAGTCTGTCGCTGGTGGCGGTATTCCTGCCGATCCTGCTGATGAGCGGCATGGTGGGACGTCTGTTCCGCGAATTCGCGGTGGTGCTGGCGGTGGCGGTGCTGGTCTCGCTGCTGGTCTCGCTGGTCACCACACCGATGATGTGCGCGCGTCTGCTCAAGCCCAGGACCGAAACGCATGAACCCAGGAACCGCTGGGGCGCAAGGCTGTATGCCGGCATGCTCGACGGGTACCGGCGCAGCCTGGGCTGGGCCCTGGACAATGCCGGACTCACGGCGCTGATGCTGCTGCTCACGGTGCTGCTCAACATCTGGCTGTTCATCGTCTCGCCCAAGGGCTTCTTCCCCAGCGAGGACAACGGCTCGATGATGGGCAATATCCGCGGCGACCAGAGCATTTCCTTCCAGGCCATGCGCGACAAGCTGCAGGCCTTTGCCGCGATCGTGAAGGCTGATCCGGCGGTGCAGGCCTTCGTCGCCTTCACCGGCGGCCGCAGCACCAACTCCGGCACCATGTTCATCACGCTCAAGCCGCTGAGCGAGCGCAAGGAGGACATCAGCAGCGTGATCGCGCGCCTGCGCCAGCAGGCCGCGCAGGTGCCGGGCGCGCGGCTGTTCTTCATGCCCGAACAGACCCTGCGCGTGGGCGGGCGCCAGGCCAATTCCACCTATCAGTACACCTTGCAGGCCGACGACACCGCCCTGCTGCGCGAGTGGACGCCCAAGCTGGTGGAAGCGCTGCAGGACGATCCGGTGCTGCTGGATGTGAACAGTGACCAGCAGGACGCGGGCTTGCAGACCCAGGTGCAGGTGGATCGACTGACCGCCGCGCGCCTGGGCCTGAACGCACGGCAGATCGACAACACGCTCTACGATGCTTTCGGTCAGCGCACGGTGTCCACCATCTACGACAGCACCAATCAGTATTCGGTGGTGATGGAGCTGGCGCCGCGTTTCCTGCAGAGCCCGGAGACCTTGAAGCAGCTGTGGGTGAGTGTGTCCGGCGCCGCCGCCAGCGGCACGCAGTCCAGCAATGCCGCGAGCAGCACTTATTCCTCGGGCGGCAGCAGCGCCAGCGGCAGCGATGCCGTGCTCAATGCCAAGAACGTCAGCACCGGCAACACCCGCGGCGCTTCCACCGGCAGTCCGGTGAGCGGCACGCAGGAAACCATGGTGCCGCTCTCGGCCTTCGCCACTCTGGTGCCCGGCAGCGCGCCGCTGGCGGTGAATCATCAGGGCCAGTTTGCCGCCAGCACGCTGTCTTTCGATCTGGCGCCCAAGCGCACGCTGGCCGAGGCCGAGGCAACGATCCGCGCCGCGATGCTGCGTCTGCATGTGCCGGCCAGCATCCACGGCGGCTTCGCCGGCACCGCGCGCACCGCGCAGGACAGCAGCGGCAACACCCCGCTGCTGATTCTGGCGGCGCTGGCGGCGGTGTACGTGGTGCTGGGCATGCTCTACGAAAGCTATGTGCATCCCCTGACCATTCTCTCCACCCTGCCGTCGGCGGGCGTGGGCGCGCTGCTGGCGCTGCTGATCTGCGGCAAGGCCTTCACCCTGATCGCGCTGATCGGCATCATCCTGCTGATCGGCATCGTCAAGAAGAACGCGATCATGATGATCGACTTCGCGCTGGAGGCCGAACGCAGTCAGGGCCTGTCACCGCGCGAGGCGATTTACCAGGCCTGCCTGCTGCGCTTCCGCCCGATCATGATGACCACGCTGGCAGCGATGTTCGGCGCGCTGCCGCTGGCCCTGGCCACCGGCATGGGGGCCGAGCTGCGCCGGCCGCTGGGCATCGCCATCGTCGGCGGCCTGCTGCTGAGCCAGGCGCTGACCCTGTACACCACCCCGGTGATCTATCTGTATCTCGACCGCTTCCGGCACTGGAGCAGGCGCCGCTGGCAGCGGCGCTTCGGCCCGCCGCCAGGCGGTTCCCTGGAGCTGCAAGCATGAGCACTACGATCATCCGCAGCCTGTCGCTGCTGGCTGCCGCAGCCTGCGGCGCCTGCGCGGTGGGGCCGGATTACCACGCGCCGGAGCTTACGGCACCCGCGCAGTTCAAGGAGGCGGAGGGCTGGCAGCCGGCGGCGCCGGCCGACGATCTGGCGCGCGGCGACTGGTGGCAGCGCTTCGGTGATGCGCAGCTGGATGCGCTGCAGGCCGAACTCAATCGCGCCAATGCCAGCATCGCCGTCAGCGAGGCGGCTTATCGGCAGGCGCATGCGCTGCTGCGCAATGCCCGCGCCGCGCAGCTGCCGAGCGTGGGCGCCAGTGCGGCCGTCACGCGCAGCGGGCGCGGCAGCGCCAGCAGCGTGTCGGGCGTGAGCAACAGCTACAGCGCCGGACTCGATGCCGCCTGGGAGCTGGATCTCTGGGGCAAGCTGCGCCGCAACGTGGAGGCGCAGCGCGCCAGTGCGCAGGCCAGTGCCGCCGATCTGGCCAATGCCCGCCTGAGCCTGCAGGCCGAGCTGGCCAGCGCGTACTTCCAGCTGCGCGCCGTCGACGAGCAGCAGCGCCTGTACGAGGCGACCATCGCCGCCTATCAGCGCAGCTATCAGATCGCCCAGAACCGTTATGCCGCCGGTGTGGCGACGCGCGCCGATGTGATCAGCGCGCAGGCGCAGCTGCAGAACGCGCAGGCCGCCGCCATCGATCTGCAGGCGCAGCGCGCGCAATACGAGCACGCCATCGCGGTGCTGGTCGGCAAGCCGCCGGCGGAGTTTGCGCTGGCGCCGACGCCGTATCGCTACGAGCCGCCGGCGATTCCCGCCGCGCTGCCGGCGGCGCTGCTGCAGCGCCGGCCCGATGTCGCCGCCGCCGAGCGCGCGATGGCGGCGGCCAATGCCCAGATCGGCGTGGCGGTGGCGGCTTACTACCCTGATCTCAGTTTCTCCGCTTCCGGCGGCTATGACAGTTCCCGCTTCGCGCACTGGTTCGAAGCACCTTATCGCGTGTGGTCGCTGGGGCCGCAGCTGGCGGCCACGCTGTTCGACGGTGGCGCGCGCAGCGCGCAGGTCGAAGCCGCGCATGCGGCCTACGACGGGCAGGTGGCGAGCTACCGTCTCAGCGTGCTCACCGCTTTCCAGGAAGTGGAGGATGCGCTGGCGCAGCTCGCGGTTCTGCGGCGCGAGCAGCAGATGCAGGACGCCGCCACGCAGGCCGCGCTGCAGGCCGCCGAGCTGACCCTGAATCAGTACAAGGCCGGCACCGTGGATTACGCCAGCGTCGCCGCCGCACAGGCCACGGCGCTGAGCAGCCAGCGCAGCCAGCTGGGCATCATCAACAACCGCCTGCAGGCCAGCATCACGCTGATCAAGGCGCTGGGTGGTGGCTGGGACGTGAAGGAGTTGCCGGCGTCCTGATCCCATCGATGCGGGCACGGCGCGGGGGCTGTTCCGATTCCCTTGCGCTATGCTGCGAGCCAGATCAAGACAAGTGACGGGGCTTTCGATGCTGACCATGTCCATACTGCAGCCGGTGATCGCGCTGGTGCTCTGGTCCTTCGTGATCTGGGCCTGGATGTACGCCACGCGCATTCCCGCCATCGTGCAGATGAAAATGCGCATGGACCCGCAGGCGCCGCGCGGCGAGCAGATGGCCCTGCTACCGGCCACGGTGCGATGGAAGGCCGACAACTACAACCATCTGATGGAGCAGCCCACGCTGTTCTACGCCGTGGCGCTGACCCTGGCCATCATCGGCGACGGCACGCCGGTGAGCCTGTACCTGGCCTGGACCTATGTGCTGCTACGCGTGGTGCACAGCCTGGTGCAGGTGCTGGTGAACAAGATCGAAGTGCGCTTCGCGATCTTCTCGGTGTCTTCGCTGGTGCTGTTGGCGCTGACGGTGCGGGCGGCGGTGTGGGTGTTCTGAAGGACGCACAGAAGCTGGAGCGCTGAGCTGCCGGCGTCGGGGGCTGGCGCTCAGCTTAGGCGGCAGGCGGTTCTGACAAAGAGCGGTGTGCTATTCAGGCGTGTAGCCGGCTTCGCGCTGATGCCGGACGGCCAGAACGAAAACGATGTCGTGTTCCGCCTCGTAGCTGTACAGGGCCAGATAGCCTGAAGCGCCACGCGAGATGACCAGTTCTCGCAAGTCTTGCTCTGTGGGGCGCCCGATCAGGGGATGGTTGGCGAGAACTTGTACGGCTTCAGTTATGAGGTCAACGGTTGCCAGAGCTGCAGCCGGATCGTTCTGAACCAGAAAGCGGGTGACGCGATCAAGGTCCGCCAAGGCCTGCGCGGCATAGATTATCCGCGCCAAGACTTAGCCTTCGGTTTGGCTGCGGGCTTGCCCTGTGCCCGCGCCCGCAGATAGGCATGAACATCCTCGGCTGCGTAGCCCTTGCCGGATTCAAGCACGTTTGCCCTGGCGGCTAGCGCATCCGCGACGAAGCGTGAGTGCTTCTCTGCATTGCTCGCCGCGACACGGATAGCATCGACCATGAAGGCGTGCGGGGTGATGCCCTGTTGCTTGGCGGCAGCGACAGCCAGCTGCTTCACGTCTTCGGGAATTTTCAGTGAGGTGGTGGACACGATCAGCTCTATCGTCGGCGGTGTCACCAAGGTAACACTGCGAAGGGGTGGCCGCAAACGGCTCGCGTCCGTCAGTGCGCGCGGGGCAGCAACAGAATGGCATCGGCAAAGGCGGCATGTCTTCGCGGCCGGTGACGGTGCTGACCGTGCGCGCGGCGGTGTGGGTGTTCTGAAGCGTAGAAGATCAGTAGGGCGGGTTAGGCGCGAAAGCGCCGTAACCCGCCATGCTTCTCCGGCCCAGGCCGCCAACCGCTCGGCAAGCCCGCATCCTTCAACCCAGCAGCCCCGGATTGAGCTGCCACACGGTGTAATTCAACACCGCCGCGAAGCTCACCCACAGCAGATACGGCAGCAGCAGCAAGGCCGCGAGGCGCTGCACGCGCCAGAAGGCGAGCAGGGTGCTGGCAATCAGCAGCCAGAGCAGCAGCACTTCCACAAACGCCGCGCCGCCCAGGTGCCAGGCGAAGAACAGCCAGCTCCACAGGGCATTCGCCGCCAGCTGAATCACAAACCAGCGCAGCGCGCGTGACCGCGCCGGACTGTCCTGTGGCACGCGCCAGACCAGCCAGGCGGCAACGGCCATCGCCAGGAACAAGGCGGACCACACCGGCCCGAACACCCAGCCCGGCGGTGCCCAGTCCGGCCGGATCAGCGAGGCATAAAACGAACGCGCGTTGATGGAGGCGATGGCACCGAGACTGCTGCTGGCAACGCACAGCGCCAGCCAGGCGAGAAAGCCGAGAAAGGGATGAGGGCGGGGGAGCATGGCGGCTGGGTGGATCCGTTCAGAACGCATCTTGCCACGGCGCGAGTCGGGTGAAGCCAGCGCCGCGCATTCCGCCCTGCGCGTCGGCACAAACCTTCCATGCCTTGAGCTGTGCCGCCGCCGCTTGCCATGCAGGCCGCTGCGCTTCAGACGCCCAGGTATCGGCCCGGCTTGTGATTCAGCGTGAGGATGGCGCCGATGGCCAGCGCGCCCACCAAGGATTTCAGGATGCGCTCCGGCGACACCACGAACAGCGCGCTGATCACAATCAGCACATCGAACGCCATCTGAATCTTGCCGGCGCTCAGGCCGCGGGTCTGCTGCAGCCAGTGCGCCAGAATATTGATGCCGCCGACGCTGGCGCGATGCCGCAGCAAAGCCAGCAGGCCGAAGCCCACCAGAAAACCGCCCAGCACCGCAGCCAGCCAGGGATTGAGCAGTTCAAAGCGCACCAGCTTGGGCGCTAGCGCCGTGCAGGCAGAAACCAGGGCCACCGCCAGAAAACTCTTCAGCGTGAACTCGCGCCCGAGGTGCCACCAGGACAGCCAGAAGAACGGCAGATTGAGCAGAAAGAAACACAGCGCCAGGCTGATGCCGGTGGCATAGCTGAGCAGAAAGGCGAGGCCGGCAACACCGCCAGTGAGCAGACCTGCATAGGAAAACATCGTCATCCCCAGCGCCACGAACAAAGCACCCGCGACCAGCGCCTGGCCATCGTCAATCCAGGTGTGGGCGAGTGGTTCGGGTTCGGTGGGTTTCATGGGGCTATTGAAGGCTTGTTGGCCGTCAATGAGAAGGCGCGATTATTTGTTTTGAGATGATGAAAATAAATCTGCCGCCTTTTCTTTCGGGATTGCCCCGAACTTGCTTAGTAGTTCCGCCATACGGAACGTCCTATTTGGCGCGGTCAAGACCGCGATCTGGTTGCAGACCTCATTCGGAGCTTCTGGATCTCCGCCCATGGCAAGCCCCCCGTAAACCTTAAAACGCCACACTGTAATGTGAGAGCAGTCTACGCCTTGAACGGCTTCATATTGCACGGTTCCTTCTCCCAGACTGACTTGGACTCTTTGTGCGACGTTTAAGTCAAAGAAATTCTGCTGGAGGAACTTCTCCCCAAATGACGTCAAGGCCATCGCTTCAAGCGTATGCTCCTCTGTGAAATAAAGTCGCCAGTGGTGCCACGCCAATCCTTTGGCGATTAATGCGAACAACTGTTCAATGCTTCCAGGTTCTAAAGGAACAGTCATGGCTTGCCTATAGACTCCGTTTTCAAGGCTCCAGACCGTGCTCCGTCGCGTGGCCAAGTGCCGTTGGAGTTTTTTATTCCTCTCAAGCCTTTTCGGTACAAGTGTAGTTAGCGACTCCAATGCGTCCGTATGTCTGCCGCCGAACGGCAGCAGTGCAGTCAAGTAGTGTTCGATCTTACTCTTCGCATTATTGCAAGGACCGCATGTTGGCACTTGAGGCAGATTGCAGCGCCGATTCGGCAAGAAGAACTCACGGGCAAAGACATGATCACCCGTGACCGAAGTCTCGCGGGCGCAATACACACACAGCTTGTTTCTGAATTTCTTGCTGCCCAACCGTCATTTCCTCCGAGCCTGAGATAAGTGACGAAACTAGGCGGCAGTTTTATTTTCTTGGACTAAGTAACGCTTTGCGCTGAGCACGCCCGCCAAGCCGTAGCCAACATCATCCGTTCCGAATCCTACTCACCAGCGCCTGCGTAAACCCCTTCGTATTCGCGCTCCCGCCCAAATCCCCCGTCCGCACCTGATCCACATTCAACGTGTCGTCGATAGCCTTGCGCAGGCGCGTGGCTTGTTCGCTGAGCTTGAGATGGTCGAGCATCATCGCCGCCGCGAGCAGCAGGGCGATGGGGTTGGCGATGCCCTTGCCGGCGATGTCAGGTGCGGAGCCGTGTACGGCTTCGAAGATCGCGGCGTCTGCGCCGATGTTGGCGCCGGGCGCCATGCCCAGGCCGCCGACCAGGCCGGCGACCAGATCGGAGAGGATGTCGCCGAACAGATTGGTGGTCACCAGCACGTCGAACTGCCAGGGGTCTTGCACCAGCTTCATGGCGCAGGCATCGACGATGATCTCGCCCATCTGCACGCGGCCGTGGTAGCGCTTTTCCAGATACAGATCGCGCGCGGTCTCCAGGAAGATGCCGGTGAGCGCCTTCATGATGTTGGCCTTGTGTACCACGGTCACCTTCTTGCGGCCGGTGGCGATGGCGTAGTCGAAGGCGTATTCGAGAATGCGGCGGCAGCCCTGACGGGTGTTGATGCCGGTGGACATGCCCACGGCATGCGGATCGCCGTCGATGGGGATGAAGTGCTCATAGCCCATGTACAGGCCTTCGACGTTTTCGCGCACCACCACCAGATCGATGTTGTCGTAACGCTTGCCGGGAATGATGGTGCGCGCCGGCCGCAGGTTGGCGTAGAGCTTGAACTCTTCACGCAGTCGCACATTGCTGGAGCGATAGCCGCCACCGGAGGGCGTTTCCAGCGGGCCCTTGAGCGCCAGACGGGTGCGACGGATGGAGTCCAGCGCCGCCTGCGGCAGCGGATCGCCGGCGGCCTTGACGCCAGCGGCGCCCGCCTGCTGCACATCCCAGTCGAAGGACAGGCCCAGGGCATCGAGTACGGCGAGCGTGGCGTCCATGATTTCAGGGCCGATGCCGTCGCCAGGGATGAGGGTCGCAGGAATGGGAGTGCTCATGACCGTTTTGTCCGGATTGTGGTGGGGGTAAGGACTGCAATGTCGGGCTGGCGCCCCTGCGCGCAAGAAGCTTGCCGGTGCATCAGCGCGCCGCGCCGCGTAACAGGCGCGAGCCGATGCGCAGGGGTTTCATTTCGGCGGCATCTTCGCCGGCCCCGGCTGCTTTGTCTTTGCGCTCGGGCAAGTCCGAGCCGGGAGCTTTGCTGGGGGCGGCGGTTTTGGCGGGGCGCTTGCGATGGGGCTTGCTCATCGATCGAGCATAGCGCTTGCTCCGCCGGGCGCCCAGAACAAGCGACGCGGGAGCGGGTTCTGCCGCCGGCGGTGATGCGTTGGTGGCGGAAACGGAGCAGGGCGGCTTTTCGGCTGCCGTGTCGCGTCGTGATGGGAGAGGGAGTAGTTGTTGCCGAGAGGGATTGTTGCTTGATCGGGCGGCTCGCACCCTCTCCCCCGGCCCCTCTCCCGCGAGGGGAGAGGGGAGCACGGCTTGCAACGCGCTTCGGCTCCTTTCTCGACAGCCGTCGGGATCGGGAGCGTGTTTGCTGCGGATCGCGCCTTACTTGAACTTCGAAAAATCCGGCTTGCGCTTGGCGGTCATCGCGGTGAGCGCTTCGCGGGCTTCGTCGCCGCGCAGCATGCTGGTGAAGTGCACGGCTTCGAGCAGGATGGTGTCCTTGATCATGGCCGCGTCCTGGCGCTTGAGCAGGGCCTTGGTGGTGCGCAGGGCCTGCGGCGCCTGTTCGGCCAGGCGACGGGCCTTGGCCTGCGCGACTGGCAGCACCTGATCGGCGGGCAGCACGGCGTTGATCAGGCGCGCGTCCAGCGCCTTGGCGGCGGTGAAGGGCTCGGCCAGCATCACCAGCTCGGCGGCCTGCACGTGGCCGATATTGCGCGGCAGCAGCACGCTGGAGGCGTACTCCGGGCAGATGCCGATGTTGACGAAGGGCATGAGAAAGCGCGCGTTCTCGGCGGCATAGGCCAGATCGACATGGAACAGCAGGGTGGTGCCGATGCCCACGGCCGGGCCGGTGATGGCGGCGACCACGGGCTTTTCGAAGGCGGCCAGCTCCAGCATGAAGCGCAGCACCGGCGCGTCGGGCGAGGGCGCGGGCGGGGCCTGGAGGAAGTCCTGCAGATCATTGCCGCTGCAGAAGCTGTCGCCGGTGCCGGTGATCAGCAGCACGCGCACCTCGTCGTTCTTCGCGGCGGCGGCCACCACGTCGGCCATCGCCGCGTACATGTCCTGGTTCAGCGCATTCTTCTTTTCGGGGCGGTTGATGCGCAGGGTCAGCACGCGGTCCTGCAGCTCGGTCTGGATATTCGGATTACTCATGGTGATTTTCAGGGCTCGATAAAAAATGGGTGCGGCAATGCTACAGCTTGCGGAACTCGAAGGCAGCGGCGCCTCCTCCTTGTTGACGATTCCCGCGGCCATGGGACTGCTGCGCGCCGGCAGAAAAACTGGAATCTAGAATGAGGTCCAGAACTTTTAGGAGCCGATGCTCTTGAACGGCGAGCCGCCGCGTTCCGCCTTCGCGCCGATCTGGCGCCGGCTGCGCTCGGGCGCGCTGTGGGTGGCGGTGGCGCTGGCCCTGCCGATCGGGGTGCTGGCGGCACTGCTGACCAGCGCCTTCCGGCTCGGCATCGAGGCGCTGGACAGCGCGCTGCTGGGCTCGCAGGCCGATATCACGGTGCATTTCGCGGCGCTGCCCTGGTACTGGCGTCTGCTGCTGCCCACGCTCGGCGCGCTGCTGGCCGGCGCTCTGCTGAGCTGGGAGCGGCGCCTGCGCCGGGAGCCCGGCGAGCGCGATTACATGGAGGCGATTGCCGAAGGCGATGGCCGCGTGCCCCTGCGCAGCTCGCTGCTGCGCGCGACCTCGTCCCTGGCCACCATCGTCAGCGGCGGCTCCATCGGCCGCGAAGGCGCGATGGTGCAGCTGGCGGCGCTGAGCGGTTCGCTCAGTGGCCGGCGCTGGGCGGACAGCAGCACCTTGCGGCTGTGCACCGCCTGCGGCGCGGCGGCGGGTCTGGCCTCGGTGTATCACACGCCCCTGGCCGGGGCGATGTTCGTGGCCGAGGTGGTGCTGGGCTCGATCACCGTGGAGCGCCTGATCCCGCTGTTCGCCGCTGCGGTGACGGCCACGCTCACGGTGCATGCACTGGGCAGCGAGGCGGCGCCGTTTGCGCTGGCGCAGGGCGGCGCGCAGCTGGGCGGTGGCGGACTGGCGCTGCTGCTGGTCGTCGGCCTCGCGGCCGGCCTGCTGGGGCCGCCGTTTCTGGCGCTGCTGGATCGCGCGCGGCGGGTTTTCCTGCGGGTGCCCGCGCCGCTGGTGCTGCGCATGGCGCTGGGCGCCTTGCTGATGGGCGCGATCACCCTGCTGGTGCCGGAGGTCGCGGGCAATGGTTATGAGCCCATCCGCGCGATTCTGCACGAGGCGCCGCTGTCCGTGCCGGTGGGCTGGCTGCTGCTGGCCAAGATCGCGGCCACGCTGCTGATCGCCGGTTCCGGCGCCATCGGCGGCATCTTCACGCCGGCGCTGTTCATCGGTGCGGCCCTGGGCAGCCTGATCGCCGGCGCGGCAGCGGCGCTGCCGGTGCCGGGACTGTCAGCCGACACCGTGCTGCTGGCGCTGGTGGGCATGGGCGCGTTCATGACGGCGGTGAGCCACGCGCCCTTGATGTCGATTCTGATGGTCTTCGAGATGACCATGGACGCGAGCCTGCTGCTGCCGCTGATGTGCGGCTGCGTGCTGGCCTACACGGTCTCGGGCTTGTTCCGTCGCCGGAACTCGCTGTACGCGGTGCTGGATCGCCGCCAGCTCAAGGCTTCGGAGATCCGCGCTTACGAGGCCACGCCACTGGCGCAGCTGGTGCGGCCGCCGAGCAAGACCCTGGCGCCGGATGCCACGCTCGCCGAGGCGCACGAGCTGTTCGGCCTTGCGCGGCGCCGGTATCTGCATGTGATCGATGCGCAGGGGCGTTTCGTGGGCGCGCTGTCCGTGCATCGCCTGCATGAGGTGCTGTACCGCTCGCCCAGCAGCGCCAGCGCGCCGGTGAAGGACTATCTGGAGAGCGACTTCCTGATTCTGCCTGCGCATCTGACCCTGGCGCAGGCCTGGGATGCGCTTACGCACTTGCCGGTGGACTGGCTGCCGGTGGTGGACGATCTGCAGCACCGCCACGTGCTGGGCGTGATCAGCAAGCGCGAGATTCTGGCGCGGGTGACCGAGCTGCGCCGCGAGCGCTGAACAAGGTCCTGTGCCGCCCGAAGCCTTTGGTCATTCCCGTGCAAGCGGGAATCCAGTGCACGGTATCGGACGAGCGCGATGCCTGATCGCTGGATGCCCGCTTGCGCGGGCATGACAGCGGTTCTTCTGTGAGGACAGCAGATTTTTTAGAACATCTGCGTGCTCGCCGCGTCCACCTTGGTGGGCTGCGGCGCGCTGCTGCGCGAGGCGATCCAGTCGCCGGTGATCATCTGTTCGTAGGTCTGACCGGGGCCGACCATGGGATACACCGAGGCCATGGGGTCGATCATCACTTCCAGGAAGGCCGGGGCGGGGCAGGCGATGAACTCGGCGATCACGCGCTCCAGATCGTCCTTCTTCTCCACGCGCGCCGCGAACTTGTAGCCATCGGCCTTGGCGGCCAGCACGAAGTCCTTCTGGTGCAGGGTCTTGTCCGAACCCGAGTAGCGCGATTCGAAGAACAGGCGCTGCCACTGCTTGACCATGCCGTCGCCGTTGTTGTTGAGCACGACGATCTTCACCGGCACGTTGTAGGTGGTGGCGGTTTCCAGCTCGCCGAAGTTCATGCGGATGGAAGCGTCGCCGTCGATGTCGATGACGATGCGATCCTTCTGCGCAAACGCAGCGCCCAGGGCCGCCGGCAGGCCGAAGCCCATGGTGCCCATGGAACCCGAGGTCAGCCACAGACGCGGGCGGGCGAAGTCGAAGTACTGTGCGGCCCACATCTGGTGCTGGCCGACGCCGGTGGCGACGATGGCCTCGCCCTTGGTGAGGCGGTTGATGGCCTCGATCACCGCATGCGGCTGGATGTAGTCGCCGCCGCGCTCGTAATTCATCGCGTACTTCTGCTTGAGCTCGGCGATGTGCGCGTGCCACTGCGTGTAGTCGGGCGTAAAGCCGCTGCTCTGCAGATGCTCGCGCAGCGCGCCCAGGGCCTGGTTCAGCTCGCCGACGTGGTGCCAGTGCACCGCCTTGACCTTGTTGATCTCGGAAGGATCGATGTCCAGATGCGCGATGGCCTTGGTATTGCGCGCAAACTTGCCCGGCACGCCGGCGACGCGGTCGTCGAAGCGCGCGCCGATGGCGATCAGGAAGTCGCAGTCGTCGGTGGCGTAGTTGGCGAAGGCGGTGCCGTGCATGCCCAGCATCTGCAGGCACAGCGGGTCGCGGGTGTCCACGGCGCCGATGCCCATCAGCGTGGTGGTGACCGGAATGCCGAAGGTCTGCGACAGCGCGCGCAGCGCTTCGGAAGCCTCGCCCAGCACCACGCCGCCGCCGGCGTAGATCAGCGGGCGCTTGGCGGCGCGCAGCAGCTGGGCGAAGGACTCGGCCTTGGCCGCGTCCAGTCGGTTTTCATAGACCTCGCGCAGCCGCGCGCGATAGCCGGGCAGGGGCAGCACGCCCTCGCCACGGAACACGCCGCTCCAGTTCTGCACGTCCTTGGGGATGTCCACCACCACCGGGCCCGGACGGCCGGTGCGCGCGATTTCAAAGGCGCTGCGCAGCGTGGCTTCCAGGCGCGTGGGCTCGGTGACCAGGAACACGTGCTTGGCGGCGGCGCCCATGATCGAGCTGATCGGCGCCTCCTGGAAGGCATCGGTGCCGACCGCGGCGGTGGGCACCTGGCCGCAGATCACCACCATGGGAATGGAGTCGGCGTAGCAGTCGCGCACCGGGGTGACGGTATTGGTGGCGCCGGGGCCGGAGGTGACCATGCACACGCCGACCTTGCCGGAGGCGCGCGAGTAGCCGGCGGCCATGAAGGCGGCGGCCTGCTCGTTGGCGGGCACGATCAGCGGGATGGCGTCGCGGCCGTCCTGGCCGTGCTCGGCGTTGTAGCGGAAGATCGCGTCGTAGCTGGGCAGAATCGCGCCGCCGCTGTAGCCGAAGACCGCGCCTACGCCTTCGTCGGCCAGAATCTGTACGACGATTTCGGCGCCACTCAAGGTCTTGCCGGCGAGAGGATGGGGCTTGGTGCGGGCAGCGTTCATGGGCTTGCGGCTGCTAGGGAATCGGGCGGGGGCGCGATATTAGCGGTTTTTGCCGCCCCGGGCCTAGGTTTGAGGATGATTTATTGGCGCGTTGACACTAAGATGCGCGCCCTATGCGTCACATCATCTCGATTCTGCTGGAAAACGAAGCCGGTGCCCTGGCCCGGGTGGCGGGCATGTTTTCCTCGCGCGGTTACAACATCGACTCGCTGTCGGTGGCCCCTACTCATGACCCGGCGGTCTCGCGTCTGACCCTGGTCACCAGCGGCTCGGACGCGGTGATCGAGCAGATCATCAAGCAGACCCGCAAGCTGGTGGACGTGGTGGAGATCGCGGACCTCTCCAGCGCCCCGCACATCGAGTCGGAGCTGGTGATCGTCAAGGTGGATCTGCCGCCGGAGAAGGCCAATGCCTTCATCCACTGCGTGCGCGACCACCACGCCATCGCCCTCGATGGCACCGACAACACGCGCACCGTGCAGCTGGCCGGCAGCGGCGCGCAGATCGAAGCCTTCATCGCTGCACTCAGCGCCTTCTCCACGGTGCTGGAGCTGGTACGCAGCGGTGTGGCCGCCGTGGCCATCGGCCATCAGGTCGTCACCCCGGCCAAGAGCGCCTGAGCCCTTTTTTAGTAACCGGGTCCGCCGCAAGCGGCCCTCATAAGTCAGACTGGAGTTTTCCCGTGAGCATCAACGTTTACTACGACAAAGACGCCGACCTTTCGATCATCCAGTCGAAGAAGGTCGCCATCATCGGCTATGGCTCGCAGGGCCATGCCCACGCCCTGAACCTCAAGGACAGCGGCGTCGATGTCGTCGTGGCGCTGCGTCCGGGTTCGGCCACCGCCAAGAAGGTCGAGGCCGGCGGCCTCAAGGTCAAGAACGTGGCGGAAGCCTGCGCCTGGGCCGACCTGGTGATGATCCTCACCCCGGACGAGTTCCAGTCCGAGCTCTACAAGAACGAGATCGAGCCGAACATCAAGAAGGGCTCGACCCTGGCTTTCGCCCACGGCTTCGCCATCCACTTCAACCAGGTGGTGCCGCGCGCCGATCTGGACGTGATCATGGTTGCGCCCAAGGCGCCGGGCCACACCGTGCGCAACGAGTATACCAAGGGTGGCGGCATTCCCGACCTGATCGCGGTCTACCAGGACGCCAGCGGCAACGCCAAGAACGTGGCGCTGTCCTACGCCTCCGCCATCGGCGGCGGCCGCTCGGGCATCATCGAAACCACCTTCAAGGACGAGTGCGAAACCGATCTGTTCGGTGAGCAGGCCGTGCTCTGCGGCGGTGCCGTGGAACTGGTCAAGGCCGGCTTCGAAACCCTGGTGGACGCCGGCTACGCGCCGGAGATGGCCTACTTCGAGTGCCTGCACGAGCTCAAGCTGATCGTGGACCTCATGTACGAAGGCGGCATCGCCACCATGAACTACTCGATCTCGAACAACGCCGAGTACGGCGAGTACGTGACGGGTCCCAAGGTCATCAACGAGGAATCGCGCAAGGCCATGAAGCAGGCCCTGCTCGACATCCAGACCGGCAAGTACGCGAAGGCCTTCGTCGCCGAAGGCAAGCTCGGCTATCCGGAAATGACCGCGATGCGCCGCCTCAACGCCGCGCACCCCATCGAGCAGACCGGTGGCAAGCTGCGCGCGATGATGCCCTGGATCGGCAAGAACAAGCTGGTCGACAAGAGCCGCAACTAAAACTTCGTCGCGTGCTGGCGGTCGGAATCGGCGCCAGCGGCGACGAGGCGTGAGTCTGAGGAGGGCGCCAGGCGGCGCCCTCCTTGTTTGCGAAAGCGGGATTGTCACGCGGCATCGACTAAGATGCCGCCGGTTCACCTGGGGATGGAAGGCATGAGCGAAACCGCGCCGCGTCCGCGCCGCAAGGGCATCTACCTGCTGCCCAATCTGTTCACCACCGGCACCCTGTTCGGCGGCTTCTACGCGATCGTCATGGCCATGGCCGGGCGCTTCGAGCCGGCGGCGCTGGGCGTGCTGGTGGCGATGATCGCCGACGGCATGGACGGCCGCATCGCGCGCATGACCAACACCCAGAGCGATTTCGGCAAGGAATACGATTCGCTCTGCGACATGGTCGCCTTCGGCGTCGCGCCGGCGATTCTGATCTACAGCTTTTCCCTGCATTACCTGGGCGACTACCGCGCCCTGGGCGGCAAGCTCGGCTGGGTGATCGCCTTCGCCTACACCGCCTGCGCGGCCCTGCGTCTGGCGCGCTTCAATGTGCTGGCGGCGATTGCCAGCTCCAACAAGGATTTCTACGGCGTGCCCAGCCCCGCCGCCGCCGCCGTGGTGACCTTCTTCGTGTGGAGCTGCGTGGACGACAGCCATTCGCTGTTTTCCTGGCTGTCCGGGCGCGTGCCCTTCGACGGCAGCGATGTGCTGTGGCTGGCGGCGCCGCTGACCCTGCTCACCGCGCTGTCGATGGTGTCCAGCATCCGCTACAACAGCTTCAAGAAGCTCAATCTCAATGGCCGCATGCGCTTCTTGTCCTTCGCGGCGGTGGTGGGGGTGCTGGCCCTGCTGATGATCGATCCGCCGCGCATCCTGTTCCTGAGCTTCGTGGCCTACGCGCTGTCCGGGCCGGCGGCGGTGCTGTGGCGGCGGCTGCGTCGCCGGCACAGCGCCTGAAGCCGTTCGTCCCGTTCATCACCACCTTCGTGCGCCGGGGTTTTGCACCTGCGCAAATTCGTTTATAGTCGCCGGCCATGAACCGCGACCGCCACACTGTTTCCGCTGCAGCCCGCAAGGCCGGGCCGGCGCGCGCGTTCTTCCTGCTTTCGGGTCTGCTCCTTCTGCCGTAAGGCAGACATAGAGCCGCGCCAGCTCGGGGCCGAAACCGCGCAA
The DNA here is from genome assembly GCF_900111015.1 of Solimonas aquatica. Lineage (GTDB taxonomy): Bacteria > Pseudomonadota > Gammaproteobacteria > Nevskiales > Nevskiaceae > Solimonas > Solimonas aquatica. Next base: position 46,709 of record NZ_FOFS01000009.1, on the reverse strand, counting down.
ACCAAGACCCAATCCCAGAACCCCGCCGCAGCGGCAGCGATGTACGTTGCGGCCCGATGCCCAGGAAAGCTGCCATGGCCATGTTGCAAGACCCGTCCAAGAAATACCGTCCCTTCGCCCCGGTGCATCTGCGTGACCGCAGCTGGCCGGACGCCACCATCACCCGCGCGCCGACCTGGTGCTCGGTGGATCTGCGCGACGGCAACCAGGCGCTCATCGAGCCGATGAACGCCGAGCGCAAGCTGCGCATGTTCCAGCAGCTGGTGAAGGTGGGCTTCAAGCAGATCGAGGTCGGCTTTCCCAGCGCCTCGCAGACCGAGTTCGACTTCATCCGCGGCCTGATCGAACAAAAGCACATTCCGGATGACGTCACCATCCAGATCCTGACCCAGTCGCGCGAGCCGCTGATCCGCCGCAGCTTCGAGGCGCTGAAAGGGGCGCGCCGCGCCATCGTGCACTTCTACAACGCCGTGGCGCCGGTGATGCGCCGCGTGGTGTTCAACATGAATCTCGACGAGGTGGTCGAGCTGGCGGTGACCCATGCGCGCCTGATCAAGCAGCTGGCCGAGGAAAATCCCGAGACCGAGTGGCACTTCGAGTATTCGCCGGAAATGTTCTCCGGCACCGAGCTGGAATTCTCCAGGCGCATCGTCGATGCCGTGAGCGAGGTGTTCCAGCCCACGCCGCAGCGCCCGCTGATCGTCAACCTGCCGTCGACGGTGGAGCATTCCACGCCCAACATCTTCGCCGACATGGTGGAGTGGATGCACCGCAATCTGCAGCGCCGCGACAGCATCGTGCTGTCCATCCATCCGCACAATGACCGCGGCACGGGCACGGCGGCCGGCGAGTTCGCGCTGATGGCCGGCGCCGACCGCATCGAAGGCTGCCTGTTCGGCAATGGCGAGCGCACCGGCAATGTCGATGTGGTGAACATGGCCCTGAACATGTACACCCAGGGCGTGCATCCGCAGCTGGACTTCTCGGACATCGACGAAATCCGCCGCACCGTGGAGTACTGCAATCAGCTGCCGGTGGGGCCGCGTCATCCTTACGTGGGGGATCTGGTGTTCACCTCGTTCTCCGGCTCGCATCAGGACGCGATCAAGAAGGCCTTCAATGCGCGCGGCGAGAACGACATCTGGGAGATGCCTTATCTGCCCATCGATCCCCTGGACCTGGGGCGCAGCTACGAGGCGGTGATCCGCGTCAACTCGCAGTCGGGCAAGGGTGGCATCACCTATCTGCTGGAGCAGGAATTCGGCTTGTCGCTGCCACGCCGTCTGCAGATCGAATTCAGCCAGGCGGTGCAGCAGGTGATGGACGACACCGGCAAGGAAATGAGCGCGGCCGATATCGGTGCGATCTTCCAGCGAGAATATTTCGACGCCGCTGCTCCCTACGGCTATGTCTCGCACCATCTGGTGGAGGATTCCACGCGTGATCTGGTGGAGCTGGGCACCGAAGTCAGCATCGACGGTCGCGGCCACAAGCTGAAAGGCCAGGGCAATGGTCCCATCGACGCCTTCACTGCCGCGCTCTCGCAGCTGGTGGGCGAGAAGATCACGGTGGTGGACTATCACGAGCACGCCATCACCAGCGGTGCGGATGCGGCGGCGGTGACGTATATCGAGCTGAAGCTGGGTGAGAGTCGCGCGCTGTTTGGTGTGGGACGTGATTCCAATATCGTCACGGCCTCGCTGAAGGCGATTCTCTCGGGCCTGAACCGCGCCCTGGCGCAGCGGGCCGCCCAGCCCCGCAAGCGCGTGGCCTGAGCGCCTCGCAGCCGCAAAGCCTCAACGTAGGTGTAGGGCGGGTTAGGCGCGATAGCGCCGTAACCCGCCAGGCTTTGCTGTTTGTTGCTTCGTGTTGTTCTAGATCTAGCCTTGGTTTCGTGCGCGCTTCGGCGCCCGAGGTACTTCTCTTTGCTCGTGCAAAGAGAAGTACCCAAGAGAAAGCACGCCCTACGCCTCGCATCCGTCGCCGCTCACGCGGCGCCGGCAGCCTGCGCGGCTCCGCGTGCTCGGGGCCGTTGCAGACGCGCCATCCATGGCGCGGCTGCAACTGAGCCGAACTTCCTGTTCGGCTCTCCCACTGCGCTCGCTACGCTGCTCGGTGCGAGGCAAAGGGGGTTAAAGGCAACAACAAAGCACTGCGCAGCGACGCTCATCGCTCGAAGCTGCTTTTACTGTGGCTTTTGAAGTTGGGGTCCCCGTCTCTGGCGCTGAGCTGTGCGGCGAGCGCAGGGGAGAGCAGGACACGATGTCCGGCTCAGTTGCGTACAGGCCATGGATGGCCTGTGCGCGACGGCCCCGAGCACGTTGCACAGCGAAGGCACCCGCGTAGCGGGCGCCAGAGCCGGGGTGTGCTTTCTCTTGCTTACTTCTCTTTGCACAAGCAAAGAGAGCAGAAGCGACCTACGGGGGAGCTTCTGCGGCCGCCGCCGAAGGGCGGTGGAAGAAGCCAATAGATTGAGAGACAAACTCAGCCACAAACAACAAAGCCAAAGCGGCGGGTTACGGCGCTCACGCGCCTAACCCGCCCTACGGGCTACGACGGGCTACGGGCGACGTTCCGGGCCCATCGCGCGATGGGCCGGCGAGAAGCGCGCACTACGCTGCCATCTGTCGCAGCATGTACGGCAGCACACCGCCGTGCTCGTAGTAGTCCCACTCCTTCGGCGTATTGATACGCACCGTCACGGTGAACTTCAGCGTGCGGCCGTCGGCCTTGCGGGCGATCACCTGCAGCTGGCGCGCGCCGCGCTGCAGGCCTTCGAGGTCGTACTGCTCGCTGCCGTCGAGGCCCAGGCTTTGGGCGCTCTGGCCATCGACGAAGTTCAGCGGCAACACGCCCATGCCCACCAGATTGGAACGGTGGATGCGCTCGAAGCTCTCCGAGATCACGGCCCTGACGCCCAGCAGCAGGGTGCCCTTGGCCGCCCAGTCGCGCGAGGAGCCGGTGCCGTATTCCTTGCCGGCCAGCACAATCAGCGGCACACCAGCCTGCTGATAGCGCATCGCCGCATCGTAAATGCTCAAGACCTCGCCGCTGGGAATGTGCTTGGTGACGCCGCCTTCGATGCCGGGTGTCATGGCGTTCCTGATGCGGGTGTTGGCGAAGGTGCCGCGCATCATCACCTCGTGATTGCCGCGTCGGGAACCGAAGCTGTTGAAGTCGGCCTTCTGCACACCACGCGCCTGCAGGTACAGTCCGGCCGGACCGTCCTTCTTGATGTCGCCGGCCGGCGAGATGTGATCGGTGGTGATGGAATCGCCCAGCAGGGCCAGACAGCGCGCACCGTGCAGGGCCTGCACACCGGGCGCGGTGCGGCTCATGCCGACGAAGTAGGGCGGGTTCTGGATGTAGGTGCTCTGCGCGTCCCAGGGATACGTGTCGGAGCGTGCCACCTGTATACCCTGCCAGCGCGCATCACCGCTGAGCACCTGCGCATAGCTCTTGCGGAACAGCTCGCTGCTGACGCTGGCGGCCACCAGCTGCTGAATCTCCTGATTGCTGGGCCAGATGTCTTTCAGGAACACCTCGCGGCCATCGCTGCCCTGGCCGATGGGCTCGCGCGTCAGATCGATATTCGTACTGCCGGCCAGCGCGTACGCCACCACCAGCGGCGGCGAGGCGAGATAGTTCATGCGCACGTCCTGGTGCACGCGGCCCTCGAAATTGCGATTGCCGGAGAGCACGGCCGAGACGCTGAGCGTGTGGTCGTTGATGGCTTTGCTGATCGGATCGTCCAGCGGCCCGGAGTTGCCGATGCAGGTCGTGCAGCCGTAGGCGCTGACGTAGAAGCCCAGGGCTTCCAGGTCTTCCAGCAGGCCGGCCTTGGCCAGATATTCGGTGACCGCCTTGGAGCCGGGCGCCAGCGAGGTCTTCACCCAGGGCTTGCTGCGCAGGCCCAGGGCGCGCGCCTTCTTCGCCAGCAGGCCCGCGCCGATCAGCACGCTGGGATTGGAGGTGTTGGTGCAGGAGGTGATGGCGGCAATCACCACCGCGCCGTCTTCCAGCGCGAAGTCCTCGTTCTTGTGCCGCACGCGCACCACGCCCTTGCTGGGCCGGGCTTTCTGTTCAGCGGCGAAAGCCTGCTGGAAATTGGCTTTCACCTCTGCCAGCAGCACGCGATCCTGCGGGCGCTTGGGGCCGGCGAGACTGGGCTGGATGCTGGACAGGTCCAGATGCAGCACATCGCTGTACTGCGCCTCGGGCGCATCCGGCGTCCACCACATGCCTTGCGCCTGCGCATAGGCCTTCACTCGCGCGATGTGTGCTTCGCTGCGTCCGGTGAGGCGCAGATAGCGCAGGGTTTCCTCGTCGATGGGGAAGATGCCGCAGGTGGCGCCGTACTCCGGCGCCATATTGCCGATGGTGTTGCGGTCCGAGGCCGACAGGTTCGCCAGGCCCGGCCCGAAGAACTCCACGAACTTCTCCACCACGCCGCGCTTGCGCAGCAGCTGCGTGACGGTGAGCACCAGATCGGTGGCGGTGGCGCCTTCGGCCAGCTGCCCGCTCAGACGCACGCCGATCACTTCCGGAATCAGCATGGAAGAAGGCTGGCCCAGCATCGCCGCCTCGGCCTCGATGCCGCCCACGCCCCAGCCCAGCACGCCGATGCCATTGACCATGGTGGTGTGGCTGTCGGTGCCGAAGCAGCTGTCCGGGTACAGCAGACCGTCCTTCTCGAACACCACGCGCGCCAGATACTCGATGTTCACCTGATGCACGATGCCGGTGTCCGGCGGCACCACCTTGAAGTTCTGCAGCGCCTCCTGGCCCCAGCGCAGAAAGGTGTAGCGCTCCTGATTGCGCTGGAATTCGATTTTCGCGTTGAGATCCAGCGCCTCGCGGCTGCCGTAGTGATCGATCATCACCGAGTGGTCGATCACCAGCTCCACCGGACAAAGGGGATTGACCTTGCGCATATCGCCGCCGAGCGCCTTCATGGCGTCGCGCATCGCGGCCAGATCCACCACGCAGGGCACGCCAGTGAAGTCCTGCAGCACCACGCGCGCCGGGGTGAAGTTGATGTCCTTGACGGGGAGCTTGCGAAAGTCCGCGCCGGCCAGGGCCTCGATGTCGGCCACCGTGGTGTTGACGCCGTCCTCGTGGCGCAGCAGGTTTTCCAGCAGCACCTTGATCGAGTAGGGCAGGCGGCTGATGTTGAAGTGCGGTTCCAGCGCCGCGAGGCTGTAGTACTGGTAGCGCTGATCACCGACTTGCAGCGTGGCGCGGGCCTTGAAGCTGTTGGTCATGGCTGCGGTCTCCGTGTGCGGGCGGAACGATGCGTCCGTGCTGCGCCGCACCGGGCTCCGATGAAACGATTATGGCCGCTCACGACGCAGGGTGCATGCGCCCTCATCGGCTCGGATGCATGCGTGGCGCCAGGCTGTCGCAGGGCTTAGGCTTTCACCATGATCAAGCTAGGCAATCTGCACGAACCCGGCGTGCTCGCGGCGCTGGGTTCGGCGCTGCTGTTCGGACTGGGCACGCCGCTGGCCAAGCAGCTGCTGGCGGACCTCAATCCCTGGCTGCTCGCGGGCCTCCTGTACCTGGGCTCTGGCCTGGGCATGAGTCTGTACCGCCGCATCAGCGGCGCGCAGCCGGTGCAGCTGCCGGCGGCGGAGCGTGGCTGGCTGGCGGGCGCCGTGCTGTGCGGCGGCGTGGTGGCGCCGGTGCTGCTGATGCTGGGGCTGCGGGGGCTGCCGGCCTCCGATGCCAGCCTGCTGCTCAATGCCGAGGCGGTGTTCACGGCGCTGCTGGCCTGGTTTGCCTTTCGCGAGAACGTCGATCGTCGCGTCGCCTTCGGCATGCTGGCCATCGTGGCGGGTGCGGTGCTGCTCAGCTGGCCGGCGCGGCCGCATCTGAGCGCGCTGGGACCGGCGCTGCTGGTGCTGGCCGCCTGTCTGTGCTGGGCGCTGGACAACAATCTCACGCGCAAGCTGTCGCTGAGCGATGCCAGCTGGATCGCCGCCTTCAAGGGTGTGGCATCGGGCGGCGTGAACGTGACGCTGGCCTTGAGCCTGGGCGCGCAGCTGCCGACGCCGACGCAGCTGCTGCAGGCGCTGCTGCTGGGCTTTGTCGCTTATGGCCTGAGCCTGAGCCTGTTCGTGCTGGCGCTGCGCCGGCTCGGCACCGCGCGTACCGGCGCGTATTTCTCGGTGGCGCCGTTCTTCGGCGCGCTGCTGGCTCTGGCGCTGGGCGAAAGCGCAAGCCTGCGCCTGGGCGCCGCGGGCTTATTGATGGCTTACGGCGTGTGGCTGCACCTGAGCGAGCGCCACGAGCATGCCCACCACCATGAGCCGATGCAGCACGATCACGAGCATGTGCACGATGCGCATCACCAGCACGAACACGAGGCGCCGGTGGCGCCGGGCACGCGTCATCGTCATCCGCATCGGCATGAAGCGCTGACGCACCGGCACGCGCATTTTCCCGATGCGCATCACCGCCACCGGCATTGAAGCGCGCGGGCGGCTAGCAGCTGGCGACCAGCAGCTCCTCGGAATTGTCCGGCGGGCGCAGACCGTCATTGCGCGCGGCGAAGTAGCGCTGCGCCAGCTGCGCGGCGGAGACATGCGCCACTTCGCGAAAGCCCGCTTCACGTGCCAGTGCCAGCATCTCCTCGGGCCGGAAGAAGCTGATGAAGGGCGTGCCATTGGCGCGGGCCCCTGCGGCTGCACGTTCGATGCCCGGCCGCACCTCCGGTGGCGCCATCTCGATCGGCAGCATGAACGACATCACCAGCGTGGAGCCGCGCGCCAGTTTCGCGATCTGGCGCAGCGTATCGGCTATCGCCTCGCGGCTGAGATACATGCTCACGCCGGTGGACGCGAGCAGGGCCGGTTCGTGCGGGTCGAATCCCGCGTCGTGCAGGCGCTGGAACCAGGGTTCGCCGGCTTCGAAATCCACCGGCACCAGCTGCAGGCCGGGCGCGATGCCGTAACCCAGCGCGATGAGGCGCTGGCGCTTCCAGGCCGAGGCGCCGGGCTTGTCGATCTCGAACACGCGCAGCTGCGCGGCGAGCTGTGGCTGGCGCTGCACGAAGCTGTCCAGACCCGCGCCGAGAATCACGTACTGCCGCAGTCCCCTGGCCAGTTGCTCGGCCAGCAGGTCTTCCACGAAGCGCGCGCGGGCGACGATGGAAGCGCGGAAGGCGCGGGTGAAGGGACTCATGTCCGGCCGGCGGCGCCAGTGGGCGTCGGGGGCGGCGAGCGCCAGACCGATGGTGTCTTCAAACACAGGAGGCGGCGCATCGGCTTCCAGATGCAGGGCCCGCCACAGGGCGACGCGCACGGCAGTGTTGTCAGGCTCGGCCGCTGTGGGTTCGCTCGTCATCACGAGGCTCCGCTGCTTCGGTTGGCGCTAGCTTAGCCCGCAGGGGCCGGGGCCCGGCGGCGCCGGCTTTTTGCGATGAGTGCCTGCCGCCGATCATGGGCAGGCACTCGCGGTTGCGGGCACAGCACTTGCCTCTGTCAAAAAACCGTGACGGTTCTCCGTCATTTCGTGACGTAAAACCGTCATCCGCGGCTGCCGGGACTCCAAATTGCATGGCGGCGAGGTGCAGCCGCCGGCCGTCCATCCCTCGCCAGTGACCGCGTGGAAGACTGCAGGCGCTGAAGGGCCAAGGCGCGCGCCGGGCGACCCCTGACAACGATGTTGGAGCGGGCGCGGTCCGGGGCGCTTCTCAACTTCCTTTCACAAGGCGAAGCCTGCATTGAAAAAATGCGAGGGCCGGAGGCTGCGCGGCGGGCAGGTCGATGACGGTGACGGCAAGGCATCTGACCTGAGCCGGTGTCCTGTGTTGCCCCGACAGAACCTGACGCGTTTCCCCTGACGCCGGCACGGCAATGTCGCACATGACTTGGATCGCCATGGCACCCATCCACAAACGTGGAGGTCTGCCATGGACCGATCCGTATCCCGTCTGCCGATTCGCGCCGCCATCACGATGTCGGGGCGCTGTTGGCGATGGGCTGCGAGCGTGCTGGCCCTGCTGCTGGCCTGCAATCTGGCATGGGCTTCCGCGACACCGGAGGAAGACGCGACGCTGATTTCCGCCGGCACCGAGCCGGGCACTGCGAAGGCGGCGCGCTATCTCAGCCTGCCCGGCGCCGAAGGCGAATCCTGGATCAGCACCAGCTTCCGCACCTTCGACAATGAACCGCTGACCCTGGATTTCTCGCTGCCGCCCGGCGCCAGCCAGGCCTCGCTGCGGGAGTTCGGCAGCTCCGATGCCGAACTCGATACCTTGATGCGCAGCTGCATGGCCAGCGGTGACTGCCGGCAGGCGGTCTTTGATCGCCAGACCACCCGTTACTACCGCGAGCACGCGCTGCGCCTGCGCAACACGCCGGATCGTGGCACGCAGCTGTATGTCGATGTCGCGCAAGTGGTCGAGCGCAACCGTGACCGGGTGCTGCCTGTGGTTGCCGCCCTGCGCCGCGTGGCCGACGAGCGTGGCTACGACCAGCAATGGCTGATTGCCGCCGCCGTGGCGCTGGTGCAGAGCGGTCTTGCCTACCGCAAGCCGGAAGGCCGCGAAGACGGGCGCGACATCTTCGGCTTCTATCCGCCGCTGCGCGCCCTGGAACGCGGCTATGGCGACTGCGACACCAAGGCCGCGCTGCTCGCCGCGATTCTGCAGAACCTCACCGATGCGCCGCTGATCGGCGTGCACGTGCCGCAGCACTATCTGCTCGGCATCGCGGCGACGCCGCAGGCCGATCAGGCCTGGCTGAGCTACGGCGGGCGCACCTATGTGCTGGTGGAAACCGCCGGGCCCGGCAAGCTGCCGCCCGGCAACATCGCCCGCCACACGCAGGCGGCGCTGACGCGCGGCGAGGACGTGCGCATCGATCCGATGTTCTGAAAAAGCAGGCAGCAGTAAAAAGCTCGCCGGTGTCGCTTCCGGCCGAGTAAGCATCCGCAAAGAAAAAGCCCGCCGGTTTGCGCCGGCGGGCTTGCTCATGCAGCGCTTGCGAATGCGCGGTTTACGCGCTCACTTCCTTGGCCGTCTCCGCGTACTCTTCGATCTTGTCGAAGTTCATGTACTGGTAGATCTTGTCGGCGCTCTTGTTGACGATGCCCATTTCCGCCAGGTACTCCTCGCGGGTGGGCAGCTTGCCGAGCTTCGAGGCGATCGCCGCCAGTTCCGCCGAGCCCAGGAACACATTGGTGTTCTTGCCCAGACGGTTGGGGAAGTTGCGGGTGGAGGTGGAGATGGCGGTGGCGCCTTCCTTCATCTGCGCCTGGTTGCCCATGCACAGCGAGCAGCCCGGCATTTCGGTGCGCGCACCGGCGGTGCCGAAGGTGTTGTACACGCCTTCCTTGGTCAGCTCGGCGGCGTCCATCTTGGTGGGCGGGGCCACCCACAGACGCACCGGGATGTCCTTCTTGCCTTCCAGCAGCTTGCCGGCGGCGCGGAAGTGGCCGATGTTGGTCATGCACGAACCGATGAAGGCTTCGTCGATCTTGGTGCCGGCGACTTCGGAGAGGAACTTGGCGTCATCCGGATCGTTCGGGCAGCAGACGATCGGCTCCTTGATCTCGTTCAGATCGATCTCGATCACGGCCGCGTATTCGGCGTCCTTGTCGGCTTCCAGCAGCGAGGGCTTGGCCAGCCATTCCTGCATCTTCTTGATGCGGCGCTCCAGGGTGCGCGCGTCCTTGTAGCCGTTGGCGATCATGTTCTTCATGAGCACGATGTTCGAGTTCATGTACTCGATGATCGGCGCCTGGTTGAGCTTGATCGTGCAACCGGCGGCGGAGCGCTCGGCGCTGGCGTCGGAGAGTTCAAAGGCCTGTTCGACCTTGAGCTCGGGCAGACCTTCGATCTCCAGGATGCGGCCGGAGAAGATGTTCTTCTTGCCAGCCTTGGCGACGGTGAGCAGGCCAGCCTTGATCGCGTAGAGCGGGATGGCGTGCACGAGATCACGCAGGGTCACGCCCGGCTGCATGCTGCCCTTGAAGCGCACCAGCACGGATTCGGGCATGTCCAGCGGCATCACGCCGGTGGCGGCGCCGAAGGCCACCAGGCCGGAGCCGGCCGGGAAGCTGATGCCGATGGGGAAGCGGGTGTGCGAGTCGCCGCCGGTGCCGACGGTGTCGGGCAGCAGCAGGCGGTTGAGCCAGGAGTGGATCACGCCGTCGCCCGGACGCAGGGCCACGCCGCCACGGTTGCTGATGAAGGTGGGCAGCTCGCGGTGGGTCTTCACGTCCACGGGCTTCGGATAGGCCGCGGTGTGGCAGAAGGACTGCATGACCAGGTCGGCGGAGAAGCCGAGGCAGGCCAGGTCCTTGAGCTCGTCACGGGTCATCGGGCCGGTGGTGTCCTGCGAGCCGACCGTGGTCATCTTCGGTTCGCAGTAGGTGCCCGGACGGATGCCCTTGCCTTCCGGCAGGCCGCAGGCGCGGCCGACCATCTTCTGCGCGAGCGTATAGCCCTTGCCGGTGTCCTTGGGCGAGGCGGGCAGGCGGAAGGTGGTGGAAGCCGGCAGGCCGAGGAATTCGCGGGCCTTGGCGGTGAGCGAGCGGCCGATGATCAGATTGATGCGGCCACCGGCGCGCACTTCATCGAGCAGCACCGGGCTCTTCAGCTCGAAGTTGGCGGCCACGGCGCCGTTCTTCTCGATCTTGCCCTCGTAGGGGAAGATGTCGATGACATCGCCCATCTCGAACTTGGAGACATCCACTTCGATGGGCAGCGAGCCGGAGTCTTCCTGGGTGTTGAAGAAGATCGGCGCGATCTTGCCGCCGAGCGTGACGCCGCCGAAGCGCTTGTTGGGCACGAAGGGAATGTCTTCGCCGGTGGCCCAGATCACGCTGTTGGTGGCGGACTTGCGCGAGGAGCCGGTGCCGACCACGTCACCGACGTAGGCGACGAGGTTGCCCTTCTTCTTGAGGTCTTCGATGAACTGGATGGGGCCGCGCTTGCCTTCTTCTTCCGGCTTGAAGGCAGCGTCCGGGCGCACCATCTTCAGCATCGCCAGGTAGTGCAGCGGGATGTCGGGGCGGCTCCAGGCATCCGGAGCGGGCGAGAGGTCGTCGGTATTGGTTTCGCCCGGCACCTTGAACACGGTGACGGTGATCTTCTTGGCCACTTCCGGACGGCTGGTGAACCACTCGGCATCGGCCCAGGACTGGATCACGGCCTTGGCGTTGGCGTTGCCGGCCTTGGCCAGCTCGGAGACGTCGTGGAAGAAGTCGAACATCAGCAGCGTCTTCTTCAGCGCGGCAGCGGCCACAGCGCCGACTTCGGCATCGCCGAGCAGATCGATCAGCGGCTTGACGTTGTAGCCGCCGACCATGGTGCCGAGCAGCTCGGTGGCCTTGGTGCGCGAGATCAGGCCGCACTTGACTTCACCGTCGGCGACGGCGGCCAGGAACGAGGCCTTGACCTTGGCGGCGTCGTCCACGCCGGGCGGCACGCGGTGGGTGAGCAGATCGACCAGGAACGCTTCCTCACCGGCCGGCGGATTCTTGATCAGCTCGATCACTTCGGCGGTCTGCTGCGCGGTGAGCGGCAGCGGGGGGATTCCGAGGGCGGCGCGCTCGGCGGCGTGTTGGCGGTAGGCTTGCAGCATGGTCGTGGTCGATCCCGTGTGGAAAGAGCGAGAGAAATCGCATCGCACGAGGTTTGCCGGCCCGCGTCGGGGGAACCGATCCGCGTGGGCAGACCCGGTACGTTGCGCGTCTCACATTCTAGCATCGAACCGCCGGCTTCTCAGGCCGACGTCGCGAATTCAGGACGCCGCCGGCCCGGCTTGCGCGATTTCGCCGCCGCCCAGGCAGCGCGGTCCGTCGTAGAGCACGCAGAACTGTCCGGGCACCACGGCGCGCTGCGGCTGGGCGAAGCGCACCCGCAGGCCCCCGTCTTCCAGCTCGATGCGGCAGTCCTGCAGCGCCTGGCGATGACGGATGCGCGCCTGCAGCGGCGTGCCGGCCGGCGGCGGTTCGGCCAGCCAGTTGAAGGGGCCGGTGCGCAGCGCCGCGCTCATCAGCCGCGGATGCGCCGGGTCCTGCGAGACCAGCAGGGCGCGGCGCGCGGCGTCCTTGCCCACCACGTACCAGGGCGCGTCGCGGCCGTGCCTGGTGCCGCCCACGCCGATGCCGCGGCGCTGGCCCAGGGTGTAGTACATCAGGCCCTGATGGCGGCCGATCTCGCGGCCGGCGTCATCGACAATGGGGCCGGGGTCGGGCTTGAGATAGCGCGACAGAAACTCGCGGAACTCGCGCTCGCCGATGAAGCAGATGCCGGTCGAGTCCTTCTTGCGATGCACCGGCAGGCCGGCGCGGGTGGCCAGCTCGCGCACCTGGGGCTTGGCCAGGTCTCCCACCGGAAACAGCACGCGCTCCAGCTGCGCGCGCGTGACGGCGGCCAGAAAGTAGGTCTGGTCCTTGTTGTCGTCGGCGGCGCGCAGCAGTTGCGGACCCTCGGCGGCATGCGCGATGCGCGCGTAATGACCGGTGGCGATGTAGTCCGCGCCCAGGCGCAGGGCGTGTTCCCGAAACGGCGCGAACTTCACCTCGCGGTTGCACAGCACATCGGGATTGGGGGTCTTGCCGGCGGCATAGTCGGCGAGAAACTGCGCGAACACGCGCTCGCGATACTCGCGGGAAAAATCCACGCGGTGCAGGGGAATGTCCAGCTCCTCGCAGACCGCGCGCGCATCCTGGAAATCCTGCGCGGCCGTGCAATAGCCTTCCTCGTCCTCGGTCCAGTTGACCATGAACAAGCCGGACACGCGATAGCCCTGCTCCTTGAGCAGATATGCGCTCACCGCCGAATCGACGCCGCCGGAGAGGCCGACGATGACGTGGGCGCCGGGCGGCGCGTGAGTGGTGCGAGCAGAGGCTTGCGGCGTGGACATGGCGGCGCGCATTGTCGCAGGTTCGCGACGTCTTGCTGCGCTCATCCCGGCGCCTTAGCCTCATGGGCAAGGGAGGGAACAGCCGCACCAGATTCCCTGGCGTTTCATGATCCGAGGAGCTCACATGTCCGGCAACACCATCCGCCTGCACCGCGTGCTGCGCGCCAAGCCCGAGAAGGTCTATCGCGCCTTCACCGAGCCGGACGCTTTCGCGCGCTGGATTCCGCCGCACGGTTTCACCTGTCAGGTGCACATCTTCGAGCCGAAGGTGGGCGGACAGCATCGGTTGTCCTTCCGCAACTTCACCACCGGCAACAGCCATGCCTTCGGCGGCCGTTTCCTGGAGCTGGTGCCGGGGCAGCGCATCCGCTACACCGACAAGTTCGACGATCCGAACATGCCGGACGAGATGGAAGTGACGGTGGAGCTGCGCGCGGTGGCCTGCGGCACCGAGCTGAACATCACCCAGGCCGGCGTGCCGGAGATGATTCCGCCGGAGATGTGCTACGCCGGCTGGCAGGAATCGCTGGAATACCTGGCGAAGCTGGTGGAGCCGGAGCTCGCCGACGGCTAGAGGTGCTGAAGCAGCGACAGCGGATACGCCTGTCCGGCCAGATAGTCATCCACGCAGCGCAACACCATGGGGCTGCGGTGCAGCGCGCTGGCGGCGATGAGTTCCTCGCGGCTCATCCACACCGCGCGCTCGATGCCGTGATCGAGCACGTGGCCGGGGCGTTGACGCAGAGCGCGCGCAATGAAGGCGATGCGTAGAAAGCCGTAAGGCAGCTGCTCGGGATCGTGATGGTAGATGCCCAGCACCTGCGTGGGTTCGACATCCCAGCCGGTTTCTTCCAGGGCTTCGCGGATCGCGCCCTGCACCAGGGTTTCGCCTTGTTCCCAGTGGCCGGCCGGCTGGTTGAGCTTGAGCTCGCCGTTGATGCGTTCTTCCACCATGAGGAAGCGGTTCTCGCGCTCGACGACGCAGGCGACCACCACATGGGCGCTCCAGTTGCTCATGGCGGGGGTCCTGGCGGTGCGCCCAGCGGCGCATTGGGCGGCGGCGGTGCGCCGGGCGCACGGCCGCTGCGGTTGATGCGGTAATAGCCCTGGTTGTCCGGCTGGCCCAGCGAGCTCAGGAAGCTCAGCACCAGCGGCGGCGCATCGGCCTTGGGCTTGAGCTGCAGATGCAGCTCGTAGCTGTAATCGCCGCGCGCGCGGGCGTCGCCATTGACCTCCAGCGGGCCGCCCAGCGTGTGGATCAGCGCGACCACGTCTTCGCCTTCGCGGCTCAGGTCGGCCTGGAAGCTGCCCAGCACCACCGGATCGCGTGCCAGGGTCCAGGCCAGGTTCTGCAGCTGCAGCTTGCCGCTGGCATCACGCGGCCAGTTGTGCTCCAGGCGAAGCAGCGGCAGCTCGGCATTGAGCTGGCCGTCGACGGGCACATAAGCCTGGCCGAAGACGCCCAGCCAGGGCTTGAGCGGGCCGCTCAGCCGCAGGTTCTGGGCGCGCAAGGCGGTCAGGCTGCGGCTCAGATGGGTGTCCAGCACGGTGCTGCCGCTGGCGCCGAGTTCGATGCCCAGGCGTGCCAGCAGCAGATCGCTCAGGCGCAGGCGCCAGTGCAGACGTTCCAGCAGGCCGGCATCGTTGAGGCGCAGCGCCGCCGCCTGGCCTTCGTAGATGCTGCCGTCCACACCCAGCAGCTGCAGCTCGGGCAGGCGCGTGCGCAGTCCGGCGTAGAGCAGGGCGGCCGGCGTGCCCAGGGCGAGGCTCAGCACGAAGCAGAGCAGGGCGGCGAGCAGGTAAGTGCGTTTGCGCATGCTCAGCGGCCGAGCGTCAGGCGGACATTGACCGCGCCCGCTGCAGTGCCCGCTTCGATTTCGGCGCTCTGCACCGTGATCGCGTAGCGGCTCTGCAGCTCGCCCAGCCAGCGCAGCAGATTGTCGAAGGACACTTCATCCAGCCATACCTTCACCGAGGTTTCGCCGTCGCCGTCCGGCTGCACGCGCGTGGGCGCCTTGCCCAGTGTCGGCTCGCGGCTGCTCTGGTCCACGGCCGCGAGTATGGAGATCCGGCGATTGGCGACGCCCTGGCTGCTTTGCGCCAGCTGCGCGGCGCTTTCGATGCGCACCGCCAGCGCGCGCGCCTCGTCCAGCGCTTCGCGGCGCGACTCGTGCGCGTTCACCAGCGGTTCCCAGAGGCCCTGGTAGAGCGCGAGCAGCAGCAGGATCACGCCGCCGCCGACCAGCAGCACGCGCTCGCGCGGTGTGCGCTGGTCCAGCTGCGCGCGCAGCTGGGCCAGCGGCTCCTGGAGTTTCTGCTGCAGCTGCTGCAGCGGCGCCTGCAAGGGATTCTTCATGTGTTGCCCAAGCGCACGCGCAGTTTCACGCCTTCGCTGCCGGAGTCGGCGGAGTCGACGCTGAAGGCCACGCCGCGGCCGGCGGCAAACCAGGCCTTGAGCGGGTCCAGCACTTCCAGCCGGCTGGCCGCGAGGCTGGCGTACAGCGCGCCATCGCGAAACTGCAGGTCCTGCAGCTTCAGGCCCGGCACGGCGACCAGCGCCTGGCTGAGCAGCTCGGTGTACTGCAGGAAATTGCCGCTGCTGCTCTGAAAGCCGGCGAGGCGCTGATTGAGCTGGCTGGACAGATCGACGATGCGCTGCTCGTCCGGAAACACCTGCTGGAAGCGCGCGATGTTCTGTTCCTGCTGCTGTTCCAGCTCGCGGCCCAGGTGCAGCGACTGCGTGGCATACAGCCCGCCGCCCAGCAGCAGGGCCAGGCCCGCCGCCAGCGCCGCCTGCCGCCAGGGCAGCAGATGCCGCAGGACATGTTCGCGGCGCGAGTAGCCGCCCTGCAGCAGATTGATGCTGGGTGCCGTGCGCAGTTGCTGCAGCAGCGCTTCGAAAGGCGAGGCATAGCCGTGCAGCACGTCCATCGGCCAGTCCAGGCGGCTGGGGTCGAAGTTCTGGCCGCGCGGAATCATCAGGCGCAGGCGACGCTGCCGGTCGGGATCGAGCAGGCCCAGGCACAGCGGCAGATCCTCGGCCAGACAGACCAGGCCGGCGTCCACCGCGCTGCGCAGCAGTGCCTGTTCGCCGTCGATCAGCACGCTGATCTGGCCGGCTTCCGGCACGGGCAGGGCGAGCAGATCGGGAATCAGCTGCTGCGGATGAATCTGGTGCGCGCCCAGCAGGTCCAGATAAGCCTGCAGACGCTCGTGGGCGATGATCGCCAGCGGCCAGCGCTGGTCCGCCTGCCGCGTGCCGAGGGCGAAGTGCAGGGCATCGACATCATCGGCCAGCTGTTCTTCGAGCACGAAGGGGGCGGCCTGCAGCACCTTGGCGGCCTGCCGTGCCGGCACCTGCACGCTGGCCAGACGCACCTCCGCGCCAGGCAGCAGCACCACCACGCGGCGCGGCGCGGCCAGGGCCGTCAGCTCGGACAGCGGGGCCTGCGCCACGGCGAAGGACGCCACGGCGTCGGCACGGGCGATGCAGTATTCCAGCGGCGTGTCGGCGTCGGCACGCTGCAGGCGGATGTAGAGGGTTTCGCGCACGCGGATTGATCAGGGAGGCGTTCGGGGCCCGGGCGATTCTACAGCCTGTTATCGATTATTCGGTGAAGCTGCTGTGGCGCAGCACCACGGGCGCGGCGGCGCCGGCGCGACGATAAAGACTATACAGGGCGAAGCGGCTGCTGCCTATGAAGATTTCGGCGTTGAGCTGGAAGTATTCGCTGGATACCGAGAGCAGGCTGTTGTCGGCGGCATTGGCGCTGTAGACATTGCGCTCGCCGAACAGCTCGCTGACGGTTTCCACCGGATGCTTGGCCCGCTCGGCGATGAACTGTTCCAGGCCGGCGCCGGGCGCGCTGGTCAGGGCCTGCAGCAGGGCCGGGGTCGCGGTGTTGACGTTGATGGTGGTGAAGCCGCCGGTTTTGACCGGCAGCGCCGTCAGATGGGGCGCCAGGCGGGCGTAGATTTCCGGCGTGACGCCGGCCACCGCCAGCAGCTCGGTGACGCTCTGCATGGCCTGGTTGGCGACGCGCCGCGGCGGCTTGAGGCTCAGGTAAGCCGAGTCTTCGGCGCCTTCGCCGCCAGTGGGTTCGTTGTCGGCATCGATGTAGTCGCGGATCGCGGCGCCCAGGCCGCGCGCCTGGTAATCATCCAGGCCGGCGGCGATGGCTGCCAGCCGGGTAAAGATCAGCAGCTGCTTCTCGTAGGCCTGCGGCTGCGTCACGGCCAGATTGTTGAGATTGAAGCGTCCCTGCAGATCGACGATGTGACCGCGCAGCACGCCTTCGCCGATCGGCAGGTAGTCCACGGCGCGCGCCCAGATATCACCCAGACCGTCGTAGCGATTCAGTTCGGCGTCGTGTGCCAGCACCGTGCGCACCCAGCCTTCGACGCCTTCGGCATACCACCAGGCCTGCTCGGACTCCTGCAGATTCTGCGTGCGATGCAGGGCCAGATTGGCCGAGCTGAGCAGCGCCGTCGCGGCAATCGCCGCCAGCGCCACCACCAGCATGGCGGTGATCAGGGCCACACCTTGCTGGCGGCGCCTCACTCGCCGTCTCCTCGGGGCAGCTGTGCCGGCGGTTCCTGATTCGGGCCGGGCGGCGGGGGCTCTGCGTCCTGCTTGCGCGGGTCCAGGCCCAGACGGAACAGAAAGTGCAGCTCACCGAAGCTGCGCGTGCGCAGGGTGATTTCCGCCGCCACCGGTGGTGCCGGCAGCTGCGTTTCCGGCGTCGTGCCCTGCACGGCGTTGAGCGGCGGCCACTGTGTCTGCCATTGCGCCTGCTCATCGAGAAAACGCCAGCCCACTTTGCTGACGCCGGCCAGCAGCAGCACGTCCTGCGGCTTGTCGTCCTGGGCGCGGTCCAGCCCACGCCAGCTGCGCCGGTGCAGACCGTCCTCTGCCAGGTGATAACTCACCCGCTGCAGGCTGCTGCGCGGCAGAAGCAGCGGATTGCGCCAGCCGCCGCGCGTGAGTTCCAGGTCACCCTCGCGATTGGCGTAGAAGGCCGGCTGCAGATCACCGTAGTTGTCGCGCACCGGACGCGGCTGCACCTGCTGCAAGTCGTCGCGCAGACGCAGATAGGCTTTCTGCACCTGCGCCAGTTCCTGCTGACCGCGCTCCACGGCGGCGCGGGTCTTGAGCACGCTGTTGAGGCCGCCGTAGGCGAGCACCGCGAAGATGGCGAAGATGGCCACCACCACCAGCATCTCCAGCAGCGTGAAGCCGGATTGCGCGAAGGTTTTGGTGGCGCGCTTCATGTGTGGCCGCTGGCAACCAGAAAGCTGCTGAGCCTGGCCGCCGGCGACTTGTCCTTCGGGCCGCTGACCGTGATCTCGACGCGGCGGACCTGCTCGTCGTCGGTCTTGCTGATCTCCACGCGCCAGCGCCAGCTGATGCCGGCCATGTCCACATCACCGTCGGACTTGCCCAGATCCGGCCACTGCCGCTGCAGCTCCAGTTCGGTGAGGCGGTTGTGTGCCACCCACAGCGCGATGCTGCGATTGCGCAGCTGCGCCGCGCCGCCGACGTAGCGCGCCATGCCGGCGAGAATCGCACCCAGGGCGATGGCGACCACGGCCAGCGCCACCACCATCTCGATCAGCGTGAAGCCGCGTGTGCGCTTCATCGCCGCACATCCAGGGTCTGCTGCTGCACATGACCCAGTTCATCGAGATCGAGGCGAAAGGCGCTGGGCACGCCGGGTGCGCCGATGTCCAGGCTCATGGCCGTGCTCTCGCCGCTGGACAGCAGCAGCACCTGCGGCTTGAGCGGCTGCTGTTTGTCCTTGTCCTGATCCTTGCCCTTGTTCCTGGTGGCAGCCTCTTGCGCCTCGGCTGTGGCTTCACCCTTGGCCTTCTGCTTCTCCGCCTGCTGATCGCGCTGGGCGGCGGTTTTCAGGCTGGCTTCGGAAACCGGCGGCACCTTCTGCTCGTTGACGCGCATCTGCAGGGTGATCGGTGATTGCAGGCGACGCGGGCGCAGCGCGCCGCTGTCGATGGGAATCCAGCCGCCGCCGGGGCCGACGGTGAGAAAGGCGTAGCCGTGCTCGGTATGGACGAAGCCCAGCTCCACGCCCTGCAGCTCAGCGTCCTCGCTGGCCAGGGCCAGCAGTTGCGCGAGCAGATGCGCTTCGCTCTCCAGCTTGTCGGCCAGCGCGCGGCTGCTGATCGAGAGCGTGGCGAAGCTCACCAGTACCCCGATGATCACCATCACCACCAGGATTTCGATCAGCGTGAAACCGCGCGAAGCGCGCGCGGCGGCAGGCACGACGAAGCGGGCGCGGGCGGGCAGGACCCGCATGGGGATCAGCCGTTGATATCCCAGTTGCCGATGTCGGCATCGGCGCCTTCGCCGCCCGGGCGGTTGTCGCGGCCCAGCGAGTAGACATCCACCTCACCCTTGGTGCCCGGGGACAGGTACTGATACGGATTGCCCCAGGGATCCTTGGGCAGCTTGTCGAGATAGCCTTCGGCGCGGTAGTTCTTCGGCTCCGGCGAGCCCGAGGGTTTGTGCACCAGGGCTTCCAGGCCTTGCTGCGTGGACGGATAGCCGTAGTTGTCCAGCTTGTAGAAGTTCAGCGCGGTGAGCAGCGCGGAGATATCGTGCTTGGCCTTGACGATGCGCGCCTCGTCGGGCTTGTTCATGATCTTGGGCACCACGAAGGTGGCCAGGATGCCGAGAATCACCACCACGACCATGATTTCGATCAGGGTGAAGCCGCTCTGCCGGCGGCGAGCATGAGGTTTGTTCATTCGGGTTAAGATTTACTAGGTTGGATGACGCCGTGTGCGTCTGGCTCGATGATAACAAACTCGCTACGTCGGACCCGTGACATCTGGGTCTGGCCTCTGTTTCTGGTGCTGCTGCTCGTACTGCTGCAAGCCTTCGGCGATGCGGGGCGCGAGTGGCTGCGCTTCGATCGCGCCGCGATTGCCGGCGGACAGTGGTGGCGCCTGGCCAGCGGCAGCTTCGTGCATCTGGGCTGGTATCACCTGCTGCTCAACAGTCTGGGCCTGCTGGTACTGGTGCTGCTCTGTCCGCAAAGACTGCCGGCCTGGGTCTGGCTGCGTCGCCTGCTGCTGCTGTCCACCGGCATGGGACTGTTTTTGTACGCGCTGGTTCCCTGGTTGCAGCACTATGTGGGCATGTCGGGCGTGATCCATGGTCTGTTCCTGCTGGGCCTGGTGCCGCAGCTGCGCCAGCGCGATCTGATCGCCGCCGCCTGCCTGCTGTATCTGCTGGGCAAGCTGGCTTATGAAATCATTGCCGGCGCACCGGTGTCCGACGAAGCCGCCCTGGGCGGGCATGTCATCACCGAGTCGCACCTGTACGGCACCATCACCGCTTTGCTTTATGGCTTGATGTTCGGCAGCTTTACCGGACGCGAGAAAGGCACCGCCCCCGAGACGTCGATAACGCAAACTGAGAATAAGCAAACATGACTTACGCGATGTTATTTCCCGGCCAGGGTTCGCAGGCCGTTGGCATGCTGTCCGGTCACAGTGATGCGCTGATCGGCCAGACCTTCGAGGAAGCCTCCACGGCGCTGGGCTGGGACCTGGCCGCGCTGGTGCGCGAAGGCCCGGCGGAGAGCCTGAACCAGACCGCGCGCACGCAGCCGGCCTTGCTGGCCGCCGGCATCGCGGTCTGGCGCCTCTGGCAGGCCCAGGGCCTGCCGGCGCCGGCGGCGCTGGCCGGGCACAGCCTGGGTGAATACACCGCGCTGGTCGCCGCGGGCAGCCTGGATTTTGCCGACGCGCTCAAGCTGGTGGAGTTGCGCGGCCAGCTGATGCAGGCCGCGGTGCCGGAAGGTGTGGGCGGCATGTCGGCGGTGGTGGGCCTGGAGGACGAGGCCATCGAGGCCTTCTGCCGCGAATACAGCGGCCCGGGCGTGCTGGAGCCGGCCAATTACAACGCGCCGGGACAGGTGGTGGTGGCCGGCAATATTCCGGCCCTGGAATGGCTGGAAGCGCAGGGCAAGGCGCGCGGCGCGCGCATGATCAAGCGTCTGCCGATGTCGGTGCCTTCGCACAGCGCGCTGCTGCGCGAGGCGGCCGACAAGCTGTTCGAGCGCCTCGGCAGCCTGAGCGTGCGCGCGCCGGCACTGCCGGTGCTGCACAATCTGGACGGCGCGACGCGCCAGGAGCCGGAGGCGATCCGGCTGGCGCTGCGTGATCAGCTGTACCGCCCCGTGCGTTGGACCGCGACAATCAAAAAGCTTGAGGAACAGGGTGTTACGCAGCTTTTTGAATGTGGTCCGGGCAAGGTTCTGGTGGGCCTGAACAAGCGCATCGTCAAGGACGCGCTGTCGTTTGCCCTGGAAGACGCCGAGGGCTTCGCCAAAGCGGTGGCTGCTGTCAAGGCTTGACCTTGATGGCTGTGCTGCCGCTATCCTATTGTCTACACAGTCAATCCCACTACGCGCCGCGGCAAGCAGCCGCCTGCACGAGCCAGCCTTTCTCATGACCGATTCCCCCCAGACCGCCGACGGCAACCGCGACACCGTGCTTGTCACCGGCGCCAGCCGAGGCATCGGCCAGGCCATCGCCCTGCGTTTTGCAAAGGCCGGCGCCAAGGTCTACGGCACCGCCACCAGTGAATCCGGCGCGCAGGCGATCAGCGCCACGCTTGCGCCTTACGGCGGTGAAGGCCGGGTGCTGGACGTGCGCGACGGCGCCGCCGTGGAAGCCTTGCTGTCCAGCATCGGCACGCTGAGCGTGCTGGTGAACAATGCCGGCGTCACCCGCGACACGCTGATGCTGCGCATGAAGGACGAGGACTGGGATCAGGTGATCCAGACCGATCTGACCTCGGTGTTCCGTCTCTCGCGTGCGGTGCTGCGCGGCATGATGAAGGCGCGCTATGGCCGCATCATCAGCATCGGCTCGGTGGTCGGCAGCATGGGCAATCCGGGCCAGGCGAATTACTGCGCGGCCAAGGCCGGCCTGATCGGCTTTTCCAAGTCGCTGGCGCAGGAGATCGGCTCGCGCGGCATCACCGTCAACGTGGTGGCGCCGGGCTTCATCGACACCGACATGACCAAGACCCTGAGCGAGGACGTGCGCAAGGGGCTGATGGATCGCGTGCCGGTGCAGCGCCTGGGCGCGCCGGAGGACATCGCCGCCGCCGTGGCGTTTCTGGCTTCGCGTGAAGCCGGTTACGTCACCGGGACCACGCTGCACGTCAACGGCGGACTGTACATGGACTGAGGCCCTCGGGCCGCAGTCGCTTGTTGCAAAATTAAGGCACTGATTTTGCGTTTTTTTCTTGGTGGCACTGTTTCTCCCAGCGATTGACTACAATACGCGGGCTTCAATCATCGATAACTGTGGTTTCAGGAGTTAATGCATGAGTACGTTGGAAGAGAAGGTCAAGAAGATCATCGCCGAGCAGCTTTCCGTGAGCGAAGATCAGATCACCCCGGATGCGTCGTTCGTGGAAGACCTTGGCGCCGACTCGCTGGACACGGTTGAACTGGTGATGGCGCTCGAAGAAGAGTTCGAGATCGACATCCCCGACGAAGAAGCCGAGAAGATCGTGACCTTCGCCGACGTGCTGAACTACATCAAAGCTCACGCCCCGCAGCAGGGCTGAGTTTTCATTTCCACAAGTTCCAATCTAGACAGGTTTTTGCCGCAATGAGCCGTAGGCGCGTCGTCGTCACCGGCCTGGGAATCGTGTCCCCTGTGGGCAACGATGTCGCCACGGCCTGGGGCAATATCCTCGCTGGAAAGTCCGGTATCGGGCCGATCACGTATTACGACGTGTCGGCCTATACCACTCGTTTCGGTGGCATGATCCGTGACTTCGACGCCAGCCAGTGGCTGAGCGTGAAGGACGTCAAGCGCACCGATCCATTCATCCATTACGGTGTCGCCGCCTCCAAGCAGGCGGTGCGCGATGCCGGACTGGAAATCACCGATGAGAACCGCGACCGCATCGGCGTTTGCGTGGGTTCGGGCATCGGTGGTATCGGCAGCATCGAAGAGCAGTGCGGCAATCTGCACCGCAGCGGCCCCAAGCGGGTGTCGCCGTTCTTCGTGCCGGCCTCGATCATCAACATGATCTCCGGCTATGTGTCCATCGATCTGGGCATCACCGGTCCGAACATCGCCACTGTCACTGCCTGTACCACGGCCACGCATGCCGTGGGTATCGGCATGCGCCTGATCCAGCACGGTGATGCGGATGTGTTCGTGGTGGGCGCCGGCGAAGCCGGCTCCGCCCCGGCGGGCCTGGCCGGTTTCTGCTCGGCGCGCGCGCTGTCCACGCGCAACGACGATCCCGAGAAGGCCAGCCGGCCCTGGGACAAGGACCGCGACGGCTTCGTGCTCGGCGATGGCGCCGGTGTGCTGGTGATCGAAGAACTCGAACACGCCAAGAAGCGCGGCGCGAAGATCTACGCCGAGCTGGTGGGCTTCGGCATGTCGGGCGATGCCTATCACATCACCCTGCCGCCGGATGATGGCAACGGCGGTCGTCGCGCGATGCAGAACGCGCTGCGCGATGCCCAGCTCAATGCCGATCAGGTCGATTACATCAACGCCCACGGCACGTCCACGCCGGCGGGTGACATCGCCGAAACCATGGGCATCAAGGCCGCGTTCGGCGAGCATGCCTACAAGCTTTCGGTGAGCTCCACCAAGTCCATGACCGGGCATCTGCTCGGCGCGGCCGGCGGCATCGAGGCGATCTTCTCGGTGCTGGCGCTGCGCGACCAGATCGTGCCGCCGACCATCAATCTGGACAATCCCAGCGAAGGCTGTGATCTGGATTACACGGCGCACAAGGCCAAGGAACGCAAGCTGGAGATCGCCATCTCCAACTCCTTCGGTTTTGGTGGCACCAACGGCTGCGTGGCGTTCAAGCGCTACGCCTGACGGACCGCGCGCCGATGATCTGGCGCGCGCAGCTTCCCTCGCTGCCTGATCTGCCGGCGCTGCAGCGCCGGCATCCGCAGCGCTTTCCGTTTCTGCTGGAGAGCGTGGCCGCGCACCCGCAGGCCGGGCGCTGGGATTTGCTGCTGGGCGACCCCGAACAACACCTGCGTCTGCGCGGCGGCGAGCTGCGCGGCAGCGACGGGCTGGTGCCGGCCGGCGATTTTTTTCAGAGCCTCGATGCCTGGGCCGCGCAGCTGCCGCCGCTGGCGCGCGATGCGCTGCCTTTCTGCGGGGGCTGGTTTCTTTATCTGGGCTACGAGGCCGCGCGCGTGGTGGAGCCGACGCTGCGTCTGCCGGACTCGCCGTATCCGCTGCCCGATGCCCTGGCGGTGCGCTGTCCCTCGGCCCTGCTGATCGACCGCAACACACAGCAGGCCTTTGCCATCAGCGAGCGCGGCGAATCGGCGCTGCAGGCGCTGTGCGCACTGGCGCAGCAAGCGCCCTTGCCGCCGCAGGCGCACACGATCGAGGCGCAGCTTGAGGAAGAGCCGGCGCAGCGGTATCTGGATGGGGTGAGGGCCGTGCTCGAGTATCTGCGCGCCGGCGACGTCTTCCAGGTGAATCTGTCGCGGCGCTGGGATGTGCGCATCGCGGCGCAGGCCACACCCACCGAGCTCTACGCGCGGCTGCGCCGGCACAATCCCGCGCCCTTTGCCGGCCTGATGCTCTGGGAGGATGCGGCGGTGATCAGCTCCTCGCCGGAGCGTCTGCTGCAGCTCGATGGCGCGCTGATCCAGACCCGGCCCATTGCCGGCACCCGTCGGCGTGGCGACAGCGAAGAAGAGGACGCGCGTCTGCGCGCCGTGCTGCGCGATAATCTCAAGGAGCGCGCCGAGCACATCATGCTGCTCGATCTGCAGCGCAATGACCTGGGCCGCGTCTGCGTGCCCGGCAGCATCGAAGTCAGCGAGCTGATGAATCTGGAGAGCTATGCGCATGTGCATCACATCGTCTCCAACGTCCGTGGCCGCCTGCGGGCGGGCATCGGCGCGGGCGAGGCGCTGCGCGCGGTGTTTCCCGGCGGCACCATCACCGGCTGTCCCAAGGTGCGCGTGATGCAGATCATCGCCGAGCTGGAGCGTGAAGGGCGCGGGCCGTACACCGGCGCCATGGGCTATCTCTCGCGCGACGGCCGGCTCGACACCAACATCCTGATCCGCAGCATGGTCTGGCAGCGCGGGCAGCTGAGCTTTCGCGCCGGTGCCGGCATCGTCGCCGACTCGCAGCCGCAGGCCGAGCTGCAGGAGACGCGCGCCAAGGCGCGTGGTCTGCTGCTGGCGCTGGACGCTGGCGCATGAGCACGCAGACCCTGATCAACGGCTTTGCCAGCGATGCCGTGAGCTACGGCAATCGTGGTCTGCATTACGGCGACGGGGTGTTCCGCACCCTGCTCGCGCACGAGGGCGAAATCCTTTACTGCGAAGATCATCTCGCCAAGCTGGGCGAGGATTGCGCGGCGCTGGGTCTGGCGATGCCGCCGGCCGAGGCGCTGCTGGCCGACACGCAACAATTGCTCAGCGCTCGTTCCCGCGCCGTGGTGAAGTGGCTGGTCACCCGCTGTGCCGGCCGGCGCGGCTATGCGCCGCCGGGGCCGCAGTCCGATCGCATCGTGCACGTCGACGAGGCGCCGGTCTATCCGGCGCGGCTCTGGGAGCGTGGTGTGGTGGCGCGCTTCGCGCAGCTGCGTCTGGCCATACAACCGCGACTCGCGGGCCTCAAGCATCTCAACCGGCTGGAGCAGGTGCTGGCCGCTGCCGAGCTGCAGGACGGCGTCGATGAGCTGCTGATGTGCGACGCCCTGGGCCATCTGGTCGGCGGCACGCGCACGAATCTGTTCTGGGTGGCGGACGAGGTGCTGTACACGCCGCGCATCCAGCGCTGCGGTGTGGCCGGCGTGATGCGCCGGCGCATCCTGCGTCTGGCCGCCGAGCTGGGCATCGCCGTGCAGGAGGTGGAGGCCAGCGCCGATGCACTGTGGTCGGTGGAAGAAGGCTTCATCTGCAATGCCCTGATCGGCCTGTGGCCGCTGCGTCGCGTGGAGAATCGCGACTGGCGTTCGCCCGGCGCGGTGACGCAGGCCCTGGCCCTGGCGCTGGCGCATCCGAGGCTCAACTGAGAACCTATTCGTGAATTGCGCACGTCTGCGTTGCTGCCGAAAATCGCGCCGGGCAAGGCGCGAAACGCAGGCCTTGGCCCAAAAGCGATTGAAGGGGCCAAGGCCAAGTTTCGCAACGCCGCGCGGCGCGATTTTCGGCGCAACCCGAAGGGACGGGGCCGTTTTGCCGCAGGGCGGCGTTGGCAGCCGCTGGCTTGGAATCACCAAGCGGCGCGTCTGCCGCCTTGCCCTGCGGCAAAACGACCTCCGTCGCAGATGCGCGCAATCCACGGATAGGTTCTAAAACGTGAAAATCCGTTCCCTGCTGCTGGCGCTGTTGCTGCTGCTGATCGTGGCCGGTCTGTGGCTGGCGCAGGATGTGCGCCGCGCCCTGCACCAGCCCCTGGTGCTGGCGCAGCCGCAGGCCTTCGAGATCGAAGACGGCGAGGCCTTTGCCGCCACGCTGCGTCGCCTGCGCACGCAGGGCCTGCTCGATACGGATCGTGCCGTGTTCTACCTGCGCGTGTATGTGCGCGTGCAGAACATCGGCAGCAAGATCCGCAGCGGCGAGTACGAGCTCAAGCCCGGTCTCAACGCCCTGGACCTGCTGGCGCTGTTCATGTCCGGCCAGACCCTGCTGCACGAGCTGCGCATCACCGAAGGCATGACCGCAGCGCAGGCCCTGCAGCTGATCGCTGCCGAACCCAATCTGCACCACACCCTGAGCAGCGCCGATCCGGCGGCGGCGATGGCTGCGCTCGGTGAGCCCGGACTGCCGGCCGAGGGACGCCTGTTCCCGGACACCTATCGCTTTCCCAGGCACACGCCGGATCTGACCCTGCTGCGGCAGGCGCGCGCGATGATGCAGAACGTGCTGGCCGCGGAGTGGGCGCAGCGCGCGCCGGAGCTGCCTTACGCGAGCGCCGACGAGGCCTTGGTGATGGCCTCCATCGTCGAGAAGGAGACCGGCGCGGCGGCGGAGCGGCCGCAGATCGCCGGCGTGTTCGTGCGGCGCCTGCGGCTGGGCATGCTGCTGCAGACCGATCCCACCGTAATCTACGGTCTGGGCGCACGCTTCGACGGCAATCTGCGTCTGGCCGATCTGCGCGCGGACACGCCTTACAACACCTACACGCGCAAGGGCCTGCCGCCGACGCCGATCTGCCTGCCGGGACGCGCCGCGATTCACGCCGCCCTGCACCCGGACGATGGCAAGGCGTTATTCTTCGTAGCCCGTAGCGATGGCACGCATGCCTTCTCCGAATCCCTGGAGCAGCACAACGCCGCGGTCCGTCAATTCCAGCTGAAGAAACCATGAGCGAAGCGACCAGCGCCAGAGGCCGGCTGATCACCCTGGAAGGCGGCGAGGGCGCCGGCAAGTCCACGCAGGCGCGCTTCGTGCGCGACTGGCTCACGGACCGTGGCCGTGAGGTGCTGCTGACGCGCGAGCCCGGCGGCTCGCCGCTGGCCGAAGCGATCCGCGGCGTGGTGCTCGGCGACTGGGCCGAGGGCGTGACGCCGGAATGCGAAATCACCCTGATGTTCGCGGCGCGCGCCGCGCACTGGCACGCCACCATCCTGCCGGCGCTGCAGGCCGGTCGCGATGTGGTCTGCGACCGCTTCATCGATTCGAGTTACGCCTATCAGGTCTGGGGCAAGCAGGTTTCCCTGGATGCCTTCAATGCCCTGCAGCAGCTGGTGCTGGGCGAGCAGCGTCCGGATCTCACTCTGCTGCTGGATCTGGATGCCGAGCTGGGCCTGGCGCGGGCCCGTGATCGCGGCGATGAAAACCGTTTCGAGGCCGAGTCCCAGCAGTTCCGCCAGCGTGTGCGCGAAGGGTTTCTGACGCGCGCCCGCGAGGAGCCGCAGCGCGTGCGCGTGGTCAATGCCGAATGCGAGGCCGAGCAGGTGAGCGCGCAGATCGCGGTGATTCTTGCCGAATGGTCGGCGGGCAGCGCATGAAGCCAGGCAAGGCCGCCGCCGCTGAAGCCGTCGAGAGCGCCGCGCCGCGCGCCGCGCTGTGGCGGCCGCTGCCCTGGCAGTCGGCGCTGTGGCTGGACTTGAGTTCGCTGCTGCTGCAGAAGCGTCTGCCGCATGCGCTGCTGCTGGCCGGCGGCGCCGGCATCGGCAAGCGCTGGTTTGCGCGCGCGCTGATCGCCTACGGGCTCTGCGAAAAACCCAGCGGCTATGCCTGCGGGCAGTGCCGCAGCTGTGTGCAGCTGGCGGCGGGCAGTCATCCAGACGCGGCGCTGCTGAGTCCCGACGGACATCGCGGTCTGGCGATCAGCGAGCAGAGCTGGAACGAGCAGGGCCTGGCCTACTGGCAGCCCGAGGAAGACCGCAAGCGTCGCGACATCGCCATCGATGCCGCGCGCAGCCTGATGAGCAAGCTCGATCTCGGCAGTCATTACGGGCGCGGCCGTTACACCCTGATCGAGCCGGCCGATTCGCTCAACACCAGCAGCGTCAACGCGCTGCTCAAGACCATCGAAGAGCCGCCCGCCGGCATGCAGCTGCTGCTGGTCACCGAGCGCCCGCAGGCGCTGCCGGCCACGCTGCGCAGCCGCTGCCAGCGCATCCGCTTCGCCACGCCCGATGCCGAGGCCGCGCAGGCCTGGATGGCAGCCGAAGGGGTGCGTGATGCCGAGGCCCTGGCCTATGCGCACGGCGCGCCGCTGCGCGCGCTCGCCCTGCAGGCCGACGAAGGTGTGGTGCTGCGCCGCGAGTGGGAAGGCTTGTGGCGCGCGCTGCTGGCCGCGCGCAAGGATCCGCTGGAAGTGGCCGCCGCCATCGACAAGGAGCGCCTTGCCGAGCATCTGCACTGGGCTCAATACTGGCTCGGCCAGCAGCTGCGCGCGCAGCTCGATGCGCCGGCGGCGGCGCGCGAGGCCTATGCGCAGATGCTGCAGGACGTGATCGAAGCGCAGCGCCGCGCGCAGGGCAACGCCCAGCCGCAGCTGCTGATGGAAGCCTTGACGACGCGCTGCCAGCGTCTGGCGCGCGCCGCACAGCTGTAAGGCCCGGGCTTGCGCCCCGGCTTGCATCGCAAGAGGAGGGCACGATGGCCAGGTCCGGCTTTCTCAAGCTTCAGCTCAAGACCGTGCGCGCGCTGCAGCGCGTGTATCTGCCTTTCATCCGCGACGGCGGCCTGTTCGTGCCCAGCCTGCGTGAGTTCAAGCTCGGCGAGCAGCTGCTGATTCTCCTGCAGCTGCCGGATCGCAGCGACAGCGAGCCGGTGGCCGGGCGCGTGGTCTGGCTGCGTCCCGCAGTCGGGAGCACACAATCAGCGGCGGCCAGACCCGGAATCGGCGTGCAGCTCAGCCGCCTGGATGGTGGCGCCTTGCACCGGCGTATCGAGCAGCTGCTGCGCGAGGCGCAGCTGACGCCGTCCTACCGCATCTGAGCGCGCAGCGCCGGCAGACCGCCGTCGAGCAGCACCGCGCGCAGGCCGCGCTGGGCCAGCAGAAACACCGCCACCGAGCTGCGCCGCGTGGTATCGCAGCACACGATCCAGTGTTGCTTGGCATCCAGGCTGCTGCCGTGCTCGCGCAGCTGCGTCAGCGGCAGGTTCAATGCACCCTCGATGCCGTCGTGCGCAAACTCCTGCGCGGAGCGCACGTCCAGCAGGCGCGCAGCTTGCGCGCGAACCCGCAGCAGCGCCTGACCTGCCGGGATGCGCGCTTCGATGGGCGCGCGCAGCAGCTCCTGAAAATCGGATTTGGCCAGGCGCATCAGCTTGCCGCGGCTGAGCATGGTGACGCTGGCATTGCGCGGCTGATCAGCCAGCAGCGCCTCCTCGCCAAAGCACGATCCCGCCTGCAGCTCGGCCAGGGGCTGCGCGTAGCCATCCCGAAGCTGGCTCACCGTGCAGCGACCGCTGACGATCACATAGAAGTAATCACCGGGCTCGTGCTCGCGCACGATCAGCTCGCCGGGCTCCGCATGGATGGCCTGCATGCGCAGAAACATCGCCTGCAGCTGCAGCGGCGCCACCCGCTGGAAACTCGGCAGGCTCAGCAGTGCAGCCATCCAGTCCGGCTCGCCGTCCTCGCAGTTGCCCAGCTGCAAGCCGTCCTCATCCGGCATCAGGCTGAGCAGCAGATCGAGCAATTCGGGATCGACGCTCAGCAGCTGGCAGTGGCTGGCGCAGCGCAGTTCATGCAGCGCGGGGCTCAGGCGATGACGGGCCAGCGGGTCGCCGGCCTCGATTAGCAGCGCTTCCTGATCCGCTGCCGGCACCAGCTCGACGCGACCTTGCAGCAGATACAGCGCTTCCTGCGCCTCCAGGTGCAGACGCTCCCCCGCAGGGGCCTCGATCAGCGTGGACTGCTGCAGCAGGCGCCGCCGCGCGTCCAGGTCCAGGCATTGCAGCGGCACGTAGCGATCCAGCTGCTCGGGCGTGAGGCTGAAGGATGTGGACATGCAGCGCTCCCCATCAGGCGGCGGAGCCCGCAGCTTGTGAGGCCCGGCTGCGCGCTGCCGGGCGCGGCTTCACAGTTGCCGTGGTGCCGGCGGCAGAGAGTTTGAAGCCTCAGGCAGCGGCGACAGTTAAGGCGGATGCCGGGTTTTGCAGGTGGCATCTGGATTCCCGCTCGCGCGGGAATGACAGGCCAAACACGGCCTTCACGCGCCGCTGCGTTCCTGGCGCCTTTGCATGATTCGGTTGCGGCGGCCCGTCAGCCCTGCAGCGCCTCGATCTTCTCGCCCAGCTCCAGCCACTGCGTCTCCAGCTCGTCCATGCGCGCGCGCTGTTCGGTGTGCTGGCGCGAGACCTCGGCCAGTTCCTTGGCGCGTGCCGGCTCGTACAGGCCGTTGTCGGCGAGCTTGGCGTCCAGCGCGGCGAGGCCGGGCTGCAGCTTGGCGATCTGCTGGTCGAGCTTGCGCAGGGCATCGCGCAGGGCCTTGAGTTCACCGGGCGCGGCCGCGGCTTTTGGCGGTTCCTTGCGTGCGGTGGCCGGCGTCGTCTTGCTCGCCTCGCGTTCGCGCGACTGCAGCCAGCGTGCGTATTCGTCGAGATCGCCTTCGAAGTCCTGGCACTGGCCACCTGCCACCAGCCAGAAGTCTTCGCAGACGCTGGTCAGCAGATGGCGGTCATGCGAGACCACGACCAGCGCGCCGGGATAATCCAGCAGCGCGGTTTCCAGGGCGTGACGCATGTCCAGATCGAGATGATTGGTGGGCTCGTCGAGCAGCAGCAGATTGGGCTTGCGATACACCACCATGGCCAGGGCCAGACGGGCCTTCTCGCCGCCGGAAAACGGACCCACCGCTTCCATGGCGCGATCACCCCGGAAGTTGAAGCTGCCGAGAAAATCGCGCAGCGGCTGTTCGCGCGATTGAGGATCGAGCCGCTTCATGTGCAGCAGCGGCGAGGCTGCCGGGTCCAGGGCATCGGTGGTGTGCTGCGCGAAGTAACCCACGCGCAGCGCCGGATCGCGCATCAGCCCGCCGCGCAGCGGCGGCAGCTCCCCGGCCAGGGTGCGCACCAGCGTGGACTTGCCGGCGCCGTTGGGGCCGAGCAGACCGATGCGATCGCCCGGCGCCACCAGGCGCTTGATGCCCGTGAGAATGGTCTTGTCGCCGTAACCGGCTTCGGCCTGATCCAGGCGCAGCAGCGGCGAGGGCAGGCGCTCGGGCACCGGGAATTCGAAGGAGAACTCCGAGTCGGCATGCACGGCCGCCACCAGCTCCATGCGCTCCAGGGCCTTGACGCGGCTCTGCGCCTGCTTGGCCTTGCTGGCCTTGGCCTTGAAGCGGCGGATGAAGTTCTGCAGATGCGCGATCTCGCGCTGCTGCTTGTCGAAGGCGGCGGACTGCAGCACCAGTCGCTCGGCGCGCTGGCGCTCGAACTGCGAGTAATTGCCGGCGTAGAGCGTGGCCTTGGCGTTTTCCAGGTGCAGGGTCTGGTCGGTCACCGCGTCGAGAAACTCGCGGTCATGCGAAATCAGCAGCAGGGTGCCGGAATAGTGCTGCAGCCAGTCCTGCAGCCAGATCAGCGCGTCGAGGTCCAGATGGTTGGTGGGCTCGTCGAGCAGCAGCAGGTCCGAGCGGCACATCAGCGCACGGGCGAGGTTCAGGCGCATGCGCCAGCCGCCGGAGAAGCTGGCCACCGGCTGCTCGTAACGCTCGACGGAAAACCCCAGGCCGTGCATCAGCCCGGCCGCACGCGCACGCGCCGCATAGCCGCCGATGATGTTGAGCCGTTCGTGAATCGCGCCGATCTTGAGCGCGTCGTGCTCGGCCTCGGCCCTCTCCAGCCGCCGCTCGAGTTGCCGCAATTCGACATCGCCGTCCAGCACGAACTCGATGGCCGCCTGCGGCAGCGAAGGGGTTTCCTGCGCGACGCTGGCGATGGCCAGCTCGCGCGGCAGGCTCAGGTTGCCGCTGTCGCCGGACAGCTCGCCGAGCACGGCGGCAAACAGGGTGGACTTGCCGCAGCCATTGCGGCCGACCACGCCGACGCGCCAGCCGGGATAGATGGTCAGCGTGACCTGATCGAGCAGAGCACGTGCGCCGCGCCGCAGGGTGAAGTTGTTGAGGGAAAGCATGGGGCGCGCAGTGTAGCCGGGATCTGCCGCCGGCGATTGACGGCGCTAGCCGCTTGCGGACATGGTCGCGCCGGGCCAGCCGACAGCCGAGGCGTGTAAGCGGTGCATCGTCATGCACGGCGGTTGCGCTCGAATCCTGGCGGAAGCTACATCGCGCCGGAGCAGCCACGCAGGCGACATCTGTGCAACGTTGCTCAGATGCCGCAACAGCGCGTTGGAGAAAATACGGGCCTTCATCTCCAAGGGGGCGCGAATGGAAAAAAATATGAAGTTGCTGCTGGCGCTGAGCCTGATCACGGCAAGCTTGAGTCTGTCGGCGAACGCAGCGAATGAGCAGTCTGCTTATTGGTTGTCGGCGATGGCAGGCAATCAACGCGTCGATGATTCCAGTCTGTTTACCTCCGGCTGGGGGGCCTACTTCGGGACTGAGGCCTCACTGGTCGGTCTGCGGATGCGCTATGGCTCTGGCTACTCCGGCGTGCGTCATAGCGGCGAACAGTCTTTGCTGATCGGTCTGCCGCTGGCGCAACAGCACCGCGCCTGGATTGCCGCCGGCATTTCCAGAGTGGAATTCGAGCGCCGTCGCGATCCGGGCGAGGACGGCGCCATCGAACGCCTGCGTGCCGGCTTGCCGATGGAACTGGTCTGGGCGCCGCACGGATCGCATTTTGGTTGGGAGCTGCGCGCCGAGGCGAATCTCAATGGCGCGAAGAACAGCTACCTGTTCGGAATGGGGCTGGAGTTCGGCCGGCTGAAATAGAAAATGGCAAACCCGCTCCTGTTGAAGAAATGCTCCAGGAGCGGGCTCGCCAGCCGGCAAGAAAGTGCCGTCGTGCTGAGCTTCAGTACGGGTAGAAACCGCGACCCGATTTACGGCCCAGCATCCCGGCCGCCACCATCTCGCGCAGCAGCGGCGCAGGGCGGTACTTGGGATCGTTGAAGCCCTTGTAGAACACTTCCATCACCGAGAGCATGGTGTCCAGACCGATCATGTCGGCCAGGGCCAGCGGGCCGATGGGATGGTTGCACCCCAGCTTCATGCCGGCGTCGATGTCCTGCGCGCTGGCCAGGCCTTCCTGCAGCACGAAGATCGCTTCATTGATCATCGGGCAGAGGATGCGGTTGACCACGAAGCCGGGGCTGTTCCTGGCGGTGATCGCGATCTTGTTGATCAGCGTGGCGAACTCCAGCGCGCGGGCATGGGTCTGGTCGCTGGTCTGCAGGCCGCGGATCACTTCCAGCAGCGCCATCACCGGCACCGGGTTGAAGAAGTGCATGCCGATGAACTGCGCCGGCCGGCTGGTGGCGGCGGCGAGTTCGGTGATGGAGATCGACGAGGTGTTGCTGGCGATGATGGCGCCGGCCGGCACGATGGCGTCGATCTGCTTGAGGATGCGGATCTTCAGCTCGTGATTTTCGGTGGCGGCTTCGATCACCAGATCAGCATTGGCCAGCTGCGCGTAGTCGGTGCTGCCCTTGATCCGCGCCAGCACCGCCTCGCGCCCGGCCAGCTCCAGCGCGCCTTTCTTCACCAGGCGGTCCAGGCTGCCGGCGATGGTCTTGAGGCCGCGTTCCACGGCGGCCTCGTTCACATCGATCATGGTCACCGGCAGGCCGGCGGCGGCGCAGACCTGCGCGATGCCGTTGCCCATGGTGCCGGCGCCGATCACGCCAATCTTCATGAGGCTCATGGCTCAGATGCGCTCGAAGATCGCCGCGATGCCCTGGCCGCCGCCGATGCACATGGTCACCAGCGCATAGCGGCCGCCCGTGCGGTGCAGCTCGTAGATGGCCTTGGTGGTGATGATGGCGCCGGTGGCGCCCACCGGATGGCCCAGGGAAATGCCGGAGCCGTTGGGGTTGACCTTGGCCGGATCGAAGTCCAGCTCGCGCGCCACGGCGCAGGCCTGGGCGGCGAAGGCTTCGTTGGCCTCGATCACATCCATGTCGCGGACTTTCAGACCGGTGCGTGCCAGCACGGCCTTGGTGGCCGGCACCGGACCGATGCCCATGTACAGCGGCTCGACGCCGGCGTGGGCGTAGCCCACCAGACGTGCCAGCGGCTTGAGGCCCAGGCTCTGCGCGCGGCCGGCCTCGGCCAGCACCACGGCGCCCGCGCCGTCGTTGAGGCTGGAAGCATTGCCGGCGGTCACCAGGCCATCCTTCTTGAACACCGGCTTCATCTTCGCCAGCTGGTCCAGGCTGACATCGCCACGCACGTTCTCGTCGGTGTCGAACAGGGTGGTGCCCTTGCGCGTGCTGATCTCCACCGGAACGATCTGGCTCTTGAAGCGGCCCTCGGCGATGGCGCGGGCGGCGCGGCGCTGCGATTCCACCGCCAGCTCGTCCTGCATCTGGCGGCTGATGCCGTAGCGCTCGGCGACGTTCTCGGCGGTGACGCCCATGTGCACGCGATGGAAGGGGTCGTGCAGGATGGTGTTCATGTAGTCGAGCATCTGCGTGTCGCCCAGACGCGCGCCCCAGCGCGCGGCCGGCATCAGATAGCCGCCACGGCTCATCGATTCGCAGCCGGCGCCGACGGCGATGTCGGTATCGCCCAGCAGCACCGCCTGCGCGGCGGAGATGATGGCCTGCAGGCCCGAGCCGCAGAGACGGTTGACGTTGAAGGCCGGGGTCTCCTGCGGCAGGCCGGCGTCCATCGCGGCGACGCGGCTGATGTAGGCATCACGCGGCTCGGTGGGGATGACATTGCCCATCACCAGATGACCGACCGCCTGGGGGTCCACACCGGCGCGCTTGACCGCCTCGCGCACGCTCAGCGCGGCGATGCTGGCCATCGGCACGTCCTTGAGCGTGCCGCCAAAGGAGCCGATTGCGGTGCGCGCAGCACCCAGAACCACCACTTCACGTCCGGACATCTTTACTCTCCTTGAAAAATCCGCCGTGGTTTGCGGCGGATGAAAACCTAATGAATCGTCTCGTCGCTGCGAGCCTTACATATTACGGCGATAGCGGCCGCCCACCTCGAACAGGGCCTGGGTGATCTGGCCCAGCGAACACACGCGAACCGCATCCATCAGCACCGCGAAGGTATTGCCGTTGGCAATCACGGTGTCGCGCAGGCGCTGCAGCAGCGCCGGTGCGCTCTGCGCGTTGCGGCTGTGGAAGTCGCTCAGGCGCTTGAGCTGCGACTGCTTCTCCTCATCCGTGGAGCGCGCCAGCTCGATGCTCTCCGGCACCGCATCGCCGTTCGGGTTGCGGAAGGTGTTGACGCCGATGATGGGGTAGGAACCGTCGTGCTTCTTGTGTTCGTAGTAGAGCGACTCCTCCTGGATCTTGCCGCGCTGGTAGCCGGTCTCCATGGCGCCGAGCACGCCGCCGCGACCGGCGATGGCTTCGAACTCCTTGAGTACCGCTTCCTCCACCAGATCGGTCAGCTCGTCGATGATGAACGCGCCCTGGTTGGGGTTTTCGTTCCTGGCCAGGCCAAACTCGCGGTTGATGATCAGCTGGATCGCCATCGCGCGGCGCACGGATTCTTCCGTGGGCGTGGTGATCGCCTCATCGTAGGCATTGGTGTGCAGGGAGTTGCAGTTGTCGTAGATCGCCAGCAGCGCCTGCAGCGTGGTGCGGATGTCGTTGAAGTTCATTTCCTGCGCGTGCAGGGAACGGCCCGAGGTCTGCACGTGGTACTTGAGCTTCTGGCTGCGCTCGTTGGCGCCGTAACGGTTCTTCATCGCCACCGCCCAGATGCGGCGGGCGACGCGGCCGATCACCGAGTACTCGGGGTCCATGCCGTTGGAGAAGAAGAACGACAGGTTCGGCGCGAAGTCGTCGATGTCCATGCCGCGCGCCAGATAGCTTTCCACGTAGGTGAAGCCGTTGGCGAGCGTGAAGGCCAGCTGCGAGATCGGGTTGGCGCCGGCCTCGGCGATGTGATAACCGGAGATCGACACCGAGTAGAAGTTCTGCACCTGGTGGTGCACGAAGTATTCCTGGATGTCGCCCATCATCTTCAGCGCGAACTCGGTGCTGAAGATGCAGGTGTTCTGGCCCTGGTCTTCCTTGAGGATGTCGGCCTGCACGGTGCCGCGCACCACCGACAGCGTCCACTCGCGGATCTTCTGGTATTCGGTCTCGGTGGGCTCGCGGCCGTTCTGCTGCTGGAACTTCTCCACCTGCTGATCGACCGCGGTGTTCATGAACATCGCCAGGATCATCGGCGCCGGACCGTTGATGGTCATCGACACCGAGGTGCTGGGGGCGCACAGATCGAAGCCCGAGTACAGCACCTTCATGTCATCGAGCGTGGCGATGGACACGCCGGAGTTGCCGACCTTGCCGTAGATGTCCGGACGCAGATCCGGGTCCCAGCCGTACAGGGTCACCGAGTCGAAGGCGGTGGACAGGCGATGCGCCGGCATGCCTTCGGAAACGCGCTTGAAGCGGCGGTTGGTGCGGAAGGCATCGCCTTCGCCGGCGAACATGCGCGTGGGGTCTTCGCCCTCGCGCTTGAAGGCGAACACGCCGGCGGTGTAGGGGAAGGAGCCGGGCACGTTTTCCTTCATCAGGAACTTGAGCGTCTCGCCCTCGTCCTCGAAACGCGGCAGCGACACCTTGCGCACCTTGGTGCCCGACAGCGATTCGCTGGTGAGCCGGGTGCGGATTTCCTTGTCGCGGATCTTGACGACGTACTCGTCCTGGCCGTACAGCTCCACGGTCTTGGGCCACTGTTCCAGCAGCTTGCGCGCAGCGGGCGTCAGCTCGCCATCCTTTGCCGAGACCAGTTCGTCGAAGCCGGTGGCCGGCTTGCCGGCCTGCTCGAACAGCGCCTTGGCGATCTTCAGCGACTGACGTTCGCGCGCCACGCGCGCCTGCTGGCCGATCAGCTTGTGGTAGTCGCGCACGCTGTCGGCGATTTCCGCCAGATAACGGATGCGCTCGGCCGGCACGATGGCGCGGCCGCGCGAGGAGGCCTTCACGCTCACCGGCGGCAGCTTGCCGGGCGCAAGCTTCAGACCCTGGGCCTTGAGCTTTTCCGCCAGCGCCTGGTAGAGCGCGGTGACGCCGTCGTCATTGAAACGCGAGGCCATGGTGCCGTACACCGGCATGGACTCGGTGGACTGCGCGAAAGCCTCGCGGTTGCGCTGGTACTGCTTGCGCACATCGCGCAGCGCGTCCTCGGCGCCCTTGCGGTCGAACTTGTTGATCGCCACGAAATCGGCGAAGTCCAGCATGTCGATCTTTTCCAGCTGCGAGGCGGCGCCGAATTCCGGCGTCATCACGTACAGCGAGGTGTCGACGAAGGGCACGATGGCGGCGTCGCCCTGGCCGATGCCGGAGGTCTCGACGATCACCAGGTCGAAGCCGGACAGCTTGCAGGCCGCGATCACTTCCGGCAGCGCGGCGGAAATCTCGCTGCCGGTGTCACGCGTGGCCAGCGAGCGCATGTAGATGTTCGGCGACTCGATCGCGTTCATGCGGATGCGGTCGCCCAGCAGGGCGCCGCCGGTACGCTTGCGGGAAGGATCGATGGAGATGATGGCGATCTTCAGCGCATCGTTCTGGTCCAGGCGCAGGCGCAGCACCAGCTCGTCGGTGAGCGAGGATTTGCCGGCGCCGCCGGTGCCGGTGATGCCCAGCACGGGCACCTGCTTCGCCTTGGCCGCTTCGCGCAGCTGCTGGCCCACGTCCGCGCCGTACGCGCCGTTTTCCAGGCCGGTGATCACGCGCGCCAGGCTGCGATGCTCGCCGCCCTGCAGGGTCTGGATCAGGCTCTCGGCCTGGGGCGCGAAGCCGGTGAGGTCGTAGTCGCTCTTGCTGACCACGTCATTGATCATGCCCTGCAGGCCCATCACCGCGCCGTCTTCGGGCGAGTAGAGGCGGGTGACGCCATAGGCCATCAGCTCGCGGATTTCCGGCGGCACGATCACGCCGCCGCCGCCGCCGAAGACCTTGATGTTCTCGCCGCCGCCTGCCTTGAGCAGGTCCACCATGTACTTGAAGAACTCGACATGGCCGCCCTGATACGAGGTGATGCAGATGCCCTGGGCGTCTTCCTGCAAGGCGGCGTTGACGATCTCGCCCACCGAGCGGTTGTGGCCCAGGTGAATCACCTCGGCGCCGGTGGCCTGCAGGATGCGGCGCATGATGTTGATGGAGGCATCGTGGCCGTCAAACAGCGAGGTGGCGGTGACGAAGCGCACCTTGTGCTTGGCCTTGTAGGGCACCACTTTGGCGATGGCGGAAAGATCGTTCATGACGCACGTTCCCTGACACGGAGTATCGAATGCGCGCACTGTAGGCAGCCCCAGGGGGACGGGCGATGCCCAAAAATGCCGCCGGCGGTGAGAGAATTTGCCATCCGCCCCAGCCAGCCCCGTCGCCATGGCCGCCGCCGCCGAAAAAGGAAGTGTCGCCGTCGCCTTCGTGATCAAGGCGGTGGCCGCCCTGCGCCGGCGGGGGGTGGACGAGCTGCCGATCCTGCGGGCGGTGGGTATCCAGCCGCATCTTCTGGGCTCCGAGCACTCCCGGGTGCAGGCCGCCCAGTACAGCGCCCTGTGGCTGGCGGTGGCCTCGGCCCTGGACGATGAGTTCTTCGGCCTGGACTCGCGGCGCATGAAGGTGGGCAGCTTTGCCACCCTGTGCCGGCTCTGCGTGCACGCCGGCACCCTGCGCGAGGCCCTGGGACGGGCCATCGGCTTCTTCAATCTGCTGCTGGACGACACCCAGCTGGAGCTGGAGCAGCAGGGCGACACCGTGCGCATCGCCATCACCCATCCCACCCATCGCGCGCTGCCGGATCAGGTGTTTGCGCACGAGACGCTGCTGATCCTGCTGCACGGCGTGCTGTGCTGGCTGGTGGGGCGGCGCCTGATGATCCGCGAGGCCCAGTTCGGCTACACCCGCCCGCAGTGGTGGCGCGAGTACCTGGCCATGTATTCCACCGATCTGCGCTTTGCCCAGGCGCAGACCGCCATCTGCATCGACGCGGCCTATCTGGACGTGCCCGTCAAGCAGAACGAGAAGACCGCGCGGGAATTCCTGCGCCGCGCGCCCTACAACATCATTCTCAAGTACAAGGACGAGCGCAGCTGGGCGCTGCGCATCCGCCGCCGATTGCGCAATACCGCGCCGGAGTCCTGGCCCAACTTCGAACAGCTGGCCGGGGAGCTGAAACTGGCGTCTTCAACCCTGCACCGCAAGCTGGAGGCCGAGGGCGAGAGCTTCCAGCGCATCAAGGACGAGCTGCGCCGCGACATGGCCATCCATCTGCTGGCGGAGGGCGAGGATTCGGTGGCGGACATCGCCGCCGCCCTGGGCTTCGCCGAAACCAGCGCCTTCCACCGTGCCTTCAAGCAGTGGACCGGCGTCAGTCCCGGCGACTACCGCCGCGTGCCGAAGCGACGCTGAGTGTGCGCCCATGAAAAACCCGGCACCCACCTTGCGGTGGGGCCGGGTGTCGTCACGCGAGCCGCAGCTTAGAACTTGTAGCCGATGCTCAGACCGTAGGCGAAGGGATCGACGCTGATGGAACCCAGGTTGCCAACCTCACGCACCTTGGCCTTGGTGTCCAGGTCGATGTAGCGGGCGTCGACCACCACGCTCCAGGACTTGTTCAGATCCACCGCCACGCCCACCAGACCGGCCAGGCCGAAGGAGTTGTCCAGCGACAGATGCGTGCCAGCCAGGGCACCCGTGGTCTTCTCGTTCCAGAACAGCGTGTAGTTCACGCCCACGCCCAGGTACGGATGGATGGTGGGGGCAACCGTCGGATACCAGACCACGGACGCGACCGGCGGCAGATCGTTGACGCTGCCGACCTTGGCGCCGTTGAGCGTGATGTCGTGCTTGAAGGGCACGGCCACCAGCAGATCGGCGGCAATGTTCGGGGTGATGAAGTACTCGAAGCTGCCGGTGACGCCCCAGGCGCCGTCCGCAGCCACCTTGCCCACGCCTGCGACGTCGGTGCCGTCGGAGGGGTTGACGTAGTGCGTGCCGCCGCGGGCGATGATGTCACCGGCCTGGTAGGCGGAAGCAGAGGAGAAGGGAATCAGGCCAACCGCCCCAACAGCCATCATCGTCGCAACAATTTTTTTCATGACGCTCACTCCGGTATGGCACATGCCACGGATCGCAGTCTTGTTTTTGCCTGCGGCAGGCGCCTTGATCCGTATCAATGGCGCCAGTGCGGATTTCCCGTGGCCGCCACCGCTCATGACCCCGATCAAGGCCGCGCCTGCCGGGCCTGCCACACTGCGTGGCATAAGTTTTTTCGGGGATTGCCATGACCATGATGACGAAAGACATCATTTTCGATACCGAGCTGATTCAGCGTTACGGCGGCTCGGTGCCGCGCTATACCTCTTATCCCACCGCGCTGCAGTTCGAAGGCTTCGGCGAAGCCGATCTGCGCGCTGCCGTGCAGCGCCTGCAGCCGCAGACCGCACCCTCGCTGTATCTGCATGTGCCGTTCTGCGCCGAGCCCTGCTTCTACTGCGCCTGCACGCGGGTGATCAGCCGCCAGAGCGAGCGCATCGCGCAGTATGCCGAGCATCTGCTGCGCGAGATCGCGCAATGGGGCGCGCTGTGGGGCGCGCGGCATGCCGATGGCGCCTCCTGCCAGCAGCTGCATTTCGGCGGCGGTACGCCCACCAGCTTCACCGACGAACAGCTCGCGGCGCTGATGCAGGCCCTGGACCGTCATTTCGGCCTGAACCGCGAGGCCGCGCGTGAATACTCCATCGAGATCGATCCGCGCACGGT
Organism: Solimonas aquatica; assembly: GCF_900111015.1. Classification (GTDB taxonomy): domain Bacteria; phylum Pseudomonadota; class Gammaproteobacteria; order Nevskiales; family Nevskiaceae; genus Solimonas; species Solimonas aquatica. The sequence goes on along the minus strand of NZ_FOFS01000009.1, from coordinate 5,505 downwards.
GAACACCGCGCGTCTGCAGGCGCTGGCCGACATCGGCCTGAATCGCGTGAGCTTCGGGGTGCAGGATTTCGAGCCCACGGTGCAGGAGGCGATCAACCGCCATCAGCCGGCCGAGGTCACGCGCCAGGCCATGGACGGCGCGCGTCGCGCCGGCTTTGCCTCGGTGGCGGTGGATCTGATCTACGGTCTGCCGCGGCAGAATCAGGAAAGCTTCGCGCGCACCCTGCAGCAGGTGATCGCGCTGGCGCCGGATCGCGTGGCCATCTACGCCTATGCGCACATGCCCAAGCAGTTCGCGGCGCAGAAACAGATTGCACTGGCCGATCTGCCCAGTCCGGCACAGCGTCTGGAGCTGCTGCGCCAGTCGGTGGACACGCTGTGCGCGGCGGGCTACCAGTACATCGGCATGGATCATTTTGCGCAGCCGGATGATGATCTGGCGCGCGCCGCGCGCGCCGGCACCCTGCAGCGCAACTTCCAGGGTTACTCCACGCATGCCGGCCGCGATCTGATCGGCATGGGCATGAGCGCCATCAGCCGCATCGGCGATGTCTACGCGCAGAACGCCAAGACCCTGAAGGACTACGAGGCGCGCATCGACGCCGGACATCTGGCCGTGGATCGCGGCCTGCACCTGAGCGCGGACGATCAGCTGCGCCGCGAGGTGATCGAAAACATCATGTGCCAGGGTCGTCTGCGCTATGAGGCCGTGGGCAGCGCGCACGGCGTGGATTTCTCGCGCTACTTCGCCGACTGCGAGCCGGCGCTGCAGGCGCTGCGCGAGGATGGTCTGATTCAGCTCGATGCCCAGGGCCTGCAAGTCACGCCGCGCGGCCGGCCGCTGGTGCGCAACATCGCCCGCGTCTTCGACCGTTATTCAGTGCCCGGCAGCGGCCGGCATTCCGCCGCGATCTGAAGCGGCGCTCAGCGGCGGCGTGTCAGCCGGTACATGCCGGCCATCACCAGCGCCGCGCCGGCCAGCTGCAGCAACGACGCGCTTTCACCGAGCAGCCACCAGCCCAGGGCCAGGGTCGAGACCGGGCCGATCATGCTCGCCTGCGAGGCGCGGTCGGGGCCGATGCGCGCCACCGCCATCATGGTGAAGAACACCGGCAGCACGGTGCAGGCCATGGCATTGAGCAGGGACAGCTTCCACACCGCCGCGCTCTGCGTGAACAGGCTGGCGAAGGGCCGCAGCGCCGCGTACTGCAGCAGCGCCGCGATGCTGGACGCGCACATCGCCAGGCTGGTCAGCAGCAGGGTGCCGACGCGGCTCAGCAGCTCGGCGGAAAACAGCAGATACACCGCGTAGCTGAGCGTGGCCGCCAGCACCAGCGAGGCGCCGAAGACGATGTCCGGGCCGCCGAAGCGCGCGTCGTGCCAGAACACCAGCACGATGCCGGCGTAGGCGATCAGCAGGGACTGCCACTGCCGCGCCTCCACGCGCCGGCCATAGCGCAGCACGCCAAGCAGAATCACGAAGCTGGGCGTGAGAAACAGGATCAGGCGTTCCAGTCCGACACTGATGCGTTCCAGGCCGAGAAAATCCAGGGTGCTGGACAGGTAATAGCCAAGCAGGCCCAGCAGCGGAATGCGCCAGAGGTCGGCGCGCTGCAGCGCGGGCGCGCGATGCCAGTGCAGCGCCGCCATCAGCGCGAACACCGGCAGCGACAGCAGCATGCGCAGCGCGATCAGGGTGTAGGCATCGATGCCTTCGCGGTACAGCAGCTTGGCGACGACGGCCTTGCCCGAGAACAGCACCGCGCCGATGCCGGCCAGCGCCAGGCCCTGCAGGTACAGCTGTCGATGCGGTGAGGCGGGGGACTTCATGGCGGCGCGGCGCAAAAGGGGCGCTATGGTACACGCCCCGCGCCGCTGCGCCGCTTCATTGCAGCTCGTCGAGCAGGCTCAGCATCTGCGTGTGCCAGCGGCCCCAGGGCTTGCGGCGCAGCTGCGTGGCGAGCCGCAGGCGCGCGTCGAGCCCGGCGTCTTCCTGCAGCGGATTGCCCTGCGCGGCGGCGAAGAAACCGTCCAGCTCCACGCATTGATGGCAGACCCCCTGCTGGCTGAGCAGGGCGCAGCTGGCACCGTAACGCGCGTCCATATGGGCACGCGCTTCCTGCAGATGGTTCTTCACCTGCACGGGCGTGAGCGCCAGCAGCCCGGCGGTCTCCGCCAGGCTGAAGCCATGCACCTGGCTCAGCAGCAGCGCCGCGGCCTTGTGCTCGGGCAGATTGCGCAGCGTGCAGGCCAGACAGGCCACCACGTGCTCGCGGGCGATGGCGCGCGTCTCCGGCGTGCTGACCAGCGCGGCGGACGCGGCCATGAACGCGGCATCGGCTTCGGCGCGGCTGCGCAGATCGGTGAGCAGGGTTTCGCGCTGATGGCGATGGCGGCGCAGTTCGTCGATGGCGAGATGGGTGGCCACCTTGAACAGCCAGGCGCGCAGGCCTGCTGAGGACTCCGGCAGGCGCTGCCGCGCTTCCAGACAGCGCAGATAGGTGCTCTGCACCAGCTCCTCGGCCAGCTGCGGACGCAGCACCAGGCGGCAGAGATAGGCGGTGAGCTCCGGCCGCGCGTCCAGGAACTCGGGCGTCAGCGCATCGTCCATCCGTTTTGCCGCCTCAAACGTCTTGATCAGGAAGAGGGGCAATCTAACGAAGGGGGCTTACCGGTGGCAATCGAACTTCTGGAGGCGCTGCTGGCCGAGCATGGCGGGCGCGAACGCTGGGCGCGGCTGCGCACGGTGCGGGCTTCGCTGTCGTCCGGCGGCCTGGCCTTTGCCATGCATCTGCAGCCGCAGGCGCTCAAGCACCTGCGCGTGGAGCTGCAGCCGCAGGCGCGGCGCGTGCTGCTGGGCGACTTCCATCGCCCGGGCTGGTGCGGCGAATGGACGCCGCAGCGCGTGGCGCTGTACGACGAGCAGCATCGCTGCGTGGCGCAGCGCGAGGCGCCGCGCGAGCGCTTCAAGGCTTTTGCGCGGCAGCTGTGGTGGGACCGGCTCGACATCCTCTACTTCGCCGGCTACGCGCTGTGGAATTACCTGAGCTTTCCCTATCTGCTGACCCTGCCCGGCGTGCAGCTGCGCAGCGAAGGCCGGCAGCGCCTGCACGCGCAGTTTGACGGCAGCATCGCCACGCACAGTCGCGAGCAGGTCTTTCATCTGGATGCCGCGCTGGGCCTGCGGCGCCACGATTACACCGCGCAAGTGATCGGCAGCTGGGCCCGGGCCGCCAATCTGTGCCTGGCCAGCGAGCGCGTCGCCGGCCTGCGCTTCTATACCCGGCGCAAGGTGTATCCCAGTCGCGGCACGCTGGCCGCGCCGCTGCCGTTTCCGACGCTGGTCTGGATCGAGATCGACGATCTGCTGCTGGAATTCGCGCCCAGCGTCATCGCTGCGAGCTGAGCGCACAACATTCAAAAAGGGTGAGACCATGACTGAGAAAACACGCGCGCTGCTGGCGGTGCTGCTGGCTGCGGCCTGGGTGAATGCTTCGGAGTTTCTGCGCAACGAGTGGTTGCTCAAGGACCACTGGTTGCGGCATTACCAGCGTCTGGGCCTGGCGTTTCCCGAGGCTCCGCACAATGGCGCGATCTGGGGACTCTGGGGGCTGCTGTTCGCGGCCTGGATTTATGCGCTGACGCGCGCGCACAGCTGGCTGCGCACGGCGCTGCTGGCCTGGTTCGGCGGCTTCGTGCTGATGTGGCTGGTGATCGGCAATCTGGGCGTGCTGCCGGTCTCGCTGCTGCCCTATGCGCTGCCCTTGAGTCTGCTGGAAACCGGCATCGCCAGCGCCATCTGCCTGCGCGTGGCGCCGCCGCGCCGCGCTGATGCCTGATCAGCCGCCGGGCTGCAGGGTCACCGAGACCTCGCGCGTGCGCTCGCCGTTGCGCACCGTGAGGCGCACGTTGTCGCCCACCTTGAAATCATCCAGGCGCGTGAGCAGGCGCGAGAGATTGTCCACGCTCTTGCCTTCCACCTCGGTGATGATGTCGCCGGGCTCGATGCTGCCCTCATGCATCTGCACGCCTTTGAGGCCGGCTTTTTCCGCCGCGCTGTCAGCCTGCACGCGCAGCACGAACACGCCATGCACGCCGGTGGCCGCGCTCAGCCGCCGGTTGAGTTCCTCATCGGCCTGTATGCCCAGGGTGGGGCGCAGATAGCGGCCGTTCTTGATCAGCTCCGGCACCACGCGCATCACCGTATCCACCGGCACCGCGAAGCCGATGCCGGCCGAGGCGCCGGAGGGGCTGTAGATGGCGGTGGTGATGCCGATCAGCCGGCCTGCGGAATCCAGCAGCGGGCCGCCGGAGTTGCCGGGATTGATCGCGGCATCGGTCTGGATCAGATGCTCGATGGTGGGCTTGTCCTGCTCGCCGGGCAGCGAGCGGTCCAGCGCCGAGACGATGCCGCTGGTGAGCGTCCAGTCCAGACCGAAGGGATTGCCGATGGCAAACACCTTCTGCCCGACCTTCAGATCATGGCTGCTGCCCACCGGCACCGGCGCCGGGCGCTTGAGGCCCACACCGATGCGCAGCACCGCGATGTCATGCGCCGGCGAGGCGCCGACCAGCGAGGCCTGATAGTCGCGGCCATCGGCGAGCTTCACCGTGGCCTGCGAGGCGCCCTCGATGACATGGAAGTTGGTGACCACATGCCCGGCCTCATCCCAGATGAAACCCGAACCCGAACCGCGCGGCGTGGAAAACACATTGCGCGTCCAGGCGTCGCGCACCAGCTGCGAGGTGCTGATGAACACCACCGAGCCGCGCGAGTTCTCGAACAGCGCGATGGTGCTCTTCTCATCCTCCGCCAGATCACCGCGCGCCGTGACCAGACGCGGCGCGGCATCACTGGGCGTGAGCCAGGATTCGATGCGCGGCCAGAACTGCCAGGCGAGCAGGGCGAGGAACAGGAGCAGGAGGAGGGTGGGGAGGCGGCGGGACATGGGCTTGCGTTGTGCTTCCGATGTGCGGATGTGGAGTGCCGCCGCGGATATTAGGGAGACACTCATGCAAAAGGCCAGCGCTATGGCTGGCCTTTTGGTGTTGGTGGAGCTGGCGGGAATTGAACCCGCGTCCGCCAGATCGTAGCCCTCAGTTCTACATGCGTAGCCCGGTCTTTGGTTTTCGTCGTCGGCTCCCGGACGGGCACGGATCGCCGACGCTTATCCCCTTAGGGTTTTAGCAGTCTAGGCCAAGGGCGGGCTGGGCTGCGATCCGATAAGAGTCGACGGTCGATCCAACCGGTATCGGCACCAGAAGGTCAACCGCTCGCCGGATTTAGGCGGCGAGGGCGTAGTTAGCGTCGTTCGCAACTAGCTTGTTTGCCACATGATTTACGAGGGCATGGCGCCTCGGCATGCACTTCGGATTCCGTTTCCGGCGTCGAAACCGGTCAGCCCCGTGTGTTCAAGCATTGTGGGGGCGCGGCGGCGGGTTTTCAACGTGAGCCGCCGCGCAGCAGCGCCGGCGAGACGGCGAAGGGACTGGCGACCGTGCTGC
>NZ_FOFS01000002.1 GCF_900111015.1 Solimonas aquatica | reverse complement strand
GCTGCCGGCGCCGCGGCGGCGGCGACGGATGCGAGGCGTAGGGCGTGCTTTCTCTTGGGTACTTCTCTTTGCACGAGCAAAGAGAAGTACCTCGGCCGCCGGAGGGCGGACGAAACCAAGGGCAGATCAGTAAACAAACCAAGCAACAGCAAAAGCGGGTTACGGCGCTATCGCGCCTAACCCGCCCTACGGCTTATGGCTGGCCTCGCAGCCGCGCGCTTACTCCACGCGGTAGTTCGGCGCTTCCTTGGTGATGGTCACGTCGTGCACGTGCGACTCCTTGATGCCCGCCGAGGTGATCTTCACGAAGCGCGTCTTGCTGCGCATCTCTTCGATGTTGCGGCAACCGGTGTAGCCCATGCTGGCGCGCAGACCACCGACCATCTGATGCACGATGGCCGCCATCGGGCCCTTGTATGGCACGCGGCCTTCGATGCCTTCCGGGACCAGCTTCTCCACCTCGCTGGTGGTGTCCTGGAAATAACGATCCTTGGAACTCTGCGCACCGCTCATCGCGCCCATGGAACCCATGCCGCGATAGCTCTTGTAGGAACGGCCCTGATACAGCTCCACCTCGCCCGGCGCCTCCTCGGTGCCGGCCAGCATGGAACCCACCATCACCGCCGAGGCTCCGGCGGCAATGGCCTTGGCGAAGTCGCCGGAATAACGCACGCCGCCATCGGAAATCAGCGGCACGCCCTTGTCGGCCAGGGCCTTGGCCACTTCCATCACCGCGCTGATCTGCGGCACGCCCACGCCCGCCACTACACGCGTGGTGCAGATCGAGCCCGGGCCAATGCCCACCTTCACCGCATCGGCACCGGCTTCCACCAGCGCCAGCGCCGCCGCGCCGGTGGCGATGTTGCCGCCCACCACCTGGATGCGGTCCCCGTACTGCTGCTTGATCAGGCGCACGCGGTCGAGCACACCCTGCGAATGGCCGTGCGCGGTGTCCACCACCACCAGATCGACGCCGGCTTCCACCAGGGCGTGGACGCGCTCTTCGGTGTCGCCGCCGGTGCCCACCGCCGCGCCAACGCGCAGGCGCTGCGCATCGTCCTTGCAGGCATTGGGATAGTCGCTGGACTTCTGGATGTCGCGCACCGTGATCATGCCGCGCAGCTGGAACTTGTCGTTGACCACCAGCACCTTCTCGATGCGACGTTCCTGCAGCTTGGCAATCACTTCCTCGCGCGAGGCGCCTTCGCGCACCGTGACCAGGCGATCCTTGGGGGTCATCACCCGCGACACCGGCTCGCTGTAGCGCGTTTCGAAGCGCAGGTCGCGGCTGGTGACGATGCCGACCAGATCGCTGCCGTCCACCACCGGCACGCCGGAGATCTTGTTGGTGCGGGTGAGCTTGATCACCTCGCCGATGCTCATGCTCGGCGGCACGGTGATCGGATCGGTGATCACCCCGGACTCGTGTTTCTTCACCGCCCGCACTTCCGCAGCCTGCCGCGCCACGGTCATGTTCTTGTGGATGATGCCCAGACCGCCTTCCTGGGCCAGGGCGATTGCCAGCTTGGCCTCGGTGACGGTGTCCATCGCCGAGGACAGCAGCGGGATGTTGAGGGTGATGTCGCGGGTCAGGCGGCTGCGCAGATCGACCTGCCGGGGCAGGACGTCGGAATAAGCCGGCAGGAGCAGCACGTCATCAAAGGTGAGCGCTTCGGACTGGATACGCATGGTGGCTGCGGTCGTCATGGAAGCAGGTCATTATATCTTATGCCCGCCACGCCCGCCCCCCGGACTGTCTACCAGGTCAGCGAACTCGCCGAAATCGTCCGCGCCCTGGTCGAAGACGCCCTGCCCCGCGTCTGGGTGCAGGGTGAGCTGTCCAATTTTTCCCGGCCCGCCTCCGGACACTGGTATTTCACCCTCAAGGACACCCGCGCACAGCTGCGCTGCGCGATGTTCAAGGGCGCCAATTTCCATGTGCGGCCGATTCCGAAGGACGGTGATGCGGTGCTGCTGCGCGCGCAGCTCTCGGTGTACACCGCGCGCGGCGATCTGCAGCTGATCGTCGAGCATCTGGAACCGGCCGGTGAGGGCGCGCTGCTGCGCGCCTTTGAAGAACTCAAGCGCAGGCTCGCTGCCGAAGGCCTGTTCGACGAACACCTCAAGCGCGAGCTGCCGAAACTGCCGCGCGCCATCGGCCTGATCACCTCCGGCTCCGGCGCCGCCCTGCACGATATGCGCAGCACCCTGGCGCGGCGCTATCCCCTGGCCCCGGTGTATCTGTACGCCGTGCCGGTGCAGGGCGCCGAGGCGCCGCCGGCCATCGTCCGCGCCCTGCAGGAGCTGCCGCGCCGCGCGCCGGTGGAAGTGATTCTGCTGGCGCGCGGCGGCGGCTCGCTGGAAGATCTCTGGGCCTTCAATGACGAGCGCGTGGCGCGCGCGATCCGCGCCTGCGCCGTGCCGGTGATCAGCGGCGTGGGCCATGAGGTGGACGTGACCATCGCCGACTTCGCCGCCGATCTGCGCGCGCCCACGCCCACCGCCGCCGCCGAACGCGTGGCGCCGGACATCGCCGACTTCCTGCTGCGCCTGCGCCGCGACGAGGATCGCAGCCGGCTCGCGCAGCGCCGGCGCCTGCAGCAGCTCGCGCAGCGCAGTGACGAACTGCAGCGGCGCCTGCTGCGTCAGCATCCGGGCCGGCGCCTGCAGGAACGCAGCGCGCGTCTGCGTGAGCTGCAGAGCCGCCTGCTACGCGCGCAGGGCCGGCTGCTCAAGGATCAGGACGGTCGTTTGTCGCGGCAGCTGATGCAGCTGCGCGCGCAGGCGCCGGCGCTGCGCTTGCGCGAGGAAGGGCAGGGCCTGGCCCAGCTCACGCAGCGCCTGCGGCTGGCGCTGGCGCGCAAGCTGTCCCAGGCGCAGACGCAGCTGGCGGCGCACAGCGCGCAGCTCGGCAGCCTGAATCCGCGCGCGGTCCTGCAACGCGGTTACGCCATCGCGCTGGACGAATCCGGACAGGCTGTCACCGACGCCGCACAGCTGCGCGCCGATCAGCCGCTGGCCCTGCTGCTGGCGCGCGGCCGCGTGCAGACCCGCGTCGAGCACATTGCTCCGGAAGGCTCGCAGGATCACGAAGGATAGGTAAAATCGTCGGTCCGCTCCCCTTTCGCGAGACCCGTCATGGCTTGGTTACAGCTGCGCGTGCATACGCGCCATCCGGAATTCGCCGAGGAAGTGCTGCTGGCCCACGAGGCTGCGGCGGTGAGCTTCATCGATGCCGTGGACAACCCGGTGCTGGAGCCGGCGCCCGGTGAAACCCCTTTGTGGCAGGACACCGTGACGCTCGGCCTGTTCGCCGAGGCCACCGATCTTTCCACGGTACAGGCCAGCCTGCGCGAGCTGCTGCCCGATGGCGCCGAGCTGCGCTACAGCAGCGAGCTGATCGAGGATCAGGACTGGGTGCGCGTCTGGCTCAAGGACTGTCCGCCGCTGCAATTCGGTGCACGGCTCTGGGTGGTGCCGCATGAGAAAGCCGGCGAGGTGAATCAGGAACAGGCCGTGCTCCTGCGCCTGGATCCGGGCCTGGCCTTCGGTACCGGCACGCATCCCACCACCGCGCTGTGCCTGCAGTACCTGGCCGAGCTGCATGAGGCCGGCGAACTGCAAGGCAAGACCGTGCTCGACTATGGCTGCGGCTCCGGCGTGCTGGCGATCGCCGCGCTGCTGCTGGGCGCCGAACGCGCGGTGTGCGTGGACATCGATCCGCAGGCGCTGCTGGCCACGCGCGAGAACGCCGCCGCCAATGGCGTGGCCGAGCGCCTCAGCGTGATGCTGCCCGAGGACTATCAGCCGCTGGCCAGCGATGTGATCATCGCCAATATCCTGGCCAATCCCCTGATCCGTCTCGCCCGCGAGATCAGCAGCGCCGCGCACAGCGGCAGCCGCCTGGTGCTGGCCGGTCTGCTGGATCGGCAGGCCGACGAGGTGCGCAATGCCTACGCTTCCTGGTTCGACTTCGACGAGGACGTCTCGCAGGAAGGCTGGACCCGGCTGTCGGGCCGCTGCCGCGTGCCGGCGCTGATCGCCTACCGGCGCATCGGCAAGCTGCTGTGCACCGCCGGCCAGCCGCGCACCGAACATTTCGCCATGCTGCGCGATGCCGGCGTGCAGGCGGTGATCAATCTGGCCGTGCCCAGCTCGCCCAACTACCTGCCCGACGAGGCCATGCGCTGGCGCGCGCTGGGCGTCGACTATCACGCGCTGCCGGTGCCCTGGGACGCGCCGCAGGCCGCGCACCTGGAGGAGTTCATCCGCGTGATGGAAGCCTGGCGCGAACGCTGCGTTCTGGTGCATTGCGCGCTCAACAAGCGCGCCTCGGTATTCGTTTATCTGTATCGCGTGCTGGTCTTGGCGGTGCCGCGTGAGATCGCGGCGCAGGACCTGTATGCCATCTGGACCCCCAATGCCGCCTGGCAGCGCCTGATCGACGAACAGCTCGCTGCCGCCAGCATCAGTTAAATAATCCGGCCCGATCTCTTTTTCCGGCACTGCCGGGGGAGTATCATTGCCGCCCCCCATGAGCATTGGCGTGGCCCGACGACCTTGATCGCGGGCTGGAGTTTCTTTCTATGTCATCGCTGCGGTCATCCGACATCAAACCGCTGGGCCACTCGGTCTCGGAGTGCCTGGACGATTTTTTCCGCACGCTCAACGGCCACGCGCCGCAGAATCTCTACGACCTGTTCCTGGATCAGGTCGAGCCGCCGCTGCTCAAGTCCACGCTGCGCTATTGCCACGGCAATCAGTCGCGCGCCGCCGAGATGCTGGGCCTGAATCGCGCGACGCTGCGCAAAAAGCTCAAGCATCACAAGATCAAGGCGGAGTCGCCGTAAGGCGGTTCGCGCCTCGTTTCGACTCATACCTGCCTGCCGCAGCCCGTCGCGGCCCCACGCCAGCCTTAAAAGACCGCCTGCGATGAAGACCCCTGTGCGCCGCGCCCTGCTGTCCGTTTCCGACAAATCCGGCATCGTCGAATTGGCCAAGGCCCTGGCGCAGCGCGGCGTGGCGCTGCTCTCCACCGGCGGCACCTTCAAGCTGCTGCGTGAAGCGGGCCTGGACGCCACCGAGGTCAGCGCCCACACCGGCTTTCCCGAAATCATGGACGGCCGCGTCAAGACCCTGCACCCGAAGATCCACGGTGGCCTGCTCGGCCGTCGCGACATCGACGCCGCCGTCATGCAGCAGCACGGCATTGCCGATATCGATCTGCTGGTGGTGAATCTCTATCCCTTCGCCGCCACCATCGCCAAGCCCGATTGCACGCGCGAAGACGCCATCGAGAACATCGACATCGGCGGCCCGGCCATGCTGCGCGCCGCCGCCAAGAACCACGCCTGGGTTTCGGTGCTGACCGATCCGGCCGACTACGCGCAGGTGCTCGCCGAGATCGACGCCGGCGGCGTCACGCAGGCCACGCGCACGCGCCTGGCGGTGAAGACCTATGCGCTGACCGCGCGTTATGACGCCGCCGTCTCGGCCTATCTGTCCAGCCTGCACGAAGACGGCAGCCGCGAGGCCTTCGCGCCGGTGTTCGGCCTGCAGCTGGACAAGGTGCAGGACCTGCGCTACGGCGAGAACCCGCATCAGCGCGCGGCCTTCTATCGCGAGCGCGAAGCCCAGCCGGGCAGCATCGCCGCCGCGCGCCAGCTGCAGGGCAAGGAACTCTCGTACAACAACATCGCCGATGCCGATGCCGCGCTGGAGTGCGTGAAGAGCTTCACCAAGCCGGCCTGCGTGATCGTCAAACACGCCAATCCCTGCGGCGTGGCGGTGAACGAGGAAGGCATCCGCGCCGCTTACGAGCGCGCCTTCTCCACCGATCCCACCTCTGCCTTCGGCGGCATCATCGCCTTCAACCGCGAGCTGGACGGCGACACCGCCAGGCTGATCGTCGAGCGCCAGTTCGTGGAAGTGATCATCGCGCCGCGCATCAGCGAGGCCGCGCGTCAGGCCGTCGCCGCCAAACAGAACGTACGCCTGCTGGAATGCGGCGACTTCCCGCCCGAGCCGCTTTCGTCGCTCGACTACAAGCGCGTCGCCGGCGGCCTGCTGGTGCAGGACAATGACACGCGCCTGGTGCGCATGGATGAGCTGAAAGTCGTGAGCAAGCGCGCCCCCAGCGAGGCCGAGATTCACGATCTGATCTTTGCCTACAAGGTCGCCAAGTTCGTGAAGTCCAATGCCATCGTCTACGCCCGCGAGCGCATGACCATCGGCGTGGGCGCCGGCCAGATGAGCCGCGTGTATTCGGCGAAGATCGCCGGCATCAAGGCCGAGGACGAGAAGCTGGTGGTGGCCGGTTCGGTGATGGCCTCCGACGCCTTCTTCCCGTTCCGCGACGGCATCGACGCCGCCGCCCGCGCCGGCATCACCGCCGTGATCCAGCCGGGCGGCTCGATGCGCGACGCCGAAGTGATCGGCGCCGCCGATGAGGCCGGCATGGCGATGGTGTTTACCGGCATCCGTCACTTCCGGCACTGAAGCTCCGGCACTGCAGCAGGATCAGCTGCAGAAGCGGCGTCTTTTGAAGCGGTGATCCGCTCTCAGCGCGACACCGGCCGCACGCTGATGTCGCCGCTGAAGCTGTGCAGGGACACCTGTCCGCGACCACCGCCGATCTTGGCGGACATCTTGCGCAAGCCATGTTCGCCGCCGCCGAATTCATTGTGCAGCTCGCCGCTGAATGTCTTCAGCTCCAATGAGGCATCGCTGCTGCGCGGCAGTTCCAGGCCGATGTCGCCGGACAGCGTTTCGGCGCGCAGCTGCGCGTTGGCGTCCAGCGCCACGTTCAGCTGCAGATCGCCGGAGACACTCTGCAGGCTCAGCTCCTTGAACGGTCCGCCCTCCACCTGCAGCTGGCCCGAGACCGTGTCCGCATTGAGCGTGCCGCGCAGATCACGCAGCACGATATCGCCGCTCACCGAGCTGAGCTTGGTCTGCTGCGCCGGCGCGCGCAGCTGCAGATCGCCGCTGACCGTGCTGGCCTGCACCTGTGTGCTGCCCACATCCAGATTCAGATCGCCGGACACGCTCTGCACCTGCAGCGGACCTTTCACACCGCGCAGCTGCACCTGCGCACTCACGGTCTTCAGCTCCAGGGCCACGCGTGCCGGCACGCGCAGGCGCAGCTCGGAATCATCGAAGCTGCCGCGCAAGCGCGAGGGATAGCGCACCACGATCTGCAGATCGCGCGCATCGCCGCGAATCTCCAGGGGTTCGGCGTTCTCGCCCAGCTCGCCGCTGATCATCACCTCGTTGCGATCCCAGGCGCTGATCTCCAGGCTGCCGGCGGGGTTCTCCACGCGCAGCTTGCCGTCGGCGGCCAGCGGCCGGGTCTGCTGGATCGCCTGCGGTTCGCCGGCCCGTGCCGCCAGCGGCAGCAGCAGGACCATCATCATCAAGCGCATCTTCATCGGGGCATCTCCTGGCGTAGCGCCTTCAGCTCGCCTCGCGCAGCAACTCATGCAGCTGCGCATCATGTTCTTCGGTCCGCTGCAGCAGACGCTGCAGGAACTCCGCATCCGGATCCTGTTGCAGGGCCTGGCGCAGCTGCTGGCGCGAGCTGCGCGCGATCTGCAGATTGGCCTTGATCAGCGCACGGCTCTGGCCCAGCACCGGCGCACCGGCAAGCGGGGCCGTTGTCCCGGGCGAGACGATGAGCGTCTGCGCCGGCAAGGAACCCTCGGGCTGCCGCTGCGCCACCGGCAGGAAGCCCAGCCCCAGGGCCAGCGTCAGACCGGCCGCCATCGCCAGCCCCAGGCCCGCACGCAGGCCCTGGCGCCGGCGCGACGGCAGGCGCATGGCGATCTCCGGCCACAGATCACACTGCGGCTCGGCGTCCAGGCGCAGGCCGCGCAGTGCCGGCAGACGGTCCTCGTCGCGATCCTCGTTCATGACAGCCATTCCTTCATCAAGCGACGCGCACGATGCAGCTGCGCCTTGGAGGTGCCCACCGCGATGCCGGTCAGCGCGGCGATTTCCTCGTGTCCATATCCTTCCACATCAAACAGCAGCAGCACCGTGCGTGCACCCTTGGGCAGACGCGCCAGGGCGCGCTCCAGATCGGCGTGTTCGCCGGCGGCAGCCGGCGCGTCCTGCTGCGGCAGCTGTTCGTCCGGCACGTCCTCGAAACTGATCCAGCGCTTCAGCAGCCGATATTCGCCGAGCACCAGATTCACCGCCAGACGATGCAGCCAGGTGGAGAACTGCGCCTCGCCGCGAAAGCTGGCCAGCTTCTCCCAGGCGCGCACGAACACATCCTGCGTGTATTGCTCGGCCTTGGCGCGGTCGCCCTCGCAGAGCCGCACGCACAGACCGTGCACGCGCCCGACATGGCGACGGTAGAGCTGTTCGAAGGCGCGCGCGTCCCCGGCGGCGGCAGCCACCGCCAAAGCCTGGTCCGCGTCCATCACCTGCCCGGCAGCCGCCTCCACCCGCGCTCCTTTCTGCTCGTCGCCAGCCCGGCGCGGCCAGGCGCCCAGACTTGTCCCCTCACTGATCAATGCTGCGCTCATCGCGGTTAAGATGCCGCAAAAGCCTGCCGCGTTTAAATCCGCCCCGTCGATTCCTCCGCATGCTGCACGAGCGCGTCACCACCTGGTATCTGCAGATGCACTCGCCGCAGGCCCTGCGCCCGGCGCGCCCGCTGCAGCCCGAACCGCTGCTGATGCGCGCCGAGCAGCCGCTGCCCATGCTCAACCGCTTTCTCTACACGGCGGTGGGCGGACACTGGTTCTGGCGCGACCGCCTGAACTGGTCGTATGCGCGCTGGCAGGCCTGGCTGGACCGCCCCGAGCTGGAAACCTGGGTGCTCTACGTGCGGGGCACGCCGGCCGGCTATATCGAGCTGGAAGCGCAGTGCGAAGGGGATGTGGAGATCGCCTATTTCGGCCTGATGCGCGAGTTCAGCGGCCAGGGTCTGGGCGGTCATCTGCTCACGCGCGGCCTGCAGCGCGCCTGGGCGATGCCGGGCACGCGGCGCGTGTGGGTGCATACCTGCTCGCTGGACGGGCCGGCGGCGCTGGCCAACTACGAGGCGCGCGGCATGCAGCGCTATCACGAAGCGGTGCATGAGCAGCTGCGGCCCGAGCAAGCCGACGGCCCCTGGCCCGGCTGGGATCGCGAGGACCGCGCTCAGTAACCGGCGTTGGCGCGCAACCAGTCGAAGCGCTGCTGCCAGCGCTGGCGCTGGTTTTCCGCCAGGCCCGGCGAAGCGAGCAGCCGCAGCAGGTCCGCAGCCGGCGGTCGCGTGGCCTGCTTGAGCTGCCAGTATTCACGCAGACTCACCGCCTGCGGCTCGCGCGCCAGCAGCTGCAGGGTATCGCCGGCCTGCGCCGTGCCCGTCTGCAGCACGCGGTAATACCAGCCGGCGATGCCCTCGCGCTCGATCAGCTGCGCCAGCCCGTCTACGCCGAAGCGCGCGTCGATCTTCCAGCACGGCGTGCGCGGCTGACACAGCTGCAGCCGCGCACTGCCCAGGGCGAAGACATCGCCGATGCAGACGTCTTCCTCGCGCAAGCCGCTGCTGCTGAAGTTCTCGCCGATGTTGCCGGGCGCAAAAGCGCCGCGCACGGGCGTGAAGGCTGCGGCGAAGCGCGCGTAATGCTCGGCGGGAAACTGGTGCACGGCCTTGTCCGGACCGCCGTGCACGCGGCGGTCGGCCTGCACATCGCCGGCAATGCCTTCGCGGCCGATGCTCAGCACGTCGCGACGCGGCGTCTTGAAGATCGCGGTGGGCCGGCCGTCATCGGGCATGGCCTGCGCCAGGCCGGTGTAGATCGCGTCGATGCGCACCTGCATCGCTCAGGCCCTGCCCGGTGCGGCGATGGCGCGCCAGAGCATCTCGAACAGCGCCGGCGCCTGCGCCGTCATCGAGTCCTTCATGCCGCGATGCACGTACATGAACACCACGCGCTGCAGCACCCCCATGATGAAATCGAGCAGATATTTCTCATCCACGGCGTTGTTCAGCACACCGCGCGCGCGGCCCTCGGCCAGCACCTTCATGAACGGCCCGAACAGCGCCGGATTGTCGAACTGCTCCTGCTTGCGCCAGGTGTTCACGTACACCGAGCTCATCTGGATCTGCGCGACCTTGGGGTTCTTCTCGAAGAAATCCAGCACCACCCAGAACACCTTGCGCAGGCGTTCCTTGTAGTCCTCGATGCCCTGCAGATGATCGATCATGCGTGCAGCGAGCTTGCCCAGCCAGGCTTCCAGCGCCGAGAACAGCAAGGCCTCCTTGCTGCCGTAATACTTGTAGAGCGTCTGCAGCGAGACATTGGCGCCGCGCGCCACCTCGATCAGACCCACGCGATGAAATTCGCGCTCGGCGAAGATATCGAGCACGGCCTGCTCGATGCGCTGACGGGTGGCGCTGTCCAGCTGTTCACGGCTGACCACCACGGCTTGGCTGCGGCCCATGTTGTGTAGATCCTCCTCGCCTGAAACGCTGCAGTAATGCAGCTTACTCTTGCGCTGATCAGCGTTGACCCTGAAGCGTCGTCACCGCTACAGTCGCACGCCAGCGGGTGCATCGGCTTGATGGTAAGTGCAGTTACCTCAAGGGCTCAAGCGCAGCCTCGACCCGGCCGCCCCCAGACCTCCTCCAGCCCAACGAGTCTTTCATGAACAACCCTCTGCTGCGCGGCATTCGCGTTCTGGACCTCTCCCGCCTCCTGCCCGGCCCGCACTGCACGGTGCTGCTCGCCCAGCTCGGCGCCGAGATCATCAAGATCGAGGAACCCGCCGGCGGCGACTACACGCGCAGCCTGTCGGCGGAGATGTTCGAGCTGGTCAACCGCGGCAAGCAGTCGCTGACCCTGGACCTGCGCAAGAGCGAGGGCGTGGCGATTCTCAAGCAGCTGGTGGCGCAGGCCGATGTGCTGCTGGAATCCTTCCGGCCCGGCGTGATGCAGCGCCTGGGCTGCGACTATGAATCGCTCAAGGCCATCAATCCGCGCCTGGTCTATGCCTCGCTCACCGGCTACGGCCAGAGCGGTCCGTATCGCGAGCGCGCCGGCCATGACATGAACTACTGCGGTTACGCCGGCGTGCTGGACCAGATCGGCAGCGCCGACAGCGGCCCCACGCTGTCCAACACGCAGATCGCCGATCTGGCGGGCGGTGCGCTGACCTGCGCCGTGGGCATCCTCGCCGGCGTGATCGGCGCGCGCGCCTCGGGGCAGGGCTGCTTCGTGGACAGCGCGATGCTCGACGGCACCCTCGCCCTGCAGGTGGTGGCGCTGAGCACGCTGCGCACGCTGGGCCAGACCCTGCCGCGCGGCGGCGACATGCTCACCGGCGGCCTGGCCAACTACCAGCGCTATCAGTGCGCCGACGGCCTTTGGTTCGCGCTGGGCTCGCTGGAGGCCAAATTCTTCCAGAGCTTCTGTCAGGCCGCCGGACGGCCCGATCTGGCAAAGAAGTCGCTGGCCCCCGGCCCCGCCGCCAAGGCCCTGCACGCCGAACTGGTGGAACTGTTCAAGACCCGCAGCCGCGCCGAGTGGGAACAGCTTTGCGCGCAGGCCGACTGCTGCGGCAACGGCATCTACACGCTGCAGGAAGCACTGAACAACGAGCAGGTGCAGGCCCGCGGCCTGGTGGAAGATCTGCGCGGCAAGCCGGCTGTTGCGGCGCCGCTGAAATTCAGCGGCGCGCAGACGGCGACGCTCAGCCCCGCGCCCAGGCTGGGCGAGCATACGCAGGCCGTGCTGAGCCAGCTCAAGCTCGACGAGGCGCAGCTGCAGGCCCTGCGCGCCGCCAAGGTGTGCTAGAACACCGGCCATCATGAACATCCAGACCACCCTGCCGCAGCTGGAAGCGCTGTTCTCACCCTGGCGTGAAGCGCTGGGAGCCGATTACACGCCCTATCGCAATCATGTCTACCGCATGGTGCATTTCTGCCTCGCGCTGCATCCCTGCAGCGAAGCGCAGCGCGAGCAGGTGCTGGTTGCCGGCTGCTATCACGACATCGGCATCTGGCCGCAGCTGACGCTGGATTACCTGCCGCCCTCCTCGGCGCGCGCGCTCGAACATCTGGCGACTGCCGATGGCGGGAGCCGCGAGGCGGTGCGGCTGATGATCGAGCTGCACCACAAGCTGCGTGCGTATGAGGGTCCGCATCAGGAACTGGTGGAAGCCTTCCGCAAGGCCGATCTGGTGGATCTGTCGTTCGGCGCGCTGCGCTTCGGTTTGCCGCGCGACTATGTCGCGCAGGTGCGCGCACAGTTTCCCAATGCCGGTTTTCACAAGCGCCTGCTGCAGCTCGCCGGCCCCTGGCTGCTGCGTCATCCACTGCGGCCGCTGCCTTTCCTGCGGTGGTGAGGCGGCGGATACGAAACCGCGTTTAAACCGGCTCCCGGCCCGCGCCATCCAAGCGGGGCAAGGTGCGATACGCACCTCTTCACTGCTCTGAACCGGGAGCCGGACATGCAAGACTTCAAACCTCGTCGCTTTCTTCCCCGTGCGCAACTGCTGGGCGCCCTGCTCGGCACCCTGGTTTGCGTCAGCGCCCAGGCCGGCGCGCCACAAACCCTGGCGCAGCTTGCGGACGGCTCCTTCATCGCCAGCAACAGCGGCCAGCGCTATGTACGTCAGAAACAGCTGATGACGCGGCAGTGCCTGCAGCTCGGCATGCGACGCGGGCTCACGCGCGAAACCGATGCGGCACTCGTCAATCGCTGCGATTACCCGGTGATGGTGTCGTACTGCGTCGATACGCCCGCAGCCCTGCGGCATCGCTGCGATGCGATCACCGGTCCGAGCGCGGACAGCCATCTGCTCGCGCCCAATGCCAGTCTGATGATTGGCGCCGGGCTGCCGATCAGCGCCGATTATCCGGTGAACTTCATCGCCTGCCGCAGCACGCCCGGCGCGATCAGCACCCTCACCGGCGCGCATCACGGCGAATGCCTGAGTCCGGACGCGCATCTGGCACAGCTGCCTTAAGCCGGAGAGGCTCGAAGACCAGAGCGTTGCGACTCAGGCGGCGCTCTGCGCAAGGCTCGCGGGGAAGCGCACCCACAGCTGCGGGTATTCGGCGTAATACGGATGGTCGCGCCGCACCTCGCTCCAGGCACGCGCCTCGTGCTCCTCGGCATCGCAGCCGCGGTAGGGACAGCAGTGTCGTTCCGCCACCAGGCGGTACACACCGTTCGGAAACACCCGGCAGCAGCGCGGGCACCAGAGATGATGCGGCCGGGCCTGGAACAGACGCGCACCGGCGCGGCGCGGCGGGCCGCTGATGAGCGTGGATTCAAACGTCTTTTCGAGCTGACTGAAGTTCATCGCGCTTCTCCATCCGCGCCGGGCCTGCGCTGTGGCACAAGGCCGGATCCGGGCCGCATCCGCATCGCGCGGTTCACCACGGCCGGACCGGCGGGCGCAACTCAGGCCACCCGGTTCTGCCAATGCGGCTCGCGCTGCGGCCGCCACTGGTAGCGCTTCCGGGCTTTCACGAAACCGTCCAGGTCGCGCCCCCGATAGGCGGGTGTGGCCAGCGTAAGCGGCGGCGCTGAGCGGTACTGCCTCAGTACCGTCAGCACCGGCAGCGCGGCGATGGCCGTCACCGCAGTGATCGCCAGCAGCATCGTGATCATGAGAGTGTCCTCCCCATCGTTCGTGCATCCTGCGACTGGGATTGGGACGGCGTGACCTGGCCCTTGCGCCGCAAGCTGATCAGCGTCGCGTCCGGCGCGAGCTGGGCCGTCTCGCGATAGACGCCGGGATGCAGGCGCCGCTGCGGATCGTGCATGAAATCGAAGGTGATCAGTGCCTGTTCCTTGCCGCTGCGTTCCGACTGCTGGATTTGTGCAATGCGCTCGTCGACAGCAGCGCTTGATTCTTTGAATGTGGTCATGGTGACACCTCGGAGGGTCCATTGCCGCTGAGGGCGGCAAGCTGGGACACGAGGTCATGGTGGCAGCAAGCCGCCGAGCTGTCGGTGCGACAGCACGCTTAGCACGCAGGCGCACGGCCGGCGCCGCCTCAGTCCTGCAGCACCACCTGCGCCGCATTGCGGCCCGGCGCGCCGCTGACACCGCCGCCGGGATGCGCGCCGGCGCCGCACAGATACAGACCCTTGAGCGGCGTGCGGTAATCGCCCCAGCCCGGCACCGGGCGAAAGCCGAACAGCTGATGCAGGGACATGGCGCCGTGAAAGATATTGCCGCCGGTGAGTGCGAAGCGGCGCTCCAGTTCCAGCGGCGACAGCAGCTGACGATGCAGCACGCTGGCTGCGAAATTGGGCGCGTAGGCGTTCACTGCCTCGATGCAGCGCTGCGCGAAAGGCCCGGCCAGTTCATCCCAGCCGCCCTGCGCCAGCGCATACGGTGCGTACTGCACGAACAGCTGCGCGATGTGATGTCCCGCCGGCGCCAGGGTCTGATCCACCGAGGTCGGCAGCGTCATCTCGATCACCGGCTCGCGTGAAGGCGCGCCGCGTCGCGCATCCTCGTAAGCGCGTTCCAGATACTCCAGCGTGGGGCTGATGTGGATGGTGCCGCGATGCTGCGGCCCCAGCGCGCGGCCCGGCAGGCAGGTGAAATCCGGCAGCTCGGACAAGGCCAGGTTGATCTTCATCACCGCGCTGGAATAGTCGATGCGCTGCACGGCGCTGCGAAACGCCTCCGGCAGCACGCCCGCCTCCAGCAGCTTGAGAAAGGTGATGGCCGGTGTGGCATTGGAGATCACGCAGCCGGCTTCGATGCGCTCGCCGCTCTCCAGCTGCACGCCAACCGCTCTTTCGCCCTGCACCAGCACGCGCGCCACCGGCGCATCGAGCTTGAGCTGCGCGCCCAGACTCTGCGCCGAGCGCCACAGCGCCTGCGTCAGCGCGCCCATGCCGCCTTCGACATAGCCCCAGACGCCGCGCGCGCCGCCGGCGGTGCCCATCACATGATGCAGCAGCACATAGCCGGTGCCGGGCGCCGAGGGCGGTGCCATGGCGCCGATGATGGCATCGGTGGCCAGCGTCACCTTCAAGGCTTCTGATTCAAACCAGCGGTCCAGAATCGGCCGCGCCGGACCGACGATCAGCTCCAGCGCGCTGGGCAGCTCCGCGCCGAGCTTGCGCATGGCGCGATGGAAACGCAGGGCGCGCGCCAGATTGCGCAGCCTGTCGAGCAGGCCGCGATGACGGTAATCCGCCGGCAGGGGCAGCAGCTCCGGCGGAATGTCTTCCAGCGCCGGCTCCAGGGCCTCGGCGATGCGCGTGAGCCAGGCTTCGTAGCGCGGATAGGCCTGGGCGTCGCGTGCGGAGAACTTCGCGATCTCGCGCTGGTTGAGCGCTTCATCCGGCCCCATCAGCAGGCTGCGGCCATCGGGCAGCGGGGTGAACGAGGACGGGTTGCGCGTCAGCACGCGATAGCCGAAGTCCTTGAGCCGCAGCTCGCACGCCACGGCCGGCAGCAGCAGCGAGACCAGATACGAGGCGGTGGAGGCGCGATAGCCCGGCGCGATCTCCTCGCTGACCGCGGCGCCGCCGACGATGCCGCGCCGTTCCAGCAGCAGCACCTTCCGGCCGGCGCGCGCCAGATATGCGGCGCAGACCAGGCCGTTATGGCCGGCACCGACGATGATGGCGTCGTAGCGGCGCATGCGCGCGAAGCCTCAGGGCGCGGCGCCCAGGCCCGGCAGGCTGATGCGCCCCAGCGCACTGTCGGTGAGACTGCCGAAGTAGAGCGTGTCACCGCGCTGCTCGACGCTGGTGATGGGGCCATAAGGCTTGGGCGAGGGTCCTTCGTGCTCCAGGCTCGCCACCACCTTGCCGTCCAGATCCAGGCCCAGCACCCAGCTCTTCAGGCGCGGTCCCGGGCGCAGGAATTCCGGTACGCGGTAGACCATCTTGCGCAGCAGCGGGCGCCCCGCCATCTCGTCCAGGCGCGGATCGCGCGGCACGACCAGGGCCACCCAGAAACGATCACGGCCGTTGAAACTCAGATTGTCCGGAAAGCCCGGCAGCCTGTCGGCGAAGATCTCGCGCGTGCCGGCACGCTCACCCTTGAGCCAGTAGCGCCAGATGCGGTACTCGGCGGTTTCCGCCACCAGCACGTAATCGGCGTTCGGTCCCAGCGCCACACCGTTGGCGAAGTGCAGACCGCGCATCAGCACCTCGGTGCGGCCGGTGCCGGGGTTGTAGCGCAGCAGCCGGCCGGTGTCGCCGTGTTCGAGCAGATCGATCATGTAATCGTGAATGCCGTAACGCGTGGAGGCATCGCTGAAGTAGATGCCCGGATCGGCGTCGGATTGATCGACATCATCGACAAAACCGAAAGCCTGCCCTTCCGCCTCGCGGCTGAGCACCACCACGCGGCCATCGGCATGCACCTGCAGCAGGCCGCGGATGGCATCGGCCACCAGCAGATCCTTGCTGCCCACCGACAGCCCCAGCGGCCGACCACCGGTGTCGGCGAGCTGTTCGGTATTGCCGCCGTCGGCGTCGAAGCGCAGCACGCGGCCATCCTCGAAGCCGGCGTAGAGCCGTCCCTGCGCATCGACCGCGATTCCCTCCGGCCCCACGCCGATCTGCTCCGCCAGGCGGCGGATGCCGGCCAGGCTGCCCGTGGCCCGCAGAGTCTGCGGCGGCTGCGCCTGCCAGACGCGCGGCTCGATGGGCACCGGCCAGACCACGAGATAGGTGGCCGCCACGACGATCAGCAGCAGCACCGTTCCGATGAGCTTGTACATTCCCTTCCCCTGCTTATCTGACCATTGTGCGAAGCGATGCGGCCACTGTCCACGCTGGCGAGGCGCCCCTACAATCCGCAGCTTACGGCCGAAGGCCGCGCCGCCAGGGACTGCGGCGCCACGAACATCATGAACGGGGAGTGGCAATGGCATTGAAAAATCCGGTGGAAATGCTGGTGCAATGGGCAAAGGAAAAGCCCGGCAAGCCCTGGCTGTTCTATTCCGAGAACGGCGGCTGGCGTTCGCTCAGCTACGCGCAGTGCGAGCTGCAGGTGCGCAGCATGGCCACCGCCCTGCGCAAGCTGGGCCTGCCCGCCGGCGCGCGCGTGGCGATCTCCGGGCGCAACACCGCGCACTGGTTTCTGGCCGACCTGGCCATCGCCATGGCCGGCTACATCAGCGTGGGCCTGTATCCCAAGCAGTCCATCGACGCGGTGAAATACATCCTCGGACACAGCGAGACCCAGGCGATCTTCGTCGGCCCGATGCCGGATGCCGAGGAATTCATGGCGGCGATCCCGCCGGGCGTGGCCACCATCGCCATGCCCTACCCGGAAGTGCCGCGCTGCGACCAGCAGTGGGACGATCTGGTGCGCTCCTGTGAACCCTTCGCCGGCTATCAGGCGCCCGACCCGTCCTCGATCTACACCCTGATCTACACCTCCGGCACCACCGGCAATCCCAAGGGCGTGATCATCACCATCGCCAACATGCTGTTCGCCGCCGAGGGCATGCTCAAGTCGATGCCGGCCAAGGGCCAGGAGCGCTTCTTCTCCTACCTGCCGCTGGCGCACGCCTTCGAGCGCGGCGCGGTGGAGCTGGGCTCCATTTACTACGGCGCCGAGGTCTACTTCCTGGAGAACCTCGACAAGCTCGCCGAGCAGCTGGTGCAGGTGGCGCCGACGCGCTTCTTCGGCGTGCCCCTGGTCTACGGCCGCTTCCAGGCCGGCATCCTGCGCAAGCTGCCGCAGAAGAAGCTCGACCGCCTGATCAAGATCCCCGTGATCTCCGGCCTGATCAAGAACAAGCTCAAGAAGGCCGTGGGCCTGCAGAACGCGCGCTACCTGTTCGTGGGCGCCGCGCCCATGCCGATTCCGCTCATGCAGTGGTTCGACAAGCTCGGCATCACCGTGCTGCAGGGCTACGGCATGACCGAGAACAACATCTACGCCACCGCCAATCTGCCCAGCGCCAACCGCTGGGGCTCGGTGGGCCGCGCCCAGCCCGGCGCCGACATGCGCATCGCCGCCGACGGCGAAATCCAGTTCCGCCATCCGGCGGTGACGCCGGGTTACTACAAGGACCCGGAGAAGACCGCCGAGCTGTTCACCGCCGACGGCTGGCTGCGCACCGGCGACAAGGGCCGTGTCGATGAGGATGGTTATCTCTACATCACCGGCCGCGTGAAGGACATCTTCAAGACCCTAAAGGGCAAGTACGTGGCGCCGGCGCCGATCGAAGGCGCACTGTCACGCAACACCGACATCGATCAGCTCTGCTTCGTCGGCACCGGCCTCAAGCAGCCGATCATGGTGGTCACGCTCACGGCCGACGCCTACAAGAAGCCGCGCGAAGAAGTGGGCAAGGGCCTGATTGCCGAAATGGACGCCGTCAACGCCAATCTCGAAGCCCACGAAGAGATTGCCAAGATCGTGGTCGTGAAGGACCCCTGGACCATCGACAACAACATGATGACGCCGACCATGAAGGTCAAGCGCAACGAAGTGGAGAAGCGCTATCTGGCCTTGCTGGAACAGCACGCGCCCAACATCAAAGAAAAGCTGGTTTGGGAGTGAGTGCGGGATTTCAGGACTTGCCAGTGGCAAGTCCTGCCGCACGAACGAGCGGGGCTGGGGCCCCGCTCCAGATACAGGATCGAAAACCCGTATAACACTCACACGCTGCTCAAGGCATGAGCTTTCGAGGACTGCCAGTGGCAGTCCTGCCGCACAAACGGGCGGGGCTGGGGCCCCGCTCCAGCTTAAGCAAACACAATCGTCTTGTTGCCGTTGACGATCACGCGGTCCTCGACATGCCAGCGCACCGCGCGCGCCAGCACCTGGCGTTCCAGGTCGCGGCCCAGGCGGCGCAGGTCGGGCACTTCGTGGCGGTGTGAAACCCGCGCGGTGTCCTGATCGATGATCGGCCCCTGGTCCAGATCGCGGGTCACGTAGTGCGCGGTGGCGCCGATCAGCTTCACGCCGCGGTCATAGGCCTGCTGATAAGGATCGGCGCCGACGAAGGCCGGCAGGAAGCTGTGATGGATGTTGATGATGCGCTGCGGGTAACGCGCCACGAATTCCGCCGAGAGAATCCGCATGTAGCGCGCCAGCACGATGAAGTCGCACTGCCCGTCGAGCAGCGCCAGCATGCGCGCCTCGGATTCGGCATGCGTGGCGGCGTCGATGGCGACATGCTCGTAACGCACGCCGAAGCGTTCCACGGCCTCGCGCAGATCCGGATGGTTGGAAATCACCACGGGAATGTCCACGCGCAGCTCGCCGCGCTGCCAGCGCCACAGCAGCTCCATCAGCGCGTGATCGTGCCTGGAGACCAGCAGCGCCATGCGCGGCTTGTCGGCGGCGTAGCTGATGCGCCAGTTCATCTCGAAGTGGCTGGCCACCGCCTCGCGGAAGGCGCGCTCCAGGGCGGCGCGCGGCACGTCCAGATGCGGGGTCTGGAATTCCAGACGCAGGAAGAAGCGCCCGCCTTCCGGATCGGTGGAGTGCTGATCCAGCTCGGTGATGTTGACGCCGTGGTGGTACAGGAAGGTGGTCACGGCCGCGACGATGCCAGGCTGATCGGGACAGGTGATCAGCAGACGGGCGGTGGTGTCCGGTTCGGTACTCATGGCGCAGCGCTCGAAGCGTGGGGGTGCGCGTTTATACCGGAAGCAGCCGGGCTTGGCGATAGAGCCCCCGGCACCGATCCGCCACGGGACCGCAAAAGAATCACGCCCTGGCAGGAAGGACGCAAGGACGCGAAAGGAAAATCAGAGGGTGTCCAACCGGTCCCCGCGCGGTACCCCAGGCCTTGCGCCTCTACGGCCCCAGCGGCGGCAGGCGCAGCACCTCGGGCGGCGGCTTGCTGTAGTAGGCGATGCGCGCCACGAAGGGCTTGCCGGTTTCCGGACTCGGCACATTGCCCAGGCCTCGGTACTCCAGCAGGCGGCGCTGCTGCGGATCGTAGGTGACTTCCAGCGGATCGACGAAGAAGCGCAGCATGGAATCCGGCTCGACGCGAAAGCGCACGGCCGGCCTGCCCTCGAACTGGGTATCGGCAATGCGTTGCGCGCGGAAATGGTAGCTGTCCAGATTGCCGGCCACCGCCAGCATGAAGCTGTACACCTGGCCGCTCATCAGCGCCGGGAAATGATCGCGCAGGCAGCTGTGAAAACCCGAGTCACCGCAGAGTCCCGGTGCATAGGCCAGACTCTTTTCCTGCAGCCTGGCGCCGCTGCGTTCGCGCTTCTGCATGATGAGCTGCGGGCTCACCGCCGTGATGGCTTCCTCGTAACCGTCGCGCTCGACGCGGAAGCGGTATAGCGGCACGTAGGGATCGCGGCTGAAATCCAGGGTCTTGACGCCGATCAGCTGCGCATCGGGCGTGTAGTAACGGATGCTGCCGCCCAGCCATTGCTCGCCATCGACGCGCTGCTCATGCGCTTCGGTATAGAGATAACGCCCGCTTTTCAGCTCGTAGGCGTAACCGTAGAAGCGTTCGATCTGCGGCGCCGCGCCGGCGCCGGTTGCGAGCAGGACCAGCCACAAGGCCAGTACGCCGCGCATCAGGCACGCGCCCGCGGTGAAAACAGGTAGTGCGCCACGCCCCACTCCTCGCCTTGCGCATAGCCGAACAGCTCGGCCACCGCCAGGTAGAACATGCGCCAGCGCTGCAGCCAGAGGCGCGCCGGCGCCGCGCCGCCGTAGGCCTGTTCGAACAGCGGCAGGATCTGCGCGCGCGCGGCGTCCAGATTCTCCAGCCAGTGATTGGCGGTCTTTTCGTAGTGCCGGCCGTTGACCCACCACTGCCGCTCCAGCTTCAGATCATCCTGGAAGTGCGCGAACAGATGCTCGCTGGGCATGGTGCCGCCGGTGAAGAAATACTGGCTCATCCAGTCGCTGCGCCCCTGCACCTCGAAGTGATAGGCCAGCAGCTTATGCGCAAACACGTGCACGAACACGCGCGCATCGGGCTTGAGCCAGCCCGCCACCTTGGCGAACAGCTGGCCGTAATTCTTCATGTGCTCGAACATCTCGATCGACAGCACGCGATCAAAGCCGCCCGCCAGCTGCGTCTCCGGCATCTGGAACTGCACGATGTTGCCGGTGAGGATGGTGAGATTGGACAGGCCCCGCTGGCGCGCCTGCGCCTCGATGAATTCACGCTGGCCATGCGAGTTGGACAGGCCCACCACGCGCGCACGCGGATAGCGCTGCGCCAGATACAGGGACAGCGAGCCCCAGCCGCAGCCCAGGTCCAGGATGCTCTGACCATCGGCCAGCCCGGCGCGCTCGGTGTAGAGCTGCAGCATGGCCGCCTCGGCCTGCGCCAGGCTTTCATCGCCTTGCGGATACAGACAGCAGGAATACTTCAGGTGCGGTCCGAGATGGCGGTGGAAGAACTCGGCCGGCACCTCGTAATGCTGCGCATTGGCCGCCTGCGTTTCGATGGCGATGGGGCTGGCGCGCAGCTCGTCGAGAAACTGCGCGAAACGCTGCGCACGGCGCTCGCCCTGCTGCGCGGCCTCGTCCACCAGACGCTGGCCAATGAGCTTGCGCATGCCCAGACGGGTAAGCGCATCGGGAATCAGGCCACGCTCGCAAAGCTCGATCAGATCCATCACGTCCTCAGGACTTCGGAAACCAGGGAATCAGCGCCGGGGTTCGGCGCAGGTACTCGGCATAGTCGGGCTTGCGGCGCAGCATCTCGGCTTCCAGCAAGGGCACGCCGGAGAGTTTCAGCAGCAGCCAGGCCATGATCAGTGGCGCCGCCAGACCCGCCCAGCCATAGGGCGCGCCCAGCGCCAGCGGCAGATACGCGCACCAGTGCAGGCATTCAAAGAAATAATTAGGATGCCGCGAGCAGCGCCACAGGCCTTGCGCGCAGACCCGGTTCTTGTTGGCGGGGTTGGCGCGAAAGGCTTCCATCTGCCGATCGGCGAGCCGCTCGCCGAGCACGGCGATCAGCCAGAGGCTCAAGGCCAGCGCGAACTGCCAGGGTGCGGGCAGCGTGTCGCGATAAGCCAGGGGCAGATAGGCCGAGGCCGCCAGCATCAGGGTGAACAGGTTCTGGAACTGGAAGAACCAGAACATCTTGAAGTCGGCGGCTGCGCCCCACTGCGCGCGAAACTGCGCATAGCGCCAGTCCTCGGGCCTGCCATGATTGCGCCGCCACAGATGCGTGCCCAGGCGCAGGCCCCAGAGCCCGCCCATCAGCGCCAGCGTCCAGCGCAAGGCATCGGGCGCATCGCCGCAGAGTGCATACAGCGCTGCCAGACCGCCCAGGGTCCAGGCCCAGATCGCATCCACGGTGCCAGCGTTACGCGTGCGCTTCTGCAGCAGCCACGCACCGGTCTTGGCGGCGACGGCGAGCGCGGCGCTCAGGGCAAAAGCAGTGAGGGGTGAGACGTGCATACTGCCAATACGGCGCGGCTTGGGGACTGGATGCAAGCGTCCCGGAAGTTTGCAGGGGCCGCGCCAGGTCCATCGTCCAGGGGTGCTTCAGGCGCGTGAGTGGCATGGCCCGCTAGCCTGGGCTTTGTTGTTTTTTGCTGGGTTTGGTTTCCTGATCTGGCCTTGGTTTCGTGCGCCCTTCGGCGCCCGAGGTACTTCTCTTTGCTCGTGCAAAGAGAAGTACCCAAGAGAAAACACGCCCTACGCCTCGCATCCGCCGCCGCTGTCGCGGCGGCGGAAGCCTGCGCTGCTCGCGTGCTCGGGGCCGTTGCAGACGCGCCATCCCTGGCGCGGCTGCAACTGAGCCGAACTTCCTGTTCGGCTCTCCCACTGCGCTCGCTGCGCTGCTCGGTGCGAGGCAAAGGGGGGTAGGTCACAAGCCACGGCAACAGCAAAGCAGAGCTTCGCGCGCGAAGCTGCTGTGGCTTTTGACTTTGGGGTCCCCGTCTCTGGCGCTGAGCTGTGCGGCGAGCGCAGGGGAGAGCTGCCCAGGAAGGGCAGCTCAGTTGCAGCCACGCCATGGATGGCGTGTCTGCAACGGCCCCGAGCACGTTGCACAGCTCAGGGACCCGCGCAGCGGGCGCCGGAGCCGGGGTGTGCTTTCTCTTGGTTACTTCTCTTTGCACAAGCAAAGAGAAGTGACTCCACCGCCGAAGGGCGGTGGAATAAGGCAATAGATCAAGCAAAAAACTAGCAACAACAGCAAAGCTTGGCGGGTTACGGCGCTATCGCGCCTAACCCGCCCTACGATGGATTCAGTGGGCGCTCGCGCTCATCCGCGAAAAAGGCTGGCCAGCTGCTGCGCACTCTCCGACATCACCTGTGGCCAGGGCAGGCCCACGATCTCGCGGCCGGTGAGCGCGTCGCAGAACGGCAGACATTCACCGTCGCCAATCACGTAGCGGTAGTCCATCGTCACTTCGCTGCCGGCCGGCAACTCGGAGAGCGCAAAGATGAAACCCAGATGCCAGAGCGCATTGGGGCTGTAGGAGTGATTCACATAACACTCGTCACTCCACTCCGGCGTGAGCGAGAACCAGCGCTCGAACCAGCGCACGCTGGATTCCACCTCGATGCTGTCCGGCGGCAACTGGCGCAGCCGATCCTCGTGCCAGACGGTGTGCACGGCGTCGGGCGCGATCAGCACCGCGCCGCGCGTTACCGCTTCTTCGAGAAACAGGCCCTTGCCAGCGCCGGGAATGCTGGAGGTATCGATGCGGTAGCGCGGCAGAATCATGGGCGTGCTTGTATCGTCCGGACCCGAAATGGCGCGGTCCTGTTCAGGATGAACCTAATGCCGCGTCTGGTTCGACGGCTGCATCTGCGCCGAGAGCAGCAGAGCATTCACGTCCTCGCCGGTGAACAGATACTGCCGCCCGCAGAACTCGCAGGTGACATCGAACTGCCCATGTTCCTGCAGGTGATCCTGCAGCTCGGCCTCGCCCAGGGACAGCAGCATGGTGGCGATGCCCTCGCGCGAGCAGCGGCAGGCCAGCTGCACCGGCACGGCGTCGAACACGCGCAGGGCTTCCGCATGGAACAGGCGATGCAGGATGGTCAGCCCCGGCGTCGCCGCCAGCTCGGGCTCGGCCAGGGTGTTGAACAGGGCCTGCAGATGTTCCCAGTTCTGCTCGCTGCTGTTCTTCTCGCCCAGCGGCAGACGCTGCAGCATCAGGCCACGGATCTGCGTGCCGTCATAGGCCAGACGCAGCAGCGTGGGCAGCTGCTCGGACTGATTGAAGTAATGCTCCAGGGCCGCGGCCAGGCTCGCGCCTTCGATGGCCACCAGCGCCTGATAGTTCTGGCCGCTGCCTTCCGGCTCCAGCAGCAGTCCCAGCTGTCCGCCCTGCAGCAGGCTCTGGAAATCACCGGCGGCGTTCTCGCGGCACTTGGCCATGCCGCGCACGCGCAGGCTCTGGCCGTGCAGGCCGCCTTCGATCTGCGTCACCAGCATCTGCAACGCGCCCTGCGCATGCTGGAACTGCAGGCTGATGCGGCCTTCCAGCTTGGTGTGCGCGGCCAGCAGCGGCATGGCGGCCAGCGCCTGCGCCAGCACCCGCTGCACATCGGCCGGATACGGCCGCGAGCCGAGCATGTGCTCGATGCCCTGATCGAACTCGATCAGCGCGCCACGCGCGCCCAGTTCCGGAAACAGGAACTCGGTGAGTCGGTTGCTCATGACTTGCATTTATGGGCCCCACAGTCCTCGGTCAAGACCAGGCCGGCCAGCGCTGGCTGGCCCCGGCCCGTCGGCCTGCAGGCCGACGGGCGTTCGCCGGCTCGCGGCTGACGCCGCTCGAAAGCCCGGCTCACCCCGCAAGCTTCTCTTTGAGCAGACGGTTGAGCGCGTCCGGATTGGCCTTGCCCTGCGTGGCCTTCATCGCCTGACCGACGAAGAAGCCGAACAGCTTGTCCTTGCCGCCGCGATAGTCGGCGACCTGCTGCGGGTTCTTCGCCATCACGTCCTCGATGGCCTTGACGATGGCCGACTCGTCGGTGATCTGCACCAGGCCCTTGGCCTTGATGATGGTGTCGGCATCGCCTTCGCCGGCGAGCATGGCCTCGAACACTTCCTTGGCGATCTTGCCGGAGATGGTCTTGTCGGCGATGCGCGCGATCAGTCCGGCAAGCCTGGCGGCGCTGATCGGCGAGGCGCTGATGTCCTTGCCCAGCTTGTTGAGCGCACCGAGCAGATCGGTGATCACCCAGTTGGCGCAGGTCTTGGCATCGCCGTTGGACGTCGCCACCACCGCCTCGTAGTACTCGGCCAGGGCCTGCTCGCCGGTCAGCACGCCGGCATCGTAGGCCGGCAGGCCGTACTGCGCGATGAAGCGCTCCTTCTTGGCCTGCGGCAGCTCGGGCATGGTGGCGCGGATGCGCTCGATGTCCGCAGTCGTCACCACCACCGGCAGCAGGTCCGGATCGGGGAAGTAGCGGTAGTCGTTGGCGTCTTCCTTGGAGCGCATGGAGCGCGTCTCGCCGGAATCCGGGTTGAACAGGCGCGTCTCCTGCACCACCTTGCCGCCGGATTCGATCACGTCGATCTGGCGCTCGATCTCGAACTCGATGGCCTTTTCCACGTAGCGGAAGCTGTTGACGTTCTTGGTTTCGGTGCGGGTGCCGAACTTGGTTTCACCGCGACGGCGCACGGAGACGTTGGCATCGCAGCGGAAGGAGCCTTCCTGCATGTTGCCGTCGCAGACGCCCAGGTACACCACCAGCTGATGCAGCTTCTTCAGATACGCCACGGCCTCGGCCGCCGAGCGGATGTCCGGCTCGGAGACGATCTCGATCAGCGGCGTGCCGGCACGGTTCAGATCGATGCCGGTCTGCTTGCTGTAACCCTCGTGCAGGGACTTGCCGGCGTCCTCTTCCAGATGCGCGCGGGTGATGCCGATGCGCTTCACGCCGCCATCGATCTCGATGTCGAGATGGCCGTGATGCACGATGGGCAGTTCGTACTGCGAAATCTGGTAGCCCTTGGGCAGATCCGGGTAGAAGTAATGCTTGCGCGCGAACACACAGCGCTGCGCGATCTGCGCGTCCACCGCCAGACCGAACTTCACCGCGTATTCCAGCGCGGTCTTGTTCAGCACCGGCAGCACGCCGGGCAGGCCCAGGGTCACCGCGTCGGCCTGCGTGTTGGGCGCAGCACCGTAGGCGGTGGCGGCGCCGGAGAAAATCTTGGTCTGGGTCAGCAGCTGGCAATGCACTTCCAGGCCGATCACCACTTCCCAGGTCTTGCTGTCGTAGCTCATATCGTCGTGCCCGAAAAATTACACAAACGCCTTGGGCATCTGCTTGTGAAAATCCGTGACCTGCTGGTACTGGTGTGCGGCATTGAGCAGGCGCGCTTCGGAGAAGTAATTGCCCATCAGCTGCAGACCCACCGGCAGACCGTCCACGAAACCGCAGCTCAGGGACATCGCCGGAATGCCGGCAAGGTTGGCGGCGATGGTGTAGATGTCATTCAAGTACATGGCCACCGGATCGTCGGACTTCTCGCCGAGCTTGAATGCCACGTCGGTGGCGGTGGGGCCCAGCACCAGATCGACCTCGGCGAAGGCGCGCTTGAAGTCTTCGTAGATCAGCTTGCGCAGCTTCTGCGCCTGCAGGTAATAGGCATCGTAGTAGCCGTGGCTCAGCACATAGGTGCCGATCATGATGCGGCGCTGCACTTCCGCACCAAAACCCTCGCCGCGCGAGCGCTTGTACAGCTCTTCCAGGTTCTTCACGTCCTGCGCGCGATGGCCGTAGCGCACGCCGTCGAAGCGCGCGAGATTGGAGCTGGCCTCGGCCGGCGCCACCACGTAGTAGGTGGGCACGGACAGCGGCGAATTGGGCAGGGAGATTTCCTTGACCTCGGCGCCGAGCTTCTTGAACACCTCGATGGCCTCGGCCACGCGCTGCTGCACGCCGGCCGACATGCCCTTGGCGAAGTATTCCGTGGGCAGACCGATCTTCAGCCCCTTGATCGAGCCGTTCAGGCCCGCGAGCAGATCATCCACCGGACGTTCGATGCTGGTGGAATCGCGCGGATCGAAGCCGCTCATGGCCTGCAGCACGTAGGCCGCATCCTCGGCCGAGCGTGCCACCACGCCGGCCTGATCCAGGCTGGAGGCAAAGGCGATCATGCCGTAGCGCGAGACGCGGCCGTAGGTGGGCTTGATGCCGGTGAGATTGGTCAGGGCCGCGGGCTGGCGGATCGAGCCGCCGGTGTCGCTGGCCGTGGCCGCCGGGGCCAGGCCCGCCGCCACCGCCGCCACCGAACCGCCCGAGGAGCCGCCGGGCACGCGCGTGACGTCCCAGGGATTGGCGGTGGGACCGTACCAGCTGGTTTCCGTGGACGAGCCCATGGCGAACTCGTCCATGTTGCACTTGCCCAGCATCACCATGCCGGCCTCGTCGTGCAGCTTGCTGACGATGGTGGCGTCGTAGGGCGCAATGAAACTGTCCAGCATCTTCGAAGCGCAGGAGGTGCGCACGCCGGTGGTGCAGAAGATGTCCTTCTGCGCCAGCGGGATGCCGGTCAGCGCCCCGCCCTGCCCCTGCGCCAGACGCGCATCGGCGGCGTCGGCCTGCGCCAGCGCCTGCTCGGCGGTGACGGTGATGTAGCTGTTGAGCTGCTTGTCGAAGCTTTCAATGCGCTTCAGGTAGTGCGCGGTCAGCTCGCGCGAAGAGAATTTCTTCGCCTTGAGCCCGGCGGAAAGTTCAGCAATGGATTGCGTATGCATTTGTCTGAAATCGTGATGGGCGACCGGCGACCCGGTGATCCGTGCGAGCTTTACCCCGCACGAATCACGGATCACCCGTCACGGTGTTACTCAATGACCTTGGGCACCAGATACAGACCGTTGTCCACTTCCGGGGCAATGGCCTGGAACTGCTCGCGCTGATCGGGTTCGCTGACCACGTCGCTGCGCAGGCGCTGGTGCATGTCCAGGGGGTGGGCCATGGGCTCCACACCGGCGGTGTCGACGCTGGACAGCTGATCGACCAGCGTCATGATGTCGGAAAGCTGCTGCGAGTAGTGCGCCACCTGCTCGGGCTTGAGTTCGAGGCGGGCAAGATGCGCTACCTGGCGGATGGTATCGGGAGTCAGGCTCATGGGGGCTTGCAGCGTGATGAAAAGGGCTTGGCGTCAGGCTCCGGCGGGTTCCGGCTGGACCCTGTACGGCGCGGAAAATAGTTTATGATGCGCGCTCGTTTAAGCGCGTGAAGCCGCATTCTACTGGAAGATGGCCACGCACTGGGCCGCCACCCGCGGCTTTTCCAGCCCTCAAGACCTCAAATCCCAGCACAGGCCAAAAAAGCGATGTTCGACGCCGTTCGCCGTCTTTTTGTCAACGATCTTTCCATCGACCTGGGCACGGCCAACACCCTGGTCTATGTGCGCGACGAAGGCATCGTGCTCAACGAGCCCTCGGTGGTCGCCATCCGCATGGATGCGCGCGGCGCCAAGAAGGTCGAGGCCGTGGGCATCGAGGCCAAGCAGATGCTGGGCCGCACTCCCACCAACATCACCACCGTGCGCCCGTTGCGCGACGGCGTGATCGCCGACTACACCGTCACGGAGAAGATGCTGCAGCACTTCATCCGCAAGGTGCAGAAGGGCCGCATGAGCCGGCCCATGACCCGCGTGGTGGTCTGCGTACCCTACGGCTCCACGCAGGTGGAGCGCCGCGCGATCCGCGAATCCGTGGAAAACGCCGGCGCGCGCAAGGTCTGGGTGATTGAAGAACCCATCGCCGCCGCCCTGGGCGCCGGCATTCCCATCGGCGAGGCGCGCGGCTCGATGGTGGTCGACATCGGCGGCGGCACCTCCGAAGTGGCGGTGATCTCGCTCAACGGCATCGTCTACGCCGAGAGCGTGCGCATCGGTGGCGACAAGTTCGACGAGTCCATCGTCTCCTACGTACGCCGCCAGTACAACATGCTGATCGGCGAGGCCACCGCCGAGCGCATCAAGATCCAGATCGGCACCGCCTTCCCGGGCCACGAGGTGCAGGAGATCGACGTGGTGGGCCGCCATCTGGCCGCCGGCGTGCCGCGCAACTTCACCATGAACTCCAACGAGATCCTCGACGCCCTGCAGGAGCCTTTGAGCGGCATCGTCAAGGCCGTGAAGCAGGCCCTGGAACGCACCCCGCCGGAACTGGGTTCGGACGTCGCCGAGCGTGGCATCGTGCTGACCGGCGGCGGCGCACTGCTGCGCGACCTGGACAAGCTGATCTCCGAGGAGACCGGCCTGCCGGTGATCATCGCCGACGACCCGCTGACCTGCGTGGCGCGCGGCGGCGGCATGGTGCTGGACATGCTGGACCGGCAGTCGGATTTCTACAGCCTGGACTGATTCACATGGGTTTGTGCAAGAGCCCGCTGCCAGCGGGCTTTTGTCGTTGGCAACATTGCCGCAAGCGCGCCTGCCTTCTATGCTTGCGCGCATCATTACAAAGGCGATTCGCAGCGGGGCTTTGCCTCCGCTGCCAGCCTGATTCTTCCGCACACTGGCCGACGGCGCGCAATTGACCTCGCTGCACGACTCTTACCACCGTCCGCTGTTCCCACGCGGGCCGGGCTTCGGTCTGAAGACACTGCTGATGCTGGCGCTCGCCCTGAGCCTGTTGTTCTACGACGTGCGCGGCCAGCGTCTGCAGGGCCTGCGTCACTGGGGCGCCGCCGCACTCACACCGGTGGTCTGGGCGGCGGAACTGCCGCCACGGCTCTGGCACAGCCTGGGCGGCATCGACAGCAAGAGCAGCCTGGAGCGCGACAACCAGAACCTCAGGCAGCAGCAGTTCGTGCTGCAGGCACAGCTGCAACGCCTGCAGGGCCTGGAGGCCGAGAACCGCCGTCTGCGTGAGCTGCTGGCCTCCACGGCGCAGCTGCCCGAGGCGGTGCTGGTGGCGGAGATCGTCAACGTCAGCCAGGACCCTTACCGCCATCAGATCATGCTCAACCGCGGCAGCAGCGACGGCGTGTATCGCGGCCAGGCGGTGGTGGATGCCTACGGCGTGATGGGCCAGATCGTGGAAGTGGCCGCACACAGCGCCAAGGCCCTGCTGGTCACCGATCCCGACCACGGCGTGCCCATCGAGATCAACCGCACCGGCCTGCAGACCATCGCCCTGGGCCTGGGCGACGAACGCGGCCTGCGCCTGCCCTTTCTGCCCAGCAATGCCGACATCAAGGCCGGCGATCTGCTGGTGTCCTCATCCCTGGGCGGGCGCTTCCCGGCGGGTTATCCGGTGGGCACGGTCTACGAGGTCAAGCCGGTGGCCGGTGAACACTTCATGGAGGCCTACGCCTACCCGGCGGCCAAGCTCAACCAGGGCCGTCAGGCCTTGCTGGTCTGGA
Source organism: Solimonas aquatica (assembly GCF_900111015.1). Lineage (GTDB taxonomy): Bacteria > Pseudomonadota > Gammaproteobacteria > Nevskiales > Nevskiaceae > Solimonas > Solimonas aquatica. The sequence continues at coordinate 316,050 of NZ_FOFS01000002.1, read as the reverse complement.
ACCGCAACGGCGCGCCCGCCAGCGAGGAACCCGCCGCCGAGCCCGCTGCCAGCGTCCCCGCCAAGCCGGCGCCCGCGCCTGCCACCAAGCCCCTGCCCGCCGCCGCCCCGGCCGCCAAACCCGCAGGCCGCCCGTGAGCCGCCCCAGCACCCGCGCCACCTGGACCGCCTATCTGCTGAGCCTGCTGCTCGGCCTGGTGCTGCAGATCGTGCAGCTGCCGGAGAGCCTGGCGGCGGCGCGCCCGCTGCTGCCGGCCATGCTGCTGGCCTACTGGGCGCTGCGTGAGCCGCAGCTGCCCATGCTGCTGCCCGCCTTCCTGATCGGCCTGCTGATGGATGTGCTGCTCGGCACGCCCATGGGCCAGCACGCCATCGGCCTGCTGGTGCTGATCTATCTGGTGGTGAGCCTGCGCAGCTTCTTCATCGTCTTTCCGCTCTGGCAGGCGACGCTGGCCCTGATTCCGGCCTGGGTGATCTACTGCTTCCTGATGTACTGGATCGACGGCGCAACCCACCACACCGCCGACCGCTGGCTGCGCTGGCTGCCGGCGCTGTCCACTTCCCTGTCCTGGCCGCTGCTGTGGAGCGTGATGGAGCTGATCCGCCAGCCGGGCGAAGAGGAATAGGCCTGTGGCCCGACGCCGGCGGCGCATCTCGCTGCGCAATGTTTCCGCGGAACGCAACTCCTTCCTGCGCCGCATCGGTCTGGCGGTGGCGTTCTGCGTGCTGGCGGCGCTGCTGCTGGTGGGCCGTCTGGTGCAGCTGCAGATCATCGACACCCAGCAGTACTCCACGCGCGCCGACGAAAACCGCATGCGCGTGGTGCCGGTGGCGCCGGTGCGCGGCCTGATCTACGACCGCAAGGGCGTGCTGCTGGCGCAGAACCAGCCGGCCTTCATGCTGGAGGTGACGCCCGAGCAGGTCGGCAACATGGACGAGCTGCTCAGCCATCTCACCGAGGTGGTGGGCCTCACCGAAACCGACATCGCGCGCTTCAAGGATCATGTCCGCAAGAGCCCGCGCTATCGCGGCGTGACCCTGCGCTCCAACCTGAGCATGGAGGAAGTGGCGCGCTACGAGATCGACCGCTACCGCTTCCCCGGCGTGGACATCAACGCCGGCCTCACCCGCAATTACCCGCTGGGCGCTTCGGCCGCGCATCTGATCGGCTACGTGGGCGGCATCAGCGAGGACGAGCTGCGCGCCGCGCCGGAGAACCAGTACCTGGGCCTGACCCAGATCGGCAAGAACGGCGTCGAGAAGAGCCAGGAAGACCTGCTGCGCGGCGAGCCCGGCGCCAAGATCATCGAGGCCAATGCCTACGGCCGGCCGCTGCGCGAACTCGATTACCGTCCCGGCTATCCGGGCCGCAATCTGTATCTGTCCATCGACGCGCAGGTGCAGCAGGTGGCGGAAAAGGCCATGGGCAACTTCAAGGGCGCGGTGGTGGCCCTGGACCCGCGCAATGGCGAGCTGCTGGCCCTGGTCAGCCAGCCCAGTTTCGATCCGCAGCTGTTCGTGGGCGGCATCGACAGCGCCACCTATCAGCAGCTGATGGGCGATCCGGCGCGACCGCTGTTCAACCGCGCGCTGCAGGGCCTCTATCCGCCGGGCTCGACGGTGAAACCGACCATGGCGCTGGTGGGCCTGGAATACGGCGTGGTCACGCCCGAACACACCGAATACTGCCACGGCGAGATGAGCCTGCCGGGTTCGGCGCGCAAGTACCGCTGCTGGAAGCGCAGCGGTCACGGCCCGGTGGACATGGCCGACGCGGTGATGCGCTCCTGCGACATCTACTTCTACAATCTGGCGATGAATCTGGGCATCGACCGCATGCATGAGGCGATGACCGCCTTCGGCCTGGGCCATCGCACCGAGATCGATCTGCCGCTGGAAAAGGCCGGCCTGTATCCCTCGCGCGAATGGAAGCTGCGCATGCGCAAGGAAAACTGGTATCCGGGCGAAACGCTCAATACCGGCATCGGCCAGGGCTACATCCAGTCCACGCCCATGCAGCTGGCGCAGATGGTGGCGCGCATCGCCATGCGCGGCGCCGGATTCAAGCCGCATGTGGTGCACGCCACCGAAGACCCCATCACCCGCAAGATCGAGCCGGTGCTGCCGCAGGCGCTGAGCAAGATCGACCTCAAGGACAACGGCAGCTGGGACACGGTGATTTCCGCCATGGAGGCCGTGGCCCAGCAGCAGGGCGGCACCGCCTACGCCGTGGGCCACAACGCGCCGTATCGCATCGCCGCCAAGACCGGCAGCGCGCAGGTGGTGGGCCTGCGTCAGGACGAGATCAAGGCACCCACGCAGGAATCGCTGCCCGAGCATCTGCGCGACCACGCGCTGTTCATCGCCTTCGCCCCCGCCGAGGATCCGAAGATCGCGGTGGCGGTGATGGCCGAGCACGGCGGCCATGGCGCCAGCGCCGCCGGTCCGATCGCGCGGCAGATCATGGATCAGTACCTGCTGGGCTATGTGCTCTACGGCAACGAGAGTGCACAGCAGCCGAGCAGCAGCGTGACGCCGGCGCTGGTGCCGGCGCAGCAACAGCCGCCGGGCGGAATCGGCGAAAACCTGCCCCCCGAGGACGACGAAGATGATCGCTGAAGCGCTGGCCGCGATCCGCCGGCCCAGCCACAAGCCGGAACCGGGCATGGCCGACTGGCTGGAGTCCTGGCACATCGACATCTGGCTGCTGGCACTGCTGCTGGCGGTGGCCACGCTGGGCGTGTTCGTGCAGTACTCGGCCTCCGGCCACTCCATCGAAGGCGTGATCAGCCAGAGCGAGCGCGTCTTGCTGGGCCTGGTGGTGATGGCCGCGATTGCGCAGACGCCGCCGGACCTGTTCCGCACCGTCGCGCCCTGGCTGTACCTGGGCACGCTGCTGTTGCTGGTGCTGGTGGAACTGCTGGGCGATCACGCCAAGGGTGCGCAGCGCTGGCTGGATCTGGGCGTGGTGCGCTTCCAGCCTTCGGAATTCATGAAGCTGGCGATGCCGACCACGGTCGCCGCCTTCCTGCACCTGCGCCGCCTGCCGCCGAGCCTGTTCACCATCGGCATCACCCTGTTCATCGTCGCGCTGCCGTCGGCGCTGATCGCCAAGCAGCCGGACCTGGGCACGGCATTGCTGATCGTCGCCGGCGGCGGCTTCGCGCTGTTTCTCGCCGGCCTGCAATGGCGCTGGATGCTCGGCGCCGCCGCGGCCCTGGGTGCGGCGGCGCCGGTACTGTGGACGCATCTGCAGGAATACCAGCGCCAGCGCATCCTCACCCTGCTGGATCCGGAAAGCGATCCCCTGGGCGCGGGCTATCACATCACGCAGTCGATGATCGCCATCGGCTCCGGCGGCACCTTCGGCAAGGGCTGGCTCAAGGGCACACAGGCCAAGCTCGACTTCCTACCCGAGGCACACACCGACTTCATCTTCGCGGTGTATTCCGAAGAGCTGGGCTTTCTCGGCGTGATGCTGCTGCTGGTTCTGTATCTGGCCATCGTCGGCCGCTGCCTGTGGATCGCCGCGCGCGCGCAGGACACTTTTCAGCGCCTGCTGGCCGGCAGCCTGGCGATGACCTTCTTCATCTACGTGTTCATCAACATGGGCATGGTGATCGGGCTTTTGCCTGTGGTGGGCGTGCCGCTGCCCCTGGTGAGCTATGGCGGCACCTCGGCGGTGTCGCTGCTGGCGGGCTTTGGCATCCTCATGTCCATCCACACCCACCGCAAGCTGATCGCCAACTGATGCGGCCGCTACTGCCCCTGCTGCTCCTGTTGCTGCCGCTGGCGGCGGTGGCCGACTACAGCACGCATCCGCGCGCCGCCGAGCTGCTGCAGCGCCTGCAGGACGACTACGGCTTCAGCCAGGCCGATCTGCCGCCGGTGATCAATGCCCTGCGCAGCGCGCAGCAGCTGCCGCAGCTGATCGAGCAGGAACAGAAGGCGCCGGAAAAAACCGAAACCTGGACGCAGTATTCACGGCGCATCGACGAGGCGCGGGTGCGCGATGGCGTGACGCTGCTGCGCGAACAGCAGGACACGCTGGCGCGCGCCGAATTCGAATACGGGGTGCCGGCAGCGGTGATCGCGGCGATTCTCGGCGTGGAGACGCGCTATGGCCGCGTCACCGGCAAGGTGCGCGTGCTCGACGCCCTGGCCACGCAGGGCTTCGATCATCCCACGCGCAGCAAGTTTTTCTTCGGCGAGCTCGCCGAGTTCTTCGCGCTGTGCCGCGAGCGGGCGCTCGACCCTTGCGAGCTGAAAGGCTCTTATGCCGGGGCGATGGGCGATGCGCAGTTCATGCCCAGCAACTACCGGCGCCTGGCCCTGGACTTCGACGGCGACGGCCATCGCGATCTGTGGTCGCTGCCGGACGCCATCGGCTCGGTGGCGAACTATTTCACCCACTACTCGCCGGACTGGCGCTGGCGGCGCGGCGAGCCGCTGATCGTGCCGGCCCGCCTGAAGGCCGCAACGCTGCCGGCGCAGCTGCGCGTCAACAGCCGCGAGGCTTTTTACCGTGTCGACGAGCTGCAGGCCGCCGGCCTGCTGGCGGAGGTCGCCCTGCCGCAGCAACTGGCGGTGGGCGTGATTGAACTTCCCCTGGACGGCGACGGTCGCGAGTACTACCTGGCGCTACCCAACTTCTACGTCGTGATGACCTACAACCCCAGAATCTTTTACGCCATGGCGGTCGCCCAGCTGGCGCAGAAAATCAGCGCGGCCTATGCCGCCGCCACGCCATGATGCGCTGGCGTCGTGTCTTCGTGCCGGGCCTGCTCGTGCTGCTCAGCGCCTGCGTGAGCGCACCGCCGGCCCGCGCGCCCGGCCGCCCCAAACCCGTGGCGGTCGGTGCCGGCGCCACGGTGCCGCGCACCAGCACGCCGCCGGCGACAGGCGGCAATGCAGCGGCCGGCACGCAGCGTCCGCAGGTGAAGCTCTATGCCCCCGGCACGCCGGATGGCCCGCCCGGCGCCGACGAGATTCCGGGCAACCTGGCCAGCATCCCCGACGCCGTGCCGCGTCGCGAACCCCTGAGCGCTTCCGGCAATCCGCCGGAGTACGAAGCCTTTGGTCAGGTCTATCGCGTCCTGCCCAGCGCCGAAGGCTTTCGCGAGCGCGGCCACGCTTCCTGGTATGGCAAGAAATTCCAGGGGCGCGCCACCTCCAGCGGCGAGCTGTACGACATGTACGCGATGACCGCGGCGCACAAGACGCTGCCGATTCCCTCGTATGTGCGCGTCACCAATCTCGACAACAACAAGAGCGTGGTGGTGCGTGTCAATGATCGCGGCCCCTTCCACTCCGAACGCGTCATCGATCTGTCCTATACCGCCGCCTTGAAGCTGGACCTGATCGGCCACGGCACCGCCGAGGTCGAAATCCTGGGCCTGATGCCGGACGATCAGACGCCGATGCTGGCTTCCGCCGCGCCGGCGGCGCCGCTGCCGCAGATGTCGGCCTCGCCGCCCGCGAAGACCGGCGGCAAGAAGAACGCCGGCAAGCCGATCTGGCTGCAGGTCGCCTCTTTCAGTGAAGCCGGCAATGCGCTGAGCCTGCGCGAGCAGCTGCAGCGTCAGGGCATGCGCCAGGTCAGCGTGCGCGAAGCGCTCGGTGGCCGTCTGCATCGCGTGGTGGTCGGACCGTTTGCCAGCGACGGCGAGGCCCAGGCCAGCATCGACCTGCTGCACAGCGCCGGCTACGCGGCCTTCCATCTGCGCGATTGATGCCCACGCAAGCTCTCTTACCTTCCCCCTGACCGTGACCCGAGCAACGTCCTGCATGATGAACACTCCGCTTCCCCGCCGCCTCGCCCTGCTGCTGCTGTCGACACTCGTGCCGCTCGCCGCGCAGGCCGAACCGATTCCGGCGCCGCCGGACATCCAGGCCAAGGCCTACGTGCTGATGGATTACGCCAGTGGCGAAGTGCTGGCGGCCAGGAACGGCGATGACCGCGTGGAACCGGCCAGCATCACCAAGGTGATGACCACTTACGTGGCCTTCGACGAGATCAAGCACGGCCGCCTGCATTACGAGGACGAGGCGCTGGTCAGCGAGAAGGCCTGGCGTCAGGGCATCGATTCCTCCGAGTCGCGCATGTTCCTGGACGTGGGCAGCCGCGTGAAGATCATCGATCTCTTACGCGGCATCATCGTGGTCTCCGGCAATGACGCCAGCATCGCGCTGGCCGAGCACATCGCCGGCAGCGAGTCGGCGTTTGCCGAGATGATGAATCACGAAGCCAAGAAGCTGGGCATGAAGAACACCCACTTCGTGGACGCCAGCGGCCTGCCCGACCCCGAGCACTACACCAGCGCGCACGATCTGGCGCTGCTGGGCCGCGCCCTGATCCGCGATTTTCCGCAGGACTACAAGATCTATTCCGAGCGTTCCTTCAGCTACAAGATCAAGCACGCGCAGGAGAACCGCAACGGCCTGCTGGTGAAGGACCCGAGCGTGGACGGCATCAAGACCGGCCACACCAATGCGGCGGGCTACTGCCTGCTGTCCTCGGCCAATCGCAACGGCCGGCGCCTGATTGCCGCGGTGATGGGCGCTGATACCTGGGCATACCGCGAGCAGGCCAGCCTGGAACTGCTCAACTACGGCTTCCGTTTCTTCGAGAACGTGCAGCTGCTGGGCGCCGACAAGCCGGCGCAGACCCTGCGCGTGTACAAGGGCGAGCTGGACGAGATCGGCGTCGGCACCCTGCAGCCGGTATCGCTGTCGCTGCCGCGCGGCAATTCCGCGAAAGTGCAGCTGAGCACGCAGATCAAGACGCCGCTGGTGGCCCCGCTGAGCAAGGGCCAGAGCGTGGGCAGCGCCACGGTGACGCTGGACGGCAAGGCCTACACCACGATTCCGCTGGTGGTGCTGCAGGATGTGCCGGCGGGCGGTTTCTTCCATCGCCTGATCGACAGCATTCGCCTTTGGTTCGCGCACTGAGCAAGTCGCGCGCCTTCGCCAGGTAAGAACCACAAAAACCGTAGGGCGGGTTAGGCGCGAAAGCGCCGTAACCCGCCGGCTTTGCAGTTGCTTCTGGTTTGGGCTCTCGATCTGGCCTTGGTTTCGTGCGCCTCCGGCGCCCGAGGTACTTCTCTTTGCACGAGCAAAGAGAAGTGACTCCGCCGCCGGAGGGCGGCGGAAGAAGGCAATAGATCAAGCAAAAAAACTAGCAACAACAGCAAAGCCCGGCGGGTTACGGCGCTCACGCGCCTAACCCGCCCTACCCACTGCGTGTGTGCTGCGGCTTACTTCGCGCGGGCTTCCAGCGCCGCCACGGCCGGCAGCGTCTTGCCTTCCAGGAACTCCAGGAACGCACCGCCACCGGTGGAGATGTAGCCGATCTTCTCGGCCAGACCGAACTTGTCGATGGCGGCCAGCGTGTCGCCGCCACCGGCCAGCGAAAAACCGCTGCTCTCGGCAATCGCCTCGCCCAGGGCCTGCGTGCCGCCGGCGAAGGACTCGAACTCGAACACGCCCACCGGGCCGTTCCAGACGATGGTGCCGGCGCTGCGCAGCTGCGCGGCGAGCTTGGCGCGGGTCTTGGGGCCGATGTCGAGAATCATCTCGTCGTCCTGCACCTCATCGACCTTGCGCACCACGGCATGCGCCTCGGCCGAGAATTCGGTGGCGCAGACCACGTCCTCCGGCAGCGGGATGTCACCGCCGCGCGCCTGGATCTTGGCGCGGATCGCCTTGGCGGTGTCGAGCATGTCCATCTCGCACAGCGACTTGCCGACCTTGTAGCCGGCCGCAGCCAGGAAGGTGTTGGCGATGCCGCCGCCGATGATCAGCTGGTCCGCGACATCGGCGAGATTGTTGAGCAGGTCCAGCTTGGTGGAGACCTTGCTGCCGCCGACGATCACCGCCAGCGGACGCTTCGGCTTGGCCATGGCCTTGCCCAGCGCGTCCAGCTCGGCCGCGAGCAGCGGACCGGCGCAGGCGGCGGGCGCAAAGCGCGCCACGCCATGCGTGGAGGCCTCGGCGCGATGCGCGGTGCCAAAGGCATCCATCACATACACATCGCACAGCGCCGCCATCTTCTTCGACAGCGCCTCGTCATCGTCCTTCTCGCCCTTGAGAAAGCGCGTGTTCTCGCCCAGCGCGATCTGGCCCGGCTCCAGGTTCACGCCGTCGATCCAGTTGCTGATCAGCGGCACGGTGCGCTCCAGCGCCTGCGAGAGCCAGGCGGCGACCAGGGTCAGCGAGGCTTCCGGGTCGAGCTTGCCGGCCTTGGGCCGGCCCAGATGCGAGACCACCAGCACGCTGGCGCCCTTCTCCAGCGCCAGCTTCAGCGTGGGCAGGGACGCGCGCAAGCGCGCATCGGAGGTGATGCGACCCTTGGCGATCGGCACGTTGAGATCCTGGCGGATCAGCACGCGCTTGCCGGCGAGGTCGAGGTCGGACATGCGAAGAACGGTCATGGTCATCTTTCCCAAACAGATTGCTGACAAAGAAAAGCCCCGTGCGAGCGGGGCTTTTCGCAAAACACGGCGGCCTTACTTGCCGGCCACCACGCGCACCATTTCCAGGCACTTGTTGGAGTAGCCCCACTCGTTGTCGTACCAGCTGACCAGCTTGACGAAGGTGCTGTCGAGCTGGATGCCGGCTTCGGCGTCGAAGATCGAGGTGCGGGCGTCGCCACGGAAGTCGGTGGCCACGACCTTGTCTTCGGTGTAGCCGAGGATGCCCTTGAGCGCGCCTTCGCTCTGCGCCTTCATTTCCGCGCAGATTTCCGCGTAGGTGGCGGGCTTTTCGAGTTCAGCGGTGAGGTCCACCACGGAGACGTCGGAGGTCGGCACGCGGAAGCTCATGCCGGTGAGCTTCTTGTTCAGCTCGGGAATCACCACGCCCACGGCCTTGGCGGCGCCGGTGGAGGACGGGATGATGTTTTCCAGGATGCCGCGGCCGCCGCGCCAGTCCTTGTTGCTCGGGCCGTCCACGGTCTTCTGCGTGGCGGTGGCCGCGTGCACGGTGGTCATCAGGCCGCGCTTGATGCCCCACTTGTCGTTCAGCACCTTGGCCAGCGGCGCGAGGCAGTTGGTGGTGCAGGAAGCGTTGGAGATGATGGCCTGACCGGCGTAGGTCTTGTGGTTCACGCCGTAGACGAACATCGGGGTGTCGTCTTTGGACGGCGCCGACAGCACCACCTTCTTGGCGCCGGCAGCCAGATGCTTCTCGGCGGTGACCTTGTCGAGGAACAGGCCGGTGGACTCGATCACCACTTCGGCGCCCACGTCTGCCCACTTCAGATTGGCCGGGTCGCGCTCCTGGGTCAGGCGGATCTTCTTGCCGTTGACCACCAGGGTGTTGCCCTCGACGCTGACCTCACCCTTGAAGCGGCCGTGCACGGAGTCATAGCGCAGCATGTACGCCAGGTAGTCCGGCTCCAGCAGATCGTTGATGCCCACGATCTCGATGTCGCTGCCGAAATTCTGCACTGCGGCGCGCAACACATTGCGACCGATGCGACCGAAGCCATTGATGCCAACCTTGACTGCCATTTCACGATCCTCTGATGTTGTGTGCGCCACTGCGCACTGATGCCAATCCGCTTTCCCGTCACGGGCTTGCCCGCAACCCCTTCAAACCTGGAATTTTACCGCGCCAGCAGCGCCTCGACCCTGGCCACCACCTGATCCACGGTGAAGCCGAAGTGCTTGAACACCGCGCTGGCCGGCGCCGATTCGCCGAAGCTGTCCACGCCCAGCACATCGCCTTCGAAACCCACCAGGCCGCGCCAGCTGGCCGACACGCCCGCCTCCACCGCCAGACGGCGACGCAGCGCCGCCGGCAGCACCGATTCGCGATACGCGGCGTCCTGCTTGGCAAACAGTTCGGCGCAGGGCATGGACACCACGCGCACCGCGCGGCCCTTGTCGGCCAGCTGCTTGGCGGCGTCCATCACCAGCTGCACCTCCGAGCCGGTGGCGATGATCACCGCCTCGGCGGCGGTCTGCGGCTCCAGCAGCACGTAGCCACCGCGCGCGGTGTCGGCCTGCTGCTGCGGGCTGCGGGCCTGCGGGTTGAGGTTCTGGCGCGACAGCGCCAGCAGCGTCGGGCCGTCGCTGCGCTCGATGGCGCTGCGCCAGGCCACGGCGGTTTCGAACTGGTCGGCCGGACGCCAGATCTGCACGTTCGGAATCAGGCGCAAGGACGCGACATGCTCCACCGGCTGATGGGTGGGGCCGTCCTCGCCCAGGCCGATGGAGTCATGCGTGAGCACGAAGATGCTGCGCTGCTTCATCAGCGCCGCCATGCGGATGGCATTGCGCGCGTAGTCGGAGAACACCAGGAAGGTGCCGCCGAAGGGAATCAGGCCGCCGTGCAGGGCCATGCCGTTCAGGGCGGCGGCCATGCCGAACTCGCGCACGCCGTAGCTCAGGTAGTTGCCGGCCAGCTTGCCGGGCTTTACCGAAACATGCCCCTTGAAGTCGGTGCAGTTGGATTCGGAAAGATCGGCCGAACCGCCGAACAGTTCCGGCAGCTTGGCGGCGATGGCGTCCAGGGTCAGCTTGGAAGCCTTGCGCGACGCGACCGGCGCCGTGGCCTTGGCCGCCTCGGCGAGCGCGGTCTCGATGGTCTGCTGCCAGTCGGCCGGCAGCTGGCCGCTCATGCGGCGTTCGAATTCGGCGGCGTCCTGCGGGTAGGCGGCGGCGTAGGCCTTGAACGCGGTCTGCCAGGCAGCCTCGCGCTCGGCACCCTTGGCGCGGGCATCCCAGGCGCTGGCGATCTCGGCGGGAATCTCGAAAGGACCGTGCGGCCATTCCAGCTTTTCGCGGGCCAGCTTGATCTCGGCCTCGCCCAGGGGCGCGCCGTGGCAGCTTTCCTTGCCCTGCTTGTTGGGCGAGCCGAAGCCGATCACGGTCTTGCAGCAGATCAGCGTGGGCTTTTCGCTCTGGCCGCGCGCGGTTTCCAGGGCGCGCTTGATCTCGGCGGGATTGTGGCCGTCGACATTGCGCACCACCTGCCAGCCATAGGCCTCGAAGCGCGCCGGGGTGTCGTCGCGGAACCAGCTGCCGACCTCGCCGTCGATGGAGATGTTGTTGTCGTCGTAGAGCACCACCAGCTTGCCCAGGCCCAGGGTGCCGGCCAGCGAGCAGGCCTCGTGCGAGATGCCTTCCATCAGGCAGCCGTCGCCGACGAAGGCGTAGGTGTAGTGATCGACGATCTTGTGGCCGCCCTGGTTGAAGCGGCTGGCCAGCACGGCTTCCGCGATCGCCATGCCCACGGCATTGGCCAGGCCCTGTCCCAGCGGGCCGGTGGTGGTCTCCACGCCCGGGGTGATGCCGTACTCGGGATGGCCGGCGGTCTTGGAATGCATCTGGCGGAAGTTCTGCAGCTCGCTGATCGGCAGCGGATAACCCGTCAGATGCAGCAGCGAGTACAGCAGCATGGAGCCGTGGCCGTTGGAGACCACGAAGCGATCGCGGTTGGCCCAACGCGGATTGGCCGGGTTGTGGACCAGAAAGTCATTCCACAGCACTTCGGCGATGTCGGCCATGCCCATGGGCATGCCGGGATGGCCGGAATTGGCCTTCTGCACGGCGTCCATGGACAGCGCGCGGATGGCATTGGCAAGCGCAAAACGGGTTGGCATCGTCATCGGCCTTGACGGCAAGAGGGAACCGCTATTGTCCGTGCTGGACGGCGGAGGGGCAAGAAAAAAAACCCCGGGCCGGACCGGGGTTTTTTTTAATGCCTGCCCTGCTTCAGCCGCGCCGCCTGCGGCGCAGCAGCAGTCCGCCCGCCAGCACCAGCAGACTCGGCCAGCCCAGCGCACCGCCGCCGCCACCGCCCGTGCTGCCGCTGCTGGGCGGCACCGAATTGGTGCTGCCGACCGTGACCGTGACCTTGGCCACCGTCGCCGCGCCGTAACGCAGGTCGCTGGAGGTCACGCTGTGCGAGATCTGCGCCGTGAGCGTGCTGCCGCTGGCGGGATTGGCCGAGGACTTCACGTTCACCGAGCGGGTCAGCGTGGTGCTGCCTGCCGGGAACTTCAGCGTTGCCGTGCCGTTGTCGGCCGAGGTGGCGACGACGCTGCTGTCGCTGCTGCTCAGCGCGATCAGCACATCGGCGCTCGGCACCTGGCTCAGGGTGATGCTGTACACGCTGCTGCCGGTGCCGACGATGGCCACGCTGCTGGTGGACAGGGTGATGCCCGCGGTGCTGGCATCGTCATCGACGATGGTCACCGTCGCCGAGTCCGGGCTGGCCAGCGCCACCTTCTTGCTGCTGCCTTCGGTGTCGTTCTTGACCCCGCCCAGCAGCACGCTGAACTGGCGCGAACCGTCCTTGATGCTGTTCTGCAGGATGGGAATGTTCACGGTCTGGCTGCCGCTTGCGCCCGCATCCCACTTCAGGGTGGCACTGGTGGCGGTGTAGTCGGTCTTGTCCACCGCCGCGCCATCCTGCGTGGCGAGGGTGACTTCCACCGCCGCCGAGCTGTCGCCGCTGCGGGTCACCGTGACCGTCAGGCTGCCGGCGGCCTCATTGACCGAGTAGCTGGCCTGCGACAGCGAGAGCACGGTGTCGGCGCTGTCGTCGTCAATGATGCCCACGGTTTCGCTGCCCGGCGTGAGAATGCTGCCCTTGCTCGGCGCGCTCAGATTCACGGTGAAGGTTTCCGTGGACTCGACCACGGCGTCCTGTAGCACACTCACCACGCAGAGCTTGCTGGATTCGTTGGCCGCAAAGCTGAGCACCTGATCGCTGACCACGAAATCGCGGTTCTTGACGGCGGTGCCGCTGCTGGCCGAACAGGTGACGGTGGCGGCACTGCTCAGGTCGCCGGTACGCACCACGGTCAGGCCGAAGGTGCCGCCGGCTTCCGGCACGGCGACGCCCGTCTTCTGGAACTGGAAGCCGCTGGGCAGATCGCCGGTAATGGTGGCGGTCTGCGTGGCGCAGGGGTAGTAGCCACCGGCACTGCCATCCAGGCAGAACGGCGTGCTGCTGCCGCTGGGCTGCACGTCGGCATCGACATTGTCCAGGCCGCTGAGCAGCAGGCGCACGCTTTCATCCGCCTCGCTGAGCGAATCGGCGTGCACCAGCAGCTTGGCGGTGTTGTCGCTGGCACCGACCGCCAGAGGGCTGACGATGACGCTGGACAGCGGTGCGTAGTCATTCAGTTTGCCGGCCAGATCGGGCGAGGCGCTGCCCGGGCTGAAGCTCGACGGCAGCGCCGCCAGACTGGCGTCGATACTGCTCACGCGCAGCGCCGAGGTGGTGGCGGTGCCGACGAAGTTCTTGATCGGCAGCGGCAGCGAGGCATTGCCGCTGGCCGGCTCGCCAATGCTGTAACCGGCGCTGCTCTGCGGCACGAAACCGACCAGACCGTAGCCGCCGAATTCATACGCGCCGATATCGGCCACCGCCAGCCCGTCGCCATTGCCGTCGACCACGGCCGCGCCACGTGCGTCGGCCTTGTTGGCGTCCTTGAGCTGATGGCTGGACTTCACGAAGTCCACGGCCGGGGATTCGGCCACGATGGGCAGCACGCTGGGCGCCAGACCGCGCGAGGCGAAGCCACCGACGCCGCCGCTGGTGACACGGCCGGCGGCGATGTTCCAGAAGATCGTGGCGCTGGGCCGGTAGAGATTCTCGGGCAGCACCGGCGTGGCGCCACCGGCCGTGCAGCTGCCGTCGCTGAACAGGTTGTAGCCACCGGTGTCGGCCACCGTATTGCCAATGATGGCGACGCAGCCGCTACCGCTGTTGTCGGCGACGATATTGCCCACGAAGGGCGCCGTGGCCGTGGCCGGCAGGCTGGCCGAGGCATTGGCGGCGTAGATCGCCGAGCCGCTGCCGGAACCGCTGATCTGGTTGCGGGCGATGGTGTTCCCGATCAGGGTCGCCGGCGGCGTGGTGCCGCCGCCGGACGCACTCAGCACCAGCGCCGAGCCTTGGGGCGCGGTATTGGCCACCACGAAGCTGCGGATCAGGCTCAGACTGGCCGTATCCACCCACAAGCCGCCACCGCCCGTGCCGGCGCTGTTGCCATCCGCCGAGAACGGCAGCTTGGGCGCAGCGGCGTCGGCCGCGACCGTGCCCGTGGCGAAGTAAGGGCCGATGGTGGAGGCGCGGATTTCCACCTTGCCATTTTGAAAGAATGCAGCGCCGCCGCCACCCGTGGCGACATTGCCGCTCAGCGAGGAGCCGCTGATGTAGGCCTCGTGCGCGGCGCCGCTCACGGACAGCGCGCCGCCGACATCGGCGAGGTTGTTGATCAGGCGCACGTTGACCAGATTCAGCACCGACGGCTTGCTGCCGCTGAAGTGGATCGCGCCACCCGCACCGTTACGGGCGGTGGTTCGGGCATCGCCGAAACAGGCCAGGATGTTTTCGAAGCTGACGTTGATCGAACTGCTGCCGCTGGCATCCACACTGAACAGCGGATACACCGTGCCGGCATTGCTGATGCCGTAGCAATACTGATCCGAGCTGCCGCGTGCCACGGAGGCCAGTCGCGCGATATGCGTCGGAGCGCCGCTCCCCAGGCTCCCGGTGATGCTCAGTGATTTGGTGATGGTGGGCAGCGCGCTCTGCACCGCCACACCCTCCACCTGCAGCTGGATGGTGTTGGCGCTCTCGCCATTGGCCTGCGCGGCCTCGATAGCGCCGCGCAGCGTGCAACGCGTCAGCGCGCCCGAAGGGCAGGCCACGCCCAGGCCGCTGAGCGAACCGTCGTCCGTGGCATTGACCACATAAGTGGCGGCGGAAGAAAGCGCGGGCGCGCCGGACAAGAGCAACGCCGAGATCACAGCCAGACCGCGAAGTACGCGCATGTTCCCCAACCTTGATGATTCTTGATCGTGAGCGGGAAATCTTTGGCCGATGCTCGCGATGCGGATCGGCTCCCCATTGAAATACTGCAGTTCCCCAAAGGCAGAATAATTACGCGTCGGAAAACCGTCAACGACAAAGGCGCCTGGCGCTGCGCGCCACCGCACAGTGCCACCGCGCCAGATCAGCCAGCCTCAGAAAGTTGTCAGTAAAACGCCCGATGCGCGGTAAAAGCTTTCTAAAAGCCGGGTGCCTGATGCCAGCGCCAGGCCGTGCGGATGATGGTTTCCAGCTCCGGCATTTTCGGCTGCCAGCCCAGCTTGCTGCGCGCCAGTTCGCTCGATGCGATCAGGCGCGCGGGGTCACCGGCGCGACGCGGGCCCATCACCGTGGGCACCGCCCGGCCGATGGTCTGCGCCACCACCGCCAGCACCTGCTTCACCGAATAACCCTTGCCGTTGCCGAGATTGAAGGCCGAGAAGCCGGGGTTGTCCTGCAGATAAGACAGTGCCAGCAGATGCGCCTCGCACAGATCGCAGATGTGGATGTAGTCACGCACGCAGGTGCCGTCTTCGGTGTCGTAGTCGCTGCCGAACACGGTCACCGGCGGAACCTGCCCCAACGCGGCCTTCAGCAGCAGCGGAATCAGATGCGTCTCCGGATCATGGGCCTCGCCCAGCTCGCCCTCCGGATCGGCGCCGGCGGCGTTGAAGTAGCGCAGCGCCACGGCATCCAGATGACCGGCGGCGGCGGCATCGCGCAGCACCTGCTCGGCCATCAGCTTGGAATGCCCGTACGGCGAGAGCGGTGCGTGCGGATGATTCTCGTCGATGGGACTGTACTGCGGCGTGCCGAAAATCGCGGCCGTGGAAGAAAACACCAAGCGCCGCACGCCGTGGCGCTTCATCGTCGTGAGCAGCTCCAGCGTGCCGCCGACATTGTTGCGGTAATAATCCAGCGGCTCGCGCACCGACTCGCCGACCGCGATGCTGGCGGCGAACTGGATCACGGCATCGAAGCGATGCTGCGTGAACAGCGCGTCCAGCGCCGCCGCGTCGTGCAGGGAGCCTTCGACGAAACGACCCCAGCGCAGCGCCTCGCGATGGCCGGTCACCAGATTGTCGAACACGACCACCTCGTGTCCGCGCCCGGCCAGCAGCTTGCACATATGCGAGCCGATGTAGCCGGCACCACCGACGACGAGCACGCGCATGATCAAGCGCCGTACTGCTTGGCGATCCAGTCGCCGTAAGCGCTGCCGGTCACCTTTTCCGCCCAGATCAGATTGTCCAGATACCAGCGCACGGTCTTGCGGATGCCGGTTTCGAAGGTCTCGGCCGGCTTCCAGCCCAGCTCGCGTTCCAGCTTGCCGGCGTCGATGGCGTAGCGGCGATCATGACCGGGACGATCGGTCACGAACCTGATCTGCTCGCCGTAGCGCTTGCCGTCCTTGCGCGGCGAAAGCTCGTCGAGGATGGCGCAGATCTGTTCCACCACATCGAGATTCTTCTTCTCGTTCCAGCCGCCGACGTTGTAGGTCTCGCCCGTCTTGCCGGCCTGCAGCACGCGGGCGATGGCACTGGCGTGATCGGTGACGAACAACCAGTCGCGCACGTTCTGGCCATCGCCGTACACCGGCAGCGGCTTGCCTTGCAGGGCGTTGAGGATGATCAGCGGAATGAGTTTTTCCGGGAAGTGATACGGCCCGTAGTTGTTGGAGCAGTTGGTGGTGGTGACCGGAAAGCCGTAGGTGTGGAAGTAGGCACGCACCAGATGATCGCTGCCGGCCTTGCTCGCGGAGTACGGCGAGTTGGGCTCGTAGGGATTGGTCTCGCGAAACGGTGGGTCCTGAGGACCCAGCGAGCCATACACCTCATCCGTGGAGATGTGATGAAAGCGCCGCTGCGCGGCCAGCGCCGCCTTGTCCAGCTTCTGCTCGGCCATCCAGTACTGGCGCGCGGATTCCAGCAGGGTGAAGGTGCCCACGACATTGGTCCGCACGAATTCGCCGGGACCGTGAATGGAGCGATCCACATGGCTTTCCGCGGCGAAGTGCACCACGGTGTCGATGCGGTGCTCGCGCAGCAGCTTGTCGATCAGCTCACGATCGCAGATATCGCCCTTGACGAAGTGGTGCCGATCCGCGCCGGGCAGGTCTTCCAGGTTCTCCAGCTTGCCGGCATAAGTGAGCAGATCCAGGTTGACGATGCGCACCGACGCATCGGCGCCCAGCAGATAGCGCACGAAGTTGGAGCCGATGAAGCCGGCGCCGCCGGTGACGAGCATGTTTTGGGCTTGATAACTCATGAGGCCGACTTCCAGGCGCGTAGCGTTTCGCGAAGGCCGTCTCGCCATGAGGCAGCCCGCAGCTGCAACTGTAGCCCAGCCTGCGTCATGTCCAGCGCCGAATTGGCCGGGCGCCGGGCGGGCGTGGGGTAGTCGGCGGTGGTGATGGCCGTGACCTGCGGCTTTTTCTCGATCAGGCCCAGTGCCAGCGCCTCATCGAAGATCGCTTCGGCAAAGCCATGCCAGGTGGTCACCGGCGCACCGGTGTAGTGATACGTGCCCCAGTGCAGCGACTCGCCCGCCAGGATGCGGTCCGCCAGCCCCAGCAGCGTTTCGGCGATGGCGCCGGCGTGCGTGGGGGCGCCACGCTGATCGGCCACCACGCGCAGCTGCGGACGTTCACGCCCCACGCGCAGCATGGTGCGCACGAAGTTGGCGCCAAACTCGCCGAACACCCAGGCGACACGGATGATCAGATGCTGCGGCAGGGCCTTGCGGATGGCGACCTCGCCTTCCCATTTGCTCAGGCCGTAGACACCAAGGGGTGCGGCAGCTGCCGATTCCGGGTAAGGCGCCGGCGCGCTGCCGTCGAAAACATAATCCGTGGACAGATGCAGCAGGGGAATGCCGGCCTGCGCACAGGCACGCGCCAGGGCCGCGCTGCCATCGCGGTTCACGGCGAAGGCACTGGCCTGATCGCTTTCGGCCTTGTCCACGGCGGTGTAGGCGGCGGCATTGATCAGCACGCGCGCAGCGTTGGCCTCGATGGCGCCGAGAATCGCCGCTTCATCGGTGATGTCCAGCGCGGCGCGATCCAGGCCGATGAGCTTGCGCCCGCCGGCTCGCGCAGTGAGCTCACGGCCCACCTGGCCGCCGGCACCGGTGACGAGAATGCTCATGGCGCGTACACCGGCAGCTTCTCGGCAAGCTGGTCCTTGAGCCGGGGCGCCGCACGATCCTTGTCGGAGAGCAGCACCGCGTCCAGCACCTCGGCGGGCCACTCGATGCCCACGTCCGGATCATTCCAGACGATGCCGGCCTCGGAAGCCGGGTGGTAATAGTCGGTGCACTTGTAGACGAAGTCCGCGGTATCCGACAGCACCACGAAGCCGTGCGCAAAGTTCGGCGGCACGTAGAACTGGCGGTGCGAGACATCATCCAGAATCACGCCCGCCCATTGCCCGAAAGTGGGCGAGCCACGCCGCACGTCCACCGCCACATCGAAGACGCGGCCGCTGGCCACGCGCACCAGCTTGCCCTGCGGCTGCAGCAGCTGATAGTGCAGACCGCGCAGCACACCGCGCCGCGAGCGCGACTGGTTGTCCTGCACGAAAGGCGGAATGCCGCGCTCACGGCACACGGATTCGCGGAAAGTCTCCACGAAAAAACCGCGCGCATCGCCAAACACCTTCGGCTCGAAGATCAGCACGCCGGGGAGACGGGTTTCAATGACGTTCATCGAAGAATTCGGTCTGGAGAAAAATCTCTAAGGAAAAGCTTGGCCGGCGAGGCAGCGAAAACCAGGCGCACAGAGGCCGGAGGCGGTGTGCTAGCCGCGCCCGGTCCTGAGCAGGTTCTGCAGATACTGCCCATAGCCGTTCTTGGCCAGGGATCGGGCCATCCGGTCCAGATCCTCGTCGCTGATCCAGCGCTGACGCCAGGCGATTTCCTCGGGACAGGCGATCTGCAGACCCTGGCGCGCCTGCATCACCTGAATGAAGTTCGCCGCATCGAGCAGGGAATCGTGCGTGCCGGTGTCCAGCCAGGCGTAGCCCCGGCCCATCAGTTCCACGTGCAGATCGCCGCGTTCCAGATAGACCTTGTTGACGTCGGTGATTTCCAGCTCGCCGCGCGCCGAAGGCTTGATGGACTTGGCGATCGGCACGATGTCCTTGTCGTAGAAATAAAGCCCGGTGACGGCGTAATTGGAGCGGGGCTGCGCCGGCTTTTCCTCGACATCGATGGCACGGCCGGATTCGTCGAAGCTCACCACGCCGTAGCGCTCGGGATCACGCACCCAGTAACCGAACACCGTGGCGCCCTGCTCGCGCCCGTGCGCACTCTGCATGAGTTCGGCCAGGCCATGGCCGTGATAGATGTTGTCGCCCAGAATCAGGCAGGCCGGATCATTGCCGAGGAAGCCTTCGCCCAGCAGAAAGGCCTGCGCCAGACCATCGGGGCTGGGCTGCACCACGTAGCTGAAGTCCAGCCCCCACTGCGAACCATCGCCCAGCAAGTGCTGGAACGACTGCGTGTCCCTGGGCGTGGTGATGATCAGGATGTCGCGGATGCCGGCCAGCATCAGCGTGCTGAGCGGGTAATAGATCATCGGCTTGTCATAGACCGGCATCAGCTGCTTGCTGACCGAGTGTGTCAGCGGATGCAGTCGCGTACCGGAGCCGCCCGCCAGAACAATCCCCTTACGTTTCACGGATATCCTCTAGAAAAAACGCCACGCCGCACCACGGCCCCTGGTGGGGCGACGCGATCCGGGTCTATCGGCGGATAGGATAAGACATCACATCCGCCGGCACGGACCCGAAGCTCTCAAAACCCCCCGCCCTCTTGCGCGATGCCGCCCACGGCTGGGGTTCCCGTAGGCTACTATCCCGCCCAGCGCGCCCGCCCAGCGGCCGCCTTTTTAGCCACAGGTCGAGACACCATGCACACAGGGATCCGGAATCTACGTCTTACTGCCATTGCCTCCGTACTGCTGCTCGCCCCCGTCGCGAGCCAGGCCGGCGTATTGCGCGACCTCTATCAGCTGGCGCAGGACAATGACCAGACCCTGCTGTCCGCCCGGTATCAGCGCGACGCTGCCAAGGAAGCCAAGCCGCAGGCCTGGGGCGCGCTGCTGCCACAAGTCAGCGCACAGGCAGGTGCCAAGCAAAACCGCTTCAAGGTATTGCAGACCGGCGACAAGGCCTCGGTGCTGTATCAGCAGCTGCAGGAAACCTATAACTCCGAATCCTACGTATTGCAGCTGAGCCAGACGCTGTTCGACTGGACCGCCTTCAAGAAGGTGGCCGCTGCCGATGCCACCGTCGCGCAAGCCGAAGCGGCCTATCGCTCGGCCGAACAGAAACTGGTGCTGCGCCTGGTGGGCGCCTATCTGGATGTGCTCAGCGCCCAGGACGCCCTGCGCGCCGATCTCGACGCCCAGTCGGCCTTCAAGCAGCAGTATGAAACCCAGGAAGCCAAGTACAAGTCCGGCCTGGCTGCGGTCACCGACGCCCGCAACGCGCAGGCCTCTTACGACAGCAGCACCGCAACCGTGATCACCGACACGCTGGCCCTCAACAAGGCCAAGCGCGCGCTGTCCGTGATCATCGGCCGCCCCATGGACCGCGTCGCGCCCCTGCGCGAGGAAATCGCGCTGGCGCCGCCCAATCCCGCCTCGGTGGACAGCTGGGTGGCCGCCGCCCAGGACACCAACCTGGACCTGATGGCCGCCCGCTACGCCGCCGAAGCGGCCAGGCAGTCAGTCTCCGCCGCCTTTGGTGCGCACCTGCCCACCATCGCGGCCTCGGGAGTTCTGGATCGCGAATACTCCACCTCTACATTCGGCTACGACTCGCAGAACGCCTACGTCGGCGTGAACCTGACATGGCCGCTGTTCCGCGGTGGCCAGGTGTCTTCCGGCGTACGCCAGGCCGAGGCCGGCGAGAAGAAAGCGCAGGCCGACTATCAGCAGCAGCTGCAGATCACCAACCAGAGCGTGCGCGACCATTACGAAGGCGTGGTCAGCGGCATCTCCGCCGTCAAGGCTTCCGCCAACGCCGTGAACTCACAGCAGGCCAGCGTGGTGGCGACGGAGGTGGGCTTCAAGGTCGGCGCACGCACCATCATCGATGCGCTGAACACCCGTCAGGCCCTGGTCGGCGCCCAGAAGGCCCTGGCGCAGGCCCGTTACAGTTATCTCATCAACCTGCTGCAGCTCAAAGGCGACGTAGGCCAGCTCAGCGCGGCGGATATCGACGATCTGGATGCCCTGCTCGGCGGTGGCGAGTCAGGCGGCGCGCGCCGCTGATGGCAAACAACCGTCAGCGCTCGCCATAAATCCCAGCAGTCATTTAAGATTTTTGCCGCTCCTTTCGCACAGCGACACCTTCGCCCGAGATTTGAAGACGATGAAAAGATTCCTTGCTCTCGCCCTGGCACTGACGAGCGTCCAAGCTTTCGCGCAGGACGCCGCCGGCAAGGGTTGCCGCGTACTGATTGGCGAGGATTGGGTGGTGATGGGCGCAACGTCGATCAGCAGCTGCCTGAAATATGCCGAAGCGGCCGCCACCCCTGGCGAACGTCAGTTCGCACAATTCGGCGCCGTGAACCTGGCCTACAAAGATGGGCAGTCCTACCAGTCAACGGACGGCGGCAAGACCTGGCAGCCGATCCGCAGCGATGGCGGCGGCTCGATCGGCGCCCTCAATACCCTGCGCACCGGCCCTGCGCCTGCTGCCGAACCGGCCGAGCGCAAGCCCGGCGAAGATGCATCGCGCCCCGCTGCTGTCGCTGCCACGCCGTCTCCCGCACCGGTCGCCACTCCGCCGCCCGCACCAGCTGCAGCCCCCGTGATGCCTGACCTGGAAGCCCCGGTACCTTTGGGTGACGTGCCTGCGCCCGCCCCGGCCGGCAGCCAGAGCGTGCCCATGGCGCCACCGGCGGCCGCCAAACCATATCGACCGGCTCCGCCCGCCCCAGCGCCTGCGGCGGCGGCGGCGGCCCCGACACCGGCCGCAGCTCCGAGCACCGGCTTCTCCACCCCGCAGGCCGCCCCCGGCACGCCCCGCGGCTGCCAGGTTCACGTCGGCGACAAGTGGCAAGTCACACCGGTTGGCAGCCTTGCCGAATGCGGCCGCGTTCTGATCAACGTCGCGCAGAAAGCGGGCGCCAAGAGCAGCCAGGCTTACTGGTCGGGCAATTATCTTTTCTATTCCGGTGGTCAGCTGTACACGTCCACCAACGGTCAGGACTGGAGCACGCTCCACTGAGTTCGATCCAGCCAGGTCATTCCGATGTGCTGGATTGTGCAATCACACTCAGCCCGAAGCCTGGCCAAGATGCTGAAAGCAACTGCGCTCTGCACCGGAGCCAGCAGGCACTGCACGCTCCGGCGGAGACAGTCGCATGGCTGATGCGCCAATCATTTCGTATTGGCGCAAAGGACTGAAGCACCAGAACTTTGGTGACTTGCTCTCAGAACTGCTTCTAAGGGAACTCTCGGGACGGAGTCTTCTGCACCCGCAGTGGGGCCGACCTAGATCCCGACTTGATGTCCTGCATTTGATCGGAAGTGTTATTTCCGACTATCACGTAAAGGCCGGGCTTGAGCATTCCCAAGGCGGCGCGAATGCCAAGGTGGCATTTTGGTGCTGCGGAAAGAAGGACGCACTGCCTCTTGATCCGGAGTTGCTGGAGCACTGCGTGTTTTTTGGCGTTCGTGGCCCATTGACCCGTGACGCACTGGGTCTGCCTCCGGACACGCCAATGGGCGATCCGGCCTTGCTGCTTCCCGCTCTGTACAGTCCACGCCCAGCGACCGAGTTTTCTGGCGCCAGCTTGTGTGTGCCCCATTTCCTGGAGAAGAAAACCGATGAACAGCTTCTTTCCAGCACAGGGGCTCAGGCGGTCGTTCGCCCCAACATAGAGGCAAGCCTCGACGCCATCCATCAATTCATAGACAAGATAACGAGCGCCCGCTTCGTCCTATGTGGGGCCCTGCACGCTGCGATCGTATGCTGTGCTTATCGAGTCCCATACAGTTACTTCGACAGCGGCTTCATCGATGTGCCCTTTAAATGGCGAGACTTCGCGGCGTCCATCGGCATAGAAGCTGATTTTGCTCGCACCCTGCCGGAAGGAGAGCAACTCCATACAAAGCTCTTCAGCGGGATTCGCAAGCCAGATCTGGCGCAGATCTTGGCATGCGCGCCAATCACCCCGCCCGACAGGCTGAAGAAAAAAGTGCACCGCTACTTGCGCGCCGAATCTGCGTGATCCTGGCCCTATCGGAGCGCACTGGCCCGACCAGGCGCCATGTCTGTCTCGGACCGCTTACCGATGCCAGGCAGACCGACGGGATATGCCATCCGTATAGGTCTCGCCAGGGTCTGAGCTGAACCCCGCCTTGTCGACTTGTTGGTCGCACAGCACCAGCTCATTCAAAGCCTGCTTGTCGCCCAGCCCGCAGGGAAAAACTCGAGCTGATTCTCCGGATACAGATTCATCTTTCGCTTGCTCTTCGTACACGCTTCGTTCAAGGCGGCTCGCGCGGCTTCGCTACGCGGATTCAGAGCATATGCCTGCAGCAAGGCAGCGAAGGCATCCGAGCCGTTGGCGATGGTCAGCAGCCCCAGTGCCCTCGGTAATGGCCCTGTATTTCCACGGGCCTGCGCGCAACAAGCGACTCCGTGCAATATCCGCCACGCGTCAAATGACGAGTTGTGCGCCATCTCGTTTCATCGAGCTCCACCCCAGCGGATTTACGTCACATCTGACTGAACTCTTCAAGACGATTTACAGGCTTGCTTCGCTGCAAATCTGGCGACAACACGGATATCTTGCTTTGCCATGAGACCGGAACGCCGATGACGGAACATTCCGTGAGCGCGAATGCAGCAGGCGATGTGGTGGACTTGCACGCGAAGGTGGCCGTGCGCATGGCAATTCCTACTGCTTCAACAGCCGCTCCATCCCGAAGCTACGCGGCTGCAGCACCAGACCAGGATCGTAAGTCCGCTTGGCCTCTGCCAGCTCGGCAAGCCGTTGTTCAGGCACACGACGAAGAAACTCTTCTGCCCATTTTGGCCCCACACCGTGCTCGGCACTGAAGGTGCCACCATGGGCGGCCGTAACGTCAAACACGGTGCGCACCAACTCATCGCTCATGGCGGCCACCGGCCTGGCCGCGGTGCCGAGCAGGTGAAGATGCGCGCCGCCGATGCCGGCATGGCCAAAGGCGATGAACTCCAGATCTGGAGCCAGCGCAGTCAGCTCCTGCGCCAGCCGATCCAGATAAGCCCCGAAACTTGCCACTGGCGTGGCGGTATCAAAGCTCAGCCGCCCGCCGCCCAGCGCGCGCATGCGGGCGTTGCTGGCCTCCGTCACGGAATGACGGATACGCTTGAGATTCTTCAGCGGTGCGTAGCCGATGGCTTCATCAGCAAAGCCAGCAGGGCCGCTCAGGAACGCGTAAAGACGGCCAGCCAGATCATCGTCATGCACCACGGACTTGAGTTGCAGAAGCGCGTAATACGGTGCATCGATGTTTTCTGCGATGGGCAGCCGCAGGCCGTCGCCATGCAGCTGCTTCACCAGTGCCAATGACGAGCGCGACAGAAACTCGAATTCCTCGATATCCGGGCCGAAGGTTTGCCGTGCGAGCTTGAACAGCTGCATGGCGCTGTTCATATCCGCCAGCGGCAGCAAGGCTGCTTCCCGCTGAACGGGGATGGCGTGCAACCGCAAACCGACGCGCGTGATGACCCCGAGAATGCCCTGGGTGCCGATCAGACCCTGACGCAAGTCCAGACGCGTGGAGTCGATCGCCAGCACGTCGGACGCGGGCTGGGCCCATGCAGCGCCGGAAAAAACCGGCGTGGCTTCTGCGCGCCCCCAGAAGCCTGCGGCGCCATGCGCCATGTGCGCGGCCGTGCCGTAGCAGACGGCGTTGGCGCCGGCAGAGCCATTGGCCACGCAGGCACCGACGGTCGCGGCAGCGCTGGCGCCCAGCTCCAGGGGGAACATCCAGCCCAGGGGTTCAAGCAATTCATTGGCGGCGTCGATGGTCAGTGCCGCCTCGGCGTGGAGGACCGCGTGGTCCAGGCCGGGCTTGCCCTGCACCAGCCACCATTCGTAGAGATGCTGACGGGCCGCAGCCAGGGATGGACTGCTCGCCAGCTCGCAGCGGGAACCATCAGCCAGCTCCAGGGCCAGCGGACGTGAGAAGCGCTCCAGGCTGAGCACCACTTCGCCCTGCGGGCGCTGCGCCTCCACCAGGCCGGTACGCCCGGCACTGAGCACATAGGCAAAGCCCTCTGCATTCGCCAGCGCCAAGGCTCGCTGCAGCTCGGCCTCGTCGGCTGGCAGCAAGGCGGCCAGCGCGGTGCCGCGCGGCCCCCGCTCCGGAATTTCATATCGCGCCAGCTGCTCGGGTTGCGTCAGGCAGCGCGCACCGAATTCCCCACACAACAGATCGACTATCGACACTTTGTCCTCGTACCGGCACGGTGCGGGCCATGCCGGCCCCGCTGACTTCGGCGCATGATCAGGCCCTGCCGTAGCGATCCTGGAAGCGCACGATGTCGTCTTCACCCAGATAGCTGCCCACCTGCACCTCGATCAGCTCCAGTGGCAGCTTGCCGGGATTTTCCAGTGCGTGAACCGCCCCCACTGGCAGATAGACCGACTCGTTTTCGGTGAGCAGCTTGTCGACGCCGTCGACGGTGACCCGGGCCGTGCCAGACACCACGATCCAGTGCTCGGAACGATGATGGTGCATCTGCACTGACAGCTTGGCACCCGGCAGCACCGTGATCCGCTTGACCTGGTAGCGGTGCCCGGAGTCCACGGAATCGTACTTGCCCCAGGGCCGGTGCACTTCACGATGCAGCTGATGCTCGCTACGCCCCGCCTGCTTCAGCTGATTGACGATCTGCTTGACCTCCTGGGCACGCTCGCGGGCGCTGACCAGCACCGCGTCCTTGGTCTGAATCACGATCAGATCGTCCACACCCACCGCAGCCACCATCGCGTTTTCGGAGAACAGCAGATTGTTGTGGCTGTCATGGCAGAGCACATCACCGCGCAGCACGTTGCCGTTCTCGTCCTTGGGCAGCGTTTCCCAGACGGCGGCAAACGCGCCAATGTCACTCCAGCCCACGTCCATGGGCACCACCACGGCTCGCTGGGTCTTTTCCATCACCGCGTAGTCGATCGAATCCTCCGGGCAGGCGCCAAAAGCCTCGGCGTCGATGCGGATGAAATCCAGATCGTGGCTGACACCGGCAAATGCTTTCTCGCAGGCCGTGAGAATGTCCGGCCGGTGCGCAGCAAGCTCTTCCAGGAAGCGGCTGGCCTTGAACAGGAACATGCCACTGTTCCAGTCAAAGGCGCCGGATTTGATGTACTCCTCGGCCTGCGCGCGCTGCGGCTTTTCCACGAACTTGTCGACCCGGAACGCGCCCTCGCCAAGCGCCGCACCGCGCCGGATGTAGCCGTATCCGGTTTCCGGCGTGCGGGCCACCACGCCAAAGGTGACCAGATCTCCCGCTTGCGCGTAAGGGATTGCCTTATCCACCGCCGTGTGAAAGGCCTGCACGTCGAGCACCACATGATCCGCAGCCAGCACCAGAAGCAAGGGGTCCTCGCCCGCCAATCTGGCCTGCAGCGCGGCCAGGGCCACAGCCGGCGCGGTGTTGCGGGCGCGTGGCTCCAGCAGGATATTGCGGTCCAGTGCTGCCTTCTGCCGCAGTTGTTCGGCAACCAGAAAGCGATGCGCCTCGTTGCAGATGATCAGTGGCTTGGCAGTAGCCAGGCCTTTGAGCCGCTCCAGGGTGTTCTGCAGCAGGCTATTGCTGCCCGTCAGCGCCAGAAACTGCTTCGGATAAAGTTCTCGGGACAGAGGCCACAGGCGCGTGCCGGAACCTCCCGCCATGATGACAGGCAACAAAGTCATACTATTCTCGAGCTCCCGGAAGTGCGCCACCGGGGGTGTTGGTGGCGCGATACTTGCGATTTTAAGGGTTTAAATCCTGATGTCACGGGTTAAAATGCAAAATTCATGCTGGCATCTGCTCCGGCCTTGCATCCCTCCGCTCATTGTCCGCCGCCCGTAATACCATGTCCTGTTTCAAAGCATACGACCTTCGCGGGCGCGTACCCGACGAACTGAATCCCGATATCGCATTCCGCCTGGGCTGCGCGTTCGCCGATGAATTTTCCCCGGCCAAGGTCGCTCTTGGACGCGACATCCGACACAGTTCGCAGCCGCTGCTCAATGCCCTGGCGCATGGCCTGCTCAGCCGTGGCGTGGAGGTGCTGGATCTGGGCCTGTGTGGCACCGAGGAGATGTACTGGGCGGCGCAGCAGCCCGGCATCGACGGCGCCATCGAGGTGACCGCCAGCCACAATCCCATGGACTACAACGGCATGAAGCTGGTGCGCGGCGGCGCCGTGCCGGTGTCGGGAGACTCCGGACTGCGCGCGCTGGAGCAACGCGTCAACGGCATGACCGACAAGGCCCCCACAACGCCGCCGGCGATGAAGGCCCTGGACCTTCGGGACAGCTACGTCCGTCACCTGCTGGGCTATATCGATCCCGCCAAACTCAAGCCGCTGCGCATCGTCGTGAACGCCGGCAATGGTGTGGCCGGCAAGATCGTGGATGCCCTCGCCCCACATCTGCCGTTCGAATTCCTGCGCGTACACCATCAGCCGGATGGCAATTTCCCGAACGGGATCCCCAATCCGCTGCTGCCGGAGATGCGTCAGGACACCATTGATGCGGTCCGCAACAACAAGGCCGATTTCGGCGTTGCCTGGGACGGTGATTTCGACCGCTGCTTCTTCTTTGACGAACAGGGGCAGTTCATCGAAGGCTATTACGTGGTCGGCTTGCTGGCACAGGCACTACTGCTGAAGGCGCCGGGCAGCAAAATCATCCACGACCCCCGCCTGACCTGGAACACCATCGACATCGTGAAGTCCGCAGGCGGCGTGCCGATTCAATCCAAGACCGGCCACGCCTTCATCAAGGAGCGCATGCGCCTGGAAGATGCACTCTATGGCGGAGAGATGAGCGCGCATCATTACTTCCGCGACTTCGCTTACTGCGACAATGGCAACATCCCATGGCTGCTGGTTGCACAGCTGATCAGCGTTGCCGGCCAGCCCTTGTCGGCACTGGTGTCCGCGCGCATGCAGGCTTTTCCCGCCAGCGGCGAGATCAACCGCAAGGTGGCGGACGTCAAGACCACGATCGAAGCGGTGCATCAGCGCTTTGCGCGCAACGCTCAGGTCGAATGGACCGATGGACTCAGCGCAGACTTCGGCGACTGGCGCTTCAATCTGCGTGGCTCGAATACCGAACCGGTACTGCGTCTGAATGTCGAAAGCCGCGGCGACTCCGCGCTGATGGCAGCACGAACGCAGGAACTGCTCGATTTCATCGATGCAGCAAACCCGCAGTGAGTGCAGACTGAGCGGTTCACATATGCGAGCCGGGCAAAGCGCTGGCTGCAGACTCCGCCACGAGCCTGCGGATGTTTTGCGGAATTGAGCGAAGCGGGCGCCGTAACGCGGTCAACTGTTTTTTGAAACTGTACGGGCGCGCTCTTTCAGCGCCCTTCACCTGAGGAGCGGTACATGGACATGAGCTTGGACGATCAGATCAAGGCAGCCCGCGAGGCGGTCGAATCGTCTCCTGACAAAGCAGAGCCGCATGCCCGCTTGGGAAGCCTACTCATCCGTCAGGGCGAACTGGGGGCAGCCGAGTCGGAACTGCGCACCGCCATCGGCATCTCCGATCAGGTGGCCTGGTTTCACTATTCTCTTGGCCAGACGCTGCTCAAGCAAAAGCGATTTGATGAGTGCATCGCCGCTTCCAGCAAGGCAGTCGAGCTGGGCATGAATACTGCCGCTGTACACGCCCAACTCGGGCAAGCCTACCGGGAAAAGGGCAGCCTGCCTTTCGCCATCGCCTCGCTGCGTCACGCCATCACCCTCGATGCATCTGTCGCCTGGTATCACGAAGTGCTGAGCGCAGTACTCGAAAACAGTGGCCTGCAGGATGAAGCACTGGCCGCCTCCCGCAGCTCGGTAGCACTCAGCCCCTCGAAAGCTTCGCTGGGTAGGCTGGGCAAGCTGGCTCTGGCCGCCGGAAACTATGAAGAGGCGGAAGCCGCATTCCGTCAAGCGATTGCTCATGATCCCAGTACCGTCTGGTTCCATCACTGCCTCGCACAGGCCCTCGACAAGCTTGGCAAGCTCGCCGAAGCCCTCGAGATCGCGCGCCCCGCGTCCGAGATGGATCCCCAGTCGGCTGGACCACAGGCGAGACTGGCCAGCCTGCTGCTACGCCTCGACCGCCCTGAAGAGTCGCTGGCAGCGTTTGAAGCTGCGATCCGGCTGGATGGCAAAGTGGCCTGGTTCCACGCCCATTACAGCGAGGCTCTGGAACGCTGCGGCCGCATTCATGAAGCATTGGCGGCCCAAGAAAGCGCCAGCCAGCTCCTGCCCCAATCCAAGACCTATGCGGAACGGCTGGAGTCTCTCAAGCTTCAAGTACAGCTGCTTGGCTCCCCGGAAACCGAACCGGCGCCGACGCCAAGCGGTCCGATTCCCATCGCGATCCCGCCGCGTTCCAGTTACAAAGCTCCGCTGCTGCTGTCCGATACCACCTCACGCAAGCGCGTCGGCTTCTGGAAACGACTGGGCAAGTTGTTTGGCCTGAACTAGAGCGCCAAGCGGCGCTCGGAGAACAACAGCATGAGCGCCGCATACGACTTCTCCTCCGGCTCGAATTCCCGCACAAGAGCCAACAAGAACCACCCCTGGCAGCGCCGGCTTCGCCTTATGCCGGCAGCTTGCTGCTGCACCTTGCTTGCATCTCTGACATTTGCGCCGACAAGCGCCGATGCCGACACCACAGCACCACAACCCGTGGCGCTGCCGCGCGTCATTCTCAACAATGACAATACGGGTTGGGACTTCGTTTATCTGAGAGGCCGCACGCCGAACGGTCCCGTCGCAAACCGCATCCGCACCCTCCGTGAGGCCTCGTCACAGTACGAGACTTTGGGCGAGGTTAATGCGGTCGATGCGCAGAGCATGGCTGTCAACATCTCGACTTCTCAGTTCTGGGCAAAATCCAGTCTCTACACGCTGGAAGATCACTACCGCTTCCTGCGCTCTCTGGCCTACTACCGTGACCCATCGCCCGCTCCCGATGGATACCCAGGTCTGGTCGCAGGCCCGATGCGCAGCTACCTTGAAGCCGGCGGCGACCCGGTTGCCGACTTCATCAGCCGCCCGGGAAAATCAGTCGCGCAACAAAAAATTCTCTCGTTTCGTCTCAACGACCATCACTACAACTGGAACTACGATCTTTATCGCAGCAGGACCAAGAAGGATTTGATCGCAGCGGCATTGACGGGCCGAGACCCGTTTTGTACCAAGCTGGAGCAAAATGGCGCAGCCAATGTCGAAGCCAATGAACGCTGGTCGCAAAGTGCCTTTACGGCCATGCTGACAGCCTTCGACACCGGCAAGCTGGACAAGCTGCTCGACAAGCGCTGCATTGGTGAAATGTGCCTCTCCGCCGATGAAATCGCCGCGCAGTGCAGCGAGCGTAGTTGCGTCTTGCGCGCAGGGGCTGACGATGGACAATGCGACATATTGACGCTCGACTTTTCGTCACCGGCGGTTCGCAAGTTCAAGCTGATGCAGATGGCGGAGCTGGTACAAAACTATCACCCAGCGATATTTGAAATCGACTTCGACCGCTTTCCGCAGTACTTCCGCCCTGAGATTTCGAACGCCGAGCGGATCGGCATCATGAATGGCTTTCTGAAGGGTGTGCACAGCACCCTGACCAAGATCGAGCCCGAGCTTCGTATCGGCCTGCGCGTACCGTCCCGGCGTCAGCACCGGGAAAATATCGGGATAGATCTCGAGAGCATTGATCGGAACCAGTCCGCGGATTACGTAACCCTGGCGATGCCGGCGCAGGCTGACCAGCAGATTCAATATCAGCTCGATCCCAGCCGCTCGCATCTGAAGTTCTACGCCGAAATGTTCCAGACCCTTCGACGACTGCCGCCGTCGATGGCCAGCTATCAGGGCATGGCCCGCCTGAAACAGGCTGGCTACTCCCTCGCTGCACAGGACTATCCTTCCGATACGCGCGCTCTGGCCACTGCGACGCACCTGGCCTATAGCCGTCACCACGTGCAGGGCATGGCGATCTTCAACAGCCAGTACTACGCACTACGCTATGTCATGGGGGATCAATCACGGTCCATGCCACAGCCCAACGCAGGTATTTCCTGCCTTGCCAGACCGGACAATGCCGCTCATAACGATCAACATTATTTTCTTCCGAGCGTGCACTACCGGCTGGAACAAAGCTGCAACGCTGCATCACCCCAGACCTCAAACTGCGACTTGCTACCGATTCCGCGCACTGCGCTCATCGGCAGCGGCCGAACCCTGCAAATGGAAATGGCCGAACCAGCGGGCGGCTGGAACTCCGGGGGCCTCCTGCGCCTGACGTTCTTTGCATATCCCAACACCTCGGCCAACGACGCCGACTATGCCGCCATTGCGAAGGCGCTGAGCATCAAGGTGAATGGCCATGACCTTGCCACGGCTCCTGTCGGCACCGAAGTCCCGGCCGATCCCGCCGACGGCGCAACAGCGAATGCCTATTATCGTTCGATGTGGTGGACAGCACCGGTATTCAACAAGCTATTCAAGGTTGATGCATCTGAGTTGGCGAATGGCATCAACAAGAT
Source organism: Solimonas aquatica (assembly GCF_900111015.1). Taxonomy (GTDB): domain Bacteria; phylum Pseudomonadota; class Gammaproteobacteria; order Nevskiales; family Nevskiaceae; genus Solimonas; species Solimonas aquatica. The sequence continues at coordinate 284,459 of NZ_FOFS01000002.1, read as the reverse complement.
CACACTCAGCTTATCCCAGGAGTCTGGTCTGCAGACGCCAAACTTTCGCATCGTCAATCTTGAAATCTTCATTGGCGCCAACAACAAAGAGCGAAACTGCAATGCAGTGCAGCCGTAGGCAAAACGATTTGCATACATGGAAAATCTACGAGCTTTCTTAGGCAAAATGAAAAAGGGCGCGATGCCCCTTTGCATCATTCCGTAAGGTTCAAATCGCGACAGCATGCAGGACCTTTCTCGCTTCTCAGCTAGAAGCAGGTCCAAATATAGTGCCGGACAAGATCCGCACCCTACTTTAGCGTGCTGGCGCGCAGCCAACTCGTGACACCTCTTCCCGAACGAAGGAGAAATAACTCCCAAAATTCGACTCCAAGCACGAGCATCTTTTTTGACAATGTGATTTGACTCTCACTTTTCCATGTAGGTGATCTCTATATCTAGGCGATGCTTATGGAATGATCTTCCGCGCCTTTTCGAGAGCCGCCATGTCCAGAGTGAATAATAGATTCGACCAAGGGTTCAGAAAGGGAAATCCATTTTCCTACGACTTCATGGATCAATTTTTACTGTTCTTGGCGGCCAAGGGATTTGAACCAAGACTGATCTTTGATATCGGAGCAGCGAAGGGACACTGGGCGCGAATGGCGCGCGCAGCATTTCCTCATGCAAAAATTCATATGTTCGAGCCAATCGGCGCGTGGAAAGAAGAACTGGACCGAACCTGCGAGGAAATTGGTCAAGCAAACTGGTCGCAAGTGGCAGTCGGTTCCTCGCCAGGCTTTGTGGAAATTGAGCAGCACAGCATTACGACGCAATCATTGATCCCGCAGGGACAATTCCGTAGCTCCCATGGCGTAGCCAAAACTGATCGAGTGGAGGTGCAGACGGTAGATCAGGTTGCGCAAGGCAGTTATGGAGGCTGTCTCGACTTCTTGAAAGTTGACGTCCAAGGTTATGAATTGCCTGTCCTAGAGGGGGCCAAGGAAGCCTTGAATGATTGCGAGGTTGTGCTATTGGAATGCTCACTATATAAATTTTTCGGAGAACAGACCCCCCTGTTTCTCGATATTTATCAATTTATGAGCGCTTGTGGTTTCGTTCTATTTGACCTTCCCACGTTAATGCGCAGGAGTGGAGATCATGCCCTTGGCCAACTGGACGCGGTTTTCGTTCGCCATGACAGTGCGCTGCGAAAAACCACGTCCTATGTTAAGCCCTTTGGATGGCAGAGCATCAGGCCTCCGGATCGTCGCCACGGGACGCTAATTTTTGGCAATGGATTCATGTCGCCTCAGTATGATGAGAGACGTGAATGGCGCTGGGCGTCCACGCCATCTTGCGCACATATCGTCAATGAAACTGATAGCACCTTACGCTTGAACTTTCGTTGTATGGTTACAGTTGCCGGCGATCATCGGGTTGGCGATCTTTCTGTATCCACCAACGCCCATCGCCAGATCCTGTTGAGGGAGTGCGGCAGTCGTGCCATACCACTTAGCTTCATAGTGTCGGTGCCCCCGCATGAAAATATCCGACTTGACTTCGAAGGTCCTGAAAATATCCAAGCCTATGGCAGAGATTTGTCTTTCCGCTTGATTAACTACGAAATTACCGCGGCGGAACAAAATTCCAGGATGTCGGCCTGATATATCCGCCCTAATGGCGACAACAAGCCAAACTCAGTCCCAGTATTGACTCCAGTTCGCTCATGCACTAAGGCTGTGAACTAAACTTGGAATAATAAGAAAGTCGCTTGGGGAGGCGACAGAAAATGACTCCAATAAAGCAGGACAAGCTCTTTAGCCCGGATGGGCTCGTTAACGGGAACGCTATGGCAGCGTGCCTGGCGTCGCTGCTGGATCTTCCGCTGTGGATGGTCCCACCGTTTGAAGATATGCATGGTCGCGGTGCCGCCACCGTCGATGATCGAATCAAGGAATGGCTGCAGCGCATGTTTGGGCTTACCCTGGAATTGCAGGGCAGGCACGAGCCCGAGGACCTTCCGGCGTTTTACATCGCCAGTGGGCCGTCATCGAGGGGCGCCATGCACTCCGTGATATATAGCAATGGCGTGCTCGCCCATGATCCGCACCCTGCTGGTGACGGTATCGTAGAGGTCTCATATTGCCGGTTTCTGAAGCCGGTTCACGGGCAGCCTTAGTGGCGCGGCCCCAACCTCCACGCTGGCTCAACCAATGACGCCGCGCATACACAGGTTGCCAGCGTTGGGATAGCGCCAGTCGCTAGACCGGGCTGAGCCAGAAAGGCCGCTGCGCGTCGCGGTCTCTTACTGCCTCCGCGATCCGGCGCCAAGCATCTTGGCAATCAGCCCCAGATGGGCGTTCGAGCCGCTGCCTAGCGGGTGCGGATCAACTCACGCGTTGAGCGCTCTAGAAGGACCCCAGAACCGACGCAAAGTTGGCACATACGCCGCTGCGTTTACGAAACGGCTTGGTCGCTCCTGGCAGGAGATTTCATGGCGCGATGCAAGCTCGTTGATCCACATCTATCGAAGATGCTGCCAGTGCGCATCGCTGATCAGATTCTTCCCAGCACAACGACGAAACCTCGGTAGAGGCGTCTTTCTACGGGCTCGTTGGGCGTGGAGTAGAAAATCTGACCGAACCCTGATTAGGACGAAGGTGCTTGCGGCCGGGGAAACAGATTCCAAGCCGGTTCGCGGCCACCCATCAAAGCTTTTGTCAGCTGACGAATGCTGCTCTCCGGCCAGGTTGGCGCGCGGTTCAGCAGATAAGGCATCAGCAGAAATGGCGGCGCCTCGGCATCGGGTGTCACCTGACTGAGATAGCGCTCCGCCATTTCCGAGACTACATAGTCGGGCCGCACCATGTGGATCATCTCGGGATGAAAGAACCGGGTGCGGCAGAACACGACTTCCTTAAACAGATACCCCAGGTAGGGCATGCTCGTCCAAAGAAAGGAACTGCCAAATATCAGCAGCCGCCCTTGCGCGGTGGGATGCTCGCTGAGCCCGAGAATCAGGCGGCCATCGTTGACGGGCTTGGAGTTGTCCTGCGCAAGGCCGTTTTCATACTCGCTGTAAAGTGGTGAAGCGCGCAGCCGCAGCGCGTCTTCGCTCGGCTGTGTCGCCAGCTTGTTTCCCAGGTCGCCGACAAACCGGCGCGGCGCCAGGGCAGCAAGCATCGCCTGTCGCGCTTCTGGAATTTTCTGCAGGCCGAAGGTGCTCGCCAGAAAGCAGGCGATCTCGATCTGCCCGTGCGGAGCCCAGTGGGTATCGTTGCGAAAATAGGTACGGCCTTCACTCACCGCTTGCAGAAGCTTGTCGGGATAAACGAAGTCACCGCATTCACGATAATGGTCGACCGGCGACAGAGCGTTCTTGACCGGAAAGTCGTCGCAGTAAACTTTGTATTTCTCGGGGGCAACCAGATGCAGGTAAGGCAGCCCGAGGCTTTCACAGATGGCCTTACGACTGGCGAGATTTTCCTTGAAGGCGGCGACGGAAGACGGCTTCGGACGCAGTTCGCCGAGAGCGTACTGCAACATGCCATGCGCACCGCCGGCCAGATAGAGTTCGTCGCGGCTGCCGATTAGTACGCCGTTTTCAACACGAAGGTCTGACATGCACGCCCTCGACGCAAGGTCTTGGAAAAATGATAGGAAATTCCGGAGAGCATAAGCGTAGTCCCTTATCGAACGCTTAGAGGATGCCGTCCGCTCCGAGCCGCGCAGATCATCGCCAAAATCGGCTTGGCCGGTTCTGCAGATGCCAGACGGATCATGCCTTTGTTCGACGCGCGCTACGCTTCTTCTTCGGCGGTGGAGCCGGTTCTGCGTCCACCGCCTGGGCATCGCCCGCCAGCCGGGCTCTTTCCGCCGCCTCGCGCGCCAAGGGCGTCTTGCGGTCCTCCCGCAACGCGGCTTCGAGAGTTCGCCACGATGCGCCATCCAGCGGATCCAGCGCCAGCGCCTTGAACGCTGACGCCTGAGCCAGGCCGTAGCCCTTGCTCTTGAGCGCCACTTCGGCGAGCTTGCGCCAGATTTCAACGCTTTCACGATACAGCGTGGCGGCGTCATTGAGCAGTTCGACAGCCTTCTTGAGCTGTCGCCGCTTCACCAACTCGCCTGCCAACATCAGCACCGCTTCGATGGAGATGTCCACCCCGTCCAAGGTTCGCTTGAACTCCCTGCCCAGGCTGCGAGGCTGCCGGGAAGTAAAGTCCAGCTCCTCAATCAGGGCGCGGAAACCGTCCTCATCATCAGCCGAGACAATGATCCGGCTCGGCACTTCACGGTCGATCAAGGTCCGCGCCGCGGAACGGGAGTTGGCCACCACGACCTCGGCCAGCTCCAGGCAAGGCTCGTCGATGGGGCGGATTTTGCCCACGTCCTGCACCAGAAAAATCACCGGCGGATGAAACTCGCCCAATTCCGCCAGGGCCCAGAGCGCCGCGACTTCCGTTACCAGAATCGCGCCGTAGTGCCGGCGCGCCACCATCGAAGCCACCATGCGCCCAAACGAGGGGGCGCAGGCGGCAAACGGATGCCGGCTCGCGGGCAGCGCTTCGGCATCCGCAGCTGCCGCGCCGATGGCGCGCAGCCTGTCGCGAACAGCCGCTTCCGGAGGATTGGGGATGTTGTCCAGCAAAGGCCAGCTCAGCGCCACGCGCACATCCGCGGCTTTCATGTCGAGCACTTGTGCGGTCGGCGTTGGCGTCTGCACCGCAAAGTCACAGCTGATGCCTCTCAGTCGCAGCTGCCTGAGCAAGGGCGTCGCGGGAAAGCCGGCCTTGCCGATGTCGCGAACCGACAGCAGCAGCACGCGGGACTCGTTCTCGGGGCAATCCTCGCGTCCACGGCCAATGCGCGCAGTCGCGGCATGATCCAGCAAACGCGACATGCGCTCGGCTGGATTGATGGACGGTCTGCTTCGGGTGTCTGACGTCATAGTGCGACCGACTGATGGGAAATGCGCGACATGCCAATGGCGACGGAGATTGTCTTAGTCGCTCGCCGACTCGAAGCCGCACAGCAATGCCGTCAACACTGCATTCAGGACGTCGGGCAGTTCGGCAGGATCATCCAGGCCGACGATGAAGGGCCGGAACACCGCCCCTCTGTTGAGCGCCTCCTGGCCGCTTTGCAGGATATACAGGAACTGGTAACGCCCCATCTCGCCACCGCGGATGCTGTCCTCGAAATAACTACGCCCCTCGGGATCCACTTCACGCCCGAGAATGGCCAGATATCCGAAGCTGATCAGATGCTCCACCGGCATCTCGTCAATCGTGCTGCTGGCGATCACGAATGGCAGCGGCGCTTCACGAGTCAGCAGCGTGACGCCCGGCGCCGTCAGCGGCAGTTCAAGCGCGCTGTCGGCGGAAAGGAAGGACTCATAGGGCTGCATCAACTCATACAGGCGCCGGCGCAACAGCTCGGGATCGCGGGCGGCCGCCTCGAAGATCAGGGCCTTGAAGGTGGGCCGATCCCCCAGCGTCAGGGCCTTGTGGCTGCGAAACCTCAGCAGCGCGGACAGGGTCTGCTCCCACTGCCTGCCCAGATCGATGCCCTTGCTCTCGGCCTGCTCCGTCGCCGCGCGCTGCAGCATCAGCCGCGTGCGGGCAACAAGCTCTTCCCATTCAGCCTCTTTCTTGGCCATAACTCTTCAGATTCACTCTTGATGGACAACGGCCGCCATCACCGTTGTGGCAACGAATGGCGCCATCGCTTCCAGCTATTTCAAAAGCTGCGCAAAATCCGCTTTGATGCGGTCAAATGTCGCGGCGGAGGTAAGCGCAGGGTTGGCCCAGAAGCCAAATGCGTGCTCCATTTTGAGGGAAAACACGCCTTCAACCAATTCGCAGCCGCGCTTGATTGCCATGATGGGGCGCAGACCCAGTTCCTGCAGCGCTTCGCTGGTCTGGTCCAGTTCCGGATCCGGCAGGTTGGGAATCAGCAAAAAATGCACCTTCTCCTGCAAGGCCTTGGCGCCCGCGACGATTTTCGCAGGTGAGCCCGCAAAGCGCATGTGCATGAAATTGACGGTGGGTGCCGTGCCCAGCAGCGTCTGCAGCGTCATCACCGGCACGCAGGTGGCGTTCTGGCCGCCACGCAGGGAAACCTCGTTGCCCGGCCAGGCCGGCGCCGCGCCGGCAGGCAAGGCCAGCGCCACCTCAACTTCGCGCGCTTCGATTTCGCGCGCGCTGAGCCAGTCCGCCGGCTTGCTTTTCATCCAGCCCAGACCATCCACGCAGCCGATTGCGGCGGCCACCCGGCGATGCACGGGCTCGGACAGACCATTGACCGCCATGTGACGCGCGAGCCGCTGCTGGTTGCCGGACATCGGCTCGACAAAGGTCGCGTGGGTCTGCAGGCCCATGCGCCGGGCCAGCAGCACGGCGCGCACCCCGACCGGGCCCCAGCCCGCGCCCAGCTCCATGACTGCGTAGCGGCCCTGTGCGGCAAAGATGCTGGCGGTAGTCGCCAGAACTTCAAGATAGCCGACGCCGAAGCGTGGCAGCGAAATCCGCACCGGCCCTGGCCTGGTTGGCTTGAAGGAAGGCCAAAACCGTGGGTCCGTTTTCATGCCCGCGAAGTCGATGTGAAAACTTCCGCTGGCACTACCACGCCAAGCGCCAAATTTGGCCAGCATCGCGCGCGGCCCCTCAGGCTGCTGGATGGCGGCCGATGTCGGGACAGAATTCAGCATTTGAATATGAAGAAACCGATTTTTCGCTACAGTGCACGTTATGATATGAATCGTCAATCTTCTAGCGCGTTTATATGTCGCTTGCCTATTTTTCGCTGGTACAACCCGCCATCAGCCGGGTGCGTTTGGACTCGGTGAAGATCAACCGCGATACCGGTGAAATCAACGCTTCGATCGGGGTGATCAGCAATCGCCCGGCACGCGCCTTGTCGATTCGCTCGGTAGCCGCCGTGGACCTCGGCGAACTCAAGGCTCGCCGTGTTGCCGGCGACCGTTTCGTCGTCAGCGGCAAGCTTTTCGAACCCGGACAGCAGGTGGACGCCATCCAGGTGCGGCTCCTGACCTGGGAACGCCGCAAGCAACTGCTGGTCGTCCGGCTCCCCAAGAATGTGCTGGAATCGGGAGCCATCGAACAAATCAGCATCTGCAGCTTCGATGGCACCGTTGAAGTGGCAGGCCGCTTTGATCGCGTTTTCCGCCATCAGGAACTGATGGTGACGCTGGATCACATCCCGCTGGCCGGTCATGTGATTTGCGATGAGAGCGGCGGCTGGAAGTTTTCGGGTCGGCTGGCGACTTGTGCGGAAGGGGCCTGGTTCGACGTGAGCCTGAGCGAAGGCACCGAACTCGCGGTTACCGCCCGCCTGCCCGATGGCAGCCACCACCGTGTCGCCCAGGTGCCGAGCGGCGAACAGGTCACGCACGCCATAGGCGCCATCTGCGCCGTCGAGGCCGAGCGTTCGGGAAAGCGCCTGTATGTGCGTGGACATTTTCTGGCGCGCGACCGCAGAGGCCGCATCCTGCTGGAAATGAATGGCGAACGTCTGCCGCGCGCCGCCAAGCGCATCGCGGCGCCATGGCTGAGCGCGGCAGAGCTGGCCTGTCTCGACGATGAGCGCCCGGGATGGGAGTGGGCCGGCGACACCGAAGCGGACCTCGAAGGCGCCATGCTGCAGGCCACGCTTGAACTGGACGGCAAGCAGATCGCGAAAGTCAGCACCGTCATCCGCCCCGAGCACATGGTCGACACCGTTGGCCATGACAACCTTTACTTCGATTCGCCCTACCGCCCAGCCTTCCTCGAATTGCTCGAGGAAAAGCACGATCCGCTGGAACCCACCATCACCTTCATTTTCCCCGGCGATCTTTCCTCCGTGATGGGTGGCGGCCCCAGCCGCGTGGTGTCCATGGCGCAGTATCTGAAATCCATGGGCTATCAGGTTCTGTCCATCGAGCGCGTGCGTCCGGATAGCCTGCCGAATCCGGAACTCGTGCAGCGCATGGATGAGTTGTTCACCAGACGCTGGCGGCTGTCCGACGAGATGCTCGCGGACTTCGCAGCACTGGCCACGGACGAACTGGAAAGCGAGGCCGCCGCCGGCCCGGAGGCACAGAAGATCCTGATGGCGCTGCAGGCCGACGAGCAGGCCGCTTCCGACTCACTGATCGGCAGCCGCACCAATCCCCGTTTCAACGCGCTGGCGGCCTACTTCATCTCACGGCACAGCCCGGAATGCGTGATTGCCAACTTTGCCTGGACGGCTCCGGTTTTCGATCTGCTGCCGGACAGCATCTTCCGCGTTCTGGACACCCACGACCTTCAGTTCAAGCGCGCGGAGATGATTTCCACGGCCATCGGCGGCGACGCTTATCGCGCCGACATCGATGAAGAGCGCGAGCACCTGCTCAAGGCCGACATCGTGCTCGCCATCCAGCCGGAGGAGAAGGACGCGATCATCGATCTCACGGGCCGCAACAACGTGGTGCTCACCAGTCACGGTGTCGACATCCAGGATCTCTCTGCGGGCGAAGCCGACTCCAAGGTTGTGCTGTTCATCGGCAATCGCTACGAGCCGAACATCCTGGGCCTGCAGAACTTCCTGGCCACCACCTGGCCGCTGATTCTGGAGCAGGTTCCGGAGGCGCGTCTGGAAGTGGTGGGTGCCGTGGTGGAAGCCATCAGCGAGTGGCCGCAGGGCGTCATGCCTCTGGGCCGCGTGCCCGAACTCGAGGTGTACTACCGGCTGGCGGCCGTCGTCATCAATCCGGTGGAGATCGGCTCAGGACTGAACATCAAGACGGTGGAGGCCTTGGCATTCGGCAAGGCTCTGGTGTCCACCGGCTTCGGTATGAAAGGCCTGCCGGTCGATCCGGCCGCGGAAGGTGCCGCCATCCGTGCCGATGTGGGTGCCGATATGGCCAAGGCGGTTGTCGATCTGCTTCAGGCCCCTGAACTGCGCCAGGCGCTTGAGCAGTCGGCGCTGGGCTTTGCGCGACGCCACCTTTCGCCGCAAGCCACCTTCAATGAGCTGAAGAACACCCTGGAACTGCGGCTGTTCTGATGCAAGTCCGGGCAGCTGCCACACGCAGCTGCCCGGAGCTTCTTCAGCTGGCGCTCAACTCGAAGGCCGCGCGCTCAATCACTGTGGAGGCATCATCCGCGGAGTGGCCGAACTTGGCGCGATAGTCCTCGCGGAAACGGCGGCTGAACTCTTCGGTGTATTCATCCGCGAGCTTCTGCACACGCGCTTCCAGGGACAGCTCAGGGCTCTTGCCGGTGATGAACTTGACGATCGCCGCCAGCTGACCGCGGATATCGTTCTCGAGCTCTTCGTAGATCACGGTCATGATTTCGACACGGCTGCCCGGCCAGGCCGACTTGATCTGCGTCAGATCCTTCAGCAGACGCCGCTCACCATCGAGCATGGCCGCGTGATGCTTCATCAGCTCTTCGAAGCTGTAAGGAATCTGCTTTTCCTTGTACTTCGACAGCTCAGTGGAAGAGCGGATGTGATAGGCGTTGGTCAGCTGGGCCTTGTAATTGGAAATGGCCTGCGCAACCTTGTCGCGACGATACAGCAGCACGATGCGCTTGTTGGTGGCCCGCCCGATCACCTCGGCAGCGCCGGCCAGACTGGGTGAACCCCGCAGACGTTCCGCCAGATGCCAGATGATCTTGGTGCCCGCCACGCCATTGCGTGCCGTCAGCTGCGCGATGGTGTCCACGAAACGAGCCAGACGATCACGCCCCCCTACCCCGGCAGCCAGGAAGGAAAGCGGGTTGCGCACATGCTCTTTGGGCGCACCGAGCTGGTTGGCGGTCAGCAACTCCGCCAAGAACGTGCTGCCGGAACGCGGCGTGGAAACCACCGCGTACATGACCTCGATGGGGCCATCGAACTTGCGCTGCCTGCCCCAGTTGAAGCAGGCCGCGCGGGGATAGAAATCGTTCCAGAAGCCAAAGACCGCAGCCTGTGGCCATGCGGACCGCAGCGACTGCAAGAGGCTTTCTTCGTTGGAATCAGAAAAAACGATGTAATCAACCGTGTCTTCAGGAGCGGCCGGCAACTGCTCGAAGGCAAGTACCGCGGCCTGCTTTTCAAGCTGCCACTTGCCGATCTGCGTCGCGACACGCGCCTGCAGCGACGCTTCAACTACGAAGACCGTCCTGCGGGGCGACTTCGTGATGGCGAACCGCACATCATGCTCGCCGAAGGAAACATCGATCGCTTTTTCTGTTTGACTGGCTTGATCAGACAAGGGCCACCTTCAGGTAGGGCAAGAGAACGTCAGCTGCATCCCTCTGCATCTCGGGCGTCGGGTAATAGTAGTTTTCTGTTGGATCAGCTTTTTCAGGAAACAGGATCGCGGGAGAACCATCGAAACGGTTCACCAGCTGGTGCGGCCGCCCCCGCGTCGACACACACTCGAGGACTGTATCGAAATGGGGAGCCAATGTCTCCACCATCGAACGCGTCACAAAATGCGGGAACGAACCCATGATGTCATGGAAGCTGTTGAAGGAGCTGAAGTTGTAATCCATCTCCCGCTCCGAGAACCAGAACAAAACAGTCTTAGTTTTGATCTTTTCGCGAAGCGCCAGCATCGATTTGACGTAGGCACTGCGGGTTTGCAGGATCGCCTGCCAGAGCTTGCGGGCCGGAACGTTGTCCAGCAGGTATTTCCAGGCGTTGTTGACGAAAACAACCTCGCCCGTTTCCTTGATCTTGATGTTATTCGGGCGTACCGGATTGGGAGCCTGCAGATACGCATTGGCAGAGGCTCTTGCCGACATCGCCTGCAGGATCACCAGATCGCAGTCATTGAGGGCATCAAAGAAAGACTGCGGCATGGCAAGAAAAAATTCCGGCGATGCCCCGGAATAACCGAAATTCAGAGGCGCGATTCCCGCCTCCTTGGCCAGCATCTCGGATACCGGCGTCGGACAGAAGCGTGCAAAAAACTGCGCCGCGCCGATGAAGGCGACTTTCTTCTTGCCGGACTTCAGGGCCTCGCGATAGTCCGGCCCGCGAAAGAACACCTTGGACTCCGGAAAGTGGTACTGCTGGTAGTCCACGACCTCCCAGTCCGCGGGCTGGTAGCCATGCAAGTGCTTCGGCTCCTGCAGTCCGTACAGCCGGATATTCCGATCCGCGATTTTCTCCGTTGTAGGAGCGGCCTGACTGATGTCGGGTTGAGTGGTCATTGTCATTACTCTTTGTTTACCGCCGAACAAAAAAATGTTGCGCGCATGCACTAGGCCAGACACCTGATGGCGATATGAACCACTGCCGACACCTCAACTGGCCTTTGTTCAACTTCCCAGCCCCAAAGGCAGCTCAGGTATCACATGCCCAAATAAAGACGACAGCGCCTTGCGTCCAGAACATTCAAGCCGCAAGGCTGCCGCAGCACGAACAGTCCCCGCCATTCGATGCCGCGGCCACAAACCCTTTTACTCGCCGCGCCGCGCGTAAATCGACACCGACTGCGGCGAACCGATCAGCTGGATGGGCCGCAAAGTCTGCCGGTCATCGACACCTGCCGAAAAGCCCACACGCACTTCGAAGCCCGCCGCCTCGAGGATACGGATGATCCTGGTGGAGTTGCTGGGAAACTCGGCTGTCACATCGTTGCACTTGCAGAACACATGCTTGATCTGGCCCAGCTTGCCCGACAGCCTGCTCAGAATCTTCTCCGCGCCGTGCAGATCGATTCTCAGCATGTCCACCGGCTCATCGATCGCCCTGTCCAGGATATCGGCAGCCTCACCCTCCGGCTCGATACGGATATCGCTCAGCTTGTTGCGGGCGATGTTCCGCTCCAGCAGCGCTCGCAACGCCGGATTCGGCTCGAAAGCGCGAATCCGGGCCTGCGGCTTCAGACGCTTGAAGTAGTAGCTGGACAAGCCAATACCGGCGCCGGCGTCCACGATGAGCGGCGCATCGTCTGCGGACTCGAAAAAGCAGTCCAGACGTACGAACAAGGACTCCATGAGCGCCGGCAGAGGCTTGAGTCCCGCAATGCGGAAGATGCGCCCGCTCAGGTGCAGGTCGGCGTCAGTCAGCAGCTGGCGCAGGATGAAATCCCAGGGGTCGACGTCCGGCGCCTGGATGTACTGGTTCGCAGCTTCAAAGAAAGCATCCTGGCGGCCGGCGCTCAGGTACCAGCGCAGGGAGCGCAGGATGCGGATGAATTCCAGCTTGCGCTGCGCAGCCGTCGCGTCGAAGCTGGCGCTGAGTGCGTTGAATCGCTCGCCCAGATCGGCAGTGCTGCTCTTGGCGGGTGTGCTGGCGGCGGCGGGGACAGCCGCCGGCGCGGTCACAGGACTGCTGCTACGCGCAACGCTCTGCTGCTTTTGCTTTTTCTTGTTGGACATCGATCTTTACCTTCGCAGTGCTCTGTCTTGCCAGTTCCGCCGCTCAACTGGCCTTGACCGCGGGCTTGTTGTCGTGGAAGCGGATGCAGGTAACAGGCTTCTCCAGCCAGTCGGCGTCCTTGAAATACACGTTGACCACGCCGCACTTCTGACGGCGGCCGGAAGAGCTCAGGATGGACTTGAGTTCCTGCTGCGCCCGCTGAAGATAGCTCTCGAAGCAGAAAGCCATCATCGTTCCGGCAATGGCGCAGGGCACCAGCTTCGACGTCCCGTTCTGCAGGTAAGCAATGACGCCCGAGGACACGCCCGGCCACCAGTCGTTGAACACCTCGCTCAAGATCACGAAGCCGCGTTCGCTGAGAACCTTCTCCGCGAGTTCAAGGCCAGCCGTCACTTGCGCCGAGCTGGAGCCGCAATCGACGCTGAACAGACGCAGCTTGCCGCCAACCTTCTTGATCAGCTTGGCGGGCTGCACATCCGCCACGGACTCTTCGATCAGATGGAGATCGTCGGTGGCGCCGTAGTGATTGCGGAAGTTATCGAGAAAGCCCTGCTTCTCGATCGCCGCGCTGCCCGGCGCCGACTTCTCGGAACTGCCGAAGACATTGATTGCCACCTTGGGCTCACCGGGACGCGAGAGATGCGCCAGCGAGATGAACAGCTTGCCGTGCTGGATGCCCAGCTTGCCCACGCCGCCACGCTCGTCGTCGGCGCGCTGCACGGCGTCCAGGCAGCGGACCAGACGCAGGGAATTGTTGACGGCCCATCCAGGAACGGAATTGAAACCCTTCTTGAAATAGGTTTCGGCAGCGGAGGGTTGAGTGTTGGAAGCAGTGGCTACGGATGCCATGGGGGAGCTCCTCTCAATAAGGTGAGGTGAATGAACGAGACGCTGAACGGTGTGTCGGTTTGAAGCCTTGGTCCACGTGCTGACGGCAGTCAGTACCGCGGCTTACGGCAGTTCGTTTTCAATTCGCGTACGGGGAATACGTTCTGCAATCATGGATTGCGATGAGCAAGCCTTCAGTTCGATTCCCTGCAGCTTCAACCAGTCGTACCAGTCCCCCGACACTCCCGCACAGACATCAACCTCCTCCGGAATGATTTTGGGCCGGTTATAAGTCACGCCGGCTTCGTGCAACATCTTATTTCTTTCGGCCACGTCGTCGATGGCCTTGGCCCGCTTCAGAATCCTTGCGACCTCCGGGGAGGTCGTGTCATAGAAATGCGGCATCTGCGGCGAGTTCTTCACGCCGACATCCCAGCCCAGGGTGACGATCTTCTTCACCCGCATGTGATAGGCCAGATAGAAGCCGATTTCATACAGAACGCCGGGCCCCCAGGGCCGCAGCGGCGACTTCTCAAAGGTGTAGTCGTCAAAACGCTTGGACAGCGCGAGCTGATCCTGCAGGTCCGAAGGCGTGGGCACCTCCAGCTCGATGTCGGAGCCCAGGAATACCGGAGGATCCTTGGGGCCATGTTCCTTGATCACGACGGGACGCTCGCCCGTGAAATCGTAGCGCCGGAAGTTCCAGCTGTTCAGCAGCAGAAAATCGGACACGCCGTTGACAAAATCAAGGGCCTGCTTGATGACCATGACGCACTGGTCCTTCATCAGCTCGCTCAACTTCTCAGGCGAGTATTCGGACAGCGAAGGTCCACAGGCCAGGATGAAGACGGTCTGACCCTCGTAGGCTCCCTGCAGCCCATCAAGTTTTTCCTTGATGGATTTTTTCGGATCGGTCAGCAGCGGAAACAGCTTTCGTGTAGTCGGGTGCATGTTTACCTCATCGATTTTCTACGTAGCCCTTGGCTGGACAGACCCGCGCCCGGAACCTCATCCAATGCCAAGTTGTGGGGGAAAGAGAACCCTGAAAAAGCCCGGGTCCGAAAACAAAAAAATGTGCCACGGGAGGCACGTACGGCACTCATCGCTTTGGTGTATCCATCGGATGTCCCGTTCATTGGCAGGCAAAATATGCGCCTATAAGCCGATAGCACTAGCTCGCGGAATGCACGATCGGATACAAGGCTGCGGCGATCGCCAGATCCTCCGCAGTCTTGATGACATGTCCGGCGAGACGGCTCACCGGGTGATACCCGATCTTGCCCGCATAACTGGCGCAGGCACCTGCCTGCACGGCAGCCAGATAGGTGGCGCGGCGCCAGCCGGTGATCGCCCAGACGATGCGGCGCACGGGCAGCTGATCCTGCGAGTTGGTCTTGCGCTCGAAGCTGAAATTGATCGGCTTGCCGTCGTACACACACTCCAGCTGCTCGTCGACCACGCTGAGGCGCACATCGTCGGGCTCGGCCGCCATCGCCTGAACGAAGGCCTTCACTTCTTCCGTAGTCAGCAGCGGGGCAATGGAATGCACTTGAAACAGACGATCACAGGGATGCTTTTCCAGAAACTCGGCAACGAACTGTTCGCTGGTCGCCACGTTATTGCCCAGGTGCTCCGGGCGCTTGTGAAAACCCACGCCTTCGCTGCGCGCAATTTCGCCGAAAACCTCGCTCTCCGAATTCACCCAGACCTCATCGAACACGCCCGCTGCCTTGCATTTGCGGATCGCATGCACGATCAGAGGTTCGCCGGCCAGCGGCAGAAGATTCTTCTGCTTGAGCCTTTGACTGCCCATGCGGGCCGGGATCATTGCTACGTTTGCCATACTCTTCGCCTCAATTTCTTCTGACTGATGCCTCAACCGCCGCCTACATCAAGCTGCGACGTTCATTCGTCCCCAGATTACCGGGCCCAGTCCGGAATGTGATCCAGCGGATCGGTGGCGTTGGCCAGCCCTTCGATCGCCGCCCGCCCCATCGCCAGAACCGCTTCAGCGGCACTGCCACCGATGTGCGGAATCGCAATGAAGTTCGGCAGATTGATCAGTTCGGTGTCCGTGGGCGGTTCCTTGGCAAAGACGTCGAAGCCCGCGCCGGCCAGCTTGCCCTCGATCAGCATCTTCTTGAGCACCGCCTCATCCACCAGTCCGCCGCGTGCGGTATTCACCAGAATGGCGTCGCTGCGCATCAAGCCCAGGCGCCGCTCATCCAGGAGATTGCGGGTGTTGCTGGTCAGTGGCAGATGCAGCGTCACGACATCGGCCTCCTTGAGCAGGGTATCGAGATCGCAGGACG
The DNA here is from genome assembly GCF_900111015.1 of Solimonas aquatica. Taxonomy (GTDB): domain Bacteria; phylum Pseudomonadota; class Gammaproteobacteria; order Nevskiales; family Nevskiaceae; genus Solimonas; species Solimonas aquatica. Next base: position 268,968 of record NZ_FOFS01000002.1, on the reverse strand, counting down.
TCACGCCATGCTCGGCGTAGAACTCCGAGAAGTCGCGGATATCGTGTGCAAGCACGCGACAGCCAAACGGCTTGAGCAGTTGAATCAGGTCCTTGCCGACATGACCACAACCGACCACGCCCACCACGCGATCCGACAGCTGACGCCCCAAGGTCTGTCGCCAGATTCCATCACGGACTTCCTTGCTGGTCTGAGGAATCAGTCGCAGTAGCGACAACATCAAACCGATCGCCAGCTCGGAAACCGAGCGACGGTTGACGCCGCCCTTCCAGCCAATCTTCACGCCCAGCCGCGAGGCCGCGTGCAGATCCACATTGTCCAGGCCCACACCGTACTTGCCGATGATGCGCAGCTCGGGCACTGCCTTGAGCAGACTTTCCGTGACTTTTTCCAATGCCACGACGGCACCGTCGTGTCCCTTGAGGAAGGCGATGATTTCCTCGCCCTCCAGCGTGCGCCCGGTGTCGTTGAACGTTACATCCGGGTACAGCTGCATCAGCTCGGCCCGCAAGGTGGGGTGACGCGAAAAGGACCGGGACAGCACAGCAACGCGCTTGGGCTTAATCATGTGAGCAGTTAGTTTGCAAAAGAAACGGCAACCGAACCGAACCGACCGAAAGTCGCTTTTGCCTGCGAACCTCGCGGGACGAGGTTATAGGCCGTGCAGCTGCCGGTTGCCACGAGCTGATTTCGGCGCAGAGTATAGCCCCTGCCTGTGGCCAGATTGACGAACTGCACCAGCGAGCCGAAAGGACCATCGATGATTTCGCTGCCGGTGCCGCGGGCAATGATCTGGCCATCGATCTCCAGCACGACTTCGGTATCCAGAAGCTCCGCAGGATCAAACTGCGCCTGGCCGGAGCCATGAATCAGAAAACCGGAAGCGCCATTGTCGGCCACCAGGCCGAAGGGCCCATGCACGCCGATGGCGGTGAAGCGGCTGCCCGGCACCTCCAGCGTGGGGAGCACTTCAGCAATCGCCGCCAGCACCTCTTGCGCCGAGTAAGGCTCAGACCGGGGCGGCAGGTCGCGCCCGAAACGGAAACCGAATTCCGACTCCACGCCGGTAAAGCGCGCGCCCTCGAGCACACTGCGCTCACGCGCATCCAGCACCACGGCTTGCGGCAGGGCGCCGAAGAAAATCCGGTCAAAACCATTTTTCTGGCGCACCGCCGGGGTGCTGGCGCCCAGCTTCCAGGCGCCCAGCTCGCCGATCCCCGCCACGATCCGGTCCTGAACCCGCTCCGCGCTCTCCAGAGAATCCGGCAGCAGTTCAGGCGACGGTTGCAGCGCCGTCGGCGAAAAATAAGTGGCCAGGATGTCCTGGGCGAGTTGCGCTTCGCGCGCAGCCACTTGCTGCTGCACCGTCACGACTGAGAACCTCTGGCCACATACACATTGAGCGGCTCCATGATGGAGGGCCCTTCGGCCCGTGCGGCCAGTCCCGCAGCGCCGGCAAGCGCGAGGCCAGCCGCCACATCCCACCACATGATCCCGTTTTCGCTGTAGCCGTCGAAGCGATCGACCGCCACCCAGGCCAGAGACAGTGCAGCGGAACCGATCATGCGCACTTTTTTCCAGTCCGCGATCAGCGTGGCGAAAGACTGCATGCCTTTGGTGGAGAAATCACCACGAACCGGAAATCCGGTGGCGATGATCTGCGGCTGCGGCTTCTTCAGCTCCACCTTGCGGCCGTTGATTTCCAGGCCGATGTGCGGCCCGCCACAGAAGGTCTCGTCACGCAGAAAATCGCAGATCGCGCCCACCAGCGGCTGACGCCCGTAGCAGAAGGCAACAGCCGTTGCGCACAGCGGCACGCCGCGGTGGTAGTTGAAGCTGCCATCCAGAGGATCGACCACCCAGTGATATCCGTCCGGATCCGGCTCGCCGACCCAGCCGGATTCTTCAGACAGAATCGGATAGGGCGAGTGCTCGCGCAAAGCCGCGACAATCAGCTTTTCAGAAGCGTGATCCGCTTCCAGCTTGATATCGCGTCCCTCCTGGGAGCGCGGCGCGATAGCCTGACGGAAGCCTTCGACCAGAATCGTGCGGCTGGCGATCGCGGCCCGACCGGCAATGAAGGCCGCAGCGCGCAGATCGGCAACCGTTTTACCCAACGGCAGGGGTGCTTCCACTGGTGATGACATGTGAACGGACTGTGGTTGAACGTCGATCAGACGGAATACTCGGCGCGCCCCACGACCATATCCACCACCGTGGTCAACCAGATCATGTGAATGCACTCCACGACGTTGTACGCCGCCGAGTCGATGAAGAAGTTGATGTCACCGAGCTTGCGCAGCGGGTTGTCCGCCGACTTGCCGGTAAAGGTCACCACCGGCATCTTCTGCTCTCGCGCGTATTCCGCCGCACGCACCACGCTCGGCGACTTGCCGGACACGGAGATCAGCACCGCAGCGTCACCCGGGCGGCCGTAGTGCTCGAAAGCACGCGCCAGCCAGTTGTCGTAGCCATAGTCATTGGCGAAGCAGGTGATCAGGTTGGCGTCGCTGAAGGTCAGCGAGGTCACCTTGGCCTGCTTGGTGAAATCGACCGCGCCGTGCGCAGCGATCGACGCGCTGGCGCCATTGCCGCCCATCATCAGCTTGCTCTTGCTGGCCTTGACCGCCAGGGCCAGATCACGAAACTTGATCAGGCTCTCGTACACTTCCTTGGATTGCGTGACCGGCGCATAACGACGGTAGTAGTCGTCAAGCCACAGGTTCCAGTTGGTGCCGGCTTCACTATTCATCTTTACCGCCCTCCGTTCAGGGTGTCGTACAACTGAGATGACTCACGTCGTTTGTTGCTGTAGATGCGATCAATCACATCCATGACCTGCAGCGCCTGCTCAGAGGTGCCAATGGTGGCGCCCTGGCCGCCGGTGATCGCATGCAAAAAGGCATCGGCCTCGCGGTCCCACGAGTTGTCGGTGTGGTACTTGAAGCGCTCTTCGTCCTCCCAGGTGGCGGCCGGCGCAGTGGAGCGATTGAGCGCCACCGTCAATTCTTCGTCGCCATAGCTGTTGGAGGACGTCTTCAGACCGTTGAGCACCATGTAGCCGCGCTCAAGGAACACCTCGATCGAAAACAGGTGTCGCCACTGCGTCATCGTGGAGTGCAGTGAAGCTTCGACGCCCGTGTTGGAGTCGCGCATGATGGCGAAGACATTGTCTTCCACATCCGCGATATTCCAGTAGCGGCTCGAAACCAGCGCGTGGATTTCGTCGAAGCTGCCCTTGGAGAGATACAGGAACAGATCCAGCATGTGGATGCCCTGGTCGATCAGGATACCGCCGCCGGCCAGCTTCTGATTGGCGCGCCAGGTGTTCAGGTAATTGTTGTCGACGCTCTTGCCGTAGCGGCCGCGCATCCAGAGAATTTTTCCGTACCTGCCCGAGCGGATCAGCTCGTGCATTTTCACCACGGCGTCATGATGCCGGTGGTTGAAGCCGTACATCAGCACCTTGCCGGCGGCGATTTCGGCCGCCTGAATCTCCCGCACCTCTGCGGCATTGAATGCCGGCGGCTTTTCGCAGAAGACATGCTTGCCCGCGCGCAGTGCGCTGATCGTCGTGTCCTTGTTGAGGTGATTGGGAAGACAGACGAAGACCGCGTCGATGTCGGGGTCGTCAATGATTTCCTGGGCGGTGGCCGCCCTTTGATACTCGCACGGGCTCGTGTCATAGGAATCAAAGACTTTCGTCACCTTCACATCGGCATGACCCTTGACAGAATCAGCACGGATCCTGCCCATCTTGCCAAATCCGACCACCCCGATTTTCAACACAAATTATCCCTTTACGTTCAATAAACAGTGACGCCGCCGCAAAAAGGCAGCGCTTGTGGCAATCAACATAAGGTCGCCTGAGGCGACCAGCATTTACGGGCGGCGCCATACGATGGGCCGCGAGTTCCGACGTCTAACTCACAGGCAGATTTCTTCCCGCCATGATTCCGTCGATTGAAGCTTCTGGCGAGTTGACGCAAAAACCATGCGCATTGCCATCCTTCCCGGCTTCGCCCCATGCCCGCAGCCCTATCTCATTCACAACACAACAATTTCCAATCCGAAACGCACACATCGCCAGTTCCGCGTCTTGCGAACGCACTAGCTGATCAGATCGGTCCGCTGCAATTCGGTCAGGATATCGGCGAAATGTTGCCGCCCCCGGTCAAACGAAAGATTGTCTATAACGTACCTGCGTCCGGCCCCTGACATCCGCGCCCAAAGCTTGCGGTCCGAGTACACCCGTGTCAGCTCCGCCGCAAAGCTCTCAGGATCGTCGGCAACCAGTACCTGTGCGCCATGGGATGTGCCGGTGCCCTCCACCGCGACCGAAGAACCGACGACCGGCACGCCGTGCGCCAAACTGGTGGCCAGCTTGCCCTTGAACCCGGCGCCGAACCGAAGTGGTGCAATACTAACACGATGACGGTCGAATGCAGCAGACAAATCCGGAACAAACCCTTCTATCAGTATGTCTTCAGCAGCTAAGTTGAAGACTTCTTCCGGCATCTTGCTTCCATAGATGTGCAGGGCCACGCCAGGCATCCGCGCCCTCACCAGGGGCATGACAAAACTGACAAAGTATTGAATTGCATCAAGATTGGGCGGATGACCAAAACCGCCCAGGAACATGAATCCCGCGCGCCGCGAAAATGACGGCAGGGCGCGACGCTCCGCCTCGATGACCCAGGGCAGGTAGTGCAGCCTGGCTCCGGGCGCCTCCTGACGCAGGATGTCGATTTCGGCACTGTTGCAGACGATGGTGCAGTCCACTGCCCTGACCACCTCCAGTTCCCGCGCCTTTTCCTGCTCGATCGCCTCGTACTGGGCCGGCAATGGGTTCAGTCCCACCTCGCGCATTTTCCGCAGGTAATGCAGATCGGCGTTGTTGAACAGGATCGGCACGCCCGGAGCGCGGCGTCGCAGGATCGGCAGTGCCTCCTCGGCCGTGGTGTAGCGATGCAGGTAGATGAGGTCGAATTCGCCGGGACGACGCTGCAGGAAGTCCTCGAGATCACTGTAGTGAGGATGGTAGATCGCCTCGATGCCGCTTCTCTGCAAATCCCGGGTGTACGGGCTGCTGAGCGCAAAATTGTCGATGGGAATGAAGGTGACCCTGAATCCCATCGCTTGCAGGATCTTCATGTGGGCCATGGCCACGGTGGAGCCGGCATCCTGGTCCGGCGTGGGCGTCGTGGCGTCGATGAACAAAGCCCGCTTGCGACAACCACGGTCGCGCTCCAGGGCTGCTTGCACGCCACGCGGCCGATGCTCCTGCAGCTGGCTGTGCCAGCGCTTGAGGAAGCGCTGCTGGTTGCGCAGCTGGTAGGCCTTGATGCCTTTTTCGGGATCCTTGCCGGAACTGATTCCTTCGCAGTGGATCACCACGGACAAGGGCTGATACACCACGTCGTAACCCGCCTGCCGGATACGCAAGCACAGGTCGGCATCTTCGTAATAGGCAGGCCGATAGTGTCTGTCGAAGCCGCCCAGTTCATCCCAGATGGCTCGCGGGATCATGATGGAAGCACCGGAGCAGTAGTCCACCTGCCGCCGGTAATTGAAATCCGGGCTCTCGGGATCTTCCAGTCGGCCATAGTTCCAGGCCGTGGCGTCGCGCCAGACGATGCAGCCGGCTTCCTGCAGCTGGCCATTGGGATAGAGCAGCTTGGAACCCGCCAGGCCCACCTTGGCGTCGTCGAAGGTCTGCAGCAATTCGTCCACGGCCCCGGGCGTCAGCAAGGTGTCGTTATTCAGCAGCAACAGGTATTCGCCCCGGGCCCTGCTTGCGCCCCGGTTGCAGCTTTCGATGTAGCCCTGATTGCTTCGATTTCTGATCAGGCGCACACCCTGAACCAGATCCTTGATCCAGAGCGTCTCGTCCGCGGAGGCATCGTCGACGACGATCACCTCGGCCGACGCCGCCGGCCAGTGCCTCAGCAGCGAGGCCAGACATTGGTAGGTGAAGAAGAACTGATTGAATACCGGAATGACGATGGAGACCTTGGGCTTGTCGCTGTCCGGAAAAACCAGTGGCGGGAACCTGCTCCGCAGGGAAGCCAGTGCAGCCGACCGCCTTTTTTGCGGCGCCTGCGGCTGTCGGGCGGTCTGCGCAGCGTCCAGGCCGCGACGGCCCAGCACCCGGTAGACGTTTTCGAGTCCCGCCTGCAATCCGTCCAGATTCAACTCACCCGGCGCCGCATCCAGCGCCTCGTACAGCTCGCGCAGAACGTCCACGTCCTGGCGCAGTCGCTTGATACCGGAATCCCGTTTGTTCCTGGCCCGTTTTTCCAGGGACGACAGCTGCGCGCCGATGCGCTCCAGCAGCTGCCCGGTCTTCGTGTGCGTCTCCTGGTAGAGCAGCCGCACATAGGCCTCGGCGCCCTTGGGTTCCGCCGCTTCCACGAAGACGGCGAAGCTCAATGCCTTGCTGCTGCCATCGCTGGCATGCGCCAAGACTTCCACCACCCGCTCACCCTTGGCCAGGTCGCGCCGGGGGATACGCAATTCAAAACCGCTGCGCAGGGAGTTGCGAACCTCCGGGAAAACCGCCATCACGTCAGCGCGTGCAATGCGTGGCCGGGTGCTGCCCAGACTTTTGCCATCGACCAGAACCTTGATTTCCTCAAGTCCCTCCTCGGCAAAAGCCCAGCCGGCCACCAGCAGATCATCGCTGACATGAAACACCGGCCCGTTCGCGAAAGTCGGTGCCTCCAGAAACATCAGGATGCCGGCCTCGAAGCTCGCCCGTCCCGGCGCTGCATGGCCGCCACCACGCGCAGGGCCGGGCAGATTCAGCAGGAACGAAATCGTTTCGGCCTTGCAGTGTTCACCGATCAGACGCAGCACCAGTCGCGAGTTTTCCCGCGCAGGCGTGCGCAGCCTGCCGTAGAAAGTGAAATCCGCGCGATGCACCGTCGGCTCCGGCGCCGCCTCATCGCCCCGCAAGGGCGAGCATTCGGCAAAACCAAGCTCCACCTCATCCACGGCCACGGTGATGTTGCGGATCGAGCCGACGCATTCGACCCAGCCGGAGAGATGCAGGGTCCCGTCCGCGCCGACAGACAGGGCACGCAGGCCATGCTGGCGGTAAAAATAAACCGGGCGCACGCGGCTTCTGCCGGCCGTTGCCGGAGGCGCATCCAGCGACCGCGCCTGCTGCTCCGCGCCCTGCGCCGCGGAACGCTGGATGAAATGAAGCAGGGGATTGTCAGGCTGCTGCCCCTCTTCCCGACATTGGTGCAGATAGGCATCCACATCGAATTGAAGGCTGGGCCGATACCCTTTGGCGGCGCCTTCATTGAGGTAGTGGATAATGGGGTCGACATTGGCCTGGGCCAGCTCGGGATGCGCGGCGAGGTAGTAAGCCGCGTCAAACAAGCCCGACTCTGCGATCAACTGGTATTTGTGGAAAAGCGACATGGCTTCTATTTGATTGCCGACAAGCGGCGGCCTGTATTTGAAAACGCCCTGAGCAGGCGCCGCAGGACACAAAACGTCACTGCAAACTCGTGACCACCCAGCTGACTGTCAGCAAAATTTCAGCCCCGTTGGTTTCAATAGCATACTTTTTGCCGGTGGAACCCGGCCATGCCAGGAGCCGGACTTCATGCCGCAGACCCACCAGGGCGAAGTCGCCCGGCCACACCACTGTGACTATTGCCAGTAGTTCCTGCCAACTGGCTTATACTGCCCCGCCCGCCTTGGTGGCCCGGCCTTAAATTTTTTCTTTCCTTTTTTAAATCAGGCTTTTATCCAAAACAAGCTGCGATTGCTTTTTGCCAATGACGAAACCTTTTGAAGCAAGCAGGCCTGCCGAGCGGTCCACCGAGAGCAGCGCCCTACATGGCCTCGTCGCCATTGCCCGGCATCTCGGCATCGACGCCAGCTACAACGAGCTGCGCCGCAACTACGCACTGCCGGCAGGCGAGCCCGAAACCCCGATGTTGCTGGCCATTGCCCGCGACCTGGGGATTTCCGCCCGCAGCATGCGTGTCCGCTTCAAGGACCTGGCGACGCTCAGCAAGTCGATGCCGGCGCTGATCCGCGTGACTGGCAACGCCGCACTGCTCGTCGAATCGGTCGGCGTCGATCCGCGCGCCGGCGTGGTGGCCATGCTGCGCGACCCGACCTCCCTGGACAATGTTCGCACCGTTGTCGACGAAGCCAAGCTCAGCGGCATCTGGCAGGGTGAAATCATCCTGTTCAAGCGCCGCTACGCGACCACGGACGAATCGCGCCCGTTCAGCATGTCCTGGCTGCTGGGTCAGGTTCTGCGCGAACGACGCCTGTTCATCGATATCGGCATGGGCGCGATCATCACCACCATCTTCGCGCTGATGCCGCCGTTCATCTTCAAGATCGTGATGGACAGGGTGCTGGTCAATCAGTCCTTCTCGACACTCGAAGTGCTGTCCGGCGCCGTCATCATCGCCATGCTGTTCGAAGCGATCCTGATGCATCTGCGCCGACATCTGGTGGAGGTCGTGACCGCGCGCGTCGACGGCCGGCTGAACCTTTATGTCGTCGACAAGCTTCTGAAGCTGCCGATGGACTACTTCGAGCGCAACCCCACCGGCATGACCATGAGCAAGATCAGCCGCCTGTGGCAGATCCGCTCGTTCGTCACCGGCCAGCTGTTTGGCACCATTCTCGACACCATTCCCTTGCTGGGCCTGGTGCCGGTGTTGTTCGTTCTCGACTACCGCCTCGCCTCACTGGTGTTCGCGCTGAGCATCATCGTCTTCATCATCGTCAGTCTGTTCATCAAGCCGATCTCCAGGCGCTTCGCCTTTGTGGTCAAGGCCGAACAGAAGCGCGGCTCGCATCTGATCGAAACCCTGCATGGCATGCGCACCATCAAGGCGCTGACCCTGGAAGGCCGCCGGCGCCGCGAGTGGGACGCCCTGATCGCGGAAACCATCGAAGCCAAGTTCAAGCTCGGCAAGATCGCCAGCTTCCCGCATACGCTGTCCCTGCCATTCGAGCGCCTGATCTACTCGGGTTCATTCTGTCTTGGCGCCTATCTGGCACTCACCGCGCCGCAGGATCTCAGCGCCGGTGCGCTGGGTGCTTTCGCCATGCTGGCGATGCGTGTGGGACAGCCGCTGATGCGCATCGCGCAGCTGCAGCTGGAACTGGCCGAAGCCCGCGGCGCCGTCCATGAACTGGCAACCGTGATGAACTCACCGCCCGAAGACACGCGTGAAGACTCCGGCATGCGCCAGCCCATTCATGGCGCCGTGAGTTTCCAGAACATCCGTTTCCGTTATTCCGCAGACGCTCCCTACGCCCTGGACAATGTGTCCTTCTCGGTGCCGGCCGGCACCATGCTGGGCGTGGTTGGGCGCAGCGGCTCCGGCAAGACCACCGTGACCCGCCTGCTGCAGCGCCTCAACGCCACTTACGAGGGGCTGATCAAGATTGATGGCATGGACCTGCGCGAGATCAATCTGCGCCATCTGCGCTCCAATATTGGCATCGTGCTGCAGGAGAATTTTCTCTTCGCGGGCTCGGTGCGGGACAACATCTCGATCGCCAAACCGGACGCTTCGCTGGCCGAGATCGTGCACGCCGCGCAGCTGGCCGGCGCCGAGGAATTCATCGAGCGCATGCCCAGAGGCTATGAGACGCGCCTGGAGGAAGGTGCCGCCAATCTGTCGGGTGGACAACGTCAGCGTCTGGCCATCGCGCGCGCGCTGCTGACCAATCCCCCGATCCTGCTGCTCGACGAGGCCACCAGCGCCCTGGACGCCGAGAGCGAGGCGATCATCAACGCCAATCTCAAGCGCATCGCCACCGGCCGCACGGTGATCAGCATCTCCCATCGTCTGTCGACCCTGGTCGACGCCGATACCATCCTGGTTCTGGAGAGAGGTCGTTTCTACGACATGGGTCCGCACGACGATCTGCTTGAGCGCTGCGACATCTACCAGCAGCTCTGGTACCAGCAGAACCGCCATATCGAGCGCAGCCACAAGAAAGCGCCGATCGCGTCCATCGGTCAAGGTTGAGCATCATGAGTCAGCTTCCCGTTCGCAGTACCCCAAAGCAGCTTCCGGACCGCGCTGAATCCAGCACGCGTCTGGCCGAGATCGTCAGCGCCTTCGAATCCGAAACCGCGGATGTCCTTCTGCGCACCTCGCCGAAGTCGGAGCGCCTTTCCCTCTACGTCATCGTGGGCATGCTGAGCTTCCTGGTCCTGCTGTCCGCAGTGGTGAAACTCGACCGCGTGGTGTCCGGCAATGGCGAAGTGGTGTCGGCTGGTGGACAGCTCTACGTCTCGCCGCTGAATGCCGGCATCGTGCGGGAGATCAAGGTCAAGGTTGGCGATGTGGTGAAGAAGGATCAGGTGCTGGCGACGCTGGACCCCACGCTGACGCAGGCCGACGTGACCCAGCTGCAGCAGAAGCTGGACAGCGACCTGGCGACGATGGAACGCCTGCAGGCCGAATACAACGGCAAGGCTTATCTGCCCTCGGCCAACAACTCCTTTTCTGAAACCCAGATGGCCCTGTACAAGCAGCGTCAGGCGCAGTATCACGCCACGCTGAGCAACTACGACGCCCAGATCGCCAACGCACAAGCGGTCATCTCCCAGTACAGCCAGGACGCCGAGCAGTACAAGAAGCGCATGGAACTGGCCGCCGATGTGCAGGGCATGTACGCGCCGCTGGTGAAGAAAGGTTACGTCTCCCGCCAGCAGCTGGCGACGGCGCAGGACAGCAAGGAGGAGATGAGCCGCCTGCTCGGTCAGGCACAAAATCAGATTTCGGCGCAGCAGCAGAGCGCGGCCGCGCTTCGCGCGCAGAAAGCCGCCTATGTGCAGCAATGGAGTTCCGACACCAGCACCCAGCTGGTCACGGTGCGCGATGACTACAACGCCACCAAGGAAAACCTGCAGAAGGCACAGAAGCTTCTGGATCTGTCCACGCTGACCTCGCCGGCCGATGCCATCGTACTGAAGGTCGGCAAGATCTCGACCGGCTCGGTGGCACTGACCATGCAGAACACCGATCCCGAAAGCGCCGGCGCGCTGTTCACCCTGGTACCGCTCGATTCGCCGCTGGAAGCGACGATCAATGTGCCGGCCAGCGACGTGGGCTTCATCCGCCCCGCCGATCAGGTCAACATCAAGTTTGCGGCTTATGACTTCCTGCGCCATGGCCTGGCCAAGGGCACCGTCAAGAACATCAGCGAAGGCTCCTTCACGCTCGATGAGAACAACCAGCCCGTCAATCCTTACTTCAAGGTTCGCATCGCCATCACCGAGGTCAAGCTGCGCGAGGTGCCGGCCGATTTCCGCCTCATTCCTGGCATGACCCTGACCGGTGACATCCTGGTCGGCAACCGCACCATCCTGAGTTATCTCGTCGAAGGCGCAATGCGCACCGGCTCCGAGGCCATGCGTGAGGCCAAGTAAGACATCCCGGATCAGAGCACATCGTGTTCGATAAATTGTTCCGCCGCTCGCCTGAAGCGCAACGCGCCAGGGCGAGTGAGAAACTGGCGCGCGGCGACTTCACCGAAGCCGCGCAACTGCTGCGCAAGCTCGCCAATGGCGGCGATGGCTCGGCGATGGTGTCGCTTGCCGAGCTGTATGTGCAGGGTCAGGGCGTCATCCAGAATTTCGCCGAGGCGGAAAGCCTGTACCTGTCAGCCGCCGCGCTGGGGTCCCTCGACGCCGAAGCCAAGCTCGGCGAGTACTACCTGTCCGGGCTGCCGCAAGGCACCAAGCCGTCCGGCGATGATGAAGCTCAGAACAGCTTGCTGGGACAACTGCTGGGGCAGAGCAATGCCATCCGCCAGGACTGGCAGGCGGCGGCACGCTGGAATCAGGCAGCCGCCGACAAGGGCCATTCAGGCGCACAGGCGCGCATCGGCTACCAGTACGCGACCGGCAACGGCGTCGAGAAAAATCTCGATGCCGCCGAAAAGTGGCTGAGAGCGGCAGCCGAGAGCGGCGATGAATTCGGTCAGCTGGGACTGGGTATGCTGCTGTCCGGCAGCTTTGGTGAGAAGCGCGGTGACACGCAGACCGCCGCGCAATGGCTGGACAAGGCCCGGGAGTCCGGCAACAGCAATGCACAAGTGGGCTTGGCGCTGCTGCACCTGCGGGGTGACGGCGTCGAGAAGGACGAGGCCCGCGCGCTGGCGATGCTCGAAGACGCGGGTGTGGCGGGAAATTCGCTGGCGATGTTCTACCTGGGCGAGGCCCATCGTCTCGGCCAGGGCGTGCCGGCCAATCCGGCCACCGCCGAGACCTGGCTGCGGCGCGCCGCATCGCGTGGTCACCAGCAGGCCCTCATTTCCCTGGTGCGCCTGCTGACCAGCAAGGGCTACGAGGCCTACGACGCCGCCGCCGCGCTGTGCCGGCAGGCCGCCGATCTGGGCATGGCGGAAGGACAGTTCCTGCTGGCCCATCTGTATCTGGAAGGCAAGGGGCTGCCACGCGACCCTGCGCAGTCGGTACGCTGGGCACGCGCAGCGGCCCAGCAGAACTATGCCGAGGCCATCGAGCTGCTGGGCGTACTGCACGCCAACGGCACGGGCGTGGCGCGCGATCCGCAGGCAGCGCTGGATCTGCTGGAGCAGGCCGCAGCCGCCGGCGCCAAGGGCGCTTATTACCGCATCGGCGTCATGTTGTTCAGCGGTCTGGGCGTGACGCGCGACGTCAGCAAGGCGGCGGAATATTTCCGGCGCGCCGCCGAACTGGACAACGATCAGGCCTGCCTGCAGCTGGGCGTGCTGTACGCCTCGGGCGATGGCCTGGCGGCCGATCATGAAATCGCGGCGCGCTGGTACAAGAAGGCTGCGGACCTGGGCAACCTCGACGGCCGCTTCAATCTCGCTTTCCTGCACCTGCGCGGCCTGGGCGTGCGTCACGATGTCGAGTACGGCCTGAGCCTGCTCAACGAAACGGCGGAACAAGGCAGCGTACCGGCGGCATGGGCGCTGCACACCCTGCATGAGGAAGGCGAATACCTAGCCAAGAATCCGGAGCTCGCGGCACGGTGGCTGATTCGCGCCGCCGAAATGGGCAGCGCGCCGGCGGTCGCCAGGCTGGTGCAGTGGCTGAACGAAGATCGCACGATGATGCCGCCGGCCTCCGAAGTGGTCGCGATGCTGGAAGGACTCGCCAGGTCAGGCAACATCGGCGCACAGATGTCGCTGGCGCAGCTGCTGCTGGAAGGCAAGCATGTGAGTCAGGACGAACGGGCGGCTCTGCATTGGCATGAGCGCGCTGCCGAGCAGGGCGACGCCAAGGCGCAGGCGGCGCTGGGCGATGCCTACAGCAAGGGCCGGGGCGTCAAGCAGGACATCGGCGTGGCGCTGGACTGGTACGAGCGCGCCGCGCAGCAGGGCAATGGTCCCGCCACCGGCGCGCTGACCCGCCTGCTGCTGGCCGGCAAACCCGATCCTGAAGCCCTGGCGCGACTGTTCAAATACTGGCTGCGCGCGGCCGAACATGGTGACGCCACGGCGCAGCGCGTCGTGGGCGATTTCTATCTCAGGGGTGTGGGCACCGAGCTGTCACAGGAGAAAGCCCTGTACTGGCTCAAGTCCGCTGCGGACCTGGGCGATGCGCCGGCCATGGTGGCCATTGGCGGGCTGGCCGTGCAGGGACAGGGCGCCGCCGTGGACGCCGCCGCCGGCATCGAATATCTCAAGCAGGCCGCCGCCAAGGGCAATATCGACGCGGAATACAATCTGGGCGTCTGCTACAGCCGTGGCCTGGGCACCGAGCCCGATCTGGCCATCGCCCTGCGTCATTACCGCAGCGCGGCACAGCGCAACAACACAGCGGCACAGTTGGCGCTGGCAGAGATTCTGGCCCTCAATGCCGGCGCCGACGGCGATCTGAGCGAGGCACTGCGCTGGCTGCGACAGGCCGCTGAAGCGGGCAACCCCGAGGCCATGGTGCAACTGGGTCGGCTGCATGAGGCGGGACGCGGCGTTGCTGCGGATCGCGAGGCTGCCATTGCGTGGTATCGCCGCGCGGCTTCCCTGGGCCATATCGACGCCGGCGTCGAGGCGCGTCGGCTGGAAGTGGCGCCGCCCACCGCCTGAGCGACAGCAGGCCTCACTCTTCGCAGGCGCCGGGCGCGACAGTCGCGCTCTAAGGATCCAGTTCGGGACGCTGGCCTTGCAGCAGATCGTCCAGCAGGGCCTGCCAGCGCGGCAGTGCCTGCGTCTTGAGATCGAAGTACTCGACTGCGGTCTGCCGGGCGGCGTCGCGCAAGTCCTGCCGGCGATCGGCAGAGGCGAACACCTCATCGACACGCTCGGCGATCTGCCCGGGCGAGAAGAAATCCACGGTCAGCCCGTTCACGCCATCCTCGATCACCTCCAGCACCGGCGGCGTCGCCGAGCCGATCACCAGACAGCCGGCAGCCAGCGCCTCGATGCAGGACCAGGACAGCACGAAGGGATAGGTCAGGTAGACATGCGCCGAGGACAGTTGCAGCACGCGCAGATAGTCCTCGTAAGGCAGGGTGCGAAACCAGTGCACGCGCCGCGCATCCAACTGCGGGCCCACTTCCTTGAGCATGATCTCGCGATAAGTGGTTCCCGGCGGCGGCGGCACGCCGTAACTGACTTCATCGCCGCCCACGATCAGCACCTGCGCCTTGGGTCGCCTGCGCAGTATCTCGGGCAGGGCGCGCATGAAGATGTGAAAGCCGCGATAGGGCTCCAGATTCCGCGCACAGTAGGTGATCACCTCGTCGGCACGGCTCAGCGTCAGTTCTGCCTGCGGGATGTTGAACTCGACGTCCGCGCGTGGACAGACGCGTTCGGTATCGACGCCCTCGTGCACCACCGTCACACGCTTGCGAATCTCAGGCGGCAACAGGCTGCGTTGCCAGACCGTCGGTGAGTGTCCCCAGTCGGTGGCTTCCGCCGCCATCAGCGTGATCGCATTGCGGGTCCGCAGGCGATCGGCATCCGCGAACACCGAAACGAACTCGGGATCGAAGTCCACATCCACGCCATTGATGTGGTAGTAGAACTCGAAGTAGGTCAGCACCGGCGCGTCCGGGAACAGATCCTTGACGAACAAGGTCTCGCCCCAGCCTCCGTGACCGACGATCAGGTCCGGATGGACGCCCTGCTCGTCCCGCAGCTTCCGGCACAGCTCCGACACGGCCGCCGCGTTGCGGATGGCGTTGTCGATATCGACGGTGAGCGGATGACAGGCACCGGCGCCGGTGCGATCCGGTTTGTAGTAGAGATTATGTACCCCCGGCAGCGGCTGATCGCTGCGCTGCGAGATGAAGTAAACGCGATGACCCTCGGCCAGCAGATGCCGGATGAGGTGCACATACTGCCCGGGGCAGCTTTGATGGATGAAGAGATAGATCATGCCGGTGAGGCGCCGGACCGATTCCGGCCCAGCGCCTCGTCACTTGCGCTTAGCCGCCGGCTTGACGGCCTTGCCGTTCTTCTTGGCAGGCGCTTTGGCGGCCGCCGGCTTGGCGACGCTCTTGCCGGCCTTGGCCGGCGCCACGCTCTTGCCGATCTTCTTTGCCGCCTTCTTGGCCGGCACCGCAGGCGCCGCCTCTTCATCGCGGAACTTGCCGAAGCTGGGACCCTTCTTGGCAGCCGGCGCGGCCGTCTTGCCCGCGACCGCCGCCGGCTTCTCCGCCGCCGCGGTGCGTTTCACGATGCGGATCTGCACCGCCTCCAGCGGATCGCCATTGGTCCGGGAACGGCAGGGCACGCCGTTGCGCAGCGGACCCACGGTGATGCCGGAACGGAAATAGGCGCTGTACTCGCAATCGTATTCGGCGGACGCTGCGGGCTTCAGACGCAGCGCAAAACCGATCAGGGGCACGCCACCGCCCTTGGTGCCACAGACCGCACCATCGCTGAGCCAGGGCGTCTCAAAGCCATTGGCTGCGAGACCCTTGCATTCAATGTCGGCGGCGCTCAAGGCCTCCAGCGGCACGACGCTCATCGCCTCGATCCAGGCACCGCTGCCGGCGCGGCCGGCCCATTCGGATTCGGTGAAGCGCGCTTCACCCTGGCCGCGCAGATGCAGTGCCACGCGCAGCTTCAGCGTGGCGCCGGCGGCGGTGCTGGGCAAGGCCGGAGACGTTGAATCGTTGATCTGCTCGACCTTGATATCGAAGGCCTGCGTGTCCGCCGCCGTACGCAGGGAGCTGAGGATCAGGGTGGCGCCTTTGGCGCCGATCTTGGCCACCACGATATCGCCTACGTTGCAGAGCCAGGCCGCGACCGCTGCGGTATTGCCAACGAATTCGACGGCGCCCGGCGGAGTCAGCGGCGCCGCAGCGACCAGCAGCGCGGGAAAGGGCGTGGCGGCCGTGCCCTCAACTACCGGTGACGCGGTGCGCACGGAAAAGCGGTAGACGCCGGCAGGAAACGGTACCGCCTGAGTGGCTGCGTGCAGCGGCACCGTCTTGGGTCTGGCAGCTTGCGCGCCCGCGTTCTGTTGCGACATTTCAGCTCCTGCAATCTTCTTTGTGAAAACGACAATCCCGGCACTGCCACCACAGTTCCTGCATATCGCTAGACAAACAACGGCGCCTCAGCGCCGCTGCGCGCGGCGATTTCGATCAAGCGATCATTGATCTCCAAGGGCCTGGCCTGCAGCGGCAACAGCTCGCCGGTCTCATGCTCACGCAAGCGTTCGGCCATTGCTCCGATATCGAAAGCCACCACAGGCAAGCCCGAGGCCATGGCGTGACTAAGTGTATAGCACCAGGTCTCGGGCCAGACAGAAGGCAGCCAGATCAGATCAGGCTGTTCCCGCCTGAGCAGTCCCGGCACTTCACCGTCATGGTATTTGCCGGTCACAAAAACCTTGCCGGTCTGCAGCAGCGGCGCATCCTTGACGCTGAAGCCGATCAGCACGAACTCCAGATCCAGCCGACGTCGCGCGGCATCACGGGCGCAGGCCAGCAGCACGTGATAGCCCTTGTGCTGACCGATGGCGCCCAGGATTGCCACGCGCGTGGTGCCACGGCGCTGGCGAACCGGCGGCGGCGGAATGGCAATCCGGCGCTCCAGCGGCTCCACCGTGATCGCCAGCTTCGGTGCATAGCGCGCGAAGCGCTGGGCCACGTCATGCGAAGGCGCAATCACGCGACGTGCGCCGCTCAGCCAGCGCAGGCTGCGACGGCGCAGCGCCGCGACGCCGATCTCTTCCATCAGATCGGAGCCATTGCGCTGCACGCAGCGCTCGCAGCCCGCCAGATCCGGCTCGCCGCAGTAACGGCCTGTTTCGTTCATCAGCGTGACGCGGGGACAGATCCAGCTGTAGTCATGCAGATAGGCGTCGTACGGCACGCCCAGTTGCAGGGCGGTCTGCACCAGGCGTGCATCCAGTCCCAGGAAATGATGCAGCTCCACGCTTTCAATCGGCAGTTGCTGCAACAGCTGCCGCAGCGCCGCGAGTTCCCCTGGCATCCCGAAGTACAGCTGGCCGAGGCGGGGCGCGAAGCTCCACAGCATGCAGGCCTCGGGGCCGAACTTCACGGGACGCAGCAGCAGCGGAAACTTGCCCTGTGCCTGCAACTGCCGGCAGCGCTCACCGACATAGCGGTCCACCCCGCCGGTGAGGCCCAGCATCACCATCAGCACCACGGGCTGGCGCTGCGCCAGCAGGCGATGGCGATCAAAACTGCGGCGGAATTCGCGCAGGCTGTCCTGCTTCAGAAAGGCCTGCACCTGACGGTGATAACCAGGATGTCGCAGTGCCATCAAGCGATGCGCGCGTTGCAGCAGCGCCAGGCGCCTTGCACCGAACGAGGCGCCGCCCGCGTGATGGACGAACACATCCGCTGCCAGGCGATGCTGCCAGCCAAGCTGGCGCGCCCGCATGCACCAGTCGCTCTCCTCGCCATAGCCCTTGCCGAAAGTGGCCGCGTCCAGCTCGCCCACTTCGCGCCAGGCGGCGCGGCGCAGATACAGGCAAAAGCCCACGCCCACCGGCAGCTCGACGCTGCAGCCGCGATGCGCCTCACGCGCGTAGGCGTCCAGCTGCGCCGACAGGGCCGCGTCGCCACCCTGCACGTATCGGGCAACCGAATCGTCATCGGCAAACGGCGTGACGCTGGCGATATTGGGTGCACGATAGGCCGCCGCCTGCAGGCGCTGCAGCCAGTCACCGAACACCAGGGCATCGGCGTTCACCAGCACTGCGTCGTGCTCGGGATGCTCGGCCAGGGCGCGGTTGATGGTGGCGGAGAAGCCCAGATTGCGCTCGTTGCGCAGCAGGCGGATGCGCCCGGCAGCGGCCAGGGCGTCCAGATCGGCCGAGAGCGCCGGATCAGGGCTGGCGTCATCCACCACCAGAATGCTGGCCGCAAAGTCCGCTGCGGTCCGCAAGACCGACTCGATGCAGGCCAGTGTCTCGGCCCGGCCCTGATACACCGGGATGACCACGTCCACCGGCAAGGGGCGTCCTGCCCGCTTGCGGGCGGCCGGGGGCGGTAGCGAGGCCCGCAGGGCTTTCAGGCTGGCCAGCAAGGCCGGCTTGAACAACAGCGGACTGTCCGCCAGCTCGACGGCGCGTCCATCCGGCAGCAGCGCCTTGATCGTCAGGCGGGACCCCAGCCGCAGGCGCTCGGCGTCCAGTCGCAGCTGAGCCTTGCGCGTGCGCTGACGGTGGATGCGGCCATGTTCGTCGCCGATCTCCAACTCTACTTCCTGATCGGCAGCCCAGCCCAGCCGGGCGCTGATCGTCAGATCTCGTCCCCGGGCGCTGCAGCTGGCCTCCAGGCGGGGGTTCAGGGGCAGAACCCGCTCACCCCCCAGCAAAGGCCGGCCAGCCGCCAGGACGCGCAGAAACTGCGCCTGCGCAGGCTTTGCGACCTGGAAGCGGGCACGGGCGCCCTGATGTGTTTTTTTCGACAAAGCCTGTCGGCTTTGCAACACCGCGCCATCGGCCGCCAGCAGCTCGAACTTCGGCGCCTGCAGAGCAGGCCCGACCTCGGCATAAAGGCTGAAATCCGCATCGAGCGCCACCCAGCCTGCAATGGCAGCCGGCATTTTCTGCATCAGCTGCCGCGCCAGCTGCGCCAGCCGCCCATCCGGCCCACAGGCATGGTTCAACAGAGCCTGCCCGAGACGCTGCAAGGCTGCTTCGAGGTGCTCCGTCGCGATCAGCGCGGCAATCAGCTCGGTTTCGGCTTCGAGGCTAGGGCGCAGCTCGGCGGCGCGCATCAGCAGTTGCAGCGCCGCGACCGGCTCCGAGCCTTGCTGCAACAGCAGGCGCCCCAGAATCGGGGCCAGCGCCGCCTGCTGCTCCGGCATCGTGCGCCAGGCGCGATCAGTCAGGCGCAGCGCCGCCGCAAGATCGCCCCGCTGCGCCAGGCGCCGGATGCGGCGCAGGCTCGCCTCCAGATCGTCTTTCGCGATCAACTGCTTGGAAACAGAAGGCTTTGGCGTTGCGGCAGCCATGCAGAAATGAGAGCAGAGGCCTAGAGCGGTATTGCGGACAGGCCGGGGAGCTTCGCACCAAAAAAAATCCCCCCCCAGCCAAGGCTGGGGAGGGACTTGATCAACTTCCTGCTAATGAAACTCAGGATTCCTTGAAAGCACCCGGCAGGTTGATCAGCGTGCCGCCCAGATCCAGCAGAGTGCTGGAGCCAGCCGGCGGTTCCTGCGCAGCGCCCACGCCGCCAGACGGGATGGCGCCGAGCAGGCTGTCCACCACCGGAGCAATAATCGGCGGCAGAAGCTGATCGAGCAGACCACCAGCGACGCTGGGGCTGGGAATCAACGGAGAACCAACCGACGGAGCGATGCTGCTGCCGCCCGGGAAGGTGTCGATGTTAAGACTGATGTCCAGCAAACTTCCAAGGTGAATATCCAGGCCGACATGGAGATATCCATGCCCGTCTGGACTGGTCACGATGGAGATACCACCACCGATTGAGATAGACATTAAAACCCCCAAGTAAACCGCATTGAACTTGCGTTCTTCTTTCCCGCAACCATCGTGCCACTTAATTCACAGCGCTTTGGTGTACAGATGGCATGAAGGGGAGCGAATCTAACGCGCCTCATCGCACCATGTCAACCCAAATAACGCACTGAACTGGCGCCGGAAATCAGGGTAACACCTACAACGCGGCTAAATTAACCTACAGTCGTGACAGATTTATGAGATTTCCATCTTCAATTTCCATCAATCTCGCTCAACTCGCGCATTTTGCATCCGACCATTCGTCGGCCTGAGGCAGCGCACGAAATCAGTTCACGCCTGCATCGTTAATGGGCATTTTTTATGTGCACCGCACCATTGCAAGAGCCGTGAGCCTCAGCCGCCGTTCTTGGCCTTGGCCAGGCTGCCGCGGAGCTGCGCGACAAACAGCTTGCGCGCGGTCTGCGCGATGCCCACCTGCACGCGCAGACGCTTGAGTTCGGCGTCCACCGTATTGATGTTGATGACCGCGGCGCGGGCTTCCTTGCTGAGCTTGGCCCACTCGTACTTCTGACCGTCGATGGCCACAACCGGAGCCTGCTTTGCCGCTACCTGCTTTTCCACTTTTGCCACGGGCACTTCTCCTGTCATTGAAACTGCGGTTAATAGAAATCATTAAGCCCCGCCGCTAAGGCTAGGCGCCTTTGCGCACCAGGCTATCCACCAGCGCCAGCTGCGCGGGAAGGCATATCGAATTCAGGTCATAGCGCTGCACCACGGTCTGGCGCGCCGCCCTGCGCAGGTGCTCGTAACGCTCCGGATTGGCCAGGACCTCGGTGACCAGCGCCGCCAGGGCCTGCGGATCGAGAAAGGGCGTCAGCAGTCCGTTCTCGCCGTGCCGGATCACTTCCTGCACCGGCGGCGTGTCACTGCCCACCACCAGCGCCTCCACGGACATCGCCTCCAGCATCGACCAGCTGAGCACGAAGGGCATGGTCAGATAGACGTGGCAGCGCGCCACTTGCAGCAGCTGAATCATGGTCTGGTGCGGCACGCGGCCGACAAAATGTACCCGGCTCACGTCCACCTGCTCGCGAATCTCGTCCCAGATCAGCTGGCGCCAGCTCCGCCCGCCGGGCGGTGGCGCGCCATAGCTCAGCTCATCGTTGCCGATGATGGCGATGTGTGCCTTGGGCCGCGCCTTGAGCAACTGCGGCAGGCTGCGCGCAAAGATATGCCAGCCGCGCATCGGCTCCAGATTGCGGTTGATGAAGGTGACCAGCTCGTCCTTGCGCGTCAGCGTCAGCTTGTCGCGATGGAAGGTGACGCTCGCGCCCGCATCCGGCCGCAGCGCCTGGGTGTCGATGCCGTCGTGAATCACCGAAACCCGCTCGCGATAGCGCTCGGGCAGGCGGCTCAGCTGCCAGTGTGTGGGGCAATAGCCGGCGGTCATCTGCTCCAGGCTGAGCAGGTTCATCGCGTTCTTGGCGCGCACCCGCCCCGGCGCGATGCGCTCGTCATTGAACTCCGGATCGAAGCCCACGTCGCCGCCCTTGAAGTGGTAGTACCACTCGATGAAGTGCAGCTGCGGCACGCCGGGAAAAACCTCTTCAATGCACAGGCCTTCGCCCCAGCCCGGATGCACCACCACCAGGTCCGGCACGAAGCCTTCGTCACGCATCTTCTGCATGGCCTGACTGCAGGCCTCGGCGCGGATCACCTTGGCTTCGAAGTCACTCGCCCAGGAATGGATGGCCTTGCTGGAGCTGTGCGCGATCTTGTAGTGCGTCACCTGCAGGCCCGGCACCGCCGGCCCGGTGACACTCAGTGCCCGCACCTCATCTCCGCGCGCCGCCAGTGCCGGCGCCAGATGTTTGAACTGCGCCGGGAAATTCTGGTGAATAAAAAGTATCTTCATTGCACTCGCGTTCAGCAATAACCCAATTGGTGGCGCAGATTTTCGCTGGCTTCATCAAAGACCCTGAGACTGCGTTCATCAAAATAGTTCTGCCAGTCTCCGGCCTCGCCTTTGCGGACGAACGCACGCTTGTCTTCTTCGCCGCGCGCACGGCCGGTGAGCTTTTCAAAAGACGCGCCGTCTAAGGCCGCCTGCACCGCCGCCGGTGAGTCGTCCACCTGCAACAGGCGGCAGACGCTGACGATCTCCGGCCCCGGGGCCTGCAGCAGACGCTCGTAGGAAACCTCGCAATACAGCTCCGGATGCCGGCGCCCGAAGTCCCGTGCGGCGCTGACGCTCACGGCCCACTTGCGCGCATGCCAGCGCATCTGCTTATAGAACTCTTCCGAATGCGGAACGATGGCATCTTCGAGTCCAGCGCGATACGCATGATGCAATGCCGACACCGCCACGTCGCGGCCGTCGCGGATGATGTGCACCAGCCGCGCCTGCGGCAAGGTCTTGTGCATGAACATGGTACGCATCGCATAAGCCGGCGTCTTGTCGCCCAGCACCTTGGCGCCGGGCTTGAGCTTGCGGCCCATGACCGCCGCACTGAACAACAGCAGCAGATCCTGAAACTCCGGCTGCGTCAGCGGCACATAGTAAGGCTCGCCTTCATATACCTGCGCGGCCACCTGCCGCTGCGTCCTGTTGTAGGCATTGCAGGCTTCGGAAAGCTTGGTCGCCAGCACGGTGAAGAAATGCCCTTCGCCGCGACACTGGATTTCGGGGTGCGCGTCGAGTATGCGCTGCAGCCAGGTGGTGCCGGACTTCTGCGCGCCGCAGACAAAAAACCAGGGCAAGGCCATCGCCGCTTGCGCGCGACTGAGAAAATCGGAACTCAAAGCAGCTGCCATGACAGTTTTTCGCCCGGTGGTACGAGTGCCCGGGCGATGATGCCTTTCGCCATCAGCCGCGCCAAGCCGCGCGGAGCAAACCGCATCGTGATCGCCGGTTTTGTCACGGCAGATAGGTGGCCGCCATGTCCCGTGTCTTCTGTCTGGGCTGCGAGGAGACGCAGGCCAGCGCCCAGAGATCATAAGAAGGATGCGGCCGCGACTTGGTCGCCACCACCTTGAATCCAGCCGCGCAGAGAGCCTCACGCAGGCTTGTCTCTACAAAACCACAGCGATGCGCCATGTACAGATTGCCGGCGGCCAGTGCCGGCCGATGGCCATACAGGACATCCAGCGCGCTGATCGGGCCTGAAGGCGACTCATAAGCGGCATCCAGCAGCTTGCCCTCCGCCACCAGGGCGCAGATGGACTGCAGATCCGGACAGGTGATGACCGCAAAGCCCTCGGGCTTCAGCACGCGGCGGAATTCCTTGAGTGCCACCGGCACTTCGTGCGGATACAGATGTTCGAGGTTGTGCGAGGAAAACAAGGCATCGAAGCTGGCATCCGGCACCGCTGACATATCCGTCATGGAGCCGATGATGTCCGGCTTGACCGAGGCATCGATGTCCAGACGCAGCTCCTGCCAGTCCGCGCCCGCAAACGCCGCTGTGGTGTTCACCTTGGTTGCCGGCCCGCAGCCAACGTGCAGAAAGCGAGGCATGTACCGCTCCCGACATAAAGAAATCCCCGCGCGAGGCGGGGATTGGGAATCTTGCGAGAGCCGCCCGGCCGTCGTTGACGGCCGGGCTGAGCCCGTATCACTTAGTTGTCGACACTACCAAACACGTCCGTGCCACCCAGGCTGTTGACGCCCACATCAATCAGCGTCGCCACATGGGTCAACGAGAACTCGTTGGTGGCGAGGTTCGCAGAACCCGCCGTCGTGAAGGTGTAGACGCCCGCATCGGCGTTGAGGCCGTTGTTGTAGTCGTCGTACACGATCACGGTGTAGGTGCCGGCACCGATATTGCCAACCGCATTGGCGATGACACTTTCAACATCGCCACCATCGCTGAGATCCGACAGGATGGCCGAAACACCACTGAGGTTGCTGAGCTCAATCTCGATGACGTCCGTGCCGGCGTTGATGCCCACATCACCGACGTCATACGACACCGACTGGAACTCCGCACCCGGGCCATTGCCGACGTCCAGAGCGTCATTGCCCGCCGTGAAGCCCTGAACCGTCGCCGCCGCGTTGGTGGCCAGCAAGATCACGTCCGCACCGCCCGCGCTCAGGTCAACCACCTCGACGTTGGTCAGCGTCAGCACATCATCACCGCTGGAGCCCGTCACCGTGTCGGTGTTGGCACCGCCGTCGACCGAGGCCGTGATGGCAGCGTCGAAGGTGATGCTGTCATTGCCCGCGCCTGCATCCACGCTTTCCACGCCGCTCAGCGACAGGGTGTCGCCGCTCGCCGAACCCGTCACCGTGTCGGTGCCGGTGCCGCCGTCGATGGTCGCCGTCGTACCAACGGCCAGGGTCAGATGGTCGTCGTTAGAGCCCAGATCGGCGCTGCTCAGACCGCTCGCCGTCACGGTGTCGGCATTGCTGCTGCCGGTCACAGTCTCGATGCCCGTGAGCGTCACCGCCACGGTGTTGGAGGCGCTGATCGTGACATGGTCGCTGCCCACGCCACCGGTCACCGTTTCGATGTCGATGATGGTCAGCGTGTCGCCACCCGAGGAGCCCGTCACCGTATCGGTGCCGGCGCCGCCGTCGATGGTCGCCGTAGTCGCCGCGCTCAGCGTCAGGCTGTCGGCACCGTTACCAAACGTCGCGCTGGACAGACCGCTCGCCGTGACCGTATCGGCATTGCTGCTGCCGGTCAGGGTCTCGATGCCCGTCAGCGTCACCGCCACCGTGTTCGAAGCGCTGATCGTGACGTGGTCGTTGCCCGAACCACCGGTCACCGTCTCGACGTCGATGATCGTCAGGGTGTCGCCGCCCGAAGAGCCCGTCACCGTGTCGACTGCCGCACCGCCGTTGATGGTGGCCGTGGTCGCCGCACCCAGGGTCAGGCTGTCAGCGCCACCGTTCAGCACCGCGCTGCTCAGGCCGCTCGCCGTCACGGTATCCGCGTTGGCGCTGCCATTCAGGGTCTCGATGCCCGTCAGCGTCACCGCCACCGTGTTGGAAGCGCTGATCGTGACGTTGTCGTTGCCCGAACCACCGGTCACCGTCTCGACATCGATGATCGTCAGGGTGTCGCCACCCGAAGAGCCCGTCACCGTATCGACCGCCGCACCGCCGTTGATGGTGGCCGTGGTCGCCGCGCTCAGCGTCAGGCTGTCGGCACCGCCGTTCAGCACCGCGCTGCTCAGACCGCTCGCCGTCACGGTGTCGGCATTGCTGCTGCCGTTCACGGTTTCGACGCCCGTGAGCGTCACCGCCACGGAATTCGTGCTGCTCAGCGTCACCGCGTCATTGCCGCCGCCATCGGTCACCGTCTCAACGTCGGTGATCGTCAGCGTGTCGGCACCGGAAGAGCCCGTCACCGTGTCGGTGCCGGCGCCGCCGTCGATGGTCGCCGTGGTCGCCGCGCTCAGCGTCAGGCTGTCAGCGCCGCCGTTCAGCACCGCGCTGCTCAGGCCGCTCGCCGTCACGGTGTCGGCATTGCTGCTGCCGTTCACGGTTTCGATGCCCGTCAGCGTCACCGCCACGGAGTTCGTGCTGCTCAGCGTCACGGCGTCATTGCCGCCGCCGTCGGTCACCGTTTCCACGTCGGTGATCGTCAGTGTGTCGCCGCTGGAGGAGCCCGTCACCGTATCGGTGCCGGCGCCGCCGTCGATGGTCGCCGTGGTCGCCGCGCTCAGCGTCAGGCTGTCAGCGCCGCCGTTCAGCACCGCGCTGCTCAGGCCGCTCGCCGTCACGGTGTCGGCATTGCTGCTGCCGTTCACGGTTTCGATGCCCGTCAGCGTCACCGCCACGGAGTTCGTGCTGCTCAGCGTCACGGCGTCATTGCCGCCGCCATCGGTCACCGTCTCAACGTCGGTGATCGTCAGCGTGTCGCCGCTGGAGGAACCCGTCACCGTGTCGATGCCGGCGCCGCCGTCGATGGTCGCCGTGGTTGCCGCACCCAGCGTCAGGCTGTCGGCACCGCCGTTCAGCACCGCGCTGCTCAGGCCGCTCGCCGTGACCGTGTCGGCATTGCTGCTGCCGTTCAGGGTCTCGATACCGGTCAGCGTCACCGCCACCGTGTTGGAGCCGCTGATCGTCACCACATCGTTGCCGCCGCCATCGGTCACCGTCTCAACAGCGGTGATCGTCAGCGTATCGCCACCGGAGGAGCCCGTCACCGTGTCGGTGCCGGCGCCACCATCAACCGTGGCGGTCGCAGCCGCAGACAGGGTCAAATGGTCGTCGTCATTGCCCAGGCTGGCACTCTTCAGATCGCCGTCCGCCGTGACCGTGTCGGCACCGGAATAGGTGTTGACCGTCTCCACACCGATCAGTGTCAGGCTATCGGCCGCGCCGGTGGCATCCACGGTATCGCCACCAGAGCCGCCGCTGACAGTGGCCGTGACGCCAGCACTGGCGAAGGCGTAGTTGAGGTGATCGTTGCCGTCATCCAGCTGGACGTCGCTCAGAGACTGATCGCTGAAGATCGTGTCATTGCCAGCGCCAGCCACCAGCACCTCGACCGCAAAGAGGCTGATGTTGTCGGCGCTGCTGGAGCCATTCACCGTGTCGGTGCCGTTGCCGCCATCCACCGTCGCGAACGAGGCCGCAGCGGTGAAGCTCAGTTCGTCGTTGCCACCCGACAGCGAGGCGTAGTCCAGATCGGAATCAGCGCTGATCACGTCATTGCCGCTGCCTTCGTAGAGGCGCTCGACCCCGAGCAGATCCAGCGTGTCGCCACCATTGGAACCGTAGACGGTATCGCTGCCGAAGCTGCCGTTGACGGTCGCGTTGGTCGCTGCGTTCAGCTGCAGGTAGTCATTATCTGCACCCAGGTCGGCGTTGATCAGATCGGAGCCGTTGACCGTGATGCCATCGGCACCATCGCCCGCCGCCAGCACTTCCACGCCCGTCAACAGCAGCGAATCCGCACCGGCGGAACCCTGCACCGTATCGGTACCCGAGCCGCCGTCGATGGTGCTGCTAGCCGCATTCAGGAACTGAACATAGTCATCGCCGCCATTGAGATTGATGATCTCCAGGGTATCGACGACCAACGAGTCGTTGCCGCTCGAACCGTTGACGGTGTCGGTGCCGCCGCCGCCGATGACAGTGGCGCTGGTGGCAGCCGTCAGGGTCAGATCATCGTTGTCGGCGCCCAGGTCGGCGTAGTTCAGATCGCCGTCGGCGGAGATGGTGTCGGCACCAGAACCAGCCTGCAGCGTCTCCACAGAAATCAGGGTCAGCTGATCCCCGTCGCTGGAGCCGAACACCGTGTCGTTACCGACGCCGCCGTCCACCGTTGCAACCGGTGCGGCGATGTTCGTATAGAAGCCGATGGCATCATTGCCGTTACCAGCATTGATGTGCTCGACGTCAGCAACATTGATGGCATCGCTGCCGGCAGAGCCATTGACGGTATCGCTGCCCAGGCCGCCCTGGACGAAGGCGATGGTGTTGGCCGCGTTGAAGCTCAGCTCGTCATTGCCATCGTTCAGGCTGATGTAGTCGAGCGTGCCGTCGGCCGTGATGGTGTCGTCGCCAGTGCCGGCGTAGACGGTTTCCACGCTCTGCGTCGCGAAGGCGTCACCGGCGTTGGAGCCGTACACGGTATCGGAACCGATGCCGCCGAAGACGGTGGCGCCGTTGGCCGCCGAGGTGAACGTCAGCTGGTCGTTGCCGGCGCCGAGGTCGGCATAGTTCAGGCCGCCGTTGATGCTGACCGAATCATTGCCGGTACCGGCAAAGACGCTGTCCACATCATTGAGCACGAGGCTCTGGCCGCCATTGGCGCCGACCACGGTGTCCGCACCGCCATCGCCGCTGACCGTGGCGTTGGTGTTGGAGCCGAAGGTGATGGCATCGTTGCCGCTGCTGCCGTTGACGCTCTCCACGCCCGTCACCGTAACGGTATGCGGCGCGCCGTCGTCAGCCAGAATCACGGTTTCGATGCTGCTGTCGAAGCTGCTGCCGGAAGCGTTGTCGTCGATGGCATTACCCGCGCCGACCACGATGGTGCCGGTGCTGTGGAACGTCAGGGTCTGACCGTTGCTGAGGTTGACAACGTCGCTGCCGCCGTTGCTGAACACTTCGACGTTCAGCGTGGTGGTGTCGACGAAGGTGACGGTGTCGTTGCCCGAGGTGCCGTTCACCGTCTCGACATTGGTGACCTGCACGGTGGTGCCCGCACCGGTATCCGGCACGATGGTCACGCTGTCATTACCGCCCTGGCCGTCCACAATCGCACCGGAGGTGACGAGCACATTGTCGTCGCCCGGCGTGAAGGTGTAGTTCAGCGTCAGGTTGGCGCCCGAGAGGTTGTTCACGCCGTCCAGGATGGCCAGCAGCGTGAAGTCCGTGCCCGAGAGGGTGTTGTCGCCGTCGTCCGTGTACTGCCAGAGATAGGTGTCGGTGCCATCGGTGATGGCGAACACGGCCTGCTGGTTGTTGCCGGCGGAAGCCAGGTCATTGAAGGCCAGGAACTGCGCGACCTTCAGGCCGGTGTCGGCGCCGCCGCTGGCCGTGGTGGTGATGACCACCAGCTCAGCGTAGTCGTCGCCCGAACCCGGACCACCGTTATTGACGCCGTTGGCACCGTTCTTCCAGCTGTCGCCCTGCGCCTGCTCGATGGCGTTGTCACCCTGGGTCAGGGTAGCCGCGCTATCGGCGAACAGCACCGGGGAGAGCGAGATCACGTCGTTGCTGACGTTGAAGTTGGTGATGATGGTGACGCCGTCCACCAGCACGATGTTGCCGCCGGAGATGCGCGCGGCATTGATCTGCACCAGATCCGTATTGCCATCGGCACCCACGTCGATGTGATCCGCGCCCGTGCCGGCGATGATGACGTCGGCACCCGCACCCGCAAAGACGGTGTCGGAAACCACGTCATCGCCACCCAGCTGGATGGTGTCGTTGCCGGCGCCGCTGTTGATCTGGTCGATACCCACGCCGGTGTCGATCAGATCGTCGCCCGTGCCGCTGCTGACGGTGTCAGCACCCGAGCCGGTGGTGACCGTGTTGTCGCCGTCGCCGGCGGCCACGGAGTCATTGCCCAGGCCGGTGCTGATCAGGTCGTCGCCGTCACCGGCGGTGACCGTGTCATTGCCCGAGCCGGTGGTCAGGGTGTCGTCACCGATGCTGCCAGTGACCTTGAGGTCGGCGGTTGCAGCGCCGCCGTCGAGGTTCAGCGATTCCGGACCGAAGGCATCCGCCAGACCCGAGGCGTCGATGGTCTGGAAGCTAACGCCGTCCAGGTCCGCTGCCGTGGTGTCAATGATGATGCTGGTGACCGCACTGGTGCCGAACTGCGCGACGATGGTTTCCACACCCTCGACATTGCTGAGGTTGGCCACACCACCCGTCGCATAGACGTTCAGCACATCGCTGGAGGTGGTGCCGCCGATCAGCACGTCGCCCGCGGTGAAGTTGCTGTCGTAGCCGTTGATGGTGAGCACTGCGGCCGAGGCGCCCGCGTTCACGGTGTCGTTGCCGGCATTGCCGCCGACCGCGTACAGATTGACCGTGGTGGCGTTGTTGAAGGCCGCGTCCAGCGTGATGCTGTCGGTGTTGGACTGCAGGTCCAGCTGGTTGATGCCGGCACCATCGGCTTCGGTGCCCAGCACCGCATTGAGCGAGACGCCGCTGTTGGAGGTGAGGATTTCAACGCTGCTGACGCTGGTGAAGCCGTCGTCGGTGATCAAGACGTTGTCCGAGGCGCGGATGGAGTCCGTGCCCGAGCCGCCGTCCATGGTGACCGTCGAGCCCAGATCGCCGCCGGAGATTTCCAGCACGTCGTTGCCGGCGTTGCCCTGGAAGTTGATGTTGTTGTCGACGCCCAGGTTTTCCTTGATCAAGGTGTCGCCGGTGGCGGAACCCGTGATGTTGAACTGGTAGTCGGCGTCGGTCTGGCCCACGTCGAGCGTCACCGTGAAGGTGTCGAGCGGATCGGTCAGGGCGGAAGCATCGATGTTGACCTGCGTCAGCGTGCCGACGTTGCCGCCGGTGAAGGTCAGGGAGTTGTTGTCGAAATCGCCGAAGATCGTCCAGTCGCCGTTGTGGACGAGGGTGTAATTCTCCACGTCCGTGACGATGTTCAGATTAACCGATGCGTTGACCTCACCCACCGAGTTGTCGAGCTGAACCGTATCGGTGCCCGCGCCACCCGCAATGCTGTCGCTGATGCCCAGCTCGCCGTTGCGCACGACCACGACATCATTGCCGCCACCCAGGGAGAGGTCGTCGGCGCCAAGGCCGAGGTCGACGGTATCCTGGCCGGCGCCAGTGACAATGGTGCTGCTGCCGCTACCGTCAATGATCAGGTTGTTGCCATCGCCAGCCAGCACCGTGTCATTGCCGCCGCCAGTGGAAATGGTGTCGTTGCCCGCGCCGGCACTGATTTCGTCGTCGCCCGAGCCGCCGCTGACAACGTTGTCACCTTCGCCTGCATTGATGGTGTCGTTGCCAGAAACAGCGGTGATGGTGTCGTTGCCGCTGCCGGTGATAACGCTGTCGCTGCCCGCGCCGTCGTTGACGTTCAGGCCCACGGTGTAGCCGGACGCGTCGAGCGTGTCGGCACCGCTGGTGAGAATCACGTTGACGATGCCGGCTTCCTGCGCCTGAGCGTCGATGACCGTGACACCCGTGTTGTTGAGCACCAGCGTCTCGATGCTGCTGACATTGGTGTAGTCCACGTCAGTGGTGCCAGCGTCAGTGTACAGATCGTCGCTGCCGTCGCCGCCCGCGATCACGTCCGTGGAGTCGAGGTTGGCACCGCTCTGCACGGAGTCGTCGCCCAGGCCCAGGCTGACGTTGTCGCTACCCGCGCCCGTGATGACGGCATCGTTGCCGTCGTTGCTGACGACCACGTCGTCGCCATCGCCCACCAGAATGGTGTCGTTGCCGGCGCCGGAGGAGACGTTGAACTGCTCGTTGTTGCCGTTGTTGTCGAAGGTGAAATGCTCACCGGCGTCCAGCGCGGTGGCGTCGACCGTCAGGCTGGCCTGGCTGAAGCCAGCGGCCAGGGTCAGGCGCACATCGCCACCGGCCGCGTCGTCCTGGACCACCACCGAGCTGATCGCGCCATCGACATCGAGGTTCAGGGTGAAGTCTTCTTCGATGGTGCCAGCGTTGTCGATCGCTTCGGTGCTGTCATCCACCAGCACGATGGTGTTGGTGCCGGCGGAGTGGCCGCCCGGCAGCGAGCCGAAAGCGCCGTCGCCGTAGATGGTGTCGTTCGCGGTCAGTTCGCCGCCGTCGAAGACGAAGGTATCGTTGCCGCCATTGCCGACGAGGAAATCGTCGCCCAGATTGCCTTCAATGGTGTCGGCGGCTGCGCCGCCAATCAGGGAATCGTCACCCGAGCCACCGATCAAGTGGATGGCACGGCTCAGCACCGTGGCGTCGAAGTCCAGATCATGTCCGGCGGTCAGCGCCGAACCGTCGACGGTCACCACCGTGGTGTCGGCGTCGAAGGACTGTGCGGGATTGGTGAAGCCGAACGCAGTCTGGTCGGTGATTTCGTAGGAGTAGCCCGCAGCGTTGTCGAGCAGGACGATGTTCTCGAAACCCTGGACATGATCCAGATCGGTCGCGGCGTTCTGCGCGCTGATGTACAGCGTGTCGGTGCCGGCGCCGCCCTGCAGGTAGTCGTTGGCGGTGAGGTTGCCGGTGGCATAGACGACGTCGTCGCCGTTGCCCAGAACCACGGTGTCGTCACCGCTGCCGAGCACGACGGTGTCGTTGCCGTCGCCGGCGACGATGCTGCTGCTACCGCTGCCATCGATGATGCTGTCAGCGCCAGCGCCGCTGCTGATGGTGTCGTTGCCGGCATTGCCGATGATGGTGTCATCGCCCGTGCCGGTGGTGATGTCGTCGTCCTGGCTGCCGCCGACCACCACGTTGTCGCCATTGCCGGCGTTGATGTCGTTGTTGACGTTCAGGCCACCGACGATGGTGTCGTCGCCGCTGCCGCCGCTGAGCGTGGTGCTGCCAGCGGCGTTGACCGCCGAGTAGCTCAGGTCATTGGTGCTGCCGCTGCCGTCCACCGTGCGGATGGCGCTGTCCAGCGCATCGCGGATGGTCAGGGCTGCGCTGTCGGCATCCAGGGTCAGGTCCGTGCCGCCGTTGGCGGTCGCACCACCGTTGAAGTCCAGGGTGTCGATGACCACCGCCAGCGAGCCGCTGGTATGAATCACGGCCTGCTCGAGAGCGTCGTCCAGAATCAGGTCGTTGAGCGCATCGCCTGCATTGCCGGCGGCGCTGATGGTGACGTCCACCTTGTCGGCGGTGCCGGTGACATCGGTATCACGGATGTCGAGCAGGACGCTGACGTTCGGATCGGTTTCGTCGCGGATCTCGAGGTAAGTGGTGTTGGCGGTGATCGCGCCGGCACCGGCGTTGAGCAGCGCGACATCGTCGGTGCTGTTCATGACCACCAGCGTGCCGATGGCGTCGGAGCTGGACAGGTCGATCTGCGTCGGGTTCAGGCTGCCGGCACCGTTGCCGGAGTCCGAGGTGATCTCGAAGGTATCAACGTCGACGAACTCGAAGCCGGAGAAGTTGACCGAGCTCGCGCTGCCGTCGATGGCCAGGATGACGGTGTCATTGCCACCGTTGCCGTCCACCGAATCATTGGCATTGAGGTTGTTGTTGGTGGCGAGATAGAACTCGTTGGCCTGACCGGCGGTACCGACGAAGTTGTCGGTGCCGGCGGTGAAGACGAAGTTGATCTGCGCCACGTCGACGGTGACCACGCCGGTATCGGTGCCACCGTTACCGTCGCTGACCGTATAGGTGAAGCTGTCCTGGCCGAAGAAGTTGGCAGCCGGGGTATAGGTGTAGCTGCCGTTGGCATTCAGCACGACGGTGCCGTGGGCGGCGCCGCCGTTGCCGACGATGCTGAAGGTCAGCGTGTCGCCGTCCACGTCCGTTGCCGAAACCGAACCGGTCACGGCGAGGTTCTGCACCGTGCTGGCGGCGTCATCGGCGGCCACCGGTGCATCGTTGACCGAACTGACGGTGATGGTGGCGGTGCCGGAGGCAGTGCCGCCGTGGCCGTCGCTCACCGAATAGGTGAAGGTGTCGGTGCCGTGGTAGTTGGCGACCGGGGTGTAGGTGAAGCTGCCGTCTGCGGCGATGGTCACGCTGCCGTGGGCGGTGGCGGTGGTGCCGGCCACGAAGGTGACGGTATCGCCATCCACGTCGCTGGGCGTCGGCAGATTGCCGGAGAGCACCGTATCTTCGGCCGTGGTGCCGGCCGTGGCGGCGGCAATCGTCGGATTGTCATTGACCGCAGCCACCGTGACGTTGGCGGTCGCGGTGACCGTGCCGCCGTTGCCGTCGCTCACCGTGTAGGTGAAGGAGTCGGTGCCGTTGAAGTTGGCGGCCGGGGTGTAGCTGTAGGTGCCGTCAGCGTTGACCACGGCCACGCCGTGGGCGGCCTGCGTAGCGAGTGCATAGGTCAGCGTGTCGCCGTCTGCGTCCACGCCGGCGGTCAGCGTGCCGGTCTTGACCGTATCTTCCGTGGCGCTGACGGTGCTGTTGGCTGCGGTCGGTGCGTCGTTGACCGAGGAAACCGTGACCGTGACCGTGGCGGTGACCGGGGTGTTATGTCCGTCGCTCACCGTGTAGGTGAAGCTGTCGCTGCCGTGGTAGTTCGCGGTCGGGGTGTAGGTGTAGCTGCCATCGGCGCCGATCACCACCGTGCCGTGCGCGGCCTGGGTGCCGAGCGCATAGGTCAGGGTGTCGTTATTGGCATCGGTAGCCACCGGCAGGGTGCCGGTCTTGACCGTGTCTTCGGCCGTCGTGATTGCCGTGTTGCTGGCAACGGGCGCGGAGTTACCACCGCCACCGCCGCCACCGCCGTTGCCGCTCACCGCAAACGCCGTGACCGCCGTCACGCCGCCGCCGATGGCGAGCCAGGCGCCGGTGCTCAGACCGGCCGAACCGCCGCCGCCCGCCGCGTCCGACGCGGCGAGGCCGGAATCGGCCACCATCAATGCCTGGGAGTCGGCGAACACGCCGCCGGCTGATGCCTGCTCGCTGCCCTCAGCCTTCTGAGGCGCGGCCGCGACCTGATCCTCGGCGCTGTGCTTTCCGCTGCCGTCCTGGCTCAGATCTTGCTGGAGCTTCTTCTTGAGAAGGTCTTCCTGCTTGGAAGACTTGGGGTTGTTTGCCTGCGCAACGTGTTGGGTGCTGCGGTCACCAGATTCCTTCGCCATCTCGATATCCCCTGAGTGATGCTTCGCACCGCCGCCCGGAATTGGGCGGCGGAACAATCAGAAAAGGTTGCTGCGTTTCTCCTCGCTCGCCCATTTGTCGGCTGCTCGCCTGGGATGAGCGCTGCTTCTGCGTATATGCGACTTCAAACGAATCTAACAAATGGGTCTGGGCCTTTCAACAAACCTACGCCGCCCTTAGCGTCCGCTTATCTGCCTCACACTACCGTTTGCAGATTGCCCGTCGTGAAGTGTGCAAAAGCGCTCAATCCGCACCAGTAGCTGGATGAAGTGCATCAAAACAGCGCAACAATAAGGCCTCAAAAACTTGCAGCGCGTGACATGGTTCTCGCGTCACGCACAAAGGCACAGTCAAGCGCCTCCAGACCGATTTTCAGCGCTCGACCAGGGCCTCGCTGCTGACGCGGCGCAAGGGCTTGAGCAGGTACTGGGCGACGGTGCGCTCCCCGGTGATGATCTCCACCTTGGTGGTCATGCCCGGCAGGACTTCGATCTTGTGCGCGCGGTCGGCTGGAATCTCATCGATCTGGATATGCACCCGGTAATAGGTCTGCTCGCCCTTGGGGGTGTTTTCCTGGAGGGTGTCCGAGCTGATGTAGGTGACGTGGCCTTTGAGCGAGCCATAGATGGTGTAATCGTAGGCGTCGAGCTTGACGTTGGCGTGAAGGTCCTTGCGGATGAAGGCCACGTCAGCCGGCGTGACCTTGGCCTCCACCACCAGCGGATCGTCTGAGGGCGTGATCGACAGCAGTTCATCGCCGGCCTTCATCACCGCGCCGATGGTCGTCATGCGGACATTATTCACCGTGCCACTCATCGGCGCCCGCAGCTGGGTGGACTGCAGGGCCTCGCGGCGCTGGCTCAAGACCTCCTGGGCCTGCTCCAGATCGGCCTGGCTCTTGGCCAGATCGGTTTGGGCTTCCTGGCGGTAACCGTTGCGCTTGTTGTCCATCGTGCCGCGCAGTTCATTGACCTGCCGGCGCGAACGCAGCACTTCGGTTTCGGACGCATCGCCGGTCTTGGCCAGACGCTCCAGGGCGGCCAGCTCGTCGCTGGCCAGCTTCAGTGAACGCTGGATGGCCCCCAGTTCCTCGCGCTGCAACTGCAGGCGCCGGTCATAAAGATTGCGCTGCGAGGCCACGATGTCGGCGTACTGCTGCACTTCCTTGGAGAACCTCAGCGGCGTGCCATCGAGTTCGGCGCGGGCGCGTTCGATATTGGCGGTCAGGGCGATGACCTTGGCGCGGATTTCATCCGTGCTGGCCTCGAAGCGGGCCCGGTCCAGCTCCGCCAGCAGATCGCCGGCCTTGACCTGGTCACCCTCGCGGACCTTGAGCTTTTTCAGTACGCCACCGTCCACCACCTGCACGATCTGCGCACGGCTGGAGACGATGACCGTGCCCGGCGCACGAATCTGTTCGTCCAGCGTCGCCCAGCTGGCCCAGGCGCAGGCGGCCAGCAGCAGCGCCGAGAGCACCAGCAGAATGCGGTTGGCATAGCCCAGCTGCAGGGGTTCGGCGCGCGCGAACAACTGATCGATCTGGTTCATCGTGCCCCCTGCGCCGCCACGGCAGCAGCCGGCCGAGGCACTGCACCGTTTTGCACCGCCTTCACGCGCTCGGATGGCACATCCACCTTGAGCACCCCATCCTCCAGAATCAGCACGCGGTCGGCCAGCTCCAGCCAGCCCGGGCGATGACTGGAGAAGATCAGCGTGTGATGCCGCGGCAGATTGCGCAGCATCAGCACCAGACGCTCTTCGGCCTCCTTGTCGAGACTCGAAGAAGGCTCGTCCAGCACCCAGATGCGCGGCTCCTGCAGTACCAGCCGGGTCAGCCCCACCAGCTGCCGCTGACCGCCGGACAAACCGGAACCCCCTTCGCGGATCGGGATGTTGAGACCCAGGGGATGGCGGCGCACCATGACATCGAGACCGGTTTTCTGCAGCGCTTCCCAGATCCGCTCCTCGCTGGGCAGGCTCAGGCCCAGGGTGAGGTTTTCGCGCAGGGTGCCGGAGAACAGCCGCACTTCCTGCGGCAGATAGCCGATCACCTCGCGCAGCCAGCTGGGCCGGCAGTTCTGGATATCGAGCCCGGCGATGGTGACGTCGCCGCCGGACGGTGTGGCGATGCCGGCCAGCAGCTTGAGCAAGGTGGTCTTGCCGCTGCCATTGCGGCCGAGCACCGCGATGCGCTCTCCGGCCTTGATGCTCAGCTTGGGAACTGCCAGCTGATTGACCTGCACGCCTTCGTAGGCATAGCGCAGCTCGTTGATGGCCAGATCCAGCGGGGCGCTGCTGGTATTGCCTTCGCGGCCGGCGGCATCGTCGCTGGGACAGGACAGCACCTGATTGAGCACGTCCAGGGCGTAGCGCGCGTGATGCCACTGCAGCAGCAACTGGGTCACGGTGGCGATATTGCCCAGGGCGCGGCTGGACAGGATCGAGCAGGCGATCAGGCCGCCCATGGTCAGCTCACCGTCACCGATCCTGTAGACACCCACCGTCAGCACCGCGACATATGCCATCTGCTGGGTGATGTAAGTGGCGTACTGGGCATAGGCCGAGAGCAGGTGCAGCTTTTCGGAGCGCTTGGCGGTTTCGCGGGTGGAGCGCAACCAGACGTTGCCGAAATTGGATTCGCCGCCCTGCGCCTTGATGATCTCGGCGCCGGCCACCGCCTCGAACAGAATGCCCTGACGCCGCGTCACCTCATCGCTCTGCTCGCGTTGCACGGCGGCCAGCGGCCGGTACACCGAGAAGCCGATCAGCAGGCACAGCGGCGCAAAGCCGATCAGCACCCAGGCAACATCGCCACCGATCATGGCGATGATGGCGATGAAGAACAGCTGGAAAGGAATGTCCGCCAGCACAAACAGCGTCGAGGAGGTGAAGAAGCTCTTGATGAACTCGTAGTCGCGGATCTGCGCCACCAGCGAGCCGACGCGCGAAGGGCGGCGGTCGAGCTTGAGCGCCATCACTTTCTCGAAGAAGTACAGAGACAGCGCCTCATCGATGCGCTTGGCCGAAGCCTCCATGAGCTTCAGGCGGATCAGCTTGAACAACAGCTCGAAGACGTAGGCGATCAGCACACCGCTGGCCAGCACCCAGAGCGTCGCATACGCGGAATTAGGCACGACGCGGTCATAGACCTGCATCGCGAACAGCGAAGAGACCACGGTGATCATATTGACCAGCACACTGACCAGGCCGATGCGCAGCAGCAGCGGCAGGTGCTGGCGTATCGCCGCCAGGATGGCCTGCGTGGCCGGGCCACGCTGCTTGCGCTCGACTTCAATCTTCTCCGCCGCCAGCGCCGGCGGCACCGGCACCAGAGCGAACGCACTCGGCGCCGGTGGCGCCTCGCCCGCTTCCGGCCAGACGATCTCGGCGTGCCGGGCCCCGTCGGCCAGACGCAGCAGCACGCCCACCTGGTTCGGCGCCAGCACCCAGGCCGGCAGCTGCGCCGGCGTCAGCAAGGACAAGGGCACCGTCTCCAGGGTGTGTCCCTGAAACAGCAGCGCCCAGGCCGCCGCAAGCCGCTCGGCATCGGACTGCGCGGTCACGTCCTGCCAGGCCTGCTGCGCTTCGCGCAGCGAGGCATGCAGGCCGCGCCGACGGGCGAGATCGGCAATCGCCTGTGCCGCCGCCTCTGCCGACAGCGGCGCCGGCAGGATCTCGCTTTGCGTCATGGTCCCTCTCCCACGTATTCGATCACCGGCGCGGCGTCGCTCAGACGCCGCCAGTACAGCGCCTGCAGCGCCAGCTGGGCATTGGCCAGCCAGAAACCACGGCGCACGCTCACCAGCTGCAGCACTTGCTCATTGGCTTCGCGCTGCGCATTGAGCACTTCCAGCCAGGTCTTGCGACCGACTTCAAACTGCCGGATGAAGCTGTCCACCAGGGCCGAAGTGGAACGCGTGGCTTCTTCCTGCGAGGCGATCTGCAGCAGCGCCGCCTGACGCTGGGCGCGTGCCACACGGATCGAAGCGTCCACCTCGCGGATCGCCGCCTGATAACGGGCCTGCGCGGACTCCGCACGCTGCTGCTCGGCCTTGTAGGCGAGAAAGCCCTTGAGACCGTTGTCGGTCTGGTAAGAGAGCGCCAGCGAGGTCACATCGTCATTGCTGGGATCGAGAATCTCGCCGCTGATCTGGTGCTTGAACTGCAGCGAGACCTGCGGCCAGAGCGCGGCCTTGGCCTGCCGGGTGCTGGCATCCTGCGCCGCAAGCTGCGCCAGGGCGGTCTGCCGCACCGGATGTCCCTGAATCCCGACGGTGCCGGCACCACTGACCTCTTCGTCACTCAAGCGCGTGTTGTCGGGCGGCCAGTACACGGTATCGGGGCGCGCCAGAATCAGACTCTCCAGCTGCGCGCGATTGGCCTCGTAGACGGCGCGGTTGGCTTCCGCCCCGGACTGCGCCTGACGCAGGCGCGCCAGCGCCGTCTCCACATCCGCCTGCGGCGCGGCACCTTCCTTGGCGCGGCGCTGAATGACGCCCAGCAGACGCTGCAGCTCGGCGATGTATTTCTGCCACTGCTGATCGAGCTCCTGCGAGGCCGCGACATTGAGATAGGCCTCCGCCGTCTTGAGGCCCAGCTGCAGACGCGTGTTGTTGAAGTCCGCCAGCGCGGTCTGGCGCTTGGCCTTGGCCTGCGCCACCAGCGCTCCGGTCGAGCCGCCGCTCCACAGCGGCTGCACCACACTGACCACCGTGGAACGGCCATCGATGACGCTGCTGCCGCCACGCGACTGCGCCGCCGAGTAGCTCACATAAGGCAGATAACCGGTGCGCGCGCCGGAGATGTCGTAGCCGGTGGCTTCCAGCGCCTTCATGGCCTGCAGCACCTGCGGGTTGTCGCGCCAGGCACGATTGAGTGCTTGCGCCAGACTCATGGCGCCGGCGTCACCGAAGGAATCGGGCGCACTGAGCGGCGCCACGGTCTCCGCAGGCGGCAGACTCAGATCGAGCGCCTGACCCGCTTCAAGCCCGCCCGCTGTCGCAGCTGTTGCCGGCGGTTCCCCGCTCGGCGTCTGTGCCAAGGCTGCAAGCAGCGGCTGCGCCGCTGCCAGCCCGATGAAGAGCCACCAATGTCGACTGCGCTTGCTGTGCACCGTAGTCCTCAGGACCGTCTGCCGGTCCATCGCTCCCTGACTGACCGCCTGCCTGCGGGTGCCGGCTGCGTCCGAAAAGGTCGCGCCGCTGCCTCACCCGGGCCGGTATGGTAGGCGATCAAGCTTACGAATTGCGCGTGGCACAAAAGAAAACGGGACGGAAGGCACGCCTTCCGTCCCGCATTCTTTGACTGATT
Organism: Solimonas aquatica; assembly: GCF_900111015.1. GTDB lineage: Bacteria > Pseudomonadota > Gammaproteobacteria > Nevskiales > Nevskiaceae > Solimonas > Solimonas aquatica. The sequence continues at coordinate 229,534 of NZ_FOFS01000002.1, read as the reverse complement.
GCGAAATCGCTTCGCCGATCAGTTGTTCTCGAAGGCCTCGACTTCCACGCGACGGTTCAGCGCGCGACCCTGCTCGGTGCCGTTGTCGGCGGCCGGCTTGGTTTCGCCGAAGGACGTGATCTGGAACTCGCCCTTGTAGCCCTTGTCGGCCAGATACTTCTTGACCGTCTGTGCACGACGCTCGCCCAGGCCCACGTTGTATTCCGGCGTGCCGACGTCATCGGTATGGCCGTTGAGGCGCAGCACGATCTTCGGGTTCTTCATGTCCTGCACGATCTTCAGGGCATTGTCGAGCTTGGCGCGCTCGGCAGCCTTCAGATCAGCCTTGTCGAAGTCGAAGTAGACCGGGCCGAAGCTCTTGACCTTGGGCGCCGGCGCACCGACCTTGGCCGGCAAGGGGCAGCCGGTCTCGTCCACCTTCACGCCCTTGGGCGTATCCGGGCACTTGTCCTTGGAATCCGGCACGCCGTCGCCGTCGGAATCCGGATCGACCGGAGCCGCCGCTGCCGGCTTGTTGCCGTAATCCAGGGCACTGCCGAACGGCACCACCAGACCCAGGCGCAGAATCAGCTCGTTGAAGACGTTGTTGTCGGTGAAAGCGCCACCGATCTTGTCTTCATCCACGTTCAGATAGCGGTAGCGCGCTTCCAGGCGCAGACCCAGATCCTGGCTGCCGGCCTTGAAGTACTTGAACACGCCGCCCGCGTAGGAATAGGCCGGATCGGAGCTCTTGCCGCCGCCGTTGAGGCGCGACTGCACGAAGGAACCGCCGACCGACAGATAAGGCACCCAGCCATCGCTCATCGGGTAGGTGAACAGGGCGTTGAGTTCGCCGCCGCGCTCGCGCCACTTCAGGTTGTCCGGCGCATCGTTGCGGTCGAACCAGGCCTGCGAGATGTTGGCTTCAAGGCCGAAATAACGTGCGAGCGGCACACCCACGCCTGCGAAGTAGCCGGTGGCGTCGCCGGAATGGCGATCGTTGTCATCGGCGAAGGTAAAGCTCGGACCCAGATCGAAATAAGGCCGCAGCGCGTAGGGCTCATCAGCTGCCGCTGCGGTGCTGATCCCGGACACGGCCAGCGTCAGCAAGGCGGCCGCCTTCATCGTTTTTAGCTGCATGTTTACGAACCCCAAGTTGTCGACGTCATTGTGTTGTGACCCGCACAGGCGGCAAACCCGCGCGAGCCCGTTTTCCAAGCAAATAATATAGCAATTGCTGGCATAAGGAATAAAGATGCCTGCGCTCAGCGGCTTACACGACAGCCTTCACGTAAGCGACATGGTTTTGGGCTATTCAATGTCAGCGCACGGCCGTCGCCCGTGGTACGCGGCGCTGGCCGCCGGGCTTTTCAAGCAGTTCGCGGCACTTTACCTTAATATAATCCGTTCATCCGTATAGACAGATATCCACCCGTCGCCGAGGATCCTTTGATGTCCGAATACCTGTTCACCTCCGAATCCGTTTCCGAAGGCCATCCCGACAAGATCGCCGACCAGATTTCGGATGCGGTGCTCGACGCGATCCTGCTGCAGGACAAGCGTGCACGTGTGGCCTGCGAAACCCTGGTGAAGACCGGCGTGGCGATCGTCGCCGGCGAGATCACCACCTCGGCCTGGATCGACCTGGAGCAGCTGGTGCGCAAGGTGATCAGCGACATCGGCTACACCAGCTCGGATGTCGGCTATGACGGCGCGACCTGCGGCGTGATCAACATCATTGGCAAGCAGTCGCCCGACATCAATCAGGGCGTGGATCGCAAGAACCCCGAGGAACAGGGCGCCGGCGATCAGGGCCTGATGTTCGGCTATGCCTGCAACGAGACCAAGGAGCTGATGCCGGCGCCGATCTTCTACTCGCACCGTCTGGTCGAGCAGCAGGCCAAGGTGCGCAAGCAGAAGAAGTCGCCCCTGCCCTGGCTGCGTCCCGATGCCAAGAGCCAGGTCACGCTCAAGTACAAGGATGGCGTGGCCGTGGGCATCGACGCGGTGGTGCTCTCCACCCAGCATGCACCGGGCGTGAAGAACAAAGAGCTGCGCGAAGGCGTGATCGAACACATCCTAAAGCCCGTGCTGCCCAAGGCCTGGCTGGATGCGGTGCCGAACAAGAAGATTCATATCAACCCGACCGGCCAGTTCATCATCGGCGGCCCGGTGGGTGACTGCGGCCTCACCGGCCGCAAGATCATCGTGGACAGTTACGGCGGCTGGGCGCGTCACGGTGGCGGCGCGTTCTCGGGCAAGGATCCCTCGAAGGTGGATCGCTCGGCGGCGTATGCGGCGCGCTATGTGGCGAAGAATCTGGTGGCCGCCGGCCTCGCCGATCGCATCGAAGTGCAGGTGAGCTACGCCATCGGCGTGGCGGAGCCGACCTCGATCTTCGTCACCAGTTTCGGCACCGGCAAGATCAGCGACGCCTCGCTGGAGAAGCTGGTGCGCCGTCACTTCGATCTGCGCCCCTACGGCATCATCAAGATGCTGGATCTGGTGCACCCGATGTACCAGGCCACCGCCAGCTACGGCCACTTCGGCCGCAAGCCCTACGAGGTCAAGCTCGCCAATGGCGAGCGCTTCACCGCCTTCTCCTGGGAGAAGACCGACAAGGCCGAAGCCCTCAAGGAAGACGCCAAGAAGCTGAAGTGAGATGTCGAAAAGGCCGCCGCAAGGCGGCCTTCTTGTTTGTGCCGCGCAAATGCGGCGGCTATGACAGCGCGGTCTCGATCCAGTCCTGGCCGGGCGTTCGCCCTACGCGAAGCTGCTGCATCACGCTGGCTTTGCCAGCTGCCATCCATGGCGCGACTGCCACTCCCGATCCAGCCCCGGCCCGGCCATCCCTGGCCGGGCGTTCGCCCTACGCGAAGCTGCTGCATCACGCTGGCTTTGTCAGCTGCCATCCATGGCGCGACTGCCACTCCCGATCCAGCCCCGGCCCGGCCATCCCTGGCCGGGCGTTCGCCCTACGCGAAGCTTCGCTTCGCGTAGGGCTCACCCAGTGTTCTGCAGGCCTTGCGCGATGCCGTTGACCGTCGCCACCAGCGCGTGCAGCAGGCTGTCGTCCTCGGCCCCACCGGCGCGCCAGCGGGCGAGCAGATCGATCTGCAGGAAGTTGATCGGATCGACGTAAGGATTGCGCAGGCGGATGGAGTCGGCCAGACGCGGATCTGCAGCCAGCAGGCGATCCGCATTCTTGATGCGCAGCACCCAGCGCGCGGTGCGGCCGAACTCCTCGCGCACCATCGGGAAGAAGCTGTCGTGAAGCGGACCCGCCAAGCGCGAGTAGCGTTCGGCGACGCTGATGTCGCACTTGGCCAGCAGCATGTCCACGTCGTCGAGCAGGGTGCTGAAGAAGGCCCAGTCGCGCGCCATCTCCACCAGCCGCGCCTCGCCGAAAATCTGCGCGCCACGCTCCAGCGCCGAACCCAGGCCGTACCAGCCGGTGAGCACCGCACGGCACTGCGTCCAGGCGAACACCCAGGGAATCGCGCGCAGGCTCTCCACGCCTTTCATGGTGCCGCGTCGCGAAGGACGTGAGCCCAGGGTCATGCGCTCGATCACGTCGATGGGCGTGGCCAGACGGAAGTATTCGACGAACTGCGGCGCGGCGACGAAGGCGCGATAGGCCTCCCGGCCGTAGCGCGACAGCGCTGCCATGGTTTCCTTCCAGTCGGATTCGCGAGGCTCGTGGGCACGCGGGCGCAGACTGGCGAGCAAGGTGGCGCCCACCGACTGTTCCAGCTCGCGCACCGCCAGGGCACGGATGCCGAACTTGCGGTGAATCACCTCGCCTTGTTCGGTGACGCGCAGATGCCCGTCCACCGAGCCGCGCGGACTGGCCTGCAGGGCATTGACGATGCGCCCGCCGCCACGACTCGCCGAACCGCCACGGCCATGGAAGAACACGCAGCGCACGCCACGCGCCTGCGCCACTTCCAGCAGCTCCACCTGCGCGCGCTGCAAGCCCCAGCGCGAAGCCACCAGACCGCCGTCCTTGCTGCTGTCGGAGTAACCCAGCATCACGTACTGACAGTTGCCGCGCGCGGCCAGATGTTCGCGGTACAAGGGATCTTCGAGCAGGGCCCGCAGCGTGTCGGCGCCGTGCTGCAGGTCGTCGACGGTTTCGAACAGCGGCGCGATGTCCAGGGGCACGCGGCCATGCGGATCGACGCAGCCGCCATGACGCGCCAGCGCCAGCACCGCGAGCACGTCGGCGGCGCTGCGCGCCATGCTGATGATGTACAGGCCCACGGCATCATCGCCATAGGTTTCGCGCGCTTCGATCAGCGCCGTGAACACGGCGGTGACGCGCTGCGCGGTGGCGTCCTCGCAAGGCAGGAAGGCCGCTTCTCGTGCCACGTAGTGGCGCAGTCTGGCGACCTGCTCTTCGGCACCGTACTGCGGCCAATCGCTGTCCTGCAGCAGCGCGCCGATGGCCTGCGCGTGCACGCGCGAATCCTGACGGCAGTCCAGCCGCGCCAGATGAAAACCAAAAGTGCGCGCACGCCAGATCAGGCGGCGCACCGCAAACCAGCCGGCGTGCAGACCGCGATGCGACTTGAGCGAATCGGCGAGCAGCAGCAGATCGTCGATGAAGGCCCCGGCGTTGCTGTAGGCGTGCTCGCGATCATCGCGCGTGGCGCGCAGGCGGCCGCGCACCAGGGTGAGAAACACGCGATACGGCATGTCCTGATGGCGCGGACGGATGCTGGCGGCGACCTTGGGCATCTGCAGGCGGTATTGCTCGCTGCGCTCCAGCAGGGCCTCGCTGACCGTGATGCGATTGCGCGTCTGCGAGAGCAGACCGGAGAGTTCGGCCACTTCCGCCGCGTAGCGGTCCAGCACCTGCTCGCGGCTGCTGGCCAGCACCGCGCGGATGGTGTCGGCGCCGACATTGGGATTGCCGTCCATGTCGCCGCCGACCCAGGAAGCGAAACGCAGCAGACGCGGCAGCTCGGGGCGGATGCCGTAGACCTTGGCCAGCGCGTCTTCCAGCAGTTCGTAGAACACCGGGATGACGCGATACACCGGGCCGGAGAGATAAAAACCCACATGCTCGAACTCGTCGAGCACCGTGGGCTTCACCGGCGCGGTCTCGCTGGTCTGCCAGCCGGCGGTGAGCGCCATCTGCACGCGCTGCCAGTCGGCCTCGCGCTCCAGCGGCGTGCGCGCGTCATCGAAACCATTGACCAGGCAGGCGACGATTTCCTGTTCCTTCTCCAGCAGCGCGCGGCGCACCGCCTCGGTGGGATGCGCGGTGAACACCGGCTCCACATCCAGGCGCGCCAGCCAGGACAACAGCTCCTCGGCGCTCACGCCGCTGTGCTTCAGGCGCTGCAGCACGTCGAGCAGACTGTCAGGCTGCGGCAGTTCGCTGGCGCGCTGGTATTCGCGGCGGCGGCGGATGCGGTGCACACGCTCGGCAATGTTCACCACCTGGAAATACGTGGCGAAGGCGCGCGTCAGCGCCTCGGCCTCCGCCGGCGGCAGCCCGGACAGCTGCGCCTGCAGGGGCTCGGCGTCATCGCGCCGCTCGCGATACCCGATCGCGGCCTTGCGCACCGTCTCCACATGCTCGAAGAAATCCTCGCCCATCTGTTCAGCGAGCATCTCGCCGACCGTGGCGCCCAGGTGTCGCACGTCCTCGCGCAGCGCAGCGTCACGGCGGTCGCCGCCGCTGCGGGGCAGGGCATCATCGCTTGCGTCAATCATGAGTTTACGCACCAGCACGCTTCGTGCCGGATGCGCCGCCGCGTTTCAGGACAGCCAGAGGCCGAGCGCGAGCAACAAGGGCATGGCGAGATTGAGCGCGACATTGCAGGCCATCGCCGGCAGCAAGGTCTCGATCCGGTCCGGCGCATGCCAGACCCGGCGGCCTGCAAAAACCGCCAGCGGCAGACTCAGCAGTCCCAGCAGTGCCGGCACCGGCAGCCAGCCGGCCAGCACCGCCAGCGGCAGCGCGGCAAAAGCAGCCAGCAGCAAGAGCAGATAAACCCCGGCCGCAACGCGGCGACCGTAGACGATCGGCAGATTGCGCCGCCCCGCCCAGCGGTCCGCTTCCAGATCGGGAAACTGGTTGAGCAGCAGCAGGCCGTTGCCCAGAAAGAACGGCGGCAGGGACGCGGCCCAGGCGGCGGCGCTATGCGGTGCGCCCAGCGCCAGCGTGGTGCCCACCACCATCAGCGGACCGACGCCCAGCCCGGGCGCGATCAGGCACAGCCAGGGCCGCTGCACCAGCCAGAAGGAATAGCTCAGCACCAGCGCCAGACCGCTCAGTCCCAGCGGCAGCAGCGCCGGCCCCTCCTGCCATAGCAGGTACACGCCAATGGCCGCGCACAGCAACAGGGCGGCGATGGCCAGACTCAGGGCATAAGGTGCGAGCTGCGGATGTCGGGGCAGCGTGCCGCTGCCGCCGGAGAACGGGGTGCGGGTGGTCCGCGCGTCCAGACCGTTCTGGAAATCGGCCCATTCGTTGAAGGCATTGACGGCAGCATGCGCCAGCAGCGCGCCGGCCATCACCAGCCCCAGCCGCTGCCAGTCGACGCCGCCGCGCGTCCAGTGCACCACGGCGGCGCCGAGCAGCACGCAGCAGATCGACAGCAGCAGGAAAGCCGGCCGGATCGGCCCCAGCCAGGCGCGCCAGCCGGGCGGTTCCGCGGTGGCACTCAGCTCCAGCGCCATGGGTCGCGAAGCGGGAACTCAGGCGGCCTGCAGCAGCCGGTAAAGCTCGTCCTTGAGGCGCACGCGGCGCTGCTTGAGCTGCTCCACCACGGCGTCCGAGGGCGTCTCCAGTTCCTGCTCGACGCGCCGGATTTCATGATCCAGCTCGTGGTATTCGGCAAACAGCCGGGCGAAGTGCGCATCCTGGGTCTTGAGGGTGTGGATACGCTCGCGGTACTCGGGAAACTCATGTACCAGATCATGTTTTTCGAGGGTCATCAAAGGCTCCGGAAACAAGGGTGCGGACCACGCAATCGTCCGCAGAGGCATTGTGGTCCCTGGCGGACGGCCTGCTTTTGACCGCGATCAAGCGGTGTTCCGGCGCCGACAACCGGTCCATTCATTCATCCGCATAAGCGGATATACTCGTGTTTCCCCGGCCGAGGGGCGCTGCGACCCGTGATGCGGGCCAGGCTCGGGCGGATGGCTTTCGATGCAACGGCGCCCGCTTCCCGATGAATTTTCAAACACAGGAGCGAGCCGATGAGCGCCGTACTCAAAACCAAGTTCTCCGATTTCAAGGTCAAGGACCTGTCCCTGGCCGAGCTGGGCCGCAAGCGCATCGTGATGGCCGAGCAGGAAATGCCGGGCCTGATGAGCATCCGCGCCAAGTATGCGCCGCTGGCGCCGCTCAAGGGCGTGCGCCTGACCGGCTCGCTGCACATGACCAAGGAAACCGCCGTGCTGCTGGAAACGCTCGGCGCCCTCGGCGCGTCCGTGCGCTGGGCTTCCTGCAACATCTTCTCCACGCAGGACGACGCCGCCGCCGCCGTGGCCGCCGCCGGCACCCCGGTGTTCGCCTGGAAGGGCGAAACCCTGGAGGAGTACTGGGACTGCACCCTGGACGCCGTGACCCACACCCTGCCCGACGGCACACTCACCGGCCCGGAGCTGGTGGTGGACGACGGCGGCGACGTGACCCTGCTGATTCACAAGGGCTACGAGCTGGAGCAGGGCGACCGCTGGGTGGACACGCCTTCCGACAACCATGAAGTGAAGGTCATCAAGGACCTGCTCAAGCGCGTCGCCAAGGAGCGCCCGGGCTTCTGGACGCGCGTGGTGAAGGACTGGAAGGGTGTTTCGGAAGAAACCACCACCGGCGTGCACCGTCTCTACCAGATGAAGGAAGCCGGCAAGCTGCTGGTGCCGGCCATCAACGTCAACGACTCGGTCACCAAGAGCAAGTTCGACAATCTCTACGGCTGCCGCGAATCGCTGGCCGACGGCATCAAGCGCGCCACCGACCTCATGATCGCCGGCAAGGTCGCCTGCGTCTGCGGCTATGGCGATGTCGGCAAGGGCAGCGCGCACTCGCTGCGCGGCCTGGGTGCGCGCGTGATCGTCACCGAGATCGACCCGATCAACGCCCTGCAGGCGGCCATGGAAGGCTTCGAAGTCAAGACCGTGGAAGACACGCTGGGCATCGCCGACATCTACGTCACCACCACCGGCAACAAGGACATCATCACCCTCGAACACATGAAGGCGATGAAGTCCAATGCCCTGGTCTGCAACATCGGCCACTTCGACAACGAGATCCAGATGGATCGCCTCAACGCCTCCGGCGCGGTGCGCGACAACATCAAGCCGCAGGTGGACCGCTACACCTTCCCGGACAGCGGTCGCGCGATCTACATCCTCGCCGAAGGCCGTCTGGTGAACCTGGGCTGCGCGCACGGCCATCCGAGCTTCGTGATGAGCAACTCCTTCTCCAACCAGACCCTGGCGCAGATCGATCTCTGGCAGCACAAGGATAGCTACGAGAAGACCGTCTATCGTCTGTCCAAGAAGCTCGACGAGGAAGTCGCGCGCCTGCATCTGGAACAGATCGGCGTGAAGCTCACCCGCCTGACGGCGGCGCAGGCCGAGTACCTGGGCGTGTCCGTCGATGGACCGTACAAGCCGGAGCATTATCGCTACTGATGCTGGCCGTGAGGCGTGAGGACCAAAAGCTCGGCGCGCAAATCGCGCGCCGAGCCTGCCCAGGCTCTCCACATCGCCCGCGGCTGCTGGGCTGAATATCGACACCAACTGCAGATTGCCAGGCGACTGAAGCTGCCTGCAGCCGACGACTCGCTCGATGCGTTGCTGGACCGCGTGTTCGCGAAACTTGGCGCCCTGCTGAACTCTCTCAAGGCCACACCGCCATGACGTCTCACGCCTCACGCCTCACCGCTCACGATCTGAGCTTCTCCTTCGAGCTGTTCCCGCCGCGCACGCCGGAAGGCGCTGCCAAGCTGCCGGCCGTGGTCGAGAAGCTGGCCACGCTGTCGCCGTCTTTTTTCTCGGTGACCTACGGCGCGGGCGGTTCGGATCAGGACGGCACTTACGAAACCGTGGTGTCGGTGATCAAGCAGACCGGCATCGCGGCGGCGCCGCATCTGACTTGCGTGGGCTCCACGCGCGAGAAGATCGCTGCGCTGCTGGCGCGTTACCGCGCCGCCGGCATCCGTCGCATCGTGGCGCTGCGCGGTGATCTGCCGGCCACTGCGCTGTCCAGCGAGGCGCCGGGCGAGTTCCGCTATGCCAGCGAGCTGGTCAGCTTCATCCGCGAAAGCCATGGCGACTTCTTCAGCCTGGAAGTGGCGGCCTACCCGGAGATGCATCCGCAGGCAGCCAGCCCCGAGGCCGACTTCGAGGCCTTCCGCCACAAGGTGGAATGCGGCGCCAGCGGCGCGGTCACGCAGTACTTCTACAACGCCGACGCCTACTTTGATTTTTGCGAGCGCTGCGCGCGCGCCAATCTTGCGCTGCCCATCGTGCCCGGCATCATGCCGATCACCAATTACGCGCAGCTGATGCGCTTCTCCGCCGGCTGCGGTGCGGAGATTCCGCGCTGGGTGCGGCTGCGCCTGGAACAGCTGCAGAACGACAAGCCGGCGCTGCTGGACTTCGGCCTGGACGTGGTGGCGCGCCTGGGTGAAACCCTGCTCAAGCAGGGCGCGCCCGGCCTGCACTTCTACACGCTCAATCAGGCCGAGGCCACGCTCAGGCTCTGGCAGCGCCTGAACCTGCCGCTGCCCATCGCCTGACAGCCGCCGCGAGCCTGTGGGCGCGCGGCGCGCCTCTTACAATCGCGCGCATGAATCTGGTCCGCCTCCTCGACTTCACCGGCGTCGGCGTGTTCGCCGTGTCCGGCGCGCTGGCGGCCGGCGCGCGCCGCCTGGACCTGATCGGCGTGATCGTGATCGCCACAGTCACCGCCGTGGGCGGCGGCACGCTGCGCGATCTGCTCATGAACCGCACGGTGTTCTGGTTCGCCGATCCGGCCTATCTGATCGCGATCTTCGTCGCGGCGGCGCTGACCATGGTGTATGTGCGCTTCCGCCATCCGCCGCTGCGCCAGCTGGAAATCGCCGACGCCCTGGGGCTGGCGATGTTCTCGATCTCCGGCGCGCGCATCGCACAGAACGCGGGCCTGGCCGATCTGATCGTGGTGGTGATTGCGGTGATCACCGGCACCTTCGGCGGCGTGGTGCGCGACGTGCTGTGCAACGAGATTCCCATGATCCTGCGGCGCGGCAAGATGTACGCGAGCACGGTGATCATCGGCGCCTCCTTCTACGTGCTGGCGCCGCGCCTGGGCGTGCAGAGCGATGTCGCCGGCCTGGCCGGCATGGCGCTGATCGCCGCGCTGCGTCTGGCGGCCATCGTCTGGAACCTGAAACTGCCGGTGTTCGATCTCGAACGCCACCGGCGTGCGCCCTGAACCATCCAAGCGAGGACCGATGCTGCGTCTGCTCTTCTGGCTGTTGATCGTCGTCCTGTCCCTCACCCTGCTGCCGGTGGCGCTGCTGCGTTTCCTGCCGCCGCCCACCACCGCCTACATGCTGCAAAGCCCGGTCAAGCCGGTGCGTTATGAATGGGTGCCGGCCAGCCGCATCAGCGCGCCGATGCGCCGCGCCGTGGTCATTTCCGAAGACCAGAAGTTCTGGGACCACCATGGCTTCGACGTCGAGGCCATGCAGAAGGCTTACGAACACAATCAGCGCTCCAAGCGCAAACGCGGCGCCTCCACCATCAGCCAGCAGACGGCCAAGAATCTGTTCCTGTGGCCGGGTGGCGGCTATCTGCGCAAGGGCATCGAGGCCGGCTACACCGTGCTGCTGGAGCAGCTGTGGAGCAAGGACCGCATCCTGGAGATGTATCTCAACATCGCCGAGTTCGGCCCCGGCATCTACGGCGTGGAGGCGGCGGCGCAGGCTTATTTCCACGAGAGCGCGGCGCAGCTGAGCGCCAGCGAGGCCGCGCGTCTGGCCGCGATCCTGCCCAGCCCGCGACGCTGGAATCCGGTGCGGCCGGGCCCGTATGTGCAATCGCGCGCCAACTGGATTGCCGCGCAGCTGCGCGGCGGACGCAGCGATACCGACGAACCGGAAATGCCCGAATTCCTGCGTCGCGCCCTGGAAGCCGAGGAAGCCGGGCGCAGCGAGCCGCCGCCGGAACCCTCGCACACGCCCGCGCCGCCCGACACTCAGTCGCCGGACGGCGGCGAGGCAGAAGCGGCACCACCGGTGGCACAGAGCGGAGCCGGGTAGACGCTCAGCAGCGGCGGCTCGGGTGCCTCGCCGCTGATCCACAGGCGGTCCTGCGCGTCCCAGGCCAGCGCTTCAAAAATCGTGCGCCAGCGCGGCTGCCCGGGCTGGCGGATACGGCCGCTGCAGGGCCGGCGCTGCAAGGCCTGGCGCCAGGATTCGCCCGGGGTGCGGCTGAACACCATCCAGTGGGTGCCGGTGAGCACCGCCAGGTGCAGACCGTCGCGCGACAGGTCCATCGCCGTCGCCGCACCGCGATAGCGACTGTCGCCGATGGTTTCCACCGGCGCCGGCGGCTCGGGCCACCAGTCGGGCATCTCGCCCAGCAGCTGCGCCTGCTGCTGCTCGGGGCCCTCCAGATCCAGCGCATACAGCCGCGCCGGTGGGCGGATTTTCTCCAGCAGCAGGATCTGCCCGGCCTGGGCGTCCACCGCCATCGCCTCGATATCGGGGCGGCCGTCGGGATAGTCGAAGACGATGCGCCGCGCCACGCCGATCGAACTGGGCTCCAGCACCGGCAAGGGCTCCGTCAGCAGCAGGATGCGGGACTGCCGGTACCAGTGCAGGTTGTCGCCGGTGTCGGCGACGGCCAGCCAGGGTTCGCCATGCCAGGCAAAGGCGGCGATGTCCTCCCAGTCGCGGTTTTCGGCGCGCAGGTCCACGGTCTGCCGCAGACGGCCCTTCTCGTCGATGGCGTACAGCCGCGGCGGATTGCCGCTGTCGTTATGCACCCAGAACCAGCCCGGACTGCGCAAGGACGCCGCCAGCCCCGAAACTTCAAGCAGTTCCGGCACCTGCAGCTGCGGCGGCGGACCGTTCCCGGCGCCGGCCGGACCGCCGCCCAGCAGCAGCGCCGCGAGCAGCGCCGGTCGCCAAAAGCAGGCGCCTGGAAGCCTCGCAAAGCCCCGCAGAAGCTGATCATTCACTTTAAGATGGCCCGTCAATTAGCTGGATAGAATAAGAAAACTGACACTTGCCCACAGCTCATGTGGATATCTTTGTGCACAAAGTGCGCGTCGATGCGATAAGTTCCCGTCCCAGCGCTGATTTCTGCTTTTGGACCAGTTTGTATCCACGACAAATTTCCCTTTCCGATCATTTGCTTATTCATTTTTTACAGCGTTTTGACAGAAAAATGTCGCAATCTCGGCCCTCACAGCCGTACTGCTCCCGGCTTGTGCATAAGCTGCTGCGGTGCAACGGAGCAGACAGACGGTTGTCAAGCCGGTATGGCGATGGACGGTATTGATGCGCCGACTACCGCAGATTCTCTGCCTGTCCGGCCATGACCCGGGTGGCGGCGCCGGTATCCAGGCCGATATCGAGGCGATTGCGGCACAGGGCGCCCATGCGCTCAGCCTGATCACCGCCTTGACCGTTCAGGATAGTCATAACGTGCGGCGCCGGGTCGCGATCGAACCGGCCCTGCTGGCCGAACAGCTCGACTGCCTGCTGGCCGACAGCCCGGTGCGGGCGATCAAGCTGGGCCTGCTGGGCAGCGCCGCACAGCTGCCGCTGATTGCCGCCACCATCCGCCGCTGCGGGGTGCCGGTGATTGCCGATCCGGTGCTGGCCGCCGGCGGCGGCACGGCGCTCAGCGATGAAGCCTTTCGCGATCAATTCCGCCGCGAGCTGCTGCCGCTGATCACGCTGCTGACCCCCAATGCCGCCGAGGCGCGCCTGCTCAGCGGCGAGACCGAGACCCTGGCCGCCGCGCGGCGCCTGCAGGCGCTGGGCTGCGCGCAGCTGCTGGTCACCGGCGGCGATGAGCCGGATGCCGAGGTGCGCAATCTCTGGCTGGATGCGCAGGGACAGGCGCAGGAATTCCGCTGGCCCCGCCTGCCGGCGCGCTTTCATGGCGCCGGCTGCACCCTGGCCGCCGCGATTGCCGGACGCATCGCCCTGGGCGAGAGCTGGCAGGAGGCCATCACCCGGGCACAGCGCTATACCCACGAATCCTTGGCGCTGGCCTTTGCCGCCGGCCAGGGCCGCCTGATGGCCGAGCGCCTGCGCCCGCCACGGGGCGGCGGCGCATGAGCGCGCCGCTCGCCGGTCTCTACGGCATCACCCCGGCCTGGCTGCTGCAGGACGAGACGCGGCTGCTGGCCAGCGTCGCCGCAGCCCTGCGGGGCGGCGCGCGCCTGATTCAGTACCGCGACAAAACCCTGCCCGCTGCGCAGCGCCTGCGCCAGGCCACGCAGCTGGCCGCGCTCTGCCGTGCGCAGCAGGCGCTGCTGCTGATCAATGACGATGTGGAACTGGCCGCTGCCTGCGGCGCGCATGGCGTGCATGTCGGCGCCCAGGACGCCGCGCCGCAAGCGGCGCGCGAACGCCTGGGCGAGGCCGCGATCATCGGCGTGACCTGCGGCGACAGCCTGCCGCGTGCGCAGGCGGCGGTCGCGGCCGGCGCCAGCTACGTGGCCTTCGGCCGCTTCTACCCTTCGCAGACCAAGCCCGATGCGCCGCCGGCGCGGCCCGTCACGCTGCAGGCCGCGCGCGCCGCGCTCGACGTACCGGTCTGCGCCATCGGCGGCATCACACCGGACAATGCCGCGCCGCTGATTGCCGCCGGGGCGCACCTGATCGCCGCCATCGCCGGCCTGTTCGCCGCGCCCGATGTCGAAGCCGCTGCGCGCGCCTACTGCGCGGCCTTTGCCAAACCGCCACCGCATATCCCGTAGAATCCCCTCCCCGCTCGCTTCGGACCGCTGCACTCACCCGGCAGGACGCCCCGACCATGACCCGTTCCGAAACCCTGTTCGCCCGCGCTCAACAATCCATTCCCGGCGGCGTCAACTCGCCGGTGCGTGCCTTCCGCGCGGTTGGCGGCACGCCGCGCTTCATCGCCGCCGCCGAAGGCGCCTACATCACCGATGCCGACGGCCAGCGCTATGTGGATTACGTCGGTTCCTGGGGCCCGATGATCACCGGCCATCAGGACCCGGACGTGATCGCCGCCATCCGCCGCCAGGTCAGCGTCGGCGTCTCCTATGGCGCGCCCACGGAGCTGGAAATCGAGATGGCCGAACTGCTCTGCGCGCGCGTGCCCGGCGTGGCCATGGTGCGCATGTGCAACAGCGGCACCGAGGCCACCATGTCGGCGCTGCGCCTGGCGCGCGGCTATACCGGCCGCGACTACATCATCAAGTTCGAGGGCTGCTATCACGGCCATGGCGACGCCCTGCTGGTGAAGGCCGGCTCCGGCGCCCTGACCTTCGGCGTGCCCACCTCGCCCGGCGTGCCGGCGGACCTGGCCAAGTACACGCTCACCGCGCAGTACAACCAGCTCGACACCGTGGACGCGCTGCTGGCCGCACACCCGGGCCAGATCGCCGCGATCATCGTCGAGCCGGTGGCCGGCAACATGAACTGCGTGCCGCCCGCCGACGGCTTTCTGCAGGGCCTGCGCGAGCGCTGCACGCAGCACGGCGCGGTGCTGATCGTGGACGAGGTGATGACCGGCTTTCGCGTGCACCCGCGCGGCGCCTGTGGCCTGTATGGGCTGGAGCCCGATCTGATCACCCTGGGCAAGATCATCGGCGGCGGTCTGCCGGTGGGCGCCTTTGGCGGCCGCGCCGAGATCATGCAGAAACTTGCGCCGCTCGGCCCCGTGTATCAGGCCGGCACGCTCTCGGGCAATCCGCTGGCCATGGCCGCGGGCCTGGCGATCCTGCGCAAGCTGGCCGATGCGCAGCTCTACCAGACCCTGGAACAGAGCACCGCAAGCCTGCTGGAAGGCCTGGAGCAGCGCGCCAGCGCCGCCGGCGTGCCCTTCACCACCACGCAGGTGGGCAGCATGTTCGGTCTCTACTTCACCGAGCAGAAAGCCATCCGCAGCTTTGCCGATGTCTCGCGCTGCGATCTGGATGCCTTCAAGCGCTTCTTCCACGCCATGCTCGCACGCGGCGTCTATCTGGCGCCGTCGGCTTACGAAGCGGGCTTCGTGTCCTCGCGGCACGGCGAGGCGGAGATCAAGCTGACCCTGGACGCCGCCGAACAGGCTTTCGCGGCCCTGTAGCCGCCGGCGTCGATGCACGACTTCCTGCAGGTCCTGCTGGAATGGATACAGGCGCACCCGCAGGGCGCGCTGTGGCTGCTGTTCGGGATTGCGTTTTTTGATTCGCTGTTCGTGATCGGCGCCTTCGTGCCGGCGGCACCGCCCCTGTTTGCGATCGGTGCGCTGGTGGCCATGGGCGGCATGGAACTGTCCTCGGCCATCGTCATCGCCGCGCTCGGCGCGCTGTCGGGCGACAGCATCAGTTTCTGGCTGGGCCGTCACTACGGCGAGCGCCTGTTCAACTCGCGGATGCTGGCGCGACATCCCGAAGCCCTGGCGCGCGGGCAACGCTTCTTCGAACGCTTCGGCGCCTTCAGCGTGGTGCTGGCGCGCTTTCTGGGTCCTCTGCGCGCGCTGACGCCGGCGCTGGCCGCCGCCGCCGGCATGCGCTACTGGCTGTTCCTGCTCGCCGACATCATCGGTGCCTTCGCCTGGGCCGGTGCGCTGATTCTGCCCGGCGTGGTGTTCGGCGCCTCGCTGGGCCTGGCGGCGGAAGCCGCGGGACGTCTGGCCAGCCTGCTGCTGGGTCTGGTGGTGCTGCTGTGGCTGGTGCTGTGGCTGGTGATGATCATCGCGCGCCTGCTGCAGCGTCACGCCAGCGCCTGGGTGCATGCGCTGCTGGACTGGAGCCAGCGCCATCGCGGCATCGAGCGCTACAGCATGGCGCTGCTGGATGAGGACCTGCCGGAAACCCCGGCGCTCACGGTGCTGGCCATGGTGCTGCTGCTGGCGGCCGGTCCGCTGCTGTACTTGAGCGCCGGCAGCGGTCTGCACAGCTACCCTTCGGCCCTGGACGCGGCGATCTTCCAGGTGATGCGCGACCTCAACACGCCCTCCGGCGTGGTGCTGGCCCAGCATCTGGTGCAGATCGGCAGCTGGACCGTGTACGGACCGCTGGCGGTGCTGGTGCTGCTCACCCTGCTGGCGCTGCGCATGCTGCGCGCCGCCGCGCACTGGCTGGCGGCCCTGGCCTTCGGCGGCATGATTGCCCTGGGTCTGTACGCCATTCCCCTGCTGCCGCAGCCCTTCGATTATTTCGACACCACCGATGCAGTGGCCGCGCATGGCCGCGATCTGGTGCTGGCCATCATCACCTACAGCTTTCTGCCGGTGCTGCTGTCCACCGGCCAGAACGCGGCGCTGCGCCTGATTCACTACTCGGCCTCGGCCACGGTGATTCTGCTGGTGCTGCTGGCGCAGCTGTATCTGGGCCTGCAATGGCCCAGCGTGGCGCTGCTGCTGCTGGGCTTCGGCCTGGGCTGGACCGCCTTGCTGGGCATCGGCTACCGCCGCCACGGCGCGCTGGCGCTGCCGGCCGGCCGGGTGCTGCCGGTGGTGGCCCTGGGTTTCAGTCTCGCCCTGGGCTGGCAATGGCAGCATCCGGAACGCAACCTGGAGAATCAGCGCCCGGTGCTGCACGCACTGAGCCTGAGTCAGTGGCAGGGCGCAGCCTTCAAACGCCTGCCGCCGCAGCGCCTGGACACCAGCGGCCGTCTGCGCCAGACCTTCACCCTGCAATGGGCCGGTGAGCTGGAGGTGATCGCCGCGCAGCTGCGCGCCGCCGGCTGGCAGGAGCCCGCCGCGCTGAGCCCGCGCCAGGCCCTGCACTGGCTGACCAGCTCGGCTGCCATCGCCGATCTGCCGGTGCTGCCGCAGGTGCACGCCGGACACAATCCGGCGCTGGCCATGCGTCTGCCGGTGGATGCGGAAGAGCAATACTTCCTGCGCCTCTGGCCCACGCGCTACCAGCTCGACGATGGTCGCCGCATCTGGATCGGCAGCGTCGCGCGCCAGCAGGCGCGCAGCTTCCATCGCCTGCTGCGCTATCCGGTGGCCGTGGAGCTGCATCCGCCGCTGGCGCCCCTGTTCAATACCCTGCCTGCCGAGACCCAGCGTATTCCCGGCCCGCTGTGGCTGCTCTGGTCGCTTTCGCCGCGTGAGCCGGCGGCGGCCGCGCCTTCCGCTTCACCTTGAGAAGAAATCCGCATGTCTGAATCCGGAATGTTTGCCAAGCTGCGCGCCCGCCTGAACAAGGGCGATTCCTGGCTGACCCGCGATCTCTCCAGCCTGTTCACCGCCGACAAGCTCTCACCGGACGCGCTGGAAGAACTGGAAACCCGTCTGCTGATGGCCGATGCCGGCGTCGAAGCCACACAGTGGCTGATCGAACGCCTGCAGAGCGAGCTCAATGCCGGCCGCATCAAGAACGACAAGCAGCTGCGCGCGGCGCTGAAGAAAGCCCTGCTGGAACTGCTGGAGCCCATCGCCAAGCCCTTGCAGATGCCGGGCTTCATCAAGCCCTTCATCCTGTTCGTGGCCGGCGTCAACGGCGTGGGCAAGACCACCACCATCGGCAAGCTCGCGCATTACTACAAGAAAGCCGGCAAGAAGGTGCTGCTGGCCGCCGGCGACACCTTCCGCGCCGCCGCCGTGGAGCAGCTGCAGACCTGGGCGCAGCGCGTGGACGTGCCTTGCCTGTCGCAGGGCGAGGGTGCGGATTCGGCCTCGGTGATTTTCGACGCCGTGCAGTCGGCCAAGAGCCGCGACTTCGATCTGGTGATCGCCGACACCGCCGGACGCCTGCACACGCAGAGCCATCTGATGGATGAGCTGCGCAAGATCAAGCGCGTGGTGCAGAAGCATGATCCTTACGCGCCGCACGAGGTGCTGCTGGTGGTGGACGCCACCACCGGCGGCAATGCCCTGACCCAGGCGATCCAGTTTCACGAGGCCATCGGCCTTACCGGCATCGCCATCACCAAGTTGGACGGCACCGCCAAGGGCGGTATTCTGCTGGCCATCGCGCGACGCATGGCCCTGCCGGTGCGCTTCATCGGCATCGGCGAGGGCATCGATGATCTGCAGCCCTTCGACGCCGCCGCTTACGTGGACGCCCTGATAGCCGAGTGACCGACCCGGTGGACGATTTCATCGTGTTCCAGCAAGCCTCCTGCCGCTACGACGGCGGGCAGGACGTGCTCAGCGAGCTGAGTTTCAGCGTGGCGCAGGGCGAGATGGTCTACATCACCGGCCACAGCGGCGCCGGCAAGAGCACGGTGCTGCGCCTGATTGCGGCACTGACCCGCGCCTATCGCGGCCAGGTTTCGGTGATGGGCCAGAATGTCGCGGCCCTCAATCCCGCGCAGGTCGCGCAGTTCCGCCAGCACATCGGCCTGGTCTTCCAGAACGGCCATCTGCTCAATGACCGCACGGTGTTCGACAACGTCGCCCTGCCGCTGGTGATCCGCGGCTACGCCTATCAGGACATCGGCCGGCGCACGCGCGCCGCGCTGGACGCGGTGGGCCTGCTGAACAAGGAAAAGGCGCTGCCGCCGACCCTGTCCGGCGGCGAACAGCAGCGCGTCGGCATCGCCCGCGCCATCGTCACCAAGCCGGCGCTGATTCTGGCCGACGAGCCTACCGGCAATCTCGATCCGGAAATGGCCCTGGACGTGATGCGCGGCTTTGCGCGCTTCAACCAGACCGGGGTCACGGTGCTGATCGCCACCCACGCCATCGATCTGATCCAGGCCCTGCCGCAGCGCATCCTGCACCTGGATCAGGGCCGGCTGAGCAGCGAAGACCCCCTGAGCGCCGCCAGCCTGGGAGCCGCGCATGGCCATGCTTGAGTCCGGCCTGACCCGGCCCAACTGGCTGCGGCGCATGGGCCAGGAACACACGCGCGTGTTCTTCTTCTCGCTGGGCAAGATCGCGCGCGCGCCGCTGGCCGCCGCGCTCAGCGCCCTGGTGATCGGCATCGCCCTGGCGCTGCCGGCCGGGCTCTACGTGCTCACCCAGAACCTGGCGCAGGTGGGCTACAGCTGGCAGTCCTCGCTGCAGATCTCGGTGTTTCTCAAGGACAGCGTCGGGCCCGAGGCCGGCACCGCGCTCGCCCAGCAGATCGGCAGCGACCGCCTGGTGGCCGGCACCCGCTATATCTCGCGCGAGCAGTCGCTGGCCGAGTTTCGCGCGCAGTCCGGCTTCGGCGAGGCCCTGGACATCCTCAAGGACAATCCGCTGCCGGCGGTGATCGTGGTGACCCCGCAGGCGCAGGCCAGCCAGAAAGAGGTGGAGCAGCTGGGCGCACGGCTCAATGCCCTGCCGGAGGCCGACGCCGCCAAGCTCGACCAGAAATGGCTGCTGCGCCTGCACGCCCTGCTCGACATCGGCCAGCGCGTGGTCAGCATCCTGACCGTGCTGCTGGGCCTGGCGGTGATGGTGATCATCGGCAACACCGTGCGCCTGGACGTGGAAGCGCGCCGCGAAGAGATCGAGGTGATGAAGCTGATCGGCGCGCCGGACAGCTTCATCCGCCGCCCCTTCCTCTACGCCGGCTTCTGGTATGGCCTGGCCGGCGGCCTGCTGGCCTGGGCGCTGGTGGCGGGCACCGTGCTGATCCTTTCCGGTCCGGCCGGCGAGCTGGCGCAGGCCTACGGCAGCGGCTTCATCGCCAGCGGCCTGCCCTGGCGCGATGGCCTGGCGCTGCTGGCCACCGGCGTGCTGCTCGGCTGGGCCAGCGCCTGGATCGCCGTGACGCGGCGCCTGATCGCCATAGAGCCTCGCTAAGCGGTTCATTAAAAACAATCATTTAACGTCTGGCGGGGAACTTGCTTAAGCTGTTAGCACTCCAAGAATCCGAGTGCTAGACTCAAACCCAGACATGGGAGGTAACCCGAAGATGAGCCAGACCACTGCCCTGAGCCTGCGTAGCAGCAGCGCGCTGATGCCGCTGACCGGCAGCCTGGACGCCTACATCGCGCACGTGAATCGGGTGCCGGTGCTGGACGCGGCCGCCGAAAAGGAACTCGCCGAGCGCCTGCAGGACAAGCAGGATCTCGCCGCTGCGCAGCAGCTGGTGCTCTCCAATCTGCGCCATGTGGTGCACATCGCCCGCGGCTATCTGGGCTATGGCCTGCCGCTGGCCGACCTGATCCAGGAAGGCAATATCGGCCTGATGAAGGCAGTGAAGCGCTTCGACCATAACGTCGGCGTGCGCCTGATCAGCTTCGCCGTGCACTGGATCAAGGCCGAGATCCACGAGTACATCCTGAAGAACTGGCGCATCGTCAAGATCGCCACCACCAAGGCGCAGCGCAAGCTGTTCTTCAATCTGCGTTCGGCCAAGCAGTCCCTGGGCTGGCTGAGCCAGAAGGAAGCCGAGGCCATCGCCGCGGACCTGAAGGTCAAGCCCGAGGAAGTGTTCCAGATGGAAGCCCGCCTGGGCGGCCACGACGTCTCCTTCTCGGCCACGCCGGGCGAGAGCGAAGAGTCCAGCTACATGCCCGAGGACTACCTCGCCACCGAGGCCGACGAGATCGGCGCGATCGAGGAAGCGCAGTGGCAGGACGAGCGCGAGACCCGCATGCAGGAGGCTCTGGGCCAGCTCGACGCGCGCTCGCGCGACATTCTGGCGCGCCGCTGGCTGCACGAGGGCGAGAAAGCCGGACTGCAGGAACTGGCCGATGAGTACGGCGTGTCGGCCGAGCGCATCCGCCAGATCGAGGCCGCCGCGATGAAGAAGCTGCGCAAGGCCATCGAAGCGCCCGTCGCCGCTTAAGCGCAGGACGTGACACAAAAAACCCGGCCATCGGCCGGGTTTTTTTATGCCGCCGGGCGGCGCACCTGCGACTTGCGGCAGGCCGCACTCAAGAATGTCGCGTAGACAGCCGCTGCTGGAAGCGTGGTGATTTTTCGAGGAAGAGAGCCCGCAATGGCGCCCCATCAACAATACATGCAAGGCGAAGCCGAAGACCCCAAGCAGGCGGTCGCGGAACTGGCCAAGGCCCTGCACGAGCTGCGCAGCACGCAGGCACAGCTGCTGCAGGCGCAGAAGCTGGAGTCCATCGGTCAGCTCGCCGCCGGCATCGCCCATGAAATCAACACGCCGATCCAGTATGTCTCGGACAACGTCGGCTTCATCAAGCGCTGCTTTGATCTGCTGACGGCCTATGTCGATGTCGCGCAGCCGCTGATCGAGGACTACCGGCAGCTCAAGCCCGATTCGCCCTTGCTGGCCGCCGCCGATGCCGCGATCCGCCGCGCGCGCCTGGACTATCTGCGCAAGCAGATGCCGGCGGCGCTGGAACAGGCCATCGAAGGCCTGCAGCGGGTGATCGTGATCGTGGCGGCGATGAAGCAGTTCTCGCATCCCTCCACCGCCGAACACACCAGCGTGGATCTGGCCGAGCTGATTCACACCACCGTGACCATCGCCCGCCACGAGTGGAAGTACGTGGCCGAGATGGATGTGCAGCTGGACCCGGACCTGCCCAGCGTGCCTTGCCAGCGCAACGAGATCAGTCAGGTGCTGCTGAATCTGATCGTCAATGCCGCGCACGCCATCACCGAACTGGTCGGCGAGAATGCCGAGCAGAAGGGCCACATCAGCATCCGCACCGCGCGCTTCGGCGAGTTTGCCGAAATCCGCATCTGCGATACCGGCAGCGGCATTCCCGAGGCGATCCGCAGCCGCGTGTTCGATCCCTTCTTCACCACCAAGGCGGTCGGCAAGGGCACCGGACAAGGGCTGGCCATCGCTTATTCCACCGTGGTGGAAAAACATCGCGGGCAGATTTTCTTTGAAACGACGACCGGCAAGGGCACCTGCTTCGTGGTGCGCCTGCCGCTGCAATCGGCGACGGAGAGTGCGTCATGAAGGTGTTGTTCGTCGACGACGAGCCGCATGTGCTGGAGGGCATCGAGCGCTCGCTGTTCACCCTGGATTGCGACTGGGACGTGCAGTTCGCCAGCAGCGGTGCGGCGGCCCTCAAGCGTCTGGAAGACTGGTCGGCCGACATCGTGGTCTCTGACATGCGCATGCCCGGCATGGACGGCGCCGAGCTGCTGACGCGCGTCAAGCAGCGCTGGCCGGACACCCTGCGCGTGATTCTGTCCGGCTACACCGAGCAGGAAGCGGCGTTTCGCGCCATGCACGTCTCGCATCAGTTCCTGGCCAAACCCTGTCAGGGCGGCGATCTGGTGGAGGCGCTCAACCGTCTCATCATCATGCGCGACCTGGTGCCCTCGCGGCAGCTGCGCGAGATGCTCGGCGCTATCGCCGAGCTGCCGCCGTCGCCGCGCATCTATCTGCGCCTGCGTCACCTGCTGGAACAGGACAGCTCCGGCACCGGCATCATCGCCAGCGTCATGGAGCAGGACCCGGCGCTGAGCAGCACCGTGCTCAAGCTCGCCAACTCCACCTTCTTCCGCCGCAGCCATCCCATCGTCAGTGTGCACGCGGCGGTGATGCGTCTGGGCGTGAGTCTGCTGCACAATCTGGTGCTCACCGCCGAATGCTATCCGCCGCAGCCCGGCGTGGACGTCGAGCAGCTGCGCGAGCGCTCGCTGCTGGCCTCGCTGCTGGTGCGCAAGCTGGCGCCCAGCGGCATCGACGTCGAATGCTGTGTCAGCGCCGCGCTGCTGGCGCACGTCAGCGCTCTGCTGCCCAAGGTGGTACAGGCAGCGCAGGATGAGGGCGGCGCGGTCAGCCCCGCGCAGATCGCCGCCTATCTGCTCGGCATCTGGGGTCTGCCGCTGCCCATCGTGTATACCGTGGCCCGTCATCAGAGGCCGCTGGAACACGAGCCGCAGCGCTTCGGTGCCATCGGCGTGGTGCACGCCGCCATTGCGCTGGCGGACAGCAGCGAACCGGATTTCGCCTATCTGGAGCAAGTCGGCATGGCCGCGCAGTGGCCGAGCTGGCTGCAGATAGTGGAAGTCCTGCGTCATGACCAGCAAGCCTGAAGCCTTGCCGCGCGTGCTGTGTGTGGACGACGAGCCACACTTGCTCGCGGCCCTGGAGCGCACGCTGTTCGACCAGTATGAGCTGGTGACCGCCACCAGCGCCGGCGACGCGCTGACCGTACTCAAGCATGAGCCGCCGTTTGCCGTCGTGGTTTCCGACATGCGCATGCCGGGCGTCAACGGTGCCGATTTTCTCGCCGAGGTGCGTCGCCAGTATCCGGCCGTCAGCCGCATCCTTCTCACCGGTTATGCCGACACCGAATCGGCGATCGCCGCCGTGAACCGCGGTGCGATCTTCCGCTACCTGAGCAAGCCCTGCCCGCGCGAACAGCTGATCGAGGCCATCGATGCCGGCGTGGCCCTGCATCGCCGCCACGAGATCGAACGTCAGCTGCTGTCCACCACGCTGGCCGGCGTGGTGAAGCTGCTCAGCGAACTGCTGGCGATGGCCGCGCCGCAGGCCTTCCAGCGCGCGAGTTTCCTGCAGGCCTGCGTGCGCCATGCCCTGCCCAAGCTGGGCTGGAGCGAGCCCTGGCGTTATGAGATGGCCGCGGCACTGTCACAGATCGGCTGTATCGGCATCCCCGAGGGCGAAGCCGATCCGCTGTCTGAAAACGCCGAGCACGCCGAGACCGCCTGGCGGCTGCTGTCGCCGATTCCGCGCCTGGAGAGCATCGCGCTGATGCTGCGCTACCAGACCAGCGTGGCGCCGGAGGACGTCGGCAGCGAGGTCATGCAGGGCGCCACCTTGCTGCGCGCGGCGCTGCATCTGCAGACCCTGGCACCGCACAAGATCGACGCCGCCGAGGTGTTGCGCCGCCTGCGCATGGCCAAGCCGGCGCTGCCGGGCTCCATCGTCGAAGCGCTGGCCGATTTCCGCGGCGCCTGGAGTGAGCAACGCCTGGAGCGCGTGGACAAGCTGCAGCTCGGCAGCGTGCTGGATCAGGACGTGCGCACCAAAACCGGCATGCTGGTGCTGTCGAGCGGCCATGAACTCACCCAGGCCGCGATTCTGGCGCTGCAGCGCCTGCTCAGCACCGATGCCATCGAGCACACCGTCAGAGTGCGCCTGCGGCTCGGTTGAGCGTTCTCAAGCCGCCAGCAGCGGCCAGAGATAGTGGTCGAGCAGCAGCAGGCTGAAGATGCCCATCAGGTACACGATCGAAAAACCGAAGGTGCGCATCGGCAGACCCGGCCGCGGCCACCATTTCAGGCAGATCGCGTAGTACAGAAACACCGCGTCCAGCGCCAGCGCCCCCAGCAGATAGATCAGCCCCGACATCGCGGTGGCGAACGGCAGCACCGTCACCGCCGTGAGCAGAATCGTGTACAGCAGCACCTGGGTGCGGGTGTAGTCGATGCCGTGCGTCACCGGCAGCATCGGGATATCGACCTTGGCGTACTCGTCGCGACGCTCGATGGCCAGCGCCCAGAAATGCGGCGGCGTCCAGATGAAGATGATCGCGAACAGGATCAGCGCATGCGCGTGCACCTCGCCGGTCACCGCCACCCAGCCCAGCACCGGCGGCGCGGCACCGGCGGCACCGCCGATCACGATGTTCTGCGGCGTGGCGCGCTTCAGATACAGCGTGTACACGCCGGCATAGCCGATCAGCGTCAGCTGCGTGAGCACGGCGGTCAGCGGATTGACGAGCACCCACAGCAGGGCAAAGCCGCCCAGGCCCAGCAGCGTGGCAAAGGCGATGGACTCGGTCATGCTCAGCGTGCCGGTGACCAGCGGCCGGCCGCAGGTGCGCGCCATGCGCGCATCGATGTTGCGGTCGATGATCTGGTTCACCGCCGCCGCACTGCTGGCCTGCAGCGCGATGCCCAGCGTGCCCCAGAGCAAGGCACTCAGCGGCGGCAGTCCGGGCACGGCCAGAAACATGCCGACCACGGCGGTGAACACGATCAGCATCACCACGCGCGGCTTGCACAGCTCGTAGTACTCGTTCAGACGCGAGGGCGCCGTCGCGGCGCTGGCAGTGGCGCGCGCCATCAGCCCACGCTCCGCGCAGGGTCGCGCACGAAGTAATTGAGCGCCACCAGCGTGCCCAGCAGCAGCTCGGCGCCGAGGTTATGCAGGGCCGCCAGCCACAGCGGCCATTGCAGATGAATCAGTCCCACGCCGATGCTGATCTGCAGCAGCAGTGCCGCGAGCACGGCGCGGCCCAGCCAGCGCCAGCGCGCCTGTGCCTGACGCAGCAGCGCCGAACCCAGCGCGATCAGCACCACGCAGACCAGCAGCGCGCCGAGACGATGGAAGTAATGGATGGTGACGCGCGCCCGCGCATCGAGAATGCCGTGCTCGTAATTGATGCCCAGGCCGTGCCAGAGCGTGAAAGCCTGCTGCACATCCAGATCCGGCAGATAGCTGTGCTGGCAGCTGGGAAAGTCCGGACAGGCCAGGGCCGCGTAATTGGTGCTGGTCCAGCCGCCGAGAAAAATCTGCAGCGCCACCACGATCAGGCCCAGGGTCGCAAAGCGACGCAGGCCGGAGGAAACCGGCGGCGTGCGATCCGCCGCCGCCTGCGGGCGCGTCGACAGCCACATCCAGAGCAGCAGCGAGAACGTGGTCATGCCGCCCAGCAGATGCCCGGTCACCGCCAGCGGCTTGAGCTGCCAGGTCACCGTCCACATGCCCAGCACACCCTGAAAGATCACCACGCCCAGCAAGGCAATCGGCAGTTTCTTGGGCAGGCCCGGCTGCCTGCCGAACAGGCTCATCAGGGCCAGCACGGTGATGAACAGCCCCAGGGTTTCGGCGAGATAACGATGAATCATCTCCTTCCAGGCCTTGGGGGCCTCCACCGGCCGCTGCGGGAATTGCTGCTCGGCGGCCTGCACTTCGTGCGGCGCGTCGGGCACGGTGAGATGGCCGTAGCAGCCCGGCCAGTCCGGACAACCCAGGCCCGCGTCGGAGAGACGCACGTAAGCGCCCACCACGACCAGGCAGAAACACCAGATCATGGCGATGAGATTGAGGCGGCGAAACCAGAGCATGACAGCGCGTTTCCGACGATTGGAGAAGATGAATGAGTGACGGCGTGCGGCACGCGGCGGGCAGGCATTCTACCCCGCTCGCTCAGCCGATCTGCGACAGGCTCAAGAGTTTTTTGATGTCCTTGAGCAGGCCTGTGGAATCCGCGGCATCCGGGTACACCATCAGCCAGTTGCCGTGCGGATCGATCAGGTACAGGGTCTGCGCTCCGGCGGCCTTGCCGGCGTCCTGCGCCAGAAAGGCCGGCAGCTGCGCAGCGCCCTGCTCCGCGTAGAGCTTCAGATCCGGATGCTCGGCGGCGAGGCGCTCGCGCAGCGCGGCCAGACTGCCCGCGTCCGGCGCCAGATACACGCGCTGGGCGCGCTGGCGCTTCTCGTTGAGCAGCGCGCGCACCTGACGGATCTGATACAGCTTGTCCAGGCAGGCGCGCTCGCACTGCGCAGCGCCCAGATAGAGCCAGGTCCAGCGCCCGCCGAAAGCCTGTTGCGTGTCCAGCACGCGGCCCTGTGCATCGAGCAGCTGCAGCGCCGGCAGCGGCCGTGCCGGATGAATCAGCTCACCGTAATTGACGCGGCCCTGCGGCTGCCATTGCGGGAACACGAAATACAGCAGGGACGCCGCCAGCATCGGCCCGAAGAACAGCAGGGCCAACAACAGCAGCTGGGCGCGACCACGGGGAACTTGGTTCATAAGCCTAGGAAGAGTGCGAGTCAGCGCGCCGCCAGTTCAGGCGCAGATACAGAAACCACAGCGTCAGCGTGAAGGCGAACCACTGGAAGGCATAGCCCCAGTGCTTGGCCGGATCCAGCTCCGGCGTGGTCTGCCAGTCTCGCACGAAACCCGCCGGCGCCGCGGCATCCATCAGCAGCAGACCGTCGGCGAGCGTCGGTCCATACAAGCAGCGCAAATCGGTAATCGTCGGGTACTGCACCAGACGCGACGCGGCTTTGCTTTGCGCGCAATTGTCCGTGGCCAGGCGCATGCCCGGCACCGGCAGGCTGCGCCAGTAAGCGCTCAGCTCCAGCTCGCCTTCCGGCACGGCGGCCGCCAGGGCTGCATCACGCTGCTCGCGCGCGATCCAGCCGCGATCCACCATCACGATGTCCTGCGCCCGGTGCAGCGGCGTCCAGACGTGATAACCGGGACGCCCCTCATGTCCCTGATTGTCGAGCAGCAACTGCGCGCCGGCATCAAAACGCCCGCGCACACGCACGCGCTCGATGCGCTGGCGGCTGGCCTGTGCATTCGGCGGCAGGGATTGAGGCGCCGCCGCCAGGGCCTGCGCATACGTGGCCCGCAAGGCCTGCTTGGCCTGGCCGCGCTGCAGCTGCCAGACGCCGAGACGGATCATCAGCGCCGAAAGCAGCAGCACCAGCAGCGTCGCCCACCACGGCGGCCGAAAGCGGGCGCTGATCATCCGCGCGCGACGGACGACAGACCGCTTCGAGAGCGTATGATGGCCGCTCGTGCCTGCTCACTTCCCGCCTTCATGCTCGTCAAAATCATCATCGTCGTCCTGCTGATTGCCGTGCTCGCCAGCCTCATGAGCAGCATGGTGTTTCTGGTCCGCGACGGCAGCGAGCGGCGCCGCACCCTCACCGGCCTGAAGATCCGCGTCGCACTCTCGGTGGCGCTGTTCGCCCTGCTGATCGTGTCCTACTACATGGGCTGGATTCAGCCGCACGGCCTGATCCCATAAAACCCTTTCGAAACTTTTGCGGCGTCCGGCGGCAGCGTCACTATCGCACGCCTGCGCACACGAAAAAGGCGGCCCCACCGGGGCCGCCTTTTTTGATCCAGGGCCCGAGACTTCAGAGCCAGTAAACCACCACGAACAGGCCGAGCCAGACCACGTCCACGAAGTGCCAGTACCAGGCCACGCCCTCGAAGCCGAAGTGCGAATCCGGCTTGAAGTGCCCCGACATCAGGCGCAGCGTGATCGAGATCAGCATGATGGTGCCCAGCGTCACATGCATGCCGTGGAAGCCGGTGAGCATGAAGAAGGTGGAACCGTAGATGCCCGAGCGCAGGGTCAGGTTCAGCTCGGTGTAGGCCTCGATGTACTCATGCGCCTGCAGATACAGGAAGGCGCAGCCCAGGGCCACCGTCGCCCACATCCAGAGGATGCAGGCGCCGCGCTTGCTGGCCTTCAGCGCGTGGTGCGCCATGGTGATGGTGACACCCGAGGTCAGCAGGATCGCGGTGTTGATCGCCGGCACCGAAAACGCCGGGATGGTCTTGAACGCGCCGCCCAGCTGCGCCGGACCGTTGGACGGCCAGTGCGCTTCGAAGCCCGGCCACAGCGTGAGATTGGTGGCGATCTTGGAACCTTCGCCACCCAGCCAGGGCAGCGAGAGTTCACGCGCGTAGAACAGCGCGCCGAAGAAGGCACCGAAGAACATCACCTCGGAGAAGATGAACCAGGACATGCCCCAGCGGTACGTGCGGCCGACCTGTGCGCTGTACATCCCGCCTTCGCTTTCCAGGGCCACGCCGCGGAACCAGCGGAAGATGATGTAGATCGCCACGGCCAAGCCGGCATAGATGGGAATCGGGCCGATGTGGTCTTCTTCCAGATAAGCCGACACGCCGCCCAGCAGCGCGATCAGCGAAGCCGTCAGCACGAACGGCCAGGCGCTGGGCTGCGGGACGAAGTAACGCTCGGATTTTTGAGCAGCTTGCGTTCCCATCGTGAAGCTCCTGATTAATTGGCCGCCTGCGCGACCTTGGTGACATCAAAAAAGGTATAGGCCAGCGTGATGTGGTCGATGTCCTTGGGCAGATTCGGATCGACCGTGAACACCACCGGCATGTGCCGGCCCTCTCCCGAGGCAAAGGCCTGCTGCTTGAAACAGAAACATTCCGTCTTGTGCAGATACTGCGCGGCTTCCGGCGGCGCGATATTGGGAACCGCCTGCGCCGTGATGGCCTGATCCTGCGTGTTGCGCAGGAAGAAGCTCACGGTGCGGTACTCGCCCGGATGCAGCTGCGTCTGCGCCTGATCCGGCTTGAACTCCCAGGGCCGCCCGCCGTTGACCGTGGTCACGAACTCCACCGTCACCTGCCGGCTGGTGTCCACGGCTATCGCCGCCGACTCCGCCGCCTTGTTCTCGATGCGGCCGTTGAGCCCCATCGCATAGCAGAGCTTGTTGTACAGCGGCGCCGAGGCGAAGCCGAAGCCGAACATGCCGGCGGTCACCAGCAGCAGACGCACCCAGTGCCGCTGCGTGGCCGTGCTCATTTGTGCGCCACCGAATAGACGAATCCCGCCACGACCAGCACCGCCAGCGCCAGGTGCACCCAGAACAGCAGCACACTGCGCCGGGCCCTGCTGCTGTCTTTTTCGCTCATCGCTTCGATACCTGCGCCGGGGACCGGGGTGGACCGGTCCCGGCGGCATGACATCAGTGATCGTGCACGCCGGTCACTTC
Source organism: Solimonas aquatica (assembly GCF_900111015.1). Lineage (GTDB taxonomy): Bacteria > Pseudomonadota > Gammaproteobacteria > Nevskiales > Nevskiaceae > Solimonas > Solimonas aquatica. The sequence goes on along the minus strand of NZ_FOFS01000002.1, from coordinate 200,056 downwards.
ATGCGCCGGCAGCTCGGGCGGATCTTCGAAGGTGTGGTAAGGCGCCGGCGAGGGCACCGTCCACTCCAGGCCACGCGCGCCTTCCCAGACGCGGTCCGGGGCATTGCGCTGGCGGCCGAACCAGCCGTAGCAGCTGGCCAGCACATTGAAGATGAAGATGAACTGCGAGACGAAGAAGCCGAAGGCGCCGATCGAGCTGATCACGTTGAAGTCCGTGAACTGCAGGGCATAGTCCGGCACGCGGCGCTGCATGCCGGCCAGACCGGCGAAGTGCTGCGGGAAGAAGGTGAGATTGATGAAGATGGTCGAGAGCCAGAAGTGCGTCTTGCCCCAGAACTCGTTGTACATGCGGCCGGTCCACTTCGGGATCCAGTAGTAGATGGCGGCAATCACCGAGAACACCGCACCCGGCACCAGCACGTAGTGGAAGTGCGCGACCACGAAGTAGGTGTCGTGGTACTGGAAGTCCACCGGGGTCATGGCCAGCATCACGCCGGAGAAGCCGCCGATGGTGAACAGGAACACGAAGCCCACCGCGAACAGCATCGGCGTTTCGAAGGTCATCGAACCGCGCCACATGGTGGCCACCCAGTTGAACACCTTCACGCCCGTGGGCACGGCGATCAGCATGGTGGCGAACATGAAGAACAGCTCACCGGCCAGCGGCATGCCGACCGTGAACATGTGGTGCGCCCAGACGATGAAGGACAGGAAGGCGATGCCGGCGGTGGCATACACCATCGAGTCATAACCGAACAGCTGCTTGCGCGCGAAAGTCGGGATGATGGTCGAGACGATGCCGAAGGCCGGCAGGATCAGGATGTAGACCTCGGGGTGACCGAAGAACCAGAAGACATGCTGGAACAGGACGGGGTCGCCGCCGCCAGCCGCCGAGAAGAAGCTGGTGCCGAAGTACTTGTCGGTGAGCAGCATGGTCACGGCGCCGGCGAGCACCGGCATCACCGCGATCAGCAGATAGCCGGTGATCAGCCAGGTCCAGGCGAACAGCGGCATCTTCAGCAGGGTCATGCCCGGCGTGCGCATGTTCAGGATCGTCACCACCACGTTGATCGCGCCGGTGATCGACGAGATACCCATGAGGTGGATCGAGAAGATCAGGAACGGGAAGGCGTTGGCGGTCTGCAGCGACAGCGGCGGATACAGGGTCCAGCCGCCAGCGGGGCCGCCGCCGGGCATGAACATCGTGCTCAGCAGCATGGTGAAGGCGAACGGCAGCAGCCAGAAGCCCCAGTTGTTGACGCGCGGCAGGGCGAGGTCGGAGCAGCCGATCATCATCGGCACCATCCAGTTCGCCAGACCCGTGAAGGCCGGCATCAGGCCGCCGAAGATCATGACCAGCGCGTGCAGCGTGGTCATCTGGTTGAAGAACTCCGGATCGACGAACTGCAGTCCCGGATGGAAGAGTTCGGCGCGGATCACCAGCGACATCAGGCCGCCGATGAAGAACATGATGAAGGCAAAGAACAGGTACAGCGTACCCAGATCCTTGTGATTGGTGGTCTTGATCCAGCGCATGATGCCCTTGTCGGGACCGTGCGCATGATCGTCGTGACCGTGTCCGCCGTGAGCGTGATCGTCGTGAGCGTGAGCCATGTTCTACTCCAGATTCCGTGTGGGGCGGACTTCTTACTTGCGCAGCGCGGCGACCTGCGCCGGCTGCACCACGCTGCCCTTGTTGCCCCAGGACAGACGTTCATAGGTGGCAACCGCGGCGACATCTTCATCCGACAGCTGCGGGAAGGGCGGCATCAGGTTCTTGCCCTTGAGAATCTGCGTGACGTGCGCATCGGCCGGGCCGTTGGCGACCTTGCTGTTGACCAGCGAGGGGAAATTCGGCGGCAGGCCGGTGCCGTTGGCCTGATGGCAGGCGGCACAGTTGGCCTTGTACACGGCCTCGCCCTTCTTCATCAGCTCATCCTTGCCCTCTTCCTTGGCGGCCGGCGCAGGCGCGGCGGCCTTGGTGTCGGCGGCGGCAACTTCCACCGCTGCCGGCGCGGGCGCCGCAGCAGGTGCAGGCTCGGCGGCCGGCGCCGCGTCGCTGGCCACCGGCGCAGCGGCGGCTACCGCAGTGCCACCCTTCTTCGCTGCGATAAAGGCCTTGTACTCGTCTTCGCTGACGGCCTTGACCACGATCGGCATGAAGCCGTGGTCGCGGCCGCAGAGCTCGGCGCAGACGCCGCGATAGGTGCCCGGCTGTTCGATCTTGGTCCAGATCTCGTTGACGTAGCCCGGAATGGCGTCCTTCTTCACCGCCAGCTCCGGCACCCACCAGGCGTGAATCACATCATTGGCGGTGATCAGGAAGCGGATCTTCTTGCCCACCGGCAGCACCAGGGGGTTGTCCACGTCCACCAGGTAGTTCTCCACCTTGGTGACGTCGACGCCGGAATGCAGCTGACGCGCGGCATTGGACTCGGCGGTGAGGGTCGAGAAGTAGGAGACGTTCTCGCCCAGGTATTCGTACTGCCACTTCCACTGGTAGCCGGTGACCTTCACGGTCATGTCCGAGCCGCGGGTGTCTTCCATGCGGATCAGAGTGCCGGCAGCCGGCACGGCCAGCGAGATCAGAATCACGAAGGGCGCGATGGTCCAGAGGATTTCCACCTTCACGCTTTCGTGGAAATCGGCGGCCTTGGGGTGCTTGCTGCGACGGTGATTGATGATCGACCAGGTCATCGCGCCGAACACCACCACCGCGATTGCCACACAGGTCCAGAAAGCGGCCATGTGCACCTTGTGCACGGCGTGGCTGATTTCGGTCACACCGGTGGGCATGTTGTAGCCCCCGCTGGTCTGCGTATAGGCCCAGGCGCCGAAGCTCGCCATCACCAGACCGGTACCTGCCGCCAAACGGCTCAGCCATCCCTTCATCAACATCGATCGCTCTCCAAAGATCATGTCGTGCGCCGGCTAGTTTTGCTCCGGCGTGCCCGGCATTCGCCGGGTCGATGACAACAAGTCCTGCAGACGCTGGTGCAACAGTTCGCGTTCTTCATCCGTCAGGCAACGACCGATGCGTACACGCTGGCCGGCATACACCAGAGCCAACTGCGTCGGCGCATGCGCCGACCCCCCCGCTTCCAGAACCGCTCGCACCCAGTAGCGCGGCAGGCTGGCAGAAGCCAGCACGCCACGCCCCAGGGCACCGAATTCGATGTAGACCGTTTCTTCCCCGAAACGGATCACTTCTCTATAGGCGTTACGACGTACCGATACATACAAGCCCGCACCCAGCGCCAGCAGTTCCAGACCGGCAAACGGCAGCACCGGCCACAAACCCTGCGACACCATCGCAATGCCGATCACCATCGACACCAGCGCGGTCAGTCCCATGAACAACCAAGCCTGTGTGACCGACAGCGAGGCATTGGGGCCGATGACGATTTGGGTATCGCGCACCATCGGGGTGACACACTTGGGACCTTGTTTCCGATTGTAGAGCATCGCGTGAAACAGGCGCAAAGAAAAACGCATTGATCCAGATCAAAGCGTCAAGAAAATAATTCTTGTTTGCCGGTTTGAAAGTTCTTAAGGCCGGCGCAGGGCGTCCAGCACCGCTTGCAGGATCGGCATCGTCGCCATACTGCCCGGCGCAAAGGTGCCCAGGCAGGCCGCCGGCATGCGCTGGCGCAGGCTGTCGAGATTGTCCTGCCAGTTTTGCTGCAGGGGCGGCAGTGCATTGCCAATCCAGCCCAGCAGCGGGGCCCGCGCCGCGATGGACTCCGCGCTCAGCAAGGCGTGATTGATGCAGCCCAGGCGCAGGCCCACCACCAGCAGCACCGGCCAGCGCTGCGCGCTCACCCAATCGGCGAGTTCCTGCTCATCATTGAGCGGCACGCGCCAGCCGCCGGCGCCCTCGACGATCACCAGCTCATGGCGTGCGGCCAGCGCCGCATGGCCGGCACCGAGCTGCTGCGTATCAATGCGCAGGCCCTGCGCCCGCGCCGCCAGATGCGGGGCGATGGCCTCGGGCAGCGCGACGGGATTGATGCATTCATAAGGCTCGAAGGCGCCGGCGGACTGCAGCGCCAGAGCATCCGCATTGCGCCAGCCGTCAGGGGTCTGCTCGCAGCCGGAGGCCACCGGCTTGTAGCCCACGGCGTCGATGCCGGCGGCACGCGCCGCGCGCAGCAGGGCGCAGGCGACATGGCTCTTGCCCACGCCGGTATCGGTGCCGGTGATGAACACGGTCCGGGACATGGCTTTCAGCCCGGCTTGCGCAGCAGCAGGTAGACGATTTCCCAGCTGGCACGCAGGCCCTGCTCCTGGCGCCAGGGCGCATAGGCCGCCTCCAGCTGCGCCAGCGTACCGCGCCCGAGCAGGCCGCGACGCCGCGCGGCACTGGCATTGCCGGCGCCGATCTCGCGCAGGCCCTGCATCAGCTCGCGCACATCGGCATGCCAGAAAGGATGCGAGCGCAGCAGCTCGTGTTCCGGCAGCAGACCCGCCGCCTGCGCCAGGGCGCGCAGCTGCGCCGGCGAGGCGAAGCGATGCACATGCTCGGCCGTGTCGATCTGCCGCCAGGCCAGACGCAGCTCACGCAGGGTGCCGGGCGCCGGCAGGGCGCAGGCCAGCAGGCCGCCGGACCGCAGCACGCGCGCGGCCTCGGCCAAAGCCTGCGACAGCTGCGGACACCATTGCAGCGAGAGATTGGCGAAGATCAGGTCCACGCTGGCCGTGGCCAGCGGCAGGCGCTGCGCATCGGCACGGACGCAGTGTGAAACCCCGGCGCTGCGCGCGGCCTGCAGCATGCCTTCGGCGAGATCCAGACCCAGCAGCTGCGCCTGCGGCCAGCGCAGCTGCAGCGCGCGGGCGCCCAGGCCGGTGCCGCAGCCCAGGTCCAGAACGCGGGCCGGCGCGGTTTCGGGCAGCAGCTGCAGGAGCTGCGCGCGGGTCTGTGCCTGCAGCAGCGCGGCGCGTTCGTAGCGTGGCGCTGCCGCCGAGAAATTGCGCGCGGCGCGCTTCAGGTCCAGCGCGGCCATGCGCTCAACCGCTCTTCAGCGCGGCCGCCAGCGCTTCGAGCAGGCCGTCGATCTGCGCCGCCGTGTGCGTGGCGCTCAAGGTGATGCGCAGGCGCGAGCTGTTCTTCGGCACCGTCGGCGGGCGGATGCCGGCCACCCAGTAGCCGCGCTCGAACAGCGCCGCCGACACGGCCAGGGTGCGCGCCGCTTCGCCGAGAATCAGCGGCTGGATCGCGGTCTGCGAATCGCCCAGCACGATGCCCAGCTGCTGCGCACCTTCACGCAGGCGACGGATGTTGGCGCCCAGCTGCGCGCGACGCTCCGGCTCGCTGCGGATGATGCCCAGGGCACAGCGCGTGGCGGCGGCAATTGCCGGCGGCGGTGCGGTGGAGAACACCCAGCTGCGCGCGCGCTGCACCAGGTATTCGATGAGATCCTGGCTGCCGGCGACGAAGGCGCCGGACGAGCCCAGGGCCTTGCCGGCAGTGGCGACATAGATGTCCGGCAGGGGCAGGCCCAGAGCCTCGAAGCTGCCGCGCCCCTGCTCGCCGAGCACACCGAAGCCGTGGGCATCGTCCACCATCAGCGCCGCACCGTGGCGCTGCGCCAGCCTCTGCAGTGCGGCCAGCGGCGCGAGATCGCCGTCCATGCTGAACACCGAATCACTGACCAGCAGCTTCAGTCCGGTTGCCTGCGCACCGAGGCGCGACAGCTCGGCCTCGAAGGCAGCGGCGTCCGCGTGTGCCACGCGCATGTATTGCGCCGCGCTAAGCCGGCCGCCATCGATCAGGGAGGCGTGGTTGAGTTCATCCGCCAGAAGATGGTCATCGCGCCCGAGCAGGCCGCGCAGCACGCCGAGATTGGCGGCCCAGCCGCTGGAGAACAGCAGCACGCGCGGCGCGCCGAGGAAGTCAGCGAGTTCTTCCTCCAGGCGCTGGTGCTCGCGGTTGTAGCCGCAGACCAGCGCCGAGGCACCGCTGCCGGTGCCTTGCGCCAGCGCGGCGCGCGCGGCTTCGGCCACGCGCGGATCGCTGGCCAGGCCCAGGTAGTCATTGCTGCAGAAGTTCAGGCAGTCGCGGCCGTTGACGCGCAGCTGCACGCCGTGGCCGCCGTCGATGACGCGCCGCAGGCGGTACAGATCAGCCGCGCGAATCTGCGCCAGCGCCTCGCTCAGGCGCTTCTGCAGCGGACTGCCGGCCGGCATCGTGGCGCCTTCGGGCACGGGAGCCGGCTTCAGTGTTCGCAGCAGGACGAGGCCGCCGGCGCCGACGAGCCGCAGCCGCCCTGTTCAGGGTGCGCGTGCGGGTGCGCCCGCTCTTCGACCTTGCTCTCGGTCTGCATGCCCAGGCGCGCGATCAGCGCGCGGTCCTTTTCATTCTGCGGATTGCAGGTGGTGAGCAGACGCTCGCCGTAGAAAATGGAATTGGCGCCGGCGAAGAAGCACATGGCCTGCAGCTCATCGCTCATCGCAGTGCGGCCGGCCGACAGGCGCACATAGGACTTGGGCATCAGGATGCGCGCCACCGCGATGGTGCGCACGAATTCGATGGGATGCAGCGCCTCGCTGCCGGCCAGCGGCGTGCCTTCCACCTGCACCAGATTGTTGATGGGCACCGACTCCGGATGGTGATCCATGTTCGCCAGCTGGCGCAGCAGCTCGGCGCGGTCCTGCTTTTCCTCGCCCATGCCGACGATGCCGCCACAGCAGACCTTGATGCCGGCCTCGCGGACCTTGTCCAGGGTGTCGAGACGGTCCTGGTAGGTGCGGGTGCTGATGATCTTGCCGTAGAACTCCGGCGAGGTATCGAGATTGTGGTTGTAGTAGTCCAGGCCGGCTTCGGCCAGACGCTGCGCCTGATGCTCCTTGAGCATGCCCAGGGTCACGCAGGTCTCCAGCCCCAGAGCCTTCACCTCGCGGATCATGGCCTCGACCTTTTCCAGATCGCGATCCTTGGGCGCGCGCCAGGCGGCGCCCATGCAGAAGCGCGAGGCGCCATTGGCCTTGGCTTCGCGGGCCGCTTCCACCACCGAGTCCAGAGCCATCAGCGGCTCCTTGTTCAGGCCGGTCTCGTAGCGCACCGACTGCGGACAGTAGGCGCAGTCTTCCGGGCAGGCGCCGGTCTTGATCGACAGCAGTGTGGACAGCTGCACGGTGTTGGGATCGAAGGACTGGCGGTGCAGGGTCTGCGCGCGGTACAAAAGCTCATTGAAGGGCAGCTCAAAAAGCGCCTGCACTTCGGCACGCGTCCAGTCGTGGCGCAGACCGTCGGGGTGAGCGACAGGGGGCGGGGATTCGAGTACGGCCGACATGCGCGAATTCCTGGCAAGCCGGAAGCTTCCGGCGTGATGAATAGTTGAATGAAGTTGTTTAAGCCAACAATGACGCACAAAAACCCGGCGCCCATGGCTGTGACGCGGCTAGTGTTTTCGGCCGCGACCCGACTTGTCAACTCACGCGGCTACGGTTTGGTTGACAAGTGGCGGCACGAAGTCCTGGCCAGCCTGCTGCCGCGCCGCTGCCAGTTTTGCGGCAGCCACTCCGCCGACCAGGCGATCTGCACCGCCTGCGCCGCCGAGCTGCCCTGGAACTACAGCGCCTGCCCCCGCTGCGCCCGTCCGCAAAACCATCGCGGCGTCTGCGCGGACTGTCTCGCGCATCCGCCCGCCTTCGGCGCCGCCTGGGCGCCGTTTCAGCTGCAGGCGCCGGTGCAGCAGCGCATCCACGCCATCAAGTACCGCGCCGACTTCGGCTCGGCGCGTCTGCTGGCCCGGCTCATGGCGCGCGCCGCGCCGCGTCCCCTGCCCGCGCAGGCGGTGCTGATTCCCGTGCCGCTGCACCGCCGGCGCCTCTGGCAACGCGGTTACAACCAGAGCCTGGAACTGGCGCGCGAGCTGCATCGCGAGCTCAAGCTGCCGCTGCAGCCCGGCTGGGCGCGGCGCCTGCGCACCACCGCCGACCAAATCGGCATGGACGCTGCGGCCCGGCGGCGCAATCTGCGGAATGCTTTCGCGGTGGATGCGCGGGTGGCCGGCCGCTGCGTGATTCTGCTCGACGATGTGATGACCACCGGCGCCACCCTCCACGAACTGGCCCGTGCCTGCCGCCGCGCCGGCGCCAGCGAAGTCTGGGCCTGGGCGCTGGCGCGGGTGGCGTGAGGCAAAAAAGCCTTTGTCATTGCCGCGCAGGCGGGCAGACAGGGGGCTTCAAGAAAACGATGGCGCCCTGGCGGCGCAAGCCGCCATCGGTCTCACAGAAAATCAAGCACCAGGCCCAGCCAGATCGCCAGGCCGCTGTAGTGCGCATGCAGGAAGGCGCGGAAGCAGGCCTGCGGCTCGCGCTCGCGGATCAGCCATTGCTCGTAGAGCGCACAGAGCGTGGCCACCGCCAGCCCTGCGTAGAACCAGGCGCCACGCTGCGTGGCCAGACCCACGCCGAGCAGAATCGCCAGGGACAGGGCCTGCGTCAGCGCGGTGATCAGGCGATCATGCCGCCCGAACAGAATCGCCGAGGAACGCACGCCGATTTTCAGATCATCCTCGCGATCCGTCATCGCGTAATAAGTGTCGTAGCTGATCACCCAGAGCAGATTGGCGGCAATCAGGCTCGTCGCCAGCGGCCAGTCCACGTCGTGGCGCGCGGCGGCGAAGGCCATGGGAATGCCGGCGGAAAAGGCCAGACCCAGAATCGCCTGCGGGATGTCGAGATGACGCTTGGCAAAGGGATAGGCGCCGGCCAGCAGCACCGCCGGCAGCGACAGCCAGATCGCCTGCAGATTGTGCAGCGAGCTCAGCAGACCGAAGGCAATCAGCGAGACCAGCACGAACAAGCGCAGCGCCTCGCCCGGCTTCACCCGCCCGGCCGCCAGCGGCCGCTCGCGCGTGCGTGCGACATGCGGATCGAAATCACGATCCGCGAAATCATTGATGGCGCAACCGGCCGAGCGCATCAGCACCGTGCCCAGCACGAACACCAGCAGCAGATGCCAGCCCGGCCAGCCATCCGCCGCCAGCCACAGCGCCCACAAGGTCGGCCACAGCAACAGATAGATGCCGATGGGCCGATGCAGACGCATCAGCTGCGCGTAATCGGCGAGCCTGCTCAAAGTGGGTGAATTCATGGCGCGCAAGCTTAGCGTTCCCGCATCGTGAGAGGTGAGAGCTGAGAGGTGTGGCGTGAAACATGGTCCACCCGCTTTGCCTCACGCCCCACGCGCGCTTCAGACCCGCGCATAACGCTCCGGGTCGCCCACCCAGCGCGCGATCAGCAGCTTGGCCAGCGCCGGCTCCTGCTCCAGATAACGCGTCGCCAGTCTCTGCAGCGGCGGAATCAGCGCCGCATCGCGCATCGGATCGGCGAGCTTCATGCCGATCTCGCCGGTCTGGCGCCGGCCCAGCAGCTCGCCAGGGCCGCGCAATTCCAGATCGCGCTGGGCGATGGCGAAGCCGTCGGTGGTGGCGCGCATGGTCTCCAGACGCGCGCGCGCGGTCTCGCCCAGCGGCGGCTGGTACAGCAGCACGCACTGGCTGGCCTGCGCGCCGCGCCCCACGCGTCCGCGCAGCTGGTGCAACTGCGAGAGGCCCAGGCGCTCGGCGTTCTCGATCACCATGATGCTGGCATTGGGCACGTCCACGCCGACCTCGATCACCGTGGTGGCCACCAGCAGCTGCGTGGCGCCGTCCTGGAAGGCGCGCATCTGCTCGTCTTTCAGCTCGCTCTTCATGCGCCCGTGCACCAGGCCCACACGCAGCTGCGGCAGCTCGGCGCGCAGACGCGCGGCAGTGGCCTCGGCGGCCTGCGCGTCCAGCTCCTCGGATTCTTCGATCAGCGTGCACACCCAGTACACCTGCCGGCCCTGCGCACAGGCCTCGGCGATGCGGCGCAGCACCTCGTCGCGTTTTTCATTGGACAGCACCACGGTCTGGATCGGCGTGCGGCCCGGCGGCAGCTGATCGATGATCGAGATATCCAGATCGGCGTAGAGCGTCTGCGCCAGGGTGCGCGGAATCGGTGTGGCCGAGAGAATCAGCTGATGCGGCACGTGCGCGCCGCCCTTCTCGCGCAGGGCCAGACGCTGCTGCACGCCGAAGCGGTGCTGCTCGTCCACCGCCACCAGCGCCAGCGCCGCGAACTGCACGCTGTCCTGGAATACCGCATGCGTGCCGACCACGATGGCCTGCGAGCCGTCCGCCAGCGCAGCCTGCAGCTGATTGCGCTGCGCCTTCTTCAGGCGGTTGCTGAGCAGCGCCGGCGCGAAGCCCAGCGGGGCGAACCAGCGCGCCAGGGTGCGCTGATGCTGTTCGGCGAGCAGCTCGGTGGGCGCCAGCAGCGCCGCCTGAAAGCCGGCGCGCGCGGCGGCCAGCAGCGCGGCGGCGGCAATCACGGTCTTGCCGCTGCCGACATCACCCTGCACCAGACGCAGCATCGGATGCGCCTGCTGCAGATCATGACAAAGCTCGTCGAGCACACGCTGCTGCGCGGCGGTCAGCGCAAACGGCAGGGCTGCGCGCAGCTCGCGCGTCGCGGCCACCGGATCACTCAGCGCCCGTGCCGGCCGGCTCTTCTGGCGCTGGCGCAGCAGGCGCAAGGTGAGCTGATGCGCCAGCAGCTCCTCGCGCTTCAGGCGCCGCTGCGCGGGATGCTCGCCGGCCAAGACCTGCGCGGCATCGCGCTCGCTGTGCGGATGATGCAGGGCCTGCAGCGCCGCCAGGGTGTCCGGCGCCTCCAGTCCCGGCAGCTTGGTGCCCAGGGCGGCGTCCTGCGCCGCCACCTGCAGGCTCAGCGCGATCAGCTGGCGCAGGCGCTGCTGGGTGAGGCCGGTGGTGGCGGGATAGATCGGCGTGAGGCCTTGCTCGGGCTGCAGTTCTTCGGCCTGCTCGGCGAGGCGGTACTGCGGGTGCACCATCTCCAGCCCGGCGGCATTGCCGCGCACCTCGCCGAAGGCCTGCAACCAGCGGCCGTTCTGCAGATTGCTCTTCTGCGCCTCGTTGAAATGGAAAAAGCGCAGCAACAGGCTGCCGGTGCCATCGTCCAGCACCACGCGCAGGGTGCGCTTGGGCGCGTAGCGCTGCTCGCAGGTCACCACCTGGCCGCGCACCAGCACCTCGTCGCCGGGCTTGAGCCGTGCAATGGCCTGATGGCTGCGGCGATCCTCGTAGCGCAGCGGCAGATGAAAAATCAGATCGCGCACGCGCTCGATGCCGAGCGCGCGCAGACGCAGCGCCACCGCAGGCCCCGCGCCCTTGAGAAACGTGGCCTCGGTATCGAGCGTCAGCGGCGGCTTGGCGCCGGTATAGCGACGGGGCTCGCTCACGAGGCCCGCGCGATCAGTCCAGCACCATCACGCCATCGGCTTCGACGCGCGCACCCTTGGGCAGCGCCGCCACACCCACGGCGGCGCGCGCCGGATACGGCGCGCTGAAGTACTGCGCCATGATTTCGTTGACCTTGGCGAAGTGCGTCAGGTCGGTGAGATAGACGTTGAGCTTGGCCACGTCCTTGAGCGCGCCACCGGCGGCCTGCGCCACCGCGGCGAGATTGCGGAACACCTGATGGATTTCGTCCTCGATGCTGGCGTTGTTCAGCGCCATGGTCCTGGCATCGAGCGCGATCTGGCCGGAGAGATACACGGTATTGCCGCAGCGCACCGCCTGCGAATAGGTGCCGATGGCGGCCGGGGCCGCGTCGCTGTGAATGATCTGCCGCGCCATGATTTGCGACCTTGTGGATGCGAAGGTGGACTTGGGCGTGGATTGTCGATGAAGCGGCACGTGGCCCGCAATTGCGAACCTGCATCCGCCATGAACGCACACGGGCGGGTTAGTCAGGCGCGCGCTGTAAGCCGCTGGGCTTTGCTGTTCTCTGCTAGGTTCTGCTCTTGATCTATTGGCTTCTTCCGCCGCCCTTCGGCGGCGGAGTCACTTCTCTTTGCTTGTGCAAAGAGAAGTGACCAAGAGAAAGCACACCCCGGCTCTGGCGCCGGCTACGCCGGTGCCTGATCTGTGCAACGTGCTCGGGGCCGTTGCGGACACGCCATCCCTGGCGTGGCCGCAACTGAGCCGCCCTTCCTGGGCGGCTCTCCCCTGCGCTCGCCGCACAGCTCAGCGCCAGAGACGGGGACCCCAAGGTCAAAAGCCACAGCAGCTTTGAGCGATGAGAGTCGCTTTGCTGTCGCCGTGGCTTTGCTTTTCAACCCCTTTGCCTCGCACCGAGCAGCGTAGCGAGCGCAGTGGGAGAGCCGAACAGGAAGTTCGGCTCAGTTGCAGCCGCGCCATGGATGGCGTGTCTGCAACGGCCCCGAGCACGCGGAGCAGCGCAGGCTGCCGGCGCCGCGTCAGCGGCGACGGATGCGAGGCGTAGGGTGTGCTTTCTCTTGGGTACTTCTCTTTGCACGAGCAAAGAGAAGTACCTCGGGCGCCGAAGGGCGCACGAAACCAAGGCCCAATCGCGAGCGATCAACCAGGCAAACAGAATGGCGGCTTACAGCGCTCACGCGCCCAAGCCGCCCCACGATTTATTGCAGCTGGGTGCGCAGCGCTTTTAGACGCGCAGCACACGCTCCACGCCATCGACACGCCGCAGACGCCGCAACACCCGCGCCAGATGCATGCGGCTGCGCGCGGTGAGCAGCACGCGCACTTCCACGGCCTCGCTGCCGGCACGATCCGGCATCTGCAGGTTTTCGATGGAGCTCTCGGCGGCGGCGATTTCGGCGGTGATCTTGGCCAGCATGCCGCGCTTGCGCATCACCTTGAGACGGATCTCGGTGAGGAAATCGCCTTCCACACGCTCCGACCAGGACAGCGGCACCCAGTCCTGCGGCCGCGCCTTGGCGTGCTTGCAATCCAGACGATGCACGACGATGCCGCGCCCGACGCTGACATGCCCCCGGATCTCATCACCCGGCAGCGGATAACAGCAGTGCGCATAGTCCAGCACCAGACCTTCGGTGCCCTCGATGGCCAGCGGCGCGGCGGCGCCAGTCTCGGCCTGCGCCGCCGTGCCCTCGGGCAGGAAATGCCGCGCCACCAGCGCCGCCAGACGCTCGCCCGCGCCGATGGCGGCAAACAGTTCTTCGACATCGGCCAGCTGATGCGCCTTGAGCACCGGCGCCAGCCGCTCCTCGTCCTTGAGCACCGTGGCCGGCACATGCAGCTCGCGCAGCGCGATTTCCAGCAGGCGCCGGCCCAGGCGCACCGCTTCGTCCTCGCGCTGCGTGCGCAGATAGCTGCGCACCGAGGCGCGGGCCTTGGCGGTCTTCACGAAATTCAGCCAGGCGGCATTGGGGCGGGCATGGCGCGCGGTGATGATTTCCACGGTCTGGCCGTGCTTGAGCAGGCTGTTGAGCGGCTCCAGCTGACCATCCACGCGCGCCGCCACGCAGTGATCGCCCAGTTCCGAGTGCACGGCATAGGCGAAGTCCACCGGCGTGGCGCCACGCGGCAGGCGGCGGATTTCGCCGCGCGGCGTGAACACGTAGACCTCGTCGGGGAACAGGTCCACCTTGACGTTCTCGACGAAGTCCACGGCGCTGGTGTCCCCGAACTCGTCGAGCAGGCCGCGCACCCATTCGCGGGCGCGCGCCTGCGGTGCGCCCTGGCTGTCACGCTCGCCCAGCTTGTACTGCCAGTGCGCGGCGATGCCGCTCTCGGCGACGTGGTGCATGTCGCGGGTGCGGATCTGCACCTCGATCTTGTGGCCGCTGGGGCCGATGCAGGAGGTGTGCAGGGACTGATAGCCGTTGGACTTGGAGTTGGCGATGTAGTCGCTGAACTCGCCCGGCACCGGCTTGTAGACATGGTGCACGATGCCCAGACAGCGGTAACAGTCGTCCACCTTGCCGACGATCACGCGAAAGCCGAGCAGATCGGTGACCTTGAGCAGCTTCATCTTCTTGCGGCGCATCTTCTGGTAGATGCCGTAGAGATTCTTCTGCCGGCCCACCACGCTGGCGCCGATGCCCTCGTCGCGCAGCGCGCTGGACAGCTGCTGCTCCACTTCGCGGATCAGCTTGCGGGTGTCGCCCAGCTGCGCCTTGATCGACTGCATCAGCACCGAGTAGCGGCGCGGGTAGAGATTGGCGAAAGCCAGGTCTTCCAGCTCGGTGCGGATGAAGTAGATGCCCAGGCGCTGGGCGATGGGCGCGTAGATTTCCAGGGTCTCGCGGGCGATGCGGCGACGCTTGTCGGCGGCCATCGCGCCCAGGGTGCGCATGTTGTGCAGCCGGTCCGCCAGCTTGACCAGAATCACGCGCAGATCCTGGGTCATGGCCAGCAGCAGCTTGCGGAAGCTCTCCGCCTGCATCTCGGCGCGGGTGCGGCCTTCCATCTTGCCGATCTTGCTGACGCCATCCACCAGCGCCGCCACGTCCTCGCCGAATTCGCGCGCCAGCTGCTCGCGCGAAATGCCTGTGTCCTCGATGACGTCGTGGAGTATCGCCGCGATCAGCGTGGTGTGATCCAGGCGCATCTCGGCCAGGATGCGCGCCACCGCCAGCGGGTGATAGACGTAGGGCTCGCCCGAGGAGCGGCGCTGGCCCTCGTGCATGTTCTTGGCGAACTCGGCGGCGCGGCGCACCTGCGCGATCTGGTCCTCCGGCAGATAGCCTTCCAGCATGCGCGCCAGCGCGTCCATGCCGAATTCGCGCTCGGCGCGCTGCGTGCGCAGCGCGTGTCCGAGACGCTGGATGACCGTGAGCTGTTCCATGCCACCAATATAGGGGCGGGATGCGAGCGCCGCCAAGGGCGCTGCGGAGGAAAATGAAGACGGAGCGAGCCGCTGTCTTGTTGAGCAGTCGGGCGCTTGGGGGTGCCGCGTGGCTGCCTGTGGCCGCAGGGCTCGCCCCGTCGGCGCTAGTTTAACTCTTTAAACGTTCAATAAGCTTGCGATGAATGCCGCCGAAATCACCGTTGGACATCAGCAGCACGCGATCACCCGCGCGCGCGCTGCCGGCAATGTCGGCGATCAATGCTTCGAGCTCGCCGTGCAGATGCAAACGATCGCCGACCGCGCCCAGCGCTGCGCCCGCGTCCCATTTCAGATCCGGTCGCGCGTAGACGAAGCACAGATCGGCCTGGCGCAGGCTGTCGGCCAGTTCCTGCGCATGCGTGCCCAGGCGCATGGTGTTGGAACGCGGCTCCAGCACCGCGAGGATGCGCCCCGCGCCCTGACGCTTGAGCGCGTCCACGGTCACCGCAATCGCGGTCGGGTGATGCGCGAAGTCGTCGTAGACCGTCACGCCGCGCACCTCGCCGATCTTCTCCAGGCGGCGCTTGACGCTGCGAAACTGCATCAGGCCCTCACGCAGCGTCGCCAGCGGCACGCCGAGATGATCGGCCGCGGCAAACGCCGCGAGGGTGTTGGCGCGGTTGTGCAGCCCCGACAAGGGTGACTGCACCCGCCCCAGCGTTTCACCGGCACGCAGCACTTCGAAATCCTGCATTTCGCCCTGCGCCTGCCAGCCGGTGGCATCATCGAAGCGCAGCACCTCGCTCCAGCAGCCCTGCGCCAGCACCCGCGCCAGCGCCGCGTCGCCGCCATTGACCACGATGCGCCCCTGCCCCGGCACGGTGCGCAGCAGATGATGGAACTGGCGCTCGATGGCGGCGAGGTCCGGGAAGATGTCGGCGTGGTCGTATTCGAGATTGTTGAGGATGAGCGTGCGCGGGCGGTAGTGCACGAACTTGCTGCGCTTGTCGAAGAACGCGGTGTCGTATTCGTCGGCCTCGATCACGAAATATTTCGAAGACCCGAGGCGCGCGGAAATGCCGAAGTTCTGCGGCACGCCGCCGACCAGAAAGCCCGGCGCCAGACCCGCGTGCTCCAGCAGCCAGGCCAGCAGCGAGGTGGTGGTGGTCTTGCCATGGGTGCCGGCCACGGCCAGCACATGGCGCTGGTGCAGCACGTTTTCCGCGAGCCACTGCGGGCCGGAGGTATACGGCAGGCCGGCGTTGAGCACGTATTCCATCGCGGCATTGCCGCGCGTCACCACGTTGCCCACCACCACCATGTCCGGCGCCGGCTGCAGGTGCTCCGGCTCGTAGCCCTGCATCAGCTGGATGCCGAGCGCTTCCAGCTGCGTGGACATCGGCGGCCAGGCATTGGCATCGGAACCGGTGACGGTATGCCCGGCCTCGCGCGCAATCGCGGCGATGCCGGCCATGAAGGTGCCGCAGATGCCCAGGATGTGGATGTGCATGGCGCTTCAGGCGGCAGCCGCGCCGCCGAGCAGGGCGCCGGCAAACATGCTGAGCATGGCCACGAACATCAGCAGGGTCAGCGCCGCCACCAGTGCCAGCACCAGTCCCAGCCCCATGCCCACGTTGGCGGCATAGCGGAAGATCGAGGCGCTGACCGCGAAATTCCACAGATTCAGCAGGTTCATCAGGAACACCACGGTCTGCGGCAGGTGCAGCTTGTCCGGCTGCTCCAGCAGCGCGGGATTGGCGCTGATCTCGCGCATCGCCGGCGCCAGCTGCGCAAACAAGGGCACCAGGGCGAAGGTGATCAGCGCCGTGGTGGTGACCAGCGCGGCAAAGGTCTGGTGAAAGCGCGCCTCCAGCTTGCGCGTGCGCAGGATGGCCTGGGTGATCAAGGCCATGCCGGCCACCATGCCCAGGGCCAGCAGAATCGCCGCGCCCAGCGGCAGCACCTGCACCAGCATCAGCACATTGGCCAGCGCGGCGAGCAACGCCAGCGGCGCACTCAGGCGTGGTTCGTAAGGCAGATCCTGCGGGCCCGCGCGGAACGTCAGGATGCGCAGGCTGGTGACGAGAAACGAAGAGAGCATGAGGCGGTGGCTGGCCGGCAGAGGAGTCGGGCCGGTATTCTAGAGCCTGTCCAAGAACAACACTCATGACGGCCCTGATTCAATCCCCCGAGGCGCTCGCGCCGCACCTGGAGCGCTGGGCGCAATGCCGCTGGCTGAGCGTCGACACCGAGTTCGTACGGGTCGATACCTACTACCCCAAGCTCTGCCTGATCCAGATCGGCGACGGTGCGCATTCGCTGTGCATCGACACCCTGGCCTTCGACTTCTCCGCCCTGCTCGACCGCCTCTACGCCGCCGATTGCGTGAAAGTGCTGCACGCCGCCTCGCAGGATCTGGAAATCCTGGTGAAGCTGCGCGGCAGCTGTCCCAAGCCGCTGTTCGACAGCCAGATCGCCGCCACGCTGCTGGGCATCGGCGATCAGATCGGCTACGCCGGCCTGATCGAAAAACGCCTGGGCATCGTGCTGGACAAGAGCCTGTCGCGCACCGACTGGGCGCGCCGCCCTCTGCGCGAGGCGGAACTCGCCTACGCGGCCGCCGACGTCGAGCATCTGGCGCAGATCTATCCGGCCCTGCAGGACGAACTGCACAGCGCCGGCCGCCTGGGCTGGCTGGCCGAGGACTGCGCGCGCCTGAGCGAGGCCGAGGGCTATGTCACGCGCCCCGAAGACGCCTGGCAGCGCCTGCGTGGCCTGTCCCGGATCAGGCCCGAGGCGCAGACCGTGGCCGTGGCGCTCGCCGCCTGGCGCGAGACCCTGGCCCAGCAACGCGACCGTCCGCGCAAATGGATACTGGAAGACGATGCCGTGTACCGCATCGCCGAACGCCGCCCGGATTCCCAGGCGCAGCTGGCCGCGCTCAATGTGCTGCCGCCGAAAACCCTGGAACGCCACGGCGCTGCGCTGCTGGAGCAGGTGGCGCTGGCGCGCGAGCTGGAAGTGCGCCGCTACGCGGTGGATGAAGAACTCAGCAGCGATCAGAAGCAGCAGCTCAAGCAGCTGCAGAA
Source organism: Solimonas aquatica (assembly GCF_900111015.1). GTDB lineage: Bacteria > Pseudomonadota > Gammaproteobacteria > Nevskiales > Nevskiaceae > Solimonas > Solimonas aquatica. Next base: position 182,300 of record NZ_FOFS01000002.1, on the reverse strand, counting down.
CTTCGTGCAGGCGCGCGCCACCGAGCTGCAGCTGCCGGCGGGTTATCTGGCCTCACGCGCGCAGCTGCTGGCCGTGCTGCGCGAAGGCGCGCAGGCGCAGGTGCCGGTACTGATGGGATGGCGCCGCGAGAACTGCGGCGCGGAGCTGCTGAAGCTGCTTTGACGGCGGCCCCGCAGGGTGGCCAGGCGGCGGCGCCGCGCAAGCCACCCGGGCCTGCAGGCCAGAGGCGGGTTATGCGCTGCGCGCCAACCCGCCCTGCGGCAAGGCGCCCGCTTACTTCAGCGCGCCGAGAATGCGCTGGAAAATCTCGACCAGGCTGCCCACGCCTTCCACGGTCGTGAGCTTGTTCTGCTTCTGGTAGTAGTCCAGCAGCGGATGGGTTTCGGCGTTGTAGACCTCGATGCGCTTGCGGATCACCGGCTCGGTGTCGTCGGCGCGACCTTCGATGCGCGCGCGCTCCAGCAGGCGGCGCACGATTTCCTCGTCGGTCACATGCAGATGCACGGCCTTGTCGATGCCACCGCGGCCGATGCGCTTGAGCATCTCGTCCAGTACCTGGGCCTGCGCGGTGTTGCGCGGGAAGCCGTCGAGAATGAAGCCCTTCTGCGCGTCGGGCTGCGCCAGGCGCTCCTCGACGATGCCGATCACGATCTCATTGGCCACCAGCTGGCCGGCTTCCATCACCGCCTTGGCCTTCTTGCCCAGCTCGGTGCCGGCCTTGACCGCCGCGCGCAGCGCATCGCCCGTGGAAATCTGCGGAATGCCGTAGTGCGCGATCAGGTTTTTGGCCTGCGTACCCTTGCCAGAGCCGGGCGCGCCCAGCAATACGATTCTCATGTTCTCGTGACCCAATGCGTTCGGATGCCAGCCGCACCGCCGTGCGGAACCAAAGGACGGACGCGGGGGGCGAAACGGTAACCGCTGGCCGTCGGGGCCGTCAATGACAAAAGTCTGTCACGCCGCTAAGACGCTGTCGGCTTGGGCCGGCGCCGGCTTGCCCTGTACACTAAGCGGCCCGCAGCGCGGCTTTTCAGCTTGCCAGACGCGGTTCGAACATTTCCTCAGCCAACTTAAAGAGTGCACTGATATGGGTCTTGAAGCCGTCGGTCCGGGCGAGAAGGCGCCGGACGAGTTTTACGTCGTCATTGAAATCGCGGCCTACGGCCCGCCGGTCAAATATGAAGTGGACAAGGAAACCGGCCTGCTGATGGTCGACCGCTTCATGAACGTGGCCATGAGCTACCCCGCCAACTACGGCTTCGTGCCCAAGACCCTGGGCGGCGACGGCGATCCGGTGGACGTGCTGGTGCTCACCCCGCACCCGATCGTGCCGGGCTCCATCATCAAGTGCCGCGCCGTGGCGGTGCTCGACACCACCGACGAGAAGGGCAGCGACGCCAAGCTGCTGGCCGTGCCGACCGACAAGGTCAGCAACAACTACTACGACGATCTCAAGGACCTGGCCGACGTGCCGGCGCGCCTGAAGAACGAAATCCAGCACTTCTACGAGCACTACAAGGATCTCGAGAAGGGCAAGTGGGTGAAGGTGGCCGGCTGGCGCGACGCCGCCGCCGCCCGCGAAGAGATTGCCAACGGCATCAAGGCCTACAAGGGCTGATCCGCCGCAGCCTCGGCTGAACCAAGGCCGGATGCGCAAGCATCCGGCTTTTTTGTTGTCCGGCGGCGCGGGCATACTGCCTGCATCGTCATGGAATCCGGAGTACAGCGCACATGGACATCGTCGACACCCGCAGCGGCGACGGCCCCCTGGCCAGCGATGCCGAGCGCAACACCCTGCTGATCGCCTACATCCTGCAGGCGATCTCGCCCTTCACCGCGTTTTCCGCTTCGATCATCAGCGTGGTGATCAGCTACATCAAGGCCGGCGAAACGCAGAACCATTACATCCGCAGCCATCATCGTTATCTGATCAGCACCTTCTGGTGGACCCTGATCCTCGGTTTCGTGTTCGGCCTGCTGTGCGTGATCGGCATCGGCTTCCCGCTGCTGTTCGGGCTTTGGGTGTGGTGGATCTATCGCCTGGTGAAAGGCTTTCTGGCCTACGGCGAGCGGCGCGACATGCCGCTTTGAGCCGCACTCAGCGTGCCGGCCACAACCAGGCCGCGCCGCGCACACCGCTGGCATCACCATGCTGTGCAGCAACCAGGCGCGTGCGCAGCGCCGCGGTGCTGAACACCCATTGCGGCAGCAGCTTCGGCACGTTTTCATAAAGCCGCGCCAGCCGCGACAGGCCGCCGCCCAGCACGATCACCTGAGGATCAATCAGATTGATCACGCTGCCCAGCGCGCGCGCCAGGCGCTGCTCGTAGCGCTGCAGCGTGGCCTCGGCCTGCACATCAGCAGCCTGGGCGGCTGCGACGATCTGCTCGCCGCGCAGCGACCTGCCGCTGTGCCGCGCATGATCGGCGGCGAGCCCCGGTCCGGACAGCCAGGTTTCGATGCAGCCTCGTTTGCCGCAATAGCAGTCGCGCCCGGGAAGCTCGTCAGCCTGCGGCCAGGGCAGCGGATTGTGTCCCCACTCACCGGCGATGCCATTGGCGCCGCGCAGCAGTTCACCGCGCAGCACGATGCCACCGCCGACCCCGGTGCCCAGAATCACACCGAACACATTGTCGGCACCGGCCGCCGCGCCATCACGCGCTTCCGACAGCGCCATGCAGTCAGCGTCATTGGCCATGCGCACGCGTGCGCCGAGTCGTGATTCGAGATCGGCCAGCAGCGGCTGCCCATTGAGGCAAGTGGAATTGCAGTTGTGCATCAGGCCGGATGGTGCCGGCGCGCCGGGCGTGCCGATGCCCACGGGCAAGTCCGTCGCCTGCACACACTGCTCCAGCTTCTGCACCAGCGCGCAGATCGCCTGCAGCGTGCCCGGGTAATCGCCAGCCGGCGTGGCGATACGCTCGCGCGCCAGCAGCTGCGACTGCGCGTCCATGACCACGCCTTCGATCTTCGTGCCGCCCAAATCAATGCCGACTCTCATCACGCTGGTCCTTTCATGATTCGCCCGCAGGCGGCGCCTCTCCGGTGAGAATGCGGAACAGGGGTTCGTTGATGTAGTGGTTGCTGCGCCCGAGCTTGCGCTTGGGCAGCAGTCCGTCTGCCGCCAGCGCATCGAGATAGCGCGTCGCGGTCAACCGCGAGACCTTGAGATCATTCTGGATGAACTCGATCTTGGTATGAGGGAACGAGAACAGATTGTTGATGCGGTCCTGGCTGTAGAAACGATGCCGGTCGCGAATGCGGTGCTTGTAGTCCAGCAGCAGGGCCTTGATGTCCTGCCCTGACCTTCAGGCCGGCGACGTGTATAGATTTTGCCGGTTTTCTATGCACATCACACAGAACGTGTGGAGATTCGGGCCAAGCCAAGGGCGCACGGCCCGCTTGCGGCCTGGCCTCCGGAGCCCCTTCGCATCGATACGCTCAGGCCAGACCGAGCAGTTTCAGCAGCAAACCCAGCCCGGCACAGCCACCCAGCACCAGCATCAGATTCAGATGCAAGCGCAGCAGCGCCAGCATCGCCAGTGCGGCGAGCAGCAATGCCGGCAGCTGCAGGGAGTCCAGCGCCGGCAGCGGCAGCTTCATGCCATAGCCCGACCAGCTGTCCACCTGCTTGAACAGCACGTGGATGGCGAACCACAAGGAGAGATTCAGCACCACGCCGACCACGGCGGCGGTGATGCCGCTCAGCGCGGCGGCGAGCTGGCGATTGCCGCGCAGTCTTTCGATGTAAGGCGCTCCCAGGAAGATCCACAGAAAGCAGGGCACGAAGGTGACCCAGGTGGAAAGCAGCGCGCCCAGCATGCCGGCGCTCAGCGGCGGCAGTGCGCCGGGGTCGCGATAGGCGCCGAGAAAGCCCACGTAAGTGAGCACCATGATCAGCGGGCCCGGCGTGGTCTCGGCCAGCGCCAGGCCCTGCACCATCTCACCCGGCAGCAGCCAGCCGTAACGCTCCACCGCCTGCTGCGCCACATAGGCCAGCACCGCGTAGGCGCCACCGAAAGTCACCACCGCCATCTTGCTGAAGAACAGCGCCTCCTGCGTGAACACCTGCTGTGCACCCAGTGTCAGAAACAGCAGCAATACCGGCAGTCCCCAGAGCAGCACACCGGAGAGCAGCACGCGCAGCGTCCAGCTGCGGTCGGGCTGCGCATGCGTGGGCACCGCCTCTTCAGGTTCGTTGCCGGCTGCCGCCTTGCCACCGGTCTGGAAGACCTGCGGCGCGTAGCGATGACCGAGCAGGCCAATCAAACCGGCGCTCAGCACGATCAGCGGAAACGGCACGGCGAAGACAAAGATCGCCACGAAGGCCATGCCCGCCAGCAGGTACAGCGCACGATGCTTGAGCGCCTTCTTCGCCAGGCGCTGCACCGCCTCCAGCACGATCGCCAGCGTCGCCGCCTGCAGACCGAACAGCAGGCCCTGCATCCAGCTCAAATCGCCCAGCAGCACATAGGCCGCCGCGATCAGGGTCATCAGCACGAAGCCCGGCAGGATGAACAGCAGGCCCGCGACGATGCCGCCCCAGGTCTTGTGCAGCAGCCAGCCGATGTAGATCGCCAGCTGCTGCGCCTCCGGCCCCGGCAGCAGCATGCAGTAGTTCAGCGCGTGCAAAAAACGCGTTTCGGAAATCCAGCGCCGCTCCTCGACGATCAGGCGATGCATCAGCGCGATCTGTCCGGCCGGGCCGCCGAAATTGATGAAGCCTATTTTCAGCCAGAGCAGAAAGGCTTCGCGGAAGGTGACGGTGTTGTTATGGGGCGCCAGGTTCATACCCGCATAGCTTAGCCGCTACGCGCACGGACACTGCATTTTGCCGGCCGCGCCTAGCCGCCTGGCGAAAGAGTCAGCCAGTGTATTGGCGGTGATGGCGCCGGCGGCTCGGCGGCGCGCAGCAGCTGCGAGAACAGCAGCAGCAGCGCCAGCCAGATCGCGGCGTGACGGGCACGCCGCGGCCAGCGCGCAAAGGCATGCAGCAAGGCGCCGATCACAGCGCCTCCCAGAGCTGTTCCAGGGCCTGCGGCCAGTCGGCACCGAAGCTGAACACAGCCGCGAGCAGCACGGCGGCGCCCAGCAGATTGAGCCAGGACAGCCAGTACAGACCGCGCATGAACAAGGGCGCCGACAGCGCTTTGCCGTGATTCATGGCGCGCACCTCAAGGCTGGGCATCGCGCACCGGCGCGACGATGCTCAGCTCGCGGCCGTCGGAGAGGCTGAAATGCAGCAGCACGCTCTGCCCGGCGCGCAGCGGCTGTTTCAGATCCATCAGCATCACGTGCAGGCCGCCGGGCTCCAGCTTCACGGTCGCGCCGGGCTTCAGGCGCAGGCCGGAACTCAGATGACGCATGCGCATCACGCCGCCGTCCAGGCTCATCTCATGCAGCTGCGCGATGCCGGAGACATCGCTGCGCACCTGCGTGACCAGCAGCGGCTGGCTGGATTCGTTATGCAGGGTCACATAGGCGGCGCCGGCGCTGGCGCCCGGCGGCGTGCTGCGCACCCAGGCCTCGCTGGCGCGCACGCTGGCCACCTGGCGCACCTCGGCGCGCACATGCGCCACCACGCCGATGAAGAAAATCAGGGTCAGCAGCGGCGGCAGCGCCCAGGGCCTGCGCCGCAATAACTGCAGAAGCTTCATGAGGAGTACTCCGAATGGATCCGGCGTGAACCGGACACAAGGCCGGACCGGCGCGCGGCCAGCAGGCCACAGCGCCGATCAATCAGAACGCGGCTTTCAGGCGTACGAGGGTGGCCCGCGTGCGGGCGGTGAGGTGACGCGACTCTGGCGTGGCGCCAGCAGCGGCAAGGGTGCGGGCGCCTCCAGACCGGCGGCGCGCAGCAGCACGGTGGTGGCCGGCGGCGGCATGGCCTGGGCACTGAGCGCCGCGCAGCAATCCAGGCATTGCGCCAGCTGGCCCTGCGTCGCGCCATCCTGCTGCGCGGCGCGCAAGGCGTCGGGCAACTCGCGCAGCTGCGCCTGCAACTGCGCCGAGGGCGTGCCGCACCAGGGATTGCCGGCGGCCGTCATCGCCGCCGCATGCGCCATCGGCAGCAGGAGCTGCGCGAGCCAGGCCAGAAGGGCCAGGCTGCAAGCGAGTGGACGGTGGCGGCGGCGGTTCATGAGGCTGCGATTATGGCGGCGCACGCCGCCGTAGCCATGACCTGGGACAAGCTGTCCTGCGCCGCTCAGGGCCACAGCGGCGCGCGCAACAGGGCCAGGTCGTAGCGCACCATGTCGGCATAGGCCTTGATGGCGATGCGCTCGTCGATGCCGTGCATGCGCTCCAGATCCTCGGGGCCGAAGCGCGCCGGCATGAAGTTGTAGCGGTTGTCCGCCAGGGCTTCGTAGTGCCGCGCATCGGTGGCGCCCACCAGCAGGCCGGTGGCGACCAGCGCATCGGGAAACACCTGCCGCACCGCGGCGGCGATGCGCGCGTAGGCCGGCGAATCGCCGGCCGAGGCGTGCGCCGAGGCCTCGCTGGCGCCGGGCAGCAGCTCGATGCGCACCCCCTCATCGGCAATCGCGCGGCGGATATGCGCCTGCACATCGGCGATGCGCTCGCCCGGCAGCAGTCGCGCATTGACCAGGGCCTGCGCCTGCGCCGGAATGACGTTGTCCTGGGTGCCGGCCTGCAGCACGGTCGTGCTCAGCGTGCTGCGCACCAGCGCATTGCTGACCGGCGATTGCTGCAGCTGCCGCAGCAGCAAGGGGCCCAGCAGCCAGCGGTTGGCAATCGCCAGCCGCGCCGGCAGCGGCTGCTCGGCGGCGATGCCCAGCAGCAGACCTTCCACCGGCGGCGTCAGGCGCGCCGGCAGCGGAGCCTGCTGCAGACGCGCCAGCGCCGCAATCAGCTGCGTGACGGCAGTCTGCGCCGGCGGCATCGAGGAATGCCCGCCCTCGCCGCGCGTGCTCAGGCGAAACGTGGCATAGCCCTTTTCGGCGGTCATGATGGTCGCCACCGGCCGCTGCACACCGGGAATCAGACCCTCGCCGATCACGCCGCCTTCATCGAGCACGTATTCCAGCCGCAGGCCGCGCGCGCGCAGCAGCGCGGCGATGCGCTGCGCACCCTGGCTGCCGTCGATCTCCTCATCGTGACCGAAGGCGAAGTACAGGGTCTGCGCCGGCACGAAGTCCTGCGCCAGCAGAAGCTCGGCGGCCTCCAGCCAGGCCAGGGCGCTGGATTTGTCGTCGAGCGTGCCGCGTCCCCAGATGTAGCCGTCGGCGATCTCGCCCGAGAACGGCGCATGCGTCCAGCGCGACAGGCTGTCCTCGTCCGCCGGCACCACATCCAGATGCGCGGCCAGCAGCGCCGGCCGGGCCTGGGCATCGCGGCCCGGCCAGGTATAGAGCAGGCTGCCGCCGATGGTTTCGAGCTTGAGCTGTGCATGCACCCGCGGGTACAGCCGCCGGAGCAGCGCCTGCAGCTCGGCGAAGCGTGCGGACTGCAGATGCCCGGGGGCATCGCCTTCCGAAACGGTGGCGATGCGGATCGCCTGCGCCAGTCTCTGGGCCAGCGCCTGCTCGTCGAGAACCAGCGGCGGCGCCGCGCTTGATCTGGCCACGGGCAGCGGCAGGCGCCACAGGTTCCAGGCCAGCACCGCGCCCAGCAGCAACAGCGCAAGCAGCACGGCTTGCAACAGGCGGCGCAGGCGCATCAGAGCCGTCCGCTAGCGCTTGCGGCGACCGGCCGGCGCGTAGACGGCCAGCAGCGCACGCACCAGTTCCGGCGCGCTGGACAGCGGGCTGCCGCGCCCGCCGAAGGTCAGGCGCGTGCTGTTGCTGCCTTCCAGCAGGAGCAGCAGTCCGTCGCCCAACACCTGCCAGTCCGCCGCGCCGGTTTCACGCGCCAGCTCGCGCAGGCGCCGGCGCAGCTCGCGCTTGTACTCACGGATCACCTCGTGACCCGGATGCTCGGCCTCACGCAGCTCCACGGCGGCATTGCTCAGCGGGCAGCCGCAGTCGTTTTCGCTGCAGCTCTTGGCGGCGGCGCTGGCGAACACCGCCTCGATCTGGGCACGGGCATCGCCGGCATGCGGTGCCAGCATCGCATCCCAGCGCAGCCAGAACTCGCCCACCTGCGCGCGCAGGCACTCGGCCACCAGCTCGTCCTTGGAGGCGAAGCTGCGATAGAAGCTCATCTTGTTGGTGCCGGCCTCGCAGGCGATGGCGTCCACGCCCACGGCGCGGATGCCCTGCCGGTAAAACAGCTCGCGCGCGGTCTGGAAGATGCGGTCGCGCACGCGCGGTGCGGCACCCGGGGCTTCGTCTGGCAGCTTCTTGCTCATGCTCGCTTGAGGAAAAACACTCGCTTGACGTTTAAGTTACCGACCGGTAACGTTTCGCACTGTTACCAGTCGGTAACATCATAAACCATCCGCCGGCGCAGTGTTCGCGCCGTGCCGGCCTCGGGAGCCGACGATGAACGATAACGCAAGCCGGGTCGTGCTGGTGCTGGACGCCCAACAGACCGCGCCCCAGGCGCAGGCACGCCGGCTGGCAAGCCAGGGCGCGCATGTGGTGCTGGCGGCCAGCGACTGGGCCCGCGCCGTCGATGCCGCCCTGCGGCTGCAGCTGGAGGGCCTGAGCGCCGAGGCCCTGCACCTGCCCGCGCGCGATGCCGACAGCCTGCGCCTGGCGCGGGCCCAGATTCTGAAGCGTCATGGCCGGCTCGACCTCGTGATCGACGAGGCTGGCGCCGTCGCCGCCTGAACCGTCCCCCCAGCCTGGAGATTCAACCATGAGCCAGCTCATCACCGCTGTCAGTGATCAGGACTTTGCACAGCAAGTGCGTACCGCCAGCAACAGCCAGCCGGTGCTGGTGGACTTCTGGGCCGAATGGTGCGGCCCCTGCCGCATGGTGGCGCCGGTGCTGGAACAGCTCGCCGCCGAGCAGGGCGGCCGCCTGAAGATCGTCAAGCTCAATGTCGACGACAATCCGCAGACCGCTGCTGCCTACGGCGTGCGCAGCATCCCGACCCTGATTCTGTTCAAGGATGGCGCGCCGGCGGCAAGCCACGTGGGCGCCGCGCCCAAAGCCCGGCTCGCCGCCTTCGTGACGCCGCATCTCGCCGTTTCCGCCTGATCCACCCCCAGGAGTCCTTCATGAAACCCACGCTGTTTTCGCCGCTGCAGATCGGCGCATTGCAACTGAAGAACCGCATCATCATGGCGCCGATGACGCGCGCCCGTGCCGAGCCCGGCCATGTCGCCGGCGCCCTGATGGCCGAGCACTACGCGCAGCGCGCCAGCGCGGGCTTGCTGATTGCCGAAGCAACCATGGTCAGCGCCGATGCCAGCGCCTTCGTCAACGAGCCCGGCATCTTCGGCCCCGCGCAAGTCGAGGGCTATCGCCGCGTGGTGGACGCCGTGCACGCGGCCGGCGGCCTGATCGCGCTGCAGCTCTGGCATCCGGGCCGCGCCGCGCACAGCGTGCTCAACGGCGGCGTGCAGCCGGTGTCGTCCACGGATCGCGCCATCGCCGGCGAGATCGCCACGCCGCAAGGCATGCTGCCCTACGAGGCGCCGCGTCGCCTGCGCCTGGACGAGATCCCGGGCGTGATTGCGGATTTTCGCCGTGGCTTTGAAAACGCCAAGGCCGCCGGCTTCGATGCCGTCGAAGTGCATGGCGCGCACGGCTATCTGCTCGATCAGTTCCTGCGCGACAGCGTCAACGACCGTCAGGATGACTACGGCGGGCCGCTGGTCAATCGCGCACGCCTGCTGCTGGAAGTGATCGACGAGGCCATTGCGGTGTTCGGCGCCGCTCGCGTCGGCCTGCGCATCTCGCCGCTGGTGGCCTTCAACGACATCCAGGACTCCGATCCGAAGACGCTCACGCGCTATATCGCCGAGCAGATCCAGCAGCGTCATCTGGCCTTCTTCGAGCTGCGCCACGAGCGTCATGATCTGCCGGCGGAGATCGAGCTGGCCCAGATCGCGCGCCGCTACTACCGGGGCACGCTGATTCTCAACGGCGGTTTCGATCTGGCCAGCGGCAATGCCGCGCTCGCCCAGGGCGGGGCCGATGCCATCGCCTACGCCAAGCCCTTCATCGCCAACCCGGATCTGGTGACGCGCTATGCACAGCAGGCGCCGCTGGCCGCGCCCGACTTCGACCTGCTCTACACGCCGGGTGCGCGCGGCTACAACGACTATCCGGCGCTGGCGGCCGGACGCGGCGAGACCGCACTGCCGGCCTGAGCCGGCGTCAGCTGCGCGAGAAAGATCCGCAGCTCGCGCAGAAATTCGTCCGGCTGTTCCAGAAATGCGCTGTGCCCGCCCTTGAACACACTCAGGCGGGCACGGCGCATCCGGGCGATCGCCGGCCGGCACATCCAGAGCGGAATCACACGGTCGCTGCCTGACCAGGCACACCAGATCGGCAGCTCCAGGCTCGCGGCCAGCGCGCGCAGATCGGCCTCGGGCCGGGCGAAGCTCTGCCAGGCCTGATGCAGGATCGGCGCGATTTCATAAGCGCTGGCGATGATGCGCTCGCGCTGGGCGGCGGCAGCCGGCTGCGGCAGCACCAGATAGCGGTAGTACCAGGCGAAGGCGCGCGCAAACCAGGGCGCGCCACGCGCGCCTGCCGCGAAGAAGCGCACGAACAAGGCCACCACCACGCGCACGAAGGCCGATACCGGCACCAGGCCGCCGGCGTCACAGAGCACCAGCGCGCGCAGCGGGCGGCGCGCGGCGGTCAGCAGGGCCACCGCACCGCCGATGGAATTGCCCAGCAACACCGGGTTTTCGATGTGCAGCACCTCCAGCAGCTCATCCAGCAGCGCGGCGTAGCGCCCGGCGCTGGCCGGCTCCTGATCCGGCGGCGAGCTGCCCTGGCCGGGCCAGTCGATCCGGATCAGTTCGCACTGTCCGCGCAGCGCCGCAGACAACAGCGAAAAATCACCGCCACCGTGTCCGATGGCGTGCAGGCAGACCAGCGCCGGACCCTGCCCTTCGCGCGACACCGCCAGACGCAGACCCGCCCGGGGCAGCGACACCAGCTCGCCCTGCACCCCCACACTGCCGCGCTTGCTCATGTTCCGCCTCCCGATCCCGGTTTGTGATATTTCTATCACATCCTCATCAAGCCTGGCGACGAAGCCCCGCATGACTGAAAAAAAACACGCTGCCGGCTCACGCGGCCAGGCAAGCGCCGACACCGCCGCGCGACTGCTGCAGGCAGCGATGGCGGAGTTTGCCGAGGCCGGTTTTTCCGGCACCGACAGCAACCGCATCGCCCGGCGCGCCGGCTACGCGCCGCAGACTTTTTATCGCTGGTATGCCGACAAGACCGCGATCTTCATCGCCGTGTATCGCGACTGGGAAGAGCAGGAAATGCAGCTGCTGACGAAACTGGTGGCGGCACAGGCCGCACCGGCGCGTCTGGCCGAGGCGATCATCCGCCATCATCAGACGCACCGCCGCTTCCGCCACAGCCTGCGCCAGCTCACGGTCAGCGATGCCAGCGTGGCGCAGGCGCGCGAGGACAGCCGCCGCCGTCAGGTGGCGCGCATCCGCGCACTCTACGGCCTGCCCGCCGCGCAGACTGCGCCGCTGCTGATCCGACTGCTGCAGATCGAGCGCCTGGCCGACGCCGCCGCTGACGGTGAACTGCGGGCGCTGGGCCTGAGCCGCGCGCGTCTGCGTGCGGCCATTGCGCAGCTGATTGCGCCGGTTCAGGCGCCCGGGCGGTAACAAGCCGAGAGCCACCCCAGGCCAAAGCGGCTATTGTGTCCGCCCCGCTTGCCGTCGGATGCCTGCATGAGCCACCCGGATTCCAGGGACGTCCCGCCCACACTGGATCATCATGACTACGAAAGCGCGCTGCATCATCTGCAGATCGAACTGGTGGGCCTGCAGCGCGAGGTGATCCGGCAGGGCCGCAAGCTGCTGCTGATCTTCGAAGGCCGTGACGCGGCCGGCAAGGACGGCAGCATCAAGCGCATCGTCGAGCACTTAAGCCCGCGCGAAGTGCGCGTGGTGGCGCTGGGCAAACCCAGTGATCGCGAACAGACGCAGTGGTATTTCCAGCGCTTCGCGCCGCATCTGCCGGCGGCGGGCGAGATCGTGCTGTTCAACCGCAGCTGGTACAACCGCGCCGGCGTCGAGCCGGTGATGGGCTATTGCAGCAAGGCCGAGTGCCGCAACTTTCTGGCCAGTGCGCCGGTGTTCGAGCGCATGCTGGTGGAATCCGGCATCGAGCTGTACAAGTTCTACCTGGACATCAGCCGGCAGGAACAGGCGCGGCGCCTGGAGTCGCGGCGCAAGGACCCGCTCAAGCAGTGGAAGATCAGCCCGGTGGACGCGGCGGCGCAGAAGCACTGGCGCGATTACAGCCGCGCGCGTGATCGCATGCTGCTGGCCACGCATCAGGCGCACAGTCCCTGGCTGCTGCTGCGCGCCGACGACAAGCGTCAGGCGCGGCTGAACCTGATCCGTGAACTGCTGCGCCGCGCGCACGGCAGCAAGCTCAAGGCCGATCCGCGTGTGCTGCGGCCGTTCCAGAATGCGCTGATCGAAGGCCGCTGGCTGGCGCCTTAGCGGCGTGCTGAAAACGAAGTTTTCGGCACGCCGTGCTTGGCACAGGGAGGTGCCAACGGCAATCCAGCGCACCAGCGCTGGACTGCCGGGAGCGCAGTAAAACCACGCTTTTGCGTAGCGACCTGAAAAACGCCAGGGATGGCGTTTTTCAGCAAGCTGTCAAAGATAACCGCGCACCAGCAGCAGACCGAGCACCATGCCGGCAGACACCACGGCGAAGGCGCGCACCACGCGCCAGCCCAGCTGGCCGCCGCCCACCACCAGCGCGATGCCGCCCTTGAACAGCATGTTGGCGCCCACCGCCAGCAACAGCGTGGTGGTGGCCTGTGCGGCGCTCATCTCGGCGCCGTTGAACAGGCGCAGGGTCGACAGCGTGGCGGCATCGACATCGGTGAGGCCCAGCACCGGCGCAATCGCGTAGACGCCGCGCGCGCCGGCCAGATCGTGCAGCCAGGCGGTGATCAGCAGCGCCGCACCGTACATGAGCCCGAAGCTCAGGGCCGCGCCCATCTCCAGCGGATTGCGCATGCTCAGGCTCTCGCCATCGCCGATCGCCGAGGCGCTGCCCCGAAGGCGCAGCAGCAGCAATGCGGAGGCGATCAGCCAGGCCGGCCCCAGCATCAGCAGCAGGGCCGGCAGCAGGGCCGGCGCCACCACGCCCGTGATCGCGCAGACACGCAGCAGCAGCACCAGATTGGCGGTGACAATCACCTGCGTGGCCGCCGAGGCCAGCTGCGGCTGTCCGTGCGCCTTGCGGGAATACACCAGCGTGGTGGCGGTGCTCGACACCAGTCCGCCCAGCAGGCCCAGCAGCACCGGCAGACGCCGCTGCCCGAGCAGGCGCAGCGCCACATAGCCGGCCAGGCTGATGCCGGCGATCAGCACCACCATCAACCAGATGCGATAGGGATTGAGCGCCTCGTAAGGCCCGTAACCGCGATCCGGCAGCACCGGCAGAATCACGAAGCTGATGGTGGCGAACTGCAGCAGCGAGACCATTTCCTGGCGCGTGATATGCGCCATCGCGTGCAACTCGGTCTTGAAGTAGAGCAGTGCCGTGGTCAGCAGCGACAGCGCCACCACCGGCAGGGTGTAGCCGTACCAGAGCAGGGCGCCGTAGGCGAAGCACAGGAGCAGCGCCACGGTACTGGTGGTGTCCGGCTCGGCATGCGGCATCGGATTCTGACGGTCGGACGCGATCATCATCAGCGCCACCGACAGCCAGGCCACCGGCAGCAGCCAGCTCGCGCCGCTGCGCTGTGCCAGCAGGGCGCAGGCCGTGCCCATCAGCGCGGTGAGCGCAAACGTGCGCAGGCCGGCGCGCGCCGCCGGACGGCGCTCGCGCTCCAGGCCCATCACCAGCCCCAGGCCCAGGCTGGTGAGAAACGGCGCGAAGCTGCGGAATTCGGCGAGGCTGTCGGTGGGCATGCGCGTGGCGGCGGAACGATGCGACACGCTGGCACCGCGCCTGCGTGCGCGCAAGAGGCAGCGGATTGACGCCGGTCAGTCCGCCGACCGGCGGCGCTCTACAATCATGCGCGCATGAACACCGTCGAACCTTCCGTCACCCGCTGCGAGGAACTGGGCCTGAGCGCCTTGCGCGCGCTTTACGAACCCTTGGGCCTGCAGGTGGTCGAAGTGGCGGCCGGTGAAAATATTCCCGGCAGCTACTGGGGCGAATGCGAGGCCGGGCTGATCGGCAACCGGCTGTACCTGCGCGGCGATACGCCGGTGCATTCGGCTCTGCACGAGGGTTGCCACTGGCTGTGCGCGGATCAGGGCCGACGTGCGCAGCTACATACCGATGCGGGGGGCGATGACATCGAGGAAAACGCCGTGTGTTATCTGCAATGCCTGCTGGCCGAGCGCATCGCGGGCTACTCGCGTGCGCGCTGCTTCGCCGACATGGACGCCTGGGGCTATCACTTCATGCTCGGCTCGGCGCAGGCCTGGTTCGGACAGGACGCCGAGGACGCCATCGCGCGGCTGCGGCAGATCGCGCCACAGTTTCTCGACTGATCCGGGTTTTCCCCTGCGCCCGCGGCGGCAGGGCTCAGGCTGCGGCCTGTTAACGCTATGGACAATCGCCGCGTTGCTGCCGGATGGGGCGGGGCCCCACGTGGACTACTGGGGCCGCAGAGCGGCGTTGGCAGCCGCTGGCCTGGAGTCACCAAGCGGCGCGTCTGCCGCCTTGCCCTGCGGCAAAACGATCTCCATCGCAGCGATTGCCATCGCGTTAACAGGCCCTAGAATGTGCTGATGCTGCGTCGCTTGCGCCACCGCCCCTGGCTGCTCGCCCTGGCCCTGATGCTGGGTCAGTGGCTGGTGTTCGCGCATGGCCTGCAGCATCCGGCACTCGCCGACGATCCGGCCTGCTCGCTCTGCGTCCATGCGCAGCAGCTGGGTAGCGGTACGCTGAGCGCCGCGCCGCAGCTGCCGCTGCTGGCCCTGCGCCAGGAAGCGCCGGACGTTCCCGCCGCACTTCCTTCATCCTCCGCAGTCCATCAGGTCTATCAGGCCCGCGGTCCGCCCGCGCACAGCTGACAGCACCCAGCTCCGCTGTGACCCGGACGCGCCTGCCCCCTGCAGGCCGCGTCGCATCCTGATTGCCAGATGAGGAAGTTTTCATGAACACGTTTGCGCGCGCCGCCTGGGCGCGCTCCCGGCCCTTGGCCAAAGCTCTCGCCACCCGCTCGCCCAGCTTGCTGAGCCTGCTTGCCGCCAGTTTCCCTTTCGCTGCGCTTGCGGACACCGGCGAGGCGCAGGGCGATGCCGCGATCCCCGAAGTGATTGTCACCGCCAGCCCCCTGGGCCGCACCGCCGATGAGCTGGTGCAGCCGGTATCGGTCATCAGCGGCGAGGAACTGGAGCGCAAGATTCGCGGCAACATCGGCGCCACGCTGGAATCCGAACCCGGCGTCGCCAGCACCGACTTCGGCGCGGGCGCCGGTCGCCCGGTGATCCGTGGCCTGGCCGGCCCACGCGTGGAGATGCTGGAGAACGGCATGAGCGCGATGGATGTCTCGGACCTGTCGCCCGACCACAACGTCACCATCGCCCCGGCGCAGGCGCGACAGATCGAAATCCTCAAAGGCCCGGCCACCCTGCTCTACGGCAACAGCGCCTCCGGCGGTGTGGTGAACGTGGACAACGGCCGCCTGCCGCTGGCGGTGGAGGAAGGCCTGCATGGCGCCATCGACAGCGTCTACGGCAGCAACGGCAACGAAGGCTCCAGCAGCGCCGAACTCAATTACGGCCAGGGGCCGCACATGCTGCATACCGACTTCGGCTGGCGCGAGGCCGAGGACTATCACATCCCGGGCTATGCGGGCGTTGACGGCAGCGGCAGTCATGAGAAGCTCAACAACAGCCAGCTGCGCGCCTACTCCGGTGCCGGGTCCTACTCGTACATCGACCAGGGCAATGTGCTGAACATCGCCGGCAGCCGCTTCGTCACGCAGTACGGCCTGCCCGTGGAGGAAAGCGCCTTCATCCTGATGCACCAGACGCGCTTCGATCTGCAGGGCATCCTCAACAAGCCGCTGCCCGGCATCGACTCGCTGCGACTGCGCGCCGGCAGCTCCAACTACAACCACACCGAGTTCGAAGCCGCGCACGAACCCGGCACCGTGTTCCACAACCTGCAGTACCAGGCGCGTCTGGAGGCGGTGCATGAACCACTGGCCGGCATGCGCGGCGTGTTCGGCCTGCATGGCAACTGGCGCAACTTCGAGGCGCAGGGCGAGGAAGCCTATGTGCCGCCGGTGATCAGCCGTCAGCTCGGCGTCTTTGTCATCGAAGAGAAGCCCTACAGCCTCGGCAAGCTGGAGTTCGGCGCGCGCGTGGAGCGCGACACCAATTCGCCGCAGGGCAATTATCTGTCCCGCAGCTTCACGCCGGTCTCGGCCTCGGCGGGCTCCATCTTCAATCTCGGCGAAGACTCGCACCTGAAGCTCTACGCCACGCACGCCGAACGCTCGCCGGTGCCCGAGGAGCTCTATGCCTTCGGCCCGCACGGCGCCACCGCCACCTTCGAACGCGGCAATGTCGATGCCGACAAGGAAATCTCCAATGGCGCGGAACTGGGTTTCGACCATCACCAGGGCCGCTGGACCTTCAACGGCAGCGTTTACTACACGCGCTTCAAGAACTACCTGTATCTGGCCGAGGTGGATCAGGGTCTGAACGCCGATGGCAGCGGCACGGGCGGCAGCGACGGCATTGCCGATCGCGTGGATGGTGACGGCACGTTCAATCCTGCCGGCGAGGATCTGCTGGTGGACTATCGCCAGGCCGACGCCAAGCTCTACGGCTTCGAGGCACAGCTCAACTACGCGCTCATCGCGCAGGGCCCGCTGCGCTTGAACACGCATCTGCTGGCCGACGCAGTGCGCGCCGAGCTCAGCGGCGGCCAGAACCTGCCGCGCATTCCGCCGCTGCGTTATGGCGTCGGCCTGGACGGCAGCTGGCGCAGCATCACGGCCAGCAGCGAATACCAGCGCGTGAACCGGCAGAACGACACCGCAGCGCTGGAAACGCCCACCGCCGGCTACAAGCTGCTCACCGCCGATCTGAGCTGGAACTTCTTCAACGCCGCCGACGGGGCCAAGGCCAGCGCCTATCTGCGCGGCACCAATCTGCTGAACGATGACATCCGCCGCGCCACGTCCTTCATCAAGGACGCGGTGCCGGCGCCGGGCCGCTCGGTCTATGTCGGCATCCGGCTGACGATCTGAGCCAGTTCCATGCTCCTTCCCCGGCAAGGGGAAGGAGCATGGCGGGTTCGGCATCACATTCAACCAGTGCAATAAGCAGGACAGCGCCTCGCCGCGCTTCTATGATCCTTGCCAGACGAAAAAACACTGATCGCGACTGACGATCAGACCGCATCTGGAAGTGAAGGGAGGATCATGTTCAGGCCATGCATTTGCGCGGCGCTGCGGCCGGCGCTCGGCCTTGCGCTGCCCTTGTATCTGGCGGCCTGCGGCAGCAGCACGGCGCCCGAAGGCAGCGTGCCGGCACAATCGCTGCTGCTGTATGCCAATCCCAGCGTGGCGGCGGCGCCGAACATCGGCAAGCCTTTCGTCGCCGGCACCACGTTTTCCTTCACGCCCTTCAACTACCAGGAGCAGGAATACTTCTATTCCGGCGTCGCGCATTCCTACGTCAACGACGCGGCCCTGGATCAGGACGGCCGCTGGCAGGTCTCCGTTGCCGACAGCGCCGACTACAAGACCCGCATGCTGGTGTATCGCCCGGTTGATCCGGCGATGTTCAACGGCACGGTGATCGTGGAATGGCTCAACGTCACCGGCGGCGTCGATACCGCCGCCGAGTGGGTGACGATGCACACCGAACTGCTGCGTCGTGGCTACGCCTGGGTGGGCATCTCCGCGCAGCAGATCGGCGTCGAGGGCGGCACCCCGCCGCTGGGCACGCCGCTACCCATCGCCATCTCGCTGAAGCTGATCAATCCCCTGCGCTACGCCAGCCTCTCGCATCCTGGCGACAGTTTTTCCTACGACATCTACGCGCAGGCGGCGCAGGCCATCCGCCATCCGCAGGATCTCGCGCCACTGGGCGAGCTGCAGATCGCGCGGGTGATCGCGGCCGGACAATCGCAGTCGGCGGCGCGCCTGACCACCTTCGTGAATGCCTTCGGTCCTCGCACCACGCTGTTCGACGGCTACTTCGTGGACAGCCGCCTGGGTTATGTCGCGGATTTCGGCGGCGCCTCGGCGCCCTTGTCGCAGGCGCCGCAGAGCGTGATCAACACGCCGCAGGTGGTGCGCTTTCGCACCGACCTCGGCCGGCCGCTGCTCAACCAGCAGACCGAAACCGATCTGCTGATGCTGGACGCCTACCACAGCCGCCAGAGCGATCACAGCCAGTTCCGCCTGTGGGAAATCGCGGGCGCCGCGCACGCCGACACTTACATTTCCAAGGACGGTTTCAGCGACACCGGTGACGGCTCCGCCGCCACGGTCTACGAGACCCGCAAGAACACCCCTTTCAGCAGCTGCCCGGAGCCGATCAACAGCGCGCCGCAGCATCATTTCATCGCCAATGCCGCGATCCACGCGCTCAACACCTGGCTTGCCGAAGGCAAGGCGCCGCCCTCCGCACCGCGCCTGTCAGTCAACGCCGCAGGCGATGCGATTCTGCGCGATGCGCATGGCAATGCCCTGGGCGGCATCCGCAGTCCCTATCTGGACGCGCCCACCGCCGTGCTGTCCGGCGAGAACAGCAGCGTGATGAGCGACAGCAGCATCTGCTTTCTCTACGGCCTGACGCAGCTGCTGGACACGGCGACGCTGCAGAGCCTGTACGCCGACCACGATGCCTATGTCGCGGCCGTCACCGCCGCCGGGCAGGACGCCGTGAACCAGGGCTTCCTGCTCAGCGAGGATCTGCAGCTGATCATTCTGGCCGCGCAGCAGAGCGGCGTGCCTTAGTGGTCTGTTGCACGCTAAGCGACCCATAAAACCGCGTCTTTTGGCCCGTGGCGGCGTTGCAAACCCTCGCAATAGCGGTGCTATTGCTGTGGTTTGCGCCTTGCCACGAACCAAAATCCATCGGTTTTATAGGTGCCGCCTAGCATGCAACAGACCACTAGCGCAGCTCAGACCGGCGCCAGCTCGATCACCAGCGGCGCGTGATCGGAAGGCCGCTCCAGCTTGCGCGGCGCCTTGTCCACCAGCGCGCTCCTGGCGCGTGCAGCCAGCGGCGCGGACAGCAGCAGATGGTCGATGCGCAGACCCATGTTGCGGCGAAACGCCGCCTGCCGGTAATCCCACCAGGTGAAGGTTTTCGCTTCCTGCGGGAACAGGCGGAAACCATCCTGCAGGCCCAGCGCCAGCAGCTTGCGAAAGCCTTCGCGCTCCGGCTCCGAGCAGAGAATGCCGCCTTCCCAGACCTCCGGATCATGCGTGTCCTCGGCGGTGGGCGCGATGTTGTAGTCGCCGCCCACCACCAGATTCGGATAGCGCTGCAGCTCTTCGGCGAGATAGCGCTGCAGCGCCTCCAGGAAGCGCAGCTTGTAGGCGTACTTCTCGCTGCCCACGGCCTGACCGTTGACCACGTACACGTTCACATAGCGCACGCCGTTGACGGTGCCGGCAATCACGCGCTTCTGCTCGTCGGCAAAGCCGGGCATGTCGCGCGAGACATCTTCGATCACGCCGCGCGCCAGCAGCGCCACGCCGTTATAGGTCTTCTGCCCGCTGTGCACGGCCTGATAACCCGCCGCTGCCAGCGCCGCGAACGGAAACTTGTCGTCGGTGAGCTTGGTTTCCTGTATGCCCAGCAGGTCCACGGGGCTGGCCGCGAGCCAATCCAGCAGATGCGGCAGACGCACGTTAAGGGAATTGACGTTCCAGGTGGCGATACGCATCGTCGCGGACATTCAGGTTCGAAGAAGGGCGCTTATCTTCTGGCAGCCCGAGCCGGCAAGGCAAACCGCCGAGCGCCGCGCCGCTCAGGGCGCGCGCCTCCAGACCCGCGTCTGCCCCAGCGCACGCAGGCCGCGGAAGGCGCGCAGCCGCAGGTGATCGCCCTCGACGCGGATTTCGGCTTCCGCGCGCAGGCCCTGGGTCAGGCCTTCGCGCAGATCCATCACCTCGCCGCCCAGCCATTGGCCATCCTGCTGACGCAAGCCCCAGAGAAAGCGCATGCCGACCAGGGGCTCGCCGCGCAGCGTGCCGGGGCAGCGCGTGCAATGCCGCAGCAAGGGCTGGCGCTGCGCGTCCGTCATGCTCAGCACACGGCCTTCCAGGGTATCGCCGACGCGATACAGCTCCACCAGTGTGGTGCTGCCATCGCTCGGTTCGTACGCCAGCCAGCGGCCCAGCGCGGCATCGCGATCCTGTGCAGCACCCAGCCCCGGCAGGCTCAGCAGCATGGCCAGCAGCAGCGCCCGCGTACGCATGCCCGGCGCGCCTTTCAACGGTAGCGGTATGTGAGTTCAAGACCCAGGGCGCGCGGCTCGCCCCAGACCACCGCGCGATCGGCCTGCGGCAGATTGTCGACCGCCGTCAGCGGGTACTGCTTGTCGGCCAGATTGCGTCCCCAGAGCGATACTTCCAGCTGGCTGCGCGCAGTCACCGGAATCTCGCTGGCGGCCAGGCGCGCATTGATCAGTCCATAGCCGTCGATGGCGGTGAGTCCGCGCTTGTCCTCGGTGATCACGAAACCCTGGCGCCAGCCGCTGTACTGGTAATTGAGATAGGCGCGCCAGCTGGCCCAGCGATTCTGCAGGAAGGTCCAGTCCAGCGAGGCCACCAGCGAGCTGCGCGGCGCGGCGATGAAGGGATACAGCGAGGCGACGTTGTTGCCCTCCAGGTCGATGACCTGCTGCACACGGGCATTGAGATAAGCGTACTGCAAGGACACGATCAGGCCGGGCCTGAGCACGAAGGCACCATCCAGCTCGGCGCCATACAGGCGCGCGCGGCCGGCATTGCGCGACTTGGTGTCGGAGATGGTGCCCGGGATCATGAAGTTGGTCTGCATGTCGCGGTACTGGGTGTAGAACGTCGCCAGATTGCCGCGCAGCCGCCGCTGCAGCCATTCACTTTTCAACCCCAGTTCGATCGAGCGCACACGTTCCGGCTTGAAGCCTTCCACGAAGCCAAAGCCGTAATCCGTGCCATCGGATGCCGGCCCGGAGGCGCCGGAAATCTGCGGATCGCGCGTGTTGAAGCCGCCGCTCTTGTAGGCGGTGGCATAGGAGATGTAGGCCGTGGCGCTGCGCGCCAGCTCGTACTGCAGATTGAGCGAGGGCGAGAAATTGCGATCACTGCGCGAGGCACGCACCTGATCGAAACGATCCGTACCGCGCAGCACGAAGGCCGGGATCGGCACCGCGCCCAGACCCGCGCCGGCCAGCTGCGCCTCGATGTACTCGGTCTGCACGAAGCTCTTCTCGGCCTGGCGCTGATCCCAGGACTGACGCAGACCCAGGGTCAGATGCAGGCGCTCCGCGAAGGCCGGCGGCGTCCAGCTGAACTGGCCGAACAGCGCGGTGGCTGTGTTGTCGATGCCGATGTCGTAATCCCAGAACGCCGCCAGACCTGGCAGCACCGCATCACGCAGCAGCTCGCGCAGATCCGGCGCAGCGTCCAGCAGGACATTGAGCTGAGAAGGATCGAGCCTGGTGTTGAAGATGTGATGGGTGGGACCACCCTGCTCGCCGCCCCGCTCCGAGAACTGGTAGGCGCCGAGGATGAACTCCAGCGAGTCGAACAGCTTGCCGCTGAGCTGCAACTCCTGTGACCACTGATGCTGGAAGGTGCGCGGCTTCACCAGCGGCGTGGGGGCACCGCCACCCGCGAGCACGCCGGCAGGCCCATCGTAGGCATTGGTATCGACGCGAAAGCCCGTGGAGCCGGCCCCGCCGCCCAGGTCCGCGTACTGGTCATCGCGCAGGCGGCGATAGGCGCCGATGTACTTGAGGCTCAGATCCTCGGCGAGCTCATCGCCGAGCACCAGCGTATGACCCAGCGAACGCGACTGCGAGGGCTCATAGGGCGCGCCGGTGGCCAGCTGGGCCAGCCGCCGCGAGGCGTAAACCGACTGTGATTGCGCATAAGGCTTGAAGTAGTCCGCCAGACCGTGCGGCGTGTTGGAAGGCGTCACGCCCTGGAACAGATAGTTGTAGTAGCGCAGATCGGTGAGATCGAAGGCGTAATCCACGCTCATCGTCTCCATCGGCAGCCAGCGCGCATCCAGGCGCGCGGCCCATTCGCGGCGATCGCCAAAATCACCGCCAGGCCCCGTGTTCTCGACAAAGCCGTTCTGATGGCTGAGCAGGCCCGAGAGCTTGACCGCGAGATCGTCCGTCAAGGGCACATTGAAGCTGGTCTTGCCGTTCCAGTGCTCGCGCGAGGCCGCCGTCAGCTGCTGCTGCATGTCGAAGGCCGCCAGCGAAGGCCGGCGCGTCAACAGGTTCACGGCGCCGCCCGTGGTGTTGCGCCCGTACAGCGCGCCCTGCGGCCCGCGCAGCACTTCCACGCGTTCCAGATCCGCCAGCTCCAGCGCCAGTCCCGCCGAGCGCGCCAGATACACGCCATCCAGATAAATGCCCACGGCGGGATCCTGCGTGACCTGCGAGTCGGTGACGCCGACGCCACGGATGGTGATGCGCAAGGTGCTGCTGGACAGAGGATGCGGCTCGATGACCATGCCCGGCACATTGGCGCCCAGATCCTGCACGCCCTGGATGCCACGCTGCGCCAGCTTGTCGGCATCGAAGGCTTCCAGCGAGATCGGCGTTTCCTGCACCGAAGCCACGCGTCGCTGTGCGGTCACCAGAACCTCTTCCAGTGTGCTGCGCGCCTGCGCGGTGCTTGCCGCCTGCGCGGGCAGCGGCGGCGGCGCCTGCGGCACGACGATGGTGTCCAGCGCGCCCTCCTGCGCCAGCGTCCAGCTCGCCGGCAGGCATAGCACGAGCGCCAGCCAGCCATGCTGCTTGCCCATATCTCCCCCTTTTTTGTCTTATGCGCCGCGCCCCGCACTGCGGCCCGATCCCAAGTGCCGCCGCTAGTCGAAGCGCCAGCGCAAGCCGGTGAGTTCCTCGCTGCGTGTCCACAGCGCACGCGCCAGACCTTCATCACGGGCCGCCGCGCCCAGCGGTGAAACCCCGATGGGCCCGCAGCTTTCGAACAGCCAGCGCGGCCCGACGAAGCTGCCCGGCGCAAAGCGCGCGGTACTGGCGATCTGCACCACCGGCTCGGCACCGGTCTGCGGTGACTGTCCGATGTGACGCTGCCCCAGGCGCAGCATGGCGCTGGCGAAACGCTGCCAGGCGCTGTCTTGCGGACCCAGCGGGCGATTGCTGCCCAGCTGTGTGCGGCACACGCCCGGATGCGCGGCATAGCTCTGGATCGGGCTGTTCACCTCGGCCAGGCGACGCTGCAACTCGACCGCGAACAGCAGGCAGGCCAGCTTGGCCTGCTGGTAGGCCAGTATCGGTTCGTAGCGCTGGCGAAAATCCAGATCGTCCAGCTGCAGGCGCGCCGAGCGCTGCACCAGACTGGAGATGGTGATGAGCTTGGCCGCCGGCGCCCGCCGCAGCAGCGGCCAGAGCCCGTGACTGAGGCGGAAATGCCCCAGATGCGCGATGGCGAAGCTCAGCTCACGACCCTCGGCCGTTTCGCGGCGGTTCGAAGGCGGATAGATGCCGGCATTGTTGACCAGCACGTCGATGGGCTCGCCGCGCGCCAGCAGGCGCCGCACCAGAGCCGCGATGCTTTGCGGATCGGACAGGTCCACTGTTTCGGCACGCAGCCAGGCCTGCGCATCGCCGCGTTTGTCCAGCGCTGCCAGCGCAGCTTGCGCCGCCTGCTGATTCAGATCGGCAATCGTGAGGTGATAGCCCAGCTCGCGAAACCGCTCGGCGCAGCCCAGGCCCAGGCCACTGGCGCCACCCGTGATCAGAATGTGTTTTCCGCCCATGGCCGGATGATACGGTACGTTTCGTACACATCAGCTTCGTGCAAACGGACGAGGACTGCGTCGTTTCAACCCGTCCGCTTGCGGGCCTTGACCCTGGTCTGCGGCGGACCGCGCAGGCCCTCCATCAAGAGCTGCACCAGGCCCCGGATCCAGCGCTCGTCGAGTTTGTCGAGCAAAAAATACATGCGGATGGCAATCGCGCCCTGGATGACATCCAGCAGCAGTTCCACATCGGTATGCGTCGCCAGTTCGCCGCGTTCGATGGCCAGTTCGACGAGCTTGCGCAGCGGCGCCCGGCGCCGTTCGTTGACGGGCACCAGCAGATGTGAAAGCGCGGGATTGTTCGCGCATTCCGCCACCAGCATCGGCAGCACGCCGCGCAAGGGCGAGTCCGCCATGATGCGGGCGAACTGCCGGAACAGCTCGATCAGATCGGTTTGCAGGCTGCCACTGCTGCGCTCCGGCATCGGCATCGGCAGCAGCTGCAGCACCGCCAGCACCAGATGTTCCTTGGTCTTCCAGCGCCGGTAGATGGTGGTCTTGCTGGCGCGCGCACGCGCCGCCACCCGGTCAATGGTCAGCGCGGAATAACCGCCTTCATGCAGAAGCTCGAGCGTGGCCTGGAGAATGGCCTGTTCGGTGGCAGCGCCGCGCGCGCGAGTCGTCTTCTGGGACATGGTCTGGAACGAAAGCGGAAGCGCCATTGTAGGCCGCAAGGCGCGATGGCGATGCGGCCTACCGGTTCAAAGCAGGCCTGCTCAGGCGCTTTCCTGCAGTCCGCTCTGCCGCAGCAGCGGCTCGACGCTGGGCTTGCGGCCGCGGAATTCCACGAACAGCTCCATGGCTTCACGCGAGCCGCCCTGCGCCAGAATGGTGTCGCGGAAACGCAGGCCCACTTCCGGATCGAACTGGCTTTCCTCGAACGCGGCAAACGCATCGGCCGAGAGCACCTCGGCCCATTTGTAGCTGTAATAGCCTGCCGCATAACCGCCGGCGAAGATGTGCGAGAAGCTCCAGGGCATGCGATTGAAGGCCGGCGGCTTCATCACCGCCACTTCATCGCGCACTTGCTCCAGCAGCGTCAGCACGCGCTCGCCGTGCTCGCTCTTCTTCGCCGGATCGTAGTCGCGATGCAGGCGCAGATCGAACAGCGCGAACTCCAGCTGGCGCACCGTGCCCAGACCGGCATGGAAGCTGCGCGAGGCGCGCAGCTTGGCCAGCAGTTCTTCCGGCATCGCCTCGCCGCTCTGCCAGTGTCTGGCGAAGCCGCGCAGCGTGGCCGGGTCATAACACCAGTTCTCCATGAACTGGCTGGGCAGTTCCACCGCATCCCAGGCCACGCCATGGATGCCGGCCACCGAGGCCTCTTCCACGCGCGTGAGCAGATGGTGCAGGCCGTGGCCGAATTCATGGAACAGGGTCAGCACTTCATCATGCGTCATCAGCGCCGGCGCGCCCGGCAGCGGCGGCGTGAAGTTGCAGGTGAGATAAGCCACCGGCTGCTGCAAGCCTTGCGCGGTACGACGGCGGTTCACGCACTCGTCCATCCAGGCGCCGGAGCGCTTCTCGTCACGCGCGTAGGGGTCCAGATAGAACATGCCGAAGGGCAGGTTCTCGCCGTCCTTGAGCACATAGGTGCTGACATCGGGATGCCAGACCGCGATGTGCCCGACCTTCTCGATGCGCACGCCATAGAGCCGCTGCACCAGATCGAACATGCCGCGCACCACGGCATCGAAGGCGAAATAAGGCTTGAGCTCCTCGTCGGACAGGCCCAGCTTTTCCTCGCGCAGTTTCTCGGCGTAATAGGCCGCGTCCCAGGGCGCGAAGTCCGCGAGGCCGTCGCGGGTCTTGGCGTAGGCGGCGAGCTCGTCGAGATCCTGCTGCGCGCGCGGCTTGGCGCGCCGCGCCAGATCCACCAGGAACTGCTCCACCTCGTCGGGCGACTCCGCCATCTTGGTGGCCAGCGACAGCTCGGCGTAGTTGGCAAAGCCCAGCAGCAGCGCCAGCTCGTGACGCAGCGCCAGGATTTCCTCCATCAGCGCGCCGTTGTCGAACTGTCCGGCCTGCGGGCCGCGATCCGAGGCGCGCGTGGCATAGGCCTCGTACAGCTCGCGGCGCAGCGCGCGGTTGTCGGCGTAGCTGATCACCGCGTCGTAGCTGGGGAAATCCAGGGTGAGCCAGAAGCCGTCCAGGTTCTTGGCCTGCGCCTTCTGCTTCGCGGCCTGGCGCGCGGAATCGGTCATGCCCGCGAGTTCGGCCTCATCCTTCACCTGCTTGCCCCAGGCCTGGATGGCATCCATCAGATGCTCTTCGAACTTGGTCTGCAGTTCGGACAGGCGCAGGGAGATGTCCTTGTAGCGCGCCTTCTGTTCCGGTGGCAGGGCGATGCCGGCGAGGCGGAAGTCACGCAGCGCATCGCTGATCACCTTGCGCTTGGCGGCGTCGTACTGCTGATACGCCGGCGAAGCCGCCAGCGCCTCGTAGGCCTTGAACAGCGGCTCGGACTGCGAGACCTCCACCCCGTACTCGGTGAGCTTGGGCAGGCAGGCGTTATAGGCCTTGCGCCAGTCCGGCGTGGAGCGGACGCTGAACAGATGCGAGACCGGCCCCCAGGCGCGCTGCACGCGGTCGGACATCTCTTCCAGCGGTTCGATCAGGTTTTCCCAGGTGTAGGGTCCGCCGCTGGCCAGCAGCGCGGCCAGCTCGGCGCGGTTCTGCGCCAGCACGGCGTCCAGCGCCGCCTCGGCGTGTTCGGGGGCAATGGCGTCGAAAGCGGGCAGCGGCTGGCGCAGCGCGTCACGCAGCAAAGGGTTGGACATGGCTCTCAGGATGGACCGGGGGGACGGTTATTGTGGGGGCGCCCTAGCGGTGTTACGAGGACCGGCCATCCAGAAATTTGAAATGCCGCGAAATTTCCCCGCTTTTCCACAGCCTGGCGCCGGTTTTTTCAGCGAACCCCGAGGATCGGATCGGGGTCTGTAAGGGCATCCCTGAGGGCGCGGGCACCGTAGAATAGGCGGCGCTGGCGCCGATTCATCACCCAAGACAACGTTTTTTCTGGAAAAAATGATGCTGAGACTGCCCCTGCAAGCCCTTCTGGGCGGCCTTCTGGCCGCAGCCCTGCTTCTGCTCGGCGGCTGCACCGCCGGCGGCCTGAGCGCGCTGACCACCGACCAGGGCTACACCCTGAGCCAGGACGTGCCCTATGACCGCGCCAACAAGCTCAATGTGGACATCTACAGCCCCAGTGACGCCAAGAACGCACCCGTGGTGGTGTTCTTCTTCGGCGGCCGCTGGGAGAAGGGCGACAAGTCCGAATACAAGTTCGTGGGCCAGGCCCTGGCTTCGCGCGGCTTCGTCACGATTCTGGCCAATTACCGCCTGTATCCGCGCGTGCACTTCCCGGACTTCATCAAGGACGGCGCCAATGCCGTGAAGTGGGCGCACGACAACGCCGCGCAGTACGGCGGCAATCCGCAGAAGCTGTTCGTGATGGGCCATTCCTCGGGCGCGCACATCGCTGCGATGCTGGCCCTGAACGAGGAATATCTGAAAGCGGTGGGCGGCTCGCGCAGCTGGCTCACCGGCATGATCGGCCTGGCCGGTCCTTACGACTTCCTGCCCATCACCGCGCCGGATCTGCGCGATCTGTTCGGGCCGGTGGAACGCTTTCCCTATACCCAGCCGATTTTCTTCGTGGACGGCCAGAATCCGCCGCTGTTCCTGGTGCACGGTGAAAACGACGAGATCGTGGATGTGGCCAACACCAAGAAACTGGCGCAGGCGGTATCGCGCGCCGGCGGCCCGGTGGAAACCCTGCTCTATCCCAAGCTCTCGCACGAGCTGATCATCGGCTCCTTCGCCTCCGTGCTGCGCGGCCGCTCCGACGTACTGGATCAGGTGGAAGACTTCATCAAGCGCCGCGCCGCTGCCGCCGCCAGCGCCAATGCCCGCGACAACAGCATCAATGCCGTACCCCTGCAGGTGGAAGAGATCCAGCTGGCGCCGACCACCATTCCGGAGGAAGGCATCGGCACCCCGCAGCCCATCGTCGATGGCACGCAGCCGCCGCGGCCCATCGCCCCGGTCAATCCGTGATCCGCGCCTATCTCGGCACACAGCCGCAGCTGGCGGCGGGTGTGTACGTGGACCCGCAGGCGGCGGTGATCGGCGCGGTGCGTCTGGGCGAGGACGCTTCGGTCTGGCCCTTCGCCAGCGTGCGCGGCGATGTGCATCGCATCGAAATCGGCGCACGCACGAATGTGCAGGACAATGCGGTGCTGCACGTGACGCATGACGGCCCCTACTCGCCCGGCGGCGTGCCGCTGCTGATCGGCGAGGACGTCACCATCGGCCACGGCGTGATCCTGCACGCCTGCACCGTTGGCGACCGCTGCCTGATCGGCATGGGCAGCATCGTGCTCGACCGCGCGGTGATCGAGGACGAGGTGCTGCTGGCCGCCGGCAGCACCGTGCCGCCCGGCAAGCGCCTGGAAAGCGGCTGGCTCTATCGTGGCGCACCGGCCACGCAGGCGCGGCGTCTGAGCGAATCCGAAATCGCGCATTTCCGATACTCGGCCGCGCATTACGTGAAGATCAAAAACCACTATCTGCAGGGCGAAGCCGGCTAAAATGCTGCGCGCCGCAGCCTGTCGCGGCGTATTTTTTTGTTTGGGAGTATCCAAGAAGTGACCCGCAAACTCGTGCTGCTGCGCCACGGCCAGAGCCAGTGGAATCTCGACAACCGCTTCACCGGCTGGGTGGACGTGGACATCACCGAAGCCGGACGCAAGGAAGCGCAGGCCGCCGGCCAGCTGATGCGCGACGAAGGCCTGCTGTTCGACTGCGCCCACACCTCCGTGCTCAAGCGCGCGATCCGTACCCTGTACACCGCGCTGGACGAGATGGACCAGATGTGGATTCCGGTGGCCAAGAGCTGGCGCCTGAACGAGCGTCACTACGGCGCCCTGCAGGGCCTGGACAAGGCCGAGACCGCCGCCAAGCACGGCGAGGCGCAGGTGAAGATCTGGCGCCGCAGCTACGACATCCCGCCGCCGCCGATGGGCGATCATGATGGCGGTCATCCGAAGTTCGACCGCCGCTACGCCAAGCTCGACGAGAACGCGCTGCCGGCCACGGAATCACTGGCCACCACCCTGGTGCGCGTGCTGCCCTACTGGCACGACGCCATCGCGCCGCAGCTCAAGGCCGGTCAGACGGTGCTGGTGACCGCGCACGGCAATTCCCTGCGCGCGCTGTACAAGTACCTCAACAACATCTCCGACAGCGAAATTCTGGAACTGAACATTCCCACCGGCATTCCGCTGCTGTTCGAGCTGCACGAAGACCTGCGCGTGAAGTCGTATCGCTATCTGGGCGATGCCGAAGCCGCGAAGAAGGCGGCCGAGGCCGTGGCGAATCAGGGCAAGTCGCGCTGATCGTTCGCATCGAGCAGGCCTCCCGCCTGTGGGGCGGGTCACGGCGCCATCGCGCCCTGCCCGCCCCACGGCCTGCAGTTTGTTGCTGGCGCCTGCCGGGTCTTTAGCCAGTCATCTCGCGGCCGAAGATGTGCCGCGCAATCACCCAGTTCTGAATCTCGTTGGCGCCTTCGTAGATCTCGCCGATCTTGGCATCGCGATAGATCGACTCCAGCGGGAAGTTCTGCCCCGGCCCCGACAGCGTGCGCACGAAGCCGTAGGCGCCGCACACCTGAATCGCATCGCGCGCCACCTCGCAGGCCAGCCGGCTGCCGGCGATCTTGGCCATCGCCGCTTCGATATCGGCATTGCCTTCGCGGTCCAGGCGCAGCGCCGCCTTCTGGTAGAGATTGCGCGCCATCTCGATCTGCAGCGCGTGCTCGGCATAACGGAACTGCCAGTGCTGGAAGCGCGCCAGTTCCTGGCCGAAGACCTTGCGCTTCTCCATGTAGTCGGCGGAGAAATCAAAAGCCGCCTGCGCCATCGCCACACCGATGGCGGCGATGCCCATGCGGCCCTGCACCAGCGAGCCGATGGCGGCGCGCAGTCCCGCACCTTCGGCGCCCAGCAGATTCTCCTGCGGCACGAACACCTCGCGCAGCGTGACATCGGCGGTGAGCTGCACGTGATTGCCCATCTTCAGATCCGGCGCCGACACGCTCACGCCCGGCGCGTGCATGTCCAGCCACAGCATGTTGAGGCGATCACCGGTGCGGCAGAGCACCGCCATGTAATCGCCCACCGGTGAATTGGTGATCCAACGCTTCACGCCGCTGACGCGCCAGCCGCCATCCACTTTTTCGGCCACCGTCATCATCGAAGCCACCGACAGATCCGTGCTGGCTTCCGGCTCGCTGGTGGCGAAGCAGCCGACGAACTCACCGCGCACCAGCATCGGCAGATAGCGCGCGCGGATCGCTGCCGGCGCATTCTGCAGGGTGCGGCCGACCAGAATCGCCTGACCGTCGAACAGCGCCGAAGCAAAGCTCGGCGAGTAATAGCCCAGTTCCTCGGCGGCGGTCATCGTCGCCAGCGTCGGAAACTCCAGGCCCATGCCGCCGACATCGGCCGGATAAGGAATGCGATAGATGCCGGCGCGCGCCATGGCCGCGAACTGCTCGCGCGGAAAGTTTTCCTTGGCTTCCGGCGTGGTGTTGAGCCGATGCGCGACCGGACGCAGCACGTCCTGCGCAAACTCGCGCACCAGCTTGCGGATGCGCAGCGTTTCCTGCGGCAGCAGCAGATCACTGCTGAGCGTGTCGGCGCGGCGGCGTGGTGTTTCGGACATCGTCATGCTCCCCCGTATGAATGTGTGTGCCCGACGCTAGGGCTGCACCAGCTGCCGCGTACCGAACTTTCTTCCGGGCTCAGTTGCCGGACGCAACAAAAGACCAGCGCAGGCGAAACCGCCCTTGCCCCTGCCAGCGCCCGAGCAGGCTGCCGTCGCCATCCGGCGGCAGCGTCAGCGGCAAGGTCTCGCTGCGCTCGCCGGACAGCGGCGCCTCACGCAGCTGCTGCTGCGCCCAGCCCTGCAGGCCGGGGACGATCGGCACTTCGTGCAGGCTGTCATCGGCATGTCCGTACAGCTCGCGATGGGTCTGCCCCCAGGCGGCGGGCAGATAGACGTTGTCCACGCTCAGGCGCTGTGTCTGGGTGTCCAGCACCACCGTGAACTGCTCGCAGAGTCTGGCCTGCTCCTGCGCCGAACCCGAGGACTGTCCCTGGACCTCGACCACATAGGGCTTGAGCTGGCCACGCGCCTGCGTGCGCGTGGCCTCGCCGCGCAGATGCAGCTCGGCCTGCGCCTGCACCTGGTTGCGACAGCCCGGATAGCCGAAGAAGAACAGATAGCGCGGCGGACCGGCGAACAGCTGGCTGTTGTCGGGCTGCTGGGCGATGGCCAGCAGCGTGCTGTACTGCAGGCTGATGCGCATCAGGCAGTCGGGCTCGTCCTGACAGGCCGCGCTCTGCTGCTCCTGGCGCTGCGCCACGCGCGCCGCCAGATCGGGCGCCTCGGTGTCGAAGCCGGCGGCCTTGAGCTGGGCCAGACCGTTGCGGCGCAGATATTCGGCACGCAGCGCGATGCGCCGCCGCGGATCGGGGTCGAGCAGGCTCGCGCCTTCCAGCTTGCCGGGCGAGCGCAGGCTGATGCTGTAGCGATAGTGATGCCGCAGGCTGGCGCTGGCCCATTGCGGCTCATTGCGCCATTGCTGCTGCCCCTCGGCCCAGACTTCGATGCTCAGCTCGCGAAACTGGTACGGCGCAGCGCACGCCGGCATCGCCAGCAAGGCCGCTCCCAGCAAAACCCATCCCCTGCCGCGCATGGTGATTCCCGTTTCTGGCTCGAACCGGCATTGCGCCCGCTGCGCGAGCGCGACGGCCAAACCTTTGGTTGGGCTTTGCCACGGGGGACATGCCGCAGGCTGCGCGCGGACATCCTGGCGGCCCATTCGTACAGAGGAGAGAGAAGATGAACGCACCGCAAAGCCATTCGGCCAGCATCAAGCTGCCGCGCGGACTCAATTACATCGGCGGACAGTGGCAGGACGATGCTGCCGCCGCGCGCATCGAAGTGCGCGACCCGGCCAGCGAAGCGCTGCTGGGCAGCATTCCCCGCAGCACGCCGGCAGCGGTGGACGCCGCGGTGCGCGCCGCGCGCGCCGCGCTGCAGGACCCGGCCTGGGCCAATCTGCCGCCGATGGGCCGCGAGGCCCTGCTGCATCGTCTCGCGGCCTTGATGGATGAGCATGCCAGCGAGCTGGCCGCCATCGAATCGCTGGACAACGGCAAGCCCATCGCCTTCTCCAGCACCCTGGACGTGCCGCTGTCCGCGCAATGGGTGCGCTATTTCGCGGGCTGGCCGTCCAAGCTCGCCGGACGCGCGCTCAACCCGGCGCTGCAGGCCAATGGCAGCACGCATGCCTACACGATCCGCGAGCCGGTGGGTGTGGTCGGCGCCATCGTGCCCTGGAATTTCCCGCTGGTGCTGGCGGTGTGGAAGCTGGCACCGGCGCTGGCCGCCGGCTGCACGGTGGTGATCAAGCCCGCCGAGCAGACGCCGTATTCCTTGCTGCGTCTGGCCGAGCTGATCGAACAGGCCGGCTTTCCCAAGGGTGTGGTCAATGTGGTGCTGGGTGATGGCAGCACCGGCCAGGCGATTGTCGATCATCCCGGCATCGCCAAGATCTCCTTCACCGGTTCCACCGCCGTGGGCAAGCGCATCGCCGCCAGCGTCGCCGGCGATCTCAAGCGCGTGACCCTGGAGCTGGGCGGCAAGTCGCCCACCGTGATTCTGCCCGACGCCAATCTGGAAACCGCCATTCCCGGCGCCGCGCAGGCGGTGTTCGTGAACTCCGGACAGATCTGCTTTGCCGGCACGCGCCTGTTCGCACCGCGCAAGATTTTCGATCAGGTGCTGGACGGCATCGCCGCCGTGGGCGCGAGCTTCAAGATCGGCCCCGGCCTGTCACCCGACACGCTGCTGGGCCCGGTGGTCAGTCAGCGCCAGCTCGACAGCGTGCTGGGCAAGGTGGAAGCCGGCATCAAGGCCGGCGCCGCCGTGCACTCCGGCGGCAAGCGCGCCGGCAGTCAGGGTTACTTCGTGGAGCCGACGATCCTGGTCACCAGTGATCGGGAGAATCCGGCCTATCGCGAAGAGGTGTTCGGCCCGGTGCTCACCGCCACGCCCTACGATGAGATCGACGAACTCGCGGCGTACGCCAATGACAGCGAATACGGTCTGGGCGCGCATGTCTACACGCGCGATCTGGCCAAGGCGCATCAGCTGGCACGCAGGATCCAGGCGGGCACGGTGTGGGTGAACACGCAGCTGGCGCCCGATCCGGCCATGCCTTTCGGCGGCTTCAAGCAATCCGGCTGGGGCCGTGAGAACGGCGAGGACGTGTTCGCGCACTATCTCGAAACCAAGTCGGTGATCATGAACATCGCCTGATCGCGTAGCATGCGCATCCCGCGCGCCCGGCCTCAGCCGGGCGCGCGGCCAGGGCTTTGTATAACAAGACGGAGAAGCGGTATGCAGTTCACCCAGGGTTTGCACCGCGCGGTGCAGCAACAGCCCGATGCCATCGCCACGGTCTGCCAGGGACGCCGGCAGAGCTTCGCGCAGCTGGCGGATCGTGTCGCGCGCCTGGCCGCCGGGCTTGCGGCGCGCGGCGTGCGTGAAGGCGACCGCGTGGCGATCCTGGCGCTGAACTCCGACCGCTATCTGGAAGCGTATCTGGCGATCGCCTGGCTGGGCGCGGTGGTCAACCCCGCCAATTTCCGCTGGAGCAATGCCGAGATCATCTACTCGCTGCAGGACAGCGAGTGCGTCGCGCTGTTCATCGATGATCACTTCGCGCCGCAGGTCGAAGCCCTGCTCGACGGCGCCATGTATCTGCGCACCGTGGTGATGATGGGGGAGGCATCGCCGCCATTCGGCGGGCATCGCCACGAGGATCTGATTGCGCAACACGCGCCGATTGCCGATGCCGAAGCCGGCGGCGACGCCCTGCTGGGCATTTTCTACACCGGCGGCACCACCGGCGCGCCCAAGGGCGTGATGCTCACGCATCGCGCCGTGTGCAGCTCGGCGCTGGCGCTGCTGGGCGAAGGCGCGCTGCCGGACGGCGCGGTGGGCCTGCACGCGGCGCCGATGTTCCATCTCGCCGACATGATGCTGACCACCTGCCTGCTGCTGCGCGGCGGCCGGCATGTGATGCTGCCGGCCTTCAAGCCGGAAACGGTGCTGGACCTGATCGAGCAGGAGCGCATCAGCGATCTGCTGCTGGTGCCGACCATGATCCAGATGCTGGTCGATCATCCCGACACCGTGCGCCGTGACACCCGCAGCGTGCAGCGCGTGATGTACGGCGCCTCGCCGGCTTCCGAGGCGGTGCTGGACCGCGCCATGCAGGCCCTGCCCTCGGCCAGCCTGATGCAGGTCTACGGCATGACCGAAACGGCGGCGGTGATGACCGTGCTGCCGTTTGCGCAGCATCGTCCGGAGCATCGCCAGCCGGGTCGCCTGGCTTCCGGCGGACGCGCCGCCCTGCATGTGCAGATCCGCATCGTCGACGATCAGGACCGCGAGCTGCCGCGCGGCCAGGTCGGCGAGATCATCGCGCGCGGCCCCAATCTCATGAGCGGCTATCTCAACAAGGCAGAGG
The DNA here is from genome assembly GCF_900111015.1 of Solimonas aquatica. GTDB lineage: Bacteria > Pseudomonadota > Gammaproteobacteria > Nevskiales > Nevskiaceae > Solimonas > Solimonas aquatica. Next base: position 147,634 of record NZ_FOFS01000002.1, on the reverse strand, counting down.
CCAGCGCGCAGGCCTTGCGCGGCGGCTGGATGCACACCGGCGACATGGGCTACATGGACCCGCACGGTTATGTGTTCATCGTCGACCGGCTCAAGGACATGATCATCTCCGGCGGCGAGAACATCTACTCCGTGGAAGTGGAGAACGCCATCGCCCGCCATCCGGCGGTGGCGGCCTGCGCGGTGATCGGCATTCCCTGCGAGGAAATGGGCGAGAAGGTGCACGCCGCCGTGGTGCTCAAGAGCGGCGCGACGCTGACGCAGGAAGCGCTCTACGCCTTCTGCCGCGAGCACATCGCCGGCTACAAGTGCCCGCGCAGCCTGGAACTGCGCGAGGCCCTGCCGCTGTCCGGCGCCGGCAAGATTCTCAAGACCGAGCTGCGTGCGCCGTTCTGGCAGGACCGCGCACGCGCCGTGGCCTAGCGGGAACGGCAGGCAAAAGGGCATACCCGCCCTTTCGCCTCGTCAGGAACGTCCCTGCCGCCGGCTACAATCGCCGGCATGAGCACTCCGACCCTCGACGGCGCCGTGCAGCCCGGCATGACGCTGGCGCAGATGGCGCGCACCGCGCTGGCGCGTCCTGCGCAGCGCGCGGCCCTATGCTTCGAAAACCACTGGCACGACTGGAGCGAGCTGCGGCGCCTGACGCTGCGCATCGACGCCCTGCTGCGCGCCAGCGGCGCGCCGCCTCAAGCGCCGGTGAGCCTGATCGCGCGCAATCAGCCGGAGGCGGTGGCGGCGCTGCTGGGCCTGATCGCCAGCGGCCGCAGCGTGCGCATGATCTACAGCTTCCAGTCCGGCGAGGGCATGGCGCGTGATCTGCAGCGCTTCGGCTCGCCGGTGGTGATGGCCGCCGCACGCGATTTCAGCGCGGCAGTGCGTGCGGTGCTGCAAGAACAGGGCGCCGCGGCCATCGCCATGGAGAACATGGACGCGCTGGCGCTCCCCGGCTTCGAACGCTGTCCGCCCTGCCCTGCGCAGGACCCGCTGCCGCCGCAGATCCAGATTCATACCAGCGGCACCACCGGCGCGCCCAAGCCCTTTGCGGTTTCGCAGGAATTGCTGGCACGGCACCACGTCGCGCCGCGCCTGGCGCCGGAGCGTGAAGCGCAGATCGCGCAGGAAGCTCCCGCGCTGCTGTTCTTCCCCATCGGCAATATCACCGGCATTTACGCCATGCTGCCGGCGCTGCTGCGTGGCCAGCGCGCGCTGCTGCTGGAACGTTTTTCCCTGGACGCCTGGCGTGCGTACGTGCGCGAGTATCAGCCGACGATGGGCGGCGGTCCGCCGGCCGTGATCCAGATGATTCTCGACGCGCAACCGCCGCGCGAGGAACTGGGACCGATGCGTTACTTCGGCACCGGCGCCGCGCCGCTGGACCCAGCGCTGCAGCGCCGCTTCGAGCAGCAATACGGCATCGCCGTGCTGCTGTCCTACGGCGCCACCGAATTCGCAGGCCCCGTCTGCGCGATGAGCGCCGAGCTGCACGCGCAATGGGGCGAGGCGAAGTTCGGCAGCGTGGGCCGGCCGCTGCCCGGCGCCAGCCTGCGCATCGTCGATGCCCAGACCGACGCACCCCTGCCGCCGGGACAGGAAGGCCTGCTGGAAGTGATTTCGCCGCGCCTGCCGCCGGAATGGATCCGCACCTCGGATCTGGGCGTCATCGATGAAGACGGTTTTCTGTTCCTGCGCGGCCGCGCCGACGGCGCAATCATGCGCGGCGGCTTCAAGCTGCTGCCGGAAACCATCGAGCGCGCGCTGCTGCAGCACGAGGCCATCGCCGAAGCGGCGGTGGTGGGCGTCAGCGATGCGCGCCTGGGGCAGGTGCCGGCGGCGGCGCTGCGTCTCAAGGCGGACGCGCCCGAGCCCGGAATTGCCGAACTGGAAAGCCATCTGCGCCGTCTGCTGCTGGCCACGCACCTGCCCGTGCACTGGCGCTTCGTGACGCAGCTGCCGCGCAACCCCTCCCTGAAAATCGATCGCCGGGCGCTGCGCGAGTTGTTCGAAAACCTCTAGCAGGGCGATGCAAAAGCTTATCGCCGTCCTTTGCCTTTCGCTTGGCAAGGGCATGGCAGTTCCGCGCGTTCGATCGCGGTGGAAACAATCTCCTGACGGGCACAAACGACTGTGACGCTTGCGCGTCAACAAGCTCTGCCTCGGATCAAACCCATGCAATCTGTCGCACGCGCAAGCGCTCTGGCCTCGCGCCCACCGCTGCAGGCCCCTGGCAAGGCGGCGGGCACGAGGCCGCCTGAAGCGCACGGCGGCATCGTGCAGCCTCAAGGTGATGGTGTTTACGGCAGCCTTGGGGACGATGGCACCCCCGGGCCGGCGGCAGCGTGAAAGACAAAAATGGACATACAATGCCCAGGCGTTGCGCCCCGCCCATCAGTCAAAGCATTGGTTCAGGAACCCCGCATGACCAATATCGCCGCCGTCTTCAAAACCGAGATCGCCCGCCTGTCGCGCAAGGCGATTCGCCAGCATCTGTCTCCGCTGCTGGCCAATCACAAATCGCAGAAGAAGGAAATCTCGGCTCTGAAGCAGAAACTCGGCGCACTGGAGCGCGAGCTCAAACAGCTGCGGCGCGGCGTCAAACCTGGCAAAGGCAGTGATGAAGCCCCGGCCACCTCCGAGAAGACCCGCTTTTCCGCCAAGGGGCTGCGCTCGCTGCGCGCGCGCCTGGATCTGAGCGCCGAGGATTTTGGCCGCCTGATCGGCGCCAGCGGCCAGTCCGTCTACAAGTGGGAAGCGCAGAAGGCCACGCCGCGTCAGGCTCAGGTGCAGAAGCTTGCGGCGATCCGTTCCCTGGGCAAGCGCGAGGCCGTGGCACGGCTGGCGGCGCTGGACGGCGAAACGGCCTGATCCGCTGATGATCCGGGCGGGCCTGCAAGAGGTCCGCCCGCGACACAGCCCCTCGCGGTCCGCCTCCCTGCGGGGCAGCTGCCGGACCGCCACAACACCGGCTGCCTCATTTTCGCCGCGCCAGCCGGCTGCGGGCCCTGCGCACGCCTCGCCGCAAGCCTCTGAAATCCGAAAGCTGCGCACCCGGCTGCGACGGCGTTCGGCCGTCAAGCGGAATTTCCGGCACAGACGACGAGACCAATCCTGTCAGGCCTTACCCGACACCACGCCCCCTACCGTATTCCCCGCCCCAAAATAGGGTTGAAAATTTAACGTAAAAGTTTGATATTCGGCTCGGGTTACTTCGTCAATAAAAACGAGCAGCACCGGCGGCCGGCAACGGCAGACCCGACGCCGAAGTTTGCTGACACAAAAACGATGTCTGCCACGGAATGGCAGGCACGCAGGAGGGAGAAGATGAAAAGTTCATTCTCCGCAGTCAGCGGAGCTCCGCAAGGGGAAGCGTTTCACAAGCTGGAGCGGGAAGACCTGCTGTCGAGACTGCGGTTTGCGCCGGAGTCGGGCCATATCTGGCTCGATACCAAGCGCATGTTCCTGCTGCATACCGACGCCTTCGGGACACTGCGGCAGGAGATCATCGAGACCATCGGCCTGGCCTCGGCGCGCGGCATCTTCACCCGCATGGGTTATCTGTCCGGCAGCCGCGACGCCGAGCTGGCCAAGAAAATCCGCGCCGACATGACTTATTTCGAGCGCTATGCGGTGGGCCCGCAGCTGCATGCGCTGGAAGGCATCGTCACGGTGGAGCCGGTGCGCGTCGAGATCGACGTGGAGCGCGGCCATCACTACGGCGAATTCCTGTGGCGCGAATCCATCGAAGCCGAAGCCCATGTCGCCGCTTACGGCGTGGGGCCGGAAGCGGTGTGCTGGATGCAGATCGGCTACGCCTGCGGCTATGCCAGTGCCTTCATGGGTCGCGCCATCCTGTATCGCGAAGTCGAATGCAAGGCACAGGGCTTTGCCGCCTGCCGCATCGTCGGCAAGCCGGCCGAGGAATGGGCGGACGCCGAGGAGGATCTGCAGTTCCTGCGCGCACAGTCCTTCGTCGCCAAGCCGGTGGTGGACTACGGCAGCAAGAAGAACGTGGTGGCGCAGACCGCCTTGAAAATTGATACCTCCACCGGCAGCCGCCGCACGCAGTCACGCGCGCTGGTGGGCGCCTCGCCGGGTTTCAACATTGTCTGCCACACCATCAAGCGCGTGGCACCGACCGATGCGCCGGTGCTGATTCTGGGCGAAAGCGGCGTGGGCAAGGAGATGTTCGCCCGCGCCCTGCACGGCGAAAGCTCGCGCGCCGACAAGCCTTTCGTGGCGGTCAACTGCGCGGCGATTCCCGAGCAGCTGATCGAAGCCGAGCTGTTCGGCGTGGAGAAGGGCGCCTTCACCGGCGCCATCAGCAGCCGGCCCGGGCGCTTCGAACGTGCCAATGGCGGCACGCTGTTCCTGGACGAGCTGGGCTGCCTGAGCCTGCCGGCGCAGAGCAAGCTGCTGCGCGCCGTGCAGGAAGGCGAGATCGAACGCGTGGGCGACAGCCGCCTGCGCATGGTGGATGTGCGCATCATCGCCGCCACCAATGAAGATCTGCGCGCAGCCGTGGCGCAGAAGCGCTTCCGCGAGGATCTCTACTACCGCCTCAATGTCTACCCGGTGCAGATTCCGCCGCTGCGCGAGCGCCAGGAAGACGTCTCGCTGCTGATGAGTTATTTCCTGGAGCGCATGTGCCTGCGTCATCGACGCAACGTTCCCGGCTTCACCGACCGCGCCATCGATCTGCTGCTCTCGCACAGCTGGCCGGGCAATGTCCGCGAGCTGGAAAACGTCATCGAGCGTGCGGTGATTCTGGCGCAGGACGGCAGCCCGGTGGACGCCTGTCACCTGCCTGAGCTGCACACGCAGAAAATGCCGGCGCGCGCGGCCAAGGCCTGCGCCACGACGCACACGCCCGAGACCCCGGAGCCGGCGGCGCACGTGCCTGCGGAGCCGGAAGACGAGCCGCTGCACAAGAGTGCCGATGACTCGGCCTGGCTGGACACGCAGCAGCAGTCGGACGCGATCCGGATGGCCATCGAGCGGCATCGCGGCAATCTCTCGGCCGCCGCGCACGAGCTGGGCATCACCCGTGCGCAGCTGGCATATCGCGCCAACAAGCTCGGTCTGGCGGACCTGTTCCGGCGGCGCTCGTGAAGCAGCGCTGAGCGCAGCGGCAGTCCGCGCTTACAGCGGACTGCCGCCGCCCAGGCGATCCTGGTGGCGGTCGTAGCCGCTGTTGAAGGAATTGATGCGCCAGTTGAAATAGGTGGCGCTCACTTTGCGCACCTTGGCCAGACGGCTTTTCAGCGGCGCATCGGCGTAGGCGCGCAGATGCGCGATCACCGCGGCATCGTTGGGAAACAGGCCCTGGTCCCAGAAGTACAGCGCCGAAACGTAGAGCTGCCCCTCGTAGAATTCGGTGGCACGCCGCGAGTTGATGAAGTCATGCGCGCGCTCGCCCAGGCGTTTCCAGACCGTGGCGCCGGTGAAAGCCGTTTGCGGCACGCCGGGCGCGCCCATCGCCGGCATGTACAGGCCGTATTGCACGCGCGGGTCCGGCCACTGCCGCATCACGATGCGCCGTTCGATATCGACCAGCGACAGCGCCTCGCCCTCCACCGTCAGCGACTTCTCCCGCCATTTTTCGCCCAGCACCAGCTCGCGCGTGGTCTCGTCGTCTTCGGAGATCGTGCGCAGCGAGGCTGCGGTCAGCTCCACGGCGCGGGCATTGTGCAGATTCAGCCAGTAGGCCAGCTGCTCGTCGCGTCTCAGGCTCGAGACCGGCACCTGCTCCAGCAGGTACACGAACTTCGCCAGCGCGCCCATGCCACGATTGACGACGTGCACGAAATCGAGCGCACCCTGGGCATGACCGGGTTCGCCATAGTCACGCATGAAATCGCGCCAGTCGCGATAGTCGGGCCTGAGCCGGCTGTGGGGATCATGCGCATTCCAGCGCGGCCATGCGGCGCCTTCCTGATTCCAGACTTCGACCGCACTCTCGACGACGATGCCGCGCTCGGCGGCCTGATCCAGAAAGGTGTCATCCGCCAGCGCAGGCCAGGCCCGGAGCAGCGCGCAGCAGAGCAGAAAACCTCGCGCCTGCTGGCGCACCGCGAAACGGCGCGGCGGGCGGGTGCTGCCTTTGCTCATGGTGATGCTCCTTGATGATCAGCGCCTCTCCAATCAATCAAACATCGCGACACCTGCAAGGCCGGTCTGCAGCCGCCCGCCCGCGTTCAGCGCCTCAAGGCTTGGGCGGCGCCGGCGCGGGCTCGGTGGCCACCGAGCCGTCATCCATCGTTTCCGCGCGGACGTTGGCGGCCGTTGCAGAGGATGCCTGCGGCGCGGCGCTGCCTGCACCACCCGGAGGAGCGGGCGCCGGTTCGGTCGGCACCGAGCCATCGCTGGGCAGGTTGCCGGAGCGCTCCCGCGCGGCTGGGCGGCTGGGCGTTGCGTCCTGGTTCGCGGCACGCGTAGCACCCAGCGGCGCAGGCGCCGGTTCGGTCGGCGCGGCACTGTCCTCCTTGTCATCGGCGACCGGTGGCGCAACCGGCGGTGGCGGCGGCAGCGGAGCGGGCGCGGCTGCCGCCGGCGGCGGCACCACGACCGGCGCGGGCGCAGGCGCAGCGGGCGGCGCGGCCGGCTTCTTGCGCCGCTTCTTCGCGGGCTTCTTGGTAACCGCAGGCGCGGGCGCAGCCGGCGGCGGCACAGCGGCGCTGTCGGCCGCCGGGCTCGGTTCGGCGGCGGCGGGCTCGGCGGCGCTGATGTCGCCAGGCGCGGGCGGCGCCGCGGTTTCCGCATCAGCGGTGGTTTCCACCGCGTTGTCCTGTGCCACCGGCACCACCGCAACTTCGGCTTCGGCAGCGGGCGCCAGGGCCGGCGCGGCGCCGAACGGAATGCGCAGGCCCACCTGCAGCAGCGGCTCGGTTTCGTTGCGCGCCTGGCGGTGATAGAGCGCTTCCACGCGCAGATAGCCCGAGCCCTTGAACAGCGGCTGATCCAGACCCAGGCCGAGGTTGTAAGTGAGATTCTCGCCGCCCTGGAGGTTGGCGTGCAGGAACAGTCCCGCGTTGTCGCGGAACAGATAGTAGTTGGCGCCGATGCCACCCAGCCAGACACTCTTGCCGGGCAGGCGGCTCACCTGATCGGGACAGGGTGTGAGCAGACCGCAAGGGCTGCTGGCGGGCACGCTGACGGTCTTGCCCTGATAGCGCAGATAGTTGCCCAGCAGTTCCACCGCCAGATGCGGGGCCAGTGATTTGCCGATGGCCAATGCGCCGCCATAGGCCTGGTCATCGCTGCGGCTGGCACGCGGCACCGCCACTGCCCCCATGGGCGCGAGGTAGTAGCGATCGTCGAACGCCTGCCCTTCGTCGGCCTGCGCCGAGAAGCCACCCAGCACCAGAGCGCCGGTCACCAGAGAACGCAACAATGATCTTTTCATCTTCATTTTGAAGCTATCGCCACTTCACTCAAGACGTGCCATACGAGTCGGCGCGACAGCGGCCGACCACCAGACCGGAGCGTTTCTTCGCAGGCTCACGGTTGCATTGGATGCAATCAAAAAAATGCCCGACGGCAACATCCGTGTGCCGCCGGGCGACATGCCAGCCAGCTGAGGGAGTAATAGCGCTGGGCTGGCAGTTCCTGGGGGGCCGCTGCGCCCGCAGGCGCAGCGGCTCCGGTTCTTCAGAACTGATAGCCGATACGGATGTTGAACTCATCAGCCCAATCGATGACGCGGATCAGGTTGTTGCCTTCGTTGCCGTACAGATGGCCGTTCAGGTAGTTGTAGAAGAAGTCGACGCTGACGTTGTGGCCGGGGTTCCACTTGACCAGCGGCTGCGCCAGCACACCACCGCGCACATCCCACAGCACCGCCCACTCGAACACGTACTTGCGGTTCGGCCAGGGCTGGAAGCCGGCGAAAGCCAGGTAGTCCGCCGAGGAGATGCCCTTGGCCACCTTCAGATGCGAGTAGTCATTGCCCTGCAGACCGATGGGATCTTCCACCGGCTGGCTGCGCATCAGACCGCCGTAGCCATTCAGGTTCAGACCCACCAGGTCGGTGGCGCTGCGATGCTGGAACTCGAAGGCCAGGTACGCCGCCGGGAAGGACTCGGTGTAGCGGAACCACTTCTCGCCGACCAGTGTGAGGATGTACTCATTGGTCTTCTCGCCACCATGGCCCAGATCGGTGCCGGTGAGGCGACGGTTGGGCGTGTACTGCGCTTCGGCGTTGATGATGAACTGGTTCCAGAACGAACCCGGATCCTCGGTCTCCATCACGTAGCTGCCGCCCAGGCCGAACACCGACTCGCGATAGTAGTCGCGCTGGATGGTGCCGCGGATACTGCCGTCGGAGGCCGCGAAGAAGGTGTTGAGCAGATTGCTCGCCTCTTCGATGCCCGACACTTCGGAGGCGTACACGTCACGCAGCGCCGGATACTCCTGAATCACCGTGTTGAGCATCTTCACGGCGTCCAGGCGGATCAGGCCGGCGGAGGTGAACCACTCCTTGTTGCTGTACACGCCGGCCGGCGCGATGGTCAGCGGCGTGTGCGAGAGCGCCTCGCCCAGGCTGTCATACATGCGGCAGGTGGTCGGGTTGTACACCGGGCACAGCGTGCCGCCCACCGGCGCCTTGGCGGCATAGGCCGTCTGCACCAGCGTGCCGAGGCTGTTGCCCCAGGTGCTGCCGTCGGCGTTGGTGCCATGCAGGCCACGGTTGATGCCGCTCTCGGACCAGCTGAACACGCCCAGCGGGTTGTAGCGGCTGGCCGCCATCGCCGAGTAGCCCCAGTTGCCGTAGTCCGACTTCATGCGGATGCCGAAGTTGAGCTTGTTGTTGTAGCCGCCGGTGAAATAGTTGTCGAGCGGCTTGTAGAACTGCGCCGGCGCGACGTTGAACGGCGTGTTGGGGTTGGGAATGATCGAAGGCTGGAACTTGGAGATGTAGCTGTCGATCAGCATCTCGTCGGTCGCCTGCCAGGCGCCGCGCAGGGCCAGTGCCGGCACGCGCTTGTCGGAGAACTCTTCGATGGCGCGATCGAGCACCAGGTGGCGACGGAAGTCCAGACCGTTGGGCACGTCGAAGGTCTGGAAGAAGATCGCCTGACCCCAGGCAATCTGCTGGATGCCCAGACGCAGGTTGAAGGCGTCGTGCTTGTACTCCAGCAGCGCGGTCGGGAAGTCGACCATGTACTTGCGGCCGGCGAACTCGGTCGGATTGAGGTTGCGACCGTTGCGGCCCCTGGCCTCGAAGTAGTTCGGCCTGCCGGTATCGGCATAGCGATCCGCGCCGCCGCCGGGAATGCCGCCCTGGGTGTTGATCAGGCTGCGGGCATCGAACTGGTTGGAGATGTCCGGATCGAACACGGCGCGCGCCTGCACGTTGAAGCGCAGGTTGTCCGTGAACGCCATGTTCATTTCACCGCTGAAGCGCAGTTCCTGGTAGTTGACCTTGACGTCGTCACTCTTGATGTAGGTGTCGCGACGCACCGTGTCATTGGTGTGCAGACCGATGTTGGGAATCGGAATGTTCCAGTTGGTGGCGGCCGGCAGAACCTGTGTGCCCAGCAGCGCGCTGCCCAGCGAAGGCGGCAGATAAGCCTGACGCGGCACCGCCGTGTGCTGATAGGGCATGTTGCCCTGGTCATAGAAGTTCTGCAGACCCGTGGTGCGCACCGCGGTATCGCTGCGCACGGTGCCCACGAACGTGGTCCGCGCAAACAGGTCAGAGAAGAAACCTCCGACCTCTCCCTCATCACCCCAGGCGGCGCTGGAACCCGCCATCGTGATCATGCCCGCGACCATCGCGCGGCGTATGGCATGAGCTGAACGCATATTGCTCTTCTCCCCTGTGCCCTTTGTTACTGTTTAAATGGAATGCCTTGCTTTCAGTTACCGCGCGCGGCAAGTCTCAGCACGCGGCCGCTGTGGCCGACGGCGATGATGGAATCGCCCTGCATGCTGCTGGCGCGCGCCAGACCGCTGTACCAGTTGAGACTCAGATCGAGTGCAGCCAGCGACTGCCAGGTCTTGCCGGCGTCGGTGCTCACCAGACCGCTGCGCATGCCCACCGCGAACACATGACCGTCCGGCGTGGAGGCGACATCGAACAGGCTGGCCTGCGTGCCCGTCTCCAGTCGCGTCCAGGTCTGGCCGGCGTCGCTGGTCATCACCACCAGCCCGTCCTGACCGGAGGCGTAGCCGGTGCCGTCATCCCGCACGTTCATGCCGAACAGCGTCGGCGGCGTCGTGGCGTTCTCGGCGGCAGGCGCCTTGTACACCGGCGTCCAGGTGGCGCCACCGTCGGTGGAGCGATTGATCTGACCGTATTCGCCACCGAGCAGCATGGAGCCGTCCTCGAACACCTTGGCGGTGTACATGGTCGGCTCGTCACGCACGGCGACGAAGTCGCTGGTCTCTTCGGTCTTGTAAAGCGTCACCCAGTCCGGCTTGAGCTCGGTCCAGGTCTCGCCGTAATCGCTGGATTTCAGCACCGTGCCGAAGGCGCCGACCGCCAGGGCAAGCCCGCTCTTGTTCAGGCTCACCCGCAGCAGACGACGGTCGGTGATCGGCGTGATGCTGCGCCAGGGCTTGCGCCCGTCGCGCACCAGGATCATTCCCTGCTGACCCACGGCGATGGATCGCGCGCCGCTGATCGCGACGCTGAACATCGCCAGCTGCGTCGGCGCCTTGACCTCATGGCGCCAGGTCTTGCCACCGTCGGTGGTCTGCAGAACCAGACCGCCCTCACCCACCGCCTCGCCGAAATCACCGTTGAAGGCGACCGCGTAGAGCCGGTCATGCGGCGTGAACTGCACGATGGCCTCGCTGCCGCCGACATCGGCGAAAGCGGAGGAAATAAAGCCCAGCAGAGCCGACAGAACCAGCGGCTTCATGATTTTCAGGCGCGCAAAAGTCTTCATGGCTGACAGCACCGGTAAGAAACCTTGGAAGAGCGGCGGCCATTTCCCATGGCCGCCGCCGCTCGACTACACGAGTCGTTTGCCGATCAAGCGCGGCCGAGTGCCTGCAGGGCCTGCGCCGTGCAGTAGGTGTTGAACAGCCACTCGGGATCGGCCTGGAAGCGTGCCTCGACACCCGCGGCGCCCTTGCTGTGGTTGCACAGCGACATGCGGCGGTTCTGGAAGTCGTAGATGTGCACGTAGGTCCAGGACCAGGCCGGATTCTTGCCGTCGGCGCTGAGAATCAGGCGCTTGCCGTCCTTGCCGCCGCCCTTGAACTGGCCGTGGGCCATTTCGAAGTTCGACCACAGCTTGCCCTGACGGTCGTAACGGATGTTGCTGGCCGCCATGCTGTTGCGGGCATCGACGTAGGCCACGCGCTTGGACACCGGCGAACGCGGATAACCGATCGGTTCGCAGCTGGTGACGATCACTTCCGGCGACATCTCGTAGGGAATGTCGAAGAACTTCGGGTTGTCCTTCTGCCGCGGCGGTTCCCAGTTGTCATCGTGACGCGAGAAGTCCGAAGCCCAGGGGCCGAGCATCGGCTTGCGCTCGACGATCTTGTGGTTGCCCCAGGTGAGGAAGGGATCGCCGGCGGCCCAGGGATCGGAGAGGAACCACACCGCGCCCGGAACCAGGGGCTCGAAGCGCTGGTTGGAGGGGAACTGACGCACGCGACGGAACTCCGGCAGATAGCCGTAGAGCTCCGGAATCTTGCGCATGTCGTAGTCCCAGATGCTCAGGAACGAGGTGCCACGCACGTCGGGCGAAGCAGCGAAGAACACGCTCTGACGACGCAGCTCGTTCTCCATGCCCTTGAACACCTTGCGATCGGTACGCGCGGTGCTGTTGAGCTCCACCCACTGGAAGTTGTAGTGGTATTCCTGCTTGCCGTTGGCGCCGTAGTCCTTCTGCTCGATCACGTAGCAGGCGTTGTCGGCGCGGCCGATGTTCAGGCACATATTGGCCCAGACTTCCTGGCCCGACTTCGGATTGACGAAGGGCAGGCCGCCCTGCCACTTCTTGCCGTTCTCGTCCACCACGTTGCCGTTGGCGTCGAACTTGCCGGCGTGGCCGCTCTTGACGTCCTGCACCGTGGCTTCGTAATAGGCGGCGCTGACCAGGTCGCGCGGATTGGTGGTCGGTGCCTTGATGTAGATCTTGCGGTTTTCCGGGCCGGTGATCTGCTCATAGACGCCCGGATCGAGCAGGTGCTTGACGTGCTCGACGTTGTCCTTGGTGATGTAGTCGCCGACTTTCACCTTGCCCTTGGACTGCGCTTCCACCGACAGCAGCTCATCGGGATAGGCCTTGCCGATATCGTCGATTTCCTTGGCCAGCAGCTTGTCATACGGCATCAGCACGCCGGCGCCGAGACCATAGGCCACGGACTCCATCATCTTGCGGCGTCCGTAGTTGAAATCGTACTTTCTGATTCTCATCTCACAATCCTCCTGATGGCGCTTTTCGCGCCTCGCACTGTTAACGCGTCTTTTCCGAATCGTTCGGGATTCTGTTGCACAACACCTGCTTACTTGCTCGGCAGCATGGCGGAGTCCGCCACGCTCCCGCCGGCCTGCGCCTGCTGGGGGGATTCGTTGTCATGTGCGGTGAACTGCGACAGGTCCACGCCCTCGCCGACGATCAGGTCGGTGCGGGTGGCGAACTTCGGCTTCACCAGCCAGACCAGCAGCGGCAGCACCACCAGTGCCAGCACCATGTTGATCAGCATGATCGCGGCCAGCAGCAGACCCATGTCGGCCATGAACTTCAGATCCGACAGGAAGTACCAGGGCAGGATGCCGACCAGCATGATCGAGGCGGTGAACATGATCGCCTTGCCGGTGGTGGTCATGGCCATGGTGATGGCCGCGCCCCAGTCCTTGCCCTGCGCGTGGTATTCCTCGCAGATGCGTGACAGCAGATAGATGCCGTAGTCGATGCCCACGCCCACACCCAGCACCGTCACCAGCACCGAGTTGATGTCCAGACCGATGCCCATCATGTGCATGGTGGACAGCAGGTAGAAGTTCGACAGCAGGGTCGGAATCAGCAGGATGATCGCGGCCACCGGCGAGCGGTAGGCGTAGGTGGCGATCAGGAAGATCGCCGCGCAGCACAAGCCGACCAGAATCCAGTGATAACGCTCCACGACGCTGTTCATCGCCTGCTGCAGCGCGATGGTGCCCGAGGCCAGGCGGATGCGGATGTTCTTGTGATCCACGCCCACCGCCGCCACCGCCTTGCGCGCAGTTTCCAGCGCACCGTCCACCGTCGCCTGCTTGTTGTCGCGATAGAACAGCGAGACCGTGGAATGCTGGTAATGCGTGTCGGTCATGTCCGCGAAGTTCAGCGGGTTCTGACCGAAGGCCACAGCGGTGGCCGCCGCGTTGATCGAGCGGTCGGTCGGGTCCAGCGACAGCCAGGCCGGGTGACCACCGGAATACAGACGGTTGCCCTCGTCCACCACGTCGGCGAAGGAACGCGTCACGCGCGCCGGCAAGGGGCCGCGCTCGGCTTCCTTCTGGATCGACTTGGACAGCTGATAGGCCTCCAGGCTCCGCGCCGCGCGCACCTGCATGCTGCCCGGGTCCTTGGACTCCAGAATGATTTCCAGGGAGTTGACGCCCGGGAAGTGGTCATTGATGTCGCGCACGGCAGTGTTGAACTCCGACTTCTGCCACAGCAGGTTGGAGCCCTCCACCGGATTGCCGATTTCGATGCGCATGCCAAAGGCGATGGCCAGCGCGGTGACGATGCCCATCACCAGGGTGGTGACGCGGGCCCGCTTGCCGTAGGTGATGGCCGCCATGCCGCGCAGCGCATTCTTCTGCAGCTTGTGGATGCCGCGTTCGCGCTCGCCGCCGACGATGGCGTCGATGTTGCGCGGCGCCGGCAGATACGACAGCAGAATCGCAATCAGCATCACACCGGTGGGAATCAGGTACACCGCCCACATGCCGCAGAACACCGCGAAGCGGCGCATCGCCGGAATCGGCGTCACGCCGATCACGAAGATCGCGATCACGTCGGTCATGATGCCCAGGATGCTGGGCGCCATCATCACGCCCAGGGTGATCTCGCTGGCTTTCACGCGATTGCGCACATGCGCGTAAATCTCGTAATAGCGCTCGGTGTACTGGATGCAGTGCGAGAAGGAGCGCGCCACCAGCAGCAGCGGCACCACCATCAGCAGCGGCTCGATGGGCGAGCGGATCCAGCCGACCATGCCGAAGCCCCAGACCGCGGCCACCGCGCTGCACACCACCGGCACCACGATGCCGGTGACGTTGCGCATGTAGAAGGCCAGGGCCGCGACCAGCAGCACCAGGGTCACGCCGAAGATCATGTACGTCTGCTTCTGCAGCTTGTACACCCAGCCGGTGAGAATCGGCTGGCCGACGAGACGGAACATATGCTTGTCATCGCTGGCGGCGCGGGTCAGATCGCCCAGCGCGGCGAACACCTTGCCGTAGTCCAGCAGATCCTCGCGGAAGGACAGGCGCAGCAGCGTGGCGGTCTGGTCCGCCGACACCAGATAGGTGCGCGCCGTGGGCGAGCGTTCGACCTTGCGTTCCAGCTCGGCCAGATCCTTGGCATCCGTGGGCACTTCATTACCCATCAGCGGCTGCATCTGGATACCGTCGGCGGTGGCCTCGGCGTACGTGGCCTTTTCCGTGGTGATCGAGAGGATGCGGTCGTGGTCGATGCCCGGAATCAGGTCCACGTCACGCGTCAGCTTCCAGATCTTCTGCAAGGTGTCGGCGTTGTAGATCTTCTGGCCGTCCGTGCGCTTGAGCATGATGGTGACGGTCAGCGGATCGCCGAAATTCGGGTGATCGTGATACGCCTGTACGAAGGGATCATCCGTCGGCAGCAGATCCTGGAAGATCGTGCGGATGTCCAGACGCGGCAGACCCGCCGCGAAGAACATCGTGAGCAGGATGAAGAAGATGCCGACAGAGCGGCGGTGCCCGACTACCCAGGCAGCAATCCGAAAGCGGAACGTATCCATTAGTGCTGAACGCCTTTGGCTAGTGCTGATTTAAATGCGGCGGCCGACTGCCGCGGACTGGAGATCACGCAGGAACTGCTTGCCGTGCGCGAGGCTTTGCCTGCCGTCATTACATCCAACTGAAGACGGCGCCTGCTGCTGGAGAGCAGGACTTGGCGATGACGATAACAACGCGGGCTTCCGTGTGAACGACAGCCCCAACCCTTTGCGGATCGCTGAATACATCTTCTCCTCCACATTCCGTCGCTCCTGGCCTCACAAGAAGCCCGCGACTTGATTTTTTTGAACCTGTAAAGCCGGTTCTGCTTTTCAGTGCGCTTGCAACAGCGTCACATCGTTGCGTCTGCAGAAGTCTTCAAACGCAGCGGCAGGCAGAATCAACTCGACAAAAAGTTCCTGGTGATGAATCGAGAACTGAAACTCGACATAGCCGTCCGGACGCCGACCTGTGACGCGCACGAACTTGCGTGCTACGTCCACTGCCGTTTCGGCATCTGGCCTTTGCTGTTCGATGGCTCTCCCCTTTTTTGATCTGTTCACCGTTTTTCCGGCGACTCCGGGTGTAAAAAGCGATAAGCATGCCAACTGTGCAGCGCACCATGAGACTTCTACAGGCTCATGTTTTTTATCGCTTTATTATCTTTTTGTGACATTGAGCACAGCATTTTTTCGCAAGAAAAATCTCAAAGTTTTATGTGTCTGAAATTTGGCATTGATGAATATTTGAGAAATTTCACGCTGCTGCGTTGCGAAATTTCATGTCAAACCTGCTGCTGCCTTTCACAGCACGCATTCACCACCGCAAATTTCAGCGCTGCAAGCCACGCAGCGGTCGCACGCGCATGGCATGCCACCGCTGGCGGACAAGGCCTTGGTGTTTAGTGGATCAGGAGCGACGGCGGAACAGTCCGGCGTAGCCGAGCTTCTCCGCGCGGTATGCGATCTGCGCGCGCGTCAGCCCCAGCTCGCGGGCGGCCGCCGACAGATTGCCGCGATGGCGCTCCAGCGCAGCGAAGATCAGATCCGGCGCCGGCACCTCCTCAGACAGATTGTCCCGGACGGAGAGATCGGTGATGGCCGCCGTGTTGGCAGCCGACTCGCGCAGCGGCAGTTCCTCACAATCGACCAGCTGTCCGGATATCGAAGGATTCATCAGGCCGCGACGCTTGCTGCGCGCCACGATCTCGGGCAGGTGATAGACGTCGATGGAGCCGCCGTCACTGGCCAGAATCACCGCACGCTCGATCACGTTTTCCAGCTCGCGCACGTTGCCGGGCCAGTCGTGCGCGAGCAGGGCGTCGATCGCGCGATCGGTGAAGCCCGAGACATCGCGGCGATGCCGCTTGGTCAGACGATCCAGGAAGTATTCCATCAGCAGATAGATGTCTTCGGTGCGTTCGCGCAGCGGCGGTATCTGCACCGGATAGACGTTGAGCCGGTAGAACAGATCTTCGCGGAAGGTCTTGCGCTCCACCGCATCGCGCAGGTCTTCGTTGGTGGCGGCGATGATGCGCACATCCACCTGACGCTGCTTGGTGTCGCCCACCCGCTCGATCTCGCCTTCCTGCACCGCGCGCAGCAGCTTGCTCTGCGCGGGCAGACTCAGGCAGCCGAGCTCGTCGAGAAACAGCGTGCCGCCATTGGCCCGCTCGAAGCGGCCCGGGCGACTGCTGACGGCGCCGGTGAACGCGCCCTTCTCCACGCCGAACAGTTCCGATTCGATCAGCTGCTCGGGAATGGCCGCGCAGTTGACGGCGATGAAGGGCTTGTCGCTGCGCGAGCTTTCGCCATGCAGGGCGCGGGCAAACATCTCCTTGCCCACACCGCTCTCGCCGAGAATCAGCACCGGTGCGTCGGTGGGCGCCACGCGCTTGATGGCGTGACAGACGATGTTGAAACCGGCGGAAGCGCCGATCAGCATGCGCGCATCGCGGTGCCGGCCCTGCGAGCCGGCACCGCGTTCGTTGCGCGTGGCCGCTTCGCGCGACTGCGTTGCGCCGAAGTCGACCACGGTGCGGTTGACGAAACCCTGCGCGCGGAAATAGGAGACGTCTTCCTCGGCGTCCTGCCACTGCTCCAGCGGCTTGCCGATGATGCGGCAGGCGGAGTCGCCGGTGGCGCGGCAGGACACCTCGCGATAGAGAATGGAACGGCCCATGAAGGCGCTGGCATAACCGCTGGCGTAGCCGATCTGCATCCAGCACACCGGCTCGGTGCCGATTCCGTAGGCCATGATGTGCGCCTCGTCTTCCACCGATTCGTGCCAGACGAATTCGCCGTAGTGATGGCCGCGCTCCACATCGACCTCCACCTTCACCGCCTCCACCAGCACGATGCCTTCCAGCGCGTGCAGCTGCGGACCGACGCAGAAGCGTTCGAAGTAGCTGAGATCGGAGCGGACCTTCTTGGCGAGCTCGGCATCGCGGGCGCCGGACTGATAGCCCATGCGGGTGAGAATGCCGCGCGCCTCGGCCGGGCCAACCGTTTCGATCAGCTCCTGACGCAGCGTGCCGAAAGCCCCGGTGTGCAGCAGGAACATGCGCTTGCCGTCGAGCCAGATGTGGCCCGCTTCCGGCGCAAAGCGCAGGCGCGAGAGCAGATCCTCCCGCTGCAGCCGGTCGTAGGCCTCACCGGTGCCGCGTTGCAAACCCTTGAGCGGCATCTCCTGTTTCATGTCCTCTCATCCCATGCCCGAATTCGTGATCGTTCTGGTGTCGCGCGCAAAAAGCGCCGTGGCGCCTCAGGTCTTTGCCGGCTGCGCCTCGCCGAAGAAATCCAGCAGCAGACGGCTGAAGCGCGCCGCCTGTTCGATCTGCGTCCAGTGTCCGCAGCGACCGAACACATGCATCTGTGCCTGCGGAATCAGCTCCAGCAGACGATAGGCATTGGACAGCGGAATCACCCGGTCCTCGCGACCATGGATGATCAGCGTCTCGTGCGGCAGGGCCCGCACCGCTTCTTCCGGACTGGCCATGGCATCGACCCAGCGCTGGCGCGGCGCCGGGAACATCGCCGCATACGATTCCTGAAAACCGGGGCGGATGCTGGCCTCGTAGCGCAGCCGCGCCAGTTCTTCGTCGGCGTGGTGACGGTCGGCGGAGAACATGCCGATCAGCTTGCGCATCGCCGGCAGCGAGGGCTCATAGCCCCAGACCGCATCCAGCTCCGCCGTGATCTTGAAGCGCACCCCGACGCTGCCCATCAGCACCAGGCGCGCGACGCGCTGCGGATGGCGGGTGGCCAGCGCCAGCGCCAGGGCGCCGCCGAAGGAATTGCCGACCAGATGCGCGCGCTCGATACCCAGCGCATCCAGCACGCCCAGCAGGTGCTGCACCCAGGCGTCCATGGTGTAGCTGATGCCTTGCGGCCTTTCGGTGAAACCGAAGCCCACCAGATCCGGCGCCACCACGCGGAACGACCTGGCCAGTTCCGGCATGCACAGCCGCCAGTTGGCGTAGGCGCTCACGCCCGGGCCGGAGCCGTGGATGAGCACCACCGGGTGACCGCTGCCCAGATCGTGCAGATTGGTCTTGAGGCCGGCCGCGAGGACGGACTTCCCGAGTTCGGGACTGGATTCGGCAGGCGAAGCTTGCGGGCCAGGTGCGACGTCCAACATGGTTCTCCTTCGGTGCGGCGTCAGGGACGGATCAGCACCTTCATGGCCTGCTCGGCCTTGTGGTGGAAGGTGGCGAAAGCCTGGTCGATATCGTCCAGCGCATAGCGATGCGTGAAGTACTGCTCGGGGCGCAGCACGCCGCGTTCGAGCAGACGCATGGCCTCATGCATGTACGAATAGACGTTGGCAAAGCCATTCATGTGCAGGCTGATGTTGCGCAGAAAGACATCGGCCAGATTGAGATTGAAGGTGCTGTCGCAGAACACGCCGACAGCCGCGACCACGCCGCCCGGGCGCACCAGATCCAGGCTCAGCTGCAGCGACTCCGGCAGGCCGACCACTTCGATCACCTTGTCGAAGCCGCGCCCGCCGGTCTGCGCCAGCGCCATCTCCTTGAAGCCTTCCTGGCTGTTGTCGATGACGGTGACGCCCTTGGCCTGCACCAGCGCGCGACGCGCCGCCAGCGGTTCGAAGGCCACCAGCGGCGCCGCGCCCTTGGCCATGGCCAGGTCCAGACACATCATGCCGGTGGGCCCGCAGCCGATCAGTGCCACGCTCTCGCCCGGCTGGATGTCGGCCAGACGATTGGCGATGAGCGCGGTGGGCAGATTGCAGCTGAGCGTCACCGCCGCCTCGTCACAGATGCCCTGGGGCACCTTCACCGCATGCTGATCGGCGTACGGAATCACCAGTGCCTCGGCATGCGTGCCGTTCATGTCTCCGAAGGGCACACCAAAACCGTAGACGGCCTTGCCGGTGGTTTCGCAGTGCGCGGTCTGTCCGGCACGGCACATGTAGCAATCGCCGCAGGACACCGAGTAGCCCATGCTGACGCGGTCGCCGCGCTTGAAGCGGCTCACCGCGCGGCCGGTATCCAGCACCTCGCCGATCAGCTCATGGCCGGTCTGCGAACGCCCCCTGGCCATGATGGGGTCCAGGGCGCCGCGATACAGATGCAGATCCGAACCGCAGATCGAGGTGGCGCTCACCTTCACCAGCATCTCGTGATCGGCGCGCAGCACCGGATCCGCCACCGAAGTGCAGCGGATGTCCTGCGGACCGTAATAGACGGCAGCCTTCATGGCGGCTCTCTCCTCGTGTACTGCCGGCTGCCGCCTGCGCGGCGCCGGTACGGCAATCAGCCCAGGCCTTCAGCCTTGAGCGCCGCCTGCACCGCCGGACGTTGCGCGATGCGCGCCGAGTAGGCTTGCAGCACCGGCCAGCGGCTCAGATCGATGCCCACGAAACCGCTCCAGGACAGCACGGTGAACAGATAGGCATCCGCCACCGTGAAGCTCTCGCCCATCAGATACGGCTTGTCGCCCAGATTCGCGGCCAGCTGCGTCAGACGGCCGCCGAGAATGTCCTTGATCACCACGCGCCATTCTTCAGGGCACTTGGGATTGAACATCGGCGCATAGCCCTTGTGCAGCTCGGTGGCGATGAAAGTGAGCTGCTGGATCATGCGATAGCGCTCGCGCGATTCCGGCGCCGGCGCCAGCTTCTTCTCCGGCACCTGGTCGGCCAGATACAGCACGATGGCCACGCCCTCGGTGAGCTGCTCGCCGTTGTCGAGCACCAGCGTCGGGATGTAGCCGAAGGGATTGACCGCGCGAAAGTCCGCGCCGGTCTCGGTGCGCTTGCTCTGCAGATCGACCTTCTCGATCTCGAAGCGCAGGCCGGCCTCGCGCAGCACGATGTGCGGCGACAGCGAGCAGGCCCCCGGCGTGTAGTAGAGCTTCATCGGCTGATCTCCTCCCTTTTTAGGATTCTGTTTTTAAAAGAAGCGGTCGAAATGAATCTGCGCGAAGGGCACGCGATGTTCGAGCATCAGCATTTCCTGCAGCGCGTTGGTCATCGGCGGCGGACCGGCGAAATAGAACTCGCACTCGCTCATGCGCTCGGCCATGCGCCGCCGCAACAGCTCGTGCACGAAGCCGGTTTCCCCGCGCCAGGCGTTCTCGCCTTCACCCGGCATCGACACCACCGGATGGTAGTGGATACGCTCGCCGAACTCCGGCAGCTCGCGCAGGAAGCTTTCGCCGCAGACGTCGCGCGGGGTACGCGCGCCGTAGAAGAAATGCAGATGACGGTCCTTGAGCAGGCCCGCCTGCGAGGCGCCCCGCGCAATCGAGACCATCGGCGCCAGACCCGAGCCGCCGGCCACGCAGACGATGTCGCGCGGCGCGTCTTCGCGCAGATAGGCCAGGCCGTAAGGCCCGTCGATCTCCAGCTCATCGCCCGGGCGCAGCTTCTCGAACAGCACCTCGGTGGCCTTGCCATTGGGCACGCGGCGCACCTGCACATGCCACTCGCGGCCACCGCTGGCGGTGTTGGACATCGAATACGCGCGCGGCGAGCTCACGCCGGGAAGCGCGAACATCGCGTACTGGCCCGGCAGGAAGCTCGCCGGCGTCTCGGTGCCGAAGCGGAACTCGCGGAGATCGTGCGTGACCTCGCGCACTTCCAGCAGCCGCGCCGGCATGCGCCGCGGCGCAATCACCGGCACTGCCTCCGGCTGCGGACGCATGCGGATCACCAGATCCGACGTCGCGCGGCACTGGCAGGCCAGCAACCGGCCCTTGCGGCGGTCGCGCTCGGTGACGGCCGGCGCTTCCGGCCAGAGGTTTTCCACCTCGCCGGACACCACTTCGTACTTGCAGCTGCCGCAGCCGCCGGAGTTGCACTCGTAGGGAAAGCCGATGCCGGCGCGCAGCGCCGCGCGCAGCACGGTGTCGCAGCCCTGCTGCTGGAAGCTGCCGTTGTCGAGGCCTTCGATGGCGATGTTGTACTGCTTCATAGAGCCCATGTGTTTGCGTGAACGCCGCCTCGAAGCGGCGCGGGCCCGGAACCTAGACCGTTCCGGGCCACTCGAGCGTCTGCAAAAAGCGCCTTACAGGCCGATCAGCGACCGACGGAAGGCGCGCGTGGCCTGCTTGGCCGACTCCGCGGCATCGGCGACGTCCGGCAGCGCGGCGCAGAAGCTGTCGATGGCGCGGTCGGCCAGCGGCTCCCACTTCGCGATCCAGCCCTTGATCGCCTCGGCATTGCCCGGCGCATCGCAGGCCAGCTTCACCAACGCCGAAGCCCAGCGGCGATGACGCACGCCGTCGGCGAGTTCGGCATCGATCACCAGACCCAGCAGCGTGTCGCCGTTGTGGCGCGCGGCCTCACCCAGCTTGCGCAGCACGGCCTCTTCGATGGCCGGCTTGGCCACCAGCTCCAGGGCCACGAAGCACTCGCCCCAGTCATAGGCGGTGAGCACCTTCTCCATCAGCTCGCGCATGCCCTGCCAGGCGGCGTCTTCTTCCCAGTACTTGCGCTCGTTGGCGCCGAAGCCCTTGTCCGGGAAGGTCTGCGACAGCTCCTTGGCGCGATACGCGGTGTGGCTCAGCCAGCGCAGCGAGTCGGCGCCCTGGAACGCGGCGCAGATCGAGATGGTGCTGGCCGGGCTCATCTGCGCGAGATAAGCCGAGCACATCTGCAGGGTGTGGAACAGATAACGGCCCGGCGTGTACAGACGCGCCAGGGTGCCGGCCCAGTTCGGGCTCAGGCCCTTGTCGTGCTCGCGCTCGTTGAACTGGTCGAACAGCCCCATGACATAGGTTTCCGCACCGTCCTGCATCATGTTGTAGGTGCGGTAGATCAGCTCGTCCGGATCGCGGAAGGCATTCCAGTCCGGATGCTTCAGCGGGCTGGCGTCGCGCTTTTCCTTGTACCAGCGGTTGATGAACACGTTCGGGTCGAGCTCGAAAGGCTCGGCGCCCGGACGCGTGCTGATGTGCAGGTTGGTTGAAACGATTTCGTACTCGCTGGGCTTGCGGCGACGCGAGGCCAGATGGCTCCAGGTCTTCAGCGGCTTCAGCACTTCGGTATTGCTCATGATCTTCTCCTCGTGCGCCCCGTGTTGTTCAGAGGTGCTTGGCGAAATAAAAACGGACGTGATCGGCCTTGGTCTCGATGCGGCCGGCAAACGAGGCCATGTCCACTTCCAGCTGATTGAGCTTGAAGGGCTTGCCCAGCATCTCTTCGATGGTTTCCTGGCGCAGAATCATTTCGTCTTCGGTCTGGATGCGGACATAGGCCACCTTGTCCTCCATCAGAATCTTGCGATCGGGATTGTCGACCTCGGCCGCTTCGAACACCGCCCTGGCCAGGGCGCCCTGGCGCATGATCGGGCCCACCATGTTGTTGAGATGCGCCTTGTCCATGTCACTCATATTGCTCACCTTGCATTTGTGAAGGCGCGCCCTGCGGGCCCGCCTTGGGTCTTGTGACGTTCGACTGCGGATCAGGTGTGTGCGAACAGCGGCTGCACGCCGGCGGTGTCCACCATCAGGTGTTCACCCTCGACCTTCACCGGATACTTGGCGAGGCGGCAGTCGGACGGGTTGATGCCCGCGCCGGTGCGGCAGTCGAAGGCCCACTGATGGGCGCGGCAGATGATGCTCTTGCCGTCAAACTTGCCTTCCACCAGCGGAATGTCCTGATGCGGGCACACGGCCTGGAAGGCGACGATCTCGCCGTCGGTGGGCCACACCACCAGAATTTCCTGATCACCGACCTCGAAGGCCTCCATCTCGCCTTCCCAGAGATCATCCATCTTGCAGAGCTTTTCGAACGCCATGTCGATTACTTCCCGTTGTCTTTGACTACGCCGCTTCCCAGATCACATCCACACTTTCCATGGGCTTCAAGCCCGACTCGCTGACCTTCAGCGTGCGGGGCAGAAACTCCTTGGCGCCCTGACGGCGCACGCGCAGGATGTGGCCGGGCTTGGCCGCGACACGACGATTCACGGAGTGATGGGCGGCCACCGCGGCGACTTCGTCCATCGTGTTCTCACTGTCCACCGCCACCAGCTGCAGGACGAAGTCGCCCTGGAAATTCGACGTCAAGGGAAAAAGTGCCACGTTTGCATCTCCTCTAGAAATTTCCTGCTGTGACCCCGGGCCGCGCCTGCGCGAGGCCCGGGGCTGCTCTCTGACGCAAAAAAGTTCAGCTTGCCTTCTTCATACGCTCGCGGAAGCCTTCGGCCCAGGCGTACTTGTGCGCGTCATCGCCAATCTCACCCGGCGCCAGGTTCATGTACTTGAGCGCACCGCCCAGATCCATGGGCTGGATCTGACCCGCCAGGAAACGGTCGACGAGCGAGAGGTGCCCCTCGTAACGCGCCGGATCCTGCTGGAACACCCATTTGCAGCCTTCCGAGCAGAAGTGATACACGCGGCCGTTGTGCTCATGCGGATAGTCGCGCACGCGCCAGCCATTGCCCGGCGTGGCGTTGACCGGCAGCTGGCACATGTTGCACACCACCGGCAGCGTCTCCGGATAGGTCTGCGCCATGTTGCCGTCGAGCACGTTCTTCGTGATCACGTCCCAGCACTGGCCCCAGGTGTCGTTCCAGCCCGGGTACTTCTCTTCCAGCCAGGCGCGCTCTTCCGGCGAGGCGCCGGCGGCCGGATCCCACCACACGGTCGGACGCCAGAACCACACGCCCAGATGCATACCGTGGTGCTGCCAGTCGATTTCGTCGAGCAGCTGTTCCCAGTACCAGGGCTTTTCGAGGCCGAGGTCGAGCAGCGCGCGCTCGAACTGGGTCACGATCCACTCCTGCATGAATTCCTTGAACGACTGCTTGCGATGCTCCAGCGGCGTGTAGTAGTCCATCATCGGGCCGGTGAGCACCGAGAACAGCTTCCAGCTGCGCCACAGCGCCACATCGATCATCTTCTGCGCTTCTTCCTTCTTGCCGTTGGCGACCAGAATCGGAATCAGCGGGCCGCCGATCTGCGCATGGCGCGACTCGTCGGTCTGGATGCTGGAGATCAGGCTGGAGAAGGTCCAGTCGCCGGCTTCGGCGGCGTCGGCAGCCAGGCCCAGGAACTGCATGTTGGTGAAGCCGGTTTCGAACGCGAAGGTCAGCATCAGGCCGATCTCGGTCGCGTTGCGCGCGGCGAAGATGTCATCGAACATGTGACGAGCGGCGATGGCAGCCCACTCGTTGGTGTCCATGGCCTTGTGCGCCCAGTCGAACTGGCGGTCCTTGGACACGTGCTCGTGCGGGAAGAACAGCTGGATCTGGCCGTGACGGATTTCATCCATCATGCCCAGCGTCGCCATGTTGCGCTGGCCCGGGGCCTTGCCGAAACGCGCCATGCGCGCTTCCGCCTGCGAGGCCTGGTATTCCTGACGGGCGATGGCGCCGTAATGCGCCTTGAGCACGCTCTTCCAGCCCGGATCGGAGTTCTCGAACATCTTCGAGCGCTCCAGCGCCGCCTTCACCGAGTAGGCGCCGGCGTCCTTCTCACGCTGCACCTTCACGTATTCCGGATAGCTCTGCTTGAAGGGCTCGTCGTAGCTTTCCCACTTCTCCAGCGGGATGCCAAAAGTGCCCGACATCTGCGGCGGAAACAGTTCGTCTTCCGTCACGTACTTCGGCGTCCAGTTGGTGGTACGCGCGAGGTCGTACCAATCCATTCTTTCCAGTGTTGCCATGATTCTTCCTCCTGACTATTGAGCTTCCACGGCCTTTGCCAAGGCCGACCCGACTTTTTTCAGCGCCCCAAATCCTTGGCGGATTTGCCGGCAATACCCCAGTTGGTCTTCGGCACGTCCTGAATCACCACGCGCACGTTTTCCTTGGGCGCACCCACCGCCTCGTGCAGGGCCTGCGTCACCTTGTCGATGACCGCACGCTTGATTTCCTCGCTACGGCCTTCCAGCAGATAAACATGTGCCAATGGCATCTGACGATTCCCCCACCTTTTAGTTGAAACGCAGCGAGACGCTGCCCAGGTCCTGGATCTGCAGCTTGACGTTGTCGCCGGCCTTCACCGCCACCGCCTCGGTGATGCCACCGGAGAGGATGATGCTGCCGGCGGGAATCTCCTCGCCTCGTGCACCCAGATGATTGGCCAGCATCGCCACCGCCGCCGCCGGATGGCCCAGCACCGCGGCGCCGGCCGCGAAAGCCACCGGCTCGCCGTTGCGCTCCAGCACCACGCCCAGGGTGCGCAGGTCCAGATCCGCCGCCGGCTTGGCACGGCCGCCGACCACGAAGCGCGAGGCCGAGGTGTTGTCGGCGATCACGCTCTTGAGGTCGAACTTGAAATCGCGATAACGCGAGTCGATCACCTCGATGCCCGGCATCACGAAGTCGGTTGCCGCCAGCACCGTGCCGACGTGGCAGCCGGGGCCGCGCAGCGGCGCCTTGGTGACGAACACGATTTCCGGCTCGACCTTGGGGTGAATCAGCTCCTTGACCGCCAGCTCGCTGCCTTCCGAGACCGCGAAGCTGTCGACCAGAAAGCCGAACACCGGCGAGCTCACGCCCATCTGCTTCATCTTGGCGTGCGAGGTCAGGCCGGCCTTGAAGCCGACCAGACGCGCGCCACGCTGCAGCTTGCGGCGCCGGATTTCGTCCTGGATGGCGTAGGCGTCATCCCAGTCCATGTCCGGATATTCGTCCGTGATCTTCACGGTGTCGCGCGCCTGCAGCTCGCAGTTCTCCAGATGCTCGGCGAGGCGCAGCACGCTGTTTTGATCCAGTTTCATGTGTGGCCTTTCAAGCTGCCTTGGCCGACTTCGCCTGACGCTCGCGGGCGAGCGTGATGGCGGTGTCTTCGATCATGTCTTCCTGGCCACCGATCATCTTGCGGCGGCCCAGTTCCAGCAGCAGCTCGCGGGCCGGGATGCCGTACTTCTGCTCGGCGCGCTTGGCGAACAGCAGGAAGGAGGAGTACACGCCGGCGTAGCCCAGGGTCAGCGAGTCGCGGTCGATGCGGATGATGTGATCCATCATCGGCACCACCAGGTCTTCGGCCACGTCCTGGATCTTGAAGACGTCCACGCCGGTTTCGATGCCCATGCGCGCGCAGACCGCGATGAACACTTCCAGCGGCGTGTTGCCGGCGCCGGCGCCCAGACCGGCGGCGGCGGCGTCGATGCGCGTGGCGCCGCAGGCCACTGCCGCCAGCGAGTTGGCAATGCCCATGGCCATGTTGTGATGGCCGTGGAAGCCCACTTCGGTTTCCGGCTTGAGCGCGTCACGCACGGCCTTGATGCGGCACTCCACGTCTTCCGGCAGCATGTAGCCGGCGGAGTCGGTGACGTACACGCAGTTGGCGCCGTAGCTCTCCATCATCTTGGCCTGTTCGACCAGACCTTCCGGCGTGTTCATGTGCGCCATCATCAGGAAGCCGACGGTGTCCATGTTCAGCTGCCGCGCGCACTTGATGTGCTGCTCGGAGACGTCGGCCTCGGTGCAATGCGTGGCGACGCGGATGGTGTGCACGCCCAGCTCCAGCGCCATCTTCAGATGGTCGACGGTGCCGATGCCCGGCAGCAGCAGCGCGGAAACCTTGGCCTGCTTCATCAGCGGAATCACCGCCGAGAGATATTCCTCGTCGGTGTGCGCGGGGAAGCCGTAGTTCACCGAGGAACCGCCCAGGCCGTCGCCGTGGGTGACTTCGATCAGCGGCACGCCGGCCTGATCCAGGCCGCTGGCGATGGTCTTCATCTGCTCCAGCGTCATCTGGTGGCGCTTGGGATGCATGCCGTCGCGCAGCGTCATGTCATGGACGCGGATCTTCTTGCCCTTGAGATTCATGTTCTTTAGCTCCTGATTACGCTGCGGCCTGCTCGGACACCGGTTCCAGCTTCATGGCGCCGCTCAAAATTTCTTCCGCGAACATCTCGGCGGTGCGCGCCGCCGAAGCGGTCATGATGTCGAGGTTGCCGGCGTACTTGGGCAGGTAGTCGCCCAGGCCCGCCACTTCCAGATAGATGGACACGCGGTTGCCGTCGATGATCGGACCGTTGACCAGGTTGTAGCCCGGCACGTACTGCTGCACTTCCTTGATCATCGCGTGCACGGAGGCTTCGATCTCGGCGGCCTTGGGCGCGCTCTCGGTGAGGCAGTGCACGGTGTCGCGCATGATCAGCGGCGGATCGGCGGGATTCAGGATGATGATGGCCTTGCCTTCCTTGGCGCCGCCGACCTTGGACACCGCACCGGCCGTAGTGCGGGTGAACTCATCGATGTTCTTGCGGGTGCCGGGGCCGGCGCTCTTGGAGGCCACCGTGGCCACGATCTCCGCGTAGCGCACCGGCTGCACGCGCGACACCGCGTAGACCATCGGAATGGTGGCCTGGCCACCGCAGGTCACCATGTTCACGTTCATGCGGCGGCTGCCGACGTGCTGGCGCAGGTTCACCGGCGGCACGCAGTAAGGACCGATGGCGGCCGGTGTGAGGTCGATCATCAGCACGCCCAGGGCGTTGAGCTTGCGGGTGTTCTCCGCGTGCACGTAGGCGCTGGTGGCGTCGAAGGCGATCTGGATGTTGTCGGCCAGCACATGCGGCAGCAGGCCGTCCACGCCTTCGGCGGTGGTCTTCAGGCCCATGTCGCGGGCGCGTGCCAGACCTTCGGAGGACGGGTCGATACCCACCATCCACACCGGTTCCAGCACCGGGCTGCGCTTGAGCTTGTAGAGCAGATCGGTGCCGATGTTGCCGGGGCCGATCAGGGCGCAACGAATTTTCTTCATGACGGTTCTCTCACATCAAAAGGGTTGGTGGCGCGCTCAGACGAAGCGCACCGAACAGCTGCCGATGCCGCCGACGGTGGCGCGCAGGTTGTCGCCGGTGGTGACCGGAATCAGCGCCGCCAGCGAGCCGGACAGCACCACTTCCCCGGCCTTGAGCGGAATGCCGAGACGGCCCAGGGTGTTGGCCAGCCAGGCGATGGCGGTAACCGGCGAGCCCATGGTCGCGGCGCCGGCGCCGGTGGCGATCACCTCGCCGTTCTTCTCGATCACCATGCCGCAGGTGTTGAGATCGATCTTGCGCGGGTCCACCAGACGATCACCCAGCACCATCACGCCGCAGGAGGCGTTGTCGGCGACGGTGTCCTGGATCTTGATCTTCCAGTCGTGGATGCGGGAGTCGACGATCTCGAAGCAGGTGATCACGCCTTCGGTGGCCGCCAGCACCGCGGCATTGGTCACACCGGGACCGATCAGATCCTTCTTCAGCACGAAGGCGATCTCGCCTTCGGCGCGCGGCTGGATCAGCGTGTCCATCGGCACCGACTGGCCTTCGCTGTAGATCATGTCATCGAGCACGTAGCCGAAGTCCGGCTGACCGACACCGAGCATGTTCATCACCGCGCGGCTGGTCACGCCGATCTTCTTGCCGACCACGCGCGCGCCCTTGGCCAGGCGCCGCGCAATCATCTGCTGCTGGATACGGTAGGCATCCTCGATGCTGATCTCGGCATGACGGCTGGTCAGCGGCGCCAGCGTCTTGCGCGCCATCAGCGCTTCGTAGAGCTCGTCGCCGAGCTGGGTGATGAGCTGCGAGTCCATGGCCATGTTCAGAGTTTCACGCAGACGTTCTTGAGTTCGGTGTAGAACTCGAGCGAGTGCACGCCGCCTTCGCGACCGATGCCGGACTGCTTGGCACCACCAAACGGCGTGCGCAGATCACGCAGGAACCAGCTGTTGACCCAGACCAGGCCCACTTCCAGCTGGCCGGAGACGCGATGCGCGCGGGTCAGATCGCTGGTCCACACCGAGGCGGCCAGGCCGTACTGCGTGGCATTGGCGCGACGCACCACTTCCTCTTCGCTGTCGAACGGCATCACCAGGGTGCAGGGTCCGAAGATCTCCTCGCGCGCCACGGTGGACTCGTCGCCCAGACCGGTCCAGATGGTCGGCTGCACCCAGGCGCCACCGGCGAGTTCACGCGGCATCTGCGGCGTGCCGCCGCCGGTGACCACGGTCGCGCCTTCCTCCACCGCCTTGCGGTAGTAGGACAGCACCTTCTCGCGATGCTCCTTGGAGATCAGCGGGCCCATATTGGTGGCCGCGTCTTCCGGCACGCCCAGCTTCAGCGACTCGGCGCCCTGCTTGAGCGCGGCCACGAAGCGATCAAAGAGGCCGCGCTGCACGTACACACGCTCGGTGCCCAGGCAGACCTGGCCGCAGTTGGCGAAGCAGGAGCGCAGCGTGCCTTCGATGGCGGCTTCGAAGTCGCAGTCCTCGAACACGATCGCCGGATTCTTGCCGCCCATTTCCAGCGACACCGGACGCGCGCCTTCGGCTGCGGCCTTCATGATTGCCGCGCCGGTGCGGGTTTCACCGGTGAAGGTGATGGCGTTGACGTCGCGATGCGTGGTCACGAATTCGCCGGCCGAGCCCGGACCGAAGCCATGCACCACGTTGTACACGCCCTTGGGCAGACCGACCTTGTTCATCACCTCGCCGAGCAGCGCGGCGGTCTGCGGGGTTTCTTCCGAAGGCTTGACCACCACGGTGTTGCCGCAGGCCAGGGCCGGGCCGACCTTCCAGGTCATCAGCAGCAGCGGCAGGTTCCAGGGGCAGATCACGCCCACCACGCCCACCGGACGACGCATCGAATAGTTCAGCGCGCCACGGCCATCGGGCGTGGCCATTTCGAAGAACTCGGTCGGCACGTTCTTCACCACGTCGGCGAAGATCTTGAAGTTGGCCGCGCCGCGCGGAATGTCGATGTGCCGCGCCAGGTTGTAGGGCTTGCCGGTGTCGGCGCATTCGGCGGCGAGGAACTCGTCGAAGCGGTTGTTGATCTCGGCGGCGACGGCGTAGAGCATGTCCACGCGCTCGGCGACCGTCATCTTGCCCCAGGGTCCGGTGAGCGCCGCGCGTGCGGCGGCCACCGCCGCGTCCACTTCGGCCTTGCCGGCCTCGTGCACGCTGGCGATCACGTCGTTGTTCAGCGGCGAGCGCTTCTCGAAAGTCTTGCCGGTGGCAACGAATTCGCCGTTGATAAAGTTGAGGATGTTCTTCATAGCCTGTACTGGTTGAAATCCCAAAGTGCTTGCCGCCTAAGGCTGCGCGCCAATCGCGGCAAGCCCGGCCCGCGCGATCATTGCGTCCTGCTCTTCACTGGCACCGGACACGCCGATGCCGCCCATCAATTCCCCGCCGAGCACGATCGGCACGCCGCCGCCGAAAGCCACGAAGCGCGGACGCCGCAACAAGCCGTCGCGCACTGCTTCGGAATGCTCGCGCAGCGCCTGGTGCCAGCGCGCCGTTTCCAGTCCGAAACTCGCGGCCGTGTAGGCCTTGTCGACGGCGATTTCCACTGAATGCAGCGGCGCGCCTGCCATGCGCACAAACCCGGCGAGCACGCCGCTGCGATCCACCACCGCGATGTTGACCTTCAGCCCTGCCTCGTCCGCGGCGCGCGCCGCCGCACCGACCGCGGCGTGGGCGCCGCTCCAGTCGATGTTGGCCTGCTGGACGCTGATGCGGTTCATGTCGGGCTTCGGATCGCGCGGCCGGCGTCGGTCAGGTGTAGACCGTGGTGAAGGACTCGGTCACCGCACCCTGGTGATAGAAGATGCCGCGACCCAGGCTGTCTTCGGTCCAGGTGGTGACCGGACGGTCCGGCTGCGCCAGATAGCCCAGGCCCGCGAAGGTCTCGTTGCGGTTGCCGCTCGGATCGAAGAAGTAGATGGTCTCGCCGCGGGTGATGCCATGGCGCGTCGGCGCCACGTCGATCTTCACGCGGTTCTTGGCCATCACGTCGCCGGCCTTGAGGATGTCCGCCCAGCTGTCGAGGAAGAAGGACACGTGGTGCAGGCCCGCGGTCGGCGCGCCGACGAAGGCGATGTCATGCGGCTTGCCGCCGCAGAACAGGAAGGCCGCGAGCTGGATGGCGCCATTGGGGCCGACCACCGCCTGCTCGGAGAGATGGAAGCCCATGGCCTGGGTCATGAACTTGCAGTTGTCGGCCACGGTGTTGATGCCCTTCTCCGGATCCAGCGGGCACATCAGCAGGCAATGGTCCAGCCAGTGCGCGCCGGCACCCTTGAGGCCATCCGGCCAGGGATCGGGATTGGTGGAGCCGACATCGGTGCCCACCAGTTCCTTCTGCTGGAACAGGCGCATCTCATGGCCGCTGGGCAGATGGAACTTCAGCATCCGGCCCACGAAGGGCAGCGCGCCGGCGGCGAGCATTTCGGTCTTGATGCCGTGGGCTTCGATGCTGGCCTTGAGCTGCTCCAGATCGGAATCGTGCTGCACCTTGTAGGCCACGTGATTCAGGCCGGCGCTGTCGGCGGGCGTGAGAATCAGCGAGAACTTGTCCCACTCGTCCCAGCACTTCAGATAGACATTGCCCTGCGCATCGGTATGCACGACCTTCATGCCGATGACGTTCTCGTAGTGTTTGATCGCCGCCGCCATGTCCATCACCTTGATGCTGGCATGACCAATTCTCATGACACCCATTGCAAGCTCTCCTTCCCGATTACTTTGCTTGTGTTGACTGCTCCGCTCAGCGTGGCGCCGAGCCGGAACAGGTGATCGAATAAAAAAAACCGCGTTGCATCTTGCCGATGACTTCCAGCTCGACATCGCTCAGCGGTGCCGCGCGGCAGGCCAGGGTCACGCCACAGGCCTCCTCCTCCGCCGTCACATGCTGGCGACTGATGGCCCCCACTGCGGCCACGCTGCCTTGCCGGACCTTCACCTTGCACACGCCACAACCGCCGTTGACGCAGCCCACCGGAATGCCGCGCCGGCCGAGCTTGATCATCCCCTGCAGCAGCGTTTCGCCCTGCGCGCAGACGTAGCTCTCGCCGGTCTGCGGCAGCTGCACGCTGCAGGGAGTGGCCGCCGTCATACGTTCTTGAACAGCGGGCTGCGCGCCTGCTGTGCGTCGGCGGAGGAGATGAACTTCTCCATGTAGATGTCGCGCTCGAACAGACGGCCCTGCATCAGCGTGGTGATGCAGGCGTCGATCATCAGCGGCGGTCCGCACAGATAAGCCTTGTGGCCACGGAAGTCGCCGTTGAAATGCGCCTTGGCGGCCTCGTGCACGAAGCCGCGGAAGCCCTGCCAGCCACCACCTTCCGGCTCATGCGAGAGCGCCGGCACGTAGGTGAAGTTGGCATGCTGCTGCGCCAGCGCCAGGAACTCTTCGTGGTAATAGAGCTCTTCGCGCGAGCGCTGGCCGTAGACCAGGGTGATGGGCAGGGTGCAGCCTTCGGCGAGCAGCTCCAGAATCATCGAACGCGGGCTCGACAGACCGGAACCGCCGGCCATGAACACCATCGGCACCTGCGCGGACTTGCGGACGAAGTAGCGGCCGTAAGGACCGGACAGCTTCACCGTGTCACCGGCCTTGAGCTGGTTGTGAATGTAGCCGGTGCCGATGCCGCCCGGCACGATGCGCACATTCAGCTCGATGCTCTTGCCATCCGGTGCGTTGGCCAGCGAGAACGGGCGGGCGAAATTCTCGCCGGGAATTTCCAGGTTGACGTACTGACCGGCCTGGAAGTGCATGGGCGCATCCAGTTCGATGAACACGCCCTTGATGGTCGGCGTCAGGGTTTCGATGCGGCTGACCTTGCCGGCGAAATCCCGCACCGGGATCGACTGCGCATCCGGATCGGCCTCGATCTCCGCCGAGATCACCACGTCGCTCTGCAGCGTGGCACAGCAGGCCAGGGTCTTGCCCTCGTCGCGCTCGAAGTCCATCAGCGCGAAGGAGGACGCCTCGCCGTGATCGACTTCGCCGTCGATCACATCGATCTTGCAGGTGGCGCAGAGACCATGGCAGCAGGCGTGCGGCAGATAGATACCCTTGCGCAGCGCCGCATCGAGGATGGTCTGGCCTTCCTCGACTTCCAGCGTCTCGCCCAGCGGTTCAATGGTGAGTTGGTAAGACATACGGCTTTTTCAGATCCTGGTGGTACGTCCTTGTCCTGCGACGGCCGCCTGCATTCAGCTGCAGGTGCCCTTGATGCCGGTGAGGCCCGGGCTGCGGAAGCGGATCACGTCCTTGTGCTTGAGGCCGTTCTCGCCGATCGACTTTTCATAGTCGGGGCGCCAGGGCTTGCCGGACTTGAACCACTCGGCCTTGCTCCAGTCCACCTTCGCGAATTCCGGGTGCGCGCCGTAAGCGCCGGGCAGCACCTGCTCCAGAATCGCCTTGAACGGCATCGCCGGGGGAAAGGGGAAGGCCAGCGGGGCGCAGAACATCAGGTGGTCTTCCCACCCGATGTACAGCAGCTGGTTGCCATGAAACTTGTCGAGCGTGTCCTTGGGCTCGAAGGCGTAATCGCCGATTGCTGCGGTAGCCATTTCGAATCGTCCTTGTCTGAAGTTCGGTGTGGAGGCTAAAGGGCGCGCTCAGGCGCCCTCGCCATGCCACTGTGCAAAGTTCTTCTGGTCTTCCGAACCTTCGAAGTCGAAGTTGTCGCGGCCGAAGTTCATCTTGTAGAAGTCCAGCACCGCACGCAGCGGATCGAAGTCAGGCGCCGTGGGATCCACACCCGGGTTGAAGCAGTTGCCCTGGTAGATCTGATGCACCGGCAGCCAGGACTGCACGTACTTCTCCGGCTCGTGGTCGAAGATCTCTTTGCAGTGATCCGAGCAGAAGTGGTACTTCTCTTCCTTGTAGTCGGACTCGCGGTAGCAGATCTTGGTCGGGTCCGTGGGCTCGGTGAACAGCATCGGGATCTGGCAGGTGGTGCACAGCATCGGCAGCGTGGTGTTATAGAAACGCTTGCCCTGCTTGGCCTGCTCTTCCCAATGCTCGAAACGCGGGCGGTAGAGCTTGTCGAAGCTGGCCGGATACTTCTCCGACAGCCAGTCCTTGTCCTGCTCGGTCGGCGTCCAGGTGTGGAACAGCGCCGCCGCACCGTAGTTGTAGAAGGTGGCCCAGGCCTGGTGGCTCAGGTGATCCTTCTCGATGGTGGCCTGCTCCCAGCCCTTGGGCTTGCGGATGCCGTAGCGCGCCAGGTCATTGAACAGCGCGCCGCCGTTCTGCTCCCCGTAAATCTCCCAGGCTTCCTTCCAGCTCATCACCTTCTTGGGCAGCATGTAGTCCATCATCATGGACACCAGGGTCAGCACCTTGTAGCCGCGCCAGAACCACTTATCCATCCAGCGCTGCACGATGGGCACATTGGCCGGGTCCTGCTCGAGGATGAACTTGATGATTTCCAGGCCCAGGGTCATGTGCCGGGATTCGTCGGACTGCGCCGAGAAGCCGAAGGTCACCGTGCCCATGTCGCCGTTGTAGGCGGCACCGGACATGAAGGGCACGAACAGCAGGTTGGTCAGCACGTATTCGAAGGCGAAGCTGATCGCCACCACGTACTCGAAGGGGCCGGCCGACATCGCGTCGTCGAAGAAGGACTTCGGCACCGACAGATACCACACGCGGTCATGCCAGTGACGCCAGTTGTGCATGCCGTTGTAGTACTTGTTGTAGTTCGACACGGTGTGCATCTGTGTCTGCGCATGACGCAGCTCGTCCACCGACTGCATCTGGCAGGCGACGCGGGCGCTGGCGCCGTCGAACTGACGACCCACGTGCGCAAAGCCGCGATGCGCCATGTATTCCAGCGGGCTCACGCCCTGGATGAACAGCTTCAGGGTGTTGATGTAGCGCGCATCGGACACGCCCAGATGGCCGTTGTTCTGTGCGAACGCATCGATGATCGCGTAGAGCTTCTTTTCCTTCTCGCCCTGGTACTTCCAGTAGGCGTCCATGGTCAGACGGAACGGATCTTCCCACTTGTCCCAGTCGTGAATCTTGATGCCTTCGTAGCGCGTGTAGGGATACACCTTCTCCATCGGCTGATAGCTGGTCTCCCAGTCCAGGCCGCGGGTCAGGTGGTTGTAGCGCTCCTTGAGCCCCAGCTTCTTCTTGCTTGCTTCCATATCCATGATCGAACTCTCCTCCGCGTGCTTACTGTTTCCAGCTCAGCGTCAATTGATCGTCGTCTTCGTCCAGGTGACCGGTCAGCGTGATCAGGTTCAGCTGGATTTCCTGCAGATCGAAGTCGCGGCCCACGCGCGCCTCGATGGACTCACGACGGATCACCAGCTGACCTTCGCAGTCGATGCGCACCATGGCGGGCGAGGCATTGCTGACGGCGCCGGGGTTGTCTTCGAGAATCGCCTCGATCACCGGACGGCTGTCCTCGTTGGCTTGAAATGCAATGAATACGTTGGACATGTCTTCCTCTTAGACGGATAGGCCGAGCTTGGCGGCGCGGGTGTTGAATTGGCCCAGCACCTCATCGACGGCTTCCTGCGCGACATCGCCCAGCGCGATGCCGGCAATCGGCAGCAGCGCGGCGGCGACGCGGTCGCGATAGGCGCGCACCCAGCTGGAAATCAGCTCGCGGTTCTCTGCGGATTCGGCAGCGGCGGTCTTGATCTGCGCGTCGATCCACTTGGTGACTTCCGCGTTCCACTCGCTCATGAAAGCGGTGAGCATGGCGATGGCGCTGCCGCCATTCATGGCCAGATGATCATCGACGATGCGGTCATAGATCAGCGGATACAGCAGGCCATCGAGCACGAAGTTCTGCGCCACGAACAGCGAGAACCAGTCCTTCTCGACGAAGCTGTCTTCCACGTAGTGACGCAGCCCCTGCCACTCGGGCAGCTTGAGCCAGGCCTGCTTGGCGGCGTCCAGCGCATCCGGCCCCACCAGCAGCAGGCCCAGGCGCGTGATGTACTGCGCGATGCCCAGCTGATCCATCGCATGGAAGCTGCAGGGCGCCGTGATCGCCGTGCCGTAACCGTAGGCACAGATCGAGAAGTTGTTCATGTTCGCGCCCCAGGCCACGTGCCGCAGCGGCAGCAGCAGGTTCAGGGCGGTGCGCTTGAGCTCGGCGGGCAGCGCGGCGTCCAGACCGCGCGACTCGACGAAGTCGAAATTCGACTCCATCGCATCCTGCTGACGGGCGCGCGTCATGGTCCAGTTGCCGTAGTAGAACTGGCGCGGATCCTTGAAGGCATACCAGTCCTTCATCTTGATCGCGGTACGTGCCGGATCGAACAACTCGTAACCGGGATCCCAGGTGGGCCGGTAGTGGAAGTTGGCGTCGGGCTGCAGCCCCAGCGTGGCCTCCTGATAGCGCGAGGCCGCCTTATCACCGCCAATCCGCGTGGCGACGTTGGCAAATGTCTGCCGCAGCGGATTGATCTTGACCGTCTTCAGATCGATATGCATCTTGATTCTCGAAAGTGATTATTTGACTTGATGGGCAGTCCGGGCCGCATCGACACGCAAGCAGCCGTAAAAGAAAATTTCCTTGACCACCCTCCTCCTCTTCTGCGCTCCACCTTTTTATTGCCGTGACTGCGGGATCAAGGTCCCGAACTTTTTCATCACGGCTTGGTGCTATGGCTATTGCGATATTCATGCCAAACGTTTTGGCGAAATCGCAAAAATTTTTCCTTCCGAAACAATCGACTAAAAATGTGCATCGGATGTGCTGGCACATTGATCCAGATCAATCTTTTAGGCGCCCGGATAAATTCCTCATTAATTATTTACGAATGTCGGGCGTTTTCAGCCGCCGGTCGGGGCGGGGACGACAGCCTGCCGGCGTTTTTGCGCTCCGCTCAGTCATCCACAGGGTGAATCACGATTCACGGCAGGGAACTTTTATTTTTTGCAGCGCAGCAAAGCGCTTGCTGAAGCGGCGCCGCCGGATCAGGAGCGGCGACGGACCAGCGCCTGCAGACCGAGCTTGGCCGCGCGATACGCGATCTGCGCACGCGTCAGTTGCAGCTCACGCGCCGCGGCCGAGAGATTGCCGCGATGGCGTTCCAGCGCGAGGCGGATCGTCTCCACCTCGGCGCGCGCCTGATTCAGGACCGGATGCGGCGCCGTCTCGGCCGCGGCCTCGGGCATTGGCGTTTCGGACGCCGCGCATTCGGCCGGCAAAGGCCTTGCGGCCAGCGGCGCATAGCCCTGCACCTGCGCGGAGAGCATCGCCGGCCGATGCGCGGTGGCTGCGATCTCCGAGAGATGACACAGATCGATCGCCTGCCCGTCCTGCGCCAGAATCACCGCGCGCTCCAGGGCGTTCTCCAGTTCGCGCACATTGCCCGGCCAGGCATGCGCAATCAGCAGGTCCAGGGCCTGATCGGTCAGGCCGGTGATGCGGCGACGATGACGCTTGGCCAGGCGCTCCAAAAAATAGGCCGTCAGCGGTGCGATGTCTTCCTGACGCTCGCGCAGCGGCGGGATGTGAACCGGAAAGACATTGAGCCGGTAGAACAGATCCTCGCGGAAACGCTTCTGCGCCACGGCCTCGCGCAGGTCCTCGTTGCTGGCGGCGACGATGCGCACATCCACGATGCGTGGCCGCACCCCGCCCACCCGCTCGATCTCGCCTTCCTGCACCGCTCGCAGCAGCTTGCTCTGCGCAGCCAGGCTCATGCAGCCCAGCTCGTCGAGAAACAAGGTGCCGCCATGGGCACGCTCGAAGCGCCCGGGGCGGCTGGCGATGGCGCCGGTATAAGCGCCCTTCTCCACGCCGAACAGCTCGGCCTCGATCAGCTGGTCGGGAATGGCGGCGCAGTTGAGCGCAACGAACGGCTTGCGTGCGCGCCGGCTCTCGGCATGCAGGGCCCTGGCGAACATTTCCTTGCCGACACCACTCTCGCCGCCAATCAGCACCGGCGCGTCGGTGGGCGCGACGCGGCGGATGCTGTGACAGACCAGATTGAAGCCCGCCGAGGCGCCGACCAGCACGCGCGGCGCCGGCCCCTGCGTGGCGTCCGTGCCGGGCGCCGCGGGCGCAGCGCCGAAATCGACGATGGTCTTGTCGACGAAGGACTGCGCGCGCAGATACCAGAGGTCCTCGTCGGCGTCCTGCCATTCCTCCACCGGCTTGCCCAGGATGCGGCAGGCGACGCGGCCCTGCGCACGACACTCCAGCTCGCGATAGAGAATCGGCCGGCCCATGAAAGCGCTGGCGTAACCGCAGGCATAGCCGATCTGCATCCAGCACACCGCATCCGCACCCACGCCGTACACCGCGACATGCGCCTCGGCCTCGATCGAGTGATGCCAGAGGAATTCGGCTTCGTGGCGACCGCGCTCCATGTCCACTTCCACGCGCACCGCCTCCACCCGCGCCACGCCTTCCAGCGCATGCAGGCGCGGCCCCACGGAGTAGCGCTCGAAATAGCTGAGACCGCCGCGGATCTTCTTGGCCAGTTCGGCATCGCGGCTGCCCGCCTGATAGCCCATGCGCGTGAGCATGCCGCGCACCTTGGCCACGCCCAGGGCCTCGATCAGTTCGCGGCGCAGATTGCCGAAGGCGCCGCTGTGCAGCAGGAACATGCGCCGGGAATCGAGCCAGATGTGCCCGGCCTCGGGCTGCACGCGCAGACGCGAGAACAGATCCTCCTCGGCGCCGGGCGGCAGCGCCGCAGGGGCGTGACCGGATTTGCTATCACTCATGCGCGCCGTTTTCCATATGCCACTGACGGCGCATTGACCGCAGTCAATGTCGCATGCCCCATATTTCTCACACCGTTACGCCACACTGCGCCGTTTTTCCGGTTGGAGCGGCGACAGGCGGATGCGCAGCGGCGTCCTGCCGCCACGATGGCGGCGAAGCCAGCCCGCACATCCGTCAGCTTGTCCGCGGCCTTGCCGGCGGGACACGGTGCCAAATAAATAAATGCCGCCTGTGCGCAGGCGCAGAGTGAGGAGAACGTTCCATGGATGCAGCCGTCCTGCGCCAGAACTGTGAACGCGATGTGAAGCTCGACCCGCTGGCGGTCGACGCGCAGCGCTACCCCGATATCGCCGATCTGATGGCGCGCCTGCATTTCGCGCCGGGCGACGGCTGCATCTGGCTCGATGATCAGCGCATGCAGCTGGTACACGCCTCGGCGATGGGCGTGCTGCGCCGGGAGCTGATCGAAGGCCTGGGCATCGAGAAGGCCCGCATCCTGCTCACGCGCATGGGCTACAACTCCGGCGCGCACGATGCCGAGCTGGCGCGCAAGCTGCGGCCGCAGGCCTCGCTGCACGATATGTTCGCCGTCGGCCCGCAGCTGCACGCGCTGGAAGGCGTGGTGCAGGTGGAAGAGATCCGGACCGAGCTGGATGTCGAGCGCGGCCACTACTACGGCGAGTACATCTGGAAAGGTTCCGCCGAAGTCGAGGAACACATCCGCTTCTACGGCATCGGCTCCGAAGCGGTGTGCTGGATGCAGATCGGCTATGCCTCCGGCTACGCCAGCGCCTTCATGGGCCGGCCGATCCTGTTCCGCGAGGTGGAATGTCGCGGCGCCGGGCAGGCGCATTGCCGCATCATCGGCCGCCCGCTGGAGGAATGGGACGACGGCGACAATCTCAGCGCCCTGCGCGCCGAGCAGTTCGGCAAGCTCTCCGCCGCGCCGCTGCCACTGAAGGAAGGCAGCGGCGGCAGCGCGCGCCTGCAGGAACACGGCGGCATCGTCGGCATCTCCGCCGGGTTCAACGCCGTGTGCCATATGATCGACCGGGTGGCCGACACCCGCGCCACCGTGCTGTTCCTCGGCGAAAGCGGCGTGGGCAAGGAAGTGTTCGCCCGCAGCGTGCATCGCGTCAGCCCGCGCGCGGACAAGGCCTTCGTCGCGGTCAACTGCGCGGCGATTCCCGAACCGCTGGTCGAGTCCGAGCTGTTCGGCGTGGAGCGCGGCGGCTACACCGGCGCAACCTCGGCGCGCGCCGGACGCTTCGAGCGCGCCCACGGCGGCACCCTGTTTCTCGACGAGATCGGCATTCTCAGCCTCAGCTCGCAGGGCAAGCTGCTGCGCGCCCTGCAGGAAGGCGAGATCGAACGCGTCGGCGACACGCAGACCCGCAAGGTGGACGTGCGCGTGATTGCCGCCACCAATCTGGATCTGCGGGCCGAGGTGCGCGCCGGGCGTTTCCGCGAAGACCTGTTCTTCCGCCTCAATGTGTTTCCGATCAAGGTGCCGCCGCTGCGCGAGCGCCGCGAAGACATTCCGGTGCTGATGAACCACTTCCTGCGCAAGTTCTGTCACCTGCACAACCGCAACATCGCCGGCTTCACCGCGCGCGCCATCGACGCGCTGCTCAGCTACGAGCTGCCGGGCAATATCCGTGAGCTGGAAAACATGATCGAGCGCGGCGTGATTCTGGCGCCGGATCGTGGCGCCATCGAGGTTGCGCATCTGTTCACCGGCGGCGAGCACGAACATGCGGAGCGCCGCACCTTTGCGCTGTGTGGCGACGGCAGCGTGGCCAAGTCCGGCTGCCTGGACGGTGAGGACAAGGATCATCTTTCGTCCATCAAGGGC
This sequence comes from Solimonas aquatica, assembly GCF_900111015.1. GTDB lineage: Bacteria > Pseudomonadota > Gammaproteobacteria > Nevskiales > Nevskiaceae > Solimonas > Solimonas aquatica. The sequence continues at coordinate 106,940 of NZ_FOFS01000002.1, read as the reverse complement.
GCGATCGACAATTTGTTCCATGGCGCGGCGCAAACCTCGCTCGACGAGATCGAAGCCTCACTGGAGACGCTGGCGCTGGACCGCGCCCTGGCCCGCACCAAGGGCAATATCTCGGCGGCGGCGCGGCTGCTGGGCATCACCCGCTCGCGTCTGGTCTACCGCCTCAACAATCGCAAGGCCGAGCCCGGCGAAGCGCCGGCCTGAGCAGCAGGCTCCGGTGGCGGCGCGTCCTGGCGCCGCCACCGGACCGCTGCTGTGCGCGCCTGCGCTATGCCGTCAGCGGCAGCGAGCGGCGGAATTCCGCGCAGGCCTGCTTGGCGGCTTCACCACCGTCGATGAGATCCGGCAAGGCCGCGCAATAGCTGTCGATGGCGCGATCGGCCAGCGGCGCCCACTTGTCCAGCCAGCCGCGAATCACCTCGGCATTGCCCGGCTCCGCCGCCGCCATCTTCACCAGCGCCGAAGCCCAGCGCCGATGCCGCGCGGCATCGAGCAGCTGCGAATCGGTGAGCAGGCCCAGCAGGATGTCGCCGTTGTGGCGTGCGGCCTCGCCCAGCTTGCGCAGCACGGCCTCTTCGATGGCCGGCTTGGCCACCAGGTTCATCGCCACGAAGCACTCGCCCCAGTCGTAGGCGGCCAGCACCTTTTCCATCAGCTCGCGGAAACCCTGCCAGGCCGGCGCGGATTCCCAGTAGCGGCGCTCGTCGCGGACAAAGCCCTTGTCCTGGAAGGTGATGGACAGCTCCTTGGTGCGATAGGCGCAATGGCTCAGCCAGCGCAGCGCATCGGCGCTCTGAAACGCCGCGCACAGCGAGATGGTGCTGGCCGGCGCCACCTGCGCCAGATAGCCGCCAGCCATCTGCAGGGTGTGGAACAGGTAGCGGGCGGGCGTGTACAGACGCGCCAGCGTGCCGGCCCAGGCCGAGCTCAGCGACTGATCGTGCTCGCGCTGGTTGAACTGGTCGAACAGCCCCATGACATAGGTTTCCGCACCGTCCTGCATCATGTTGTAGGTGCGGTAGATCAGCTCGTCCGGATCGCGGAAGGCATTCCAGTTGCCGTGCTTGAGCGGGCTTTCATCGCGGTACTTCTTGTACCAGCGGTTGGCGAACAGATTGGGGTCCAGCTCGAAGGCCGGCGCGCCGGGGCGCGTGGTGTAGTGAAGATTGGCCGAGACGATTTCGTACTCGCTGGGCTTGCGCCGGCGCGCGGCGAGATGGCTCCAGGTCTTCAGCGGCTTCAGCACTTCGGTATTGCTCATGATGTTCTCTCCTCGGGCTTGTGCTCAGGCGCTGCTTCAGAAGCGCTTGGCGAAATAGAAGCGGACGTGATCGTCCAGGGTTTCGATGCGACCGGCGAACGAGGCCATGTCCACTTCCAGCTGGTTGAGCTTGAACGGCTTGCCCAGCATTTCTTCGATGGTGTCCTGCCGCAGGATCATCTCGTTCTCGGTCTGGATGCGAACGTAGGCCACCTTGTCTTCCATCTGGATCTTGCGGCCGGGATTGTCCAGCTCGGCCGCCTCATACACCGCGCGCGCCAGGGCGCCCTGGCGCATCACCGGCCCGACCATATTGTTGAGATGCGCTTTATCCATTCCACTCATGATTGCCACCTTTGATGGGCCGGCGCCGCGTGCGGCGCACGACCGGTAATGATTGCCGTCGGGATGAGGCCTGCCGTGCTAGCGGGCTTCGGATTCCCAGACGATCTCCACGCACTCCATCGGCTTCAAGCCGGAGTCCGCGAGCTTCTGCTTCCTGGGAAACGCCTGCTCGGCGCCCTGCCGGCGCACACGCATCGCGCAGCCCGGACGACGCGCGACGCGGCGTCCCACGCTGTGATGCGCCGCCGCCTGCGCCACCTCGTCCATCGTGTTCTCGGTATCCACCGCGACCAGTTGCAGGACGAAGTCGCCTTCAAAATTCGCGGTCAAGGGAAACATGGCCATGCTGCCTACTCCTCCAGATTCGGTTTGATGAAGACCGGGCAGGGAGCGCGGCGGCCCGCGCCGCGCTCCAGCACCGGTCTCTGCAATAAAGCTCAGCTCGCTTTCTTCAGGCGCTCGTCGCGGATGGTGTCGGCCCACTTGAAGTTGTGGGCGTCGTCGCCGCTTTCGCCGGGCGCCAGGCCCATGTACTGCAGCGCGCCAGCCAGATTCATCGGCTGGATCTCGCCGGAGAGGAAGCGGTCGACAATGGACTGATGTCCGGCATAGCGCTGCGGCTCGTCCTGGAAGATCTTCCGGCAGGGCTCGCTGCAGAAGTGATACAGACGGCCGTCGTGCTCATGCGGATAGTCGCGCACCTGCCAGCCCGCGCCGGGCGTGGTGTTGATCGGCAGCTGGCACATATTGCAGACCACCGGCAGCGTCTCCGGATAGGCCAGCTCCTTGCGACCCTCGACCAGGTTATCGGTGATCACATCCCAGCAGGCACCCCAGGTCTTGTTCCAGCCCGGATACTTTTCCTCCAGCCACTGGCGCTCGGCGGTGGACACGCCGGCAGCCGGATTCCACCACGCGGTCTGCCGCCAGTACCACACGCCCAGATGCATGCCGTGATGCTGGTCCTCGATCTCGCGCATGAAGATGTCCCAGTACCAGGGCTTGTCCAGGCCCAGGTCGAGCAGCGAGCGCTCGAACTGCGCGACGATCCACTCCTGCATGAACTCCTTGAACGACTGCTTGCGATGCTCCAGCGGCGTGTAGTAGTCCATGGTCGGGCCGGTGAGCACCGAGAACAGCTTCCAGGCGCGCCACACCGCACTGTCCACCATGCGCTGCGCCTCGGCCTTCTTGCCGTTGGCCACCAGCACGCCGATCAGCGGACCGCCGATCTGGGCATGACGCGACTCGTCGGTCTGGATGCTGGAGATCAGGCTGGAGAAGGTCCAGTCACCGGCTTCGGCGGCGTCGGCGGCCAGGCCCAGGAACTGCATGTTGGTGAAGCCGGTCTCGAAGGCGAAGGTCAGCATCAGGCCGACTTCCACCGCGCTGCGGCCCATCATCATGTCGTCGAACATCGAGCGCGCGGCAATCGCCGCCCACTCATTGGTGTCGAGCGCCTTGTGCGCCCAGTCGAACTGGCGATCCTTGGACACGTACTCGTGCGGGAAGAACAGCTGCATCTGGCTGTGACGGATTTCGTCGAGCATGCCCAGCGTCGCCATGTTGCGCTGGCCCGGGGCCTTGGCGAAGCGCACCATGCGCGCCTCGGCGCCGGAAGCGGCGTACTCGCCCCGCGCGATGGCGCCGTAATGCGCCTTGAGCACGCTGAGCCAGCCCGGATCGGCGTTCTCGTACAGCTTGCTGCGTTCCAGCGCGGCCTTCACCGAGTAGGCGCCGGCATCCTTCTCGCGCTGCACCTTCACGTATTCCGGGAAGGTCTGCTTGAAAGGCTCGTCGTAGATCTCCCATTTGTCCATGGGAATGTCCATGTGTCCGGACAGCTCGGCCGGAAACAGCTCGTCCTCCGGCACATACTGCGGCGTCCAGTTCGTGGTACGGGCGATGTCGTACCAGTCCATGCGTTCAAGAGTTGCCACGGTGTTCTGTCTCCTTCATTGATATAGCGCCTGCGGCGGACGTGCCGCCGCAGGCGGGTGTCGCGTGGTGCTAGTTCTTCGTTGCCAGATCGCGCCAGGCGGTAAAGTTCTTCTGGTCTTCCGAACCTTCGTAATCGAGGTTGTCGCGGCCGTTGTTGAGGTGGTAGTACTTGAGCACCTCCGGCAGCGGCTCGAAGCCGGGCTTGCTGGGATCGGCATCCGCCGGGAAGCAGTTGCCCTGATAGATCTGATGCACCGGCAGCCAGGCCTGCACGTACTTCTCCGGCTCGTGGTCGAAGATCGACTTACAGCCATCCGAGCAGGTGTGGTACTTCTCGCCCTTGTAGTCCGATTCGCGATAGCAGATCTGCGTGGGATCGGAGGGCTCGGTGAACAGCATCGGGATCTGGCAGACCTGGCAGAGCATGGGCAGGGTGTTGTTGTAGAAACGCTTGCCCTGCTTGTGCTGCTCGGCCCAGTACTCGAAGCGCGGCCGGTAGTACTTGTCGAAGGTGTTGGGATACTTCTGCGACAGCCAGTCCATCTCGTCCGGCTTGGGCATCCAGGTGTGGAAGTCCGCGGCCGCACCGTACTGATAGAACGTGGCCCAGGCCTGGTGCGAGATGTGCTCCTTGTCCACCGTGGCCTGGCCGATGCAGTCCGGCACCTTGATGCCGTAGCGCGCCAGGTCGTTGAACAGCGCGCCGCCGTTCTGCTCGAAGTAGATCTCCCAGGCTTCCTTCCAGCTCATCACGCGCTTGGGCAGCATGTAGTCCATCATCATGCCCACCAGGGTCAGCACGCGGGTGCCGCGCCAGGTCCATTTGTCGATCCAGCGCTGCACGATGGGCAGGTTGTCCGGATCCTGCTCCAGCATGAACTTGATGCACTCCAGGCCCAGGGTCATGTGCCGCGCCTCATCCGACTGCGCGGAGAAGCCGAAGGTCATCGCGCCCATGTCGCCGTTGTAGGCGGCACCGGAGATGAAGGGCACGAACAGCAGATTGGTCAGCACGTACTCGAAGCTGAAGCCGATCGCGATCATGAATTCGAACGGGCCGGCGGTGATGGCATCGTCGAAGAACGAGCGCGGCACCGACAGATACCAGACCCGTTCGATCATGTGGGTGAAGGCGTGGAAGCCGTTGTAGTACTTGTTGTAGTTGGACATCGAATGGACCTGCGTCTGGACGTGACGGATTTCGTCCAGCGACTGCATCAGGCAGGCCACGCGCGGTCCCACGCCGCGCAGCTGGCGCCCGACGTGCGCGAAGCCGCGATGCGCCATGTACTCCAGCGGCGAGATGCCGGTGATGAACAGCTTCAGGGTGTTGATGTAGCGCGCATCGGTGAGCGTCAGATGGCCATTGTTCTGCGCAAAGGCATCGATGATGGCGTACAGCTTGCGTTCCTTCTCCGCCTGATACTTCCAGTAGGCGTCCATGGTCATGCGGAACGGGTCTTCCCATTTGCTCCAGTCGTGGATCTTGATGCCCTCGAACTTGTCGTAGGGGAAGACCTTGTCCATCGGCTGGTAGCTGGTGTCCCAGCCCAGGCCACGCGTCATCAGCGCGTAGCGCTCCTTCAGCCCCAGTTTCTTGGCAGCTTTCAAATCATCCATCTTCAATGCTCCTCAGCGTGTCCAGCTCACTTTGAATTCATCGTCGCTTTCGTCGACGTGACCGGATAGGGTGATCAGGTGAATCTGCATCTCCTGCAGGTCGTAGCGGCGACCGATCAGGTCCTCGACCGTGGCTCGCTTGATGGTGATCGCCTCCGGCGATTCGATGCGCACCATGGCCGGCTGCTCGTTGACGATGGCGGCCGGGTTGTCCTGCAAGATGGCGTCGATGACGCCGCGCGCGTCCTCGGTTTTCTGAAACGCGATGAATACGGTGGACATGGCGGGCTCCTTCAGATGGTGACGCCGAGACGCGCGGCGCGTGCCTTGAACTGCGTCAGCACCTCGCTCAAGGCGGCTTCGGAACCGGCGCCCAGACCCAGCTTCGCCACCGGCGCCAGCGCCGCGCGCGAGCGTTCCAGCCACTGCCGCGTCCAGTCGCTGACCAGCGCCTGGTTGTCCGACGATTCCGCGACTGCGGTCTTGACCGAGGCGTCCACCCACTTGCTGGTTTCCGCGTACCAGTCGACCTGGAAGCGCGTCAGCATCGACAACACCAGACCGGCTTCGGCCGCCAGCGAATCGGCGACGCGCTGATAGATGAGCGGGAACAGCAGACCATCGAGCACAAAGTTCTGCGCCATGAACAGCTCGAACCAGTCCTGCGTCACCAGCATGTCTTCCACGGCGTGGCGCAGCGGCTGCCAGTCGGCCGATTCCATCCAGGCCTGCTTGGCGGTGTCCAGCACCTCCGGCTGATCGAGCAGCAGGCCGATGCGCGTCAGATACTGCGCGATGCCCAGCTGGTCCATGGCCTGATAAAGGCAGGGCTGGGTGATGGCGGTGCCGTAGCCGTAGGCGGCGCAGAAGCTGTTGTTCATGTTGCTGCCCCAGGCCACATGGCGCAGCGGCAGCAGCACATCGATGGCGCGGCGCTTGGCGGCGGCCGGGTAGCTGCGGCCCAGATCGCGTTCTTCGGCAAACTCGAATTCGGCGGCGGCCGCTTCCTGCATCCTGGCGCGGTTGATGGTGTAGCTGCCGTAATAGAACTGGCGCGGATCCTTGAACGCGTACCAGTCCTTCATCTTCAGGTCGGTGCGGCGCTTGTCGAAGATCTCGTATTCCGGCGCCCACAGCGGACGGTAGTGGAAATTGTTTTCCGCCTGCAGACCGATGGTGCCTTCCTGATAACGCGTTGCCGGTTTGTCACCACCGATTTTCGCCGCGACATGATCAAAGGTTTGTCGCAGTGGCTTGATGGTTACCGTGCGCAGATCAATTTGCATGTTTTGACTCTTCCTCCAAAGTGTTTTCGCAGTTACCGAACTCAATCGCCCAAGCGCTTCTGCAAGGCATCGCGCAGGCGCCACTCCCAATCGTTGCGCGGCGCATCCACCGCAGGGGCCGACAGCAGCTTCGCCTTGTTGGCGACGCAAAAATCGGCAAAGGCCTCTTGCGGCAGAATCATCTCGACGAACAGCTCGGGCTCCCCGACGGCGAATTCCAGTTCCACGAAGCCGTCTTCACGGACCTGCATCACCCGCACATAGGTGACGGCGGGATCGAACGAGGACTTGCGGAGCGAACTTTCCATGCGGGATTTCCCAGCGCGTTTACGATTCGCCGCGGCTTATTGCAGCCACCGTGCCGGATTGCCCCCGGCGCGCCGCGTGAGCGCCTTAAGTGACTCAGCGCGTTGAGCTTATTGCGCGAGTGCGCTGCGCAGCGGCGGGCTTTTGTGCAGCGCACAGACGCGGCGCGTTCGCGAAAATTGCGCAACGGCGCGCGCAGCAGCGCAGCCGATTCAACAAATTTATGCAGGCGCCATTGCGGTCCCTGGCAGCGGGCTGTGTCCGACAGCTCTCGCAGCCATGCCGGGGCCCGGCTTGTGTGCTTTCAATAATTTTCTGCACGCGACAGCGGCGCAGGCCGGCGCATTGTCTTTTTTTATGCAGCCGGCAAACCGTGCAGGTGTTCTGGCGGGCGGCGCGATGAACGCATAAGCCGCGCAGGATTAAACAGTTACGCCGCGGCGCAGGTGTGGCGCGCAAAACCGGCACGGGCGATGCAATGCACTCACCCCGCAAGGCAGCGGCCTTGCCACAGGTTTAACGATGCGAGGAGATCGCCAAAAATGAAAACCGAACCCACCGGGCGCGTTGCGCCGCGGCAGCAGATTCCCAGCCAAGCGGCGGTGCAGTCATGAGCGTGCGCGCCCTGAAGACTTATGAAGTCGCGCCGCTGGACAGCGTCGATCGTTTCCACGGCAGCCAGCTGCTCTATGTCGGCTGGGACGACCATCTGATGTTCTGCGCGCCGTTTGCGCTGTGTCTGTCGCCCACCACGCTGTTCCGCGACATTCAGACGCAGATCCTGCCGGAGCTGTATGGCGCGCATCCGGATTTCAAGAACATCGACTGGAACAAGGTGCAGTGGCTCAAGTCCGGCCAGCCCTGGACGCCCGAGCCGGATCGCACCGTGGCCGGCAACGGCCTGAAGCACAAGGATGTGATCCGCCTGCGCACGCCCGGCCTCACCGGCATTCAGAACAGCCGCAGCTGAGCGGCTTGCGCTCATGCGTCACTACCGGATCAGCGTCGAGGGCCTTGACGAGCCTTATCGCTGCGCGGAGGGACAGACCCTGCTCGGCTGTCTGGAACTCAGGCCGCGCAGACCCATCACCGTAGGTTGCCGCGGTGGCGGCTGCGGCGTGTGCAAGGTGGAGATCGTCTCCGGCCAGTACACGAGCCGGCGCATGAGCCGGGATCACATCAGCAGCGAAGAGCAGGCCAGCGGCGTGGTGCTGGCCTGCCGGGTGCAGCCACGCAGCGACATGGTGCTGCGCGTGATCGGCCTGCTGCGCAAACGCTTTTCCCCATGCGGGACCACACAGGTGGCGGGACTGCCCGGTGACGCCACTGACAGGATGCAAGCCGCACCGGGCGAGATCGTGAATGGATGACAGGAGGAGTTTGAAGTCATGGCAATGAATGGTGTGCTGCGCCCCGGACATGCGGCGCTGCGCGTGCTCGACCTCAAAGAGAGCATGCATTTTTATGGCAATGTGCTGGGCCTGCAGGAAACCGGCCGCGACAAGCAGGGCCGCGTCTACTACAAGGCCTGGGATGAGCGCGATCACAACAGCCTGGTGATCCGCCAGGCCGATCGCGCCGGCATCGATTTCTTCGCGTTCAAGGTGGACAGCCCCAAGACCCTGGAGAAGCTGGACTCGGATCTGCGCGCTTATGGCGTGCCCACCGAGCGCATTCCCGAAGGCGAGATGCTGGAGACCGGACCGCGCGTGCGCTTCCAGATTCCCAGCGGCCATCTCATCGAGCTCTACGCGCAGAAGACCGACGTGGGCAATGGCATGCCCTACGTGAATCCGGAGGCCTGGACGCCGGCCGCCGAGAAAGGCATCGCGCCGACGCGCATGGACCATTGCCTGCTCTACGGTCCTGACATCGAGAAGGTGCAGAAGCTGTTCGAAGAGGTGCTGGGCTTCTATCTGGTGGAGCACATCGTGCTGGAAGACGGCCGCACCGATCTGGCGATCTGGCTGTCGAGCTCCATCAAGGCACACGACATCGCCTTCGTCCGTCATCCGGAGCCCGGCAAGCTGCACCATGTCTCCTTCCTGCTCGACAGCTGGGAGAAGGTGCTGCGCGCCGCCGATCTGATGTCGATGAACCGCGTGTCGATCGACATCGGGCCCACGCGCCACGGCGTGACGCGCGGCACCACGATCTACGCCTTCGATCCCTCAGGCAATCGCTTCGAGACCTTCTGCGGCGGCTATCAGACCTATCCGGACTGCCAGCCGATCAAGTGGACCATGGACGAGGTGGGCGCCGGCGTGTTCTATCACGAGCGCAAGCTCAACGAGCGCTTCCTGGCGGTGGTGACCTGAGCCAGAAAAAAGCCCGAAGCGTTTCGCCGATGGCGAAGCGCTTCGGGCTGTGCCGGCCGCAGGCGCGGACTTATTTTCCGCCCAGGCGCATCAGCGCCACCTGCGTCAGATACTTGTCGTACATGGCGGGATCATTGGCGGCGGTGTAGTGCGCGTTCTCCACCTGGCGCACCTGCTCCAGACGGCTGACGCTGCCGGTCTGGATATCCGAGGCGGTGACGTGCGCCCAGCTCCAGTACGGATGCTTGCCGTCCATGAATTTCTGGCTGCCGCTTTCGTACAGGCAATAGGCTCCGTCGAAGGAGCGATAGGGCTTGCCGGCGCGGTCGTAGGTGACCATGCCCACCACCGCCTGGTTGCGCGCATCGAACCACACGCGCTTCTTCGACACCGGCGCACGCGGAAACTTCACCGGCTCGGCTTCGACGATGATGGTCTCCGGCACCAGTTCCACGTTGGCATCCCAGAAGGTCTTGCCCTTGGGGCCGCCATGCGTGTTGTGTTCCCAGTTCGGATGCGCGGCGTTCCAGCTTTCGGACAGACCGGCGAGGAAAGGGCCGCGTCCGACGATCTTGTAATTGCCCCAGGTGTTGAGCGGATCGCCCGCCGCCCAGGCGTCGGAGAGAAACAGCGTGAGGCCGGGCAGCAGGGGCTCGAAGCGCTGCTCCGAAGGAAACTGCCGCACGCGCCGAAACTCCGGCACATAACCGTAGAGCAGCGGGAAGGTGCTGGAGTCGTAATCCCAGATGTTGAGAAACGAGGTGCCGCGATACGTCTGCGGGGTGAGAAAGAACACCGACTGGTAGCGCAGCTTGTCCTCATGGCCCGGCCAGTAGGGCTTCGGCTCCATCGCCACGCGCGCCACCGGCGACATCTCCGCCCAGCCGCCGCTGTAATTGAACTTCACATCGCCGCTGGCCACTTCCGTGGTGTACATCTTCACGGCGTAGAAGGAAGCGTCGTGACGGCCCCAGTTCATGGTCTGCGCCGCGAACAGCTCGATGCCGTTCTTCGGATCGGGGAACGGATTGCCGCCGATCCAGGGCCTGCCGTCGGCCTTGTTCACCACATTGCCGCGCGCATCGAGCTGCGCCTTGCCGGCATTGCGCAGCGTGGCTTCCACGTATTCCCAGGGCGAGAGGCGCATGACGTCGGTGGTGGTCTTCACCATCCTCAGCTTGCGGCCCATGGTCCGGATCTGCTCGTAGCGCACCGGCTCCAGCAGGTCTTTCACCAGCTCGACGTTCGAGGCGTCGATGTAGTCGCCGGTCTTGATCTTGCCCTTGGTATAGCCCTCGATGGAGAGCAGCTCGTCCGGATAGGCCTTGGTGATGTCGCCGCTGGCGGCGATGGCCTCCGCGAGCGGCATCAGCACACCGCAGCTGAGCACGCCACGCGCCGCATCGCCCAGAAACTTGCGACGGGAATAGCCACGGTCAAATTGAATCGCTTTCATATTCCTCCAAATCTCGCGGCACACGACAAAAAAGATCAGCGGCAAGCAGCAGGACTTGCCGCTGATTCAACAAACCTAGCTGAGAGGAGGGTGCTAGGTTTTCCAAACGAAAGATCTCGAACCGCTCCGCCGCCCCTGCCGTACAGTGTTGTTGGGGGGATATCGGCCCTCTGCCAGCGAAGCACGGCCTTGATTGAGGTCTTTCTCGCCTCCTTGGAATTTCTTCTTCGAATGGAGGATTTGCCGCTCAAGTTCGCCGCCGTATCGGCGGCACGCAGGACTGCCCGCCCCTTGCGCACCGAGTTCCGCACAGGATCGCCGGCGGCCCGCGCATGGCTGGGCCTAACAATCTTCTCCTCTCCAGGTCTTCAACTTTCTGCGGCCGGCGCGGCCTTGGCTGCTCGCTGCCGGAAGCTCAGCGCAAGGCGATGCCGCCAGTAGGCCCGTCGTCGTCGGGAGCAGCGAGCTTGCGATCTGCCGCCGTTATTCCCGCCGCCGCCGAACCCGCCCCCAACGCCCGCGAATTGGTTTCCGCGCTCAATGTTCAAAAGCTGTGCCAGGGGCGGCGCAGGTCTTTAGGGCCGCCAAGTCCGCCCCAGAAACGCGCTCATGTCCATGATTTTCATTGATTTATCAATGAAGCAAAGACGCTGGAAGAAGCCGCGGCGGCGCTCGAGGCTTCTCAATATTTGATCCGCCCCTCCGGCTTTTCATGATCAAACATCACGGCTGAAAGCCGGCCCGGGCCGCTCCGCCTCGGCGCCGGGCCGGCCTGGGGTCCGGCCGCTGCCGGCGGCCAGCGGAATCAATATCCGGTACAAGTGTTTACCAAGATATCCGCGATATTCGTGGAACTGGCACTTGAAAAACAACCATCGAAAGTTCATTGTGTGAACACTTGTTCACTATCAGATCGAACCATGAGCAAACCCGCAGCGCATTTGCATGCCACGGATGTGCACGGCGCAGCCCGACTGATCGTGGAAGGCGTGCGACAGACCACCAGCCTGGTGGAAGCGATGCATCTCAACATCTCCAGCTGTGTCTGGCCCCTGGGACCCGGGCGGGAGGGCCACACCCGCGGCATCACCGGCCTGGTCTATCGCAGCATCCGTGACATCACGGGGCTGGTCGGCACCGGCCTGGACGGCCTGCTCGCGCCGCTGGCCCAGTTCATCCCGGCGGCTGACTCATCGCCGCAACGCGAGGCCATCGTCGCCGCCCTCAACGGCGTGCTGGGCGATCATCTGGAAGCCAGCGGCAATCCCCTGGCCATTCCGATGCGCCTGCGGCAGATGGGCCTGCCGCTGCTCCTGGAACGCGAGGCCCTGCGCCAGCGGATCGTCGCGCCGAAAGCCAGGCTGCTGGTGATGGTGCATGGCCTGTGCATGAACGATCTGCAGTGGCGGCGCAACAGCCATGATCACGGCGCGGCGCTGGCCGAAGCCTGCGATTGCTCGGTGCTGCAGCTGCACTACAACAGCGGCCGGCACATCTCCGAAAATGGTCGCGAGTTTGCGCAGCTGCTCGAACAACTGCTGCAAGCCTGGCCCGTGCCGGTCACGGAACTGAGCGTGATCGGCCACAGCATGGGCGGCCTGGTCACGCGCAGCGCCTGTCACTATGCACAGCAGGAAGGCCAGGCCTGGCCGGACAAGCTGAAACAGATATTTTTCCTGGGCACGCCGCATCACGGCGCACCGCTGGAGCGGCTGGGCAACCGCCTGCAGAACTTCATCGCGCAGCTCAGTCCTTACGTGGCCCCCTTCGCGCGCCTGGGCAAGATCAGAAGTGCCGGCATCACCGACCTGCGTTACGGCAGCCTGCTCGATGAACACTGGCAGCAGACTTCGCGCTTCGAGCACGGCAGCCCGCATGCCGACGCGCCCGGCCTGCCGCCCGTGCCTTGCTATGTCTTCGCCGCCACGCTGGGCCAAGAACTGGGCGACGCCAAGGATCGGCTGCTGGCCGACGGCCTAGTGCCCGTGGACAGCGCGCTCGGCGTCAGTGCCCAGCCCGCACGCGACCTGGGCATACCGGAAGCACGGCGCTGGCTGGGCTTTGGCCTGGACCACTGGGACCTGCTCAGCGATCCGGATGTGTACGCGCAGCTGCGCCAATGGTTTCAAGAGGACGAGGCAATTCCAGCCGCTTGAGTCCGCAGCACGGACAGGGAGCTGCGGCTGGCGCTTCGCGAATACCTCGATTTCTACAACACCCGACGGCTACACTCATCGCTCGGGTACCAAACACCAGCGGAGTTCGAAGCGCTGTGCAGTTAACCATAGGGTGTCCACTTTTTCGTAGGAAGTCCCCCGAGGATGATCCGGAGTTCGACACCAAGAAGGCGAAGAAGAAACTGCGGCGCTACGTCGAAAGCCATGATCACGCGATCCGGATGAAGGCCGAGATCATGATCGATCACTTTCATGATCAGGTCTTGGCGCCGGGCAAAATCGGTGGACAGGCGCGCGCGATGGTAGTCACCAGCGGTATCGAGCGCGCCATCCAGTATTTCCAGGCTTTCAAGACTTACTTGGCCGAACGAAAAAGCCCGTATCAGGCCATCGTTGCGTTCTCCGGCGAGCACGAGTTCGGCGGATCGAAAGTCACGGAGGCCTCGCTCAACGGTTTCCCGAGCAACGAAATTGCGGACAAGATCCAGAATGATCCGTACCGCTTCCTGATCTGCGCCGACAAATTCCAAACCGGGTACGACGAGCCGCTATTGCACACGATGTACGTGGACAAGGCACTTTCAGGAGTGAAAGCGGTGCAGACGCTATCTCGCCTGAATCGCGCGCATCCGCAGAAGCACGACTGCTTTGTGCTGGACTTCCAGAACAACAGTGAAGGTATCACCCAGGCATTCCAGGACTACTACCGCGCCACGCTACTCGCCGATGAGACCGACCCGAACAAGCTCCACGATCTGAAGACAGCGCTGGACGACGCCCAGGTCTACTCGCCTGACCAAGTGCAGAACTTCGTGGCGCTGTTTCTGAGCGGCGCAGATCGCGACCAACTTGATCCCATCCTCGATGCCTGCCGGGACGTGTACGTCACCAAGCTGGACGAAGATCAGCAGGTGGATTTCAAGAGCAAGGCGAAAGTGTTCTGTCGCACCTATAGCTTCCTGTCATCGGTCATCCCGTACAACAACGCGAGTTGGGAACGGCTGTCGATCCTGCTGAATCTGCTTATCCCGAAGCTGCCAGCGCCGAAGGAGGAAGACCTGGCCAATGGCATCCTCGAAGCTATCGACATGGACAGCTATCGAGTTGAAAGGAAGGCTGTGCAGAAAATCGGGCTTGCCGATGTTGAGACGGAGATCGAGCCAGTCCCGACGGAGGCTGGTGGCCGCAAGCCAGAGCCTGAACTGGATCGCCTGAGCAACATTCTGAAAACCTTTAACGAGCAGTTTGGGACGCTGTTCACCGATACTGACCGGGTTGCCAAGCGGATACGGGAGGACATCGCTCCCAAGGTTGCGGCAGATCCGGCCTACAAGAACGCCCGCGAGAACACGCCCCACACCGCCCGGATGGCGCACGACCTCGCGCTCGGCAAGGTCATGCAGATCCTGCTGAAGGATGACACCCAGGTCTACAAGCAGTTCGTCGAGAACGAATCATTCAAGCGGTTTGTCGGCGACATGGTTTACGCGATGATTAATCCGTAGGAGCGCCATATCAGTTCCCAAAGTGGTGCGTACCGCCAGTCCCGGAAACATTGCATGATCAGGCGACTGGTTCCTGATTAGCCATCGCTCAGAGCGCCATGACGCTCTGCAGCTTCATCGGGGCAACAGTGTTTGACGCCGATCGCAGCAAACTCAGATCAGCAGAAATGCCCTGGCTAGAGATGGGGTCGATTTAAATCGACGGCGCGAGCGATGGGCATTGCCTGGGCATTCATTGGGCATTTGGCACAGGAATGAGCAGATGGCCCAAAGTAGAGAAAAGGTCCATAAGCCCTATGGCTCCAACCCTAATCGGCACGCTGACTACCGGCGAACCCACGGCCGGAATCGTTCTAACTCTTTGATTTTGGTGCGCCCGGAGGGATTCGAACCCCCGACCCTCGGCTTCGGAAGCCAAACATCAGGCATTTCTTTGATATTTTTCAAGAGACGTCAATCATCTTCTTGTCATTTTTTTCGTAAGTCATTATTTTTATTTATAGTTGTTCTACATTACGTATCATCTCATATTTGGGCTGCATCGCTTCAAGATGAGGTAGTTCGCATGTACTCACATCACGTCCTGACCCCTTCCGTGTCGGGCCAATAGGCCTTGGACTGGGAAGCTCTCGACTGGCTCAGTGCTCGCCGGATACTGTTTTTCCGCGAGCAAAATGGCATCCAAATTCCCTCCGGAATAGAGGTGGCGAACCTGGTTCGCGACTCGATGACGCGGTACCCCTGGCTATTTCGGGGCGTCGAATCAGATGCAGAGCGGCTCGGATATCTTTGCAAGGCTCACAGCTACAACCGCCTGCCACAAAACACTTCCGCCCGGTCGTTTGCCATGGCTGGCCACATCCTCGAAGCGGGGCTCAGCAATCAGCACATCGCCGCCGACCGCCTCGATCTCAGCCTGAGCACGGTAAAGGGTCATCTGTAGCGGCTATACGACAAGCTCGGCGCCTCCAGCCGCTCGGCGGTCCTGGCCCGCGACAGGGTGCTCAAGCTGATGAAGCCGGAACATCGCTGCGGCCGTGATTGCCGGCAGCACCAACGGCCGCGCCGCCATGCCGAACAGCGCGGCCATCTGTTCACACGGGCTGGCGTTCCATGGGTTTAGACACCACTGCATCACTGGTCTGCGCCATGAACTGCGACAGGTCGATGCTTTCGCCCACCGCCAGATCGGTACGCGAGGCGAACTTCGGCTTGGTCAGCCACACCAGCAGCGGCAGCACCACCAAAGACAGCACCATATTGATGAGCATGATGGCCAGCAGCAGCAAACCCATGTCGGCCATGAACTTCAGATCCGACAGAAAGTACCAGGGCACGATGCCGATCAGCATGATGGTGGCCGTGAACATGATGGCCTTACCAGTGGTGGCAAGCGAGGCGCTGATCGCCATGCCCCAGTCGCCCTCGTGAGCGTTGTACTCCTCACAGATTCTCGATAGCAGATAGATGCCGTAGTCGATGCCGACACCGACGCCCATCACCGCGACGATGGTCGCATTGATGTCCAGGCCGATGCCCAGCACATGCATGAAGGCCAGCTGCAGGAAATTGGACAGATTCACCGGAATCAGCAGCAGGATCGCGGCAACCGCCGAGCGATAGGCCATGGCGGCTATCACGGCGATGGCCAGATTGACCAGGCCGAAGATAAACCAGTGATAACGCTCCACCACGATGTTCATCGCCTGCTGCAGCGCGATGAAGCCGGTGGCCATCCGCACACGGAACTCCTCGTGATCCTCGCCCACGGCATTGACTGCGCGCCGCGCGCTGGCCAGCGCCGCGTCCACGGTCTCCTGCTTGTTGTCCTTGAACCACACCGAGACCGTGGAATGCTGCATCTCGAAGTCCATCACATGGCCGAAGTTCAGCGGCGTGGAACCGAACAGCACGGCCTGGCCGGCGCTGTAGGCCGCGCGTTTGGTGGGATCCACCGGCAGCCATTGTGGATTGCCGCCCGCGAAAAGGCGGTTACCTTCCATCATGTAATCGGTGAACGACAGCGTGGCACGCGGCGGCAAGGTCTTGTCTGACTCCATCATCGCCTGCAGCTTGGCACGCACCTGCATCGCTTCGGGGCTCAGCGATACGCGGTTGGCGCCGTCCTGCGGCTTCTTGGATTCGATCACCAATTCCAGGGTGTTCATGCCCGGGAAGTGGGCATTGATGGCGCGTACCGCGGTATTGAATTCGGAATCCTCCCAGAGCAGATTGCTGCCTTCCACCGGATTGCCCACCTTGATCTGCGTGGACTCGTAGATCGACCAAACCGTGATCAGCGCCACGACCAGCGCCGTCACCTTCGCCGGTCCGCCGTAGGTCAGCTGAGCAATGCGGTGCAGCAGGCGCTTCTGGAAGAGATGAATGCCGACTTCCTTGCCCTCACCACCGGCAATCTGCTCGAAATTTTTCGGCAAGGGCAGATACGACAGCAGAATCGAAGCCAGAAAAACGCCCGTGGGAATGATGAACAAGGCCCATGCGCCACAGAACAGAGCATGGTTGTACATGGTCACGATCGGCGCGATGGCAATGAACACGATGCCGAACACGTCGGTCATGATTCCCAGCACCGACGGCACCATCATCACACCCATGGTGACCTCCGCCGCCTTACGTTTGTCCTTCAGATGACTGAGGATTTCATAGTAGCGCTCGGTGTATTGGATGCAGTGCGAAAAGGTACGCGCCACCAGCAGCAGCGGCACGATGGTCAATAAGGGCTCGATCGGGCGATTCAGCCAGCCGATGAAGCCCACGCCCCAGACTCCCGCCATAGCGGCGCAGACGATAGGCGTCAGCACGCCCGCGATGTTGCGCATGTACCAGACCAGCAGAATCACCAGCAACGCCAGGGTCACGCCAAAGATTCGGTAAGTCTGCTTCTGCAGCTTGTAGACCCAGCCGGTCAGCGTCGGCTGGCCCGCCAGATACACTTCATGCTGATCGTCCTTGGCCTTGGCGACCAACTTGGTCACGTAGTCGAAGGCTTCGCCGTAATCGATATGATCTTGGAACGTGGCCTGGATCAGGGTCGCGGTGTTGTCGCGCGAGACGTAGAAGGTTCTGGCATTGGGTGACTGCTCGACGCGACGCTGGAACTCGTGTACGTCCTTTTCCGTACGTGGCACCTGATCGCCCATCAGCGGTAGCACTTCCACACCCGCCGGCGTGGCTTCGACATAGCGCAGTTTTTCCGTGGCGATGGAAATGATCTGCGTGTGATCGACCGCAGGCGCCAGATCGATGGCACGCGTCAGGTCCCAGACCTTCTGCAAGGTGTCGGCGTGATAGATGTCGCCATCCTTGCGCTTGACCATCACGTAGACCGTCAACGGATTGCCGAAGTTGGGATGGTCGTAATAGACCTGCACGAAGGGATCGTCCTTCGGCAGCAGGTCCTTGAAGATCGTGCGAACTTCAACGCGCGGGAAGCCCGCAAGAAAGCCGACGGTGATCGCCAGAAAGCCGATCAGCACCGCGAGGCGGTGATCCATGACCCAGCGCGCGAGCCGGAAGCGGAAAGCGATATTGTCCATGTTCAGTCTTTGAACCCGATGAGCCTTTAAGTTGCGCCGAGACGGATCAGCGCCGCCTGGGTGAGATATTTGTCATATAGGGACTGATCGTTCGCCACGGTGTTGTGGCCCTCGATGCTGCGGACCTGCTCGATGCGCGTGACGCGGCCGGTCTGGATGTCCGAGCAGGTGAGATGACACCAGCTCCAGTACGGATGCTTGCCATCCATCACCTTGCTGGCACCGCGCTCGTAGAGACTGTAGGCGCCGTCGAAGGAGCGGTAAGGCTCGCCGCGGCGGTCATAGGTCACCATGCCGACGACGACCTGGTTGCGGGCATCGAACCAGACCCGCTTCTTCGACACCGGCGCCCGGGGAAATCGCACCGGCTCGGCCTCCACCACGATCGCTTCCGGAATCAGTTCCACGGTGCTGTCCCAGAAGGTCTGATTCCTGGGGCCACCATGCGTGTTGTGTTCCCAGTTGGGATGATCCGCGTTCCAGGAGCCGGACAGGCCGGCCAGGAACGGGCCGCGGCCCACGATCCGGTAATTGCCCCAGGTATTGAGCGGATCACCCGCCGCCCAGGCATCGGATAGGAACAAGGTGGTGCCGGGCAACAGCGGCTCGAAGCGCTGATCCGCCGGAAACTGGCGAATACGCCGGAACTCCGCGACATATCCGTAGAGCAGCGGAAAAGTGTTCTGGTCGTAATCCCAGATGTTGAGAAACGAGGTGCCGCGGAACTGCTGTGGCAGCGTGAAGAACACCGACTGGAAGCGCAGCTTGTCCTGGTGCATCGGCCAGTACGGTTTCGGATCGAGACTCACGCGCGCCACCGGCGACAGCTCGGTCCAGCCCCCGGCGTAGCGGAAAGCGACATCGCCACCCGGGTTCACATCACTGATCTTCAGTGCGTAGAAGGCTGCGTCGTGCCGCCCCCAGCTGAGGGTCTGCGCCGCAAACAGTTCGATGCCGCTCTTGGGGTCGGGAAACGGATTACCGCCGATCCAGGGCTTGCCCTCGGCGGTCACCACATTGCCGGCCGCATCGAAGCGCGCCTTGCCGGCATTGCTGAGCGTAGCCTCCGTGTACTCCCAAGGCGACAGGCGCATCACGTCGGTGGTGGTCGGCGCCACCTTCAGGCGGCGGCCGTATTTGACGATCTGCTCGTAGCGGATGGGCTCCAGCAGACTCTTCACATGCTCAACATTGGCGGCGGTGATCTCGTCGCCAGTCTTGATCCGCCCCTTTGTATAGTTCTCGATCGACAGCAGTTCTTCCGGATAGGCGCGGCTGACATCGCCGCTGGCCGCAATGGCCTCCCACGTCGGCATCAGTACACCTGTCGAGAACAGGCCTTGTGCCGCCTGCTGCAGAAAATGCCGCCGGCTGTAATCGTGCGTGTATCGGCGGAATCTCACGTCGTCTGACCTGTGGGCAAGGAAGACAGACGACCGGCGAACCGGTCGTCCGTAAATGACGCCGAGGAGGACGGCGCCACGGCAATCGCGCGCGGCTGGCGCATCAGAACTGATAGCCGAAGCGGATACCGACTTCGTCGGCGAAGTTAATGAAGGACATGATGTTGCGGTTGGCGTTGTTACCCCAGGCACTGTCATCCACATAGTTGTAGAACAGGTCGACGGTGATATCGCCGCGCGGCTTCCACTGAACGCTGGGCTGCAGTAGCACGCCGCCCTGCATGTCGATCAGCGCCGCGCCGCTCACCGCCCAGATGTAGGCCGGCCAAGGCTGCAGGAAGGCAAACACCGCATAGTTGGCGCCGTTGATGCCAGGAACGATCCGGGGGTTCTGCTTGGTCGGCACGTTCTTGTTGAGCACCACGCCCTGATCACTGAAGTTCTCGCTGCCGTAGCCGTCGAGCATCAGGCCGAACAGGTCACTCTCTTTCTGCCAGAGATACTGGAACACCAGGTAAGTCGCCGGGAACTCGGTGCTGAAGCGCTGGTACTTTTCCACCACCAGTCCAATCTGCGCATCGTCACGCTTGATGAAGGAATGACGAAGATCAGGCGCGGTAAAGGTTCTGTTTTTTGTCAGCGTCGCTTCGACATTGAAGATCATCTGATCGAAGAAGGAACCCGGCTCGGCTTCGGTCATGTAGCTGCCGCCGATGCCGAACACGTTCTCGGGGTGATAGGTCCTCTCGATGTGCCCGCGCAGCCCTTCCGCCGCCATGAAGAACGCATCCAGCTCGTTGTTGGCTGCATCCGGATCGCGACCCACGCTCTGCGCCAGCAACTGTTGCGCAGCCGGAAAATCATCGACCGCCGCGTTCAGGCCGCCGATGCCGTCGAGCTTGGTGTAGCCGGCGTAGTTGTACCACTCCTCCGCCGACATCACGCCCGCCGGTGAAGCCTCGAACGCGGTATCTGCCAGGAAGGGTCCACAACCGTTGCCGGACTGATAACCGTGCAGGGGCGCCGTCAGATTGCAGTATTGGTTGAACACCGCACCCAGGGTGTTGCTGCTAGGCAGCGGCTTGTTTACGCCGCTCTTGGTCCAGCGGATCGCGCCCAGCTGGTTGTAGCGGCGCGAGTACATCGCCTGCATCGAATACGTGCCGTAATCGGCCTTGAGGCGGATGCCGTAATTGACGTCCTTGTTATTGTCGTTGGCAAAGTAGCGGTCATGAATGGTGAACTGCGATGCCACCACGTTGTACGGCGTGTTGGGATTCGGCAGCACCGATGGAATGAATTGCTGCAGATAAGCGTCTGCCAGAATCTCGTCATTGACCTGGTGGGTGATGCGCAGGCCCGGCGCAGACATGCGTTCGTCGGCGTACTCTTCGAGGCCACGATCCAGAATCAGGTGGCGGCGCAGGTCCAGGCCGTTGGCCACGTCCATCACGCGGAAGAACAGCAGCTGTCCCCAGGCCACGCTCTGATTGCCCAGACGCACCGTGGTCTGGCCGTTGGTCCACTGCAGAATCAGGGCCGGCAGATCCACCATGTAGTTGCGGCCAGTCAGCTCGAAGAAGATCGGGTTCTTCTTGCCATCAACTGGATACTGGTAGTAGCTCGGCTTGCCGTGGTAGGTGTCCGGATAGCCGCCAGTGATACCGCCATTGATGCCGCGATAGTCGCGATAGTCGAAGTCGTCGTAGCCGAGACTGCCGGGGTCATAGATGGCGCGAAGTCGCGTCACCAGCGAGATGTTGCCCCAGCTCAAGCTTGGCGTCGCCTCGAAGCGCAGGATGTGGTAGTTCAGCTGGGGCGTGCGGGCAGGAACGTAGCGCGTGACGGTATCGGCAACGCCAGCCACGGAATCGGACACGCCTAAAGGGTTGGGCGCAACCGTTGGCAGATTGAGATTCAAGGCGCCCAGCAGATCGTTCAGGCCCTGCGGCGTCAGCGTCGACTGCCAGCCCGTCACCGGATTGCCAGCGTTGCGGCGGATCGCCACGCCGTTGGCCGGATCACCATACTGATTCGCTGGCGCAGCTTCACCGCTGGTGCTGATGGCGGTTTCGACGCGCAGCAGGCCGTTGTAAGAAAAGTCGCCACCAAACAACTCGAAGCCACTGCCACCGCCCGCCTGCGCCGCGCACGAAGCCAGCGCCAGAGTTACGGTTAAAACCACCTCCGACATTTTCTGCATTTATTGTTCCCCTCACTTGGATGGCGACGCGCCACTGCGGGGCGCCGCATTCTTGCGGCACGCTCAGCCGCCGATTTGAATGATTCGTCCCGAATGTCCCACTGCGATCACGCGCCCCCCACCATCCAGGGCCCGAACCGCCTGGTACCAATCCGTGGTGCTATCGCCCTCGCGTACCAGCTGCCAACTGGCCCCGGCATCCGTACTGCGCAACATCGCGCGCATGCCAGTCACCACCACCTGCCCGTCTGGTAAAGCAGCGACACCCAGCAGGTTATGATCAGTGGGCGTAGGCCGACGCTGCCAAGTCTCGCCACCGTCGCCGGATACCAGTAGCTCTCCGCTTTGACCCACGGCGTAGCTGTTCCCAGATCCTGCAGCCGTGATGTAAAGCGCCGAGAGCGTGGGCGCCGCCGGGTCCACGGGACGGATCGTGCGCCAGCTCTTGCCGCCATCCTCAGAGCGCATGATCACGCCGAACTCACCGGCTATCGTCACCCGCCCGGAGTTCTCGACCACTGCGGCGTAGATTGTCGGCTCACCCGTCCCGAAGTGATCGGCGCTGGCCATCGCTGACCAATCGGGCGCAGCGGAAGTCCAGCTGTTGCCGCCGTCAGATGAGCGCAGCACGGTTCCAAACTGTCCACCGGCCACTGCGATGCCATTGGCATTCACGCCAATGCTCAGCAGCCGCGCCGGTACACCGCTGTCGACGCGCTGCCAGCCTTGCGGGCCTTGCAGCAGGATGGTGCCCATCTGGCCGACTGCAATGGTGTGCGTGCCGCTGCGCGCCACTGCAAGCAGCGCCAGCTCGGTGGCGCTCTGCGCTTCCCGTCGCCAGCTCAGGCCACCGTCGGTGGAACTCAGCACCGCGCCGCCGGCACCCACCGCCACGCCGCGATCACGATCGAAGGCCAGCCCGAACAGCGCCGAATGCGCAATGCCTTCCGCGCGCAAGGCGATCAGCGGGGATTTCGACTCCGAACGCACCTGCATCGCTGCCATCAGACACAGCGCGCTCGCCAGCGTCAGGCAGATCTTTCGCCTCATCATTCTTCAATCTCCGTCTCGGTCCCGGCGGGCGATCCCGCCGGGACTTGTGCGGGCGTCTGGCGCCGCCTCAGACCGCGCCCAGTCGGGCGATGGCTGCCTGGGTGCAGAACTTGTCGTAAACGCCCTTCTCGTCGCCGTTGGGCGCCTCATAGCGGCTCTGATAGCCGCCGGAGATCTGCTTGACGTGATTGAACAGATCGATGCGGCCCGACTGGATGTCGTGAAATACCACCTGCGTCCAGGACC
This sequence comes from Solimonas aquatica, assembly GCF_900111015.1. Lineage (GTDB taxonomy): Bacteria > Pseudomonadota > Gammaproteobacteria > Nevskiales > Nevskiaceae > Solimonas > Solimonas aquatica. The sequence goes on along the minus strand of NZ_FOFS01000002.1, from coordinate 84,260 downwards.
AGTTGGGATAGCCGTGACGATCCTTGTTGGCCACCTTGCCCTGCACCTGCGGACCGAAGCAGGGATCGACCTGCTTCCACAGTTCGCCGCGACGGTCGTAGGTGACATAGGCCACCAGCGCCGAATTGCGGACGTCGACCCACATGCGCTTCTTGCCCACCGGCGAACGCGGATAGCCCGTGGGTTCGGACTCGATCACCAGACATTCCGGCGCTAGTTCCATGGTCCATTCCATGAAGCTGCGCCCCTTTGGCCCGCCGTGACGATGCTGGTTTTCCCAGTTCGCGTTTTCCTCGCCGCGCCAGTTGCCGCCGAGCGCCACCAGCATCGGTCCGCGACCGACGATCTTGGTGTTGCCCCAGGTGAGCATCGGATCGCCCGCTCCCCAGGCATCGGAGAGAAAGAACGACATGCCTGGAACCAGCGGCTCGAAACGCTGGTTGGCCGGGAACTGCCGGATACGGCGGAACTGCGGCAGATAGCCGTAGATGTCCGGGAACTTGCGCTGGTCGTAGTACCAGGGCACGAGAAAGGAGGCGCCGGCCTGCTCTTGCGGTGCCGTGAAGAACACCGACTGGAAGCGCAGCATGTCCTTCTTGCCTTCGAACACCGGATCGCCTTCCGTGCGCGCCGTGGTGTTCAGCTCCGTCCAGTACAGATCGTAGGTATAGGCGTCGGAGCCGTCGGGATTGAGCGAGAACGAGCGCACCGCATACTGCGACACATCATGACGGCCCCAGCTCAAGGTGATGTTGGCCACCGCCTCATCGCCAGTCTTCGGATCCGGGAAGGGATTGCCGCCCAGCCAGGGGCCACCGGTCTGCTTGTCGATGACATTGCCCGTAGCATCGAAAGCACCACGGCCCGAGTTCTTCAGCGTGGCCTGCAGGTAGGCATACGGAAACATCTCTTCAATCTTGGCGGTGGGCGCGCGAATCTTGGCTATGCGTCCCATTTCCTTGATCTGCTTGTACTTGATCGGATCCAGAAGGTGCTTCACTGAATCGACGTTGCTGGCGTTGAGCGTATCGCCGGGCTTGATCTTGCCCTTGCTCTGCAACTCGATGCTCAGCAGTTCGTCAGGATAGGCCTTCGTAACTTCACCGCTGCGGGCCAGGGTTGGCCATAGTGGCGCCAGCACGCCGGCGCCCAGACCGAGCGCGGCATTTTTCATCAGCTGACGACGCCCGAAATCCAAGTCATACCTCTTGATGCGCATGTGAACCACCTCCGTGCACGCGATACCAGGAAATCCGCCGGTCAAACGGCGAATCAATGACGAAAAGAGGAACAGCCTGAAGAGTCGGATACGAGCTGGGGCATGCTGCCAGTAATAACGTTGTGTGCCATATCGTTATTTGCAGAACTGGCCAGAACTCTGCCGCACAAAGCGACTAGCCCAACACGCAGAAATCCCCATGACTGCGTAATCGCTTTTGGCATTTTGACTTTTCTCCTCCGCCTGCGCGTCCGGTCTATATGGCCGGATCGGCAGTGTCTATTGATATGGAACCATATCAATATTTTGTCGTCAAGCTGTTTTTGATAAACCCGCAGGCATTTCTGGAGAATGCGCTCTGCCAGATCGGCGGCATACGCCTACGGTGAAACCTCGTTTTGCTCAGGGCTTCGTATCGCGCAGCAGTTCAGTGATTGGCGGCAACGCCTGCGGATCGGGCTCCCAGCCCTGGGGCAGCAGCCAAGCACGATCACGCAGCAGCTGAGCCTTGGACATGGCCAGCACCAGCCGCGCAACTCGATCCTGCCCCTCCAGGTTCATTGCGCTGCTGCAGACGCCGATCAGCACGCCACTTAAACGCCGCAGTTCGCGCACCGCCTGCTCGACTTGCGAAGGCCCGGCCGCCGCACGCTGCAAGACCTCCGCAGCGTGTTCGCTGCCTTGCGCCAGTTCCGCACGAGCAGCTTCGCAGCCGGGACCACCCTGCGTCTGCTCGCACAGTTGGCGGGAAAACTCCAGCAATCGTGCGAGTTCATCGCAGTCGAAACGAAACTGCAGCGGTAGTTGCTGCGCCATGAGATTCAACATGCCAATGGTCAGCCTCGTTTGCTCCTGCGCCAGCTGATTGCCGGCGTCGACGGCCGGCAGCACCACCTCGCTCAGCGCCTTGATCATGCTGCGGATCTGCACCTCGGCTCGCATCTGCATCTCAGGCTCCCCGCTCGATAAGTTCACGCATTTCATCCAGCAACATGTAGCCGATACCCATGAGCCAGGTCACCAGCACGTCCTGATGCGTCTTACCATTTCTGGCAATGCGATAGCCGGTGCCCAGTAGCAGCACGGCCATCATGTAGGCGTTGTAAACCTTGTACCAATGCACGGTGCGAGGCACCACGCTCAGACCCGATGCACGCTCATAGGCAGCAAAGAACTGCGCCTCGTCGAGCAGACCGCAAACCAGGAACGGACCTCCCGCCTCGGCGTAATGACCAAAGGCGCGGCTGGTGGTCCAGGCCAGATCCTGATGCCGGTCGCCGATGCGTCCAAGCTCCCAATCCAACCAGGCTGTGATGACGCCACTGTCCTCTTCGAAGAGAAAATTGCCTACGCGAAAATCGGCATGCACGATGGACGCACGGTCCAGAGCCGGCGCGTGGCGACGCAGCCAGCTCGCCGCAAGGCGCAGCAGGGGCACATCCTCGTCGCTATCTTCCTCCCAGACCCGCTCCCACCAGTTCACACCCCATTGCGCGCACTGCGTTCCGGGTGACGGGACATCGAAGGCGCTGAGCTCGGCCTTACGAAAATCGAAGGTATGGATGCGCGCCAGGTGCTCCACGAATTGCGGCGCCAGCCGCGCGCGCAATTCCGGCGGCAGATGCGTACCCAAGCCGCTGACACCACTGCTCGATGTTGCTGGCTTGGTCACACCGCGTGCAAACCCGTAGATCAGGGCCGGATACGGCAGATACTCAGCCTCGGCGTCGCACCAGAACACTGGCGGAACCGGCACGGTGCCAAGAAGTGCTTTTATCAGCTGAAATTCACGCATGCGGCTGGTTTCGACAATGGATTCTGCAGGCTCCATCCGTAAAACCATCGGTGTTCGCTGCTCACCAGCACCGGGACGATGCCACTCCAGCATGAATGCCATCTGCAACTTTGAGGCACCACCAGCCAGCCAGCGTGCATCGCTGATCGCAAATGGCGTCTGCAGCTGCGTACGCAGCAGTCGGGCCACCCCTTCGATCAGCGTGGCAAGCGGCAGCGGTCGGTAACCAGGTCCTGCACGCCACTGCAGCTTGCGAGTCAGGACGCGATCAACCTCGACCTCGGTCGGAAAGCGTCTACGCAATTCAGCGATGAACGCCGGAGAGGGTCGATCCTTATTTCCATCGATGGCAAGCATGGCCTTAATCCTCCGAATGGCCTCAGAGGGCCTTGTTTTCCGGCGACGCCTGAAAGCCGTTCGCAGTGCTCCCAGCGAGGAGCTTTATGTCGTATGGAACCATATCACCATTTCTTTAGCCTTTGCTAGAATTTTCCGATTCCCCCGTTGCAAACCTGAGAAGAAAAGTATGGCTACACGCATTCGTAAAACTGCAGCTTCGGGCAAGGTCGTCAAAGCCAAGCAAGCCCCACGGGCCCGCAGCAGCACGCCGGTCAAGGCCTCCGCCGACGAAAACTCCGGCGCACAGGTTGCCGACAGTGACGCTTCACGTCAGGCCATTCGCCTGAGCTTTCTCATCCATGACGTCTCGCGCATGCGCCGAGCCGCCTATGACCAGTTCATGAAGCCGCTGGGCATCACGCGAGCGCAGTGGTGGGTGCTGGCGCACCTCTCGCGCCATGACGGCATGATGCAGACCCAGCTCGCCGACGTGCTGGACGTGGGCAAGGCCAGTCTTGGCGATGTCATCGAAAATCTGGAGAGCCGCGGCTGGGTGGAGCGCAGGTCCGACCCCGCCGACAAGCGCGCCAAACGCGTCTATCTAACCCGTCCCGCGCAAACGCTGATCAAGCGCATGACAGTGATGGAGCACGATTTCAACAGCCAGATCTTGGCTGACATCAGCACCGCCGAACGTGCCGAGCTGCTGCGCAATCTGCAGAAGATCAAGCTCGCGATCTCGCAGTTCAACCCCAGCAGCAGCCCTGGCAGCGAGGAGGACTGAGGCTCGCTCAAGCTTCCGCAAACGCCGCGCGTACCGATCCGAGGCCCTCGACATGGGCCTCGAAAACATCGCCCGGCGCCACCGTCACCATCGGCCCTAAGGCACCCGACAGCACGATGTCCCCCGCCTGCAGGGGGCGCCCAACCTCCACCATTTTCTTCGCCAACCAGCGCGTGGCATTGAGTGGATGCCCGAGGCAGGCATGCCCCACGCCGGTGGATACCGTGGTCTCTCCCTTCCGCATCCGCATGACGCAATCACGCAGATCCAGGCCGTGGAGTCGTTGCGGCGTATTGCCCAGCACGAACATGCCGCTGGAGGCGTTGTCGGCGACCGTATCCACCAGACGGATGTTCCAGTCGGCGATACGACTGCCGACGATCTCGATGGCGACCAGCGCACAATCCAGCGCACGGATCACGTCGGCGACGGTAGGCTGCTCGACTTTCAAATCCGAACCAAGCACGAAGGCCACCTCGGCCTCGACCTTGGCCTGCAAGACTGCCCGCGGTGATATCGGCTCGCCGTCATTCGCCGCCATGTCGGCGAACAGCATGCCGTAGTCGGGCTGATCAACACCGAGCTGGCGCTGCACCGCGGCCGAGGTCAGTCCGATCTTGCGTCCGACCAGACGCCGCCCTTGCGCAAGCCAGCGCCTGGTGTTGCGTTCCTGCACCGCATAGGCAGCATCAACGTCCACGGAACCGATCAGTTCCCGCACCGGTGCGCAGGGCTGCGCACTGGCATAGGCCTGATAAAGGCACTCGGCAGCCCGGTCCACATCACTCATGACGCCGCTCCAAAGAAGCTGCGCGCCACCGTATTGAACTCCTCGGGAGCTTCATATTGCGGCCAATGCGCCGAATCGGCTTCCATCACGTAAAGGCGGCCGCGAGGCAGGCGTGGCAAGGCTGCTTTTGCGCAGTCCAGATCATGAATCGGATTGTCGCGCGTCCACAGCAGCAGAGTGTCGGCCTGGATCTGTTCCAAGGGCAGCAGGAACTCGTCATGGCGCGCCAGCATGCGATTCACCATCGGGCTGACTTCCAGACCCTCCGGCATGCGGTAGTAATGCAGGCGCAGGCGCACCAGCTCGTCGCTAATCAGATCATGGTGGCACGGATGAATCAGCCACTCGATGCGATGCCGCACGCTCTCGTAGGTCGGCGCCGAACCCGCCGCCTTACGCGAACGCTCCATCAGATCCTGCATATCGGCGAGGCCTTTGTCGCTGACGATGGGAATGCCGGCCGCAGTGTTGAGCATCAGCCGCATCGTCCGATGCGGATAGCGCGCGGCAAAGAAGCCCGACACCCAGCCGCCGAGGGATTCGCCGGATAGATGAACCCGCTCCAGGCCCAGCGCATCCAGCAGTTCCCGCAACTGCTCAGCCAGCGTTACCGGTGTGTATTCCATCGACTTGCGCGCCGACAGGGCATGCCCGACATAGTCGAAAGCAATACAGCGAAACTGATCTGACAGCGGCAGCAGATTCTTGCAATAGGCTTCCAGATGACCGCCGATGCCATGCTGGAAAATGATCGCGGGGGCATCCTTGCGACCCGCTTCCGCCACGCGGATACGTCCATAGCTGGGCGTGTCGACATAACGGATTTCGACACCTAACAGGTCTAGCCAGAGACTCACTTTTTTCTCCCTTCGCCGCGCAGATGGCCGGCCAGAATCAGCTTCCACTCATCCAGAAGGCTGCGGAACAGGGCATCGTCGCGCTGCCAGAGCGCGCGCACGGCCAGGCCGCGCACGATGCTGATGGTCAGCCACAGCACCTTCTCGGCCTTGGCACGCGGCAGCCCCGATTCACACAGAACCTCCAGCCAAGCGGATTCCACCGCGAGGCGGCTCTCGCGTGTGTAGCTGTAAATCTTTTCGCGCAGCACCCGATCCTTGCTGCCGGCGAGCACCAGATCGAGCATCACGCTGAAGTCGCGGCCGAGAAAGAAGTCGAGCGCGTCCTGGATGATGCCCTCAATCGCTTCACCTTCGAGCTGCTCGGCGCGTCGCTGGCCGCGCTGCATCCCGGTACGCATCAGGTGCGCTGCAGTGGCCAGCACCAGGCTGTCCTTGCTGGGGAAATGGTGCTGCTGGGCACCGCGCGAAACACCGGCGACATGAGCCACCTCATCCGTGCGCAGACCGGCGTAACCCTTGCGGCGCAAGACCTCGGCAGCCGCCTCCAGCAGGCGTGCGCGCGTCTCGTCCGAACGCTCGGCCTGGGTCCGTCGAGGCCCCGCTTTCGTGCGGCGACCGCGCGTCGGACGCGGCATCGGCACCAGTACACCCCCAATCTCCACTTCAGAGTTCGACATGCAAAATCCCGTCGATCATCCGCACCGGATACGTCTGCAAAGGCTCGCTGCAGGGCGACACGGCCGCTTCTCCCGTGGCAATGTCGAAGCCACACAGATGCCAACCGCAGATCACCTGATCGCCGTCGATCATGCCCTCCTCCGCCAGGGAGGCTTTTTCATGCGTGCACTGATCATCGGTGGCGTAGTACGCGCCGTTGAGGTTGTACAGGGCGAGGTGACGGCCATCCGGCAGCGCCACCTTGCGGATTTCGCCTTCGAGTAGTTCGGAGGCTGGGAACAGGGCTTTTATGATGAGGCTGGACATGATCAAGGTATGGGCTGTTACAGCATGGTGGTGCCGCCGTTGACGCTGATGACCTGTCCGGTCACGAACGCCGCTTCCTCACTCGCAAGATAGGCAACCATCGAGGCCACCTCGTGCATCTCGCCGGCACGGCCCATGGGTACGATGCCGGTGACCTTTTGTGCCAGCGCCGGGTCGCGCAGCTGCACCTCGGCCAACTGCGGGGTGTTGATCACGCAGGGCGCCACGGTATTGACGGTGATGCCGTCCGTGGCGAACTCACGCGCCAGCCCGGTGGTCATGCCGTGCACGCCACCCTTGGCGGCGTTGTATGCGGCGTGATCCCAGAGCCCGTTGCGTACCGAATCAGCACCCAGGTTGACGATGCGTCCATAACCCTGCGCCTTCATCAGCGGCAATGCGTACCAGCAACACCAGATGCAGCTCCACAGATTGCGATCCAGCGTCGCCCGCAGGGTCTCGGGCGTGTGCTGCAGAAACGGACGCAGCACACCACCGCCCGCATTGTTGGCCAGAATGTCGAGTCGCCCGAAGTGCTGCAGTGCCGCGCCGATCGTGCGCTCCGCTACCTTCTGGTTCGCCAGATCACCCGCTTCCGCATACAGACTCGCACCCTTGTCGCGCAGACGCCGCGCGGCAGCCTCCAGCGACTCGGCGTCCAGATCGGCGATCACCAGCCGCGCGCCTTCTGCCGCAAAGCGTTCGGCAATGGCATAGCCGATGCCGCGCGCAGCGCCGGTGACCACCGCAACCCGGTCGCGCAGCTTCATGCCGGCGTCTCGATACGGCCGGTCTTGCCAAATCCTGGCGCGGGCACGCTGCCCCAGCTGTCCAGCGTCGCCGGTACCGGCTCCAGCAAACGCGCTTCACGGGCACCGAATTCGGGAAACTTCTCCATGCCGAAGCTGTACTCCACGGTCATGCCATCGGGATCCTGGAAGTACAGGAAGATGCTCTCCGAAGGCTGATGCCGCCCGGGACCAAACACCACTTCCACGCCAGCCTTCTTGATACGGTTCATCGCGCAGCCGATGTCATCGATATCGGTGACCATGAAATTGATGTGATTCAGATGGTCTTCCGCGCCGGCCAGAATCGCGAAGGAGTGATGCAGGGGATTGGGATGGCAGCGCAGAAACGCCGCGAACTCGGGCACCAGGTCCGAGACACGAAAGCCCAGCTTGCCGCAGAGCCAGTCCATCGCCGCCTGGAAGTCGCGGACATTGAGCACAACGTGCCCCAGTCGCTCAATCTTGCTCACGGTCGGCCGGTAAGGCTCGGCCATGTGCATCATCTGCACCAGAAGCTCGATGCACAGGCCGCAGCCTGGCAGACGGAAGCGCAACGCATCGACGGTGCGCAGCGCCTTCAGCTCTTCCTTGGACAGCGCCTCGACACTCAGGCCCAGCGCCTCCAGCTCGCGCCGAGCCGTAGCCAGCTCCGCCACGCTGTCCAGTTCAAATCCGACCCGCTTGATACCCGGCTGGCGGCCCCGATAGAGCAGCAGATTGTGATGGTCGCGCGAGCAGCGCAAAGCCACGAACGCCTCGCAGCTTTCGCTCACGCTGAGTCCGACCAGATCGCGATAAAACGCCGTGCTGCGCGCCAGATCGCTGACGTTCAGCGCGACATAGGCCAGCCTTTTGTAGCGCAGCGGGGATGCAGCGGACTCGACGCTCATGTTTGCAGTCTCAGAGGATGATGCTGATGCGGCCATTGGGTTTGAGTCCGTCCATGTCCAGCAGGCAGCGCTTTTCCTTGATGCGCAGGCCGTTTTCGCCGGCCACGATGCGGTAGCGATAACTGCCGATATAAGTCTCGGTGAGCCCCATCTTGGTCCGGTTTGTGATGACGGCGGCCCCGACTTGCAGTTCCTGCTCGCCGCGGCTGCGGATGCGGACATTGCTCACCAGATGCCGGGTCTTAGAGCGTGGAAATTCCGCGTGCGCCGTGCGCTTCAGTAGTCTTTCCACGCGCTGTTCCAGGCGGAAGCGATCATCCGCGACATAGAACAAGGCCGAATCCGGAGAAGCATCCGGCGCACAGTCCGTGGTCGGCACGTAATAGGCGCCGTCGTCCGTGAACAGCGCGAGCCATTCCCGCAACCGCCACTCGTCGAGCAGCTCGGCCTCCAGGAACATGAGGTCCTCCACCTGCTCACGCGTCACGCTCTGCACGTCTTTCATCATGCTGCCCTTGGGCTCTGCCCCTCGCTGATGCGGCGCTGCCATTCGCTCCAGAACACCCGCATCTGCAGTTCGTCGTCGTAATCGGCCCTGGCCTTGTTCATACCCTTGGAGATGTCATTCCAGGGCGCTTCCTTCATCGCCTCGTAGCCGCGCTGGCATTGCTCCAGCGCCTCCACGTCATCGGGTGTCGCAAAACCACCCGGCCCCAGGAACTCCAGGAAGTTCGACAGGCGGAACTTGCGTGCCCAGGGGTTCTCCTCTTGCGGGGCGAGTGCCCAGCCGAAGACCTGCATGGCATCGGGTGCGGTCGGAAAATAGCTGCGCACGGTGATCGCCATGATGTCGTTGATCACCAGGTTCGGAAAAATGAACATATTGCGATTGAGGAAGGCAATGCGATCCGCGCGCTGCTGACCGTGCCGCTGGCAGAGGCGCTGGTAGACCGCCTCCAGCTCGCGCTTGCCGTCCTCGCCCCACAATGGAATCCACTGCGCCACCGGGCGCCCCCATGGGGCCTTGTATTCGATCACCGCATGGCCATTGCCAAGGTCGTAGCCGGTGCCTTCGAAGGGCACCGGCGACAGACCGCCCTTCATGTTCTTCAGATAGTCCACATAAGTGGCATGGGTGTTGATGGCGTGATAACCATCGATGGAGTTTTCCGTCAGCAGCTTCCAGTTGGCACGGATCTGATACTCCTGCGTGCCCCCGACCACTGCCATGCCAGCCTCCGACTGGTCGGCAATCAGATCTATCCAGGCTTTGGCGCCGGCCAGATAGTCGGCCAGCGTTTCGGCATTGCGGTCAAAACACAGGAACCAGAAGCCACGATAGGCTTCCAGCTTCGGCACGGGCACCAGATCCGCCTGTCCCTGCTCGCTGAACTGCGGGCCATAGCTCTCTCTGCCCGGCAGGCTCTTCAAGGCACCATCGGCGCCGAATACCCAGCCGTGATAGAAACACTGGTGCGATTTGGCATTGCCCTTGCGCTCGCGACAGATCTGCGCGCCGCGATGCGGGCAGGTGTTGAAGAAGCCGCGGATTTGGCCTTTGGCATCGCGGGTGAAGAGCACGCTGCGGCGGGCAATGGTGCGGGTGACGAAATCGCCGGGCTTGGGCAGTTCGGACTCATGCCCCAGATACAGCCAGCAGCGATCAAAGATGCGCTCATACTCTTCGCGCAGGATTGCAGACTCGGTGAAACTGCGGCGTGCCACGCGGAAGCGACCGGCCTGCGGATCGTTCCACACCAGAGGGGATGCACGCGCCATCGACAAATCCATACTCGGGAATCTCCTTAGACGAAGCAGAGTTCGGCCTGCGGCGGAATGTCGAAGCTACCACCGCACTGGCTGCAGCTCAGATCCTGCTGGCCGCGCGGATCGCAGGGATGACCACCCAGCTCCGCATCACAATGCGGACAGCGGAACCAGACCATCACGGCCTCGACCTGAATCTGCATCACGCGGCGGCGTTGCCCGCTGGCCGCGATGACAATGTTTGGCGACGGCTTCATCAGCGCTGGCCTCCCGCATTGAGCTCGGTGAAATCGGAATCGAAGAATTCCTGAGCGGCACGAGCCAATGAAGCCCGGTGACGTGCCTCCTCGGCACGCAGCTCGGCGCGGCGGATCTTGCCGGACACGGTCTTGGGCAACTCGCGGAATTCCAGAATGCGGATGCGCTGGTAGGGCGCCAGGCGCTGACGTGCAAAGCGCAGAATCTCCAGCGCCAGCTGCCGGCTGGCCGTCAGGCCGGGCTTGAGCACCACACAGGCCTTGGGCACACAGAGGCGCTTCGGATCCGGGCTTTCGATCACCGCCGCTTCGGCAATTGCTTCATGCTCCAGCAGCGCGCTCTCCAGCTCGAAGGGCGAGATCCGGTAGTCGGAACTCTTGAACACATCATCGATGCGGCCAACGAACCAGTAGTAGCCATCGGCATCACGCCGCGCATAATCGCCGGTGCCGTAATAAGGCCCTCCCAGGGCGCGCGCGGTCCGCTCAGGTTCATCGAAGTAGCCCGCCATGATGCCGGCAGGCCGACCCGATCGCGCAGCGTCGAGCGCCACGCTCAGCTCACCTTCCGCTGCGGGCCGGCCCTCGCCATCGATCAGCTCGATGTGATAGCCCGGCAGCGGCCGGCCCATGGAGCCATGGCGCAGTGCCTGCCCCGGCGGATTGCCCAGCATCGCGGTGGACTCGGTCTGACCATAGCCCTCGCGAATCTGCAAACCCCAGGCCGCTTGCACCTGCTCGATCACTTCAGGATTGAGCGGCTCGCCGGCACTGGCCAGTTCCCGCAGCTTCACCGGATAGGTCGATAAATCTTCGAGAATGAACGAGCGCCAGGCAGTGGGCGGCGCGCAAAGGCTCGTCACACCGCAGCGCACCAGCGTGGCCAGCGTCCGGGCCGCATCGAAGCGTCCCTGGTTGTAGATGAAGATCGTCGCACCGACGGTCCAGGGTGCGAACAGACAGCTCCAGGCGTGCTTGGCCCAGCCCGGGGAACTGATATTCAGATGGATGTCGAAGCGCCGCAGGCCCAGCCAATAGAGCGTACTCAGATGCCCGATCGGATAGCTGCGATGGGTGTGCATCACGATCTTCGGCTTGCTGGTGGTGCCCGAAGTGAAATACAGGAACAGGGCATCACCGGCGCGGGTCGGCGCATCGGCGCTGAACACCGCCGACGCCTGCGCGCTGCACGCATAGTCGAGCCAGCCCTCAGTCGCGGCGCCGACCACGATGCGGGTGCAGTGCCCGGCGATGCCGGCAAAGCGCTGCGTGCAGTCGGCTTGGGCCACCACCACGCTCATCGCACCCCGGCTGATGCGGTCCGCCAGATCCGCCTGCGACAGCAGGGTGGTGGCCGGACTCAGCACCGCGCCCAGCTTCATTGCCCCCAGCGTGATTTCCCAGAGCTCCACCGTATTCGGCAGCATCAGCAGAACGCGGTCGCCGCGCCGCACGCCCAGGCCACGCAGGAAATTGGCGGCGCGATTGCTGGCCTGGCGCAGCTGCTCGAAACTCCACTGCCGCTCTTCGCCGTTCTCGTTGACGATCCACAGCGCGATGGCGTCGTTGCCGGCGGCGAGGTGATCGAAATGATCCAGCGCCCAGTTGAACTCCGGCAACTCAGGCCAGCGAAAGTCACGGTAGGCGCGCTCGGGCTGCTGATCCTGGGCGAGCAGGAACTCACGTGCGGCCAGGAAGTCTTGCGCGGCGTTCATGCACCGCTCCGTTCGCGCGCCAGATCCAGGGCGACATCTTCAATCATGTCTTCCTGTCCGCCCACCGTCTTGCGGCGCCCCATCTCGATCAGGATGTCACGCGCCGACACCCCGTACTGGGCTTCGGCGCGACGCGCGAACAGCAGAAACGAAGAGTAGGTGCCGGCGTAACCCAGGGTCAGCGCGTTACGGTCGATGCGCACCGGAAAATCCAGAATCGGCGTGACCCTGTCCTCGGCCACGTCCATGATCTTGAACAGATCCACGCCGGTCTCGATGCCCATCCGCTCGCAGACCGCCACGAACACTTCCATCGGTGTGTTGCCGGCACCCGCGCCCATGCCGCCGCAGGCGCAATCGATGCGGGTGGCGCCGGCTTCGATTGCCGCAATGGAATTGGCCACGCCCATCGCCAGATTGTGGTGGCCGTGAAAACCGATCTCGGTTTCCGGCGCCAGCACTTCGCGCAACTCGTGTATCCGCGCCTTCACGTCCGCCGGCAGCATGTAGCCGGCGGAGTCCGTGACATAGACGCAGTTGACACCATAGCTTTGCATCAGCCGGGCCTGCGCGGCGATGGCTTGCGGTTCGGCCATGTGCGCCATCATCAGAAAACCCACAGTATCCAGCCCCATGCGTCGCGCCATGACGATGTGCTGCTCGGCGACATCGGCCTCGGTGCAATGCGTGGCGACGCGGATGGTGGCGATGCCGCAGTCGGCCGCCATGCGCAGATCGTCGACTGTTCCGATGCCGGGCAGCAGCAGCGCCGAGACCTTGGCCCGCTTCATCAGCGGCACGACCGCGCGCAGATAGTCTTCATCGGAGGCTGCGGCGAAGCCGTAATTGACGGAGGCGCCGCCCAGGCCATCACCGTGCGTCACCTCGATCAAGGGCACACCGGCTTCGTCCAGCCCGCAAGCGATGGTCTTCATCTGCTCGATGCTGATCTGGTGTCGCTTGGGATGCATGCCGTCGCGCAAGGACATGTCATGCACCCGCACCTTGCTGCCGTCGAGAGACATCATGACTGGCAGACTCCCGGACGTTCGCCACGCGGCATCGCCGGTTCGCGCATCTGCTGCGCAAACAGCTCCGCGGTGCGCGCGGCGGCGGCGGTCATGATGTCGAGATTGCCGGCGTAGCGTGGCAGATAGTCGCCCAGCCCCTCCACCTCGAGAAACACCGACACGCGGCGGCCGTCGAACACCGGTCCGTTTTTCAAGCGATAGCCGGGGACATAGACCTGGACCTGCTCGATCATCTGCTGGATCGACTCGCGGATCGCGGCCTGATCGGGCTCTGCCTCGGTCAGACAATGCACGGTATCGCGCATGATCAAGGGCGGTTCTGCCGGATTGATGATGATGATCGCCTTGCCGCGCGCCGCGCCGCCGACGCTCTCCACCGCGCGCGCCGTGGTGCGCGTGAACTCATCGATGTTTTTTCGGGTACCGGGGCCCACCGAGCGCGAGGACACGGTGGCCACGATCTCACCGTAAGCCACCGCCTGCACGCGTGACACCGCTGCGACCATGGGAATGGTGGCCTGCCCACCACAGGTGACCATGTTGACGTTGGCGGCATCGCGCAGCAGTGACGCGCTGAGATTCACTGGCGGCACGCAGTAGGGGCCAATCGCGGCCGGCGTCAGATCGATCATGCGCACGCCCAGAGCCTGCAGCTTGCGGGCATTGTCGGCATGCACATAGGCCGAGGTGGCATCGAAGGCAATGCGGATCTGGTCGGATCGCACGTGAGGCAGCAGTCCTTCCACGCCGCGATCCGTGGTTTTCAGCCCCAGGTCACGTGCGCGCTCCAGTCCCTCGGAGCCGGCATCGATGCCGACCATCCACACCGGATCCAGCAGCGCGCTGCGTTTGAGCTTGTACAACAGATCGGTTCCGATATTTCCGGAGCCGATCAGCGCGCAGCGGATCTTGCTCATGCTCTCCCCCGTGAGGCCGGCGTCAGGCCGACATACTGATGTGGTATGGCACCATATCGGATGGTAGAATATCAGTCAACATTCCGGCTGGATGGCTTGTAAATGACAATGAAAGATCTGGCACCGTTGCGCGAACAGCAGCGACAACTCCGGCTGGCCGCGCGCGGCCTGGCGCGCGGCGTACTGGTGCATGCTTACGGACACTGCAGCGTGCGGCTGAGCGTCGACGAATTCCTGGTCTGCGCGCCGCAGCCCATGGGCACGATCGCGCCAGGACAGGACGGCAGCGTAGTGCCGGTGCGCGGCGAGCTACCCGACGGCGTGCTGGGCGAGGTGCGGATTCATCAGGCGGTCTATGCGCGTCGCGGCGAAATCGGCGCGATCTGCCGGATCATGCCGCCGCAGACCGGTCTGCTAGGCCTGCTGCGGCGCACGCCCCGGCCGCGCCACGGCTTCGGCGCATACTTTGCGCCGCAGCCAGCGTTCTGGGACGACCCGCGCTTGCTGCGCGACACGCCGCAGGCCGAGCGTCTGGCCGCGCAGCTCGACGGCGGCAAGGCCATCGTGATGCGTGCCAACGGCGCCGTGGTGCTGGGCACCGATCTTGTCGAAGCCCTGGCCCTGTCCTGGTTTCTCGAAGAGGCGGCGCGCGTCGAAGTTGCACTCATGCAGATGGGCCAGGACGGCGATCACACTCTGTTGAGTCCAGCGGAAACCCTTGCGCGCCAGGTCACCACCGGTCGTGTCTACGAGCGCATGTGGGAGTATCTGACCGCCGGCGATCCCGAGCTGCTGCCGGCCTGAACGCCGAGCGCACCGCCCAGTGCCTCACGCTCCAGCTCGCGATACATGAACCAGGCAGTGCCATTGAGATAGATGCCCCAGACCAAAACCGGCATGTAGAAAGCTAGCAGGCCGTGATAGGCAAATGGCCCGCTCTTGAAGAACGCGGGTCCTGCGGCGGTCACGATGGCCACACCGCCGGCGACGGTGAACCAGCTGAACCAGCGCGGCACCATCGGCTGCTCGCGATGATCCTGCAGTTCCACCACGGCGGTGGCGAGCATCTCGATCGACAAGTAAATCCAGCCGAGCAGAAAGGCAAACCAGGCCCAGTCGCTCCAGGACTGAATCACATCCGCACCCGTCTCCGGACGATAGGCGGCCACCAGCCAGGCACAGGCGTTGAAAAACACGATCAGTGAAATGAACACACCGCAGACCGCGGTGGTCAGCGACCACAGTGGCCAGCGTCCCTCGATCTTGGCCAGCATCAGTCCGAACTGAATCGAACCCGGCGTCAGAAAACCAGCCGCGATGTAGAACAGGCTGCAGCCAATCAGCGTGTCCCAGCGATGCGTGTCACTGAACCACAGCTTGGTGGCGTCCAGGCCCAGATCCGCCGGCGCGGGCTGGTAGAAATGCGCGATGCCCAGCCAACCCACCGCCGTCAAGGCGGAGAAAATCCAGGTGCACCAAAGTCCAGCCTTCTGCGACCTCAGGTTCATCTCATGCACTCCCCGTCGATTCGAGTACGCGGCCTTCAAGCCTGACGCTGGCGCCGGTCCAGAAAGCGTTCGCGCGTCACCAGATAAATCGGAAAGGTGAAGGACACGCCGATGTAGGAGAGCGCCACGAAGAACCAGCCCCATTTCGCGCCCATACCGATGCGCTGCGCATCGAAGACCACCCAGATCATGAACACCACCCAGGCCACGAGCATGTCGATGCTGAGAAACGCAGCGGTACCACCCGCCTTGATTGCGTCACCGAAGAAGGCGACTGGATTGAAGATATTGCCCCCGGCGCGCATCCAGTCGAAGCCATAGGGCCAGGTGGTGAGCAGTGCCACGACGCCCAGCGCGATCCAGAGGAGATGCTTGATCGAAACAGACATGTTCAGGCCTTTGTTCAGAGGATAAGTACTGGCTTTATCGCCGCGCCGCTCTCCGACGCTTTGGCAGCTTCATTGATCTGCGCGAAGGGAAAGCGCGTGATGAGTCGATCAAAGGGAAACCGGTTCTGCTGATACCAGCTCAGCATGCGCGGGATGAAGGTCTGCGGATCGGCATCGCCTTCGGTGATGTATTTCACGCCGACGCCGCGCACCAGCATGCTCATCATGTTGGCGGGCAGCATCGCATCGGGCGGCGGCACCGCGATCAGACCCAGCATGCCATTGGGCAGCATGGTCTCTACCGCAGTTGCCACTACGGCCGGGATACCGGTGGTATCCAGCGCGTGGCGCACACCGCCGCCAGCCAGTGCCTTGATCTTCGCAAGGACATCGGACTCGCTCTTCGGATCGACCACATGCGTCGCCCCCAATTCGAGTGCCAACAGTCGCCGACTCTCATTGGGTTCCACCACGATGACGGTGCCGGCCTCCACCGCGCGTGCGCCCAGCAGTGCAGACAGCCCCACGGCGCCGCCGCCGAAAATAGCCAGCGACTCGCCTTTCTTCAGGCCCAGCGAATTGACCACCGCACCCGCGCCAGTCTGGATGCCACAGCCCAACGGACCCAGCAAATCCAAAGGAAGGCCGGCATCCACTTTGACGGTATTCCGGCGATTGGCGATCGCATAGCTGCCAAACGAAGACTGCCCGAAGAAATTGCCGTGCACAGTAGCGCCGGCCTGGCTCAGCGGACTGCTGCCGTCTCCAGGCCTTACCCCACTGAAGTTGTGCGCCAGAAAGTCATAGCAGTAAGCGGGGGTCTGTGCCGCACAACTCGGACATGCGGAACAAGAGTTGAAGCTGAGCACCACGTGATCACCGGGAACCAGATCCTGTACCGCGCTGCCCACCGACTCCACGATGCCCGCACCCTCGTGGCCAAGCACGATGGGCATCGGCACCGGGAAGCCGTCACGCGCCACCAGATCGGTATGGCACATACCTACCGCCACAATTCGTACCCTGACTTCATCGGCACGCGGCGCCGCCACCTCCACCGATTCGATCAAAAAAGGCCCACCGACCTGCCGCAACACGGCAGCGCTGGCGCGAATGCTCGCTTCTGAAGAATTCATGCTGTCTCCGCTGAAATGATCTAAGGCACTTCAATCACTAATCCACACCAGGCGCTTGCCAACGTTGCGCCCCTCGAAAATGTCCTGGAAAGCGCGCGGTGCCTGCTCCAGCCCGCTGACGATGTCTTCCATAGGCCGGATCTTTCCGCTGTCAATCCAGGCATTCATGTCGCGATGAAAATCGCGAAGCGACTGACGCAGGTGATCAAAGATCACCAGGCCCTGCACCGTGATACGGCGATTGATGACTTCGAACATGAAACTCATGGTGTTCTGGAAGCGGCCGCGAAACGCCGGCTCGCCGAAGTGCGGCGTCGCCATGAGCCCGCAGGCAGCGATACGCGCCTTGCGCTGCAGCAGCGGCACCACGGCTTCCAGCACCTTGCCACCTGAGGTGTCGACAAAGACATCGACGCCTTTGCGACAGGCCGTCCTGACGCGGTCGGCAAAATCGGGGGCGTTGTATGAGACGCAATCGTCGAGACCCAAGGCAGTCATGCCCCGCTGGCATTTTTCCTCGCTGCCGGTGATGCCGACCACGCGGCAGCCTTTGGCCTTGGCAATCTGGCTGGCAATGTTTCCTAGTCCGCCCAGGGCGGTACCGACCACTACGGTCTCGCCCCACTCGGCTGGCGCTAACTTCTGCAGCGCGATATAGGCACCAAATGCTGAAGCGCCATAGGCACTTAGGGCATGCGTGCTGCGTTGCAGGCTGAAGTCGAGCTTGCGTAGACGGCGACCATTGCTGACCACATAGTCCTGCCAGGCCCAGAAGCCGCTCACCAGTTCGCCGGGCGAGAAATCGGGATGCAGCGAAGCTTCCACGCGCCCTAGCGCCGGACCGGTCATCGCCTCATACAGCCTGATGGGCTCAGCATCCGGCGAGATCCG
This sequence comes from Solimonas aquatica, assembly GCF_900111015.1. Lineage (GTDB taxonomy): Bacteria > Pseudomonadota > Gammaproteobacteria > Nevskiales > Nevskiaceae > Solimonas > Solimonas aquatica. Next base: position 66,197 of record NZ_FOFS01000002.1, on the reverse strand, counting down.
CTGCAGCTTTGCGTAAAGCTGTGCATCCATCGACAGGCACAGGGTACGAATTCGCAGCTGTCCCGGCCCGCAGTCCGGCATCGGCGCGGTTTCAAGGCGAAAGCAATTGACGGTCGGCACGATATATCGCGGCCGCTCCGCTACGATCACGCGCCTGTTCTCGTTCATCCGGGCTCTCCTCCCGCCGCCGCCTTATCCTGTACCCCATACGGCTCCGCTGCGGCGCGAGCGGACCTGTGCTTTTCAGACATAGTATGACACCATACTATTGCCGACAAGAGTCCGTGCCCGCCAGGCACAGACGGGCCTTACACAGAGCTATTGAGGAGCAGGCATGGGATTGTTTAAATCGCTGTTCGGACCTAAGACGGCGAAGATGGTAGAAGTGGCGCCGTTCGGAGCGCGCTTTGAAGTGCCCAGCGGCGAGACCCTGCTGGAAGCGGCCTTGCGCAATGGCGTCGCGTTTCCGCATAACTGCACCGTGGGCACCTGCGGCTCCTGCAAGTGCCGGCTCAAGAGCGGCCGGGTCAAGGCACTGACCGATTTTGGCTACACCCTGTCGCAGCAGGAGATCGCCGCTGGCTTCATCCTGGCCTGTCAGGCCCTTCCCCAGGATGCCAACACCCAGGTGGAAGTCGAAGCTGGTGCCAGCGATACTCCGGCCGCCGAGAACTATGTCGGCAAGTTGCTGGAACGCCAGGCCCTGACGCATGACATCGTCAAAATCACGCTGGAGCTCGACCGCCCCATGCCTTATCTCGCCGGGCAGTACGCCAGTCTCCAGCACGCAGGACTGCAACGCGGCCGTAGCTACTCGTTTGCCGATGCGCCGGAGCGCGAAGGCCGGCTCCGGGTCAGCTTCTTCATCCGCAAGGTGCCGCAGGGTGCCTTCACAGAAGATTTGTTCAACGGCGCGCTGGACGAGCAGACCATCACGGTGAATGGTCCGCACGGGCATTTCTATCTGCGCCCGGGCTTGTCGCCGATGATCTGCATCGCCGGCGGCTCCGGACTGGCACCGCTGATGAGTCTGCTGGAACGTGCGCGCAAGGACCGAGTCAAACGGCGCTGCGTGCTGCTGTTCGGGGCGCGCACGCAAGCCGACCTTTACTGCCTGGAGCAGATCCGGCAACTGGCGCAGGGCTGGAACGAGGAGTTTGTGTTCCTCCCGGTCCTCTCCCATGAAGCGGCAGACAGTGACTGGACTGGCGCAAGGGGGCTGGTGACCGACTTCATCCCGAGCGCATTGAGCAATCTGGTCTGGTCTCAGGCCGAAGGCTATCTATGCGGCCCACCAGGCATGATCGATGCGGCCATTGACCGCATGGGCAAGCTGGGCATGCCGGTCACGGCCATTCATTACGACAAATTCACTGACGAGAGTCATGCCGCGAAGCCTCGCTAAGCTTCGCACTGCCGCAGCAGCCGGGACCTCGATGGTCAAGAGCATCACTGTTATTCGGCATGCGCTGCGGCTGGTGATCTGTGCCAGCCTTTTGCCGTTGTCGGCAATCGCCGCCGAGGCTGCCCTGGAGCGGGAGCTCTATTTCCTGGCTACGGTGGAGGCCACACAGAACTGGACCAAGAACGATCCACGCTTTCCGGGTCCGCAGTGGTCCAAGGCGACAACCTCGCAGCGCTACGAACTACGAACACGCCTTCGCTCTGACGGCCAGCTGCAGGTCCGCAATCTTCTGGACCCCGATCTCAATCGGCGCCTGGAGGCCAAGACGATCTATCTGGCCCGGCAGGCCAAGAAGCAGATCGAGGCTTCGGGCAAGACGCTGGTGCTGCCCCGTACCGAAGCCGAACGCATGGCACTCAACCGTCGCATGCAGGAGGATTTGCACGGCTGCAAGGCCGAGCCGACCTGCTTTCAGGATACTCAGATGCGCTACGCGGCCATCTTTGCCGCCATCGATTATCCAGAAGCACTGGAAGAAGACACGGTGCCGGGGCGCTATCTTTACTTCGAGGCGAACAAAGGCTGTCCGGAACAGTCGCGGGTGACGCTTACCATGAGCATTGATGGCGTTCGCTACAACAAGAGCGAGGACAAATTCCTGCCGTTCTCCGAACGCCGCTCGGCCGACACCCTCAATGCCTCAGATGGACAGGCGCTCTGCACGCATTTCCTGGCTGTCATCGACACCCAGGATCCACAGCAGCCGATGTGGCAGGAGACCATTTTTGTGCCGCGCCCGGAAGGCATCACTGAGTACACCGAAGGCGGCCACACCAGCCGCACACAGGAATCGCAGCCCATGCCGCCTCCGGCTCTGGACTGGATGAACACGATCCTGCGGCACGCACCCACCCGCGGCAACGTGCTCAGTCCAGACCTGCCCCTGCCGTTGTCATTGAATGGCAATTCCACCTGGCTGGGGCTGTGGACCGGCACGGCGAAAGTGCACCTGCAATGGTCGTTCGAGGCGGTGCCGTCGAACGCAGCACGCGCAGCTGCGCCGCCTCACTGACGTACGTTGCGATAAATGGCTTGTGAACGCGCCACCAGCTGCGCGTCGGCGAAAATGAGCGCCTGCGTGAAAATCATATGTCGGGTGGATTTCAGCAGCGTCACCTGCGCTTCCACCCAGCTGCCCAAGGCAGCGGGCGCCAGGTAGTCCACCGACAGCGAGATGGTCGGCGTGTGCCGGGTCAGCAGATCGGCATCGCCGGTGATCGCCAAAATCTGCATATCGGCAAAAGTGCTGATGGCGCCGCCATGGCAGACCGACACCGGGTTGAGATGACGCGGCGCCACGAAAAAGCCCATTTTCTTCGCGGCCAGATTCAGCCCCACGCGACCGAAGCTGAATGAAAATCCGCCGGCATGGCCGATCTCCTGGAAGCCTGGCGGCATCGCGGGCCTGGCTTCGTCAGGGGCTGCGCCAGGCAGCGGCATTGCGCTCAAGCGACGATGGCCCGGGCTTGCGGCGCCGACTGCCTGAGCAATTCCTCGCGCAGCGCGCGCTTCAGGACCTTACCCGTGGCGGTCATCGGCATACTGCCGACGAAACGGACTTCCTTTGGCACCTTGTAGCCTGCGATGTATTCGCGGCAGTGCGCGATGATGTCCTCGACTCTGGGCTGCTGGCCGTCCCGTGCGATTATCACAGCGGTGACGCGCTCACCCCATTTTTCATCGGGAAGCCCGATCACCGCGCATTGCCGAACAGCTGGATGCCGGCACAGTGCCTGCTCCACTTCGGCCGAGTACACATTCTCGCCGCCGGTCACGATCATGTCCTTGACGCGATCGACGATGTAGTAGAGCCCATCATGATCGCGATAGCCCGCGTCACCGCTGCGATACCAGCCGTCCTGCAAGACCGCTGCCGTGGCTTCCGGCTGCTGCCAGTAGCCGCCGAACAGACTCGGTGCGCGCACCCAGAATTCTCCGGTCTGGCCGTCCGGCAGCGGCCTGCCTTCGCTATCCCGCACCTCAATATCGATCAACGGCAGCGGCGTGCCGCAGGCGCGCAGTCGGGCCTCGTTGTGAACGTCGTGCTGCTCGGGACGCAGCAGGGTCAGCGCCCCGGAACTTTCCGTCGCGCCGTAGAACTGCATGAAACTACACCTCATCTCCAGCAGTGCGCGCTTGAGCAGAGCAGAGCTGATGGGCGATCCGGCATACATCACCAGCCGAAGCGAGGAGAAGTCGGCACGGCTGGCGTCTGGATGATCGAGCAACATCTGGATCGCGGTTGGCACCAGCGCGCAGATAGTCGGACGGTCGCGCGCCAGCAGCTTCAACAGCGCGCCCGGCTCCATCACCGGCAGCAGCGACACCGTCGCGCCGTTGTACAGAGCCTGCAGCGACAAGCCCGTGCCGACCAGATGAAACAGCGGCATCGCGGTCAGCAGCACATCGCTGGCGTCCTGCTTGAGCGCAGGCTCCAAGTGTTCGCAGAGCCGCATGTAACCGAGCCCGCCATGGGTGAGCTGTACGCCCTTGGGCTGCCCTGTAGTGCCAGAGGTGTAGATCAGAATCGCCGTATCATCAGGATGGATGGGCACATGCGGATCGCGACCATCCCCGGCCAGAACCCAAGCTTCGAGTTCACCTGCGGCAGCACTGGAAGAATCGAAACTGACGATCTGGAACGCCTGGACACAGGACGCACGTACCCGATCGAGCAGCTCGGCAAATTCGCGGTCCACGAAGACCACCGGGCATTGCGCGTCGATAATCACCGCGCGCAATTCTGCTTCCGCCAGTCGCCAGTTCAGCGGCACAATGGAGCAGCCTGCTTTCGCAGCGCCGAACAGCAGCTCGAAATAGCGGCAGCTGTTCTTGCCCAGAAAGCCGATATGCGCACCAGCGGCGATGCCATGCGCCCGCAGGCTGCTGGCGATGCCATTGCTGCTGCGCTCCAAGTCGGCAAAGCTTCGCCGGCCGGCAGGGTCGATCAGCGCCGTGTGCTGCGGACTGGTCCGCGCATGGTGCCGCGCGATATCGGCAACGTTCTTGATTTCTTGATGCAGCCACATGGCCCGCTCCTCCTGCTACCGCTGGCTCAGCTGCCCTGGAAGCGGGCGCTGCGCTTCTCCACAAAAGCCATGATGCCTTCGCGCGCATCAGCGCTGGCCGCAACACGGCTCAAGGACTGCGCCTCATCTTCCAGCTGCGCTTCCAGCGGCTGACTGAAAGCCCGGCTGAGCAGACGGCGGATCTCACCGTAGGCACGCGTAGGTCCCTGACTCAAGCGGATGGCGGCCTTTTCTGCCTCCGCTAGCAGCTGTTCGTCGTCCACCAGCTCGTCCACCAGACCGGTGGCCTGCGCGGAGCAGGCATCCATCATCTCCGCCAGCAGCAGGAAGCGGCGCGCACGCGCAATGCCCATACGCGAGGCCAGCGCAAACGAGGCACCGGCGTCGCAGCTGTAGCCGATCTGGGCATAGGCAGCGCCGAAGCGGGCGCTGCGCGCGCTGAACACCAGATCGCAACCTGCAATCAAGGCACACGCTCCGCCCATGCAGCTGCCATGCACGGCGGCGATGATGGGCGCATTGAGCCGCGCCATACGCGCGGTCCCAAGGTGCAGGCCGCCTGTCCATTCGCGAATGCGATCGGGTAGATCCTCGAGGTTGCGCGAGAACATGCCGATGTCGCCGCCGACACTGAAGAAGCGGCCCTTGGCGCTGATCAGCACCGCGCGCAGATCGCGACGCCCGGCCAGCTCATTGGCGACCCGCCCCCAGTCCGCGCAGAACGCCGCATTGAAAGGATTGCCGATCTGTGGCTGGTTAAGCGTCAGCCGCGCCAGACCTTCCGTGATCTGCAATTCGAGCGATTCGTACTGCATGAAAATTCCTTGTTGCGTCGAGGATTCCGACAGCGCCTACACGCCGACGGTATGTGCCTGACCGACTTTGAGTTCGGGCTCGCTCTGCCAATCGGGCCAGCCTGCGGCGCGGTTCTGCTCGCGGGCGAGGGCTCGCTCTGCGGGCGTGGCGAACTCGGCGTCCCAGCGCTTGAGGGCCGGCTTGATGATCAGCTCGTGCCAGATCGGCGGAATCAGCGCCGCCAGAAAGCACACGAATACGCTCGGCATCGGAATCGCCTCGCGATGCGGCACCAGCTTGTAGAAGGCCTGATAGGAGTTCAGATGATGATCGGCATGGTTGGTGATCTCGAAACCACAGGTCCGCGAGAACCAGTGCAGATGGTTCCACAGATGCCGCCGCCCGATCGGCGCGCCCGGCACCCGGATCACGCCGTAATGCTGGAAGTAGTTGAAGCTCTCCACCCAGACGCGGGAGATCAGCTGCGCTGCCAGCCCGAACAGGTTCGCGCGCCAGCCGCCGATCGCATGCAGCAGTGCGTGGAAAATCAGCAACGCCAGCGCCGCACGGTAGACCCGGTGCCGCAGATGCCAGGGATGCAGCCCCCGCTTGCGCAGCGCCTCGCATTCCATGCGCATCGAGTAGCGGGTGCTCTCGATCACCGCCCGGCCAGTGAAGGCGTACAGGCTCTTGCCGCGCGCCGCCGTGTCGCCGTCATGCACCGTTGCCACATCAATGTGGTGACCCACCACATGCGCGATGTCCCGCGTGCAGTCGAAAATGCACAGATGCCCGTAGTGCCCCACGATGCGCGGCAGCAGTCCGCGCATGTGGTACAGCTCGTGCGCCGCCGGCACCAGCGGAATCACGCCCATCCACGCCACGCTCAGAATGCCGCCGGCAATCTGCCAGCCGTTCAAATCTTCAACCGACAGCCGCCAGGCGAACGCAAAGTACAAACACACCGGCCCCAGCGTGCACAGCCAAATCGGAATGTTTGCCAGCCGCGCGTTTTGAATCTTTCGCACGCCAAAATCACGCGGAAACACGCTGTCCAGAAACGCCAGAACCGGGAAGGTCCCGATCCCCAGCCACACCCAGTCACCACCCAAATAAAAACCCAAAAACGCCACCCCAACCACCACCACAGGCGTCCAGTACTTCAGATAGTCCATGACCTCTCCTCCTGGCAGTTTTTATGTTCCCGCGCATCGGATGCCTGCGCTCGCGCGAGATGACTTGCTATCGGATGTGCCGCCGGTACCGCTCAGGCTGCTGCCCGACCCTTGGGCTTGTCACCCTCACCCTTGTCCCTGCTGGACGAAATCGGACGGACCGATTCGCGCCCGGCCAGTTCACGATAGAGCGAGCGACCGATGATGTGCTTCATCACTTCGATGGAGCCGCCTGCGATCTTGACGATGCGCGCGTCGGCGTAAGCCCGCGCAATCGGGTATTCCCACATATAGCCCCAGCCGCCGAACAGCTGCAGACACTCGTCGACCACCTTGCAGTGCAGGTTGGAAAGCCACATCTTGGCCATTGCCGCATCGATTTCGCTAAGCTCACCGCGCATGAATTTTTCGATGCAGGCGTCGGTGAAGACTCGGCCGATGACCGCTTCGGTCTTGAGCTCGGCCAGCTTGAATTGAGTATTCTGGAAGTCGGCGATGGTGCCACCAAAAGCCTTGCGATTATGCGTGTACTCCACCGTCCAGTCGATTGCGGTTTCCGCCACCACGGCGGAGCGGATCGCCTGCGCCAGGCGCTCTTGCGCCAGCTTGGTCATCATCAGCGCAAAACCCTGCCCCTCAGTGCCTAGCATGGCACTTGCCGGTACGCGCAGATTCTCGAAGAACAACTCAGACGTGTCTTGCCCTTTGAGCCCCAGCTTGTCCAGTTTCTTGCCGCGCACAAAGCCCGGCAGGCTGGTGTCGACCAGGAACAGGGTGATGCCGGCCGCGCCTTGCGAGCTGTCGGTCTTGGTGGCCAGTACGATCACATCGCAGAGCTGGCCGTTGGAAATGAAAACCTTCTGGCCGTCGATGATGTAGCTATCGCCGTTGCGCGTGGCGCGGGTCTTGATGTTCTTCAGATCAGAGCCGGCATGCGGCTCGGTCATGCCCAGCGAGCCGATGGCCTCGCCGGACACCATTTTCGGTAGCCAGTACTTTTTCTGCTCTTCGCTGCCAAAGGACTTGATGTAAGTGGCCACCAGGTCGCAATGGATCATGAAGCCCGGCGCCGTGAAGCCGCTGCGCGCCATCTCTTCGAAGACGATCACATCAAACAGATAATCCAGCCCCAGACCGCCGTACTCCTCTGGAATTGTGCAGCAAAGCATGCCGGCGGCGCCGGCCTTCAGCCATAGCTCGCGGGGAACGATGCCGTCCTTTTCCCACTGCTGATGATACGGGGCGATCTCTTTTTCGATGAACTTGCGGACCGAAGCACGGAACATCTCGTGCTCCTCCCGGAACAGCCGCCGTTCAAACATGTTGCTCTCCCTCTTGTTGACGTGGTTTATAGTATGGTTCCCTACTACAAATGTAAAGACGGCCGTCCACGACCGCGCGCATTGTCGACATCGCCGAAAATGTAGCCGCCAATCACAGATTTCGGGCGATCAGCTCACGCATGATTTCCGAGGTGCCGCCATAGATGCGCTGGACCCGGGCATCGGCATACAGCCGGCAGATTTCGTATTCGCGCATGAATCCGTAGCCGCCGAAGAACTGCAGGCACTGATCGACCATGCGGCCGTGCATTTCGGTGCACCACAGCTTGGCGGTCGAAGCATCCAGAGCGCTCAATTCGTGACGCAGATGCCGTTCCAGGCATTGATCGGCAAACGCCCAGCCGACCTGCAGATCCGCCTTGAGGTCGGCGAGCTTGTAGCGGGTGTTCTGGAAGTCGGCGAGCGGCTGGCCAAAGGCCTTGCGCCCGCGCACGTACTCGCAGGTAACATCGAACGCGCGCTGAGCCGCTGCCATGGACTGGAAGGCGATGATCAAGCGCTCCTGCGGCAACTCGCTCATCAGGGTGGCGAAGCCGCTGCCTTCAGCGCCCATGATATGACTCAGCGGCACCTCCACATCGTCGAAGAACAGCTCCGAGGTGTCGGAAGAAAGGTGGCCGAGCTTGTGGAGATTGCGGCCACGGCGAAAACCAGGCCGGTCCGCCTCCACCAGCACCAGGCTCATACCCTTGGCGCCCGGCGCGTCAGAAGTACGCGCCACCACAATCACCAGATCGCAGTGCTGGCCATTGGAGATGAAGGTCTTGGCACCATTGACCCGCAGACGATCGCCGTCACGCGTCGCCCGCGTGCGCAAGCCCTGCAGATCGCTCCCGGCGCCCGGCTCGGTCATGGCAATGGCACAGACGGTTTCGCCGCTGACCAGCCGCGGCAGCCATTTGCGCTTCTGCTCCTCGGTACCGGCATTGAGCAGATAGCCGGCGCAGACATCGCTGTGCACCGAGAAATCGGTCATCGGTCCGGCATAGCCGGCATAACCGATTTCCTCGACGACGATGCAGTTGTACTTGAAGCTGCCGCCCGGGCCGCCATAAGCCTCCGGCACCTGCGGACAGAGCAGACCGGCGCGGCCACCGGCCTGCCAGTAACTGCGATCCACGATGCCTTCTCGCTCCCAGCGCTCGAAGTGCGGCGTGATCTCGGCGCGGATGAACCCGCGTACCGCATCCCGGAACATTTCGTGTTCAGGGCCATAGACCGCGCGGGGCTTAAGCATGAGTCAACCCCGTCCTGGATCGGAACGCAGCAAGGCCGCCCTGCACAGCCAGCTCAGGTTTCACACGCACATCAAGATTCATTTTTCCGCTCCCCCGGCAAAATTTGAAAGACATCGAAGTGCCGCGTCCAGACTCTGTGCCGGCAACTCCGGCGTAAGCTGGCGATGACGGCGCCTGACTGCGGTGCGATATCTGACTTGAAAGGCCACCGCGCCATCAAGTAAGGTTCCATACTACTATAGACGGGAGATTGTGATGGCCTTGTTTGATGCGTCCGCCTTGGCCGGCAAGCGAATTCTGATCACTGGCGGCGGCACAGGCCTGGGCAAGGGCGTAGCCGAGGTACTGGTCGCATACGGCGCCGAGGTGCATCTGTGGGGCCGGCGCAGCGAGGTACTGGAGAAGGCCTGCGCGGAGATCAACGCCAGGCACGGGCAGCGGGCGCACTACCAGGCAGTGGACATCCGCAAAGCCGAGCTCGTGGACGCTGCCGTCGCTCAGATATGGAAGGAGCACGGCCCGCTCACCGGCCTGATCAACAATGCCGCCGCGAACTTCATCGCGCCGACCAAGGATCTCAGTCCGAGGGGATTTGAAGCCATCACCTCGACCGTGATGAACGGGGCTTTTTTCACCACCCAAGCCTGTGGCAAGCGCTGGATCGAGCAAGGCCTGAAAGGCTCTGTGGTCTCGACGCTCGTCACTTGGATCTGGACCGGATCTGCGTTCGTGGTCCCTTCGGCCATGGCCAAGGCCGCAGTCAATGCCATGACCATGTCGCTGGCTGTTGAATGGGCGCGCTACGGTATCCGCCTCAACGCCGTGGCCCCCGGACCGTTCCCCACCGACTACGCCTGGAAGATGCTGGCGCCCACCGAGGACGCCAAGATCGGTGCCACCCAGGCCGATGAAGTACCGCTGGGACGCTATGGTGAGGTGTCGGAACTGGCCAACCTGATGCTGCTGCTGCTCAGTGACGCCTGCGACTATCTGACCGGCGAGACCATCTGCATCGATGGCGGCCACCACCTCGCGGCGCCCTCCACCTTTTCCGGTCTGACCAAGCTGAGCAATGAAGCCTGGAGCAAGATCCGCGCGAGCAGCGAAGCGGCCAGCGCTGCCGCCAAGTCGCAGCGCTCCGCTTGAGACCGCTGACCCGGATATTGCTGCTGACCGCGACCTGGTGCGGCGCCGCGCCAGGCGCCGAGACGCAGTCGACGCCGGCTTGCGAGGGAGCCCCGATCACGGTAAGGGCCGGCACAGCGTTTCGGGACTGTCCTGACTCACCCGAACTGCTCGTTCTAAAGCCAGGACGCTTGTTGATGGGCGAGGATTCCGGCTCGCCCTACGAGATTCCGGTACATGAAGTCAACGTCGCCGCCTTCGCCATCGGCAAGTATGAGGTGACCTTCGATGAATGGGATGCCTGCCAGGTCGCCGGCGCTTGTGCGCGCCGCGCCGACGACCGCGGCTGGGGGCGCGGCAGACGTCCAGTCATCAACGTCAGCTGGACGGACGCACAGCAGTACGTGCAATGGCTGAGCCGGCGCAGCGGCCGACGCTATCGGCTGCCCAGCGAGGCGGAGTGGGAATACGCCGCGCGTGCCGGCAGCCAGACGCGCTACAGTTGGGGCGATGGCTCGGAATGGGTCTGCGATTCCGCCAATGTGCTGGATCTACGCGGCGCCAGCGCCAATCCGCAGTGGCGCTGGCATGTGTTCTGTGACGACGGCTTTCCCTATACCGCGCCGGTCGGCAGCTTCAAGGCGAATCCCTGGGGACTGTACGACATGGCGGGCAATGTCTGGGAATGGGTCGAAGACTGCTGGCACAACAGCTATGCCGAGGCACCAACGCAAGCGCTCGCCTGGAATGCCGGCGGCGGCGGTGACTGCAGCAAGCACGTCAACCGTGGCGGTGGCTGGGGCAATCATCCGCGCAGCATGCGCGCCGCCGCGCGCGATGCCGACGATGGCAATGCCACCAGCGACGGCCTGGGCTTTCGCGTAGTGCGCGACTTGCCTTGAGCCTGCGCATGACGTGTCCGGTAAAGCCTCAATGCAGGTACAGAACCAGCAGCGTGGCTGTGAGCAGCAGCAGCCAGACCTCGAAGAGCAATCGCAGCCGGCGGGGCGCCTCGCGCAGCTCCATGAAATGCAGCAGCACCAGCCGGACCTTGAACGCGGCGATCAGCAGCAGCGCGGCAGTGGCGATGGCCGGCGCCATCGCCTGCTTCGGCAAACCCCACGTGCTGATGCCAGTCGCCAGCATCAGCAGCAGCCAGACCTGCGTTCCCCAGCTTTGCGGTTGGCGCTGCGGCGTCATCGGATCAGATACAGGAGTGGAAACAGCAGAATCCACAGCAAGTCCACCATGTGCCAGTAAACAGCGCCACCTTCCAGGACCAGCAAGTGCCCGTCCTTGAAGCTGCCCTGCCGCGCCATCCGCCAGAGCAGCGTCAGCACCACCAGCCCGGCGAACACGTGCAGAAGATGCAGACCGGTGAGCGCAAAGTAGTACATGAAAAAATCATTGCTCAGCGGCGTAATGCCCTGCCGTATCTTGGCTGCGTACTCCAGGCCCTTGGCCACGCAGAACAGCAGCCCCAGCGCCAGTGCCGCCGCAATCCAGCGCGCCACCGCCGCCTGTGCAGGCCTCAGGCGTGCGGCCTGCACGGCTTTGAGCAGGCACCAGGAGCTGCTGAGTAGCACCAGGGTGTTGAAGCCACCCAGATCGCTATCCAGACTTTGCCGTGATCGCGCGAACAGCTCGGCCTGGTCGCCCAGGCCGAGCAGGTACGAAACGAACAGCACAGCGAAGAAGCTCATGTCGGCGACGATAAATACCCATAGGCCTTCGACACCGTGGAACGCCGTGGACCGCGCCGGCGATCCAGCGGCCCGTTTCATCATCTTGCGTTCTGCGCTCAGTGCACGCCCGCCAAGCGGCTCGCATCCTGTGCGACCGAGGGCTGAGCCGCGCCCTGCTCCTCGATCTGCAGGCGACCCACCGCGCGGATGATGAACAGCGACATCGCCACGATCCAGATGTACCAGGTGAAGAACGCGATCCAGAAATTGAACAAGCCGTGGAAAGCAAATGGTCCGGAGGTGAAGAACGGAATCAGGCTCACCGGGAAGAAGGAGGCGACGGTGACGAAGCCCCACCAGCACACCCAGGCCGGCACCAGCTTCTTCTCACGACGGTCACGCAGGAACACGATGGACACCGCCAGGATCTGCCAGCTGGTCACCATGTAGGCCAGGTCGATGATCATCCAGCCCAGGCGATAGCAGAACTGCACCATCTCCGGCGTCAGCTGATCGATCTGGATCGCGCAGCAGAGCCAGATGCCGCAGGCCACGACGATCGGGCAATAGGTGATGGTGGCGCCCATCAGTTCCAGATTGGACAACCAGCCATCGGCGCCTTCGATGCGCTTCATGACCCGCGACACGGCGGCGCCAAAGCTCATGTAGCAGGACGCCAGCACCATGCAAACCGACATGCCGAGGGTGATCGGCAGGCGCAGATCCTTGTAGTGCTGCCACATGTCCTGTGGCGAAGCCGAGGCCGCCATCGGCGGCAGGTTGTCTGCCACCACGCCCCAGAAAAAGAAGAAGCCGATAAAGAACACCGGACCGGTCCAGGCCATGAGCTTCCACAGTGTGTAATCGACTGTTGCAGGCTGATCTTTCATCTTGCATCACTCCTCTTGTGCGGCAAAGCGGTGAAACTTGGCGCCGCCAGCAACGGCGCTGGCGAGGCTTTTTAGCTCATCACATAGGTGGACTTGAGCTGCTGATAGGCCGACAGCGCCTCGGGTCCCAGCTCGCGACCCATGCCGCTGGCCTTGATGCCGCCGAACGGAGAGCCGATAGCCGGGATGTAACCATTGATGCCGACCGTGCCGGTCTGGATGCGCTGCGCCACCGCGCGGGCGCGCGCGGCATCACGGCTCCACACCGAACCGCCGAGGCCGTACTCGGTGTCGTTGGCGATCCGCAGTGCCTGATCCTCGTGCTCGTAGGGAATGATCGAGAGCACCGGCCCGAAGATTTCCTCGCGGGCGATGCAGGCCTGATTGCTGACATCGGCAAACACCGTCGGCTGCACGAACCAGCCCGGACCCTTGACGCGATTGCCGCCGGCCACCAGGCGCGCCTCGGTCTTGCCCTTGGCGATGTAGGCCTCGACCCGCTCGCGATGCTGCGCGGAAGCCATCGGCCCGACCTGGGTTGCGGTATCCAAGGCATTGCCCACGGTCAGCGATGCAGCAAGCGAGGCCACCGCGTCCACTACCTGTGCATAGCGGCTGCGTGGCGCGAGAATCCGCGTGCAACTGAAGCAGGCCTGACCATTGTTGAGCATCGCCGCCATCGGCAGAGCCTGCGCCAGCACATCGAGATCGGCATCGTCCAGAATCACGGCTGCCGATTTTCCGCCCAGCTCCAGCGTCACCGGGCGCAGCAACTCGCCGCAGCGCCGCGCAATCGCACGACCGGCCGCCGTGGAGCCGGTGAACGCCACCTTGTCCACGCCCGGGTGCGCCACCAGATAGGCGCCCACTTCTCGATCTGCCGCCACCCAGTTCACCACACCCGGCGGCAGCTGCGCCTGCTCGGCAGCCTCGGCCAGCAGATAGCTGTCGAGCACCGTGCCGGGCGAGGGCTTGATCACCAGCGTGCAGCCGGCCGCCAGGGCCGGCGCGATCTTGCTCATTGCCAGCACCACCGGAAAATTCCAGGGCACGATGGCCGCCACCACGCCCACCGGATGGCGGCTGACGACGGTCTCGCGGCCCATCTGCGAGGGCCGCAGCTCGTCGCCCGGCATGGCCTCGGCCAGCTGCGTGTAGTAGTCGAGCAGGCCGACCGGAAACGCACCTTCGAAGGTGCTGCTCAGGCTGATCGGCATGCCGTTCTGCTGGCTCACGGTGCTGGCCACATCGGCGACGCGCTGCTGCAGCGCTGCGGAGAAGCGCTTCATGGCTGCGGCGCGCGCCCCCGGCGTCCAGCTAGCCCAGCCACTGGGATCGTCGAAGGCACGACGCGCCGCCGCGACCGCACGATCGACGTCGGCCTCCAGCGCTTCCGGCACCGAAGCCAGCACTTCCTCAGTACTGGCATTGCGCAGCTCAAAGCGGCGGCTGCTGGAGGGCTGAACCCATTCGCCGCCGATATAGAAGTGATGACGTGAGGCCGGGATGCCGGTCATGGAACGCTCCTCTTGTGTTATCAGAAATCAGCAAGCCCACCACGCAGGCCATGGTTCTGCTTTTCTTAGCCGCGACTAGACTGCGTCTTGGGCCCTTGCGTCAGAAGCCTGGGCATGACATCAAGCGCGAATCCGCCATAAGGCTGGGAACGCTGATGCGCTTGTGGCGGATTCCAGCAATAGCGGGCATTGGGCGCACCACCGTCGACGCGGATGCAGCTGCCGGTGATGTACGAGGCCACTGGCGACAGCAGAAACACGATGGCGCCCGACATCTCCGCGACATTGCCGTAACGCTGCAGCGGAATGGTGGGCGGAAATTTCAAAATCTCGCGCTGCGCTTCCGGCTCGTAGGTATCGAAGCCACTGCTGGCGATACCGCCAGGCGCCACGCAGTTCACGCGCACCCCAGATGGCGCCCATTCGGAAGCGGCGCTCTCACTGAGCGTGAGCATGCCGCCCCGCGCCGCGCCGGAATGCGCGTAATTGGCCCAGCCATGCCAGATGTCGGCGATGATGTTGACGATGGCGCCGCCATGCGTCTCCATCCAGCGGTTGTAGACCTCGCGCATCACCATGAAGCCGCCAAACAGATTGAGCCGCACCACCGCCTCAAAGCCCTTGCTGCTGATCTGCTTGAGTGGCTGGCGATACTGCCCGCCGGCATTGTTCACCAGCCCGTCGATGCGCCCATGCTGGGCCAGCACTTCATCGACCATGGCGATAACCTGCGCCTCTTCGCGGATATCGCAGATGTGGGTGCTGATCCGTCCACCTTCGGCTTCAATCTCCGCCTTGACCTTCGCCAGCTTCTCAGCATCGCGACCGGCGATGGCCACCGTCGCACCGAGCGAGGCCAACTCGTGCGCGGTACATCGGCCGATGCCGCTGCCTCCCCCGGTGATCAACACCACCTGCCCGGCAAACAGGTCCGGGCGATACACCGACTGATAAGACATGGGGCGCTCCTGTTACTATTCATGATATGGTTCCATACTATAATGAAAGCAGTTCGGAGTACAGCCATGGCCCGCATCGAGAGGAGAGCCACATGAAGGAGCCGTCCAGCTATCGCAGCATCGCTGTGCTGGCCCCGATTCACGACGGACGCCATGCCCTGGGTGCCAACGCGCTGGCGCGAGAATCCATCCCGTACGTCATCTCACTGCCGGAGCAGCAGCTTGGCGCTTTCGTTTACACCTGGGTCAATCGCGAGCACCGCGCCGGTTCGATCTGTGTGATCTATGGACCGGGACTCGACACGCCGGCCATTGTCGAAGCCACGGATGATGTGCCGATGGCGCCTGAATTCAACTTCGATGACTGGCAAGTCGGCGCCCTGGAACTGCGTCAGGACCTGAAGCTGGCCAGCGCGCAGTTGCGCGTGCGCGGCGCACGCGTACAGATGGATGCGCGCTTCCAGGCCCTGCATCCGGCCTACGCCTACGGCTCGCACGAGCAAGGCTGCCCGGACTACGCTGCCACCAACCGTTTCGAGCAGGCCGGGCGCTTGCAGGGCACGCTGTGCATCGACGGCCGTGAGCTGCAGTTTGATACCACCGGCGCGCGCGATCATTCCTGGGGCACACGCGACTGGCAGACGCCGCAGCACTGGAAATGGCTGCACGCGCAGGCCGGCGACGACTGCTGCGTACACTTCTGGCAGATCCAGGCGCGCGGCAATACCGATCTGCGCGGCTATGTGTTTCGTGACGGTCTGATGGCCGAAGTCGAGCAGGTGGAAGTCAGCTACAAAGGTGATCTGCAGTACCGGCAAACCGAACTCAAAGCGCTGGTGCGTGACCACGCCGGCCGTCTCACGGTAGTCGATGCGCAGTGCTTTGCCCACTATCCGCTGCAGCCGGACCCCGCCACGACGCTGAACGAGGCTGCAATGCGCTGCCGGATAGACGGCCGTCCTGGGCAAGGCTGGAGTGAATTCATGTGGCCAAGTGCTTACCTGGCGCATTTGCGTTCGCGCGCCTTCTATAGCTTCCAGCCTTAGTTCTGATACCTATTTCTTAGAGTCATGCAAGTGAAGAATCAACCGCAATTTTCAGGAGAAATGCTGTGCGTGGATTGAAAGACAAGGTGGCGCTGGTAACCGGCGCGGGCAGCGGCATCGGCTTGGCGATTGCCAAACGTCTGGGCGCCGAAGGCATGCAGGTCGGCGTGCTGGACATCAACGCCGAGGCCGCCAATCAGGCGGTAGCGCAGATCCGCGCCGCTGGCGGCCGCGCCGATGCGCAGGTCTGCGACATCACCAGCTATGAATCGGTACAGCAGGCGGTGAGCGCCATCGAAAGCCGCCTGGGTCCTACCTGGGCGCTGGTCAACAATGCCGGCTGGGACAAGCCGATTCCATTTCTCAAGACCACACCAGACTTCTGGCAGAAGGTGGTGACGATCAACTATATGGGGCCGCTGCAGATGACCCATGCAGTCGCGCAGGGCATGGTCGCACGCGGTGGCGGGCGCATTATCTTCATCGCCTCTGACGCCGGTCGTGTCGGTTCCACGGGGGAGGTTGTGTACTCCGGCACCAAGGGGGCCACCATCGCTTTCGCCAAGGCCCTTGCGCGCGAGCTGGCACGCAAGCAGGTGACGCTGAACTGTGTCTGCCCCGGCCCTACCAACACGCCGGCGATGGATGCTTTCGTCGGCACTGGCGAAGAGGGCCAGAAAATCCGCGACGCTATGGTGCGCAGCGTGCCGCTGGGCCGCATCGGCGAAGCCGATGACTATCCCGGTCTCGTGGCCTTTCTCGCCAGCGAGGACGCGGCATTCATGACCGGCCAAACCATCAGTGTCTCAGGCGGCCTGACCATGCACGGCTAAACGCCGAGCGACGATAGTCGCCGCGAATCAAAAGGCGCGCCGTTCATGGCGCGCCTTTTTTGCAGGCGATGTACCGGGTTTCTTGTGAAACCCGGGGTGCACAGACTCAAACGCCGGCTAATCCCACGATGCTGATCGCACATACGCCGTTATAGGGCACGCCACCGAGATTGTGCGACAGGCCCAAGGTCGGATTCTTCAGCTGGCGGGAGCCAGCCCGTCCCTGCAGCTGAAGATAATGCTCATAGACCATGCGCAGGCCAGAGGCGCCCACGGGGTGCCCGAAACACTTGAGCCCGCCATCGATTTGGCATGGCAGCGCGCCATCGGCGTCGAATACGCCCTCCATGACATCGCGCCAGGCTTGGCCATCGGCCGACACACCGAGATCTTCCATGGTCACCAGCTCTGTGATCGAGAAACAGTCGTGTACTTCCAACATCGACAGCTGCTTACGCGGATCGTCAATGCCCGCCTCTCGATAGGCCGCACGCGCAGCATTGCGGGTGTTCTGCACATAGCTGCCGTCCCATTCGCCGGTGCTCTGCTCGCGGCCTGAACTGGCGGAGAGCTGCAGCGCCTTAATGGTCACCAGAGACTCACGTTTGCCAAGTTCATGCGCAATCTGTGGCGTAGTCACGATGGCACAGGCGGCGCCATCCGAAACACCGCAGCAATCGAACACGCCGAGCGGCTCGGCAATCATCGGTGCCTTCAAGATGGTTTCCATCTCCACCGCTTTGCGCAAATGCGCCTTGGGATTCTTGGCGCCGTTGACGTGGCTCTTCCAGGAGACGCGGGCCATGGCCTGCTTGAGCTCCTGCGGGCTCAAGCGGTAACGCGCGCGATAACCGGCTGCCAGCTGGGCAAAGCCCGCCGGGGCCGAACCATAAGGCATCCACAGGTCAGCCAGCGTGCCTTTGGTGGGCACGGGCAGACCGCCGTAACCGGTATCCTTTAATTTCTCCGCACCGATGGCCAGTGCGATATCGACGGCACCGCAGGCCACCGCGTAGGCTGCACCGCGCAGCGCCTCCGTGCCGGTGGCGCACATGTTCTCCACGCGGCTCACCGGCATGCCTTCGAGCCGCAGCGCCGTAGCTAGCGGAATGGCTGAGTTGCCAACATTGACGCGATCCAGCGCTGAACCATACCAGGCCGCGCCGATCTGCCGACGTTCAATGCCAGCATCAAGCAGCGCCTCGCCGAAAGCCTCATTGATGAGTTGCTCGCTGCCGCAATCCCAACGCTCGCCGAAGCGCGAGCAGCCCATGCCCAGGATCGCCACCTTGTCCTTGATGCCAGTTGCCATATCTAGTCCTTAAACCGCACTCATGGGGCTGGCCTTCCAGAAGTAGCGATTCCAGCCGCGTTGACGATCCCGTTCCTTGATGCGAAATCGCATGCTCAGCGGCGTACCAACCTCCAGCCCGTCCGCCCCCACGTCGACAATTTCCATCAACAGCCGCGCGCCACCATCGAATTGCACCAGTCCCATCAGCAGCGGCGGCGCCGGCGAGTACTGCAGCCAGTCGGCGGTATGCGTGGCGATACGCGCGGGGACCTCGTCCAGCGCATAGGGCTGCTGCGTATCACTCGCTGCGCAGTTCACGCAGTTAGGCAGACGCGGGAACTGCACGGCGCCGCAGGAGGAACAGCGGCCGCCGACTAAACCCAGAATCTGATCCGAAGCTCGATAGAGCTGCGTCAGCGCAGTCTTCTGATCGACCTCGGCACGCATGCCCCAGTCCAATTCCAGCTGGCCTTCATTCGCCAACAGACGCAGATAAGCGCTCTCTTCGACGCGGTCGGCCAGACTGCCGGCCAGCCCGCGCCGTGCGCTGGCCGGCAGCGGCTTGATCATTTCAAAAGCAGCTACCTCACAGCCTTGCGCGAAAGCCGCGATCACGATGATGTCGCCCGGCTGCGCACGCTCCAGTGCTGCCAGCAGCTGCAGTAGCGAATGTGCGGTGCCGGTGTCGCCGACGCCGGCCTGCAGATCCGGCAACAGAGATTGCGGCGCGATCTTCAGCGCCTTGGCGATGGCGGCATCGCTGCGCGCTGGGCCGCCCGAGAGCCCGAACCAGGTGATACGGTCCGGGGTCAGGGCCAGCCGCTCCAGCAGCGCCGACACCGCCTGCGGCACCAGCTTGGCCAGACCTTCGTCTCGCACCCAGCGCTCTTCCCAGTGATAGTCGGCGCTCTGGCCGCTGGCACGGAAATGATCGAAGAACGGCACCGTCAGCGATTCAGCGCCCAACAGGCGCGCGAACACCGCCTCGCCGCTTCCACAGGCAAGGGCCGCCGCGCCGCAGCCGTATTGCATCTCCTGCACGCTACCGGGTTTGGCGCCGCGCTTGTCGGCGGCGATCACCAGCTGTTCGCCCTCGCGGGCTCGACAGGCCTCGATTAAGGCCGACAAGCCGACGCGCGTCGAGGACGCGAAGTCCATCGCCGCCACATTTAAATTCAGACGCAGCGCCGCCGCCACCAGCGCCGCATGGTTGAGATCAGCAAAAGGCGCACTGGTGCTGGCCAGGTTCAAAGCCTGCCAAGACGTGCGTGACAGCCCGCGCAGGCAATCGCGTCCGGCCTCCACCGCCATGGTCACAACGTCCTCATCCCAGGCGCAGATCGCCCGTTCTCCCTTGGCCTGACTCTTAAGCGCGGGAAAGGCCCAGGCGTGGGCAGCGGCTATGGCCGCGCGTTGTAAGCGCCGCCGGGGGATATAGGCGCCGATGGACGTGATGCCTCTAATGTTCTCGCTACGCACGAAAGTCCGTCTCGGTTGAAATTTTTGAGGATGGGCCGGCGTTGCCGCGGCCACCGTCTGATTATAGTATGGTTCCATACCTATAACCTAGCCTCTTGTTACTTCGAGACCCTGAAATGATGCGATCCATGCTGTTCGTGCCGGCCGACAGCGAGAAGAAACTCGCCAAGGCAGCGGCCGCTGGCGCTGACGCGCTGGTGCTTGACCTGGAAGATGCTGTTCTGCCTGAACGCAAGATGCAGGCACGCGGGATGATGCGCGAATACCTGTCCGGCATCGACGATCACACGCGGCTATGGGTGCGCGTCAATGACCTTGCCTCAGGTGAAACCCTGAAAGATCTTGCACAGGTAGTGCCGGCAGGGCCTGCCGGCATCCTGCTGCCAAAGATCAGGGGGCCGGAGGATCTAAGCGTCGTCGGTCATTATCTGGATGCGCTGGAAGCGGCGCACGGCCTGCCGCTGAATTCAATGCGTATCACCGCCATCGTCACGGAAACGCCAATGGCAATGTTGCGCATGGGCGAACTGGCGCAACAGGCGCATCCGCGCATCAGCCACGTCGCCTGGGGCGGCGAGGATCTGTCTTCGGCCCTGGGAGCCGGTGATCCACGCCTGCCCGATGGACGCTGGCGTTCGATGTATGAGCACGCGCGCAATCAATGTCTTTTGCTCGGCCATGCCCTCGGCGCCGAGGTGCTCGACACGGTTTACGTGAACTTCAAGGATGCCGAGGGCCTGCGCAACGCCTGCCTGCAGTCGCGATACGACGGATTCACCGGTCGCATTGCGATTCACCCCGATCAGGTTCCGGTGATCAATGCCGCGTTCACGCCCAGCGAAGCCGAGCGCGAGCTGGCGCAGCGTATCGTCGCCGCTTTCGTCGATGGCGCTGGTGCGGTATCCCTGGATGGCAAGATGTACGACATCCCGCATTTGAAGGCGGCACGCCGCCTGCTGGCTGCGGCATGAGCGTCATGCTCAATCGCCAGATCGTGCTCACGCGGCGCCCGGTCGGCGTGCCGCAGCCCGAGCACTTTGAACTGCAGTGCCATCCCTTACCGGCGCTGGGCGAAGGCGAAATGCTGATCGAGAACCACTATCTGTCGGTGGATCCGGCACAACGCGGCTATGTCAACGACGAGAACAACTACGCACCGCCGCTGCCGCTGGGCGCGGTGATGCGGGCGATGGCCGTGGGCCGCGTGCTGGCCTCCAGGCATGCCGACTACGCGGTGGGTGATTACTGGTATGGCTGGTTCGGCTGGCAGGACTACTGCATCGCCACGCCCGCTGCGCTGTTGCGCCGAGTCGACCCGCAGCAGGCCCCGCTGTCCACCGGCGCGGGTTTGCTGGGCATCAATGGCTTGACCGCCTATCTGGCGCTGCACGATATCGGCAGGCCACAACCTGGCGAGACCGTGCTGGTCAGCGCTGCCGCCGGTGCCGTCGGCAGCATCGTCGGGCAACTGGCGCGGCAGGCCGGCGCGCGGCCGGTGGCGATCGTTGGATCGGCAGAAAAGGGGCGCCGCTGCGTCGAGGATTACGGCTACGAAGCCTGGCTCGACTATCACCAGCCCATCGAGGCTGCCCTGCGTGATACCTGCCCGCGGGGCATCGATGTGTTCTTCGACAACACGGGCGGCGACATTTCGGATGCGGTGCTGCGGCAGATGGCCTTGTTCGGTCGCATCATCCAGTGCGGCACCCTGGCGACTGCTTCATGGCTGCCGGCGCCGCAAGGGCCGCGCGCGGAGCGCGAGATTCTGACACGCCGCCTGCGCATCGAAGGCTTCGTGATCTTCGATCATCAGCGCCGCTTCGACGCCACGGCGGCCCGGCTCGCTGCGCTGCTGGCGGCGGGACAGCTGCGCTACGCGGAAGACATCAGCGAGGACCTCGCGCAGGCGCCTCAGGCACTGGTCGATGTCTACGCCGGCCGTAACCGCGGCAAGCGGCTGATCCGGCTGCGATGAATATCGGAAGCAGGCCTTGCCACGCACACGCGGCAAGGCCTGCTGTGCGCCTACACGCCGACGGTCTGTGCCTGTCCGATTTTGAGTTCGGGCTCGCTCTGCCAGTCGGGCCAGCCGGCGGCGCGGTTCTGTTCGCGGGCCAGCGCGCGTTCCTCGGGCGTGGCGAACTCGGCATCCCAGCGCTTGAGGGCGGGTTTGATGATCAGCTCGTGCCAGATCGGCGGAATCAGCGCCGCCAGGAAGCACACGAACACGCTCGGCATCGGAATCGCTTCGCGATGCGGAACCAGCTTGTAGAAGGCCTGATAGGAGTTCAGATGATGATCGGCATGATTGGTGATCTCGAAGCCGCAGGTCCGCGAGAACCAGTGCAGATGGTTCCACAGATGCCGCCGCCCGATCGGGGCACCCGGCACCCGGATCACGCCGTAATGCTGGAAGTAGTTGAAGCTCTCCACCCAGACCCGGGAGATCAGCTGCGCCGCCAGTCCGAACAGGTTCGCGCGCCAGCCGCCGATGGCGTGCAGCAGCGCGTGGAAGATCAGCAGCGCCAGCGCCGCGCGATAGACCCGGTGCCGCAGATGCCAGGGATGCAGCCCCCGCTTGCGCAGCGCCTCGCATTCCATGCGCATCGAGTAGCGGGTGCTCTCGATCACTGCCCGGCCGGTGAAGGCGTACAGGCTCTTCCCGCGCGGCGCGGTGTCGCCGTCATGTACCGTCGCTACGTCGATGTGGTGCCCCACCACATGGGCGATGTCCCGCGTGCAGTCGAAAATGCACAGGTGCCCGTAGTGCCCCACGATGCGCGGCAGCAGTCCGCGCATGTGGTACAGCTCGTGCGCCGCCGGCACCAGCGGAATCACGCCCATCCACGCCACGCTCAGAATGCCGCCGGCAATCTGCCAGCCGTTCAAATCTTCAACCGACAGCCGCCAGGCGAACGCAAAGTACAAACACACCGGCCCCAGCGTGCACAGCCAAATCGGAATGTTTGCCAGCCGCGCGTTTTGAATCTTTCGCACGCCAAAATCACGCGGAAACACGCTGTCCAGAAACGCCAGCACCGGGAAGGTCCCGATCCCCAGCCACACCCAGTCACCACCCACATAAAAACCCAAAAACGCCACCCCAACCACTACCACAGGCGTCCAGTACTTCAGATAGTCCATAAACTCCATCTCCTCTTTCTTGAGCTTTTGGTGTGCTCACAATCTGCGCAAAGCAACTCGAAGCGCCGTATGGAACCACAACAACTTCATGCTAGCCGCAGCCCGGCCCGGAAAAACCCTCCCCCCTGGGAGGGGATAGACCACAGCGCGGAGTCGCATCGTGTATAAACAGGCTCATCCGCCGCCCCCCGAGGAACTGGGCGAAGGCGATCCGCCCAGCTTCGCCTTCGAGATGCTGCGCCTGCCGGTCAGCGCACAGGTACTTGACGCCACCGGGCTGCGCCAGAAACTGCTGACAGTGGTGGCTCCAGCCGGTTACGGAAAATCTGTGCTGTTGGCGATGCTGCGCGTCGAACTGCTCGCCGCCGGCCAGGATTGCGCCTGGCTGGCGCTGGACGAAAGAGCCGCTGGCATCGGGACCATCGTGCAGGGCCTGGGTCGGCAATTGCAGACACCGGATTCACGCTGGCAATCCCCGCAGACCCTGCTTGGTGGCGGTGATTCGGCCGCGCGCGGCATCGAGTCCCTGCTCGCGCTGCTACGCAAGCAGAACAAACCGCTGACGCTGTTCATCGACAACCTGCATTTCTGCCGCGATCCCATGCTGGAAACACTGCTTGACGGTCTGTGCTTCCGCAGCGGTGCGGCGGTGCGGCTGGTTTTCAGCAGCACGCAGGAACTGCGCTTCAATCGCACGCGCGCCCGGCTCGAAGGACTGCTGCGACAACTCGGTGCCAGCGAGCTTGCCTTCGGCCCGGCGCAGGTGCGCGCCATGCTCGGCGAGACGCTATGCAAGCGCCTGGATCCTGACGCGGTGGCGCGCATTGTTGCCAGAACCGAGGGTTGGCCAGCCGCAGTACGGCTGATGCAGATCGCACTGACCACCAGCAAGCAACCGCGCCAGACCCTGCAGGCTATGGCCGGCTCCGACGAGGAGTTGGCAGGCCTGCTGGACCGCCATGTATTTTCCAAGCTGAGCATCGCAGCGCGAGAGTTTCTGCTGCGCGTCGGCCAGCTGCGCGTATTCAGCTCTGCCCTGTGCCGCGAAGTCAGTGGTGATCCAGACGCGCAGTCCTATCTGGATGCCCTGCTGGCGCGCAATATCTTCGTGATTCCGCTCGACCGCCAGCACCGCTGGTTCCGCCTGCACACCCTGCTGCGGGAGTTTCTGTTGCGTGAGGCAGAACGCAGCCTGGCGACCGAAACCCTGCAGTCCGTGCGCCTGCGCGCGGCGCAATGGTGTGAGCAGCAGGCGCAGTGGCACGATGCCATGGACTATGCGCTGGCGGCCGGCTCGCACGCAAAGGCTGCGGCGATTCTGGCCCGCATCGCGCCCTGGTTTGTGCGCAAGCTGGGCGAGGCACCACGCTTCATTCAATGGGTGGAGACGCTGCAGCGCGCCGGGCAGCAGGCCGATCCGGAAGTGGATTACTGGTACGCCTGGGCGCTGGCATTTCACCGTCGGTACGACGATGCGCGCCAGCACATCCGCCGGATGGAGACGCGGCTCGACATCAATGCGCCGCTGCAGCGGCGTCTGGCGATCATGCTGGCGTCTATCGAGGTCTTCACCGACAACCTCACGCAGGCGCAAACCGGCGTACAGCGCTGGCTGGCGCAGAGCACTGCTGATGACGATCCGTTCAGCCGCACCGGTGCGCATTGCATCGAAACCAACTGCCATGCCAGCAGCTTCGCGTTCTCATCCGCCCACCAGGCCAACCAAGCAGCCAAGGCTTCGGCCTTCCAGGCACAGAGCGCATATGCCAATGGCTGGGCTTTCGCTTACGGGGCGCTGATTCCGATCTACGAGGGCCGCTACGCGCAGGCTTATGCCGAACTGCGCACCGCGCTAGACGCGGCGCGTAGTGAATTGGGCGAGGACGGCATCACCGGTACGCTGGCCCTGCTGGCCGCGCGCTGTGCGGTGGCGATGGGACGCGATGAAGACGCCCGCGCGCTGCTTCACAATGGCCTTGCAGCGGCGCGCTCGCACGGCTTTCTGGAAGCCACGGCCTGTGGCCTGGAAGCGGCCGTGGCACTTTGGGGTGGTGCTGAGGACGACGCTTATGCTCCGCTGACGCTGCGCCTTATCGCCGACGCTTATCCCCCGCGTCTGTCGGTGATGCTGTCCTGTTTTCTCATCCAGCGCCTGGTGGCGATGGACCGCCGGGAAGAGGCCCACCGCGAGGCCGAGCATATCGGCCTGAACTCGCCCAGATCCGGCACCGCTGCATCGTGGCGCAAGCTGCCGGTCATGCGCGATCTGCTGCTGATGACCGATATAGCCCTTCGCAATGATGATGGCCATCTGCAGGCAGCACAGCGCCTGATGGTTTCGGCGCTGAAGAGCGCGAGAGCAGATGGTCGTCTCGGCCGCTGCGTGGAGCTACTGCTGCTGCAGGCACGGCTAGCCGGCACCAGCCAGACATCACGATCCGCGCTACGCAGTCTGCTGCAAGCCATCCGCCTCGCCGCACCGGGCCGTATCATGCGCCCCTTCCTCGATCAGAAAGCCACAGTCTCGACGTTGCTTGGCCACAGCGAGGCCAAGCGTTGGGCGCTGGTGACGCAGGATGAGCACAGTTTTTTCAAGGAACTGTGCCAGCGCTGCGCACCGAAGGCACCCTCGGCCATCGATACAGCGCAGATCATGGCGCCCCCCACGCCACGCGAGCTGGAAATCCTGCGCCTGGTTGAGGCGGGACTGAGCAACCAGCAGATCTCTGACCGGCTCAGCGTGTCGCTGGCCACCATCAAATGGCATTTGCAGAATCTGTACGCCAAGCTCGGAATTTCCAACCGCTCGGCAGCGCTTGCCCGCGCCAAGGCCGCGTTGCTGCTCTAGGCGCTCAGGCGCACCACCGCCGTTCTCAGCCGGCGGCACGCTTGAGCTGCAGGGCGCTGCGCTTGCACTGTGCCACCAGCTCGCGCTTCTGGTTGTAGCCCCGGTGGGCAAACACCACGATGCCGGCGTTGGGCCGCGATTTGCTCTCGCGCAGCTCCAGCACTTCACTCTCCACGCTCAGGGTATCGCCATGAAACAGCGGACGGGGAAAGCGCACCTCATCCCAGCCGAGATTGGCCACGGCGGTGCCGTGCGTAGTGTCGTTCACTGAGATTCCCACCATCAGGCCCAAGGTGAAGGCGCTGTTGACGATGCGCTGACCGAATTCCGTCTGGGTCCGGCAGTACTCTTCGTCGAGATGTAGATATGCCGGGTTGTGCGTAATCGCCGTAAACCAGACGTTGTCGGACTCGGTGATGGTGCGGCGGATGGGATGATCGAATTTCTGGCCGACGAACATTTCGTCGAAAAATACACCTGGCATGGCGGATTGGACTCAGTAGGATTTGGGAAGCTCAAGCACGCGCTCGGCGATGAAGGACAGAATCATCTGCTCGGTCACGGGTGCAATGCGCGGCAACATGGATTCACGGAACAGGCGCTCGACCTGGAATTCGCGGGCATAGCCCATCCCGCCATGCGTCAGCACCGCCTTGGTGGCGGCATCAAAAGCTGCGCGCGCCGACAGGAATTTCGCGGCATTGGCTTCGGCACCGCAGGGCAGACCGTGATCGTAGAGATACGCTGCCCGCATGCACATCCAGTACGCCGACTCCAGATAGGTCCAGGCTTCTGCCAGCGGATGCTGGATGCCCTGGTTCTTGCCGATGGGCCGCCCAAACACCACACGATCACGCGCGTACTTGGCGGCGCGCTGCAGTGCATCGCGGCCGATGCCGATGGCTTCGATGCCGACCAGAATGCGCTCTGGATTGAGCGAGTCGAGCAAGTAGTGAAAGCCCTTGCCCTCTTCGCCGATGCGGTCGGACTCCGGAATGAAGTAGTCGTCGATGAAGGTGGCGTTGGAGTCCACCGCGTTGCGGCCCAGCTTCTTAATACGGCGGACCTCGATCTTGGTTCGATCAAGGTCAGCATAAAACAAGGTCATGCCGTCGGTGGGCCGTTTGCACTCACTCTTCGGGGTGGTACGCGCCAGCAGCACAATCTTGTGCGCCTCCTGTCCCGTCGAGGTCCACATCTTGCGGCCGCTGACTCGATAGCCGCCGGGCACCTTCTTGGCGAAGGTTTTGATGCTGGTGGTATCCAGGCCGGCATCAGGCTCGGTGACGCCGAAGCAGGCTTTCTCCTGCCCCTTGATCAGCGGTGTCAGCCAGCGCTGTTTTTGTTCCGGCGAGCCGTGTACCACGATTGCATGCGGACCGAACAGATTGATGTGGATCGAGGAGGCCGCTGACTGCCCGCCACCGCAGGACGCCACGGTATGCATCATGATCGCAGCTTCGGTCACGCCCAGTCCGGCGCCGCCCAGCTCCTCGGGCATGGTCACGCCCAGCCAGCCGGCATCGGCCATGGCCTTGTAGAACTCCTCGGGAAAGCGTGCGGCCTCGTCGCACTCGTGCCAGTACTCATCATTGAACTCGGCGCACACCTTGCGCACCGAAGTCTCGATCTCACGCTGCAGTTCGGATAGTTCGATTTCCATGTCAGGCTCAGCTCAGATGCGGGGCAAGGGTGAATTCGGCTTCGGTGCGGGTACGGACCTCGTCCAGGCCCACTCCGGGCGCCAGCTCCACCAGCAGCGGCGCGCGCAGTCCCTTGCGGTCGAGGTCAAACACGGCGATCTCCGTAATCAGCAGATCCACCACGCCCTTGCCGGTCAGCGGCAGCGTGCAGGCCTTGCGGAATTTGGCAGCGCCGCTCTTGTCGTTGTGTTCCATCACCACCACCACGCGCGGCACGCCGGCCACCAGATCCATGGCGCCGCCCATGCCCTTGATCATCTTGCCGGGCACCATCCAGTTGGCCAGGTCGCCGTTCTGCGCCACCTCCATGCCGCCGAGAATCGACAGCTGGATGTGACCGCCACGAATCATCGCGAAGGAGTCGGCGCTGGAGAAATAGCTGGAGCCCGGCAGATCGGTGATGGTCTGCTTGCCGGCATTGATCAGGTCGGGGTCCATTTCTCCTTCGTAGGGGAAGGGACCGATGCCCAGCAGGCCGTTTTCGCTCTGCAGCGTCACGGTCATACCCGGCGGCACCAGATTGGCCACCAGGGTGGGAATGCCGATACCCAGATTGACGTAGTAGCCGTCGCGCAGTTCCTTGGCGGCGCGCTCGGCCATCTGTTCACGGTTCCAGGCCATCAGACTGGCTCCCCGGCGGTACGCGGACGCGTGGTCGGCCGCTCGATGTGTTTTGGCTGGCGGGTGGAGACCACGATGCGATCCACGAAGATGCCGGGCGTGTGGACCTGATCGGGATCAATTTCGCCCACCGGCACCAACTCTTCCACTTCGGCGATGGTGATGCGGCCGGCAGCGGCAATCATCGGATTGAAGTTGCGCGCAGTCTTGCGATAGACCAGATTGCCGGCGGCATCCGCCTTCCAGGCCTTGACCAGGGAGACATCGGCGGTGAGTCCGGTCTCCATGATGTACCAGTCGCTGCTACCGTCCGGATTGGCAAACTGCCGCGCCTCCTTGCCTTCGGCGATCAGCGTGCCGTAGCCGGTGCGCGTGAAGAAGGCCGGAATGCCGGCCCCGCCGGCGCGCAGGCGCTCGGCCAGCGTACCCTGCGGATTGAACTCGATCTCGATCTCCTGATTCATGAAGGCACGTTCCAGAATCTTGTTGTCGCCGGCATAAGAGAGAATCACCTTGCGGATCTGGCCGTTGGCCAGCACCAGCCACATGCCGTGCTCATCGCAGCCGACGTTGTTGCCAATCACGGTCAGATTGCGCGCCTGGCTGTCGCGCAAGGCGACGATCAGATCCAGAGGAACACCGCACAGACCGAAGCCGCCAGCTGCCACCGTCATGCCGTCGCGGCACAGTCCGGCCAGCGCCTGCGCGGCACTGGCGTAGAGTTTCGTGCTCATCAGACCGGCTCCCAGGTGAACACTTCCGAGGAGCGATCCAGTGGGAAGAACGAGGGCCGCAGCGCCGGCAGTGCACGTGTCACACAAGACTGCGCAGTCCAGCCATCATCACCGGCGTGTACGGCGCGGATCGGACGGGGCTGGTCGAACAGATAGATCTCATTGCGACGCACGCCGAAAATCTGACCGCTCACATCCTTTGCGCCGTCGCTACAAAGGGCGCAGACGAAGGGCGCGATCTTGTCGGCTGACATCAGACGGTTGATACGATGGCGTTCGGCATTCTCCGGCGTGTCCGGGATGGAGCTGACCATGCGCGTGTAGGCAAACGGCGCGATGGCATTGGAACGTACGCCGAACTTCTGCATGTCCAACGCGATGCTCTTGGACAAGGCCGCCACTCCGAGCTTGGCCGCCGCGTAGTTGGCCTGTCCAAAGTTACCAATCAGCCCGGAGGTGGACGTCATATGTACGTAGACTCCCTTCTGCCGCTCCTTGAACTGCGGGGCAGCAGCACGGGCCACGTTGAAACAACCGGTGAGATTGACCTTGATCACCGCGTTCCACTCATCTTCCGACATCTTGTGAAAGATCGTGTCACGCAGGATCCCGGCATTGTTGACCACGGCATCCAGATCGCCGAACGCCTCCAGCGCTGCGCCGATCAAGGCCTGCGCGCCAGCAAAGCTCGACACGTCCGAGCCATCGGCAATCGCCTGGCCTCCGGCAGCGCGTATCGCCTGAACTACTTCCTCGGCCGGGCCGAGGCCACCGCCTTCACCAGCCTGGCTCACGCCAAGATCGTTGACCACCACGCGCGCACCTTCGAGCGCCGCCAGTTTCGCGATTTCGGCACCGACGCCACGTCCCGCACCGGTGACCACGAGCACCTTATCCTTGAGCAGCTGAGTCATGACACGAATCCCTAGAACTGGGCGAGTACGCCGGGTGCGGCACGCGGCCCACCGGGGCCTGACTAGACAGGCCGAGGCACCCGCGCACCTAGAGCTCCAATAATAGTATGGTACACTACGATTGTGAAGAGACTTGAATCCAGTGCGGGACTCGCACAGCCTCGCGCCACAGCCCTGATCACCAATCCACCGGGAAACAGACCATGAGCAGCTACAAGGACATCACTTACGAAGTCGGCAGCAATGCGGTGCGCATCACCATCAATCGTCCAGAAGTGTTCAACGCCTTTCGCACGCAGACGGTGGAAGAACTGATCGACGCTTTCCGCCGTGCCGACGAGGAAAAAACGGTGAACACCGTGATCTTCGGCGGCGCCGGCGACAAGGCTTTCTGCACCGGCGGTGATCAGAAATCCCATCTCACCGAAGACGGCCTTTATGGACCTCGCGGCATGGTGGGTCTGCCCATCGAAGAGCTGCAGTCGGCGATCCGCGACTGCCGCAAAGTGGTGATCGCCCGCGTACAGGGCTTTGCCATCGGCGGCGGCAATGTCTTCGCCACCATCTGCGATCTGACCATCGCCTCGGAGAAGGCCCAGTTTGGCCAGGTGGGTCCCAAGGTCGGCTCCGTGGACCCTGGGTTCGGCACCGCCTATCTGGCTCGCATCGTGGGCGAGAAGAAGGCCCGCGAAATCTGGTTCCTGTGCCGTCGCTACAAGGCGCAGGAAGCGCTGGAGATGGGCCTGGTCAACAAGGTAGTGCCGCACGAGCAGCTCGATGCCGAGTGCGAATCCTGGGCGGCAGAAATCAACCAGCTCTCACCCACCGCCATCGCCATCGCCAAGCGGTCGTTCAATGCCGACAGCGAGAACATCCGTGGCATCAGCTTCATGGGCGTGGCTGCGGTAAAGGGCTATTACCAGTCCGAGGAATCCAAGGAAGGTGTGCGTGCCTTCAATGAGAAGCGCGCGCCTGATTTCAAGAAGTTCGTTTGAGCCCCGTCACCCGGAACGCCTTTTAGCCTGCACCATGACCGACCCGAATATTGTCACCGAGCTGGACTCCGACGGCGTGCTACTGGCACGCATCGATATGCCCGGACGCGCGATGAACGTATTCTCGCGCGCCCTGATGGATTCGCTGGAACATTTGATCGAGCGTGTCGCTCAGGACCCAGCGGTCCGCGCGCTGGTGATCAGCTCCGGTAAGAGCGCATTTCTGGCGGGGGCAGATTTGGAGATGATCCGCAGCTTCACCGAACTGGCCCGCAGCGGCGAAACCGCAGCCCTGCATGAGCTGTTCGGTCATCTCGGACGTTTATTCCGCAGCCTCGAACTGCTGCCCAAGCCCGTTGTGGCAGCTATCAACGGCTTAGCACTGGGCGGCGGCCTGGAGTTGTGCATGGCCTGCCATGCGCGCGTGGTGGCGGACGATGCCACGATTCAGCTCGGTCTGCCGGAGGTCAAGCTGGGCCTGCTGCCGGGCGCCGGCGGCACTCAGCGTCTGCCACGCCTGGTGGGAATCGAACAGGGCCTGCGCATGCTGCTCAGCGGTGAGCCGATCTCGCCGGCTCAGGCGCTGCAGTCCGGACTGGTGGATGCGCTCGTACCCCCTTCGCAGCTGATCGCCGTAGCCAGGCAGCGTGCGCTGAACGCCGTTGCGCTGGCTCCCTGGGACCGCAACGGCGCCCGGTTCTCCGAGCAGCCCTTCGACTTTCGTGATCCGGCGCAGGCGCAGGAGCAGATTCGCGCCGCACTGGGCCTGAGCGAGCAGCTGCTGCAGCATTATCCGGCGTATCGCGCCATCATCTCCTGCGTGGTTGGCGGCTGGCAGCTGCCGATGAGCGAAGGCGGCGAACATGAGATGCGCATCTTCGTGGAACTGATGCGCGATCCGGTGGCTGGCAATATGGTGCGCTCGCTGTTTCTCAACCGACAGCGCGCCGCCAAGGCCGGCCTGTTCAAGCCCGATAGCGTACTTAATCAGGGAGATGATGCCCTGCTGCCGCGGCTGCGGCGGGTGTACGCCCGCGCACAGGCGCAGCACTGCACGGAGGAGCAATGCCTGCTGGCGATCAGCCTGGCGGCAGTGCAGGCTTGGCACGAGAATCAGGTGCCCGAGCCCGAACTGGCCGATGCCGTGGTGGTGAGTGAAGGCTTGCATCCGGCCTATACCGGCGGCCCCTTCAGTTACGCCGTGGCCCGCGGGATGGATGAATTACAGTCGCACGCGCGGCAGGCCGCCGTCCACGATGCCGCGCTCTTCGCCCTTCCGGCGGCGCTGACGCGCTTTCTCAAGCAGGCGATGGCGGTGCCCGCCTGATGGCCATCGATCGACGACACCTCGGTTATCGCCATCCGCCTTTCACGGTGACGGTGGACTCGCAGCGTCTGGCGCGCTTCGCGGCTGCAGTGGGCTTCCCGCTGCAGGATGGGCAAGCGGCACCGCCGACATTCATGAAAGCCATCGAAGGCGAGCATGACAGCTCGCGCGCCATCCTTGGCGCACTCGGCGTGGAACTCAAGCGGGTGCTGCATGCCCAGCAGCAGTTCGATTATCACCGTTCGATCCACAGCGGCGATGTGCTGCAGGTGGAGCGTGTCGTCACCGACATTCAGATGAAGAAGGGCGGCGCGCTGGAGTTCATCACCATCGAGTCCAGTATCCGTCATCGCGATGGCCAGCTGGCCGGCATCTCTCGCCAGCTGATTCTCGTCCGCAATCCGGCCGAGGCAGCCTGAGATGGCGATCGATCTCGAACAAGTACCGCTGCAGACGCCCATTGCAGAACTGCTGTCAGAGCCTTTGACCCGCGAGGCGCTGGCCCGCTACGCCGAAGCCTCTGGTGATCTCAACCCTCTGCACCTGGACCCGGACTTTGCGCGCCTGGCCGGCTTTGATGATGTGATCGTGCATGGCATGCTGGCGATGGCGGTGCTCGGCCGCGTGCTGAGCCGGGACTTTCCCGCCGCCGCCTTGCGCAGCTTCGAAGCGCGCTTTGCCGCCGTGGTGCCGCTGTGCAGCCGCCTGCTTTGCCGCGCCTATCTCCAAGAACGCAGCGCCGACGAAGCCCTGCTGCGACTCGAAGCGGTGATCGAGGCCAGCGGCTTGGTGGCGCTCACCGGCTCGGCACGTGTGGCCCTCAAGCCATCAAGCTGAGCCTGCGCATGAACAAGACCAATGTGGCGGCCGTGGTGTCCAGCCTGCGCCCGGGCATGACGGTTTATGTTCCCGGCATGTCCGGTGAAAGCCTGGCCTTCTATGCCGCTTTGCAGGCCGATCCTGCCGCCGCTGCCGGCGTGCGCTTCGTCGGCGTGCATTTTCCAGGTATCAATCATAGCGATTATCTGGGACTGCACCCCCAGGCTCAGCAGCGCGCCTATTTCATGCAGCCCGGTCTGCGCCAGGGATTGCGCGAGGCCCGCGCTGAATGGCTGCCGTTGGACTACCCTGGCATTTACCAGGATCTCTCCGAACAGCTCACGGTGGATCTGGCTCTGGTACACCTCACGCCACCCGATGAGCAAGGCTATTGCTCACTCGGACCCAGCCTGGATTTCCAGCCGGCAGTGTGGCGCCACGCGCGCCGGCGTGTCGCTCATATCAATCCCCGGTTGCCGCGCGTTCGGGCATCGTTCCAGGTCAACTTGAAGGAGCTCGACGCATTTTTTGAGGTGCCGCAGGACGTATTGCACTATGAGCTTCCGCAAGCGGATACCAACGTGGCGGCCCAGGCGGAGCATGTCGCCAGCCTGGTTGAAGATGGCGACACGCTGGAATTTGGTATCGGCAAGCTGCCGTCCGCAGTGCTGTCCGCGTTGCGCGATCATCGCAGACTCCGCGTGTACTCCGGCATGGTCAATCCGGCGCTGAGCCGTCTGCTCGACAACGGTGCCATCATCGGTAGCGTCGAGTGTGGCGTAGCCCTGGGCGACGATACTTTTTATCAGCGCATCGCGGCAGACGACCGTTTCCTGTTTCGGCCGGTCAGCGAGACTCATGATGTGCGGCGCATCGCCGCCATCGCCAGCTTCTGTGCCATCAACTCGGCCGTGGAAGTGGATCTGCTCGGACAGGTCAATACCGACACCGTGAAAGGCCGCTGCGTGGCAGGCGTGGGCGGTCTGCCGGCCTTCATCGCCGGCGCCCGGCTCAGTGCCGGCGGCAAGTCGATCATCGCCCTGCCCTCGGTCACCGACAATCAGCAACACAGCCGAATCGTCGCGCAGCTCTCGTCGCCGGTGGCAGCGACACGCCATGAAGCCGATTATGTGGTGACCGAGCACGGCATCGCCCGTCTGCGCGGCCTGAGCGCCCGCGCCCGCGCAGCCGCACTCATCGCCATCGCCGCGCCGCAGTTTCGTGAAGCCCTGTTACGGCAGTGGACGGAGATGGAACAGCAGTTCTGAGCGGCCCACAGCTGCGCTGCTTGCCCGGTAGCGTCGGCATCACAGCGACGCTGCGAGCAACAGGGCGCGCCGCATTCAGCGCGCCCTGATCATCCAAAGCTTGGCGACGCTGGCGGTGCCGTCGCTGCCCTGCACGCCTCTGAGCGTGGCCTGGGCCTTGGCCTTCTGGCCAGCCAGGACCTGGGCGTAGCCCAGATGCAGCTTGGCTTCGTTGGCGTACTTGAGATTGCCCTTGGCGATGCCCTGCTCGATCAGTGCAATGCCCTTGTCGTATTGCTGATAGCCCACGTAGTTCAGGCCGGTGTTGACCAGAGCATCGCCGCTCGCCTGCTTCTGCGCGGCCTTCTCGCCTTCGGCCAGGGTCTTCTGGTCTTCGGCGATCTTCTTCTCTACCAGCGCCTTGAGTCGGGCATGGCGCGGCGCGTCCGAGCCCTGGCCGAGCGCGTTCTTGGCATAGCCGGCCTTGACGTACTGATCCGCCTCACCCGGAAAGCCCGCCTGCAGCGCCAGCTGCGCGGCGTCCAGGTAGTCGCCCGCCGTGCTCAGCGTGCCGCTGGCGTAGCGCAGACGCGCCAGGTCCAGGCTCAGGCGATCCGAGAAGCCCTTGCTGCCGGCGGTGCGCGCGATCAGGTCCAGCCAGTAGCTGGGCTTGGGGTGATAGCTCACCAGCAGCTGCAGGGCTTCGACATAGCCGTTGGCGTCGTTCTGCTTGAGCGCACAGGAGGCCAGCAGCTGCAGCTGGGTTTCGCTCGGTGCCTGCCCGGATTTCTGCAGCTGCGCCTTGATTTCCTGCGCAGCCTCCGGGTATTTGCCACCCAGGTAATAAGCCTGTGCCAGCAGGCCGGTGATCTGCGGATTGTTGCCGCCGGCGGCCTTGTATTGCCCGATGTACTCGATGGCTTTCGGGAAATTCTTGGCGCTGTAGGCCAGCTGCGCCAGGGTCTGCAGGCTGCTGAGCTTTTCGCCGTCCGGGGTCTGCCCGGATTTCAGCGCTGCTTCAAACGCCGCCATGGCGCCATTGGTATCGCCGATGCCCAGGTCGGCGACGCCGCGCATGCGACCGATCACATAGGTCTCATACGGCGAGATCTTGCTGCCGGCGGTCTGCTCGGCAGCGCTGATCCGGGCCAGGGCTTCCTTGTAGTTCTTGTCGCCGATCAGCTTCT
This sequence comes from Solimonas aquatica, assembly GCF_900111015.1. Classification (GTDB taxonomy): domain Bacteria; phylum Pseudomonadota; class Gammaproteobacteria; order Nevskiales; family Nevskiaceae; genus Solimonas; species Solimonas aquatica. The sequence goes on along the minus strand of NZ_FOFS01000002.1, from coordinate 30,785 downwards.
GGGCTTCCTGCAGCGGCTTGCCCACTTCCGGACGGATCTGCGGCGCAGCCTGTGCGCTCGTCGCAAAGCCCAGTGCAGCGGCAATCAGGGCGGCTTTCAGCGTGAGGGAAAGGGATTTCGGGTTCACGGCCGTTCTCACATGAATTGTTCGTTGCCGACCAGACCGATGTTGGTCACGCCCAGGCGTTGGGCGGAAGCCAGTACGGCGGCCACGTATTTGTATTCGACCAGCTTGTTGGGACGGATGTGGAATTCCGGCTGCGGGTCCTGGTGTGCGGCCTGCAGCAGCTGGCCTTCCAGGGTTGCGCGATCCGGCACCACGTTGCCGTTCCAGAGGATCGTGCCGTCGAAGTCGATTTCCAGTTCCACCACCGGCGGCGGCGCGGCGTCCGAGGGCGGCGGATTGGCCGTCGGCATGTCCAGCTTCACCGCGTGCGTCTGCACCGGAATCGTGATGATCAGCATGATCAGCAGCACCAGCATCACGTCGATCAGCGGCGTGGTGTTGATGTCCACCATCTCCTGCGGATCGCCAGAGCTGCCGCCACTGCCTACATTCATTCCCATTGCTGCGTTCCTTCTGTGGTTTTGCGCTGGTTCTGCGCCGCCATCCCTGGCGCGACTGCATCTCTTGATCAAGCTCCGGCCCGGCCATCCATGGCCGGGCGTTCGCCTGCGCGCGAAGCTGCGCTTCGCAAGCGCGCAGGCTCACCCCCTGGGTGGCGGTTCGGTGATGAACGCCACTTTGACGATGCCGGCGCGCTGGCAGGTCACCACCACCTGGCCCACCGATTGGTAGCGCGCGTCCATGTCACCGCGAATATGCACTTCCGGCTGCGGCACCTTCACCGCCTCGATCTTCATCTTGTCGAGCAGCGTCGGCAGGTCCGCCACCAGCTTGGTGTTCCAGTAGATCAGTCCGTCCTTGTCCACCGCGATCACGATGTTTTCCGGCTTGGTCTGCGTCGGCTGGTTGCGCTCGTTGGGCAGCTTCAGGGGCACCGTCTGCGTCACCACCGGAATGGTGATCAGGAAGATGATCAGCAGTACCAGCATCACGTCCACCAAAGGCGTGGTGTTGATGCTGCTGTTCAGCTCGTCGTCGTCATCGCCGCCGACTTGCATGGCCATGCGTTTACTCCGAATAAAAAGGGGCGCCGTCCGTGGCGAGCCGCCTCAGCAGCGCGGCCATGAGCGGCGGCGGAGATATCCGGGCGGGGTTTCAAGCCCGGAAATACGTGATGCTCCGCCCCGCTCACCCAATTCAGCCTCCACAAGGAGGATCCGGGAGGCTGACTGCACCCATGAACTGTTGAGGGGTGATCGCGCTCAGGCGGCTTTCTTGGCTTCGCCGACGCGGGTGCCGGAGAGCACCACGCTGTGCAGGTCGGCGGCAAAGGCGCGCACCTGTTCCATAGCGGTCTTGTTGCGGCGAACCAGCCAGTTGTAGCCCATCACCGCCGGCACCGCGACCGCCAGACCGATGGCGGTCATGATCAGCGCTTCACCCACCGGACCGGCCACCTTGTCGATGCTCGCCTGACCGGAAATGCCGATCGCCGTCAGCGCGTGGTAGATGCCCCACACCGTGCCGAACAGACCCACGAACGGCGCCGTCGAACCCACCGTCGCCAGCACCGCGAGCCCACCCTGCAGGCGGCTCTGGATCTCTTCCACCGCGCGGCCCACCGACATCGTCACCCAGCTCGACAGATCAATCTGTTCCACCAGCGTGCCTTCATGATGCTGGCTGGCGCTGTGCCCCTTGTCGGCGATGTACCAGAACGGGCTGCCGGTCTTCAGCGTGCCCAGGCCCGCCGACACCGAAGACGCCGACCAGAACGAAGCATTGGCTTCCTTGGCCTGCTTGAACACCTTCTGCTGCTCGATCAGCTTCATCACCATGATGTACCAGGTCGCCGCCGACATGATCAGCATCAGCACCAGCACGCCACGCGCCACGAAGTCACCGGCCTTCCACAGCGCTTCCAGACCATACGGATTGGCCACCTGCACCTGCGCCTTCTCCGACATATCAGTGGCAGGGCCGGCTGCCTGCTCCGCCGCCGGTGCCGCTGATTCCTGCGCAGCGCTCAGGCTCGGGATGCCGATCACCAGCACCGCCATCAGCGCCACCAGTGCCACCACGACTCGATGCTTCAGATCACGATACGACTTCATGACGGTCTCCAACCTTGGGTCTTGATCACTGCAATGTTTCGAAATCCGCCGGCTACTGCTGACGGAAGGTGTACTTGAGCTGCGCCCACATCGGCACAGCCTGTCCGTTCTCGGTGCCCGGCGTGAACTTGCACAGGCTCAGCGCGCGCTTGGCCGCTTCATCCAGCCGTGGATAGCCGCTGGAGTTTTCGATCTTGGCGTCGCTGACGCGGCCATCCACGCCCACCAGCAGCTGCAGCACCACCGAGCCGGTTTCATTCAGACGCTGCGAGATCGACGGGTACTCCGGCTCGCGGCAGTTCTTGGCCTTCACCACCGGCGCGGTCTTCGCCGTCACCGGTGCCGGCTTGGCAGGCGTAGTGGTGGCATGAATCGCCGTGGCCGGCGCAGGCGCCGAGGCGATGCTGATTTCCGGCGGCGGAATCACCGGCGGCGGCGGCGTCTCGAAGGTCGGTGGCGGTGGTGGCGGCGGCGGAATGTCTTCCTTCACCTCCTTGAGAATCTTGGTCTCGATCGGCGCCGGCAACAGCTCAATGGCCTTGCGCGCCAGGCCATTTACCAGCCCGTATACCAGCAGGGCATGAAACACCACCACGCCGGCAACGCCCGCCACACGGCGTCTCGGGTCTTCGGCTTGGCCGAATTGCATCGACTGCTCCTCCTCCATTGAGCCCGACGATTGCTGAGCCATAGCCGAAGCCGCTCACAATATCGCCGTCACCTATCATGGAGGGCACAGTAGCGTCAGTGCCGAATCTCGTCTTGCGGAAAAAGCTCGCGCGAGTTGTCAAAATCGTGCGACGTGAACGGGCAGCACGCCGGACACCGGCAGCGCTTCACAATCAGGCGATCATGATCACGGCCCCGTCTGTGCAACGCCATCGCTGCACAGTACAGATGCGTTCCGCAGCATCCTGCTAGTGGTCTGTTGCATGCTTGTTGGCACGAATAAAACCGATGGCTTTTGACCTGTGGCAAGGCGACAACCACAGCATTAGCGCCGCTGTTGCGAGGGTTTTCAACGCCGCCACGGGACAAAAGACACGGCTTTCTGTGTCGCTTAGCGGGCAATAGACCACTAGCTTTTGCCCACCATGAGATCTTCCAGCTTCCCCGCTACACTCTCGATGCGCTTCACGGCTTCATAAAGGCCGCCTTGCGCAAGCTCGCGCTTGGCCAGCATGCCGCGATAGATCACGGTTGCGATGCCATCTGCCACCTCTTCGATATCGAAGTCTCCTTCCCCTTGCAAAAAGGCCCAGGTGCGATGCTCGATACAACCGTGCAGCATGTCTCTCAGCATATTGGGCGAGACGTCGCTCAAGAACTCGCCTGAGACAACCGCTTCCGTACACACGGCTATCACGTCCTGAGTGAAACGCTTGTTCATCTCGAAGAATGGTGTGCTGCGATAGCGCGGATCATGCCGCAACTCCATCAACATGAACCGCGCTAGGACCGGTTCGCGCCGGATGATGGCCAGCGTGCGCCAAGCCAGATGGCGCAGCTTGTTGCGCGTCCCCTTCACGGCATTGAGCTGCGAATCCATGGCCAGCTGTTCACCAAACCATCGCTGCGCCACCTGCTCCAACAAGTCACGTTTATTCTTGAAGTAGCGATAGATGGTGCCGTCCACCACGCCCGCGCGCTTGGCGATGTCCGAAATCAGCACGCTCTCATAGCCCTTCTCGTCAATGACCTCTCGCGCTGCGGCCAGAATTCCGGCCGCACGGACATCCGTTGGCAGGCGTTGCCCGCCGCCGGACTCTGTCTTCGACACCTTCCCCTGCCTCCTGGAGGGCCTTTTATGAATATCATTCATTATCTATATCCTGACTATTTATTCATTTTAAACATTATGTTATCAGTAAATATGCCACACGCTTCAGCACATTTTATTGACTTTGATGAGTCTCATTTCTAGTATGGACCCATACGATTAAAGGAGAGTCCGGCATCATGCCAGCCCAAGCAATCCTGGCCCAATTCGAAGCCGCCGCCGAGGGGCCGCTGTCTTGGGCCACAGAATGGAAACGCACGCACGGCACCCGCCTGCTGGGCACCTTTCCCATGCATTTTCCCGGCGAGATGGCGCATGCCGCCGGCTGCCTGCCGCTGATTCTGCAAGAGCAGCAAGACCCCATCACCGTGGGGCACGGCATGATCTATCCCTTCTACTGCGGCTACACCCGCAGCATCGTCGATCAGGCCTGCAAGGGTGAGTTCGAAGCGCTGGACGCCATCATGTTCGGCGATCACTGCGTGCAGGTGCTCGGCGCCGCCGATGTGGTGCGCGCCAAACTGCCCAACACCTGGGTGCATTTCTATCAGCTGATCTCCTCGATGAGCGATCCCTGGAGCCTGAGCCGGGCGCGCGAGACCTTCGCGCAGCTGAAGGCCGGCATCGAGGAAATGACCGGGCAGCCGCTGGCGGACGATGCGATCCGCAGCAGCATCCGCCTGTTCAATCGCAATCGCGACCTGCTGCGCCAGCTCTACGAGCTTCGCCGAGAGGGCCGGATCCAGTTCAGTGCGCGTCAGATGCAGCTGGCGGTGAAGTCCAGCATGGTGATGGACAAGGCTTTGCATAACGAGCTGCTGAAGCAGCTGCTGGCGCAACTGCTCAGCGCCCGGCCGTCGACCGGTTCCGGCGTGCGCGTGTATCTGTCCGGACACTTCTGCCAGGCGCCCAAGACCGGCATTCTCGATTTGATCGAAGACTGCGGCGGCATCGTCGTCGACGATGATCTCTATCACGGCACGCGCTTCATTTCGACGGACGTGGATGAAGTGGGCGATCCGCTGACCGCGCTCGCGCAGTGGTATCTCGCCCGCAATCTCAAGGTGCCCTGCCCCACGCGCGTGGACCAGAAGGCAGACTGGGAAACCTATCTGCTCGGCGCCATGGAGCGCGCCAAGGCCGAAGGCATGATCGTGCTGATGGCGAAGTTCTGCGAGCCGCATATGTATTACTACCCTGAAATCAAGGAAGCCTTCGAGCGTCGCGGCGTGCCGCATCTGTTGATCGAGACCGAGCACGAGCTGAACATGCTCGAGGGCTTACGTACCCGCGTCGAATCCTTTCTCGAAGTCGTGAAGCGCCGCGCCGGCGCACCAACCCGGAGAGTTGCATGAGCACCGTTGCAAGTGCGCCCGTCAAGGCCAACCGGCTCAAGACCTCGTCGCTGAACAATCAGCTGGTCAACGACTACTGGGCCGAGGTGTTCGAGGCCAAGCAGAATGGCAAGCTGGTGTGCTGGTACGAAGGCGTGGCGATCAATCCGCTGATGCAGGCCGCCGATGTGGCCTGGGTACACGGCGAAGCCTGGTCGGCGCTGCTGGCGGCGCGCAACAACGAGGAGCCGGCACAGACTGCCGCCGAACATCGCGGCTATCTCAAGGAGCTGTGCTCGTATGCGCGCACGCACATCGGTTGCGGCGTGCTGGCGCAGAAGCGCGGCGCGGAAGCCTCCGGCTCCAGCTTCGCCGATGCGCTAGGTGCCGGACTGCTGGGCGAACGCGTGCCGGCGCCGGACATGTTCATCAGCGCTTATCCGTACTGCAGCACCGGCCAGCAGTGGGACGAGATGCTGTACCGCCTGTTCGGCAAGCGCATTCCGATCTTCAACATCTCGGTGCCCTGGGTCTGGGGCAACAAGAAGGACTCGCAATATCTCGGCGGCTCCGAATTCAACGAGGCCGTGCAGTTCATGGTGCGCCAGCTGCGCGAATGCATGAACTTCATCGCCGAGCACACCGGCAGGAAGTACGACTTTGACCGTCTCTGCGAGATCATGTCCTACGTCAAGCAGGCCGGCCGTCTGCGCATGGAGGCCATGGACCTGTGCATGGCCAAGCCGGCGCCGGCCAGCTTCTTCGACTGGACCACGAGCCTGGCGCCGGTGAACTTCATCAAGGGCGGCCCCGCGATCGTCGACTACTTCACCAAGGTCAAGGCCGAAGTGCAGGAACGTCTGGCCGCAGGTGAAGGCGCGGTCCGAAACGAGCAATACCGCTTGTTCTGGGACGGCATCATGAACTGGAACAAGATCGGCTGGCTGGCCAACAAATTCGCCGGTTACGAAGCCAATATGGTGGCGGGGCGCTACACACACATGGGCTTCTGGCATGAGTGGGAATCCATCGACGTGCAGGATCCGCTTGCTGGCATGGCCATCAACTACCTGGTGTGCCCGATCAATCTGTCCGCGCCGCTGATGATCGAAGAGATCATCAAGCTTTGCCGCAAGTATGAGATCGACGGCATGGTGCTGCATGCCGCGCGTACCTGTCGCGCCTTCTCCAACCCCCAATACCTGATCGCCGAAGCGGTGCAGAAGCGCCTCGGCATCCCGGTTGCCTTCATCGAGGGCGACATGGTGGACGAATCGTTCTACAAGGACGAGATCGTCAGCAGCCGTGTCGAGGCGATGCTCGAAGCCATCGAAAGCCGGCGCCGCGCCGGCATCGCGGCCTGAGACGCAAGGAACCGTCACGCCATGGCATCCCGCAACGGCCGCTTCGTGATGGGGATCGACTTCGGGTCGACCACATCCAAGACCGTGATCCTCGATCTGCAGGGCCGTGTCGTCGCCACCGCCATCGCCCACAAGGGCTCGGTGAGCAACGAAGGGGCGCAAGTCTCGATGCGCGAGGCCCTGGCCCAAGCCGGCATCGGTGAGGCCGATATCGCACGCGCGGTGAGCACGGGCTACGGCCGGCGCATGCTGGACATCGCCGACAAGTCCTACACCGAAATCACCTGCCACGCACGCGGTGCCGCACACCTGATGCCGCAGGCACGCATGGTCATCGACATCGGCGGGCAGGACAGCAAGGTGATTGCCATCGACGGCAACGGTCTGGTCTCACAGTTCGCGATGAACGACCGCTGTGCCGCCGGCACCGGAAAATTCCTGGAGGCGCTGGCGCGCGCCGTGCAGGTGCCGCTCGAAGAGATGGGGCCGCTTGCCATCACTGCGCGCGACAAGCTGAGCATATCCAACATGTGCGCCACGTTTGCGGAGACCGAAGTCATCTCGTTGCTCGCGGAAGGCAAGGCCAAGCATGAGGTGCTCGGCGCGGTGCATGCCGCTATCGCCAGCCGCACCCTGGGCCTGGTGGCCCGCGTGGGGCAACGCCAGCCGATCGTGATGACCGGCGGCGTAGCACAGAACATCGCGGCGGTACGCCATATCGAACAGGCGCTGGGCACAGCTTTGCTGATTCCGGACAATCCGCAAGCCGCCGGCGCACTGGGCGCGGCACTGTTCGCGCTCGACGAAGTCAGCGCGCCCAAGACCGCCGACGAAGAAGACCGCCTGGATTCCGCAGCCGAAGTCAGTCACTGCGGCACGCCGGCCTGCGCCGCCAAAGAGGCGGGCGCCGGGACGCAGGTCCTGCATGGACCTTTGCGCCGCTGAGCGCCGCAGGCCACGACCATGCGCAAGCTCCTGTCCGATCTGCCCGCAAGCGCCACCACACTGAAGCGCGGACCGAAGTCCGCGCTTCAGTCCCGCTCAGAATACCAGCACCGGCTTCACCACCTCGCCCCGCAACGAAGCCTGCGCAGCCTCGTTGATCTGCGCGAAGGGGAATTTCCTGATCAGGCGATCGAAGGGAAATTTTCCGGCACGATACCAGGCGGCCATGCGCGGAATGAATTCCTGCGGATCGGCATCGCCCTCGACGATGTATTTCACGCCGACGCCCCGCACCAGCATGCTCATCATATTGGCCGGCACCGTGGCTTCAGGCGGCGGCACGCCGAGCAGTCCACACATGCCATCGGGCAGCAAGGCTTCGACCGCAACCGCGATCACTCCCGGAATGCCCGTGGTATCGAGCGCGTAGTTCACGCCGCCGCAAAGTGCCCGGATCTGCCCCAGCACATCTTCGCTTGCCTTCGGATCGATCACATGGCTGGCACCCAGTTCCAGAGCCAGGGCCCGGCGCCCGGCATTGGGCTCGACCACGATTACGGTCCCGGCGTCGACGGCCCGCGCGCCGAGCAGCGCCGAGAGGCCCACCGCGCCGCCGCCGAAAACGGCCAGGGAGTCGCCCTGTTTCAGTCGCAGGGCATTAATCGCGGCACCGGCACCGGTCTGAATGCCGCAGCCCAGCGGCCCCATGATTTCCAGTGGCAGATCCTTGTCGATCACCACGGTGTTGGCCTCGCGCGCCAGCGCCAGCGTGGCGAAGGAAGACTGGCTGAAGAACGCCGCTTTCAACTCGCCGCCAGCGCCGCTCAGCGTGTGGCTGCCATCGAGTCGGGTGCCCGAAACATTGCGCGGATAGAAGTCAAAGCAATACGACGGATGATGCGCCTTGCAGTTGCGGCAGTGACCACAAGAGTCAAAGCTGAGCACCACGTGATCGCCGACGCGCACGCGGCTAACTTCGGACCCGACGGCCTCGACCACGCCTGCACCTTCGTGGCCCAGCACGATGGGCAAGGCCACAGGAAAGTGGCCGTCCTTGCAACTGGTGTCGGTGTGGCAGATGCCGGTGCCGGCCATGCGCACCAGAATCTCATCGGCACGCGGCGCGGCGATCTCGACCTCCTCGATGACCCACGGCTTGCCGATTTCGCGCACCACGGCCGCTTGCGCTGTCTGACTCGAACTCACTGGATGTCTCCTTTGTTGCCGCGACTCATGTCGCGGCTGCGTGAACCAATAGCCCGCAGCCGTCGCACTGAACAAAGCGCGGCGCCGCTGCAACAAAACCTAGCAAAGTCCATCGGCCGTATCTGTCAAATTCGCGCCCTACCCATAGGCAGCGGCCATTGATAAACGCTTGAACGTCAACATTTCGGTCAAATTCATAAATCAACTTAAACAGGAGATTGTCGTGATGGATTACCTGAAGTACTACGCTGCCAGTGTGGTGCTGGCAATTGGATTTGCCGGCTTCATGCTGGGCGGAGATTGGGTATGGCTGGGCGCCTCGACCTTCCTGCTGATTACGGCGCTGGACCTTCTCCTGCCCCGCGACTACAGCCAGCGGCAAATGAACTCCGCATTCTGGGCGGCGATCCCGGTCTGGATCGGCGGCCTGGGCCCGATCGCCATCTATCTCGCATTTGCCTGGCGGATGTCCGTCGAGCCGCTCGATGCCTGGCAAATCCTCGGCGGCACCCTGAGCTGCACCTGGCACGCCTTGATGCCCGGCATCGCCGCACAGCACGAATTGTTTCACTCGCGCGACATGTTCACCCGCACAGTCGGGCGCTACGCACAGTTCACGCTGTTTGATGGCATGCGCGATCTGGAGCACGTCATCGGGCACCACCTGGACGTGTCCACCGACAAGGACATCAGCACTGCGCCGCGTGGCATGAGCATTTACGCGTACACGCCTCAGGCGGTGTACCGCACCATCAAGACCTCCGTCGAAGCCGAAAGCGAGTTGTTGGTCAAGAAGGGTTACGGCCGCTTCAATATCCGTCACCGCATGTGGACGATCCTGCTCATCCAGATCCTTTTCCAAAGTCTGGTCTACGCGCTGGCCGGCTGGAAGGCGGTGGCCTGCATCCTGATCGCGATGTTCGCGGCCCGCTGCTGGACCGAATCCTTCAGCTATTTCCAGCACTATGGCCAGACCCGCGTGCCCGGAACCCCAATCGGACGCCGTCATGTCTGGAATCACCTGGGCATCGCCACGCGCGTACTCGGCTTTGAGCTAACCAATCATGCCGACCACCATCTGTTCCCCTATGCGCCCTACTACAAGCTCGTGCCGCACCGGGATAACATTGAAATGCCCGGAATCTTTGTCTGCTTCATTGCTTCGCTGATTCCGCCGCTTTGGGAACAGGCCATCATCAAGCCGGCCCTGAAGCGCTGGGACATGGAATTTGCCACTGCGGCCGAACGAAAGCTGGCCCGCGAACAAAACCTAAAGGCAGGTTGGGAAGACTGGTTTGCTGACGAAGCAAGCTGGCCCAAGGAGCTGGCGACCATCGGCAGCTAGCCTGACAGGCGTCAGAGGGGCCGTGTTCCAGATGGGCGGATCCTGGAACTGTGGCCAGCTACAGCGGTCGGGGGACAGAGGTTCAATAAAAAATTTATCGGAGGAGACGTGCAATGACCACGTCAGCAAGCGGTAACGAGCATGGCGGCCGCCGGGCCTCGGCGCGGGGACTGCAGCCATGAGCGGCGTCAGCCACTATCGCGCCGTCGACGCATTCCGGTCACGCATCACCCTGCATCCGGAAAGCGGTGATCGCTCGCTTCAGCAGGCCGGGCTCTCGGTGCATAGCTGGAACACGCCATGGATCCAGCAGCTGGAGCTTCCGGCCAACGACGAACTGGTGATTGCGGTGCATCGCGACGGACGCTGCAATGTTCGGGCCCTGCGCGACGATGTCTGCAGCTGCGAACAATCCACGCCCGGGCAGCTCACCTGCATGCCGCCGGGTCTGGACTGGGCATTTCGCGTGGAGGGCGCGGTCCGCTTCGAGACACTTCATATTCCGCGCGAGCGGATCAACAGCATCGCGAAGCGGCATTCCCTGGAGGGGCATCTTCCGGATTTCCGCTTTGCCTTCTGTGACGCCTTCGTCGGCGGCTGCCTAGATGCCATCCACGCCGAGGCACGCAATCCCGGCGCCAAGAGCGAGGACTTCGTCCGCTCGGTCACCGATTCGCTGCTGCTGCATGTCCTGCGCAACAGCAGCAGCAGTGTACGCGACGCGGCGCTGAGTCTTATGGGCGCGATCGAACGCAGCCGCGCACTCATCGAGGAAAGTCTTTCCGAGTGTCTGTCCCTTGAAGAGCTCGCCGAGGAGGCCGGCATCAGCCGCTCGCATTTTGCCAGGCGTTTTCGCGCGGAAATCGGGGTCTCACCGCACCGCTATCAATCGCAGCGCCGGGTCGAAATGGCCAAGCGCATGCTGCGGGAGACCGGCATGCCACTGGTGGATATTGCGATCGAGTTGGGCTTTTGCAGTCAATCGCATTTTACCCAGGTGTTTCGCAGCCACACCGGCATGACCCCGCGACGCTACCGAGAAGGATGAGTCGCCACAGGCTTCGCCCTTCTCGATGGCACAAATTTGATATGGACTCCGGTCGTTTTGCGAAAGACCATGCCGGAGACACACCATTATCGTCGCCGGCGTACTCACGGGGAGGCCGGCTTGAATTTTTACTTTGTCAGCGCGTGGATGAAAGCCTTTCTGAGCAGTCCAGAGGCGGCGCTGACCTTCTACGCGGACTCCTTCGATTTCTCGGACCCGCCACGCGAACGCTTCATCCGCGATGATCGGGCAGCGCTGGCGGCGGCCATCCGCGCATTCTCCAATCGTGATCCGGACAACGGCCTGGGGCTGCACCACCTCGAAGTCGTCGAATACGTCGGCGACCAGAACAGCGGCCTGGTGGTCTGGAAATGGAGCGCCCGGCATGCCGACGTGATATTTGGCATGCCGGCAGGTGGCCGATTCGTGGAAACCACGGGCGCATCGTTCCACGTTTACAACAGCGGCAAGATCGTCCGCGAAATCATCTATTCCGACCAGATCCACGTCGCGCGCCAGCTCGGGTATCTGGCAGCACGCAAGAAGCCACTGACACGACGTTTCCGTCGCAGTCCCAAACCACCGGAAGGAGCATGACATGCCGATGCCGCCCGTCGATCACCCCTTAAATCTGACCACTCAGGCAGTTCTGGTGTTCGGCAGCTATGCGATTTGGGCCATCGCGCTGCTGGTTGCGATTATTGCCGGACTACGACAAAGGACGCCGTTTTTTGTACTGGTAATCATGGCCGCAGCCTTTGGCGGACTGTTCGAGCCTCTCTATGATGAGGGCCTAATGTTATGGTTCTACACGCCGGGGCAATGGACCGCCTATACCGCCTTCGGCATTCCCCAACCGTGGTGGGTCTACAGCGGCTACGTCACGCTCTATGGCACCACCGCCGCAATGATCTGCCATCAGATCACCAAGGGCATGACGCGCGGCATGCTGTATCGCTGGGCCGGCATCGAACTGGCTTGCTCCTGCGCCTTCGAGATGATCGGAATCAACGGCGGCGCTTACGAATACTGGGGACCGCATGCGTTTCGCGTGCTCGACTATCCGATCGTGATCGGCATCCTGGAATCCGCACAGGTGATCTGCTTCAGCGTTGCCGCCGCCCAGCTGCGCCAGCGCGCCACTTCGCCGCTGCAGCTGTGGGGCGTGTTCGCCTTGTTTCCCGCAACCTTCTATATGGCCAACTTCGGCGCCGGCGCGCCTGTGATCGTGGTCCTGCACACGGCGCAGCCCGCGCCTTGGCTGATCCCTGCCGCCACCTTGCTCAGCATCGGCTTCGCTCTGCTGCTGATCCGCTTCGCGGCCGAGCTTCTGCCCGTGCCGGCGCAGGCAGCGCTGCCGCTTGATGGCCTGGGCCGCGTCCGGTGATCAATCCAGAGCCCGGAACCTCGATACATCTGCTCCGCCGTTGGCCGCCAGTTTCGCCGTCGCGGACTCCCATCCGCCGCCGAGAGCCTTGAATGTCGTGATCGCGGCGAGCGCCGCCGCCGCTTGCGTCTGGGCTCGCGCATCGGAGGCGCGCAGGAGTCTGTCCTGCGCATGTAACAACTCGATCCTGCTGACCTGTCCTTTCTCGTATGCGGTGGCAGACGCGCCGCGTTCGCGATCCAGGGCCAGGACCATGCGATTGAACTCAGCCAGCTGCTGCTCCCGACCGAGCAGCGTCGAAAATGCGTTTTCCACATCCTCCGTCGCTCGCAGCACCGCCAGGCGATAGGCCGCCAGCATTTCGGCATTCCGTCCTTTGGCCGCCGCGATCTGCGCGTTGATCCGGCCGAAATCGAACAGGCGCCAGCGAAAGCCCAGCATGCCCAGTCCCTGACTGGAACCGGCGCTGAGCAGCGCACTCTCGGAGGTTGCGGCGCTGCCGATCATGGCATTCAAGGAAAACTTCGGAAAATACTCGGCGACTGCGGCGCCGATCTGCGCGTTCGACGCAGCGAGCTGGCGCTCCGCCGCAGCCAGGTCCGGCCTGCGGCGCAGCACATCGGCCGGTGAGCCGATGTCCGCGATCCTTGGCGCCACAGGAATCTCTGCCGGTTCCACCAGCGCAGCTTCGTACGTTCCCGGCGGCATTCCCAGCAGCACATCCAGCGCATTACCTGACACCGCCAAGGCACTCTCGAGCGCCGGAATCGAGGCCCGGGCCTGGGCCAGCGTCGCCTCGGCTTGCCATACCTCGCGGTCGGCGCTCAATTCATGGTCGCGCAGAAGCCTGACGCTCGAGAGCAGATCTTGCTGGATCTCCACCTGGCTTCGGGCGATCTTCAGGCGCGCTTGCAGCCCTCGGATGGTGATATAAGTGTCTGCGGTCTGCGCCATCACCAGCAGCCTCGTTGCGGCAGCGCCAGCCTCCGACGCTCCGTAACCGGCGGCAGCTGCTTCCCGTCGCCGACGCAGTCCGCCGAAGATGTCCAGCTCCCAGCTGGCGCCGATCTCCACTTCATAGGCGCTGCCGTGGCGATCAAAGCCCGGTGTCGAGTTCAGCACCCGCCCCAAGGGGGTTTCCACGGATTGATAGGCTTTGGCCGCCTGCGCGGAAGCGCCTGCGGACGGCAACAGTTCGACCGTGGTCATACTCAGCATCGCGCGCGCCTGCTCGACGCGCGCAGAAGCCTGCGCGAGTTCCAGGTTCTGTTGCTGCGCCAAGCCCACGAAACGGGACAACAGCAGATCTCCGAAGCCGTCCCACCATTGCCCGAGATCCGCATGGCTGGCAGCTTGCCGCTGCTCCACCGCCGCCTGCAGCCGGAAATGCTCCGGTGCCACCGTCTCCGGACGCTGGTAGTCGGGTCCCACGACGCAGCCGCCCAGCATGCCCGTAGCCAGGATGATGGCCATGCCCGAATGTCGCGCCCTGTTCCCCGCGTCCGAGGGAAAACCGACGCCACCGCCGGGCAATGGCATTGCACGAGCGCGGCTCGATTTCGCCGCCGATCCGCATGGATCGAGCGTCATGCTTGTCCGTCCTTTCTGACTTGCGCCTCGCTCAGGCGTGAAACCTGCTCCTCCAGGCGCTGTAGGCGCCGCTCCAGGCGCTCCTCGAAAGACTCGCCGAATGACTCGAAGGCACAAGCGAGCCGCTGCCAGACACTCATCGGCTTTTCCTGCGCTGGCATCTGTTTATCAAGCATCGTGATCACCTTGTGAATGTAGAGGCGTAAACAGCCCACGCAGCGCGACACCGCACGCAGGCCTCTTCCCTGATGATGAGCGTGTCATGTCCATGCGCCTCAGGCGCCGGAGCCCGGACCGCGAAGAAAGCGAAAGTCAGGACCTCCGCGCGGCTGCTCTTCATCTGCAGACGCATCGCCATGGCTCGGTGAACGGGTCGTTTCGATATGTCCCTTCATCACCGTTTCCACAAACTGCTCGGCGGCATTCCCGCTTCTGCCCGCAGCAGTGGGCGCCAGCGTCACGGCGCGGGCGGGCGGGGAACCCATCATCACCTTCTCAACAAAAATGCCGGACGCCGAGTCGGATGCCGCAAGGGCCGAGCCCATCGCAGCGAGATTCGCGGCAATCAGAATGGCGGCCGCGATCCCGCGCCCTCGCCGTCTTGCCACGCACAGGTCCGTGTCCGCGGCGGGCCAGGCTCTGCTCTTTACGATGCTTCTGCTGTGATGCATGTGTTGCTCCAGTTTTGCGATAGACCTGGATGGCCGCCGGTCAGCTGCACAATCCGCCGCAGGCGGGCGCAGGGCGCTCAGGGTTTCGCGTCGCGTCGGTGATATGTTCAAGCGAGTCCAAACGTCTTTCTCAGGCTCGAATCCACGGGCCCGGCAGGCATGAAGCGGCGCAGCTTGCTCAGCACAGAGGCCTGTCCTGGCGGGGTGTGGCGCATCTGCCATTTGCCCAATGCCGCAGTCACGATCGTTCTTGCCACGCCATCCGGCGCGGGCGCGCCGTTGACACTGCAAGCAATGGCGCGCGACGCAATCTCGCGCTCGTGGTCATAGGCATCGATCATTGCGCTCACCCGCGGCGAATTGGCTTCCAGCCGGGTTCGCGTGTAGGCCGGCTCCACCAAGCTGACCCGAACGCCGAACTGGCGCACCTCGTGATCCAGCGACTCGGACAAGCCTTCCACAGCGTGCTTAGAGGCTGCATAAAGCCCCATGTACGGAGACGGCAAAAAGCCGAGCACTGAACTGACATTGACGATCCGCCCATGCTTCTGCCGCCGCATCTGTGGAAGCACGGCCCTTATCAGGCGCAGGATGCCGAGCACATTGGTGTCCAGCAGCGCCGCCGCTTCAGCCGTGGCGGTTTCCTCCACGGCACCGAGCAGACTCGTTCCGGCATTGTTGACCAGGACATCAATGCGGCCACTGCGGGCAATGACCGACTGGATGCCGTCCCGTACTGAAGCCTCGTCGCGAACATCCATCTCGATCAGTTCCACGCCGGGCAGGGCTGAGGTCCGCGCGATGCTGCGAACCGTGCCAAAGACACGGCAGCCTCGCGCGGCGAATGATTGCGCAGCCTCGCGGCCGATGCCGGATGACACCCCGGTGACGATGACAACTTTTGAATCGCTCATATCAACTCCGTTGCGTTACAGATGCAGCGCATCTCCGCGCAGCAGCCTTGTCTCAGTGGATTGGCGAAAACCGGACCGGAGCGTCCCTGCCGGAGCCGATCCTGAACCAGATGGAATACAGCGCCGGCAGAAACACCAGCGTCAGAATCGTTCCCGCAAAGGTTCCGCCGATCAGGGTGTAGGCAAGCGTTCCCCAGAACACGGAATGTGTCAGGGGAATGAACGCCAGAATCGCTGCCATCGCAGTCAGAAATACCGGACGGGCGCGTTGCACGGTGGCCTCGACCACGGCATCAAACGGCGCCAGGCCAGCTTGTTCGTTCTGTCGAATCTGGCCAATCAGGATCAAGGTGTTGCGCATCAGTATTCCCGACAAGGCGATCAATCCGACCAGCGCGTTGATGCCGAAAGGCTGCTGAAACAGCAGCAGCGTCGGGACCACCCCGATCAGCCCCAGCGGCGCCGTCAGGAAGACCATCACCATTGCAGAAAGCGAACGGACCTGGACGACGATGACCAGCAAGGTGATTGCCAGCATGATCGGGAACAGCGGCAGCATCGCCTCGGATGCCTTCGCCGATTCTTCAATGGCACCGCCTTCCACGATTCGGTATCCCTCTGGCAGCGTACCCATCAGCGTTTGCAGCTGGCGGGTGATGACGGAGGAGACGTCCGGGGGCTGCAAGTCTTCGGCAATGTCGCCGCGAACGGTGATGGTCGGCACGCGGTCGCGACGGCGAATGATCGGCTCCTCCATGCGTATCTCCACTTTGCCGACCTGGTCCATGGGAATACGCTGCCCGCCAGCGCCGATGAGCGTGAAGTCGGCGATACGGGCGGGATCGAGACGGGCATCGCCCAAAGAGCGGGCGATGACCTGCACGGTGCGGATATCCTCACGCACCGCCGCCACCGGTACGCCGCTGAGCAGGAACTGGAGCTGCTGGGAAACGGCGCTCGAACTCAGCCCCATTGCCTGCAGCCTGTCTTGTTGCAGGGTGTAGTGCAGCGTCGGTACGCGTACGCCCCAATCGGTGTTGACCGTGCGCATCAGGGGGCTGGCCGTCATTATCTTTTCAACCTGCGACGCGATCCCGCGTAGCTTCTCCGGGTCCGGACCGCTGACTCGGTAGGCAACCGGGTATGGCGAGTACGGACCGAAGACGATTTGCGTGACACGCAAGCGCGCCTCCGGCGCCAGCCCGTCGGCGATGGCCTTGCGCAGCCTCTGCTTTAGCACCTCACGCTCACTCTCGCTTCCCGCCCGCGCCACGATCTTTGCGAACGAGGGGTCGGGAAGTTCCTGCCCCATCGACAGATAGAACCGCGGCACGCCCTGACCAATATAGGCGGTGACCATTCGGGCTTCAGGCTGCCTGCTGAGCCAGGCTTCGACCTTGGCGGCAGCCTCACTGGTCTTGCCGATCGAGGTGCCGTACGGCATCTGCACCTCGATCAGAACCTCTGGCCTGTCTGAGGTCGGAAAGAATTGCTTCTTCACCACGCTCATGCCAGCGATGGCCAGGAGGAAGAGCCCGACGACGGAAGCCGCCACCATCGCCTTCCGCGAAATCACCCAGGTCAGCAGCCGGCGCAGACGCCTGTAGCGCGGCGTATCGTAGATTGCGCCGTGCCCGCCTTCGATCTTCTTGATATCCGGCAGCAGTCTCACACCGAGATACGGAGTGAAGACCACAGCAACCACCCAGGAAGCGATCAGCGCCGTGCCGACGATCCAGAACATATTGCTGGTGTATTCACCGGCGGTGGATCGCGCGAAGCCATTCGGCATGAAACCCACGGCAGTCACCAGCGTGCCCGAAAGCATGGGGGCCGCCGTGCTGCTCCAGGCATAAGCCGCGGCCGCCGAGCGGCTCAAGCCTTCTTCGATTTTCACCACCATCATTTCGATGGCGATGATGGCGTCATCGACCAACAGCCCGAGCGCCAGAATCAGCGAGCCCAGTGTGATGCGATCAAAGTTCTTGCCTGTCGCCAACATCACTACCAATACAGCCGCCAGTGTCAGCGGCACCGCGGCGGCAACCACGAGCCCGGCGCGCCAGCCCATGCTCAGGAAGCTCACCAGCATCACTACCAGCAGCGCGGCGAAGAACTTCACCATGAATTCGTCGACCGACGAATTGATATTGACCGCCTGATCAGTGACCTTCGTGAGTGACACACCCAGCGGCATGCCGGCATTGATCGCCGCGAGTTCACCATCTAGGGCCTTGCCAAGATCCAGGCCGTTCCATCCATCGCGCATCACTACCCCCAGCAACAGCGCCGGATCTCCACCGTTGCGGATCAGAAACGTCGCCGGGTCCTCCTCGCCTCGCTCCACCGTGGCGATGTCTGCAAGCGTCAGGGCACGGCCCCGGGCCACGACTGGCGTATCGCGGATTTTCTGCAAATCATCGAATGCGCCATCGAGGCGAACCGAAACCTGCGGCCCTTGCGTGTCCACGGAACCCGCGGGTGTCAAGGCGTTCTGGCTGTTGAGTGCCGAAAAAATCACCTGCGGACTGATGCCGAGCGTCGCCAGCCGCTCGTGCGAGAAGTTCACGTAAATGCGCTCGGGGCGTTCGCCGATGATGGAGACCTTCTTGACGCCGGGGACCTGCAGCAGGCGTTGACGCAGCTTTTCGGCATCCCGAACCAGCAAGTTCTGCGGCTCGCCCCTGGCCTTGAGCGCGTAGAGCGCGAAAGTCACGTCCGCGTATTCGTCGTTGACCAGTGGGCCGATCACACCCGCCGGCAGATTGACCGCCTCGTCACTGAGTTTTTTCCGTGCCTGGTAGAACTGGCCCTCCACCTCCGACGGCGGCGTGCTGTCCAGCAGTGTCAGTGTCGTAAAGGCAAGCCCCGGCCTCGTGTAAGTTTCGGAGCGGTCGTACCAACGCAGTTCCTGCAGGCGCTTTTCGAGCTTTTCGGCCACTTGATCCTGCATCTCCTGCGGCGTCGCACCCGGCCATGCGGTGATGATGGTCATCACCTTGATCGTGAATGCCGGATCCTCCGCCCGCCCAAGGCGAAAGAAGGCGACAATTCCGGCCACGGAAATCAGCACAATCAGGAAGACCGTGATCGCTCGCTCGCGCACGGCGAGCGCCGACAAGTTGAGTGGCCCTTCACTCATGACCGGCCGTCCGTGGCGCGGGCAGCCGAGGCCGGCAGCGCCGGTCCCGCAGGGCGGACGCGGTCACCCTCGCGCAGCAGATGCGCACCCAGCGCTACGACACGATTTCCGGGCTGGAGCTCGCCTGATATGCGCGCGCTTTGACCATCGAGCCCTTCCACCACCACCGCTTTCCATGACACCTGCGCCGGATCGCCGGTAACGAGCCAGAGCCCGGGGCCGCCACCGGCGTCGAACAGCGCACTGATCGGAACTTGAAACATTTCCCCGCTGCTTGGACGGCTACCGCTGATTTGCACTGTGACGGTCGCACCCAGCGGCGCCGCGGCCTGCGCGCCCTCCAGGACGTAGCGAGCCTCGAAGGTTCGCGTGACGGGATCGGCGGCGGCCGACAGTTGCCGCAGTCTGGTCGCGACACCAGGCCCGCCATCGCCGTACAAGACCGCCTGCCCCGCAGATCCCAGCTTGGGTCGCAGCGTCTCGGGCAGATGCACCTCGGCTTCGCGAGGTCCGGCATGTGCCAGGCGCACGACCACTTGTCCGGCGCTAACCACCTGCCCCGGCTCTGCCAGCGTCTCCACCACCACGCCATCGTCATCGGCCAGAAGCTCGGTGTACGCGCTGGCGTTGCGCGCAGCATCAGCCTGCGCCTCGGCGGCGATGACTTGCGCCTGTGCCGCATCTGCCGCCGCCTTGGCCTGATCGTAGGCCGACATCGAAACCGCACCCGTGCCGAGCAAATCACGCAGCCGTGCCTCGTCCTTCGCCGCCTGTTGTGCACGCGCATGCGCCGCAGCAGCCAGCTCTTGCTGCGCAAGCACCGCCAGCTTCAGATCAACGGGATCGATCCGCATCAGCGGCTCGCCCCGTCTGACATCCTGTCCGATCTCGACCAGTCTGGCCTGCACCTTGCCGGCGACGCGGAACCCGAGGTCACTCTGTACGCGGGCCACAACCGTTCCCGTGAAAGATCGCATTCCGGACGCGGACCGCTCCACCACCGCAACCCGCACCACCGGAGCCGCAGTACGCGGATCTGCGGATTCAGCACTCGTGCATGCGGCACAGACAAAGGGAATTGCGAAGGACAGCGCCAATAACTTGTCACGAGCCGCCAGCAACCATGCGCCGAGAAGATTCACGGGACCACCCCAATAAATAAGACAAGTGTCATAATATTTGCGACACGGACACGATCCGAGACGGAGCCCGCGCTCACGCCTCCTTGAAGGTTTCGGAATAGAACTTTCTGGCGGCCGCCAGCAAGGCGGCACTCTGGGCCCGGTCGGAGATGGCTCTGGACGCGGACACCACCCCTGCCATCGAAGAAATCAGCAACTCCGCCTGCGTCTTGCGCTTGGCGTGGCTGGTTCCCGGCAGAAGCGCCGCGATCCCATCAACGACCATGCCGACTGCCTCCGTGAAAGCCTTGCGCTGGGGCGCGCTGGACCGGCCTATTTCACCGCCAAAAGCTGCAAGGAAACAGCCACGCTGCGGATTGTCACGGTGCTCTTCGCTGAGATACTGCTCAATGAAGGTTTGAAGCCTTTTCCCTTTGGGCGCCTTTTCGGCCCAACTGGCGTGCGAAGCCGCGTTGCTGCGTGCCGCCTCGCGGGTGGCCTCGGCCAGCAAAGCGTCCTTGTCATCAAAATGGAAATAAAACCCGCCCCGGGTCAGGCCGGCGAGTTTCATGATGTCCCGAACGCCGACCTGATCCACGCCGTGCTCCCGAAACGCGGCTGCAGCGGCATCGAGAATGCGCTGCCGCGTCCGGTCACTTTTGCTCAGGGTGGTTTTGCTCATGGCAGGCAAGATACGCGGACGCGAGAACTATGTCAATTGTCATATTTTTTGAGTGACCACTGCTGAGTCAGATGGTTTACGGCCGTCTCGCCATGGAAGATCCAGCCAGAAGCAGCAAGCAGTGGTCCTTACCGCTTCCAGCTTTTCCTTAGGAACAACCGCCGGCAGCCCCCGCGAAGAAGATGCCGGCGGTATTGGCGCTATTGCGCCGGCTTGAATTCAGTCACCTCTGCCGCGTCGCTCGCCGGCAACCCCTCGGTGGCGGGCAGCGAGCTCGCCGCATCAGCCGCCGGCGCAACAGCCGCGGCGCCCCCTTCCTCGCTGGTGCCTGCCGAGCTGCCGCCGCTCATGATCTTCAGCTCCACACGTCGATTCTGCTCCCGGCCCTCATCCGTGTCGTTGTCAGCGATTGGATGACTTTCACCAAAGCCCTTTGCACTCATGCGTGAAGCGTCGACTCCCGCCTGCGTCAAGTAGCGCACCACCGCCTCGGCCCGCCGCTGCGAGAGATCCTCGTTGTATGCGTCCGAACCCTTGGCGTCGGTATGTCCATCCACTTCGACCGTGATATCCGGATGCGCTTTGAGTTCGTCGGCAACGCCGTCCAGGATGGTCTTGGCGTTGAGCGCCAAACGATCCTTGTCGAATTCAAAGTTGACGCCACGCAACACGATGACGTCACCCGCGCCGCACCCCGCCAGCGAGATCTTCTGTCCAGCCATCGATGGCAGGCAGGGATCGGTCTCGTCATTGTCCTGCGCGGAGGTGCAACCCTTGTCGGCTGGATAATCGACCTGACCATCGCCATCGTTGTCCTTTTCGTCGGAACAGGCAGGCGGCGGCGGTGGCGGCGGCGCCACCACCGCAACAGGAGCGGCTGGCGGCGGCGGTGGCGGTGCCGGCGGCTTCAGGAAGAAGTAACTCAGCGAGAGCATCAGGGACTGCGCCTTGTAGCTCGCATCCAGATGCGTTTCAGGCTGCTCCCTGAAGCTGTAGAACTTCGCCTTTCCGGTTTTGAGGTAGCGGTAGTCGAGTCCCGCCGTCAGCGAGTCCGTCACATCCCAGCGCAGCCCGGCACCCAGCTGGTAGGCGTAATTGGCGTCATCAGCTTTGCGTGGGCCGGCGCACTCCTGTGTCAGACAGACCAGAGGACCGGTCGGCAGATTGACCTCGTAAGGACCATGGGTGAGCTGATTGGTCGGCTGCTTGTTCAGAAGAAAGCGGGCAAAGCCCACACCGCCACCCAGATAAGGATGGAGGCGCGACTTGTTGAAGAGGTCGTACCAGAGATTGAACAGGCCCGTGGTGGTGGTCATCTTCACCCCATCCGGACCGGTTTCAGGACCGGCGCCCGAATCCGGGTAGCTGATCTGATCGACTTTGTTCTTGCGCAGCGCCAGCTCAAATTCGGTCCTGAAGCCGTTGTCGAACTTGTAGCCAACCATGCCCTCGTAAAACAGACCTCCCTGGTATGAATCCTTGGCGGCAATTCCGGAATTCGCGATGAACGGAAGCTCGATCGGAACCGCAGGCTGCGTGACCGCAGTGCGCTCACCCCTGAATTCGAACGTCTGATCAGAGACGCGGTTGTAACCAAGCCCGCCTCCCACATACGGCCCAAGGTTGCGCCGCCGCTCCGGCGCCGTCACGGCCTCCGCAGATACCGGGACCGTTGCTGTCGGCGCGGGGGCGGCGTCGGCGGGCGCAGCCGTCTCCACCGGTGACGCCTCGGAGATGACTGGTGCGCCCGCTTCCTGCGCGAATGCAGTGCCGGCAAAACCCGCCGCTGCAGCGGCGAGTGCGGCCAGACGGGACCGCGAGCCCATTGCCATTTTCATTCTCTTTTTCCTCATTGATGTTCTCGCTCTACAAAAGATGGTCCGGGTAGAGCCACTCAGGCCCCGAAGGACCATGTGAGCACGCCGCCAAAAGTGCGGGCTGCACCGTAGATGCCGGTGTCGCCAAAGTCCTGCCGGTACTTCTGGGCGAAAAAGACGTCGTCAGTCAGATTTTTTCCGTACAGCGTTAGGCGGATATTGCTGCTCGGATCGAAAACGCCGAAACGGGCACCGATGATCTTGTAGGCAGGCTGCGTCAGGGTGTTGAGTGGGTCATAGAAAAAGCCGCTGTTGTAGTAAATGTCGGCTCCGATCTCACCTTCCAGATCCCAGGGCAGAGCGAAGGTGTAGTTGCCGGCAAGCGTCGCCGTCCAATGCGGCGTTCTTACGGTTTCGTTGCCGGTGAAATTGATCTGCGCATCGTCCAGTCCGGTATCAGGACGGAAACCGCGACCGATGAAATTTCCGTATGTGCCTTTCAGATAATCGGCACTCAGATTGAAAACCAATGCATCGGTGGCAAACCAGCTGGCTTCGACCTCTGCTCCCTTGACGGTGTAGTTTGCGGCGTTCTGCAGACTCGTCACGCCGCCGCTGAGCAGGGACAGCGTCTGTACCTGCGCGTTATAGACCACCGTGGAGAACAGCGCGAGATTGAGTTTCAGGGAGCGGTCCGAAAACCATTCCGACTTCACCCCCACTTCATTGCTTTTGGCCAGTTCCGGCTCGATGCGGGTCGGCGGATTGGTGATGTTCAGACCATTGTAGTTGCCACTCTTGAACGCCTCGGCGTAACGATAGTAGAGGAGCAGGTCATCGCTATATTGGAAGTTCAACCCCATATTCGGCGTGAAGCTGTTCCAGGTATGGTCCTGGGGATTGAAGCTGACCGGCGTGAAGGTGTTGCTGACCAGACCCGTACCCAGAATCGGGATCGGCGTGAGCAGATCGCCAAGACCCAGATTCTGCAGAACACCGCCGATAATCGGCTGCGCGGGCACGATGAGTCGCGCATCAATCGTCGAGTAGATCAGCTTGCGTTCCTCTTTGGAGGCACGCCCGCCCAGCACCACCGAGGTGCGGTCTGTGGGGTGGAAGGTGAACTGGGCGTAAGCCGAGATTGCGTCAGTGGTGATGCCGCTGGTGAGCGGCACTTCAATGTACGGGTTCTGGTTGCTGAGCGAGTTCGCCGTGCAGTCCAGGCCAATAGCCGTAAACAACTGGCAGGTCGGAATGCCAGTGGCGGACAGCGGCACACCCAGCGCGATATCCAGCGGATTCACCTTGATCGGATAGCGTCCGGTCTTCAGCGTGTTCTCGTAGTAGACGCCGCTGATCCACTCCAGCCAGGACGGGGTGCCGGTCGGCTTCGACGAGAAGGTCATCTCCGCGATATCGGACCGCGCAGTGTTGGGGATGGCGCTGATGTCCAGCACGGGCTCGAGAGCCGAGTCGTAGTCGAACAGGATGGTGCTTTCGGCCTTGATATGTCCGTACACGGCGCGGATGTCAAAGCTGTCGAACCAGTGCGCATTGGCAGTGGCGGTGGTTATGCGCGTCGAGGCACTGACGCCGACATTACTCTGATTGCCGCTGGTATGAGGCTTGTCGATCGGCGTGAGCAGCCCATTGAACAGCGGCGCGGTCTTCAACAGAACGGTAACGACCGAATCGGCATCCTGCTGCTGAAGATCGTAGTAAGCAGCCTGTATGTTGAAGTCACTGTTGGGCTCCCAGCGCAGCACGCTACGCCAGCTGCGATTACGATAAGGACGGTAGTAGCCCTGATTATTCGGATCCTGATAATAGATATCGTGCGCCTGGTGAATCTCATACAGGGCCGAAGCACCGAAGCTCAGGGTGTCATCGGTATACGGCACCGGCCCTGAAAAGCCGATCTTGGTTTTGGAATCCTTGTAGTTACCGACTTGCTGAAGAACATCACCGCAGTAGTGGTCCTTGCAAGGCTCCTTGAGTTCCACCTTGATGGCGCCCGCGATGGCGTTACGTCCATAAAGGGTGCCCTGCGGCCCCTTGAGGACCTCCACCTGCTTGACGTCACCCAGCGCCTGGGCGGAGGAAAAGGTGAAGGGCAGATACAGGCCGTCCATGTACGTTGCGACGCTGGAGTCGATGCCCGCTTGGAAGGCATCACCACCAACGCCACGGATGAAGATGATGGAGTAGCTGGCCATCGAGTCAAAAGTCAGACCCGGCGTTACCAGCTGCATGTCCTTGATGTCGCTGACACCTTTGGCATCCAGCTGAGCGGCACTGAACGCCTGGACGCTGGACGGCACCTCTTGGAGATTCTGCTCCCGACGCTGCGCGGTCACGACGACCTCCTCCAGAAGGCGACTCTTGAGGCTGTTGTCCTGAATCCGCTCCTGGGTCGCGTTCTCCTGCGCGGCAGGCGCCTGGGCAGACGCGCCGAATTCCTGGACCTCCTGCGGCGCCGCCGCTCCGGTACCCGCCTCAGGCGCCAACTCGACGCCTGTGGGGGACTCCGTTGCGCCGGCCGCGTCCTGCGCAAACGCGGGCTGCCCCAACGCCAACTCCACAGCCGCCAGCCACGCCACTGTCTTCAAGCGCATCAAATTGCTCATCAGCCCCCTCCGAGGATGCCCAATAATTGGTTCTTGCTAGCCTTAAGGTATGTGCTAGCAGCACCCGGAATCTTTCGGATTAGTCTCCTGTCCGGTGTCAAAAACGTACCTGCAGGCTGCAATAGAGAAGGATTTCGATAGATCGACTCGATGCCGGCGAGTCAGTATCTGCTCTCAATATTGACCGTCGCCGCCGGCTGCACAGCTTTGAATACTAAGCGGGCTGCGTGCCGTAGCGTCTGGTGAGGCGCTTTTCTGATCGTTCATCTCATGCCCGACAACATCCCATCTACCGCACGTTCTTCACCCTGGCTGCCCGGACAGGCGCCCGGCCCCGACAAGCTGGCCCGATGCGTCTTGAGGAATATTGAGGACATCCGCGCCGTCGAGAAAGAGGCTCCGGACGCGGTACTGCCCGGACCTACCATCCTGGCATGCCTGCGCGCCTCGGCAGCAAGGCATCCTGACAAGAGTGCCATCGTGCATCTGTGCTCGGCCGATCTGGACGTCGCTCCCCGTATTCTGAGCTACACAGATCTGCTCACGCGGATTCAACGCGGCGCCAATCTCTTCCGGCGCATTGCCGGCAGGGAACGTAGCAGCGTCTCGATTTTGCTGCCCATGCTGCCGGAGGCTCTGATCGCCGCCTGGGCAGGCGCGAGCGCTGGCATTGCCAATCCGATCAATCCCTATCTGGAAACCAGACACATTGCCTCGATCATGAACGCGGCGCGAGCCACTGTGCTGGTCACGACCACCCAGCGAAATGGCTCCGGCGCGTGGGAACGCCTGGACGATATATGGCGGCAGGTCCCGACACTCAGGCGCATTCTGATTGTCGATGCGGACGACCCGGCGGACGACTTCAATCTCGCCATGGATCGCGAAGCCGCCACCCTGGAATTCGAACCTGCGGACGACCCTCACGCCGATGCCGTGTATCTCCCCACCGGCGGCACCACGGCAGCGCCGAAGCTGGTGCGCATGAGCCATCGCGGCCAGCTTCTGGCGGCCTGGATCATGGGCGCCCTTGCTGGCTCGGAGCCAGAAGGCGTGGTCGGTCACGCCATGCCGAACTTCCACGTCGGCGGCGGCGTGATTCTGTCATTGCGCGCCATGCTTTACGGACAAACCCTGCTCACGCTGACCACGGATGGCTTCCGCAGTCAGAGCGTGGTGAAGAACTTCTGGGATATCGCCCGCCATTACCGAATGAGTTCGTTAATTGCGACGCCCGCAACCGCCGCAGCGCTTTTGTCGCTGCCGCCGGAGATTGCGGGGCAGGGACATTGCATCCGCAGCTTCAATTCCGGCGGCAGCACGGTCCCGGTGGAACTGCTACGTGGCTTTCATGCCCGATACGGCATCTGGCTGCGGGAGATCTGGGGCATGTCAGAGATTCATGGCGCCGTCTCGGGGCATCCCGACGACGGTCTCGAACCCTTGGCCGGCTCGGTCGGGCGCCGCCTGCCCTGGCATGCGGTGAAGGCGATCGAGGTCGATGCCCAAAACCGCTTCTTGCGTGAATGTGCGCCGGGCGAACGCGGCGTCCTGGTCATTGCCGGCCCCGGCGTGACAGCCGGCTATGTCGATGCCAGTCTCGACCAGGACTTTTTTGTACAGGGCATGCCCGATGGCCAGCGTTGGGCCAATACCGGCGACCTGGGCATGGTGGATGAAAGCGGGCACATCTGGCTTTACGGCCGCGCCAAGGATGTGATCATTCGCGGTGGTCACAACATCGACCCTCGCATGGTGGAGGAGGTATTGGTTTCACATCCGGCCGTGCAACTGGCAGCCGCCATCGGCAAACCGGATGCCACCAAGGGCGAGATGCCCATCGCCTATGTACAGCTCAAGCCCGGCGCCAGGGCCGACGCCGGCGATCTCGTGCAGCTTTGTCGCGAGAAGGTGGCCGAACGCGCGGCAGTTCCGGCTGAAATCCATATTCTCGACAGTATGCCGATGACTGCCGTCGGCAAGATCAACAAGCCTGCGCTACGCGTGGACGCCATGCGCGGTGTCGCCGCACATCTGGCGCGTCAGATCGCCGGTGACGGCGTTTCGGTCCAGGTCGATGAAAGCGGCAAGCGTCCAACAGTGGTGATCCGCGTCGTAGCGAAGCGGCAGGAACAGGCGCAGCTTCAGGCGCGCCTGAGCGAGGCGTTTCGCAGCTTTGAATTCCTGACACGCTTTGAATTCGAGCCGGCCTAAAAAAGATGGGCGGCAGGCCAGACAGCGCCTGCCGCCTCCGGCTCAGTCGGCCGTGATCATCATCCGGTCAGGTAAACGGACTGCAGCTGCTGATAGGCCGCCAGCGACTCGGGACCCAGTTCACGCCCCAAACCACTGGCCTTGATCCCGCCGAACGGCGAGGCCATATCTAGCACATAGCCATTGACGCCAATGGTCCCGGTCTGCACGCGACGAGCCACTGTCTGCGCCCGCTGACTGTCGGCAGACCAGACTGTGCCGCCCAAGCCATAGTCGGAATCGTTTGCGATCTTCACGGCCTCGTCCTCGTCACGGTACTTAATGACCGTGAGCACCGGCCCGAATATTTCCTCCTGCGCAATGGTGGCACTGTTAGCGACATCCGCAAAGACAGTCGGCTCTACAAACCAGCCACGCGCCAGGTGCCTGGGCCGCCCCCCGCCCGCAACCAGACGCCCCTCACTCTTGCCTCTGGCGATGTAGCTTTCGACGCGCTCGCGATGCTCCGCCGAGGCCAGAGGCCCGATTTCGGTAGTCCTGTCCAAGGAATCCCCTACCTTAAGCGACTTAGCCAACTCCGCCAGTGCTTCAACGATTTCGTCATAGCGGGTGGCGGGCACCAGGATGCGAGAAGAAAGCGCGCAGGTCTGGCCATTGTTGCCGAACGCGGCAAAGTGCAGCCCCGGGAGCACCTGATCCAGTTTGGCGTCATCCAGAATGATCCCTGCAGACTTGCCACCGAGCTCCAGACTCACGGGGCGCAGCAGACGACCGCAGACTTCCGCGATTTTGCGGCCTGCGGCGGTGGAGCCGGTGAATGCAACCTTGTCGATGCCCGGATGAGCGACCAGATAAGCACCCAGATCTCGTCCACCTGGAACCCAGTTGAGAACACCGGCGGGCACTCCCGCCTCTTCGGCAGCCTCGGCCAGGATGTAGCAGTCAAGCACCGTACCCGGCGAAGGCTTGAGCACGATGCTGCATCCCGTGGCCAGCGCCGGCGCGATCTTCATGATCGACAGCACCACCGGGTAGTTCCAAGGCACGATGGCACCGACAACTCCGACAGGCTTACGCCGCACCAGCGTGTCGAAACCCAAAGGCGAATGGCGGCGTTCCTCCGTCTGCAGGCCCTGGGCAAGCGCGGCGTAATAGCGCAGCAAACCCACCACATAGCCCACTTCAAGCTGTTCAGCCAGACTCAGCGGCATGCCGTTTTGCATGCTCACCGCCCGGCTGAGCCGGTCACCGCGCTTTTCGATGGCATCAGCAAAGCGATTGAGTACGGCCGCTCGCTCTGCCGGGCTGCTTTCACTCCAACCACCTTCGACAGCCCGACGCGCCGCCGTCACCGCCGCATCGATATCGGCTTGCCCGCCTTCGGGCACACTGCCGATCAACTCACCATTATTAGCACCAATGACTTCGATGCGTAACGTCGTCGCAGGCTTTTGCCATGTGCCATCGATATAGAACTTCTCATGATGAACCGGGATTGATGACTGCATGATTGGACTCCTCTGGAAGTGTTGAAACTCCGACGCCATGATCGACAATCAGGCGGAGACTTTTTTTAGTATGGTACACTACTTTTATGAGCGCACATTCCAGTGACGTAGCTTCCAAGCCTGAAGGCCAAGCGATTTTGGTTCCTCAGTTCCATAGCAGCAGCGCCATGGTGGTCGGCGGCACTTCGGGCGTGGGGCTTGCGACGGCACGGCAACTAGCACTGGCGGGCGTGCCGCGCCTGTCCTTGATTGGACGCAATATCGAACGCGGCAAACAAGCACGTGAGGATTTGCTGACCTGCGTTCCCGGGCTAGCGGTGCATTTCATCGCCTGCGATGCCAATGATCTCGTCCAGGCACAACATGCGGTAGCAGAGGCCGCCAGGCTCATGGGCGCCGTTGACATCCTGATCAACTGTACAGCGGATAATGCCCGCTACCGGCCTGAGCCTTTACTGCGTATTGCTCCAGAAAGCATTGCACCCACCTTGCTCTCCGTAGCACTTCCAGTCATGCAAATGAGCCGCCTTGTGTTGCCATTGATGCAGGCGCGGCGTGGGGGCGTCATTCTCAATGTCGCCTCGGACGCAGCCAAAGTACCCACACCGGGAGAAACAGTGCTTGGCGCGGCAATGGCAGCGATCTGTGTGTTCTCGCGCACGCTGGCCATGGAGGCCAAGCGCTATGGAGTACGCGTCAATGCGCTGACCCCCTCGCTGATTGAGGGCACGCTGACGGCTGCTCATGTTCAAGAGAGTGGCTTCAGCGCAAAGTTGTTTGAGCAGGTGCGCAGTATGGCCAGTCTTGGTGTCTGCCTGCCAGATGACCTTGCACAGCTGATGGTCTTTCTTGCCAGCCCCGCCGCCGCAAAACTGACGGGTCAGGTCATCAGTGTGAACAGTGGTATTTCAGCTGGCTGAGCATCGCTCGGTAGCCACATCCAAGCTTCACGCCAGCACTCACTACTGGAACACTCCCAGCGCAAACGGAATCGAACACGGGGGAAACCCATGGCGACTCCGCTGCGGGGACTTAATTTTTGGTGCGCCCGGAGGGATTCGAACCCCCGACCCTCGGCTTCGGAAGCCGGTACTCTATCCAGCTGAGCTACGGACGCATATGTGGGGCGCTAGTGTAGCGTCTCGCCGCTGGCGCCGACAGGCCGGGCGCGCAAAAATGCCGGCATGAAGAAAAAACCTCCCGCTGGCCCCAGTGCGGCACGCAAGGCGGTGCTGCGGACCGCGCTGCTGGGCAAGGGCGGTGCGCACGGCAAGCCGCACAAGGCGCAGCGGCGCGCGCAGCGGGCCAGGCCGCCTTCGAGCGAAGACTAGAGCATTTTTGATTTAATCATATACGTTGGCTTAACATGGATGCTTCTCCGAAAAAGGAGGCATCTATATGCAAGCCTATTCGCAGGATTTGCGTGATCGGGTGTTGCGGGCGGTGGAGCGCGGCGAGAGCCCGACGGAGATTGCCCGGCGCTTTGAAGTCAGCCGGGTTTGGGTGTACCAGGTAGCTGATCGATTCAAAGCAACCGGCGAGCGCGGCAGCCTTCAGATCGGCGGTTATCGGCGATCCCGGGTTGCGGACATGGAGCCGACACTGCGTGGCTGGCTCAAGCTGGAGCCGGACCTGACGCTGGCCGAGCTGTGCGAACGCTTGGCGAAAGAGGGGGTCGAGATCAAGATTCCGGCGCTGTGGCACCAGTTGAACAAGTGGGGGCTGAGTCTTAAAAAAAACCCTGCACGCCAGCGAGCAAGAGCGCGCCGACGTGCAGAAGGCACGACGTGATTGGCAGGCCCAGCAAACTTCGCTGGATCCAGAAAAGCTGGTTTTCCTTGATGAGACTTGGGCGAGCACGAATATGGCGCGACGCTACGGTCGCGCCCCCAGAGGGCAGCGCTGCGTC